>JBBDYJ010000045.1:0-1607 GCA_040901675.1 Pirellulales bacterium | reverse complement strand
TGAGAGGCCGTGAATGAATGGCTCGTGGCGGATGGTTTCGGGCTGGCCTTGTGCGGCGGCCGGGTTTGGTTTTTTGGGGCCGACAGTGGCGGTTGGCGAGTTGTCGCGGGACGCGGAAGGCAGTCGGGTTGACGAGCAACCTTCCTATTTTGAGCAGTTTTCCTCCCTGATGCGGTTAACAGGCCAAAGCGAAGCGCTCGGCGCGCAGTGTCGCCGCGCGAATCAGATTATGTGCCAGGACGTACCACAACGCGATTGCCAACACCTTGAGCCGGCCGCGGACGCGCAGCTGCTGGAGGCCGCGGTTGCGGGCGTGGGCGTTGACGCACTCAGCCGTGGCCGCCCGCTCCTTGTAAATCTCCTTGGCTTCCGCGGTCGCCATGCGGGTCCGCCACTCGGCCACGGCCGGGCTGTCGCCGTCGCGCGGCGTGTGGGGATCGACGTCCTCCTTCTTCGACTTCTGCACCGGAGCGTACACGGTCGTCGTGCCGTGCGGCGGGCTGACCGCGGTGATGTCGTCCTTCTTGGCAAAGCCCCCATCGACCAGCATCTCCGGAGGGGCTTGCTCGTACCGCTCGACGTGCTGCTCGACCATCGGAGCCAGCTTGCCTTGATCGCCGCCGGAGTTGGTCACGTCCACGCCGGTGATGATCTGCGTGGCGGTGTCGGTCGCCAGTTGCACGTTGTAAGCCGGGTTGTAGCCTCCGTTGGCCATCTTCATCACCCGCGCCTCCGGATCGGTCGTCGAGACGCGGGCCTCCTGCTTGGCCTCCTCTCCCTTCTTCTGCTCGCGAACCAGCGGCAGTTCCTCCACAGCCTTGGCCAGTCGCTCGGCCCGCTCGCGGGCAGCCCGCTGGCGAGCGGCTTGCTGACGGCTCTTGGCCGCCCCCGGATCCGACTGCAACTCCTGCTTCAGAGCCTCGACCTGGGCTTGGGCCTGTTGGTAATGCTCCTGCAGCGTCGGCTCGCGGCGGAACGAAGCGGCTCCCGCGCTGGCCCGCACCTTCATCCCGTCCTGGGCCACGCGCTCCATCGTCACCAGGCCTTCGTGCCGCAAGACGGCGATGCTCTCGGTCAGTACCCCGTCCAACAGGGCCACATGGGCCACGCGGAAATCGCTCAGCGTATGGTGATTGACCGAGACGCCGCCGCAGATCCACAGAAAGGCCACTTCACCCGTTTGAGGGTCGCAGCGGCGGGCCAGTTCCCGCGCGCTGCCGATCCCGCGGAGCGTGGCATACAGCCACAGGGCGAACAGAATCTGCGGGTCGGCCGGCGGGTGGCCGGGCCGCCCCTGGACCGCCAAGATCGCCTCGTACCGCGGCGACAAATCCACCTGCTGCGCATAATCCCAGACGATCCGCGCCTGATGATCCTCCGGCAACAGATCGTTCCAGGCGAAGGCTCGAAACTCCACCTGGTTCCGCTCCGCACACCGCAAGCGGGGCAGCCCCCCGCCCGCTGGTTCTTCCGTGGCTGGCGACATGGCATCCCTCAGCGGCAGCTCAAACAGCTCCGGCTGCCGGAAAATGTGCAACGAACTGGCTGGTCCTTCCGACATGTCGATTGTTGTAGCTAGCTCGACCAATTCCGTCGAGGCGAAAAAC
>JBBDYJ010000044.1:0-10951 GCA_040901675.1 Pirellulales bacterium | reverse complement strand
TTCCGGAGCGGAGCCTGGAGGCGATCCCCGCCTCGCACCCGATGTTCAGCAGCCAACTTGGCGGCTTCGACTTGAAGACGGTCTCCCGCCGCGACCCCCAGCGCCGCGGTCCCGACGGTCCCTTGAGGGCGGCCGTGCGGCAGGTCGAGCCGGAGTTGGAGGGGATCAAGGTCGGCGAGCGTTACGGGGTGATCTTCTCGCGCTACGACATCAGTTGCGCCTTGGAGAAACACGAGTCGATCGAGTGTCCCGGCTACACCCGCGAAGACGCCGCCCGGCTAGGGCTGAACGTCGTGCTCTACGCGCTGCACCAGTGAGTGGGGTTTGGGGAGGAATATCCACCTTATTCGATTGGCGGTACTTCGATCACGGTTACCGGCGGTCCGACCAAAGTCGCCTTGCCATCGCGAGCGGAGCCATCCAGCGGATCCGAGACGTACGTAAAAACGCTAACCGGCGGTCCCACCGTCGACCGGTCGGCTGGCTCCGGCGGCGAGCGTAAGATTATCTTCCGCCATATCTTGGTCAACGGGTTCCAAACCGGTAGCGACATCGCCCGAGTCTCTCTCGAGAACGTGGCTGGTTCTGACGGATGGTCCATTGCCGCGGCTTACCGGTCGCCGAGGAGCAGGGCATGCCAATCCCTTGTTCAACGGCCGCGATCAGCTATGCGCGACCACTCCTCGCGGAGGGCCGGCAACTCGTCCACGTTCACCAGCCGATGGAATCTCTCTTGCGCGACAAGCCAGCACCAGAAGGCGTAGTCTGGCGCGTCGGGGGTGATCGTAGTCTTGCCAGTCCAGTGCGAATCTCCCTCCCATCCGGAAGTCCTCACATGCAGAGCGCCGTCGCTGTCGAAGGAATGCCAATGGGGCCGAAACCAGGTGATCTCGTTGCGCGCGCTGAACTCGTCCCAGTTCTCGGGCGGGACGTGCAGCCGTCCCATCTCGCAACGCGGGCACGCCACGAACCTCACGCAGCCTGCGAGCCGAGCAACCTCTTCGGAGACGAACCGCATCCGGGGGCCGAGCGAGAAACCGTTGTGCCTCAAGTACTCTACGACCTCCGCTTCGTCTTCCGCGAGCGCCAAGGGCAGTTCCTCCGGAGGGAGTTCGATCTCGTCCAAGGGCCTCCCAGCACAGAGGCTCTCCATCACTTCCGGATCGTCCGATTCCAGCACGCGCTGGAAATGGGGTCGAATGCGTCCTTCGGCCTCCGGGTGTCGGCGGTAAAACTGCTTCACCTTCAGCAGCATCCGCAATTCTTCCGCGAACTCTTGGTAATAGTGCTGGTCGTCCAGGGCGCCGTAGTGGTCCTCGGTCAGGTCCTTGACGGAAAACCGACTGCCGCAGGAATCACAGACTACAGGGTCCATGTGTCGACTCAGCAGCTACGGCCACGGCCCACCCGGCCCGCGGCAGCGCGGGTCTATTGCACCATGGGAAGAAACGCAAACAGGGTGGCCAAGGCAAGCCCTATGCTCGCAACCGCCGCCACGAGCTGGCCCGAACCATCATCCTGCTGCTTCCCGATGACAATCGCCACGACTGGCATGACCGGGATAGAAAAGAAGCAGAACATCAGGACCGATTGCGGAGGGAACATTGACCGCGAGACGGTTCCTCGATCCGCGAGCGTGGCTAGGAGCACCACGAAGGCGATGATAACCTGTGACCAGATGATCCAGCGGGCCATGCCGCAAAGCCTCCCCAACAATGCGCAGCATCATCGGGCCGGCGGCGAGAACATCGTGTTGGAAAACCGGCCGGCCGAAGAGCTTCGGCGGATGCAATGTTACGCCTCTTAGGATTCTATCAGGGCGCGGGTCCGTGTGCGAGAATCGCCGCCTCGTGGCGGCGCGGCGGGATGATTTCTCGCCGGCAAACCCGGACGCTATGCCAACAACTCGGCGCGGACGACGCCGGAGCCGGCGATCGGGAAGGGCCGGTTGAGCGAATCGTGGATCAGGGTCTCCGGGTCGATGCCCAGCAGGTGGTAGACGGTCGCCAGCACGTCGGCCCAGGTGCTACGATGTATGTCGCTCGGAACTGCGTGGGAGGCGACTGAAGAATAGCTCCTGCAGGGTGGCTGGGGCAAAGCGATAAGCGTGCCCCAGTTGATGTAAGGAAAGTCGTTTTTCGCCGATCCTGGGAGGACAAAATGAATCACCCTCGGCGCCTGCGGCAAAGCGATAATCATGCCCCAGCCTTGGTCGGTTCCCGCCGCGTTCCCCTTGTCGCCGTGTCGCCTGGTCCCCTTGTCGTCTTCACCGGTCTGCTGGCCATCTTTCTCGGCGGCCTGGCGAGCCCCGCGGCGGCTGCCGAACCCCAGTGGAAGGCGGGCGTCGCCAAGGCGGTGATCACGCCGGAAAAGGCGGTCTGGCTTGCCGGGTACGGATCGAAACGCGTGCCCGACGGCAAACTGCACGACCTGTGGATGAAGGCGCTGGCATTGGAAGACGAGCAGGGCCGCCGCGCCGTCCTCGTGACCAGCGATTTCCAGGGCGTGCCGAAGGGGATGAGCGACCGGGTGTTCGAGGAGCTGGAGCGGAAATTCGGCCTCCAGCGCCGGCAGGTGATGATCACCTTCTCGCACAACCACTGCGGCCCGCGGCTGGGGGACGATCTCGTCGATTACTATCCGGTAGAGCCCGAGCAGGTCGAGCTGGTGAACGAGTACACCGCGCTGATGGTGACGCAGCTCGTCGCGATGGTCGGCGAGGCGCTCGCGGACCTCGCTCCCGCGCACCTGGCGATCGGCGAGGGACATACCACCTTTGCCGTGAATCGCCGCAACAACAACGAGGCGGACGTCCCCGCCCTGCTGGCGAAAGGCACGCCGCTTGCCGGGCCGGTCGATCACTCGGTGCCGGTGATGACCGTGACTCGGCCCGACGGCCGGCTGGAGGCGATCCTCTTCGGCTACGCCTGCCATCCGACGACGCTCAGCTTTCTCACCTGGTGCGGCGACTATCCGGGCTTCGCGCAGCTCGAGCTGGAAAAGAACCACCCGGGCGCCACGGCCATGTTCGTCAACACGTGCGGCGGCGACCAGAACCCGCTGCCGCGCCGCACCGTCGAGCTGTGCCAGCGTTACGGGCACATGCTGGCGGCCGCGGTCGAACAAGCGATCGACCAGCCCTTGAAGCCGGTGTCGCCGGGCCTGCGGACCGCGTTCGAGCACGTCGAGCTGCCGTACCTGAAAGTCGTCACGCGCGAAGATCTGCACGCCGTACTCCAGGACGGCAATGCCATCCGCGGGCGCTGGGCCGCCCGCATGCTGCAAAAGCTCGACGAGGGGGAAAAGTTCCCCGCGTCGTATCCATACCCGGTGCACGCCTGGCGGCTGGGCCGGGAAATGCTGGTCATCGGGATGGGCGCCGAGACGGTGGTCGATTACGCGCTGCGGTTCAAGCGCGAGTTCGGCCCAGGCACGTGGGTCTGCGGCTACACGGACGACATGATCGCCTACATCCCCTCGCGCCGCGTTTGGGAGGAAGGGGGCTACGAAGGCGGATCGAGCCTCTACGAATACGGCCGCCCCGCCTTCCGCTGGGCGGGCGATATCGAGGACCGCATCGCCGCCTCCGTGCACAAGCTGGACAGGCAGGTGAGTGAACTGCCGCCGGGGCTCATCGGCTACAGCGAGCTGCGGACCGACGTGCCCGGCGGCCGGCACGCCAACGTCCGCACGATGCGGGCGGTGGTGGTCGAAGCCGATGGTTCCGGGCGGCGGCTGCTGGCCGACGAGTTGGCCGGCGAGCCGGACGCCTGGACGCAGTTCGCGGGCTGGTCGCCGGACGGCGGCACGGCGATCATCGGCCGCGGCTGGCAAAGCCCGCAGAACGCCGAGTGGGAGGAAGCGCACCAGACGTTCCGCTTCACCGAGGAAGGCTGGCTGTCGGATGCGTACCTGGTCGATCTGGCCGGCGGGCGGGCGACGAACGTCACGGCGGTCGAGCGCGTCAGCTTCTACAACAGCGGCCTGTTCTTCTGGCCGAACGATCCGGCGAAGCTGGGCTTCACGGCGCTGGTCGACGGCAACTCGCACCCGTTTCGCATGGACCGCGACGGGCGGAACAAGATCGACCTGACCCGGGAGTCCACAAAGTTCACGTACGGCTTCAGCAGCTCGCCCGACGGCAGGCGGATTGCCTATCACCAGGACTACCAGGTGTTTTTGGCGGACGCCGACGGCTCGAATGCGGTTCAGGTCGAGACCGGCCAGCCGTTCAACTTCGCGCCGGCGTGGTCGCCGGACGGGCGATGGGTGCTGTTCGTTGGCGGCGAGCATTACAACTGCCATCCGCACCTGGTTCGGGCCGACGGCACGGGGTTGCGGAAGCTGGCCGATCGCGGCGGCTACCGGGGGGTCATCGAGTTTCTCGACGTGCCCGACTTTCACGGCGGCAGCAGCGACATCCCGGTCTGGTCGGCGGACGGCAAGTCGGTGTTCTACACGGCACAGGCCGGGCCAAGCGTCGAGCTGTTTCAAGCGACGCTCGACGGCGCACCCAGGCAGCTCACGAAATCCGCGGACGGCACGCTCCACTATCATCCGCAGCCGTCGCCCGATGGAACGTGGCTGCTGTTCGGCTCGAAGCGCCGCGGCGTGCGGCAGTTGTTCGTGATGCGGCTTGCCGACTGCTCGGAGATGCAAGTCACCAGCCTCCAGCCCGGCCGCGCCGCGATGTGGGCACACTGGCAGCCTGCCGCGCTTTCCACTCCGTCGACGCCCTGAAGGGGCAATGACACATCAGCCCAGGGCAGAGCGCAGCGCCGCCCTGGGAACGTTGCCCATCCAGGCACAGTCGCCCTGAAAGGGCACAACAAGGTTGTCGCCGTCGGTTGTGTCGCCCTTAGGTGGCTTAGGGCATGGTTACCTCCTCCCTTTAGACGCGTGTCTTTTTTTGCTTGACAGAAAAGAGACGGTTGTCTAAATTTATCGGCGTTGTCTTTTCATGAGCGCACTTTCTTGTTGGAGAGCTTCTGGTGACAACGCGCGGCAGGCAAGCTGGAAACAACAAGCCCGCGGTGGGACTGAATCGGCCGCGGTCCGCCCGGCCGGCCGGAGCCCCCGCTGCCCAGTCGCTCCCCGATGCGGAGCTCGAGGTATTGGCTTGCCTGTGGCGGGAGGCCGATCTGACGGCCGCCGAGATCCGGCAGCGGCTGGCTGCTTACCGGCCGATGAGCCATGCCTCCGTGTTGACGCTCCTCAAGCGGCTCGCGGCCAAGAATCTGGTGGCGCGGGCCAAGGCCGCCACCGGCAAGGCCCATGTATACCGCGCCACGCGCCGACCCGATCCGACGTATCGGCGAGTTCTTGGCCGCCTGGTCCAGCGGCTGTTCGGCGGCAGCCGCGTTGCCATGGTCGCCTCGCTTCTCGACATCGGCCGCGTCTCGCCCGAGGATATCCAGGAAATGAAGCAGTTGCTCAGGCAGCTTGAGAGTAAGCGGGGCTGATAGCGGAAACCGCCTCTCGGCCAAAACGCCGCGGATGCGTAAAGCACATCTTGGGAGAAAGCCATGAACCGCCTGGCCGAGATCTGCAGTGCGGGTAGTGAGTTGTGGTGGCCGGCACAGCGAATGCACCCGCTCACGGCGCGCATGGCCCGGGTTATGGACTGCGGGCTGCGGCGCACCTCGCGAATGTCGCTTTCCGGCGCGCTGCTGGTGGCGCTGCTGGCCGTCGTGCTGCTTCCTGGCGTCTCGGCCGAGCCACAGCAGGCCAGCGCGCAAGGCAAGACGCCCAAACCAGCGCCGGCGGAAGGAAACGCGCTAGATTCGCAATCGCCAAAGCCGAGCGAGAAAAAGTCTGCTGCAACCGAAGAGGAAGCGCCTCAGCAGCCCCTGACAATATCGGCTTCCGGTAAGGTCGTCGACCAACACGCAACGCCCGTGGCTGGCGCTCGGGTGTACCTGAGGGAGTCGGCGACCTATCGCGTCAGCGAGAATCCTTATGAGCGCCATCCGCAGGATGTGCTGGCAGAGACGAAAACCAATGAGCAGGGTGAGTTCAGATTCGAACGCGTAGCGTTCCCGCCGTTCCGCAACGACTGGGGAGGACCTTTATGGGACGTAGTAGTTATGGCCGATGGCTATGGCGTCGGTTGGCAGCACCTGCCCGCGCCGACGCAGCGAACCGAGTTGAAGGTCGTCCTTGTTCCCGAAGCTACGATCGGCGGTCGGCTGGTCGACGAGATGGGGCGGCCGGCCGATAACGTGCAAGTTCAAATTGTGGGCATCGCTCCTTTGGGAAGTCCGCCTCGCGAGTCGAACGCCGAGCCGGACAGGTTAGACCTCGGCTTTTCAAAGCTCGCTCCCACCGTTCGCACCGACTCCAATGGCCGGTTCGCATTCCGCGGCCTGCCGCCCGGTAAGAGAATCGCCCTATCCACGGATGACAAGCGGTTCGTCCGGGAAGGGTTCTATTCCGCCACAACGCCGGCGCAGCAACCAGATCTCATCGATGTGTCTTATTCCAAAGGGGAGCGACGGGAGCGGGCTCGGCCGGTCCACACGGGCGATTTCACGGTCGTGCTCATCGCCGGCCCGACGCTCCAGGTGCACGTGGTTTTGGCCGACACCGGCAAGCCGCTTTCCGCCGCCAAGGTGGTCTTGTCATGGGAAAGCTACGGCCAACATGCCGTGTCCGATGGAGAAGGCCGCTTCTCCTTTTATGGGATGCGTGCAGACGAGTTCAACGTTTGGGCCCGAGCGCCCGAAGACAGCGACTACTTAAGCCGCACGACGCATGTCCGGTTCTCGCCGGACAAGATGCACGAGGAGATCGAGTTGTCGCTCCCCCAGGGAGATATTGTGACCGGCATTGTCGTCGATAAGAAGACGGGCCGCGGAGTGCCGAAGGTTCAGGTCATCCATCAGGCGGGACCGCCGGAAGGGACTACGGACGACGCGGCACGGCCGGAGCTGGCGGCTCAGCCCGCCACGACCGATGCCGACGGCAGGTTCCGGCTGGCGGTTCCGCCGGGCAAGGCAGTCATTCACCTTATGGGGCCGGTCGACGGCTACGATGTGCCCGACCGTGTTCAGCAGCGCCAAGATCCGCGGGCCGGATATCGTCAAACTGTGGACGTTGTGCCGGGCCAGGCGCTGGACGGCCTCCGCTTCGAGCTTGGCCGTGGGCTGGTGATCGAAGGAACGGTTCTCGATCCCGAGGGGCTGCCCGTCGGCGGTGCTCGAGTGACCTGGCGCGACCCTTCGTATCGCAGGAGGCAGCAAACAGCGTCAACCGACCAGGAAGGCCGCTTCTCGCTGGGCGGCCTGCCGGCCGCAACCCAGCCGGAATTGATCGTCACGCACTCCGATCGGAAGCTGATGGGGAAAGTCCAGGTTGCCGCGGCGGAAGAAGCTGAAGAAGCCACTGGAACGGGAGTCACGCGCGAGGTCTCGATCGAGGTGAAGCTTGAGCAGGCCGCCAGCATTACGGGACAGGCGCTGCTCGGCGACAAACCGTACCCCGGCGTGCGCGTTTACTTGATGGTCGAACGCGCGGACCTCGCGGGCCGAGGCCCGGGCCTGGCTTCCACCGGCGAAGGGGCGGTCACGGACGAGCACGGTCGCTACCGGCTCGAGCCGGTCCAGGCCGGGCAGAAACTGTTCGTGTCGGCCAACATCGGCCGCGAGCAGCCAAAGGGGGGAATCGTGAACATTAAGCTGGAGCCCGGTGAAGAGCGGGAGCTGCCGCCATTTGAGTTCCTGGTCCTCGACGCATCGGTCTCGGGCGTGGTTGTCGATCCGGACGGCAATCCGGTCGCGGGGGTGACCGTTTCGGCGAGCGAGCAGGGGGGCGGCTCGATCGCCGGGGGCTTTACGCGGCAGCCGACCGGCCCGGACGGGCGCTTCACGATCCCCAGATTGCCGAGCTCGCCGCTGCAGTTGATGGCATATATCCGTCTGCCGGACGACGCGACCGATCGCCGGATCCGCTTCCCGGCCATCGTCCGGATCCAGCCCGGCCAAACGGACGTGCGAATCGTCCTCGATCCGAAGCTGCAGCGGGCCGGGCAACGCTGAGGAGTTGTATTCGACCGCCGAAGCTCGAACCTGTCATGCGATAGTCCTTGCACCTTCAACCGGAGGTCTCCCATGCACGCCGCATTGCTCGTTTCCGTTTGCCTGCTCGCCGCGGCGGAGGTTGCGGGTCCGGACCTGGCGGGCCGCGTACTATCGCAAGACGGAGAGCCGCTCGCCGGAGCGACGGTCTTCATCTACACGGCCCGGCCGAAGTTCGGCACCAGCGTGTATTGCCCGTCGTGCTACGCCGACTGCGTCAAGCAGAGCAAGACGGACGACGCCGGCAATTTCCGCATCGAGTCGCTCGACCCGGAGCTGCTGTTCCGCGTGCTGATGGTGGCCGAGGGGTGCCGGCCGAAGTTGACGGACCATCTCGATCCGGCCGAGGCTCCGCTGGAAATTGTGATGGAGCCGCTCCCAGTGGCGCCCGCGGGGCAGCAGTTGCGGGGCCGCGTGCTCGATCCGGACGGCAAGCCGATCGTGGGGGCGATCGTCGAGCCCTTCGGCATCCAAACCGCCGAGCGCCGCTGGTGGGGCGCCATGCCGGGCGTTGACCCTGTTTCCGTTACCAACCTGGCCGGCCAGTTCCTGATTACCACAGGCCAGCCCGCGGAAGGATTGGACGTTAAGGTCGCCGCCCGCGGCCACGCCAAACAGAAGTTCGTGCTGCTTCCGCTGGGTGAGCCGCACGACTTGACGCTGGCTTCCGGCGTCACGGTCCGGGGCAGGCTTCTGCGCGACGGCCGCCCGGCTTCCGGTCTGACGGTGGGACTGGTGCAAACGGACCGCGGCGCCGAGAGCTTTGTGGGGCACGAGCTGATCGGAACCGACGCGAATGGCAGCTTCGAGTTCCAGAACGTTGCGGCCGGCCAAACGTACTTTATCTACACGAACATGGAAGGTCCGGCCGACCTGGGGGCGTTGCCGATCCAGCGGATCGAGGTGGGCCAAGACGGTTCCGTGACCAACCTGGGGACCCTGCCGCTGGGGCCATCGTACCGCCTGGCGGGGCGCGTGCTGCTGACCGATGGCCGCGATGTCCCAGAGGGCACGCGGCTGATGCTCAACCGCGAAGACGCTTGGGACTCCCAGACCGCGATCCTGCGACCTGACGGCAGCTTCGAGTTTCGCGGGGTGCCCGAAGAGGGTTTAAGCCTGATCTGCTCGATCGGCGGCTATAAGCTGGCCACGGCGCGCAACCGCTTCCAGGAGCTTGACCCGCGTTCCGTCGGCATCTACGTAGACGAGGACAGGGACGGGCTTGAGCTTCACTACGAGCCGGAGAAGTGAGCGTCACCACGACCAGCAGCGCTGAGATGCTGTAGTGCCGCCAGCCCCACCGCCGCTTCTGCGGCTTACTTGGCTCAGGTGCTTCCATGCCGCTTATTCTCGGGTTTGCGGCAAGTGCCCGCAACTCGTTGGACTGCCCGGCTCGGCAAAGCTGGTGGGCGGGCACCCGGTCGGCTAAGCTGAATCGATGGCTCGCCGCACATCAGACGCCCGCTGAACGCCAGGAAAGCCGACCATGTGCCAAGGCCGCGGCCTGCTGCCGTTCTTGATCGTACTCTCGTGGCTTGCCGCGCCGGCATCGACGCGGGCAGACATCCGGCACGAGGAGGTCCGCCAGTCGATCGAACGCGGCGTGACCTACCTCCGGCGCGAGCAGCGAGACGATGGCTCGTGGCCCGAGCGCGGCGGCCACCCAGGCGGGATTAGCGCGCTTTGCACGCTGGCGCTGCTCAACTGCGGCGTTCCCGCCGAAGATTCCCAGGTGCAGTCCGCGCTGAATTATCTGCGTGGGCACGAGCCGAAAATGACCTACGCGGCCGCCCTCCAGACCATGGTCTTCTGCGCTGCCGAGCCGAAGACCAGCCAGGCGCTGGTCCGCCGCAACGTGCTCTGGTTCGAGCAGCAACAGAACCGCGCCGGGCCCCTGAAGGGCGCCTGGGGGTATCCGCAGGCCGGCGGCGACAACTCGAATACTCAATTTGCCCTGCTGGCACTGCACGAAGCGCAGCGGATCGGCGTGCCGGTGAACAACCAGACCTGGCAGATGGCCCTCGACTACTGGCAGAGGACGCAGAACGACGACGGCTCCTGGGGCTACAAACCCGGCAGCCCGGGCACCGGCAGCATGACCTGCGCCGGCATCGCCTCGCTGATCATTACGGCAGATAAGCTGAACGAAGGGGACGCCCGCCTTGAGCAGGGACGCGTCGTCTGCTGCGGCGAGCAAGAGGACAACACGGCCATCGACCGCGCGCAGGCCTGGATGGCGCGGGCCTTCACCGTCCATAGCAACCCCGGCGATCATCAGTGGCTCTTGTACTACCTTTACGGGGTCGAGCGGGTGGGCCGGCTGACCAACCAGCGGTTCATCGGCCGCCACGATTGGTATCGCGAGGGGGCCGCGCTGTTGGTGAAAAGCCAGGATGAGCTGTCGGGCTTCTGGAAAGGCACCGGGCTCGCCGAGGACGATACCCGCGTGGCCACCGCCCTGTCGCTGCTGTTCCTGGCCAAGGGGCGGCGGCCCGTGCTGGCCGCCAAGCTGAAGCACCTCCCGGCCGGCGACTGGAACCACCATCGCAGCGACCTGGCCAACCTGACCAGCTACATCGAAACGCGCTGGGAGCGGGAGCTGACTTGGCAGGTGATCGACTCGAAGGTTGCCAAGCCGGACGACCTGCTCGAAGCGCCGGTGCTGTTCATCAGCGGCAACCTCCAGCCCCAATTCAGCGACGAGGAAGTGCGGCACCTGCGGGAGTACGTCAACCGGGGCGGCTTCATCTTCGCCGAAAGCTGCTGCGGCGGCGAGGATCTTAATAAGGGATTCGACAAGGGCTTCAAGGACGTCATCGAACGGATGTTTCCCGAGCCGGAGTACAAGCTGCGGCAGTTGCCGCCCGAGCACCCGG
>JBBDYJ010000043.1:17082-60556 GCA_040901675.1 Pirellulales bacterium | reverse complement strand
ACGAAAACTGGGGCACGCTTATCGCTTTGCCCCAGCCACCCAGTGCGGTCTTTTGTTTACGAACCGAGCATGACTCAGGATCGGCCGAAAAATAGCTTCCTCACATCGCAACTGGGGCACGCTTATCGCTTTGCCCCAGCCACCCAGCGCGGTCTTTGGATTACGAACCGAGCATGACTCAGCGACGCATCCTTGTCACCAGTGCCCTGCCGTACGCCAACGGCCATATCCACATCGGGCACCTGGTCGAGTACATCCAGACCGACATTTGGGTCCGCTTTCAAAGGCTGCAGGGCCACCGTTGCGTCTATATCTGTGCGGACGACACGCACGGCACTGCCATCATGATCCGTGCCCGCCAGGAAGGCCGCAGCGAAGAAGCCTTGATCGCCGACATGCAGGCGGCCCATCGGCGGGACTTTGCCGGCTTTGACATCGAGTTCGACAACTACGGCAGCACGCACAGCCCGGACAACCGGGAGCTGTGCGGCGAGATCTGGGCGGCGCTGCGGAAGAAGGGGCTGATCTTCCAGCGCGAGGTGACCCAGCTTTACGACCCGCAGGCCGGCACGTTCCTGGCCGACCGATTCGTGAAGGGGACCTGCCCGGTCTGCCGCAGCCCGGACCAGTATGGCGATAGCTGCGACAAGTGCGGCAGCACCTACAGCCCCGCGGAGCTGATCGACCCGGTCAGCGCGCTGTCCGGGGCGCGGCCGGAGCTGCGGGCCGCCGAGCACTTCTTTATTAACACCGAGCAGATGCACGGCTTCCTGGAAGAATGGACGCAAACGGGCGGGCACTTGCAGGCCGACGTGGCCCGGTGGCTGGCGGCGGCGTTTTTGAAAGAGCCGCTGCGCGACTGGGACGTTTCGCGGCCGGCGCCCTACTTCGGTTTCGAGATATCCGATGCGCCGGGCCACTACTGGTACGTGTGGTTCGACGCTCCGATCGGCTACATCGCTTCGACCCAGGAGTGGTGCCGCCGCACGGGCGAGGACTTCGACTCCTGGTGGCGGAACAACCAGGCCGAGGTGCATCACTTTATCGGCAAGGACATCACCTACTTTCACACGTTGTTCTGGCCGGTGATGCTGCACGCGGCCGGGTTCAATCTGCCCAGGATGGTACACGTTCACGGATTCCTGACGGTGGGCGGGGAAAAGATGTCGAAGACGAAGGGCACCTTCGTGCGGGCGTCGACTTACCTGGAACACCTGGACCCGGCGTACGTGCGCTATTACTACGCGAGCAAGCTCACGCCCAAGCTGGACGACCTGGACCTGGGGCTGGACGAATTCGTGGCCAAGGTCAACGGCGACCTGGTCGGCAAAGTGGTCAACCTGGCCAGCCGGACGGCCCGCCTGGCCCAGCCGAGCGGGCTTGCCGACACGTACCCGGAGGACGGCGGGCTGTTCGAG
Source organism: Pirellulales bacterium (assembly GCA_040901675.1). Classification (GTDB taxonomy): domain Bacteria; phylum Planctomycetota; class Planctomycetia; order Pirellulales; family JAICIG01; genus JBBDNX01. Next base: position 59,138 of record JBBDYJ010000043.1, on the reverse strand, counting down.
CAGGCGGCGGCGGAGGGCCAGAGCATTGCCGCCGCTTACGACGCCTGCGATTTCAACCGGGCCATGCGGCAGATCATGGTCCTGGCCGACCGGGCCAACAAGTATGTGGAAGAACGCGCCCCGTGGACATTGCGCAAAGACCCGGCCCGCGCCGGCGAGCTGCAACAAGTCTGTACGGTGGCACTCAACCTGTTCCGGCAGTTGGCCGTCTACCTGGCCCCGGTGCTCCCCGGCCTGGCCCGGCAAGCCGGCGAACTGCTGGGCCGGCGGATCGAGCATTGGAACGAGTCGCAGCGGCCGCTTACCGGAAGTGCCGTTGCCCCGTTCGCGCACATGCTGACGCGCGTCGAGAAAGCGCAGGTGGAAGCCATGATCGCCGCCAGCCGTGAAGAAAGCCCCTTGCAAGGGCCCCAGAGCGATGCGCCTGCCGGCGGTGGCGATGCGCCTGCCGGCGGTGGCGACGCGCCTGCCGGCGGTGGCGATGCGCCTGCCGGCGGTGATGCGCCTGCCGGTGGTGGCGATGCGCTGGCGGGCGAGCCGCTGGGCGACACGATCGCGTTTGACGACTTTGCCAAGGTCGACCTGCGTGTGGCCCGCGTGCTGGCAGCCGAAGAGGTGCCGAAATCCAAGAAGCTGCTGCGGCTGACCCTGGGCCTGGGAGGCGATGTCCGCCGCACGGTGTTCGCGGGGATCAAAAGCGCGTACCGGCCCGAAGAGCTCGTCGGCCGCCTGGTGATTTGCGTCGCCAACCTGGCTCCGCGCCAGATGCAATTCGGCACCAGCGAGGGGATGGTGGTAGCGGCCGGCCCTGGGGGCGAGGAGATTTTCCTGCTGTCTCCCGACAGCGGGGCGGTGCCGGGCCAGCGGATCCACTAGGTGGAAGGCCCCTGGCGAAGCAGGATTCGCCGGAAGGATGAGAGGGGGCCTGAATTCTGGCGAATTCAGCTACGGGCGGGGAATCCGATGGCAGACGGCATTGCTTCCTTGGACGCCCCGGCCGGCGTCCGCCAAGCAGTGGCACCCGGCCTGAACCGTGGGGCTAGGGCTGGGCGCTGCTTTTTTGGGACAGTGGGGCGATCTCTGTCGTCATTCTGATTTGATCATGTCATCAATTAGTTATAGATCCTGTCTCATTTTCTCCGAGACACGGGGGGGCAATCGGGTCCTTTTGCGGGAAATATGCGGCCACGTCCGCCTTGGCGCGCAACGTGCTTTTCGCCCTGCCAACACCGGCCACCAACAACCTCAAGGCGTGGGTCGGGTGGGTTCCGGTGGGTTTCTTTTGAAAGGAGACAAGTCGATGAAGCGGGTTGCGATCACATTGGCGGTGTTGGTGGGACTGTTCGTTGCTAGTGAATCGGCTATGGCGGCGGCCCCTGTCCGCAGGGTTGTCGGCTTCGGTTATGGCTATGGGGTTCGGCCGGTGATGCGGCTGCCGGCCCGCGTGGTGGTTCCGGCTGCTCGCGTGGTGACCCCGCGGTTTGTGCCGGCGCCTCGCGTTTACGTGGGACCGAGGTACGGGCCGAGCTATGGGCCGAGCTATGGGCCGGCGATTGGGCCGGTCTATGGTCCGGTCTACCGCGGCTACTATCCGGGCTATGTGCTGCCCCGCCGTGGCATGGCGGTTCTTTACTAAGGAGTCGGACGACGGCCCGGCTTTTCTTAGCGGCGGCGATCAACCTTCGGCCGCCCCGCCTATCCAGCGGCGGGGCGGCCGCGGGATAGGGATGGGGAATGCCAGCGATGCGCGATGTGGACCCGATGGTGGTTGATCCTTGACGAGGTGCGGCGGCGGCAATTAGGCTAATAAGATGCTGGATGGGCGGGTGAGTCACCTCTCTGCCAGTCGGAGCAGCTCGGGACGCGCTGCCAGCCGCTTGTCCTTTTCGGTCCATTGCAATTCAAGGCGCGACGCGCCGGCTGCCGCCAACGTGCCGGGGGTAAGGAAGCCGGGTACACGCGCATCGAAGCAGATCGGCGGCCTGGCGGGCGGTTCTTGACTAGCGGCCACCGGCGTCCGACAATCGCCAACTCAGCTTCGCCTCTCGAGATCATAGACGCACATGGAATTCAAAGAAGGCCAGACGGTCGGGATCGATCTGGGCACCACGTTTTCGGCCATCGCGCAACTGGACGGCGAGGGCAATCCTGTGGCGCTGCCGAACGAAGAAGAACAAATCGAGACGCCCAGCCTGATCCTGCTGGCCGACACGGGCCACGTGATCGTGGGGCCCAGCCGGACGCGTGCGGCCATGGAAGACCCGGAGCACGTCGTCGAGCGCGTCAAGCGGCACATGGGCAGCATCGACTACAAGCGCACGTTCGACGGGCACGAGATCACGCCCGAGTTCCTGTCGGCGCTGATCTTGAAGAAGCTGCGGCAAGACGCCGAGAAGCAGATCGGGCCGATCGGCAATGCCGTGATCACCGTGCCGTACTACTTCAACGACGCGCGGCGGAAGGCGACGCAGGATGCGGGACGCATCTCCGGGCTGAACGTGATCGACATCATCAACGAGCCGACGGCGGCGACGCTCACCTATGCCTGGCACCGCGGCGAGCTGGGGGCGGCCGAACACAAGATGGACCGCCCGCGGATGGCGCTGGTCTATGACCTGGGAGGGGGCACGTTCGACGTGACGGTGGTGAAGTACACGCCCACGCGCTTCCAGGTACTGGCCACCGATGGCGACGTATACCTGGGGGGGGTGGATTGGAACGACCGGCTCTTGAATTACATCGCCGACGAGTTCAAGGCCAAGCACGGCATCAATCCCCGCGATTCGGCCTCGACGGCCCAGGTGCTCCGGAACGACTGCGACCTGGCCAAGATCGCGCTTTCCGAGCAGATGCAGGCTTCGATTGTTTGCCGGCACGAAGGCAAGAGCATCTCGGTCACGATTACCCGCGAGCAGTTCGAGGATCTGACGGCGGATCTCCTGCAGCGGACCATCGACACGACGGAGTTGGTGATCGACCAGGCCAAGATCACGCCTGACCAGTTGGACGCCATCGTGCTCGTCGGCGGATCGACGTTGATGCCCAAGGTGCCGCGGATGCTCGAGCAGGTCACCGGCAAGAAGCCCTTCCAGGGCCTCTCGCCGCACACGGCCGTGGCGCAGGGTGCGGCCATCCACGCGGCCATCCTGGAGGCCAGGTTCCGGGGTGACAAGAGCGAACTGGCGGAGAAGGTCCGCCGCTACCTGAAAAACGTGAAGCAGGAGGACGTCAATTCGCACGGGCTGGGGATCGCGGTCAAGAATCTCAAGACGGGCAAGCTGATCAACCACCTGATGATCCCTCGCAACACGCGGCTGCCGGTCGAGGTGCAGCGGACGTTCAACACCAACGAGGAAGGCCAGACGCGGGTGACGGTCAAGGTGATCGAGGGGGACGCTCCCGATCCGGACGCCTGCTCGCTGATCGGCAACTGCCGGATCAGCCAGTTGCCGCCGAACCTGCCCAAGGGGGCACCGATCGAGGTGACTTACGCCTTCGGGACGGACGGCCGGGTCAAGGTGCGGGCCCGCGACAAGACCGGAGGCAACGAGGCCGCTATCGAGATCGAACGCCGCGGAGGGCTCGACGACACTCAGATCGATTCGTACACGAACCTGGCCAGCCAGTACCTGGTTGAATAAGGTGCCCGACGCCGGCCGCTGGGCTTGATCGCCTTGCCGCGTACCAGCCGTCCTTGCCTGCCTGCCATGCCCAAAGAACTCGATGTCTACCGCGAATGGTTGGGGATCAGGGAGTCTGCCCGCCCGCTGAACTATTACCAGCTCTTGCGGTTGAAGCCTTTCGAGGACGATCCGGTTAAGGTCCGCGGCAACTACCGCAAAATGAACGCGCACGTCCGCAAATACGCGGCGGGCGAGTACGGCGCGCAGTCGCAGGAGCTGCTCAACGAGTTGGCCAAGGCCATGCTGGTCCTGACCGACACCGTCCGGAAAACCGAATACGACGCGTCGCAGGGCCGCAGCGACAAGCGGGCCGGCCGGGGACGCACGCTGGAGGAGATCCTGGTGGGCCGCAAAGTGATCGACTCGGCGCAGCTCGACAAGGCCCGCCGCTATGCCAAGACGGTGGGGGTGGAGATCCGCGACGCGGTGATGCAGCAGAAGCTGGCGCCGGCCGAACAGGTGATGCAGGCCTACGCCGAGAGCATCGGCCTGCCGTTTGTGGAGGTGGGCGACGTGGGAATCGACGAGAGCCTGGTTGCGCAGGTGCCGGCGGTACTGGCCCGCCAGCACTCGTGTGCTCCCTTGATGATCGACGATGGGCGGCTGCTGATGGTTTCACCCAATCCGCTGGCGCCTGAAGTGGAGGACCAACTGCGGCTGCGGTTTGGCGTGCCGGTGCGGACCGTGCTGTGCACGCCCGGCAGCATCCACGAAGCGATCAACAAGTATTTTCCGCGTGAGGCGGCCGCGGCGCAGCTTGCGGCCGGGCCGGCGAAGGCGGCGGCAGCGGCCAAGCCGGCCGAGAAAACAGCCGCGCCGGCGGCCAAGACGGCCCCGATCGATCCCGAGCAGCGTGCCGCCAACAAAAAACGGCGGTTGCTATTTGCCGTGCTGGGCTTCAACTTTGCCGTGTTCGCCTTCGGCATGGTGTCGCTTTTCACCCGGCTTGCGCTGCAACTTGGCTTTTGGTTTTATCCGGTGGGCGCGCTGGTGGGCGCCCTGGGGGCCGGCGCGATGTGGATTGTTGCCGAGTTGACGGAGGGGGGGTGAAGGCAGAGGGCAGAAGGCAGAAGGCAAGAGGAGGGTCGGCCCCCGAGGTGGCAGGCTCGAACTCAGCTATGGGGGGAAGCCGGTGGCAAGGCAGCACTGCTTCTTGGACGCCCCGGCCGGCGTCCGCCAGGCAGTGGCACCCGGAGAATTCAGCTACGGGTGGGGTGAATTCAGGTGCCGAGCAGGCGGGCGAGGGCGGCGTGAGTCTGGGGGGCGTCGAGCTGCGCCTTGCCGAAGCCCGGCTCGGCCCCGGCGGCTAGGGCCGCCTGCTGGTGCTGTGCGTAATTGGTCACGAGCATGACCGGCCGGTCGCTCAGCCGGGGATCGGCCTTGATCGCCCGCAGGACGTGCATGCCGTCGCTGGAGTCGGCGTCGAGCTTGCGATTGATCAGCACCAGGTCGAAGCGGCCCGCGCGCAAATGGGCCAGCGTGTCGTCGAGACCATGGGCCTGGACCACTTCGGCGCCAAAGTGCACTTCGAGCAGCCCGCAGATGGCGCCATGGTCGGCCTGGCATTGCCCTACGTCGAGCACGCGCTTGGTCACGGCTGCTCCGCCGACTCGCCGTGCCGGCTGCCATCGGCCTCTACGCGGTCGTCGGTCTCCTGGATGGCGAACAGGTGCGTCTTGTTGGCGATGTACAAGACGTTGTTGGCGACCACGGGCGTGCTGTAGACCGCATTGCCCATCTCGACCTGGGCGATGGGCTGGTACTTTCCCTTGTCGTCCTTCTGCATGGCCACGTCGGGGTCGGCCGAAAGCCGGAAGATCGAGACCTCGCCTTCCTCGTCTCCGACGTAGACCTTGTCTTCGACGATCATGGCCGAGCCCCAGGTGGCGGCATACAGGTCGTAGGTCCAGTGCACCTCGCCGGTCTTGGCGTCGAGGCAGTGGAACAGGCCGCTGAAGTCGGGGATGAACAACAGGTCGTCCTTGATGGCCACGGTGCCGCAGGTGCGGTGCATTTTTTCCTCGAACTCCTCGATCTCGCCGTCGCCGTTCCAGTCGTACTCGGTGTAGTGCCAGACGGCGGCCGAGTTGGGATTGGAGACGGCGATCTCGCCCTGTTGGGGGATGACGGCCTGGAGCCTGCGGTGCGGAATCGGCGTGGTGCGGTCGTCGACGTTGAAGGCCAGCTCGCTGCTGACGTCGCCGCGCTTGGTGGGGTCGATGCACCAGAGGTGGCCGTTGCCCTCACCATGCTCGGGATCTTCGCCGACGGCGATGTAGACCAGCCCGTCGTAGACCACCGGCGTGCTGATCAGGTTGTTGCGGGTGCCGCTGCTGCTGATCGTGTACTTCGACTCCTTGGGGTTGCAGTCGAACTTCCACAACAGTTCGGGCTTGCCGTCGGAGGTGGCCTCGCCGCGGAAGCTGTAGAGCCAGCCGTCGCCGCCGGCAAACAGCACTTGCGGCACGCCGCCCAGCACGGCATAGGCCGGCGACGACCATTGGCCGTGCAGCACGTTGGTGCCGGGCGAGTTGTCGTGCCACAACACCCGCCCGGTGTTCTTGTCCATGGCCAGAAAGCTGGGAGCGTTCGGCGAAGGAAGATTCTCGCTGTGGGCCTCATCGACTCCGTTCGAGGTACACACGAAGAGGATGTCGCCGGCGGCCGTGATGGAGCAGCTCGCCATGTTGTGCTGCGAGACCTGCAGCTCGCTCATCATGTCGAAATACCAGATGGCGTCGGCCTCGTCGGTGTTGTTGTTGGTCTCCGACTGGTAGGGACCGTTGTTCTCACCGTCGTGGAAGCCCTCGGCGTCGAGACAGACGACTTCGCCACGGCTGGTGACAAACCACAACCGCTTGCCCTCGACCAACGGTGTGCTGCAGATGCCTTGCAACGGCCAATCGTGCACCCGCCCCGTGGGCAGCTTTTCGCTGGAGTGCTGCCAGAGGAATTTCCCATCCGCTTCGTTGAAGGCCAGCAGGCACCCCAGGTCGACGTCGGGCGGGTAGCGATCGAGCCAGCCGGCGCCGTTGTTGGTGCCCACGAAGGTCTTGCCGTCGGCAATCACCGGGTTTCCGTAGCTTTGGGAGCCGAGCTTGGCCACCCACTTGATGTTCCGCGACGTTTCAGGCTGCCACTCGCCCGTGTCGAAATCGAAATCGCCGGGCTCCCAGTCGGTCGGAATGTTCTGCCCAACCGGCGTGTTGTTGCGGGCGGGCGAACCAGCCCACTGGTTCCATTCCTTGTTGGGTTGAGCGTCGGCTTGGGCGACCGCACTGCGCCGGCCCGCCTGGGCTCGTGCGTCGGTCCTTTTCTTGGCCGCTTGGGCCGATGCGCCTTGCCTGGCTTTCTGGCCGGCGCGCTGCTGGTCCTGCTTGGCATCGGCTGCCGCCAGCGGGGCCGCCTTGGCCGAGCCGCCCGCGGCGGCGGCCGGATCGGCCTGGCTGCAGCCAAGCTGCGGCAAGACCAGCGTTCCCAGAACCACGAGCATCGAGGGGCAGTATCGAGATCGAATCAGTCTCATGCGCATTATCACTTCTCAATTGGCGGTAATGGTAATGTTGTCCAGGTAGATCTCGGCGTCGTCGGCCTTGCCGAACAGGCCAGGGCTGCCGGCCAGGTTTCCCGCCTCATCGACGGCACGAATCGACCACTCGTCGGGCTCCGACTCGCCCCGCGGCCAGACTTTGCCCCGCAGCACCGCTTTGCCGTCCTCGGTGGCGGCGCGGAATTTCATGGTGTACCAGCGGTCGGCCTCCCAGGCGAACGGCACCGTCTTGGAGAAGCGTGCCAGGTGCGAGGTCCAACTGCGTATCTGCAGACTCTGGGCGTTGCCCATCAGGTCCAGCGTGTAGCGTTGTGCAATGAGGCCGATCTGCGGCAGCTTACCGTCGTTCGTGGCGCCGCGGACGTCGGCTTGGATCGTGTAATCGCTCAGGTCCGTGTGGCCCATCCAGCTCTGGCTGCGGGTGCCCTTGGGAATCGTGCTCACCTTGACCATGACCTTCTCGCCGTCGAGCTGGCGGATCTTGTGGCGGTAGCGGGCGCCGATCCAAGTGATCGGCGGCTCGCCTTCTTTCACGTTCGCCTTGTTGGCTGCAAGCGGCGTGTCGTCGAAGTCGAACTTCCAGGGTAGGGGCGGAACTACGCGGATGCGGGCCGCCGCGGTCAGGCCGCCCGCCTTGACGGTCACCAGCGAACCGGTGTGCGCCGGCAGGCTGTCGGCGGTAAAGATCCCCGTATCGCTGACCTGACCGCCCCCTTCGACCGAAAAAGAGAGCTTCGTGTCGTCATCGGCAATCGGCTGGCCGCGGCCGTTGAACAGCCGCACCTTGAACTGGACGGTTTCACCCGGCTCGATCAGCGACTCGGCCGGCACCACTTGCAGGTGCGCCGGGCGGTCCTGGCCGCCGGGGGGCGTTTCCTGGGGGGGCGCCGGCCGCTCGTCGGCGCTAGCCTGGGCGTCGTCCAAGCCCAGGCAATACATGGTGCTGGTCGTGGGTAGATAAATGCGGCCGTGCGAGACGATCGGCGAGCCGTGAACTTCTTCGCCTTGGGAAAAACGCACCCGGTGCACCACCTCGGCGCCCCGCTCGGCCGGTTCCAGCACGTGCCAGACGGTGGTGGTGCAAGCATAAATTTTGCCGTCGGCGTAAACCGGGCTGGCCCGCGTAATCGTGCCGGTAAGCCGGGTCCTGCCAATCTGCTTGCCGGTCGCCGGATCGATGATGTAAACGACGTTGGCGTCATCCAGGGCGTAGAGCCTTCCGTCGACCAGGAGAGGCGAGCTCTTGCCGACCATGACCTGCTTGACCCGCCAGACCTCTCCGCTTTCCGTGACATCGCCCGTCTTCGAGCCGTCGATGGCCACGAAAGCGCCCATCGTGTTGTCGTCGCGGTTCTCTTCGCTCTGGGCCATGTAGATGGTGTCGCCCTGGACGATGGGCGAGATGTTGAGGCCCCGCAGCGACAGGCGGTAATTCCAGATCGGCACGCCCGTGCGCGGCTGAAGCGCCCACACCGCTCCGTCGCCGGAGCCAAACACCATGGCCGCCTGGCCGGCCAGCACCGCCAGGGCGGGCGTGCTGTAGGTGGTGTCGTCGGGACGAAGGCGCGTGCCGTTGAACCAGACCACTTCGCCCGTATTCTTGTTGAAGGCCAGGAAGCGATGGGCCGGCAGGGCCAACTCGCCCCAGTTGGTCATGACGGCGCTGATGATGACCAGGTCTTCAAAGATCACCGGGGTGTTGGTGCGGCCGCCGTAGGTGCTGAGCAGTCCGAACTCCTCACTGAGCGAGCGCGACCAGATGGTCTGGCCGGTTTCGCCGTCGATGCAGAGAAAGAGGCCGCACACCCCCAGGGCATAAACCCTGCCGGTGGCGGGGTCGCCGGCGCAGTTCGACCAGCCCACCCGCTCGGGCGGCACGTCGGAGAGAAAGACGTTGAATATGTTTTCCCAGAGAATCTCGCCGGTGGCTGCATCGGCGCAGACCAGCTTCTCGGCGTCGCGTGGCGTGTCGGGATCGTGGCGGCAGAGCACGTAGAGTTTGCCGTGCATCACGATGGGCGTCGATCGCGTGGCCAGCTCCGGCTTTTTCCAAAGCACGTTCGTGCCGCGGCGGGGGTCCCAACTGTCGATCAGGCCGGTCTCGCGGGAGATGCCGTTTTGTTCAGGGCCACGCCAGGAGGGCCAGTCGAGCGGGTCGATCTGGCTGTTGGCGATGGTGGTTTGCTTGCCGGCGTCGAGCTTTTTGTCATCGTCGGCCGCCGGCAGGCTGGTAGAGAGTGGGACGAGAAGAATAACCAGCGCTACGGCGGTGCGGATCGGGCTCATGGTGGGGGGCTCGCCAGGCGGGTGGTTGGGGAAATCAGCGAGACGGTGCGCTCTTCAGGATACGGCGCGGGGCCCGCGGGGGCAAGCGGCCGAGGCTGGGCAAGGCGTGCGCGATGGTGCGGGCGAGGCGGGTTTCAATCGAACCACTCGTCGTCGGCATCGAACTTGGGGAGCACGAAAATCAAGACGGTCATCCGCCCCACCGCGCGATGGCGGACGCCGGGCCGGATCAGCACGCACGTGCCGGGCCGGACGGGCAACAACTGGTCGTCGAGCTGCATCCGCGCATCGGGCTCGCACTCGAGGATGTAGTAGGTCTCGGTCAAGCGCTTATGGTAGTGCAGGCGGGCATCGCAGGTAATCTGGGTGCGGTGGATGGTGGCGGGAAAGTCGGGTACGTCGGCCAGGGCGCGGCGGGCGGTTCCGCAGGGACAATCCTGGGGCGGCAAGCTGGAGAAATCGACCAGCTCCCAGCGGCGATCAGCCGAGGTTGAAGTCATGAGGTGCAGCGTAGCAGATATCGGTCCGGCGGGCCACCCGGGCGGGACGGCGGCGGCCTTCGGCGTGGGGAAGGTGCGCCGCGCCAACCGTCAAAGTTTCGCTACCTTGCTCGCGCGGAAAGGTTTGCCTGCCAGGAGCGGTAAGCCATTTGCAGAAAATTACTTCCGAACGCTCAAGGCCCCTTCCCAAGCCAGCCGATACGGTAGGTGTCCCTCAACGAGGAATACGTGCCGCACGCGGCGCGTAAGGGAGCACCAGGAACCGACTCGGCTTTATCGGGTCAAGGAATGGCTCGACGGACCTGGCGCCATAACGTTGTGAACTGTGGGCTACGACCCACGCTGCCCAGCTAGCGACCGACCGACGACACACCCAGCCGGTTCTCCCCCAATCGAGAACCTCCCACGGACGGAGTAGATCCCTCCCGCCAACTTGCTCTTTCGTGCCGCCGACTGCGTTTGCGTGTTTGGGTCTTGCGCGCCGCCCTCAGTTCCCTGTAAAGGAGACGTCGCTCGATGAAATGGAACATGATCGTTGGAGCATTCGTGGTCAGCATGTGTCTCTGTAGCCAGAGCTTCGGGTTCGGGCTCCTCGACCGCATGTTGGGTCTGAGGGGTGGCTGCTGCAAGACCGATTGCTGCGAAACCAGTTGTGAACCCGAGCCAAGCTGCCATGCACCCCAGCAGGACTGCTGCGCTCCCGAGCCAAGCTGCCATGCGCCCCAGCAGGACTGCTGCCCGCAGCAGGATGACTGCTGCGATAGCGGCTGCGGACGCAAGCGGCTCAACCTGTTCGGCCATCTGCGCGGAATGTTCGATCACGGCGGCTGCTGCAAGCAGGATGATTGCTGCGAACCGGAGCCGGTCCACTGCGCTCCGGAGCCGACCTGCTGCGAGCAGGATGCCTGCGACAGCGGCTGCGGACGCAAGCGTCATCACTGCGGCCTCTTGAGCAAGCTGTTCAAGACCCGCAAGAAGAGCTGCTGCAACACCGGCTGCGGTGGCTGCGGCGGCGGCGGCTACGACGGTCACGGCGCTCCCGCGCCGGCTGCCGGCGAGGCCGCACCGATGCCCCCCGCCCCCATGGCCGATCCGTCGGCCTCGATCCAGGGTCGCCGGAGCATCGTCCATGCCAGCCGTACCCTCGTGCATCGCAACTAGCCGATTGCGAGCCTAAGGCTGCTGGATCCAAAGGGCCTGTCCGTGGCGACCGCCGCGGACAGGCCTTTTTCGTTTGGGTTTTTCCTACTGGTCGTTCCTGTTCCCTCCTTGTTCCCTGCTCCTTTCCGCCACCAGTGCCAGCGTGAAACCGACCAGGTCGCCGTGCTGGCGAGTCACCTCCATCAGCCGGCCGTACCTGCCGCTCAAGCGGGCCAGTTCCAAGAGGCTGGGAGCAAAGCCGGCCGTCCGCGAGCCGGGGGGCAGCATTTCAGCGGCCGCCTCGAAGGCCTCGGCGTCGCGGCCCAGCCGGTGCAGCAAGGCGACGTAGACCTCGGCCGGCGCCGATCCGTCTCCGGCGGACTCGCTGCCGGCCAGGTCGGCGGCTCGCTGGCGGAACCAATCGAGGTTGTCTTGAACGTTTTCGCCCAGCAAGGCCTGAAAGAAACGCGCGTGCGAGGGGTACGTATCGACAAACGGCTCCTGCCCGGCGAACTGGTAGAGCGAGCTGAGCCGGCGGCCGTACTCGGTCAGGTCGAGCGCCAGGCGCAGGTCCGCCGGGTCGTCGATAAACAGAGCGAACCGCACCACGCTGGCCAGGTGGGAGGTGTCGATGTGGTAATCGTTGTTCTCGAACAGCCAGCCGCGGCCGGCGACCAGCCGCTCGATGCTCGATTCGTCCGTGGGCGAGCCTTGTTGCCGGGCTACGGCTTGCCGCAGGCTGCGCACCAGCTCGCCGTGCAGGTGGCGGACCAGGAGTCCGGCCACTTCCTGCCGTTGCTGCGGCGGCCGGCCGTGCATCTGGGCGTCGAACATCGAGATGGCGTTGCAGACGCCGTAATGGGCCAGCACGAGCTCGAATCCGAGCCGTGGGGAGACTCCCTCGTGCAGCGCGACCTCGATCACCTGTTCGCGGTTTTCGTCGGAGACGTTCACCTGTTGCAGCGCGGCCGCCACTTCGGCCCGCTCGCCGACCGGCCGCAGGTACATCCAGGCCTCGCGGACCTTTCCGTCGGACAAGAGGAGGTTGCCGACTTCGCGGCAGGCGGCCAGGTATTCTTCTTCCATCCGCGTGCGGATGGGCTCTTCCAGGTCGTCGAGTCCCTTGGTGAGGATAGCCGGGAGCCCCAGCCGCACACGTGCTTCGAGCAATCGGACGTCGAACAGCTCGTGGAAGCGGTGATCTGACGTCAGGTGCTCGGCCAGCCTTAGGGTGGCGGCCTCGACCCCCTTCTCGCCGATTGCGCCCTGGAGTTCGTCGAAGGTGGCATCCGTCACTGTTGTCTCGCTCGGGTTGGCAGCAATTTGTTCGGACAGCGTCGTCCAGCAGTCCATCGTAACAGAGCCGTGCCTGCTGATCCAATCGCGGCAACCTGGGTGCGTGCCACGCTCCTGCCAGGTCGCAATGTGCTCAATATGCGCAGACGGCACGCGGATTGCAGAACAGAGGGAAAAGTTGCTTTGGTTTCAACCTGGCAACGGATTCTGAACAACCATATCGGCTTGAGAGAACCAGGAGCGTCGCATGTACGCCAGGTTTACAGCAACGGGCCGGCCGGCTGGCTGCCTGCTTGTTCTCTGTGCGCTGGTCATCATGATGCTTTGTCCGCTGGCTCCCAGCGCGGCACTGGGCCAGGTCTCCGAGGATGCGGAGATCCAGACGATCCGATCTACGGCAAGGCCGTCACGGCAACAGAGAAGGCCGGACGTGGCCGAAGTGGCCAGGCAGATCGTCGAAAGAACCAACGCGTTGCGCCAGGACGAAGGGGTCGAGAGCGTCGAGACCGATCAGCAGCTCAGCGAGGCAGCGCAGTATTTTGCGGATTACATGGCGGAGACGAACACGTTCGGGCACACGGCCGACGGCAGCCGGCCGGCGGACCGGGCGAGGGAGCATGGCTACGACTACTGCCTCATCTCGGAGAACATCGGTTACCAGTACGGCTCGCGGGGCTTCACCGCCGACGAGCTGGCCAAGAAGTTCTTTAAGGTCTGGAAGCACTCGGCCGATCATCGCAAGAACATGCTTAACCGGCACGTGACTGAAACGGGCGTGGCCGTGGCCCAAAGCAAAGATACCGGCTACTACTTCGCCGTGCAGATGTTCGGGCGCCCCAAGTCGGACAGCATCGAGTTTGAGGTAGCCAACCAGTCCGGCACAACCATCGAGTACGAGATCGGCGGCCGCGCGTTTCCGCTGCCCCCGGGCTACACGAGGACCCATCAGCGGTGCGTTCCGGACAAGTTGGTCTTTCAGTGGCCCGGAGAGGCCGAACCGCAAAGTGAGGCGGTCGAGCCCAACGACGGCGACAGGTTCACCGTCGAGCGGGACGCATCGGACGGCTTCAAAGTCGAGCGGGAGTGACGAGCCGGGAATGCGGATCACTACGAACGAGCTGCCTCACGCGGAGCGTGAGGGCTACTTGGGACCGCATGCGGGTCGCTACGAACGGGCGACCTTTCTCTGGGGCGGGCTTTGGTTTAGCATGGATGGGCCGCATTCAGTTGCAACCCAGGCGTCCCCGATACCTCCACGTCTGCCCGAAGGCGCGAATCCATGGACACCGTGTTGCGCGATTTCGCGGGATTGCGGGTGGCGGCCTTCGAGAGCCGGCGAGCGACGGAAATGGCACGGATGATCGAGCGGCTGCACGGCCAGCCCTCGGTGAGCCCGTCGATGCGCGAAGTGTCGGTGCCGGACCACCGCGAGGCGGTCGAGTTCGCGCACCAGTTGATGAGCGGGCAAATCGACGTCGTCGTGCTGTTGACCGGCGTGGGAACGCGGCAGTTGGTGGCCCAGGTGGAACGGCAGGTCGACCGCGAGCGGTTCCTCACGTCGCTGGCCGACGCGACGACCATCGTCCGCGGCCCCAAACCACTGGCCGCGCTCAAGGAGCTGGGGATCGAGCCGACGCTGCGCGTGCCCGAGCCGAACACGTGGCGCGAAGTGCTCACGACGGTCGATAAGCACCTCTCGATCGCCAACCAGACCGTCGGCTTGCAGGAATACGGCCGGCCTAACGCCAGCCTGGTCGCGGGGCTCGAGGCCCGCGGCGCCACGGTCAAGAGAATCAAGGTCTACGAGTGGGACTTTCCGGAAGATACCGGCCCGCTGGAAGCCAACGTCCGCGCGCTGGCCGACGGCCAGATCGACGTGGCGTTGTTCACGTCCGGCCACCAGGTGGTCAACCTGCTGCGGATGGCCGAAAAAATGGGGCTGGCCGAGCCGGTCCGCCGCGCCTGCCAGCGGCTGGTGATTGCGTCGATCGGGCCGACGACGAGCGAGATGCTGACCGAGTGCGGGCTGGAAGTCGATATCGAGCCGGAACATCCCAAGATGGGGCACCTGGTCAACGCGGCCGCCGAGCGCGGCGGCGAACTGCTGGCCCGCAAGCGCAAGGCCGCCGTCCAGCGCGGGGCCGAGCCGGCGCCCCGCGTGAGCGGCGTGGATTCGTCCACGACAGCCGGCGCCCGCGGTGCGGAGCCGGCGCCGGCCGGCGCGATCCGGCAGGGGGCCTGGTGGGACGGTCCGTTCATGAAGGCCTGTCGCCGCGAGCCGGCCGACCGGGTGCCGATCTGGCTCATGCGCCAGGCCGGGCGGTACATGGCGGAGTATCGCGAGGTGCGGGCCAAGACCACGTTCCTGGAGCTGTGCAAGAATCCCCAGTTGTGCGCGGAGGTGATGATCACGGCCGTGAACCGGCTGGGGGTGGATGCGGCCATCATCTTCGCCGACCTGCTGCCGATGCTCGAGCCGATGGGAATCGAGCTGGAGTACACGGCGGGCGAGGGACCGGTCATCCATAACCCGCTGCGGGAGGCGCGGGACGTCGACCGGCTCAAGGAGCTGGAACACGTCGAGGCGCTGGACTTCGTGATGGAAACGGTCCGGCTGACGCGGGCCGGGCTGCCGGAGACGATCCCCGTGCTGGGGTTCGCCGGGGCGCCGTTCACGCTGGCCAGCTACGCGATCGAAGGAGGCGCCAGCCGGAACTACGTCCACACCAAGCGGATGATGTACCGGGACGAGGCGGCTTGGAACGCGTTGATGGGCCGCCTTTCGCGGGCCGTTATCCGGTACCTCAACGGCCAGATCGCGGCCGGCGCGCAGGCGGTGCAGCTTTTCGATAGCTGGGTCGGCTGCCTGGGGCCGGACGACTATCGGCGGTATGTGCTGCCGCACGTGCGGGCGATTGCCGCCGGGCTGACGCCGGGCGCGCCGTTGATCCACTTTGCGACCGGCAACCCGGCGCTGCTGCCGTTGTTGTCCGAAGCGGGCGGCGACGTAATCGGCATCGACTGGCGGATCGGCCTCGACGACGCCTGGCGAGCCGTCGGCTATCACAAGGCGGTGCAAGGCAATCTCGACCCGCAGGTGTTGCTGGCCGAGCCGGCGGAGATTCGCCACCGTGCCCGGCAAGTGCTCGAGCAGGCCGGCGGCCGGCCGGGGCACATCTTTAATCTTGGCCACGGCGTGCTGCCGCAAACCCCGGTGGAGCACGTGATCGCCCTGGTCGATTGCGTTCACGCCCAGGGATGAACGACAGCCATTCGAGGCACGGCCCATCCCCGCGGCGATTGGCGGTGATCGGCGGCGGGATCACGGGGCTGGCGGCCGCGCACCGTCTGACCGAGCTCGAAGCGGCGGCCACGGTGACGTTGTTTGAGGCCGGCGGCAGGGCCGGCGGCATACTACGGACCGAAGAGCACGATGGATACCTGTTGGAGCATAGTGCCGACAGTTTCATCAGCAGCGCCGACTGGGCCGTCGACCTTTGCCGCCGGATCGGTTTTGCCGACCAGTTGATGCCGACCAATGCGGCGTGGCGCCGGGCGTTTATTGTCCGCGATGGACGGCTGCACGCGGTGCCCGATGGTTTCTCATTGTTGGCCGCCAGCCGGCTCTGGCCGCTGTTGACCACGAGGCTGCTCAGCTTGGCCGGCAAGCTGCGGCTCGTGTTGGAGCCGTTTGTGCCGGTGCGCCAGTCGCAGTCCGACGAAAGCCTGGCCGCGTTTGCGCGGCGGCGGCTCGGACGCGAGGCCTTCGAGCGGCTGGTGCAGCCGCTGGTGGCCGGCATCTACACGGCAGACGCTGAACAACTGAGCATGGCCGCCGCCTTGCCGCGGTTTGTCGAAATGGAGCGGCGGCACGGCAGCCTGCTGCGAGGCGCGCGGCTGGCCGCAGCCGGGTACGACGGCGGCCGCGGCACACCGGGCGAGGACAACGGCGACGCCGGCGCGCGCTATGGGCTTTTCCTGGCGCCGCGGCGAGGCATGGAAAGCCTGGTTGAGGCGTTGGCCGGCCGGCTGCCTTCGGGCACGATTGAAACCGGATCGGAGGTTGAAGCGATCGAACGGCGCGAGGGGGGCGGCTGGCTCGTGCGGTTGGCGGGCCGGCTCGAGCCGCGCCAGTTCGATGGCCTGGTAATCGCCTTGCCCGCCCACTCGGCCGCAGGGTTGCTGTCGGCCGTCGATGCGTCGCTGGCGGGCGACCTGGATTCGATTCCCCACGCCGGCAGCATCGTGGCGCTGGCCGGCTACGACCGGAGCGACATTGCTCATCCATTGGACGGGTTCGGGTTCGTAGTGCCCGAGATTGAAGGGCGGCGGATTCTCGCGGCCAGTTTCGCGAGCGTCAAGTTTGCCCAGCGGGCGCCCCAGGGGAAGGTTTTGCTGCGGGTCTTTTTGGGCGGTGCGCAAAGGCCGGAGATGATCGAGCTGGACGACGGCGAGGTGCGGCGGGTGGTGGTCGAGGAGCTGGCCGAGTTGCTCGGGGCCCGAGGCGGTCCGGAGTTATTCCGCGTGTGCCGGTGGCGCGGCAGCATGCCGCAGTACCATCTGGGGCATCTCGAAGTAGTGGCTCGGATCGAGTCGCGTGCCGGCGCGCTGAGTCAGCTCGAGCTGGCGGGCAACGCCTACTACGGGGTCGGCGTGCCGCACTGCATTCATAGCGGTGAGCAGGCGGCGCAGAGGCTGGTGGCGGAGGGGATCGGGGGAAGGGGGGAAGGGGGGAAGGGGGGATGAGGAGGACGGGCCAGGGGCCCGAATTCTGGCGAATTCGGCTACGAGGGACGGGGCCCGAATCCGGCTACGGGTGGGAGCCGCGGTTGAGGGTGTCGATGAGCTGGCGGAGGCGGCCGAGGTTGCGGCGGTTGAACTTCATGGTCAAGCGGGGCAGGGCGGCCAGCAGGGGCTCATCCTGCTCCTCGCCGAGTGGTCCGGTGACCTCGAAGCGGCCATCGACGAGGATATCGGCGAAGTGGTGATTGATCGCTTCCAGCAGCTCGCCGGTGGGGGCCGAGTGCAGCCGCAGGACCAGCTTGTTGCGCACGTAGCGCATGCTGTGGTAGACCCGGTAGAAGCGGAGAATCTCGTCCACGGCCTCGTCGACGCGATCGGTCAGCTTGTAGAGCGCGAGGTCCTCGGGCGAGATCATTCCCTGGGCCAGCAGCCGCTTCTGGACGTATTGGTGCCAGTCATGCCAGAAACTGCCGCCGGGCTCGTCGAGAAACACGACGGGGACCATGTCGCGCTTGCCGGTCTGCAGCAAGGTGAGCACTTCCAAGCCTTCGTCGAGCGTGCCGAAGCCGCCGGGCAGCAGGCAGACGGCGTCGCACTCCTTGACGAACATCAGCTTGCGGGTGAAGAAGTATTTCATGTGCACCAGCTTGGGATCGCCGGCGATGACGGGGTTGGCCTCCTGCTCGAAGGGGAGCATGATGTTCAGCCCCATCGAATTCTCGCGGCCGGCGCCGAGGTGACCGGCCTCCATGATTCCGCTGGCGGCCCCGGTGACGACCAGCCACTTGGCCTCGGCCATGGCCTTGCCGAAGGCGACGGCCTGCTCGAAGGCGGGCTCGTGCGGGCGCGTGCGGGCGGACCCGAAGACAGTCACCTTGCGGCGGGTGCGGTAAGGGGAGAAGACCTTGAAGGCGTAACGCAGCTCGCGCAGGGCGCGGCTGAGGATCTTCAAGTCGCCGCGGCTGGTCTGGTCCTGGGCCAGCTTGTCGGCCGACTCCTTGATCATGGTGATCAGGTCGTGGACCCGGCTGCGGTCGAGGCCCTCGATGATCCTGGCTCCCTCGACATCGGGCGGGAGCCCGGGGGAATCCGAAGTCGGCGACGAATCGCTGGTACTCACGCGGCAGGCCTGTCAGTATGCTGGATGCTGTGTTTTGGACGGCACGAGGAGGTGCCACGGTCCAAAAGGACAGGTCAATTATAGCGTGGGAGGGGCAGCGGGTGACCGCGACCGGGCATGGCGGCCGGCAAGTGGGGAGAAGCAATCGGGTCAGGCGCTTGGCCGGCGGCAGTGCTGGTATGCCAGGATGACTTCGTAGAGATCGTTGGAGATGGTGATTTCGTCATCCTCGAAATCATTCAGCCAAGTCCGCTCGCTACGGACTGCATCGGCCAAGAGAGGAAGCACCTCGCCCAGGGGCAAACGCACGGTGTTTTGGGACTTCTTCGCCTTGCCCAGCGTGGCACGAGCGGTTTCCGGGCCGTAATAGACTCTCAATCGGCTTCGAGCCATCGCAGGTCGCTTCCTTGCGTTACGGATCCTGATCGAGTTATCTCTGTATCGGCAAAGTGCGTGATGCGGGTTTGATGTATTTCTCCGGCATTGGCGGTTTTTCAGATCGGCAGCGGCAAATGGGTCGTGCCGGGCCGGGCGGTCGTAGCGGTGGGCTATTAGGCAAGTTGGGCAACTGCGATTGGCATAGCCGGCCGGGGCAGGGGCAACTTGACACTGCGGACACGAGTACCTAGATTGCCAAACGGTTAAGTGCATTGCACGAAAACTGTTGCGTCGAACCAGCGCGAGCGGAAGGCTACATGGCGAGTAGGGTTTCCATTGACTTCGGGCAGGTGTCTCAATCTCTCGGCTTGGCGACGGCACGCGTGCACACCGTCGTCGAACTGCTCGATGCGGGCAACACGGTGCCGTTCATCACGCGGTACCGCAAGGACCAGACGGGCGGCCTGGACGAAGAGCAGATCGGCCAGATTCAGTCGCGCGTGGTCAAGCTTCGCTTGCTGGCCGAGCGGAAGCAGACGATCGTTCGCTCCATCGAGTCGCAGGGCAAGCTCACAGTGGAACTGGCGGCCGCCATTCAGGCGGCCGACACGACGAAGCAGCTCGAAGACCTGTACCTGCCGTTCAAGCCGAAGAAACAGACGCTGGCCACGGTGGCCCGCAGCCGCGGGCTGGAGCCGCTGGCGCTGGAGATTCTGGAAGCCGACGCGGCGGCCGCCGACCTGGACCTGCGAGCGCGGGATTTCGTCAACGCCGACCGCCAGGTGCTCAATGCGGCCGATGCGCTGCTGGGTGCCGGTCACATCCTGGCGGAGATGTTCAGCGAGCGCGCGGAGCTGCGCGGCAAGCTGCGTTCGATCCTGGAGGGCACAGGCAAGCTGGTATCGACGGCGGTCGAAAGCGAAGCGGGGCCGAGCAAGGAGAAGGTGGCGAGCCAGCCGCCTGCCGCGCCTGCCGCGCCTGCCGCGCCTGCCGCGCCTACGCCTCCTCCACCGCCCCCGCCGCCGCCGGACGCCGCACGAGCGGAGCCGCCGGAGCCCGCGGAGCCAGCGGCGGGTGAGCAGTTGGCGGACGAATCGGCCGGCAGTGTTTCTGAGCCGCCGGGCGGCAGTGTTTCTGAGCCGGGCGGCAGTGTTTCTGAGCCGGGCGGCAGTGTTTCTGAGCCGGCTGAGCCGCCGGGCGGCGGTGGCTCCGGGCCGGCGTCGGAAACATCGGGAGAAAAAGCGGCCGAAAAACCGCCGGAGAAGGTACCCGCCAGGCCGGCCCGCCGAGGGGCAAAGAGGCAGCGTGGCGGCAAGCGGGAGACGGCCGACCACAAGGCGTTCCGCGATTACTTCAACTACAACGAATCGCTGGCCAAGATTCCTCCCCACCGCGTGCTGGCCATCAATCGCGGCGAAAAGGCGGGGGCGTTGCGGGTGAAGGTCGAGACCGACCTGGAAGCGATGTACCAGGCGGTGGATGAATTGCTGGTCCCAGCGGGCCATCCACACGCGGGTTTTTTGACCGGTTGCGGGCGCGACGCGCTGGCCCGCCTGGTGCTGCCCAGCCTGGAGCGGGAGGTGCGCCGGGAGTTGACCGACCGGGCCGAGGCACACGCGGTGGGAGTGTTTGCCCGCAACCTGCGGAACCTGCTGCTGCAGCCGCCGATTCGGGACCGCCGCGTGCTGGCGATCGACCCGGGGTTCAAGAGCGGCTGCAAGCTGGTGGCGCTCGATGAGTTCGGCAAACCGCTCGATCACGGGGTGGCGCACCTGATCGGCAAGCCCGAGCGGCGGGCGGAAGCCAACCAGAAAGTGGCGGACCTGGTTCGGCGGCACCAGTTGAGCGTGGTGGCGATCGGGAACGGGACGGCCTGCCGCGAAACCGAACAATGGATCAGCGACCTGATCGCCGGGGAGCTGGCCGAGCAGAAAGTGGCGTACGTGATCGTGAACGAGGCGGGGGCCAGCGTGTACTCGACGAGCCGCCTGGGGCGCGAGGAGTTTCCGGAGTACGACGCGACGCTGCGCGGGGCCATTTCGATCGGGCGCCGGCTGCAGGACCCGCTGAGTGAGCTGGTGAAGATCGATCCGGCGAACATCGGCGTGGGAATGTATCAGCACGACGTCAAGGCCAAGCATCTGCGGGAGTCGCTGGACGCCGTGGTAGCCAGTTGCGTGAATTACGTGGGTGTGGACCTGAACAGCGCCAGCCCCGCGCTGTTGCGGTACGTTTCGGGTTTGAACCAGCTCACGGCCCAGCGGGTGTTCGATTACCGTACGGCGCGGGGCCCCTTCAAGAGCCGCGAGGAGCTGAAGAGCATTCAAGGCTTCGGAGAGGCCACCTTCGTGCAGGCGGCCGGCTTCTTGAAGATCGTGGGAGGCTCCAACCCGCTGGACGCCACGTGGATTCATCCGGAGAGCTACCAGGCGGCGCACCAGGCGCTAGCCCGGCTGGACGCCACGCCTGACGACCTGACCGACGCGCAGCGGGCGGCCCAAGTAGCGGAGCGGGCGGCACAGGTCGAGCTGGAAAAGCTGACCGGCGAGATCAACGTGGGTGCTCTGACGTTGGCCGACATTGTGGCGCAGTTGACCCGTCCGGGCCGCGACCCGCGCGAGTCGCTGCCGCTTCCGATTTTCAAGCGAGGGGTGCTGAAGCTGGACGACCTGACTGCCGGGATGGAGCTGTCGGGAACCGTGCTGAACGTGGTCGATTTCGGGGCGTTCATCGACGTCGGTCTGAAAGACAGCGGCCTGGTACACATCAGCCAGTTGGCCAACAAGTTCGTGCAAGATCCGCACGAGGTGGTGTCGGTGGGCGACATCGTACACGTGTGGGTGCTGGAAGTGGACAAGGACCGGCGGCGGGTTTCGTTGACGATGATCAAGCCGGGCACGCGCCGCCAGGCCGAGTCGCGCCGGGGGGCGGCCCCGCCGGCCCAGGGCGCCGGAGAGCCGGCCCGCGGGGGCGGTCGACCGCCGCGCGCAGCGCGTCCGGCGGCGGCGGCCGGGCGTCCCGCGGGCCAGAAGCCGAAGTTCAAGAGTCCGGGGCCGCCGTCCAAGCCTCGGCCGTCCAGGCCGCGGCCGGTGGTGCCGTTGACGAAGGACATGAAAGAAGGCAAGGCGCCGCTGCGGACGTTCGGCGACCTGAAACAATTTTTGGACCTCAAGCAGCAGGAGCAAGGCGAGGGCGACCAGGAGACCGCCGCGTCTTGAAAGGCGAGAGCACGCAACTTGGGCCGCATCAACCGGGCATGCCTTGATGGAATTTGAAAAGCGTCTCGAAAAAGCGATCGAACGGGGCCAGCGCGCTGGCGATGCCCAGGCGCGGGCGGCCGCCCAGCAGGCGATCAGCGAGGAGGAGCTGAAGCGGCTGCACACGCAGTATCGGCTGGAGCTGTCGGAACACATCGAGCGCTGTCTCAAGAAACTGCCGGATCACTTTCCGGGTTTCCGTTACGAGACGGTGGTGGGCGATCGCGGCTGGGGGGCGGCGATCAGCCGGGACGACGTGGGGCGACCGGACGGCGGGCGGCGGAATTTTTTCAGCCGTCTGGAGATGACCGTGCGCCCCTACTCGGCCTATCACGTGCTCGAATTGTCGGCCAAGGGAACGATCCGCAACAAGGAGGTCTACAACCGGACCCACTTTCAGCGGCTGGGCGAGGCCGATCCGCAGAGCTTCACCGAGATGGTCGACCTGTGGGTCCTGGAGTTTGCGGAGCTGTATGCGGCCAAGGGTTGATCTCGGCCGACAGCAACCTGCTGGCCAGCCTGACGGCCGACGACGTGCGGCTGCTGCTGAGTTGATCGGGGCTAGCGCGACGTCTTCGTCCGGCGCTTACTCGCGACGTCCGCGGCGGGCGATGTTGGCAGGCCGGCGCGGGCGAGCATGGGCTGGAGCACCTCGCGTCCGAATCGCTGCGAAAAGTGGTTAGCGCCGGCCGGCAGCAGGTGGTGTCCGTCGGAAAACAGGGCGTCCTCGATCCAAAAGGTGGCATCGACCAAGGGGCACTGGTATTCCCGGCATAGCGCCGCCAGGTAGGCGTCAACCTGCTCGCGAGCACTGTCGGGATACCAGCTTCGGAAGTCGGACGCTTCGGGCATCACGAAGAGGCCCGTGGCAATTTCGTGCCTGCGGCACAGATCGAACAGCTCTCGAATGGCGCGGTCGGGTACGCTGGTGACGTGGAAGGATTGGAGGGCCCTTGCGTACTCTTTTTTGGCCAGCTCGCGGGCCCGGCCGTATTCGTCGAGGGTGACTTGCTCTCGATGGAACGGCAGCCAGCCATCGGGATCGAGGCGGGTCCAAGTATCCGGCCGCGACTCCTGCTGGACCCAGCGGGGCTCGAAGAGGGCCAAGAGCGTGAAACGGTGGGCCCACCAGGGGGCCAGCCGCGACCATCGCCAGTGGTGATGTACGGCGGGGTAATTCGAGTGGTAGCGCGCCAGCAACTCCAGATCGCACCGCTGGAGGCGGTTGATGTTCAACCAATTCTCTTCGGCGTAGCCGCTCTGCTGGTGCAAGAACAGTGGGTGCACCTCGATCAGCACCATCCGGGGATGAATGCCCTGGGCCAGCAGCCGCCGCAGGAACATCAGCTCATGAACTGGCCCCGCGCCGGTCATGGCGAAATTGAAAACGAGGGGCGCCCGCCCCGCCGGATCCGGCCGCGGCTCGAAAGCCGCCGGACGAACTCCCAGCCCGGACCGCGAACTGCCGAGCACCAGGACCAGCGGCCGCTGGGGATCTTCGGCAATCCGCTGGCGCAGCAGGGCCAATTTGCGGCCGTATTCGGGGTCGCGCGCCACCGGCAACCACGTTTCCAACGAGATCGACAGCCCAACGTGCAAAGCCAGCACCCAAACCAGGCCCCAAGCCAGGGCCTGGCGTCCACGTTGCACGAAGGCCGGTCTGGTTCGCCGTGTTTTGGCCATGGCTCTGCGCCTAGAACTGAAAGTAAATAAAGGCCTTGCCGGCGTCCGGGGCCAGGACCATTGAGAGAATCAACACCAGCGCATAACCAAATCCCATCGCGGGGGCCGACAGCCGGGGAGCGAGCTTTTTCCAGACCCCGCGCTCGACGAGGACGTGGCAGACCAGCATGAGGCAAGCCAGCACGAGCAGGCTCGACTTGTGCAAGGGGAGGCCGAGCCCGCGGTGCGGCACGAACATCTGCTGGAACATGGCCGCCGCGCCCGCGAAAGTGGTCGCCCGAAAGAAGACCCAGGCCAGCGCCACGGTGACAAACGTCAGCGCGACGCCGGCCGCCGTGCCCAGCGGGTTGGCCAGGAGCCTTTCCAGGCGCGGCCTGGCGCGGCAAAAGGCCTTGAATCCCCGATGGCCGATCAAGAGGAGGCCGTGCAAAACGCCCCAGGCCACAAAGGTCCAACTGGCGCCATGCCACAGGCCGCCAAGGGTCATGGTGATCAGCAAGTTGCGGTTGGTCTGCCAGGCGCTGCGGCGGCTGCCTCCCAGGGGAATGAACAGGTAGTCGCGGAGCCAGCTCGAGAGCGAGATGTGCCAGCGCCGCCAGAAGTCGGAGATGTTGGCGGCCAGGTAGGGCATGTTGAAGTTCTTGGCCAGCTTGTATCCGAGCATGTGGGCCGAGCCCAAGGCCATGTCGGTATAGCCGGAAAAATCGCAGTAGATTTGCAAAGCATAGGCGAGGACGGCCAGCCAGACCGCACTGGTGCGGTATTGTTCGGGATTGGCAAAGACGGGGTCGGCGAAGAGGGCCATCCGGTCGGCGATGGCCAGCTTTTTGAACAAACCCATGAGAAAGAAGGAGACGCCGAGCTGCATTCGTGCCCAGTCCCAATGCTTGGCCCGCTGGATTTGGGGGAGGAAGTCGCGGGCCCTGACGATCGGCCCGGCCACCAGGTGCGGAAAGAAGGTGATGAACAGCATGAAGTTGGCCAGGCTCCGTTCGGCCGGCACGTGCCGTCTGTAGACATCGACCGCGTAGTTGATCGCTTCGAAGGTGTAGAACGAGATGCCGATGGGGAGGATCACGGAGAGCAGCGGGAGCGAGGCGGTGCTGCCCGCCGCCCGCAGCGCCTGCTCCAACGATTCCAGGAAGAAGTTGGCGTACTTGAAGTAGCACAACAGCGCCAGGTTGCCGACAACGGTCACGCTCAACAGCAGCTTTCGGCGGCGCGGATCGCCGGCTGATTGCATGCCGCGAGCCACCCAATAGTCGACCGTGGTCGAGACGGCGATGATCGCCGCCAGCCAGTGGTTCCAGCTTGCGTAAAAGTAGAAGCTGGCGGCCAGCAACAAGTAGACCCTGCCCCGTTGCCAAGGCAATGCCCAGTAGAGGCCGAACACCAGCACGAAGAACAGAAGGTACTGTTGCGAGCAGAACAGCATCCGACGCTGCGCCTCTATGCTTGCACGGCCAAAAACCCCAAGGGCTTTGGGCGGCGAAGTATAGCGAAAAGCCGTGATGCGGCAATCTCAGTTGACTGCACTGGCCGCTTGAACCTGCCCGGCCGGCCTGGTCGGGGCAGGCTTCCAAGGGGAAACCTGGCAGACGAATCGGCCCAGCATGCCAGGCCAACGGCTTTTGCTTGGGCGGTTCAGGGCCGCGATCAATGCTTCGTGACAACGATCCGCGGTCTGGTGCCAACTGAAGTTGCGGGCCTGCCGGAGCGCTTGCTCCCGCAGCCGATGGGCGAGCGCGGCATCGTCCAAGAGCAATTGGAGCTGGGCGGCGAGGTCGGCCGGGTCGTCGACGTTGGCCAGGAGTGCGGCACCGCCCAGCACTTCGGGCTGCGACGAGTTGTTGCCCGCCACGATGGCCGCCCCGCATTGCATCGCTTCCAGCAAGGGGAGACCGAAGCCTTCGTAGCGAGATGCAAACACGAAGGCCGCGGCGCGGCGGTAGAGCGATCGCAGATCGTCGTCGCTGGGGAAAGGGAGCAGCCGCAGCTTGCCGTGGACACCGAGCCGCTCGGCCTGTTGAGCGAGCAACCGGGCGTCGTCGCTGGATCTGGCGCCGGCTACGACTAGTTGGTGCTGCTCGCGGAGCCGTTCGGGCAGGGCACGAAATGCCTCCAGCACGCCGAGCAGGTTTTTGCGGTAATCCATGGCTCCCAGGCTGAACACGAACGGCTCCCGGACAGCCAGCCTGGCCAGCAGCGCCGGGCCTTGGTCAGCGTCGGGCTGCCGGCCGTCCGCGGGTCTAAAAACCGCCGCGTCGCTGGCTGCGCTGATGTTGACGACCTGCGCCTGAGGCATGCGCATGATTCTGAGGCAATCGAGCCTGCTCGCCTCCGAGATGGTCAACAGCAGATCGTATCGGCGGGTTGCGGCCAGGGCCTGCTGGTAGGCTTTGCGCACCCCTGGGTGGTTGAGATAATGATCGGGAAACAGGGCGGGAATCAGGTCATACAGCAAGGCGGCCATGCGAGGGCCGCGCCGCCGCCGCGGTGGAGGGAGATACCCTTCGAAGTGTTCGTAGGCGCAGCTCAACAGCAGCAGGTCGAGCCGGTCGGGATTGGTGCGGGCCAGGCGGTCAGCGACGGGCCAGATGGCCCGGCCGGGCCCTTCGGTGTCGAGGTGCCGTATCCGCGCTCCCGCGGGATTGAAGTCGTCGTCCCCTGCAAGGCCCCGATAGAAATACAAGAAGTATTCGTGCTCCGGGTGCCGCTCGATTAGCTCGCGCACCAGGCCCCGCGCATAACGGCCGGTTCCCCGGTCGCGGCCGGCCGACTGGTTGGCCAGCATATCGATGCCGATCCTGGGCCGGCGTGCCTGTTCTCGCATGAGGTTCTCGAGTCGCCTCGCGCCGCTGGGTTGTGTTTCCGATCTTCGCCCCCAAGAGGGCGCCGGAGTATAGCTGGCTCCGGGCGCCAATCAATCTCAAGTTTGTCCTTGCAAGTGCCGAAGACAGTGCCGCTCGGTCGGCCCCGCCCCGCGCGGACGCCGGATCAATCGACGACATAGTCCGGCGAGGCTGGGGAAGATGCACAACGGCGCTGAGGTCCGGGCACGGTTCGATGCTGCCGCAGCCCAGCAGCGCCGGCGGACGCTGATTGTCAACACGGTTTCCAAAGGTGCGGCGGCCCAGGCGAACCTGGGGCTGTACGGTTACTCATACGACTACGTGCTCGGCGCCTTTCTGCCGCTGTTGGAGCGCTGGGCGGAGGTGGTCCAGGTCCGCAGCCCTGAAAGCCAGTTGGATTTCGCCATCCGCCGAGCGCGGCAAGCCGACCGGCAACCGCTCAGCCTCAGCTTCCGGCCGCTGGCTGATGCATACTTTTCAAGCCGGGCTTCGAACGTCGTCTTCCCGTTCTGGGAATTTCCGGATATCCCCGCGACCGACGACCGCGACAACCCCCGCAACAACTGGCTGCGGATTGCCAATCGCGCCTCGCTGATCCTCACGGCCAGCCGCTTCACCGCCGGCGCTCTGGCCCGCGCGGGCGTGCGGCCGCCGGTCCGCGTCGTGCCCGTGCCGATCCAGGCCGACTACTTCGAGCTGCCGCCCTGGGATGCCGGCCGCGTCACGACGCTCGACTGCACGGCCTACGTATTCAACGACCATGAGCCGGCCAGGCTGGAGGCGGCCGACCCTGAGTCGCGGCCCGGCGCCGATTCGCTGCGTTTCCGTTTGGCAGCCCGGCTGCGCGGCTTGGCGCGGACGGCCTGGCTACGTGGGATCAAGCCCTTGCTGCCAGGCCGCGTGACTGGAGCACTGGTGGCGGCCAAGAATGCGGGCCTTGCCGCCTGGCGGGCGGGCCCGATGCAACTGCCTCCGGCCAGTGCCCGGCTGGACCTGTCCGGGGTGGTGTATACGACGCTGCTGAATCCGGACGACCAGCGCAAAAACTGGCAGGACATCCTGTCGGCTTTTTTGCTGTCGTTGGGCGAGCGGCGGGATGCGACGCTGGTGGTCAAGCTTGTCACCCGCTCGAACGAGGCGGTGCGTGACGTGCTGGCGCACTACTACGGGCTTGGCTTGCCGCACCGCGCCAAGGTGGCTTTTGTCACCGGCTATCTCAGCGATGGTCAGATGCGCGAGTTGGCCTTGGGGAGCACGTACTATCTGAATGCCTCGCGGGCCGAAGGGGCCTGCCTGCCGCTGCAGGATTTTCTGGCCGCCGGCCGGCCGGGGATTGCACCCGCTCACACGGCGCTGGCCGACTATTTTGATGACGGACTTGGATTCGTGGTCGCGTCGCAAAGCGAGCCTTGTGGCTGGCCGCACGACGACTCGGGCCGGCTGCGGACGTCCTGGCATCGCATCGACTGGTCGAGCCTCCGGCAGTGCCTGGAGGAAAGTTATCGCGTGGCCCGCGAACGGCGCGACCGTTATATGGCGATGGCCTCGGCGGCGCGGCTACGGATGGCCGAGTGGGCCAGCTCCGATGTCGCCTGGTCGCGGTTGTCGTCCGCTTTGGAGCTGGTCGCCGCCGACGCGGAGGAGACGGGCATGCCGCTGGTGCGCGGACCGCACCCGACGGCGGGGACCACGAGCGCACGGGAGCCTCGTTGATGGCGGCTCCGATCTACGTCGAGATTTTTCCCTTGCTGCTCTCGAAGCTGACCGGGATCGGGCGCTTTTCGGCCCGGCTGATCGAGGCCCTGAATGCGCGCGTGCCGCTGCGGCTGACCAGTTTCGTCGATCCTCGAACGGCCCGCGTCCACGATATGCCGGCCCAATTGACGGGCGGCCGTGAGCTTGCCGTCGAAGCGGGCGAGCTGGGCGAAGCCGGCGACGACCTGACCGCATGGGTCCGTGGCCTGCTGCGGCGGCCGACACAACCGTACGATGGCCACCTCGCCAGCCGTTCGTCCGGGCTTTACACGTGGGCGCGGCCCGCCGAGCGCCGCTTTGGCCGCGAGGTGGGCGTGTTCTACGACTTCACGCCGCTGGTGGTTCCCTGGTCGCACACCGCCGGCCTGTGCGAAGGTTTTCACCGGCAGGTGGCCTCGTCGAGACTCTGCCACAAGATGGTGGCGATCTCGCGATCGACGCGGTCGGACGCCGCCTGGCTCAGTCCGGTGGCCGACGAGGACGTGATTGTGAGCTACCCCGGCCCCAGCCAGTGCCTGGTCCGCCACTGCCACCGCCTGCCAGTCGAGCGGCGCGAGAACGTGATCCTGGTGGTGGCCACGCGCGAGCCGCGCAAGAACGGCGACTTCCTGCTGGATTGGTTTGTCGAGAGCCGCGAACTACCCCGCGACGCTGAGCTGTGGTGGGCCGGCCCTGACGGATGGCTCTGGAAGGCTCCCAGGGGGCGGGCAGCGGCCGAGCGTTTCAAGCGCATCCAGTTCCTGGGGATGGTTTCGGACGAGCGGCTCTGCGAGCTGTACCAACAGGCCGGGCTTTCCGTGTATCCGTCGTTGTATGAGGGCTTCGGGTTTCCGGTGCTCGATTCGCTGATGCACGGCACGCCCGTGCTTTCGAGCTACAACAGTTCGCTGGCCGAACTCGATTCACCGGGCGTGTTCTACTTCGACCCGTGTGATGCAGAGACTCTCGACGCGGCCTACCGCGAGCTGGCGGCCGCCCGTCCCGTGGCCATCGACCGGCAAGCTTTGTCGGCGGCCTTTTCGTGGGACGCGATGGCCCAGACCGTTCTATCGCTGATGTAACACCGCCGGGCATTTGAACCGTTTCAGACTAACTCCGTGAAAGGCCGAGTCATGACCATGATCTCTTATGCACAGAACGCCGAAGACGTGTTGCTGCGGCGGGCCTTAGGTGATCGGCGCGGCGGCTACTACATCGACGTGGGAGCGAACGACCCGACCTGGTGCTCGGTGACCCGGCATTTCTACGACGCCGGTTGGGACGGGATCAACGTCGAGCCGGGGCGGATCTTCGATAAGCTGGCGACCGCCCGCGCGCGCGACGTCAACTTGAACTGCGGCCTGTCGAACCGGCCGGGCCATTTCTGCCTGTACGAGTTTCCCGACAAGCCCGGTCTGTCGACCTGCCATGCGGACGTGGCCGAGGCCCATCGCCGCGAGCACCGCTCGCCGTACGTCGAGCGTCTGGTGAACGTCGAAACGTTGGCTGCCGTCTGCCAGAGGTACGTGACGCGGGCAATCGACTTCTTGAAGATCGACGTCGAAGGGCACGAGCTGGAGGTGATCGAGGGAGGCGATTGGCAGCGTTGGCGGCCGCGCGTCGTGGTGGTCGAGGCGCCCACGCTCCATACCGAGACGCCCAACCACTTGACCTGGGAGCACCTGCTGCTGGGGTCCGATTACCGTTACGCCACGTGCGACGGGCTGAACCGCTACTACGTGCGAGCCGAGGACGAGCCGCTCGTCAGGCTGCTCGGCGTGCCCGCCAACGTGATGGACGATTTCGTGCCGTACCACCACATTCACGCCTACCAGGGGCTGGGTCCGGTTGCCTTGCGAGTGGCCCGCCTGGTGCAGCGGTTGCAGGATGTGGTGCGGCCGGCGCGGAAGCGCGCGGCGTGAAATCACGCGTAGCGGAATCTCTAGCTGTAGCTGAATTCGCCAGAATTCAGGGCGCTGTCCACACCGCCAGAACTCTGGCGAGTTGTGCTACTTTGCGAACGCCAGAACTCTGGCGAGTTCTGCTACTCCCTCCGGCCACCCTTCACTTTGGCGAGCTCACCGGCCGCAAGCCGTGGTCGCGTAGCCAGCCGTAGGTTCGCCAGAATCGGTCCCAATAGTCGCCTTGCCAAGGAGTCAGCTCGGGGTACCCGGGGACAATCAAAGGGGGACAATCAAAGGGACAATCAAAGGTGTCAGGAACCTTTCACTTGCAAGACGCGGCTGATTCTGGTACGGTCTCGGCATGGGAAGACCGAAGCGAGCTGCGCGCGGCGGGCTGATTTACCATGTGCTGAACCGCGCGAATGCGCGGATGGAGATCTTCAAGAAACAGGCGGACTACGAAGCCTTTGAGCGCATCGTCGCCGATGCAGTCGAGCGGACCGAGATGCGCATCCTTTCCTACTGCCTGATGCCCAACCATTGGCATTTTGTGCTCTGGCCACGATCCGACGGCGATCTGTCGGCGTTCACTGCCTGGATGACGCTTACCCATACGCAGCGGTGGCATGCGCACCGGCAGTCGGCCGGCAGCGGACACGTCTATCAGGGGCGGTTCAAATCATTCCCCGTGCAGCAGGACGAGCATCTCCAGACGGTCTGCCGGTACGTGGAGCGCAATGCCTTGCGTGCCGGCCTGGTCGGCAGGGCCGAAGAGTGGCGTTTCGGCAGTCTCTGGCGGTGGCGTTACGGTTCCGCCGAGGAAAAGCGATTGCTCTCAGTCTGGCCGATCCCGCGCCTTGCGGGCTGGGTCGATCACGTCAACGCGCCGTTGAGTGAGAGCGAGTTGGCGGCGATTCGCCAGAGCATCCGCCGCGGGCGTCCCTATGGCGACCCCCGCTGGATCAAGACCACCGTTCGTCGTCTGGGTCTGGAAACCACGCTCCGCCCCCGCGGGCGCCCGACA
Organism: Pirellulales bacterium; assembly: GCA_040901675.1. GTDB lineage: Bacteria > Planctomycetota > Planctomycetia > Pirellulales > JAICIG01 > JBBDNX01. Next base: position 27,988 of record JBBDYJ010000043.1, on the reverse strand, counting down.
AAAGGTTCCTGACACCTTATATTCTTCAAAAGGTTCCTGACACCTTATATTCTTCGATTCCACTGTAACGCCAGTAAGATCAATCCCTGGCAGTTCTTGAGTTGGTTCCTGGCCATTACCGTCAAGAACATCCCCGGTTGCATCTTCTTGAACCGAGTGACGACTGATCCGTACTCGCTCGTTCGACAGCGGTGAATCGAAATCAATCTGCGGTCGAGGCTGACTGGCACCTTGCTTGGAAGCCGTGGAGTCCAATAGACCAGAACAGACAAAAACAACGACGACTGCCAAGCAACCGACTCCTGCCAAGCATCCCGCGGCGACTGCCTGCGGTCGCTTTAACCACGGCGCGATAGACGGCCTTATCGGTTGACCAGTTGCTTCTGCTATCGATTGAGCAACCGTTGGCTCCGCCTCACTTGCCGCGGGCGGCGTCGCAGCAGTTGCTCGCCGGGAGCGGAACCACTGGAACGCTCGCTGGAGGACAGAATACTTGATCGCAGCGTAGCAAGCACCCGAGAGACAATCAAAGGTGTCAGGAACCTTTTTAGCTTGCAAGGAGCGGCTGATTCTGGTACGGTCTCGGCATGGGAAGACCGAAGCGAGCTGCGCGCGGCGGGCTGATTTACCATGTGCTGAACCGCGCGAATGCGCGGATGGAGATCTTCAAGAAACAGGCGGACTACGAAGCCTTTGAGCGCATCGTCGCCGATGCAGTCGAGCGGACCGAGATGCGCATCCTTTCCTACTGCCTGATGCCCAACCATTGGCATTTTGTGCTCTGGCCACGATCCGACGGCGATCTGTCGGCGTTCACTGCCTGGATGACGCTTACCCATACGCAGCGGTGGCATGCGCACCGGCAGTCGGCCGGCAGCGGACACGTCTATCAGGGGCGGTTCAAATCATTCCCCGTGCAGCAGGACGAGCATCTCCAGACGGTCTGCCGGTACGTGGAGCGCAATGCCTTGCGTGCCGGCCTGGTCGGCAGGGCCGAAGAGTGGCGTTTCGGCAGTCTCTGGCGGTGGCGTTACGGTTCCGCCGAGGAAAAGCGATTGCTCTCAGTCTGGCCGATCCCGCGCCTTGCGGGCTGGGTCGATCACGTCAACGCGCCGTTGAGTGAGAGCGAGTTGGCGGCGATTCGCCAGAGCATCCGCCGCGGGCGTCCCTATGGCGACCCCCGCTGGATCAAGACCACCGTTCGTCGTCTGGGTCTGGAAACCACGCTCCGCCCCCGCGGGCGCCCGACAAAAGGTTCCTGACACCTTTAACACCCCCCAAAAAAGGTTCCTGACACCTTTAACACCTGACACCTTTAACACCGCCAGAATTCAGGGCGAGCTCGGCGCGTCGTCGACGCGTCTAAACGCCGGGCGTCACGCGTGGGTCGTCGGCCATGGAAGGCAACTGTCGCCCGCTTCGGGGCTGACGACGGGCGTGTGGGGTCGCAAACCGGGGGCTTACGCCGCCCGGCTATTGAATTTCGCCCGCTCCGCGGGCTAAGGGGCTAGCGCCCTGGCCGGCTGGCGCCGGTCGGAGCGCTGCGCGGTCTAAAGAGGCTGCAGACTGACGCCTGCTAGCCCTTGATGACGCCGATGGGGCGGAGGCGGGCGACTTTGCGGGCCAGGCCGGCGCGGTCGACGACCTCGACCACCAGATCGACGTCCTTGTAGGCATCGGGTTGCTCCTCGACCAGCCCCTTCCAACTCCGCGCCCGGGCGATCACACCGCGGGCCGCCAGCTCCTGGTCGATGCGGCGGCCTTGACCGTGCTTGATGGCTGCGGTGCGGCTCATGACGCGGCCGGCTCCGTGGCAGGCAGTTCCGAAGGTCTGCTGCATGCTGCCGGGCTGTCCGGCGAGCACCCAACTGGCGCGGCCCATGTCGCCGGGGATGATCACGGGCTGGCCGATGCGGCGGTACATGGAGGGGACCTCGGGATGCTCGGGTGGAAAGGCCCGCGTGGCCCCCTTGCGGTGAACCCAGACGCGCTTGCTCCTGCCGCCGATCTGGTGCTCCTCGAACTTGGCGATATTGTGGGCGACGTCGTACACCAGGTTCATCCGCAGCTCTTCCCAGGGACGGTTGAAGATGGTCGAGAACGCCTCCCGCGCCTGCCACATCAACAATTGCCGGTTGCACCAGGCGTAGTTGGCCGCCGCCCGCATGGCGCCCAGGTACCGCCGCCCCTCGGGGCTCTCGACGGGCGCGCAGGCCAGTTGCCGGTCGGGCAGGGCGATGCCGTACTTTTCCGGCACATTTCGCAGTTCCTTGAGCGCGTCGTCGCAGACCTGGTAACCCAGGCCCCGCGATCCCGAGTGGATCATCACGCAGACCATGTCCTTCACCAGGCCCATGGCGTTGGCCGCCGCTTGGTCGAACAGCGATTCGACGACCTGGACCTCCATGAAGTGGTTGCCCGAGCCGAGGGTGCCGCACTGGTCCTTGCCCCGTTCCAAGGCCCGCTGGCTGACCAACTCCGGTTCGGCGCCGTCCAGCCGGCCGCGGGCCTCGGTGTGCTCGATGTCGCCGGGGACCGCCAGCCCGCGCTCGATCAGCCAGGCAGGGCCCTCGGCCATCAGGCGGCGCAGTTGGCGCTGGTCGAATGAGTACTTGCCGGAACGGCCGACTCCGGTGGGGATTTGCTTGAACAGCTCCTCGACCAGCCGCGTCAGGTGGGGCTCGACTTCCTGGTACGTCAGGTTGGAGCGGACCAGCCGCACGCCGCAATTGATGTCGTAGCCCACGCCGCCGGGCGAGATGACGCCCCCCTCGGCCGGGTCGGTGGCACAGACACCGCCGATGCAGAACCCGTAGCCCCAATGGATGTCGGGCATGGCCAGGCTGGCGTGCTGGATGCCGGGCAGGAAGGCCACATTGGCCACCTGCTCCGGGGCCTGGTCCGCCTTGATCAGCTCCAGCAATCTCTCGCTGGCGTAGATCAAGCCGTCGACCCGCATTCCCGGCTTGTAGCTCTTGGGAATCCGCCAGCAGTAGTCGGTCACGCGCTCCAGCGGTCCCGTATAGCCTTTGGTCGCGGTTGCCATGATGGTCCCCCCTTTAGATATCCACGATCACTTCGGCCAGCCATCCGCCGTCGACCTGCTCGACCTTCAGCCCGTGGTAGGTGATGGCCTTCACTTCGTGCTCGAGCTGGTGGCGCGCCGGATCGAGCGGTTCGCCCCGGGCGGCAGCCTCCAGACCCTCGCCGCCCACGTGCACGTCGAACTCGGCCAGCACCACGCGCTGGGATTCGAAGACGTACAGAACCTCGTTGAGCCAGTCGAACAACAGCTCGTCGTAGCGGCTGCCGGCCAGTGCGAACGACATCCGGCGGACAAGCCGCACGTCGTCGAGGTTCGGCACGATGATCGAAACCAGCCCGCGGGCCGCCTCGGCAAACAGGCCGTTCAGATCGGCCGCGCGGACCCGCAGCCCCAGGTCGGCCGTGTGCTCGAAGGTTTCGTACATGGTTGCCGCGGTTCTTGAGTTCAGGCCGTTGGCGTGACCAGGATGCGGCCCGTCACCTGGCCGGCCAGGATTTGTTGGATGCTGGCGTCGAGCTCTTTGAGGTTTACTTCGCGGGCAAGCTGCTCGATGCCGGCCGGTTTCCAGTCGCCGGCCAGCTTTTGCCAGACCGCTCTTCGCCGGTCGGCGGGGCACTCGGGCGAGTCGATGCCGACCAGGTCCACACCTCGCAGAATGAACGGATACACGGTCAGCGGAACCTCCACGCCGCCGACGAGCCCACAGGCCGCCACGCAGCCGCCCCGCTCGGTCGAGCGGACCAGCGTGGCCAGCGTCCTGCCGCCGACGGTGTCGATGGCCCCCCACCAGCGCGCAGGCAGCAAAGGCTTGTCGCTGGCGTCCACCACGTCGTCGCGCGATACGATCCGCGACGCCCCCAGCTTCAAGAGCAGATCGTGTGCCGAAGCTTTTCCGGTCGACGCCACCGCCTGGTAGCCGGCCTTGGCCAGCAGCGCCACGGCAAGGCTGCCGACGCCGCCGCTGGCGCCGGTGACAACTACTTCGCCGCGCCCGGGCATGATGCCTCGCTCGGCCAGGGCCAGCAGGCTCAGGCCGGCGGTCAGGCCGGCCGTGCCGTAGATCATGCTCTCGCGCAGCGTGATGCCGGCCGGCAGCGGCAGCACCCAGTCGGTGGGCACGCGGACATACTCGGCATAGCCTCCCCAGGTATTCTGTCCCTGGTCGAAGCCAGTGACGATGACTTCGTCCCCCTCGCGCCACCGTGTCGAGCGGCTCTGGGCAACCGTGCCCGCGGCGTCGATTCCGGGGACGTGGGGGAATTTGCGCGTCACGCCCGGATGCCCGGTGGCCGAGAGGGCGTCCTTGTAGTTCAGCGAGGAGTAGGCCACCCGCACCAGGACTTCGCCCTGGGGCAGCTCGTCGATCCGGCACTCGCGGACTTCCCCGCGGGGCGGGCCTTGCTGTTTGGATACCAGGTAACAGAGGAAGTGCTCTTTCGCCATGGCTTCGATTCCGGCCTCACGGATCGGGTAAGTAGTGCCTGTTTGTGCCGCCGCAATTATGATATCGCGAGGAGGCGAGAGGACAGCACCCTGAATTCTGGCGAATTCAGCTACGGAAGTGAGGAGTTCTGGTCTAATTAGTGGACAGCACCCTGAATTCTGGCGAATTCAGCTACGGAAGTAAGGAGCTCGGCGATGCGGCTGTTTGTTGTGCTTCTGCTTCTGCTGCCGTGTTTGCTGGCGGCGGGCGCCGATCCCCAGGCCGGCAAGTATTTCCGCATCACGATCGTCGACGAGGCGACAGGCCGCGGCGTCCCGCTGGTCGAGCTGACCAGCGTGAACGGCGTCCAGTTGGTGACCGACAGCCAGGGGATCGCGGCGTTTCACGAGCCGGGGCTGATGGGCCAGCGCGTGTTCTTTCAGATCGAGAGCCATGGCTACGAGTTTCCGAAGGATGGTTTTGGATTTCGCGGCAAGGCCTTCGACGTGACCAAGGGGGGGCAGGCCGAAGCGAGCATCAAGCGGCTGAACGTTGCCGAGCGGCTCTATCGGGTGACCGGGGCAGGCATCTACCGTGACAGCCTGCTGGTCGGCGAGGAGACTCCCATCGAGCGGCCCTTGCTCAACGCCCAGGTCTTCGGCTCCGACAGCGTGGTGACCGCGCTGTACCGCGGCAAACTCTGGTGGTTCTGGGGCGACACCAACCGGCCCGCTTATCCGCTAGGGAACTTTCACGTGCCGGGCGCCACCAGCGAATTGCCGGGGCAGGGGGGACTCGACCCGGAAGTCGGCGTGAACCTCCGGTATTTCGAGGACGACCAAGGGTTTGCCCGGCCGATGGCCCGCATGCCGGGCGAAGGGCCGACCTGGATCGTGTCGCTGATTCCGCTGGCCGGCGCCGATGGCCGCCAACGGCTGTTTGCGTCGTACGTCAAGGTGAAGGGCCTGCTCGACGTGTACGCGCGGGGCCTGGCCGAGCTCGACGACACCTCGCAAGAGTTCAAGCCGATTGCGGAGTTCGCGATGGACCGGCCGCTGTTCCCGGAAGGGCATCCACTGCGGCACTCGGTCGACGGCGTTGATTATTTGTACTTTGCGCAACCGCTGCCGCTGGTGCGCGTTCCGGCCAATCCGGACGACCTCGTGAACCTGGACCGCTACGAGACGTTCAGTTGCCTGGCCGAGGGGAGCCGGCTGGATGGCCGCCGGCCTGCCGAAGCAAAGCTCGACCGCGACCCGGCCGGCCGACTCCGCTGGGGCTGGAAGCGCGGTACGCCCCCCGCCGGCCCCCGCCTGCAACGCCAATTGATTGCCGCGGGTCTGATCCGGCCGGATGAGGCCCTCACTCTGCTGAGGGACGCCGACACGTCCAAAGAAGTCGTCGCACACTCGGGGTCGGTCTACTTCAATGCGCACCGCCGGCGGTGGGTGATGATTGCGGTCGAGTCGGGATCACTACGAACGGGACCGGATGAATCCGGATCACTACGAACGGGTGGTACGTCGCTGTTGGGCGAGGTGTGGTATGCGGAGGCGGATACGCCGTTGGGGCCGTGGGTCTACGCCCGCAAGGTGGTGACCCACGACAAGTACAGTTTCTACAACCCGAAGCAGCACCCGCAGTTCGACAAGCAGGATGGCCGCGAGATCTTCTTCGAGGGAACGTACACGCACACGTTCTCGGGCAACCCCGAGCGCACTCCGCGGTACGATTACAACCAGGTGATGTACAAGCTGGACCTGGACGATGAGCGGCTGGCGCTGCCGGTTGCCGTCTACGATCTGGCCGAGCCTGGCTCGCCGAGCCGGCTCGTGTTGCCATCGGAACCGGCACGACTCAACCAGCCGCGGCGCGTCGCTTTCTTTGCCCTCGACCGGCCGCGATCCGATTCCATCGGCGTCTATGCGGCCGGGCCGGGCCGGCTGGAAGCCCTCGGTCGGGCAGCAGCCGACGGGGCGGCCCCGCTGTTTTACGCCCTGCCGCCGGCCCTGGATAACCCTCCCGCCGGCACGGTCGCGCTGCGTGAGTATGTCCATGAGGACGGCGTACAGCGGATCTACTCAACCGATCCGAAGCTGGAGCGGGACGGGTATTCGCGGGCCGATCAGCCTGTCTGCCGTGTCTGGAATCATCCCAGCCAGGTGGAACTGCCGAGGGAATGAGGGGGCCGGCGGGCGTTCGTTGACACCCCCCGCGCCGCCCCTATAATTTTCTAACCTTCCCAGTCTACTCAGAGGAGACCGCTTTCCATGGCCAATGTCGTCGAGTTCACCGACAGCAACTTCAAGGCTGAAGTGCTCGAATCGCAGGAGCCGGTACTGGTCGATTTTTGGGCCCCCTGGTGCGGGCCCTGCCGGCAGATTGCGCCGCTCGTCGAGCAGTTAGCTGTTGCCAACGCCGGCTCAGTCAAGATCGGCAAGCTGAACATCGACGACAGTCCGTCGGCTCCGGGAAATTACGGCGTGAACAGTATCCCGACCCTGATGATCTTCAAGGGGGGAGTGGTGGTGAACAGCTTTGTTGGTTTGCAGAGCAAGGATCGTCTGCAAGCCGCGTTGGATGCGGCCAAGAACTAGAACCCAGCGCCGCCGGTGGTTCCGACACCACAGTCCGCACATCGGCGGAGCTCCCCACGGACACTGCTTCTGGCGGCCGCCCACGGCGGCCACTCCAAGCAGTGGCACGGGAGATTGTGCCACTGCTGTCTTTTGCGCAGCTAGCCGGTTTTCACATCGACGGCGGAATCGAGCCGGGACTGCCTTCCGCCAGCCTGGGTTTCGACGCTTTTTGGTCAACCCGCCCCGCCAACCTGCCGATAGTGGAGACCGGATAAGATATGCCGGCTGCGCGGAGATTGCCGGCAGCGGGCCGGAACCACGTGGCTCCAAACGGCGACAATAATGCCCGATACGCAGGATGCGCGGCAGGACGGCAGGACCGCATCGCCGCCGGGCGATCTGTCGGTGTCCGGCACCCGGCTCGACCCAGCTCACCTGGTCCGCCAGCGCCGGGTCGAAGCCGCCGCTGGAGTGCCGCTGGCCGCTCAGCCCGCCGCGGCCCACCAGACCGGACTGGCCGACGTTTTGCCGCCGTACCGCCTGCAGGCCGAGCAATTGGCGGAGCTTTTGCGCACCCGCCAGCACGACCTCGACCGGCGCGAGTCGCAACTCAACGCCCGGTTGGCCCAGTTCGACGAGCAACTGCGCGGCGCGCGGCTCTGGCTGACCGAAGGACGGGCGGAACTGTCCAAGCGGGAAGCCGATCTCGACCACCGCGAGAAAGAGGTCAACGCGCGCTCGGCACAGTTCCACGCGGCCCAAGAAGCTCACCGGCAGGCGGCCGCCAGCCACGAAGCACGCGAGCGCGGGCACGAGGACGAGTGCCGGCGGATCGAGGCCGAGCTGGCAGCCCAGGCCCGAAGTCTGGCCGCCCAGGCGGCTGCCCAACAACAGGCGCAGGCCGAGCTGGAAACGCGACGGGAAGTGGCTGAACGGGACGCCAGGCGGCTTTTCCAAGAGATCGATACCCGCCGCGAGGCTTCGCTGCGCGTGGTCCAGCTCGCCCTGGACGGCCTGGAGCGCCGCCGCTCGGCGTTGGAAGCCGCGGCCGGGCAGCCGGCAGTGGGGCAGCCGGCAGTGGGGCAGCCGGCAGTTATCCCGTCGGCAGTGGAAGGGCCGGTCGAACGGCCCGCGGCCCAGGTGGCGCGCCCCAGCCCGGTTGAGGACCGGTCGATCGGCCTGGGGGTCCGGCAAGAAGAGCTGGAACAGGCCGAGGCCCTGTTGATCGAGGGCCGCGACGAGCTGGCCCGCCAGCGCCAGGAGCTGGAGTGCCTGCGTGAGCGGCTCGATTCGCAGCGCCAGGCCGACCGCCAATGGCTGGCCGACCAGCGCCGCCGCTGGGAGGCAGAACTGGCGGCCGCAAAGCGGTCGCTCGAGCGGCAGAACGAACAACTCGACCACCGGCGGCGAGCCTTGGAGCAGACGCGCGACCAGGTGTCGGGTTTGCACCGCGAGGCCTTGGAGCTGCGGCTGGCCACCGAGGAGTTGCACGTTCAATTGGCCGGCCCGGCCGCACCATCGGCTCTGATGCGCTCTCTGGCCGCCTTGCGTGAAAGGCTGGCCCACCACTATGCGCTGGAGGCGGCCGAGCTGGACCAGCGGAAAGCGGAGCTGGAATCGCTGCGGGCCGACCTGGCTTCGCGCCACGAGAAGCTGTCGGACCGGCAACGCGAGCTGCGAGCCTGGCTGGCCGAGCGGCAGGCCGATTGCGCCCGGCAGGCCGAGCGGTTGGCCGCCCGCGAACAAGAGCTGGACGAGCAAAAGGCCCGCTTCCAAGGGCTGGAAGCGGGTTGGCTGCGGGAGCGGTTCGGCTACCAGGAGCAGATACGGGGGCTGCTGGGGCGGCTGCGGCAAGCGCATGTTCCGCCGGCCGGGTCGCCGGCCTTCGAGGTGGACGAAGCTGTCCCAGCGGGGGCCGGTTGACCAAGGGCGCGTGGCTGGACCGCCATGGCTCCACCCGGTTATGCCCTGCCGGCTGCCATGCTTTTCTTGGGTCGTGGCGTACAATTTCTCGAATTGCGACGATGAAGATACTTGTCGTTTTTTTCAGTCGATGGTATAAGCACGCGGATTTAGCTATCCAGGCCAGGGCCGCTGGCCGGCTAAACCAGGGACTCACAGGAGGGATTCTCACCCCCATGAACGAACCAGCCGCAGCCTCTTTCTCCGGGCCCACTCAGGGTGCCGCGGTCGAAGAGTCCGAAGAGCCTCCCAGTTCTTCCCGCCGGCATCCCCACTGGAAAGACGTGCCTTCCCAGGCTTGGGAAGACTGGCGTTGGCAGATGCAAAACGCCATTCGCACCACTTCTCAGCTCTTGGAGCTTTTGCCACACGCTCCGCGCGACGTTGTCGCCCTCGAAAGTCTGGAAGCTCAGTACAAGCTGGCCATCCCGCCGTACTACTTCTCGTTGATCGACGTGGAAGACCCGGCCGACCCGATCCGGCTGCAGTCGGTCCCGTCCAGCTTAGAGATGACCAGCCAGTCCGGCCTGGAATTGGAGGATCCACTCGAGGAGGACAAGGACTCGCCGGTGGCTGGCCTGACACACCGCTACCCGGACCGGGTGCTGATGGTCACCACGCACGTTTGCTCGATGTACTGCCGGTTCTGCACCCGCAAGCGGGTGACGATGGACCGCGACGGCTGGGACGCACCCAGCCACAACGATGAGCGAATGATCCAGTACGTGCGGGACCACGGCGAAGTACACGACGTGATCGTGTCGGGCGGCGATCCCTTGTCGCTGCCGGTGGCGAAGCTGCAATGGTTCGTCAACGAGCTGGCGGCCATCGGCCACGTCGACGTGATCCGCATCGGAACGCGCGTTCCCGTGACCTTGCCCCAGCGGCTGTTCGATTCGGAGCTGGTCGACTTGCTGGGGCGGGCCGGGAAAGTCTGGATTCAAACGCACTTCAACCACCCTCGAGAAATCACACCCGAAAGCGCCCGTGCCTGCCGCCTGCTGGTCAATGCGGGCATGCCGATCAGCAACCATGCCGTGCTGCTGAAGGGAGTGAACGACTCGGTGGCCACCATGCGGGCCCTGGTTCGGGGCCTGCTGCGGATCAAGGTGCGTCCCTACTACCTGTTCCACTGCGATCCGGTGGTGGGGGCCGGCCATTTCCGCACGTCGGTCTGGAAGGGACTGGAGATCATCGAGGGCTTGCGAGGCCACGTGTCCGGGCTGGCCGTGCCGACCTACGTCGTCGACGGGCTGCACGGAGCGGGCAAGATCCCCTTGATGCCCAACTACCTGGTCTCCGCCTCGGACAACGCCGTGGTGCTGCGGAACTACGAGGGGATGCTCTTCCGCTACGCGCCCGAGGACCGCGACAACGAGCCGGCGGGGCGCTACGAGTCGCTGGGGGTCAGCAACCTGCTGGCCGGCCAGCAGACGCCGCTGGTGCCCGAGGGCAACGCCCGCATGGCGAGGCGGCAGCAGCAGCTTGAACAGGAGACAGCGGCCGACGCGGCTTCCAGGAATGGGCATGTCCGGCCGGTCTTTGCCGCGGTGAACGGCAACGGCCGTTGCGATGGCTTCGAGGCCGGCGCGCATGCGATTCCCGCCGCCGGGCGGCACGTGCTGCCGATCCTCGACCGCATCGCGTGACAGCAGCAGCGCCAGAGCGGCGGAATCGGTAAACAGAACCATTTGCTCACAGCTCGCGCGAAACCGTTGGTGATCGAGCCCAACGGTTTCGCCGCCGTGCCAGGATCTCAACGTGCGAATCGGGCTTACCTACAACGTCAAAGGGGATAACGGCGAAGCCGACGAGCCGCTGCTCGGCAAAGCCGACGAGTTGCTGCTCGGCAAAGCCGACGAGTTGCTGCTCGGCAAAGCCGACGAGTTGCTGCTC
>JBBDYJ010000043.1:0-16982 GCA_040901675.1 Pirellulales bacterium | reverse complement strand
GGCAAAGCCGACGATGAAGAAGAGTTCGACGCTCCGGAGACGATTGCTGCCCTGGCCGACGCACTTGCGGGCCTGGGGCACCAGGTCGAGCTGCTGGGCGACGGCGAGCCGATGCTCCGCAAGCTGCTTGGCGGGCCGCGCCCCGACCTGGTGCTCAACATTGCCGAAGGCCAGGGGTGCAGCCGCTCGCGCGAGGCCCGCGTGCCGGGCGTGCTCGAGATGCTCGGCATCCCTTATACCGGGTCCGATCCGCTGGCCCTGGCGGTCACCCTGGATAAGGACTGCGCCAAGCGGCTGGTCCGCGAGGCCGGCGTGGCCACGCCCGACTGGGTGCTCGTCGAAGAGGGCGATCTCGACGCCGTTCGGGGCGCCCTGGCGCGTTTCAACTGGCCGCTGATCGTCAAGCCGGCCTACGAAGGCTCCAGCAAGGGCATCCGTTCCGCCAGCCTCGTCCACGATCAACGGGCCCTGGAACAAGCGGTCGCCTCGCTGGCCGACGCCTACCGGCAGCCGATCCTGGTGGAAGAGTTCATCGACGGCGACGAGCTGACGGTGGGCGTCGTCGGCAATCGCCCGGCCCGCGTGCTGGGCGTGATGCGGATCGTGCCCACGCGGCCCGGTCCGTTCATCTACGGCTTGGAAGTGAAGCGCGATTGGCGGCGGCTGGTACGCTACGAATGCCCGGCCCGGCTCTCGGCCGCCGACACCGCCGCGGTCGAGCGGGCGGCCCTGGCCGCCTGGCGGGCGCTGGGTTGCCGCGACGTGGCGCGGATCGACTTCCGGCTCAAGCAGGGCACCGCGTATTTTCTGGAAGCGAATCCCTTGCCGGGCCTGTCGCCGGAGTCGGGGGACCTGGTCCTGATGGCCGGGCAACTGGGAATGACTCACCGCGAGTTGATCTCAAAGATTCTCGAGGCCGCCATGGAGAGGCAGGCTGTAGAGGGAGGCTGTAGGCTGTAGGTTGTCGAGGGCAGCGGAAAAGCGCCGGGAGTATGTGGAGAGGCGGGCACGGCCCGAATTCTGGCGAATCCGGCTACTGGAGCGAAAACCTACCAAGATCCTGTTCCGATGCTGGACGTCGTGGTCCTGTATAACGAGCCGGTGCTGGCGCTCGACCATGCCGACCGCGCCTCGGAGTCCGGCGTGCTGGAGGCGGTCGAGGCCATCGCGGCGGCCTTGCTGGTGGGGGGGCACCGGCCGCGACGGCTGGCCGTGGCTTCGGATCCCGCTGCCCTGGTGCCGCTGGTGGAGACTCTTTCCCACCGCCCGCCCGCCATCGTGTTCAATCTGTGCGAGGGGCTGGCGGGCAGCGGCGGCGGCGAATCGCAGGTGGCCGGCCTGCTGGAACTGTTCGGCGCGGCGATCACCGGCGCGAGTTCCGATTGCCTGGCGCTGGTCCGCGACAAGCCCCGCGCGAAATGGTTGTTCGCTGGTGCCGGCCTGCCGACGCCAACGTTTCAGCTTGTTCGCCCGGACGAGCCGCTCGAGAGCCATGCCTTTCAGCATGCGCTGGCGCAGGGGCCGCTGATCGTCAAGCCGGCCCGCGAGGATGCCAGCCTGGGCATCGGCCGGCAGAGCGTCGTCGCCGACTTCGACGCGCTGGTGGAGCAGATCGAGCGCGTGCGCTCGCTCTACGGCGAGGTGCTCGTGGAGCGGTTCATCGCCGGCCGTGAATTCAACGCGGCCCTGGTCGACCTGGGGTCCGGGCTTGCGGGCCAGCCGTGGGAGGAGGCGGCTGAAGGATCTCTACGGATGCTGCCCCTTTCGGAGATCGAGTTTGCGCCGGGCGGAGCGCAACTGGTCACTTACGAAGCCAAGTGGCAGCCGGACAGCGCCGACTTCGGCGGCACGCCCGTCCGTTGTCCGGCGGACGCTCCGCCGGAGCTTGTCGACCGGATCGCGCGGCTGGCCTTGGAGGCCTTTCGCTTGACCGGCTGCCGCCAGTATGCCCGCGTCGATTTGCGCGTCGATGATCATGGCCAGCCGTTCATTCTGGAGGTGAACGCCAATCCCGACCTCAGCCCCAGCGCGGGCTTTGCCCGGGCGCTGGCCGCCTCGGGTACCGCCTACAACGATTTCATCTGCCTGCTGGTCGAGGATGCGGCCAGGCGCGCCGAGCAGGCAGCCAAGAAGCGAGCCTTCGATTGAGCCTCATCAACCCGTATGCGGCAACTCCGCTTGAAGCCGATCGAAAGCCCGCCGCCGACTGGCGAAGCTGGTGGCCGCTCGGGCTGTTGTTCGGCGCCATGTACTTTGTGCAGGGCATCGCCGAGCCGACCGAGGGATTGATCGCCCAGCCGGTCATCGCGCTGTTGCAGTCGTGGCAGCAGACGCCCGGGCAGATCACGGCCTTTGCCGCCTTGTTGGCGATTCCCTGGTCGCTCAAGCCGCTGTACGGCCTGCTGACCGATTTTGTCCCCTTGGCCGGCTACCGACGCAAAAGCTACCTGGTGCTGTTCAGCGCCTTGGCGGCCGTGACGCTGGGCGGGCTCTCGGTGGTGGCGCTGCCCGCCGGCTCTCGCGGCCTGCTCTTGGCACTGCTATTGGTCCCCACCGTGAGTGTTGCTTTCTGCGACGTGGTCATCGACGCATTGATGGTCGAGCGCGGACAGCAATTGGGCATCACGGGCAAGCTGCAGGCCATCCAGTGGGGCTCGATGTACGCGGCCACGTTGCTGGCCGGCTCGTTGGGTGGGCGGCTCAGCCAGCACGGCCTGGCGGCAAGCGGCTATTTGATCTGCGCCGTGTTGCTGGGCCTGACGTTGATCGTCGCCATGTTTGCCGTCCGCGAGCCGCGCGATCGGACGCGCCGCGCCGAGTGGCGGCAAGGGGGGCGGGAATTATGGCTGGCGGGCCGCGGCCGCGGCATGGCCGTGATCGCGGGCTTTTTGTTTTTGTGGAGCTTCAATCCCTTTTCCAACGCCGTGCTGCAACTGTATGCCACGGGGCCGCTGCAACTGGGCCGCGACTTCTACGGCGACATGGTTTCGCTGTCGGCGGCCGGCTCGATTGCGGCCTGCGTGACCTACGGGCTGTTTTGCCGCCGCCTTTCGCGGTTGGCGCTGGTCCACGCGGCGATCGTGCTGGGGATCGCCAGCAATTTGAGTTACTTGTTTCTGGCCGATCGGACGTCGGCCGTGTGGATCAGCGTGCTGAGTGGATTTTTTTACATGACGGCGACTTTGATCCAGTTCGACCTGGCGGCCCAGCTTTGTCCGGCCCGCGTGGCCGGCACGGCCTTCGCGTTGTTGATGGCGCTGTCGAACCTGAGCACGCTGGTGTCCACGAGCATGGGGGGCACGTGGTTCGAGGCGGGGCAAACGGCCGCAGCCGCCCGCGGCGCCTTCGAGGCGCTGATTTTCACGGGCGCGGCATTCACCGCCGGCTGCTGGCTTCTCGTTCCGCTTCTGCGCCGCGCCTTTTCCTCCGCGCCGCCCGCCCCGGCCACTTCGTAACGGGAGAGTGCCAGAATTGTGTCCAAGCCACTGCTTCCAGACTGCCGGCGTGGTCCGGGACGGTCGGGTGATGGTACAATAGTCAGCATGGCGAGTGAACCGGAGCAAGCCGAAGAAACCGCGATCGGCGATGTGCGCCGCATTCGCGAGCAGTTCAGCCGCGAGGCGGGTGGGGATCTTCGCCGGCACGTGGAGCAAACGCTCTCGGCGTTCGAGGAGATTCAAACCAAGTTGAAGTTGAGGACGGTGAAGCCGCCGGCAAGCCGTGCGCCTACCGGGCCCCACGCGGACTAGAGGTGTGCTGGCTGCGCTCACCGTGCGTCCCCGCTTCTCGCCCCGCCCGATTTTAAGATGAATCCACTTGCGTCCGCTCCTGAGCCGGAAAGAAACCCGCTTGCCTGGCGGTTTCGCTTTCGTCTTGCCACAGCCTTTTTGGCGATCACTTTGCTGTGCATTTTTCTGGCCCTGGTCGTCTCCTTCGGCCTGCTCGGAGGTGTTGCGTTTGGCTGCTCGTTCGGTTTGCTGCTCATGGCGGTCGCATATAGACACCGGCGCTCGGCATTTGCATCCGGCGGTGTTGCCGTAATCGCGATGTCATTGGTTGTTGGTTTCACCGGTGGTGTCAGCACGAAATGGATCGGTAGACGCACCCAAGTCGTCGTCTTCACCGTCGTGGACGTCACCACAGGGCAGCCGGTTTCGGACGCCTCCGTACGTCTCTGGGGGCCGTACATGATTCCCGGAGGAGTGGCCGGCCGAACTGGCATGGACGGCAAGATTGCGCTGACGGCAAAGTTCCCGGCCATAGGGTCGGACAGATTGTTCGAGAAGTCTGGCTCCATAGATCTGCACGGGCAGTTTGTTGAAATCCTCGCCGATGGATATCGCCCCCTTCAGATGCCGCTCGATCAGTTTGGTGCGACGCATTGGGACCTCTACGGCGGTCCGGTTCCGATCACAGTCGCTCTAACGCCCAACGCTCCCGACTGACCAACGCAGAGCACGTGCTAGATGGGGAGCGAACTCGTGCCACGTCATTGAACAATGGGCGTCTTGCCCGCCCTGCTTACCGGGGCTGAAGGGGGGTCAGACGGGGTCACGTAGCGGAATTCGCCAGAATTTCGGCCGTTGTGCAGTTCTCCAGAACTCTGGCGGGTCCTGCTACCTCGATGTCGGGCTGTTGTGCACTTCTCCAGAACTCTGGCGAGTCCTGCTACCTCGATGCAGGATGCGGTCACTGTCCGGCTCCGGCGCCGCTGGCGGCGGCCTGGGCCGGCGATGGATCGGTCTGGGACTGCACATAGGCCACCAAGTCGCGTATCTGCTGGTCGGTGAGCTCGTCGAGGATGCGGTCCGGCATCAGCGACAAGGGCGACTCGCGCAGCTCTTCTACGTCGTCCCGCCGCAGGACGGTCCGCTCGTTCTTGGCATCGAGTAGCGTGATCGTCTCGGGCGCCGCCTCGGCCAGCAGCCCGGTCAACACGCGGCCGTCGACGGTGACCGCGACGTGGGCGATGTACTCCTGCCGGACCACGGCGCTGGGATCGACCATGTTGCGGACCAGCTTTTCACGGTCCAGCCGCTCGGCCCCAACCAGGTCGGGGCCGAGCGTGTTGCCGCGGCCGTGCAGCTTGTGGCAGGTGGCGCACGATTTTTCGAACACGGGCGCGCCGGCGGCGGCATCGCCGGCCGCTCGAGCCAGCATCTGCAGGATGGCGGTGATGCGGCCCTGGGTCTCGGCGGGCGTCGAAGGCTGAACTCTGCCCCACTGCCGGCCAACTAGCTCGGCGATACGGCCGTCGCCGTGGTCGAGGACCTGCCGCACCTGGTCGACCGACACAGCCGCGGGATCGATCTGGCCCGCCACGACGGCTTCGACCAGGCGAGCGGACCATTCGCGCCGGCCGCACAGAAGCTGCACGACGCGCGATCTCGGCTCGCCGCCAAGGGTGGGATAGGCGGCCAGCAGCGCCTCGGCGACACGCCCGTCGTTGAAATGGCCCAAGGCGGCCACGACAGCCGACACGAGCTGGTCAGGGCCGCCGGCATCGAGCAATTCCAACAGGCGATCGAGAGTCGATTCCGCGCGGATCTCGCCTAAAGTTTGCACCAGTGCCACGCGCGAGCCGTCGTCCAACGACCGGTCGTGAATCAATTCGGCCGCCAGGTCGAGGGCCTGGGCATGGCCCAGCCTCAAGGCGAGCTGAAGCACGCCGGGATCATGGCCCCGCCCGTGGAGGAGCTTTGCCAGCGGGGCCGCCAGGGGTTCGGGCACGCTTTCGAGCCGCCGTCCGGAGAGGGCCGCCACCAAGCCGGCCACCAGGCGGTCGGTGTCGGCTTGGCTGGGCGCCAGTGCCAGCAGCTTGGCGCAGGCTTCGAACGAGTCTTGGGTGCCTTCCGCCGCGTAGCGGCGCGCCAGCCGCTCGGCGATGAACTGCTCGACGAGCGGCAATCGCCAGGCATCCGGCGAAACGACCAGGTCGAGCGCCAGTGCCGGGTGCGCCACGGCCTTGTCTTCGATCGCCCACCAGACGAGCAGGGGGACGTGAAGATCGGCCGCGTCTTCGTCATGCGTGAGCAAGTGCCGGACGATGGGGATTGCCTGCTCGGCGGGCAGCCGCTTGGCGGTGCAGGCGAGCTGGCTGCGGACGACCACGCTGGTCTCGTCACGCGCCATCTGGACCAGCTTAGGATGCACGGTGGCTGAAACCGCCCGGCTATCGCCGAGCAGGCGGACGGTCCAGGCGCGCACATATTCGTGCGGGCTGTCGAGCGTTGCCACCTGGTCGTCGAGTCCGCCGATCACGTAGATCGACCAGAGCGCCTGCAGGGCGAGCCGCTGGTTCTCGGCCGTGAGCGCGATGTTTTCGAGCCGAGGCATTAGCGACAGATCGCGGCGTTCCGCCAGGATGCGGCGGGCCTGGCGGGCGTACCAGTCGTTGGGGTGCGCCAAGAGCTCGACGAGCTCGCCGCCGTCGCGCTCGGCCAGGTCGATCGCGCGCGATCGGACCGGTTGTAACCTGGCAGGCGCGACGCGCCACACGCGGCCGTCGCCGCGGCTGGGCATGTACCACTTGCTGCGGTTCTGCGGGTTGGAGTGCGAGATGTTGTAGTCGTACCAGTCGGCCACGTACAAGGCGCCGTCCGGGCCGACCGTCGAGTCGACCGGTCGAAACCAGATGTCGCTGGTGGTGATAAAATCGCCCGCGGCCCGCGTGGCAAACGTCGATCCGGCCGTCTCCAGCGTGCTCCAGCGGCTGGCGCTGTGCCGGGTGTTTGGGGCGATGCAGGCGCCGTCGAAGCGGGGCGGAAAGGCGCCGCCCTGGTAGATGACGGCGCCGCCGGTCAGGCTGTCGCCCGCGTAGCCATGGTGTTTGACCGGCAGGAAGTAGCCGTAGGCGTGCGGGTTGTGCAGCGGCCCGTGCTTGCCGAAGCCTTTGACGTAATACGCGCCCTCGACGTGGTGCACCAGCGGCTCGACGGTGTTGCCCGCGGCGAACAGGTTGCCGAACTGGTCGAAGTCGATGCCCCACGAGTTGCCGCCCCCCTCGGCAAACAGCTCGAACTGGTCCGTTTGCGGGTGGTAGCGCCACACGCCCTGCTGGAACTCGATGCCGCGGATGTTGGCCGTGACCGTGCTCCCCTGCGCGCCGTACAGCCAGCCGTCGGGCCCCCAAGTGAGCGAGTTGGCGAAGGCGTGGGCATCGTCCATGCCGAAGCCCGACAAGAGCACGTCGGGGTCCGAGTCGGGCAGGTCGTCGTGATCGCGGTCGGGATAGAACAGCAGGTACGGCGGCTGCACCACGTAGACGCCGTCGCCGGCCAGCGCCATGCCCGACGCCAGGTTCAAGTCCGAGACAAAGCGCTTCACCGTGTCGGAGCGGCCATCGCCGTCGGCGTCGTCGAAGATGGAGATGCGGTCGCGTCCCTTCGGGCCGTGCGGCGGCGGCTTGGGGACCGTGTTGTACCGGGTGCGCAGGTACTGATCGACCTCGACCGGTTCGAGTCCTTCGGGAATCGGGTATTGCAGGTACTCCAACACCCACATGCGGCCGCGATCGTCGAAGCTGATTGACAACGGCTGGCTCAGCTCAGGCTCGCTGGCCACCAGGTGGATCTCCAGGCCGTCGGGGACCTTGAACAGTTTTTCAGCCTCTCGGGGTGAATGCGGCGGCGGGTGCTCGATGGGGGGCGGCTCCTGGGAAAGCGTGGCGGCAGGCCAAAGGGCAAGAAACGAGGCGCATAAGACGAAGGCGAGCGATCGAACTGTACGCTCGGTGCGATCGATTCTTCTGGCCACTGAAGATCCCGGGCTTTCAGATCGTATCCGTGGGAAGCGGATAAAACCTCGCAACCGCGCCCCATTGTAGGCAGGAATCAGATCGCTTGCACCACCTTATAGATCACCATCGCTGTGGGCACATTGAGAGCCAGCATGAACACGAAGGCGGAGCACGAGAGGACGTTAAGCCCCGGCTCCAGAACGGCGTCGCTTGGGTCGGTCGGGCTGTAATAGACAACCGCGGGTGCACCGGCGGAAAAACGCCGTGGCAGGAACCAGCGGGCGCACATCGGCCAAGCCCAGTAGAGCTCGCCAAACCGCACCTTCTTACCGAGCAATCTCTCTCCGCGCACTTGATACTCGTACACAACATGTCGTCCATACAACAATCGTCCATGTGGTCCCAGAGGTGCCGGTTTGACGGTCGCTTCAACGATCGTGCCGCGAGTGGTAGGCCAGCTCCTGGCACGCAGGGCACGGGCACATAACAACGACACGTTTACAAGCCCAAGTCCAACCACGCAGCAGTAGAGTAGGCCCGCGAGAATGGACACCAGGTCTGGTCGACCAAAGAGGAGCGCCAGCACCAATGCCAAGCCCACGAGTATAACGACCGAAATGGCCATACGGGCCGGCATGCCGTTTAGCCTGATTGCCATGCTGCCGGAATTCGGGGCGCTCGTCAGCTCACCAGAACCTAGGGCGTCCGGCTACTCGATTCCCATCAAGAATGAAACCGCCTGGGGCACGCTGCGCTTTGCCCCAGCCACCCGCCGCCGCAACTGGGGCACGCTAGCGCTTTGCCCCAGCCACCCGCCCGAAAACCCGACTGGGGCACGCTGCGCTTTGCCCCAGCCACCCGCCGCCGCAACTGGGGCACGCTGCGCTTTGCCCCAGCCACCCGCCCGCGTTCAGGCGAGTATATCCGAGACGACGTGGCCGTGCACGTCGGTGAGACGGCGGCGGATGCCGTTGTGATAGTAGGTCAATCGCTGGTGGTCGATCCCCAACAGGTGCAGGATCGTGGCGTGGAAGTCGTACACGCTGACCGGGTTCTCTACTGCCCGGTAGCCGAAGGCGTCGCTGGCGCCGTAGGCAACGCCGTGCTTCAAACCGCCGCCGGCAAGCCAGGCCGTGAACCCGGCCTGGTTGTGGTCGCGGCCGGCGCCCAGCTTGCCGTCGTCGGACTGGGCGAAGGGGGTGCGGCCGAACTCGGTGTTGAAGATCACCAGCGTATCGTCCAGCATGCCGCGCTGCCGCAGGTCGGCGAGCAGGCCCGCCACCGGCCGGTCGATGCGCCTCGATTCGCCGGTGTGGTTCGAAGGCACGTCGTCGTGCGCGTCCCAGGTGGGGCCGCCGAAAGGGCCGCCCGACCAGAGCTGCACAAAGCGCACGCCGCGCTCCAGCAGCCGGCGGGCCAGCAGGCAATTGCGGCCGAAGTCGGCTGATTCCGTAACGTCCAGGCCGTACAGCGAGTGGGTGGCCTCGGTCTCCTGTTCCAGGTCGGTTGTTTCGGGCACGGCCAGTTGCATCCGCGCCGCCAGCTCGTAGCTGCGGATGCGGGCGGCCAGCGCGTCGTTCTGGCCCCGCTGGCCCAGGTGCCGCTGGTTCAGCTCGTTGATAAACTCGTATCGCGCCTGCTGGACGCGCTCGTCGATCGGTTTGGCGGGCGACAGGTCGTTGATGGCCGGGCCGGAGCTGCGCAGCAGGATGCCCTGGTGCCGGCCGGGCAAGAAGCCGTTGGTCCAGTTGTTGGCTCCGCCGGTCGGCACTCCGCGGACGTCGGCGAGCACCACGAACGTCGGCAGGTTGTCCGCCTCGCTCCCCAGGCCGTACGAGACCCAGGCGCCGGCGGCGGGGAACCCCAGCACGTTGAAGCCCGAGTTGGCCAGGTAGGTGGCCGGCGTGTGGTTGCCGGTGGCGGAGAACATCGAGCGGATCACGGTCAGCTCGTCGGCCCGCTCGGCCAGGTGGGGGAAGAGGTCCGAGACCCAGAGGCCGCTCTGGCCCCGCTGCTTGAACTCGAAGTGGGGCTTGTGGAGCAGGCCGACTTTTCCGAAGAAGACGTCGGGCCGCTCGCTGGCCGGCATCGGCTTTTCGTGCTGGGCGATCAGTTCCGGCTTGTAGTCGAAGCTGTCGACCTGGCTGAGGCCGCCCTGCAGAAAGATCTGCACGACCCGTTTGACGCGGGGCGGATGGTGCGGAGGCGGATCGTCGCTGTCGCCCGGTGTTGCGGCGCGGGCGCCGCCCGGGCGGTTCAACAGGCAGGTCAATGCCATCCCCGCCAGGCCGGACGAGAACTGCGCCAGGAATCCCCGGCGGCCGGTTGCTTGTGATTGGATCACTTCGAAGTCTCCTAGTCGAGATACAAAAACTCGTTGGAGTTGAACAATGCCAGGCAAAACTGATCGAGGCCGAACTCGGAGGCGAAACGCTCAGCCGACGCGCTTTCTTCGGCGGTCGGCGGCCGGGCATACACCAACTGCCAGGCCAGCGCCACTTGCCGGGCGGCGTCGTCGCCCGCCTCACGCTGAAGCCTGGCGGCCATCTTCCCGGCCGCGTGGTTCACCAGCGGGTTGTTCAACAGCGACAGCGCCTGCAGCGGCGTGGTCGTCACGGTCCGCTTGGGAGTGGCCACGGTCGGGTCGGGGCAATCGAGCACGTCCAACAGGGGATTGGTGCCCGAGCGGACCCAGGTGCGGTAGATGCTGCGGCGATTGTACTGCGGTCCCACCGCGTCGAAAGGCTCGTATACTTCGTTGAGCCCGGTCTTGACGTTGAAGTCGCGGTAGCCCGGGCCGCCCATGGTCGGGTTCAGCTCGCCGGACATCGCCAGCATGGCGTCGCGGACGTCCTCCGCTTCGAGCCGCAGCGGGCTCTTGCGCCACAGCAGGCGGTTGTCGGCATCGACGGCGGCCGGCTCGCTCCGATAGGCGGAAGATTGCCGGTATGCGGCCGACAAGAGGATCTCGCGGTGCACGCTCTTCAAGCTCCAGCCACGGCGGACCAGCTCGGCCGCCAGCCAGTCGAGCAGCTCGGGGTGCGAAGGGCGCCCGCCGTTGAAGCCGAAGTCGTTGGGCGTGTGTACCAGGCCTACGCCGAAATGATACTGCCAGAGCCGATTCACGATCACCCGCGCGACGAGCGGGTTGTTCGGGTTGGTAATCCACTGGGCCAGCCGGACTCGCCGCTGTGCCTCCGGCGCATCGGGCGGCTGTTCGAAATCGGCGGACACGCCGGCCAAGGCCTTGATGCCGCCGGCCGAAACCACCTGGCCGGGCTGGCGGTAGTCGCCGCGGGCCAGCACCCGGAACAACTCGGGCTGCCGCGGCGTCACCACGTGCGCGGAGCCTCCGGCCAGCAGCGTCCGGCGAGACTCGATCTGGGAGATGGCCAGCACCAACTGGTCGTATTCGCGCCGCAGCTCCGGCGACAGCGCGGCGACGATCTCGGCATAGCCGGGGCCAAACGAGACACCGGCCACTCCCGCCTGGTGGTTGCGCGCGACCTCGTCGCCCGACAACGCCCGGCTGTACACGGCGACCAGGTGCAGCGTGCCCCGCCACGGGCGATCGGACGTGAGCTCGTTGGCCAGCGCGAAGCGGAAATCGCCAGACCAGTTCGATAGATCGCCGCCCACTTCCCGGTTGCCCAATTCGCGGCCGTCCACGTAGAGCCGGGCCGTGCCCGACGCCTCACGCGTGTAGACCACGTGCGCCGGTTTCGATAGATCGAGGCCCTCTCCGCCGGCCGTCAGCGAGGGCAGGCCGTTTTCGTCGGTGGCCGTGCTTCGCATCCGCACGTCGTAGGCCGTGCCGGCCTGCCCGAGCGTTACGTTGCGGCGGCCGGCATCGGCCGAGAGCGTCACGATCCGGGCCGGCCCATCCTGGGCGGAAGCGGGGCGGATCCAGGCCTCGACGGTCAGTGCGCCGGCCGCCTTGATCGACTCGGTCAGCCGGCCGGCCGGTCCCTCGGAGGCGATGAGCGTGGGCGATTCGATGACCAGGCCGCCATCGGCCCAGCGCACAGCTTTTTCGTCGCCGATTTTGAGGTTCAACGGCTGATCCTGGCCGGCCCGGTCTTGCACCGTCGCGCCGGCCGGTTCGTCGAATCTGTACAGAACTTGTAAGGCGTCGCCGACGCGCTCCGGTTGGGGGGCGGCTTGGGCCACCTCGGCAACGGTGGCTTCGATCGCCGCGGCACGTTCTTTCAGAGCTGCCAGCCTCGCGGCAAGCTCGTCCCGTTGCCGCTGGGACTCGGCCCGGCCTGCTTCCGACAGGCTCTCGCGCTCGCCGAAGCGCACGCCTCCCAGGGCGGCGGCAAACTGGTAGTACTCGGCCTGGTGGACGGGATCGAACTTGTGATCGTGGCAGCGTGCGCAGTTGACCGTCAAGCCGAGATAGGTCTGTGCCACGATGCCCGCGATGCCTTCCAGCTCCTCTTCGCGAGCGACCGCCCGCATAGCGGTCGTGCCTTCGTTCTGGATCGTCAGGTCATAGGGCCCGACGACAAGCTGGCCGGTGGCAATCACGGCCAGCGGATTGTCCGGCGCCAGCGCGTCGCCCGCCAACTGCATGCGCACGAACTGGTCGTAGGGCAGGTCGTCGTTGAGCGACTGGATCACCCAGTCGCGGTATTTCCAGGCATCGGGCCACATCTTGTTGCGTTCGAAGCCCTGGCTCTCGGCGAAACGGACAATGTCGAGCCAGCGGCGTGCCCAGCGCTCGCCGTAGTGGGGCGAGTCGAGCAACCGGTCGATCAAGCGGGCATAAGCGTCCGGGCTTTCATCCTGGACAAAAGCCTCGACCTCCTCAGGCGCCGGCGGCAAGCCAATCAGATCGAACGACAGCCGGCGGATGAGCGTGCGGCGGCCGGCCGGGGCGGAGGGCGACAGTGCCGCTCGTTCCAGCGGGGCCAGGATAAAGTGGTCGATCGGGCCGGCCGGCCAGGAGGTGTCGCGGACCGCGGGCGGCGTCGCGGCGGCCAGCGGCTGGAGCGACCACCAATCGTATCCGGCCCGCTTGCCGGTAGTGACCAGGTAGGGGTCAATCGGGCTGGTGCCCCACGTGGCGCCCGCGGCGATCCAGGCGGCCAGCGCGTCGCGGTCCGCCTCGTCCAGCGTGGCGTCGGGCGGCATTTCGCCCGCTTCGATCCGCTGCCAGAGGAGGCTCTGGCCCGTGTCGCCCGCAACCAGGACGGCGCCGCTGTCGCCGCCCATCATGGCCGCCTCGCGCCGGGAGAGGTCGAGCCCGCCTTTCTTGTCCGAGCCGTTGTGGCAGCCGAGGCAGTTGCGCGATATCAGGGGGGCCACGACCGAATCGAAGTGCTGCACCAGCGCGGGGTCGGCCTCTGGCACTGGCGGCCCGCCGAGGCGCCAGAGCTCGATGCCGGAAAAGTTGGCGTGCCCGCCGCTACTGGCCAGCTCGAGCACGCCGTCGGAGACGGTCACGCTCCACGGCCCCAGCTTATGCCAATGGCCAGCCGTGCCGCTGTTGTGATTCTCCAGGACGGGATGGTTTTGGAGGAAAACCGAATAGGTCTGTGGATCGTTGTCCTCCCAGACATATAGATAAACGTGGTATTCATCCGGGGGCAGATTGCCGAGAACGACGCGGTTGCGGCCGGCGGGCGACCAGATGCTGGAGCGGATCATCGTGGCCCGCGCGTCATCGGTCGAGGGGGCCAGCGGGACGGCGTGGTTCTCGAAGCCGGCATCGCTGGTGGCGACGCCGGCCGCCTCGCGTCCCTCCCAAGCGTGCCCGTCGATCTGAAGCGGCGGCCCGTTGAAGTTGATTCCGCGGAAGAAGACCAGCTCGGGCTCTTCACCGGCCGCGGGGTGCGAGGAAGCGGTGCAAAGCAGGAGAGTCAGGATCGGTGTAAGGATACGCGTCGAGGCTGGAGGCATCCGCACTGCGCCTTGGGGGTGGGCTGGGGACCGCAGGCGCCATTCTAAACCTCGGTGGGCAGTCTGCCAAATCGCGACGTGCCACGTTTGGTCATGGCGGCGGTGGCCGCTCGTTCACGGGACAAAAAGTTGAGGAAGGATAAAGTAGGGCTACCGCCCGCTGCGCGGGCTAAAGGGCTAGCTAAACAAACCCTCCTTGCCCGGCGGGGCAATCGTGGGAGAATGCACCCAGGCGTCCATGCAATCCTCCGGGCCGGAAGCTCGAGCAATGTACTTCGCGATCCCAGCTTCGGCACCGCAGGCCGCCAGGCGCCTGCCATCGATCGCGCTGTCTGTCATGGCTGCTTTGGCAGCGTTGCTGCTCGTCCCCAGCCGCTTGCCGGCGCAGCAAGCGGAGCGTCCGGCCAAGCGGGGGGCCGCAGCGGGCCGCACCGCCGCCGAGTTGATCACACCGGCCGCCGAGGCGAGCATCGAGCGTGGCCTGGAGTTCCTCAGCCGCGGGCAGCGGGACGACGGATCGTTCGGACCCAGCGGCTATGCGCACAACGTGGGCGTGTGCGGCCTGGCGGGCATGGCCTTCATGTCCGGCGGCAGCACTCCCGGCCGCGGCCCTTACGGAGCCGAGATCAACAAGTGCGTCGACTTCGTTCTGGCCAACACGGCTCAAAGCGGTTTCATCAACGTGCCGCACCTCAACCAGCATGGTCCGATGTACGGTCATGGGTTCGGCACCATGTTTCTGGCCGAGACCTACGGCATGACGTTTCGGAGCGATCACCGCGACAAGCTGAACCGGGCCGTGGCCCTGATCATCAACACGCAAAATGCCGAGGGGGGCTGGCGCTACCAGCCGCAGCGCGAGCAGCAGGCCGACATCTCGGTGACGGTCAGCCAGGTGATGGCACTGCGGGCGGCCCGCAACGCGGGGCTCTCGGTGCCGAAGGAAACCATGGATCGCGCCGTGGCCTATATCGAGCGCTGCCAGAACCAGGACGGCGGGTTCATGTACCAGGCGGCCGTCGGGGGCGAGAGCGGTTTTGCCCGGACGGCGGCTGCGGTGGCGGCGTTGAACGGCGCCGGCATCTACGAAGGCCCCGTGGTCGAAGGGGGTCTGGCTTACCTGGCCCGTTTTGTGCCCAGCGGCAGCTCGTATCACCGCGAAAGCTACTACGTGTACGGGCACTACTATGCCGTGCAGGTGATGTGGCAGGCGGGCGACGCGGCCTGGCTGAGCTGGTACCCGGCCATCCGCGACGAGCTGGTCGCCCACCAGAACTCGGATGGCTCCTGGAGCGATCCTATCGGCGGGGAGTACGGCACGGCCATGGCGACGCTGATCCTGCAAGTGCCGCAGGACTGGCTGCCCATCTTTCAGCGTTGAGCTGCCGCCATGGAGACTACCTTGAAGGGGAGAGATACTCCTGCGGATTGCGCATCGCGGCCGGCGGCACGCGGTCGGCCGGGCTGTCGCCCGCGGTCAGTTGCATGACGATGGCCAGCGGGGTCCGCCCCGGACGGGCGCCGCGGGTGTAGGGCCCTTGGCCCCAGTGCTCGCCGAGCGCCACGATATCGAACGCGTCGATCCGCTGCCCTTTGCGGTCGAAGGTGATCCAACCCAGCAGGCTGGCGTCGTAGCCGCGCTCGGCGCGGGCGGGGTCGGCGTCGGTGGCCAGTAGGGCCTGGCCTTCCAACCGCAAGCGGACCTGTTCGGGCGTGACTGCTTCGATTTCGACGGTCAATCGCGAAGAGCGGATGTCGTCGGCCCGCCAGAAGGGCGGCTCGCCGCGGGTGTTGTCGACCAGGTGGAACCGCAAGATTCGCTCGGCGACACGCGGGGCGAGCGGGTATGCCTGCCCTTCGTCGGGTGGATCGGCCACGAGCGAACGCCCGTCGGCTTCAGTCAGCCAAAGATGGTCCAGGGCCGTCGCAAACCCCTCGTAGCCGGTGCCGCGCGTGGAGCAGGTTTTGAGCGTGCGGTCTTCGTTGCGTTCCAGGGCCCTGGTGTAGACGTTGACGGCCAGCCCCCCCTCGGCGAGCGTGCGCGTGTAGCGATCGTCGGCTCTTTCGAGTGGTGGTATCTCCACCGCGCCGGGCCGCCGCTCGTCGCTGGGCAGGCGGTTCCAGGCGACCAAGGCGTCCCGCAGGACCTCGCGCATGACTTGCGGGTTCTGCCCGGCGTTCTTGTATGCCAGCAGCTTGCCCGAGGCCGTCAAGCAGTAGATGCCTTGCCGCGTGGCTCCGCCAACGCCCCTGCGCGGCCCTTGATCGGCGACCGATCGGAAGAACTCCCCTTCGGCGTCTTGCCGCCGGCGCTGGTACCAGTCGTCGCCGGCAACCGGGATGAAATCGTCGCTGGCCATGCGGATGATCTCTGGGTCGGCAAAGGCGAGCGCACGGCCCGCCACGCCGTTGTTTCACGTGCAGCCCAGCGGGTGGCCGTCCATCTCCCACAGCAGGATCGGCTTGCCCTCGGCCGCCGCTTGCCGCCGCGCTTGCCAAAGATCGATTCCCCAGGGTATTTCGCCCACAAGCTGATCGATGCCTTCAGGGCGCACTAATTCGAGCACCTGGTCGTAGACCCCGCGGGTCAACGCTTCGGCCGCCTGGACGCGGCCGGTGCCGGCACAAGGCAGCGGAGCCGCACCGAGGGCGAGAACCATCCAGACACCCACTGGAACGATTCGACGAACGCGCATCAGTCAGCCTTTCTGCTGAGGCCAAGCACACCGCAAGCTGCGGTCATGTCCCTAGTGTAGGGCCCCGGCGGCCCATTGATCAACCGCCTTGCCGCGTTTCCGGCCGGCTGGAATAATGCGCGTACTCTACGAACCGCGGTTTCTAAAGAAGGGATTGCCCGGCATGCCAAAGCTTACAGTCGAAGGAGTGGGCGAGTTCGAAGTCCCGCAAGGCAAACGGATGGTCCTGGCGCTGGAGGACGAGGCGGGCATCGATCAGTTGCACGCCTGCGGGGGCAACGCCCGCTGCACCACCTGCCGGGTCGAGTTCGTCTCGGGCGAGCCGGAACGGATGACGGTGGCTGAAAAGAGCGTGCTGGCGGCGCGGGGCTTGAGCGGCGTGCGGCTGAGCTGCCAGATCGTCTGCGACCACGACATGACCGTCCGGGCCATCAGCCGCCTGGAAGGGAGCGGCCGCAAGGACGCGGGCAACCGGCCCGCCGACACGGTCCAGCCGCAGCCGGTCGAGTGGGCCTGAAGGAAGGGACAAGGAAGCAGATTAGCGTCAGCCCTGAAGGGCGACACAACCGGAGGGCGGCCAACGGCGGCGGCGCCTTGTTTCGCCCTTACAGATGGAACGGTTGATGTCAATAGGCGTCGGGCGT
>JBBDYJ010000042.1:0-64977 GCA_040901675.1 Pirellulales bacterium | reverse complement strand
CTTTCAACCCCAAGGGGAGCAAATGAGCGAAATCAAGGTCTACGTGGTCGAGTTCAGCAACCGGCGGTATTACCAGATGCGATACCGCGACCCGGAGAGCGGCCGGAAGTTCTCGCGCTCGACCGGGGTGGAGCGAACCGGCCGGAAGCGCGAGCGGGCAGAAGCCGAGAAGTCGGCCGGCAAGTGGCAAGCCGAACTGCTCGAAGGGAGGTACGCCAAGCGGGGCAAGGTCACGTGGGCGGCCTTCCGCGAGCGGTACGAGGATGAGGTACTGGCCGACCGGCTGGCCGACACGACCGACGTCAAGGTGGCCGGTGTGTTCAACGCCGTCGAGTCTATTCTGAAACCCGCCAAGTTGCGGGAGTTGACCGCCGACGCAATCAGCCGGCTTGAAACCGAGCTGCGCAAGCGGGGCCGCGCCGAGAGCACCATCAAAGGCCACCTGGCGCACCTGAAGGCCGCCCTGCGCTGGGCTGCCCGGATGGGCATGATTCCTGCGGCGCCGGCAATCGAGATGCCTAAGCGGGCCAAGGGCTCCACCGTGATGAAGGGGCGGCCCATCACCGGCGAGGAGTTCGACCGGATGTTGGCCAAGGTCAAGGCGGCACTGTCCACCGTGGAAAGTCAGCGCACCGGCAAGGCCCGGCCGTGGAAGCTGTCCGAGCCGAAGCGGCTGGAGCTGGAGCAGCGGGCCGTGGCCGCGGTGCCATCGTGGCAGCATTTGCTCCGGGGTCTCTGGTGGAGCGGCCTTCGCCTCGGTGAGTCTCTGGAGTTGAGTTGGGACGACGCCGGCAAGCTGTGCATCGACCTGGACGGCAAGCGGCCCATGCTCAGGATCCCCGCGGAGTTGGAGAAGGGCAACAAAGACCGCGTGCTGCCCCTCGCCCCGGAGTTCGCCGAGTTCCTGATGGCAACCCCGGAGCACGAGCGGACGGGCTACGTGTTCAACCCCCGGCCGCAGAGGATGGAGCGGTCGACCAGGTTGAGCGTCGGCACCGTGGCCCGCGTGCTGTCGGACATCGGCAAGGCGGCCGGCGTGAAGGTCTCGACCAGCGGCAAGGTGAAGTTCGCCAGCGCGCACGACCTGCGGCGGTCGTTCGGCGAGCGCTGGGCCGCCCGCGTGATGCCGCAGTTGCTCATGGTCCTGATGCGGCACGAGAGCATCGACACGACCATGAGGTACTACGTGGGACGCAACGCGCAGACCGCCGCCGACGTGCTTTGGGAGGCCCACGCGAAGGCGACAGGAAATCAGGCGTCAGGTATCACTTTGGGTATCACTGGCCACGATTCAACCCATCGAGCAGAGGCGGGGCAAGCCGCAAGTACCGATGCCGCAAGGGCCAACTGAAAGAGGCGCTGGTGGGAGTCGAACCCACGATGGCGGATTTGCAATCCGCTGCCTTAGCCTCTTGGCTACAGCGCCAAACGAAGATGTTAACTTAGGATATTGCCCGGCCACTGGTCAAGGGGACGTATCGCCTTTGACTGCAATGCCTTACCGATGGATCAGGCCACTTTGCCATGATCGGAGCACGCAGCCAACGGCACAAATTGGCACTAGGCCCTGGCAATAGCGCCGGCTTGAAAACGGACCGCCGCAGAACGGCTGAAGAAACCACCCGCTGCGGTTCGATGCCTACTCGTAGCCGGCTCACGCCGCCCGCCGCACGACGCCCACAACGGCACACGCGCGCCCTTGCCCCGAACCCTACCCAACGATCATCCGCCCCTATGAGCCTCTTCCGTCTGCTGAAGAGCCTGTGGCAACGCCAGTCAGTCGCCGAACTGTCCCGGCAGATTGCCGCCCGCGCCTATCCGTTCGTCCGTGAAACCGTCGACCCTCAGGCGGTGCCTATCCCCAAGGCCGAGGCCCGAGGTTATATTCGTGCCAAGGCGACGCCGGTGGTCCGCTCGCAGGTCAAAGCCCTGCTGGCCACCGAGGGCCGCCTGGCTGCGGGGCTTGTGCCGTTGCTCGTCGCGCATGCTGGCGAGCGGGTCGTGCAGTCGATCCTGGCCGACCTTAGCCGCGACAAGGCGCGCCAGGCATCGAGGTGGGCCGCTTGACTTCACTTGAATAGCCTGCTGTAGAACAAAATGCTTTTGGGCGTCAGCCGCCACTTGCACGCCCTGTTCTGGCTCGGCCTGCTGGCCTTGGCCAATTGGGAAGACCGGCGCATCGCGGGCGCCCGCGTCATGCCTCCCGTCGAGATCTTTCGCGGGGTGACCTATGAGTGCACCCGCCTGCCGGAAAGCGCCGAGGGGGGAGGCCTGGCCCACATGGTCCGCGTCGATTTGGCTGCGCCGGGCATCGACTTGTACCTGACCCCCACCGATCCAACGGCTGCCGCGCAGGGCCACGAGTATCGTCTCGCGCATGCCGAGCGGGTCGCCCGCGACGAGAACCTGGCGGTTGTCGTGAACGGGGCGTTGTTCAGGCCCGACTCGTTCTTGCTGCCTATGGCCGGCGACTGGGCCCGCGGCGGCGAAACCGTCGTGGCTGAAAACCAAACGAATCACGTCGACCCGCACAGCTACTTACTCTGGTTCGACGCCAAGCTGGTCCCGCGAGTCGAGGCAACCAAGCCGCCGCCGCAGTCCGCGTTGGAGCGGGCCCGCTTCGCCATCGGCGGCCAGGCCGTTGTCCTCCGCGATGGGCGTCCCCGGCCTTGGCCCGCCCAGCGGCCGGACCGCCGGACCCTGCTCGGCATCGACCGGGACAAAAAACTACTCTGGCTGGCCGTTTTCGAGCGCGCAACGTTTCAGCTTGCCGCAGCCACGCTGGCCAGTCGGGGCGCACTCGACGCGATCCCCCTCGACGGGGGCGGCTCCAGCACGCTGTTCCTCGGCGCGTCGAGGGCCTTGCCACGCTCCGGCTGTGTTGTGGGCGGCCAGCGGCCGATCGCCACCTTCGTAGGCATAAGAGCAAACGGCGTCGGCTCTTAGGGCGCATCCCGCCGCTGTTCTTCGGAACTGTCATTTGCGCGAAACCCCGTCGCGATTGCGAAGTTGCGCAAAACAGCAACCAAACAGTTGATTTGGGGGGGCTGGCCGATCAGACTACTTCCGTCTGGGCTGGCAGGCGCCGGTGGTGCGCCCTCCGATGTCGCAGAGGCCTTTGAGCAGCAACTAAGGGGTTCGAAGTGATAGCCATTGTGCGGACGCGGGCGAAGCCGCTTGCTATTCGGAGAAGGTTGTTTGGCTTCGCGGTGTGCGCGCTGGCCCTTTGCCTCTCCGGCCGAGCGGAGGTCCCCGCCTCGGCCGCCATGATCACGCTCGGCTTTTCGAACATCACCAACAACAACGCGACCGACGCGGCGATCGGCGAGGCCCAGTTGTTTGTGGACGTGACGGACGTTGGAGTTGATCTTGATCAGGTCAAGTTCGTCTTCCGGAACATAGGTCCCGAGGCTTCGTCGATCACCGATGTGTACTTCGATGATGGCACGTTGTTCGGTATCGCTGACATTATCAACGGCCTCGGGGTCGCGTTTTCGCAGGGTGCGACTCCCGGTGAGCTTGTCGGGGCCAATAACATTTCTCCTCCGTTTGAGACGACGGCTGGTTTCTCGGCCGACTCCGACTCACCGGTTCAGGCCAACGGCATCAATCCCGATGAATTCCTGGAGATCGTCTTCGATTTGATTAACAACCAGACCTACGCCTCCGTGCTCGACTCCCTTGATCTTGGAGGGGCCGCGGGCGGTTTGCGTATCGGTATCAAAGTTCAGGGCTTTGCCGGTGGCGGAAGCGAGGGCTTCGTCAACGAGCCCCCCGACGGTGGCGGTGGTGGCGTCGTACCTGAGCCGTCGTCGATGACGCTCTGCGCCTTCGCCATGCTCTCGCTGGCAGGTTACCGCCGCTTCCGCCGCAAGCTAGCCGTCGCCTGACAGCTTCTCGAAAACCAGCACTTCGACCATGGCATCGGCCCAGTCGTCATCGACTGGGCCGTTTGCGTCACGCTCTCGCGACGCGGCCGGCTGTGCCTGGCGCTCCGCCCAGCCGAGTGGAAGCACCAGGGTGTTCGCCGCCTGGTCCGCCTGCGCCCAATCCGGGTCAGCGAGGTCCTGGCCCATCTGGGTGCCCCACTGCTGCCGGTCGCTTGCCTGCTCGTTTCCACGGCCGAGCACGTCCCAGGCGTGGTATGCTGCGTCCGGCTTCCACCTTATGGAGGCCAGGCGATCGTAGCCATCGTCTGAGTGGCCGACGAGGAGTTGCGGCTCGATGCCATGATCACCGTGGTGGTCATGGTCGTGATCGGCTTCGAACCCGGCGGCGTCGGTCCCATGTCCGATATCAGGCCCCATCATTGCGCCGCCCCCCTTGCCCCCTCCGCCGCCATTCGACTTGGCGATTGCCAGGTCGTAGACGTTCTGGGCACCGCTTGGGCTGGCAACACCCACGTAATAAGTCTGCCCGGAAGAGAGGCTCAACGTCACCGATTCGTTGTCCGAGAGCGAGCTGCCGCTGGCCAATACGCGCTGGGCGGAGTCGTAGACCACCATGTCCAGGTTGCCGGCCGAGTGTGCGAATTGAATCGAGACCCGGAACGTGCCGCTCTTGGCCACGGTAAAGCGGTAGTAATCGACATCCGTCGCCGTATGGATCGAGAGGTCCGTCTGCGTTTGGCTGTTGAACTTGCCCAGGTTGCTCGCCATCGAGAATGTGTCGTTGACTTCGAAACGATCGCCGGCGGGCCCGGGCCCGGGCTCCGGCTCCGGCTCGGGTTCGGGCGAAGGAACATTGCCCCCTGCCATGATATTCAACCAATAGGCGCCCATGCCGAACGCATCGTCCACCGCACCGTCGGCCACGACGTACAGCGTTTGTCCGGCGGCCAGGCCGGCCAGCTCAATGCCGGCCACCGAGCCGTAGTTGCCGCCTGCGTCGGCCACGGCCAGCAGGTTCCAGGCAGAGTCGTAGATCGACAACTTGGGCGCCAGCAGGCTCACGCCCCGGGCATCGACCGAGACGCTCAACGTCCCGTCCGAACCGTCCGGAAGGCTGATCTGGTAGTAATCGACGTCGGCCAGGCTGGTCAGGTCTGCCCGCAGCGCGATGTTGAGCGAATCGAGTGCCAGCGCGGCAGCGGTATCAAAACAGTCGTTGGGGGCCGCGGCGTCGTAGCTGTCGTGCGCGCGGGCGCCATAGATGGCCTGCACCCCGGCGACGTCGTCGGCCGTGAGCCCCGTGTACACGCCCTTGATCGTGGAATACATCACCGTGCCCGACACGCTGTGGTCCAGGCCGATGGCATGGCCCGCTTCATGCAACAGCACCGAGTAGAGGTCGATGTGCGTGCCGATCTTGAACGTGTAGCCCGGGTTGATCGTGATGTCGCCTCCCTTGGTCGTCCCGCTGGGATAGTAGGCGTAAGCCACGTAACCGTCGAGCGGATGCGCGCCGAGGCGGATGTCGCCAAAGCGGCTGTCGCCCTGGGCCAGCCCGCTGGTGCCGGTCGGCGAACCGTCGTCGGCGACGAAGCGGAAGTTCAAGTTCGACGCGTTGGCCCAGGTCTGCAAGGCGCGGGCGAACTCCCGCTGCCACACCTCGCGCGGCGCCACCGGGTCGAGCTCGGCGAACAGGCCGCTGAGATATCCTTCCGTCGGTGTCCCATCGGGCAAAAAGCTGGCCGACACGTCAGTGTTGGCCCATTCCCGCCCCGACAGGGCATACAGCATCAACCGCGGCTCCAATAGTTCACAACCGCATTGATGCCGCCCAACGTGTTTTCGGTCCGAGCTTACGGCACGGTGAGCCGAGGAAGTCCGAAGCATGATTACCGCTCCAAGCGAAACAGGAAATGAGTTGCAGAAGTGAGCAGGGCGCGGTTCGCCCCACAATCGAAACCCTAGGTCGACTCGCTACCGCGAGCAAACCCCATTGACCTCTGCGCGAGTGCGCAACGATCCGCAAGCGAAACAGCAGCTTCTGATTGAGTGGTTCTTCCACCGCCTGAACAATTCGGCAATTGCGCAACGTGGCAAGCTTTTAAGACCCTCCGGCTACGCTTCCTCGCTTCAAACCAGCTCGAACCAGTCGGCGTTCAGTTGGGCAATCTCCGCGAAGATCTTTAACCGCGATTGCCGCGTTCTCGCGCTCGTCGAACCACCGTCAAGACTCTCAACCAGGGCTTGGAGCCGGCTGGCCGGTTGCGCGGACTGGCTCACTGAATCGGCCGTACGCGGCCGTGAAGCCACCGGCTGCGAAGTCGTTTCACCATCCTTGACGGTGACCTGGGCCTCGGCGTCACGCCCGCTCGCATGACTCAATACCGCGGACTGCGTGGAGTCGATCGGCGCCGGGCTCCGGTCCGGGACGAACTCGGCGTTCAACCGGTAGGTGCCCATCCCGAAGACGTCGTTCACCGCGCCGTCGGCCACCAGGTACACCGTCTGCCCGGCCGGTAAACCGTTCAAGGTGATGCTCGCCTTGCCGCCGTATTGGCCGCCGGCATCGGCGGCCGCCAGCCGCCTGCCCGCGCCGTCGTACACCGACAATTTCGGCGATAGCAGGCTGATGCCACCGGCATCGACCGAAACGGTCAGCGTGCCTTCGGCGCCATTGGGAAGGCGGACGCGGTAATAATCCACGTCGGCCAACGTCGTCAGGTCGGCCAGGAGCCCAGTGACACCGGAGCTCAACGCAAGCGTGCTGGCCGTTTGAAACGTGTTGTTGCCGGCCGCGGTTTCGAAGCTGTCGTGCGCGCGGGCGCCGTAGATCGCCTGCACGCCCGCGATGTCGTCGGCCGTCAATCCCGAGTAGACGCCCTTGATCGTGGCGTACATGATCGTGCCCGCTGTGCCATGCCCCAGGCCCAGCGCGTGACCCGTTTCGTGCAACAACACCGAGTACAGATCGATGTGCTTGCCAAGCTGAAAGGGGTAGTCGGAGTTGAGGGTGATATCGCCTCCCCTCGTGGTCCCGCTGGGGTAGTAGGCGTAAGCCACGAAGCGGTCGAGCGGATGCGCGCCCAGCCGGATGTCGCCAAAGCGGCTGTCGCCCTGAGCCCGTCCCGGCACACCGGTCGGCGAACCGTCGTCGGATACGAAGTCGAAGTTCAAGTTCGACACGTTGGCCCAGGTCTGCAGGGCGCGGGCAAACTCCCTTTGCCACGCCGCGCGCGGCGCCACCGCGTCCAGTTCGGCGAACAAGCTGCTCGCGTATCCGTCCGTCGAAGTGCCGTCCGGCAGCAAGCTCACGGATACGTCGGTGCTGGCCCACTCGCGGCCTGTCGCCGCGTGCAGCAACATCCGTGGCTCCAGCGTTTCATACCGCGACCGGCGCGTGCGGCCGCGATCGGTTCCAGCCATTCGACACGGGGGCTCGAGGGAAAATAGGGGCATCTTGCCGTTCCCTTTGGTCTGATGTGACGAGATGTGTGCGATGGCGGAGCGGTCTTTTAGCCGCTGGCGGTCCAGGCCGCAATTGCGAAATCATCGGCCCGCCACGGTTTCGGTCCTGGCCTCGGCCGCAGCCCGATCGGCCCACGAGGCCCGGGTTGCGTTCCAATCCGGCTGCTTGTCTCGACTTAAAGCCCCAGTTAAGCTGGCGTTGATCGACGTAAAGTCCTCCGGCCAATACTCGTGTGCTCATGCTCGAAATCCTTCAACAGTTGCTCGAAGCGCTCCGGGCCGGCCGGCCCGTTGTCTACTGCCGGCTGGTCGAGACCCGCGGGTCCACTCCGCAGAAGGCCGGGGCGGCCATGCTCGTCTTTCCCGACGGCTCTCAGGCAGGCACTCTGGGGGGTGGCTGCGTCGAGGCCGAGGTCAAACGCCGGGCGTTGGCCGGCTTGGAGCAGGGCCGGGCCGAGGTGGCCGCTTTTCAGCTCGACAACGACTACGGTTGGGACGACGGCCTGATCTGCGGCGGGCGGATGCAAGTCCTCATTCAGCCGATCGCGGCCCCCGGGCAGACGGATGCCGGCCAGACGTATTTTCAAAGGTACTTGGATCTGTTGTCCCAGGGCGCCGGTTGTCTGGAAGCCATCGTGTTCGATGGAGCCAAGAGCGGCCTGCCCGCGCCGGCCTGCTATCTATTCGCTCGAGACCGCCGGCTGGTCGCCGCGGCCCTTGAATCAGCCGCCCCGGCCACGGCTGTCCCTGCCGGCATCATCGATCAACTGCCTGATTTGGATGCGCGTCCTCGCCCGATGGCCGCGCAGGGGGTGGCGTATCTGCCGGTGCTGCCTCGTTGCCGGCTGCTGATCGTCGGCGGCGGGCATATCGGCCGCGCGGTCGGCAACATGGCGCCGGATCTTGATTTCGACGTCTGGGTCGTCGACGACCGCGCCGAGTATGTCAGCCAGGACCGCTTTCCGCGCGCCGCCCGGTTGATCCAGGGTGAAATTGGTCCCACGCTGCGCGGTCTGGAGATCA
Source organism: Pirellulales bacterium (assembly GCA_040901675.1). GTDB lineage: Bacteria > Planctomycetota > Planctomycetia > Pirellulales > JAICIG01 > JBBDNX01. Next base: position 56,599 of record JBBDYJ010000042.1, on the reverse strand, counting down.
CGCCGGACACGTATGCCTTGATCGTCACGCGCGGACACAACCACGATGAAGAAGCGCTCTTCCACCTGGCCGAGCGCGGCGCCCGCTACGTGGGACTCATCGGCAGCCGCCGCAAGATCAAGCTGATCTTCGACGACCTCGAGGCCCAGGGTGTTTCCGGCGAGGCCTTGTCGAAGGTCTATGCTCCCCTGGGCATCGACATCGGTTCGCAAACCGTCCCGGAAATCGCCATCAGCATCCTGGCCGAGCTGATCGCCCACCGCAACCTGGCAGGCGCAGTGCCCGGCCGGCCGGCCCCGTTCGTCGCCGCGGAGCCGTGAACACCGCTGCGCCACTCCGTCGCGGCAGCATACCCGGCAGCGACGCCTGGCGCCAAGGAGCCTCGTGAGCACTCCTCGCAGCTTTGCCATCGTTCCGGCTGCCGGCCGCAGCGAGCGGATGGGCAGGCCCAAGCTGCTGCTCCCCTGGCGGGGGGCAACCGTGATTGAGCACGTTCTGTCGGCCTGGAAGCGTGCCGGCGTTTCCCGCGTGGTGGTGGTCGTGCATCCGGAAGACCAGGCCCTGGCGGCGGTCTGCCGCGATGCCGGCGTCGACGTCGTCGTCGCCGACCCGCCGCCCGCCGACATGAAAGCTTCGGTCCAGTGCGGACTGGCCCACGTGGCGAGCCATTATGCCCCCTCGGCCAGCGACGCCTGGCTTTTGGCACCGGCCGACATGCCGTTGTTGGAGCCCGGCTGGATCGAGACGCTGCTCTCGTCGCGCCGGCCGGCGCCCGACGAGATCATCGTGGCGTCGTGCCAGGGGCGCCGCGGCCATCCGGTGCTGTTTGCCTGGCCGTTGGCCCGGGAAGCGGCCGAACTGATGCCCGACGAGGGCCTGAACGTCTTGCTCGACCGGCATCCCTGCAGCCGGGTCGAGCTGCCCAGCGAGGTGCTTGGGGATCTCGATACTCCGGACGACTATCAGCGTTTGCCCCATCGCGACGGCCGGCCTTGACGCCTGATCGCCGTGTCTCTTGCCACTTGTCGGCCGGCCGGGTTACTACCCCGGCCCTTTGCACGGCCCGTAGCCACCGCGTAGACTCATGGAATCGCTCGTAAGGGCCGGGCCTGGAGGCTCCGCCAATAATGTGCCGAGTGCGTGTTCATCCCGTCGTGACCACCGATCTGATGGCCGAGAGCCAACGTTCTTGTCTCGTTGTCGGCCCTCGGGCTGGCCGGCCCGCGCTTGCCAGCCCTCACGTGGGCCGCCGTGCCCTCTTGGCATTGGCTTCGCTGGTGGCCTTGACTCCGTTGATCTCCGGCTGCCGAGGATGCACTCGCGCCGACCCCTTGACCGAAGAACAGCGGGAGGCCAGGCGCGAGGAGCTCAGGAAGCAGAAAGAAAAGGAGAAACCCGACTTCGAGTTCCTCCGCTTCTCGGTCCGCCCCAACCAGACCGACCGGATCGAAGCCGGCGTCAAGCCCGGTCATTGGACCACGGGCAGCATGGAGGCCCGGGCGAACAACTTCGAATACCGGGGCGAGCTGGCCTCCGAGCTGCTCCAGCAGGGCAGGCCGGTGGATTTGGACCAGATGCCGTTCCGCTTGCGAGTCACCCGGCCGGCCATCCTGCCCAAGGGGCAGAGGCGTGTCTTCGAGTACCCGCTCTACTCGCCGCTGGAAGTCCAGACACACCAGATCTCAACCCGGCTGCTCAGCGGCCCCGGAGGCAGGACCATCGTCCAGGACCTGCAGCCACTCGAGCGCATGCCGGCCCACCAGTATTACTTTGCCGTACTGGCCCGTAATCCCGATCTGTATGGCTATCTGAGAACGCTCGATTCCATCCGCGCGCCCCGTACCGACATGGGCGAATCCCCGGTCGAAGCCCACTACCGAGTGATCCTGCCAAAGATCCGCAACCGGGCTGCGTTGCCCAACGGAGCCTTGAGCTGGACCGCCGTCGCCTGCATTCTCTGGGACGATCTCGATCCGAAGTTGCTCGCCCCGGACAAGCAACAAGCCCTGCTCGACTGGCTGCACTGGGGAGGCCAGCTCATCGTAAGCGGGCCCGAAACTTTGGACACGGTCCGGGGGAGCTTCCTCGATCCCTACCTGCCCGCCGACGGGGGCGACGCCTTGAAGCTCGATACCGGCAGCCTTGCCGAAATCAACTCCATCTGGACCATATCCGGCCGGCCGCTGACGGTGGTCGAGCCTTGGACGGGTCAGAAGCTGACGCCGCGCGCGTCCTCGCAGATCCTGGCCAGGGGGGGCGGGGAACCGCTCGTGGTTGCCCGCCGCGTGGGGCGGGGTCGCGTGGTGGTTACCGCTTTCCATCTCAGCCAACGCGAGTTGCGCAACTGGCCTGGCTTCGACGGCTTTTTCAACGGCTGCATCCTGGCCCGCCCGCCGCGGGTTTTCAGCCTGAACGACGGCCTCACGGTGCGGGTGGACTGGACAGAAGGCGACCCCTACGACGCTTCGCGGGTCAGCCATCTGCGTTATTTCACTCGCGACGCCGCGCTTTCGGACGGCAGCTTCGCCGCAATGCGGCGCCAACGCCCCGAACCCGCCAGCCCCGCCATCGATGAAGTCACGCTGTCCCCATGGGGGCAGCCGATGTACATCGGCGACTCTAGCGAGGGCCCGCCCGTTGGTCCCGGCGTGGCCGCCTGGGACGACTTCAGCACCAGTGCCGACCTGGCCAGTTATGCCCTGCGCGAGGCCGCGGGGATCGTGGTGCCCGAAGCCACCTTCGTCGTCTGGGTGCTCGCGGTCTATGTAGTCGTGCTCGTGCCGGTCAACTGGGCGTTCTTCCGGATGCTGGGCCGCGTCGAGCTGGCCTGGGCGGTCGCCCCCTTGATCGCCGTGGGCTGCTCGTTGGCCGTGGTCTACCTGGCCCAGCTCGACATCGGCTTTGCCCGCTCCCGCACCGACCTGTCGGTGATCGAGGTCCAGGGCGAGCATCCACGCGCGCATCTGACCCGATACATCGCCTTGTACAGTTCGTTGGGAACCAGCTACCGGCTTCGTTTCGAAGACGACACGGCCCTGGCGCTGCCGTTTCCCACCGGCCGGCAGATGCTCAGCGGCACGGGCCGCAGCACCGTCGGTTTTCGCCGCGTGCGCGAGGCCGAAAAGGTCGGCGCCGAAGACGAGATCTCGGAGGTCACGTTGGAAGGACTGGCTTTCGACTCGAACACGACCGGCATGGTGCACACCGAGCAGATGTACGACCTGGGCGGCGGCGTCCGCTGGGAGGCCCTGGGCGACGATCGCTTCCGGCTCACCAACCTCACCAACCTGACGCTCGAGGGCGCCGGAGTCGTCGGAAAGGACAAAGCGGCCTGGGTCGGTTCGCTGCCGCCGGCTGCCCAGGTGGAAGTGCGGCTGGTGCCGGCCAACACCGACAAGCTGTGGACCCAGGAACGAGGTCGGTCGCTGGCCGCCCCCAGCGCTGCACGCTCCGATAAATTGAACCTGCTCAACCTGCGGAACCTGCTGGCACTGGCCCAGAAGGAAGTGCCGGCGGGAGAGCTGCGGCTGGTGGCCTGGACGCCCGACGAAATCGGCGGCCTGACGATCCGGCCGGCCGCCTCGCAGAAGCGGCATCGCGGCCTGTTCGTGGCCCACCTGGATTACGGTCCGCTGCCCGCGCCGCAGCGCGACCAGAACGACCGTGCCACGATCCAGGGGCAATTGCGGGATCCTTTGCCGCCCGAAGAGTTGGACGACGACCTCCTGCCGGACGAGAATCCCTGAGCAGTCAACGGCACGCCCTTCACCGCCATCATCTCCCGGCCCATGATCGAACTCATCGACTTTGGCAAGAACTACGGCGACTTTACCGCCGTGGAGTGCTTGAACCTGACCATCGCGGCAGGCGAGATGTTCGGTTTCATCGGGCCCAACGGGGCCGGCAAGAGCACCACGATCCGCTTCCTGGCCACGCTGCTCAAGGCCACGCATGGCGAGGGGGTGGTCAACGGGCACAGCGTCACGCGCCGCCCGCTCGACGTCCGCCGCAGCGTGGGCTACATGCCGGACAACTTCGGCGTGTACGACGGCATGAAGGTCTGGGAATTCCTCGACTTTTTCGCCGTCGCCTACCAGATCCCCCGCTCGAAGCGGAAGCACGTGATCGGCGACGTGCTGGAGCTGTTGGACCTGACCCACAAGCGCGACGACTTCGTCAACGGGTTGTCGCGGGGCATGAAGCAGCGGCTGTGCCTGGCCAAGACGCTGGTGCACGACCCCCCGGTGCTGATCCTCGACGAACCCTCCAGCGGCCTCGATCCGCGGGCCCGCCTGGAGGTGAAGGCCCTGCTGAAGGAGCTGCGGCGGATGGGCAAGACCATCCTGATCTCCAGCCACATCCTGACCGAGCTGGCCGACTGCTGCACTTCGATCGGCATCATCGAGCGCGGAGTGATGCTGATGCACGGGCCGATCGACGAGGTCTACCGCCGCATCAAGCGAAACCGCATCCTGGAGATCCGCTTCCTGGACAAGATGGAGACGGCCCTGTCGATCATCCGCAGCATGCCGCAGACGCTCGACGTGCAGGTCGAAAACCATCGCGTCACCGCCGAGCTGGCCGCCGAGGACCACGACGTGGCCGCGCTGCTCGAGCGGCTGATCGGCGCGGGGGTGAAGATGCACTCCTTTGCCGAGAAAGATCCCACGCTGGAGGACGTCTTCATGCTGGTCACCAAGGGACTTGTCATCTGAATCGCCCCCACTCATGTACTTGATCGAGAATCCCGTCCTGCAGCGCGAGCTCCTGGTGAACCTGCGGATGCGGCGGGGCTTCGCGCTGTTGTTCTTCTACGTGGCGCTGCTGGGGGGCGTGGTCTACATGGCCTGGCCCGAAGCCGAGAAGATCGACATGACCAACCCCGAGGCCGCCAAGCGGCTCGTGAACCTGTTTTTCCTGGGCCAGTACTTGATCGCCTCGCTGATGGCCCCCAGCTTCGCGGCCGGCGCCATCACCGGCGAAAAGGAGCGCAAGAGCTACGAGATGCTGCTGGCCAGCCCGCTGCGGCCGGGCGCGATCGTGCTGGGCAAGCTGTTTGCCTCGCTCTGCCACGTGGCGATCCTGATTTTCTCGTCGCTGCCGATCGTGATGATCTGCCTGCCCTTGGGGGGCGTGTCGCTGTACGAGGTGCTGGCCGTCTACCTGGCGTTGATCCTCTCGGTGGTTACTTTCGGCATGATCAGCCTCGCCTGCAGCAGCTATTTCCAACGGACCGCCGCCTCGCTGGTCGTTTCGTACCTGGCGATCCTGCCGCTGGCATTGGCGGGCCTGCTCTTCTGGCGGGCCTTCGAGGGCGTGGCCGGGTTCCGGCTCCTGGCCACCGTCACCGTCTTGCCGATCGCCTGCTTCGTGATCGGCGGCGTGCTCTTCGTGGCCACCAGCCGCCGGCTGCTCCACCCGCCCGACGTGGGCAGCGAAGGCAAGGAGGTGGTCGACGAGGCCCAGGAGCTCCGCGAGGCGGTCGGCCTGGTGATCCACCGCGACCAGTTTCCCGATCGCCTGTTTGCCCCCGCCAAGCGTGTCGGCCTGCTGGAGGACGGCGCCAATCCGATCTACGACAAGGAAATGCGCAGCGAACTGTTCAGCCAGGGTACGCTGATGCTGCGGGTGGTGATCCAGGTCAGCATGTTCCTGGCCATCCCGCTGATGGCCTTCTGCCTGTACCTTTTCCCCCAGGCGGCCCCCTGGTACATCAGCTACGTCGTGCTGTTCAACATGCTGGTCGGGCCGGTGTTCTCGGCCGGCAGCGTCACCAGCGAACGCGAACGCGAGACGCTCGACCTGTTGCTCGTCACCACCCTGTCGCCCTGGCAGATCCTCTGGGGAAAACTCGTTTCCGGATTGCGCGTCTCCTGCGTCCTGACCTCCTTTCTCTTGTGGCCGCTGTTGCTGGCCTGCGTGATGGTGCAGTACTACTGGTCGAACCTGATCACGATCGCCGGCTACCTGGTCATCATCGCGCTGACCTGCCTGACCACGGCCGGCCTGGCCCTGTTCTGCTCGGTTATTTTCCGCAAGACATCGGTCAGCATGATGACCGCCTACCTGGTGGTCGTGCTCTTGTTCCTGGCCCCGGTGGCTGTTTCGGAGTTCGCCGAAGTCTTCTATCCCACCCACCCCGCCGCGACGTTGGTCAAGCAGTTGTCGTTCAGCAGCCCCTTCATTGCCGCTTTCAGTCTCCCCTTGGACCTCGACATTCAAGATGCGACCGCCATTCCCGCCAACTGGCCGCTGTGGACTTCGTTCGTGATCTTTTATATGGCGCTCGATGTTGCCTTGGCCGCCGGCATGATCTGGCTGTTTGGCGTCCGCTGGCGCGTCGCCCACTGATCTCAGCGTCCCGATAAGTCGGGCGCTGCCCGAACCGCGCGGCGGCTCATGTTGCGGCCCGCCGCCTTGGCGCATCGCATCGCCTCGTCGGCCGACTCGAACATCCCCTCGGCTGTCTCGAGCACTTCGTTCGACGCCACCGCGGCGCCGGCCGGCTCGACACAGTATCCCGCGCTGGCCGTCGCCGCCAGCGACATGGCCGCCAGCCCGCACGCCAGCTCCTTGCGCACCCGCTCGACCAGCTCCCCGGCCGCCGCTCCGCCGTCGGTCCAGGCCAGCACACCGAACTCGTCGCCACCCAGCCGCGCCAGGAAATGCTGGCCCGCCAGCGAACGCCGCAGCACGCGGCCGGCGGCCTTGAGCAACTTGTCTCCGGCGGCGTGCCCCAGCGTGTCGTTGATCCGCTTGAAGTGATCCAGATCCAGGATCGCCAGGCATAGCCTCTCGGCGTCGCTTGCGTCTCCGCGCGGCTGCGACAGCCGCTTGGCCAATTCCTCGTCCCAGGCCCGTCGATTCGGCAATCCGGTGATCGGGTCGGTCAACGCCAGCCGCGTCAGCGCACGGCGCAGCCGGGCGCCGCGGCGCGCTTGCCGCCGCAGCCGCACCACCTCGCCCAGCAGCCGGCAGGCCAGTGCAATCTCCCTCGGCGTGGCATCGGCCGGGAGCGTCACGTCGGCCGGACCTCCGCGACCGACCGCCACCACTCCCACGTGGCCTTGTGCCAGTTGGGGCCGGTCGAGCGCTGCAATCACGGCGGCGATCGGCCGGTTGGTGAGGATACAATCGGGCCTGACGGTGGCCGGCAGGGCCTCGGGCGCCGACCACGCCCGGCAACCATACTCTTCCAACCAGGCCGACCACCGACGAGCCAGCGAGGCCTCGTCGGCCAGGATCAATACCGAGGCGGTGTTGGACGAAAACATCGGCGGAATCTGACCAAACGGCCCTCAGCCCCCCGCACGCCAGTCGATTATAACCCCGCAAACCGGACGCGGATGCCGGCGATTTCGGCCTTTTTATTGAAGGAATCGGGCCATCCGCCCCGACTATTCCGCAGCATTCCATTTGGCGGGTTCGCCACGCCGCTGCTAGAATCACGGGGCCGCTTCGCAGCACGCAAGTCGATCCAGGCCGAACCAGCGTCCATGAGCACCGAACTGAGCGAGATCGGCGCCATCCCGGCTTCGTGGACCCGGCGTCACTTGCTGGGCCTTGAGAATCTCACGGCCGAGGAATTGCTGGTTCTTTTGGACACGGCGGCGATGTTCAAGGAGGCCAGCGGCGGCTGCCGTCAAAAGCTCACCGCGCTGGCCGGCAGGACGTGCGCCAACCTGTTCTTCGAGCCCTCGACTCGCACTCGCACCAGCTTCGCGCTGGCCGCCCGCCGGCTCAGTGCCGACACGGTCGAGTTTTCCGCCACCGGCAGCAGCCTCTCCAAGGGAGAGACCTTCATTGACACGGCCCGCAACATCGAGGCCATGGGCGTCGACGTGGTCGTGGTGCGGCACCGCACGCCGGGCACGCCGCACCTTTTGGCGCAGAACCTCGAATGTTCCGTGATCAACGCCGGCGACGGCCCGCACGAGCATCCAACGCAGGGACTGCTCGACATCATGACCATTCGCGAGCATCGCGGTCACCTGGACGGACTCACCGTGGCCCTGGTCGGCGACATCGCGCATAGCCGCACCGCCCGCTCGAATATCTGGGGGCTCAAGCGGCTGGGCGCGCACGTGATCGTCTGCGGGCCCTCCACGCTGGTTTCGCCCTTGTGGCGCGAGCTGGGCGTCGAAGTCTGCTACAACCTCGACGAGATCCTGCCTCGCTGCGACGTGCTTAACCTGTTGCGGATCCAGTTCGAGCGCCAGTCGACCCGCCCGTTCCCTTCCGTCCGCGAGTACGCCCACCTCTACGCTATGAACCGCGAGCGGCTGGCCAGGGCCAAAAACGACATTCTCATCTTGGCGCCCGGGCCGATCAACCGCGGCGTCGAGGTCACGCCCGAAGTGGCCGACGGGCCCCATTCGGTCATCCTCGAACAGGTCACCAACGGGCTGGCCGTCCGCATGGCCGCATTGTGGCTGGTCTGCGGGGCCAGTTGATGTTTTCGCCGTTCAGCGCCGCCGCCAGAGCAATCCAGACGCTTCCCCAAATCCGCTAAGGTACGCCCATGCTCGTCGATGCCTCCAAGGCCGGCTCCCGACTCGTGATCCGCAACGGCCGGCTCATCGACCCCAGCCAATCGCTCGACCGCCTGGGCAGCCTCGTGATCGAAGCGGGCCGCATTGCCGGGTACGACCTCGACGTGAACGGCCAAAGCGAAGTCCTCGACGCCCAGGGAAAGATCGTGGCCCCGGGGCTGATCGACATGCACGTGCACCTCCGCGAGCCGGGACGCGAGGACGACGAAACCATCGCTACCGGGACCGCCGCCGCGCTGGCCGGCGGTTTCACCTCCATCGCCTGCATCCCCAATACCGAGCCGCCCATCGACACGCAGGCCACGGTCGAGTTTGTCCGGCACCAGGCGGCCCTGGCGGGCAATGCCAACGTGTTCGTCGTGGCCTGCGTCAGCAAGAACCGCGAAGGTAAGGAGCTGGCGGAGATCGGCCAGTTGGTGGAAGCCGGCGCGGTGGCCTTCACCGACGACGGCGCGCCGGTCTACGACGCCGAGCTGATGCGCCGCGCGTTCGAATACTGCCGGATGTTCAACAAACCCATTCTCAATCATGCCGAGGTCCTGGAGCTGACTCGCGGCGGCGTCATGCACGAAGGCCTGGTCTCGCTGATCCTGGGGCTGCCCGGCATGCCGGCCGCCGCCGAGGACGTGATGACCAGCCGCGACATCGCCCTGGCCGAGGCCACCGATGGCCGCATCCACATCATGCACGTTTCCAGCGCCGGCAGCGTCGAGCTGGTGCGGCGTGCCAAGCGGCTCGGCGTGCAGGTCTCGACCGAGGTCTGTCCCCACCACTTCACGCTCACCGACGACTGCCTGCGGTCGTTCGACTCGAACTACAAGATGAGTCCCCCCTTGCGGAGCCGCCACGACGTGGAGGCCTGCATCGCCGGGCTGGCCGACGGCACCATCGAAGTGATCTGCACCGACCACGCGCCGCATGCCCTGGAAAAGAAGATGCAGGAGCTGGACCAGGCCCCCTTCGGCATCGTGGGGCTGGAAACGGCCCTGGGGCTGGTCATTACCAAGCTGATCGAGCCCGGACACCTGACCTGGTCCGGGGCCATCGAAAAAATGACCATCAATCCGGCACGCATCCTCGGCATTCCCAAGGGCACGTTGGCCGTGGGGGCCGATGCCGACGTCACGATCATCGATCCCGATCATCGTTGGACGGTCGATGCCACCCGGTTCCGCTCCAAGAGCCGCAACACCCCCTTTGCCGGCTGGGAGCTGCGCGGCCGGGCCGACACCGTCATCGTCGGCGGCAAGGTCAAGTACCGGCTTGGTGCTTAGAATTTGGATCTTAGATCAGCCGGCGTCTTCACCATTGACCAATGACCAGTGACCAATGACAAGTGACCAGTGACCAATGTCTCTGCTCATCGACGGCTACAACCTGATGCACGCCGCCGGCATCATCGGCCGGGGCCGCGGACCGGGCGGCTTCGAGCGCAGCCGCCTCGCGTTGCTTGATTTCGTCGCCGAGTCAATCGAGACAGACGAGGTTGGCAAGACAACGGTGGTCTTCGACGCCGCCGGAGCGCCACGTGGCCTTCCCTCGATCTTGACGCACCGCGGGCTGACCGTGCGGTTCGCGGTCAGCTACGACGATGCCGACGAGTTGATCGAGGAATTGATCGAGGCCGACACGGCCCCCCGGCGGCTGACGGTCGTCTCCAGCGACCACCGTTTGCAGCGCGCCGCGCGCCGCCGCAAGGCGCAGGCCATCGACAGCGACCGCTGGTACGCGGAAGTCGTCCGCCGCCGTGTCGATCGGTCTCACGGCCCCAGCGCCCAGCAGGCCGCTCCCTCCATCAAGCCGGGGCCACCCACCGCCGGCGAGGTCGAGTTCTGGCTCGAGCGGTTCAGCGGCGTCGATCTTCCCACCGAGCAAAACGATCTTCCAGCCAAGGAAACGGACCAGCCCGGTCCTACCGACGACTCGATTTTTCCCCCCGGCTACGCCGAAGATGAAGAATGAAGGCGCTTCGTAGGGCGTCCACTCTGCGCTATGGGTTCTGATGAATCCTAATTGGCGGAACGAGCAGGCACGGAACGTCCCAGGTTGGTGAGTCTCTACTCTTCCGCCAGCCCGTCCCAGGCGACACGACACCTTGGCAACGCCTTTTCGAGTTTGCGCACGCCGTCGGCGGTAACCCGGGTTAGCTGCAGATTCAGTTGCTGGAGGCTTTTGAGCTGATGCAAGTGGCCGAGGTCCGCATCATCGATCTGAGTATTCGATAAGTCCAGCATGGTAAGCAATCCGAGCGACTTGAGCTGAACGAGACCCTCTCCGGTGACTGCCGCACCATCGAGCCTGATGCCCTGCAAGCGTGGCAGACCTGCCAGGTGCTTCAATCCGCTGTCCGTAATCCGCGAATTACGAAAGTCTGCCGATTCGAGCCACTTGAAACCAGCGATGTCGGCCAGGGTTTCATCCGTCACACCGTCACCGTGCAAGGTCAGGTGGACGATTTTGGAATCTACGTCATAGGGCTGCAGAGTTCGGCCAGCGCCTGGCGGGATCTCCCAGACGTGCAGGCCCTCGAGTTGCGGCAACTCCTTCAATAACTCTCCCAATTGTCGGCCGTCGGCGGCTTGCAACCGGGCGCCGCGCGGCACGAACACCTGCTGGACGGGGCAGAAGTACGGAGGGCATAAGCTATCTGGCACGAACGGGTACATGACGTTTGACATGACGGCGTTTTGCATCGGATGGTATTCGACCTGGCATCCCATCGAGTCCAGCACTGCCACCCTTCGACGATGCTGGTAGACCGGCTGGAAGCTGATCCAGAGCAGCAGGCATACCGCCGCCGTCGTGGCGGCCACCAGCGCCGGCCGAAGGCGTCGGCGGAGGTTGCCCGCGGCGCAGCTAGCCGGCGCACCACTCGCGCCGGCGAGCGAAGCGCTATCCCAGACCAACGCCATCACGGTGACCGCGGCCAGTCCCAACAGCAGCATCGTCCCCAAAGGGGGCGGGCTCGGCAGATACGTCCCGCGTTCATGAACCCACCAATACCAAAAACCGTAAACGGTCAAGGCGCCGTTCAGCCCGATCGCCGCGTCGTGCGTCCAGCGCGTTCGTCGGGAACGGGGCCACGCAAGCACTGCCAGGCTGACTGCCGCGGCCACCGGCACACAAGCAAACTCCCATCCCCAATCGACCCGCGTGCCCAGCCGCCCATCCGCCAGCAGGCCCGTGATTGCCAGCAGCATCACAAACGCCCCGATGCCCAGCGCCGCCGCGTTGGCAAGCACGGCGACCAGCCGGGCGGTGAAAGGTGCCCATCGTCTCGCTCGCTGGCTTCGCCCCACCAGCACGGTGAGTAAAGCGCCGACCACCAGCGCACCGGCCACCATGCCCCCCACGCTGTGCCACGCAGACAATATCCGGCAGCCGACCAGCCCAACCGTGGCCAGGATCAAGGCTTTGGCATTCGAGCGAAATGGCTGCGTGGCCGGTCCAACAGCCGATGTCGTGTTCGCACCCATAACAAGAGCCTCCCGCCGACGCCCCTTGCGCCGTCGCTGATTCTAGCACCCTCAAGCCATGCTATCATGCATAACGTTCGCCCGCCGCACAACTGAAGGGCGCCTCGATGCAACGCGTGCTTATCGCAATGGTGTTTGGGAGCCTGGCGGGCGTCTTGGCTGGAACGGCCCCGTGGGCATCGTCGAGGTTCCCCGATGAGCCAGGAGGCAGGGGACGCGACGCGAACCAGGCTGACAGACAAGACCTATGAGGAGTGAATGGAGCAGATTCCTCGCTTGCGCGTCTCTTACTCTGCCTTCGTCCTTCTGCCTTCTGCCTTCAGCACGGCTTTGTCCGAAATGTCCTTGCGGCACCAGGCGCCGTCCCAGCGGATCGCTTTCACCGCCGTGTAGGCCTGCAGCTTGGCCGACGAGATTGTCGAGCCCAGCGCCGTCACGCCGAGCACGCGGCCACCGTCGGTCACAATCTGCCCCGCCGCCGTGGCCGTGCCAGCGTGGAACACCTTCACCTCGGGGACCTTGGCCGCCTCGGCCAAACCGCGTATGGGGCGGCCCACCTGGTACTTGCCGGGATAGCCTTCGCTGGCCATCACCACGCAGACCGCCGGCCGCGGGTCCCACTCCAAGGGCGCCATGGCCTCCAGCCGCCCGTCGATCGTGGCTTCGAACACGTCGACCAGATCGCTCTTGAGCCGCATCAACAGCGGCTGGCACTCCGGGTCGCCCAGGCGGACGTTGAACTCCAGCACCTTGGGTCCCTGGTTGGTCAGCATCAGACCGGCATACAACACGCCGCGGAACGGCCGGCGGGCCCGCTTCATGGCATGCACCGTCGGCACCAGAACGTGCTCCTCGATCCAGCCCAGGGCCGCCTCGTCCAACAACGGGGTCGGGCAATAGGCGCCCATGCCGCCCGTGTTGGGGCCGGTGTCGCCGTCGTAGGCCCGCTTGTGGTCCTGCGCCGGCGGCAGCGTCACGATGGTCTGCCCGTCGGTGATCGCCAGCACGCTCGCCTCCTGCCCATCCAGCCGCTCTTCGATCACGAGCTGGTTGCCCGCGTCGCCGAACTCCTTGGCACGGGCGATCCGGTCCACCGCCTGCAGCGCCTCGGCCCGGCTGGCGCAGACGAACACGCCCTTGCCGGCCGCCAGCCCGTCGGCCTTGACCACCACCGGCACGTCCTCGCGGTCCTTGAGGAACGTAACGGCCCGCTCCGCGCTGCGGAACACGCGATAGTCGGCCGTGGGCACGTCGGCGTGCCGCAGCAGGTTCTTGCAAAAGACCTTGCTGGCTTCCAGCTCGGCCGCCATCCGGGTCGGACCGAACGCCCGTAGTTTCGCGGCCGAAAAGGCGTCGACAATGCCGGCCGTCAGGGGGCCCTCCGGACCCACCACGGTCAGACCCACGTCGTTCTGCTGGGCGAACTTGATGAGCCGCGGAAAATCGCCGGCCTGGATATCGACGTTCTCGGCATCCTCTGCCGTGCCGGCGTTGCCCGGCGCCACGAACACCCGTTCCACGCGCTGGCTTTGGGCTATCTTCCAGGCCAGGGCATGCTCCCTGCCTCCCGAACCGACGATTAGAACGTTCATGATCCCGCCCGGCGCTGAGAGAAAATCGATTGGATGAATGCGACTCCGACAACCACACTCATTGTACCCGGGCCAACGATTGTTGATTTGAAATTTCTGGGTTTAGACAGTTGTGCCACTGCTTCTAGGCCGCTCTCCGGTCCGCCAAAGGCGGACGAAGCAGTGCCGCATGGGCAGCGCCTTCTCTCATCGCTTATCCGCTCTGGACGCGCACCGCTTCTCGTTTGTAGTGACCGGATTCATCCGGTCGACAGCCGGGAGTCTCCAAGCAGTGGCACAGGAAAAAAGGGGATAGCACAGGAAAAAAGGGGATAAGTCCAATATCATGCTGGGCCACGAGCCTCACACGCCATTGGGACCCAAATAATTGGACTTATCCCCTTTTTTCTTTGTGCACTGCTCCTCGATCGCCGCTAGCACATCCAGGTACTCGGCCAGCGGCAGGCCATCGACCGTTGCCGAAGGCTGCCGCGTGACGCCGTCGACCGCGCCGCACTCGTCGACAAGCACCTGGATCAACTCGGCCTGACGCCTGGTTCCCCACCCGGCAATCAAATCGTGCCGCCCGCGCGCGGCACAAGTCGCCACGGCCAAGGTATAGGCGGCCCAATTGCTCGTGCCGCCGATCAGCAGCCGGTCGGTCGCGATACGGCAAGCGATGCGGCCGCCGGGGCCGCCGGCGACCGCCGCCCGCAGCACCTCCCAGGCAATTTTACCCATGCCTATCTCATTGCCGCCGTCGCCGATGCCGATCGTTTCGATGGCCGCCACCCGCCGGCGTGCCTCCTCGAACAACCGGTGCGTCCTGGCCGTGCAATGATCAATCGGCTCCCCCCGCATGTTGTGGCACACGTCGCGGCTTGACGCCGGCACTTCGCTCTCAAACTCCGCCAGCGGCGGCGGCCCCGACCGTTGCTGTTCGGCGAGCGATTGAAGCGTGTGGCTGGGCCCGGCCCGTTCTATCGACACGAGGTGCGTGAGTCCCCCGCCTTGCTCCTGGCCCAGAAAGGCATCCACCCAGGCGTCCGTTTTCGGACAACTGCTGGCCGCTTCAACTCGCTCGGTGGACGCTGATGGATCTGTCTCATCCGTTTCAAACGGGAACTCGACCAGCTCGACCCCGTCCAGTCGCCAAAGCCGGCACCCCGCACGGAGCAGGGGCATCCCCAGCGCGTCGCTGATAAGCAGCACCGGAATCGACAAGGCCGATAGCGCACGGGCCAGATACAGCGCGCCCGGCGGGCCGTCGGTCTCCGCCGCCGGCGGATCGGCCGCCACGCAGAAGCCGGTGACGATTGCCACGCGGCGGCCGCGCGCCGCCAAGCCCATCACGGCCGCCTCCAGCTCGAGGTGCGCCTGCATCCCGGGCAGTTGAGCCAGCGCAGGCACGCCGCGCGCGCCGGCATCGCGCAACATGATCCGGGCCAGCGCCAACCAGTCGATCGTTCTTGCCGTAGTCAAGGTGTAACGCTCGACGTTATGATCATGGATCGGGAGATCTGCTCGGTCGGGCCTTCGGATCCCATTTTCGCGGGCGCGTGTCTGCGGTAGACTATCGTGGCGCAAGACCACTTCCAGGGCCAGCACGTTTTTGCCCGGGCTTTCTCAAAAGGGGTGGTTGACAACCGATCAGGCTAAGTTAAAAAGTTAGGCAGTTCGTGAAAATTGTCACAAATTGCCCCGCGTCGCGCGATTCGCGTCGCAACCTCCTTTGGCTGGCTAGGTTCCGTGCTTCGGTGCTAGGGCATGGCTGAGAAAAAGAAGTTGTCGGTCGCCGAGATCATGGCGGCCGCGCGCAAGGCCGACTCCAAGGGGGCCGCCGCGCCTGGGTCGAAACCACCTGCGGAACCAAAGCCCGCCAGCGAACCCGTCGAGGCCCAGGCCGCGCAAGCCGCGTCCGCCGGACAAGAACCGGTCGAGCAAGCAGTCGAGCAACCGGCTGCCGCCGCGCCGGCGCCCAAAACCCCGCCGCCTGCAAAAGGGCCGCCTGCAGGAGGAGCGAAGCCCAGCGTGGCCGAGGTCCTCGCCATGGCCCGTGCCCAGGCCAAAGGTGCCCAGCCTCCCAAGCCGGCGGCGGCGCCGAAACCCGCGGCCGAGGTAAAGCCGGCCAAGCCCGCCGCCGTGGCGGCTGCCAAAACGCCGAAGCCGGCCCCCGCCGAGAAACCCGCTGCCGTGTCGGCCGTGGCTGGCGGCAAGGACACCGCCAGCATCCTGGCCGCGGCGCGTAAGACCACTCGCCCCGGCCCGATGTCGAAGGCCGAAGCGGCAGCCCGGCTCAAACCCGCTCCCGAGCGGCCGGCCAAAGCTCCAGCGGCCAAACCGCCGGCCGCCGTGCCGCCCATGCCGGCCAGGCCCGACTACGCTCGCCGCCAGCCGGCCAAGGATGCCGCGGTGGCCGCCGAAGATCGCCGCTGGTTCTTGAGCGTGGCGCTGGGATCGTTTTTGGGCATCGGCTTCACGTCGCTGGCCACGACGTTCGGCCTCTGGACATTGGGCTTGGCCCGCTTCATGTTTCCGAACATCCTCACGGAGCCGCCCAGCAGGTTCAAGGTTGGATTCCCCGGCGATTTCCCGCCGGGCGCGGTAGAGGAAAAGTTCAAGGCGCTGTTCGGCGTGTGGGTGGTCAACGCCGAGTACCAGGACGAACCGCAGATTTTCGCCTTGCGGACCGTTTGCACGCACCTGGGCTGCACGCCCAACTGGCTGGATGCCGAGCAGAAATTCAAATGTCCCTGCCACGGGAGCGGGTTCTACAAGGACGGGATCAACTTCGAGGGGCCGGCGCCCCGGCCGCTGGAGCGGTATGCCATCAGCCTGGCCGACGACGGGCAGTTGGAAATCGACAAGAGCAAGCTGTTTCAGGAAGAGATGGGCCAGTGGAGCGACCCCGCCAGCTTCGTGCCCGTGTAAATGAAAGTGTGAAGTAAAGTCCATGTCTCTCGGCGAATCGATTCGCAACTCCCAGGTCTGGAAGAGCGTCTTTCGGCACCCCATGCCGCTGGACCGGCGCAACCGCATCGTCGTGATGCTGACCAACTTCTTCCTGCACCTGCACCCTGTCTCGATCAAGAAGCAGGGCATCGCCTTGAGCTACACCTGGTGCATGGGGGGCGTGACGTTCTTCCTCTTCCTGGTCGAGACGGTCACCGGCGTGCTGTTGATGTTCTACTACCGCCCCACGCTGGAGTGGGCCTATCGCGACATCCAGGACCTGCGCGACGTGACCAGCCTGGGCATCCTCCGCGAGCTGCACCGCTGGGGGGCCCACGCCATGGTGATCACCACCTGGCTGCACATGTACCGCGTCTTCCTCACCGGCAGCTACAAGCCGCCCCGCGAGTTCAACTGGGTGGTGGGCGTGATCCTGCTGCTGCTCACGCTCTTGCTCTCGTTTACCGGCTATTTGCTCCCCTGGGACCAGTTGGCCATCTGGGCCATCACGGTCGGCTCGAACATGGCCCGCGCCACTCCCTTCCTGGGGCACGAGGGGCCGGGGCAGCAACTGCTGAGCATCGGCGGCATCGACATGATCACCAATGCCTCCGACGCGCGGTTCGCCCTGCTGGGCGCGCGCTTCGTGGGCGAAGAAACCTTGAACCGCTTCTACGTGTTGCACTGCATCGCCATTCCCTTGGCGGCGGCCATGCTGATTGCCATTCATTTTTGGCGCGTGCGGAAGGACGGCGGCATCAGCGGCCCGCTCTAAAGAGACCACCATGCACGGCAGCTCAGCCGACTTCATCGACCAGATCGCAACCGGGCTCGGCTGCTATTACCTGCTGCTGTGCGGCATGAACTGGGTGGCGGCCCTCTGGCTCTGGCGCAAGGGGCCGGTCGCCTACTTCCGCGTGCTGGGCTTCCCGGTCACCAACGTGCTCGTCTGGCTGCTGGTGGGCGCGCTATTCTTCACGCTGGCGCCGTTCACCATGATCGGCTGGCCGCCCACCTTGCCCGACTCGGTCAAGCACGCGGTCAACGTGGCTTCGGGCCCGGTCCAGCTCACGTTGGGCTCGCTGGCCATGCTGACCATCCTGTTCCTCGGGCGGCGGTTCTTTGTCAAGCCCGTGGTGGCCTGGAGCATCTTCAACCTCTCGCTCTTGGCCATGGGCCTGTCGATGACCGACACCAGTTTCGCCGCCATTGTCGGCAAGCCCGATAACGTGCCGATCGTGGGGCTGGTGTTCCTGCTTGGGTTCTTCACCTGGGTGTCGGCCCACCGGGCGGTGATCAACGACGACCGGCTCCGCCAGGGCCTGGGACCGGTGGAGAAAGAAGACAACGAAAAAGTGCTGGTCTGGCCCGACCTGGTCTATACCGAGCTGATCTGCATGATCGCCCTGACCGCGCTGTTGCTGGTCTGGGGAATCGCCCTGCAGGCTCCGCTCGAAGAACCCGCCAGCAGCGTCAAGACGCCCAATCCTTCCAAGGCGCCCTGGTACTTCCTCGGATTGCAGGAGATGCTGGTCTACTACGATCCCTGGTACGCCGGCGTGGTGCTGCCCAGCGTGGTGTTGCTGGGACTGATGGCCATCCCCTTCCTCGATTTCAACCGCCGGGGGAACGGCTACTTCACGATCGAGGAGCGCAAGTTCAGCTACATTGTCTTCCAGATCGGCTTTTTACAGTTATGGGTGGTGCTGATCGTGCTGGGCACCTTCCTGCGCGGTCCCAACTGGAACTTCTTCGGGCCCTTCGAGGCCTGGGATCCGCACAAGGTGCTGGCACAGAACAACGTCGACCTGTCGCAGTACTTCTGGGTCCACGGGCTGGGCCGCAGCCTCCCCCGCGCGCCGACCGGCAGCGGCGCCTGGACCGAGGTGGGCTACATCCTGCTGCGCGAGTCGCCCGGCATCGTGGGGGTGCTGGTCTATCTGCTTGCGCTGCCTCCCTTGATGGCCGCCACGGTCTTCCGGCGGTTCTTCGTCCGCATGGGCTTCATCCGCTACATGCTGATGGCCAACTTGCTGCTGCTGATGGCATCGTTACCATTGAAGATGGTCCTGCGTTGGACCGCCAACCTGAAGTACATCATCAGCATCCCCGAATACTTTTTGAACTTTTGACGCACGCCTGAATGCCCGCTACTGAACAAACCTGGCGCGATACCAAGCTGCTGCACGTCGTGTTCGGCCTCTCCGGGCTGGCCATGCTGGTGACCACCTTGTGGATGATGGCCGCCGACCACAACCGCGAGTGGAAACAGTACCAGCGCAAGTTCCGCGACGTCGAGAGCTGGACCACCGTGGCCCGAATCGACGAGCAGAAGTCGGACGAGTACGCCCAGCGCGAGCGCGAGCTGGAACGCCGGCTCACCGCCGCCCGGGCCAACGTCCCATCGCAGGTCCTGGTCACGCGCTTCATCACCGATGCCCGCGGCCGTGAAACAGCCAACCGTTATCGGCTGGGCCGCATCGAGGCCCGCTACGAAGCGCTGCGCCAGGCCGCCGCCGATCACCGCGCCGCCGCGGACGGCGCCGCCGAGCAACGGCAGACGCTCCAGCGCCTGCTGGACAGCCGCGACGAGCTCGTCGCCGCCTTGGACCAGGTGGTGAAGCAGGCCCGTTTCGACGAAGACAATCGCCAGCGCGAGCTCAAGTTCGAGCGGGCCGACCTCGACGTGGCCCGCAGCCGGTACGATCTGGCCGTGGGCGAAGGGCGGCCGCCCAGCGAACTGCAGGCCGCCCAGCGCGAGGTCAAATCGGTCCAGGACCGGGTCGATGATCTGACGCTTGCTTACCAGGATGCCCAGACCCATCGCGAGCGCCTGCAAACGGTCGTCGATCGCATCACCGCCGAGCAGGTGGAGGCCCACAAAGCGCTTGAAACGCACCAGACCGAACTGGCGCGCCTCCAAACCGCCCTCGACGAACGCAGATCCAATCCCGGCAAGCGGCTTTTGGAATTGCCCATCGTCGATGCCTTCGGCCGGCCGCTCAAGCCCGATCAGATCTGGCTGCCGCAGCTCACCATCAACAACAATTTCCGCGACGTGGCCCGCGTCGACCGCTGCACTACTTGTCACCAGGGCATTGACAAGACCGCCGCCGGCTCAGCCGTGGAGCCGCTTTACAAGCCGACCGAACGCCTCACGCTGAGCATGGGCACCCCGGAAGAGGCCCCCTCGGACGCCGCCCAGCCGGGCGACGCCAGGCTGCTCGAACAAGTGTACGGGATCCAGCTTGCCGGAGAGGGGCTAATCGACCCGAACGACGTGACCATCAGCGTCGTCCGGCCCCGGAGCCTGGCGGCCAGGGCCCTGCTGGAAGCGGGCGACGTGCTGGAGCGGATCGGCGACGTCAAGGTCCTCGATAAGGACCGTGCCTATACCTACCTGCTCGAAAGCGTGCGCTGGGGCCAGCCGCTGGAGTTGCACGTCCGCCGTGGCGTGCCGCACCCGTACAGCTCGCACCCGCGGCTCGATTTGTTCGTCGGATCGATGAGCCCCCACAAGATCGGCGACGTCGGCTGCACCATCTGCCATGAAGGGCAGGGGACCGCCACCGCCTTCAAGTGGGCCTCGCACACGCCCAACGATCCCGGCGGGATGCGCCAGTGGAAGCGCGACCATGGCTGGTTCAACAACCACCACTGGATCTTCCCCATGCTGCCGGAGCGGTTCAGCGAGAGCAGTTGTTTGAAATGCCACCACGACGTGGCCGAGCTGGAGCCGAGCGAGCGGTTTCCCGACCCACCGGCGCCGAAGCTGATGGCCGGCCATCACATCATCCGGCAGTATGGCTGCTTCGGCTGCCATGAAATCAACGGCTACGACAGCCCCGACAAGCGCCGCGGTCCCGACCTGCGTGCCGAGCCGCCTTATTACGCCGCGGCCGCGCAGTTGCTCATCGATCCGGGCCTCGACGACCGCCAGCGCGAGCTGGCCCTCGAAGTCATCGAACATCCCGAGCAGACTGCCACCCGCAAGCTGCTGGCCGAATCGATCCGCCAGGATGCCGGGCTTGCCGACTCCACCGAAGAGCTTGCCGACTCCACCGAAGAGACGCCCAAGCTTTCTCAGTCGTCGCACGAACTGGCCGCCATCCTCGGCGCCGACGACGAAACGCCGGGACAGTTGCGCAAGGTCGGGCCCAGCCTGCGGCACCTGGCCAGCAAGGCCGACTTCGACTTTGTTTACAACTGGATCCGCGACCCGACCGATTTCCGCCCCAATACCAGGATGCCCAAGTTCTTCGGCCTCAACGAGCATCTCGCGCCGGAGCCAAAGCTCGACGAGCGGGGCAACCCTGTGCGCGCGCCCGGCGGGCACGTGGTTATGGAGCCCAGCCCCGGCCTGGAGGACTCCCAGAAGTTCGAGCCGATCGAGATCCGCGCTGCGGCCCAGTACCTGCTGCACTACAGCCAGCCCTTCGAGTACGTGGACCTCCCTCAGAACGGCAGCGGGCAGCCTTCCGCCGAGCGCGGCAAGGAGCTGTTCCAGGTGCGGGGCTGCCTGGCCTGCCACCAGCACAAGGATTTCCCCGAGATCACCGCCACGCAGGGTCCCGACTTGTCGCGGATCGGCGCCAAGCTGACCACCGACGCCGGCGCCCGCTGGCTCTACAGTTGGGTCCGCGAGCCGAACCGCTACCATGCCCGCACCGTGATGCCCAACGTGTTCCTCGAGCCGATCACTCACCGCGACGGCGCGGTGACCGATCCCGCCGACGACATCACCGCCTACCTGCTCGCCTCGCAAGGCTGGCGGCCCAAGCCCGTGCCCGCTCTCGACGCCACGGCCAGGCAGGCCCTGGACGAGCTGGCGGTCATGTACCTCGAAGGATCGTTTACCAAGAAGCAGTCGCGCGAGTATGTCGACAGCGGCATCCCGCAGTCCCTGCGGGCTGATATCAAGGGAGACGAGCTGGAGCTGGTCCGCGACGACGAGATGACGCCCCAGCGGCTGCTCGACAAAAAGCTGCTCTACGTCGGCCGCCGCACCATCAGCCGGCTCGGCTGCGCCGGCTGCCACGACATCCCCGGCTTCGAGAGCTCCAAGCCGATCGGGACCGGCCTGGCCGACTGGGGCCGCAAGGAAACCTCGAAGCTTGCCTTCGAGCAAATCGTGCCGTTCCTCGAGCGCAACCCGCCGGATGGCGCGTCGCTGCACGCGAGTGCCCTCGGTATGGCTCACGGCGGGGATGACGCTTCACCTCATGGCGGCGGCCACGATGCGTCCTTCTCCCACGGCCACCTCGATCCGGCCGAGATGCCCGCCGACACCGGTTTCTTTGTCAGCGCCTTGCTCGACCACCAGCGCGAGGGTTTCCTCTGGCAGAAGCTGCGCCAGCCGCGGAGTTACGACTACAAGAAGACTGAGAACAAGACCTACATCGAGCGGCTGCGGATGCCGAAGTTCAACCTCGACGAAGAGCAGATCGAGTCGGTGATGACCTTCGTGCTGGGCCTGGTGAGCGAGCCGCCGGCCGCCCGCTACGTGTATCAGCCTAAGCCGCGGCGCAAGGCGATCCTCGACGGCGAGCAGGTCATCGCGCGGTTCAACTGCGACGGCTGCCACACGCTGCGGATGGACACCTGGGAGTTCGAGTACGATCCGGACGAGTTCGCCGATCCTCCCGAGTTCAATGATCACGCTTTCCTGATGCCGCACTTCAGCCCCCAGGAACTGGCCGAGTCGGCCCAGGTCGATCGCCGCGGTATGGGCCGCTCGGTGATCACCGGCGTGCCCAACCCCGATGTGCAGGAGGACGACGACGGGCTTCCCTTGCACTTCTTCGCCCCCTGGCAGCCCGTGGCGATCAATGGCAAGCCCTGGCTGGTCGGTGGTCCGGAAGTGCCCGTCTCCGAAAGCCAGATCCTGGCCAAGCGTCTGCCGGAGGGGGGCGACTTTGCCCGCTACTTGCACCCCATCGCGGTCGAGATGGGCCAACGCGACAACCCCAACGTGAAGCCGGGCGATGTCTGGGGCTGGGTGCCGCCCCCCTTGGTCCGCGAAGGCGCCAAGGTGCAGACCAGTTGGCTGCACGATTTCCTGCTCAACCCCGTTGCCCTGCGGCCGGCCGCCTTGCTGCGGATGCCCAAGTTCAACATGTCGCCGGACGAGGCCTCGAAGCTGGTCAACTATTTTGCCGCAGTCGACAACGCCCGCTATCCGTACGAGTACCATCCTCGCTCCAACGGCGACTACCTGGGCGAGGAGCAGCTCGAGCGGCTCGGCCACGCCATGAACCTGATCACCAACAAGACCTACTGCGTCAAGTGCCACCTGATCGGCGACTTCATCCCCGAAGGCACGCCGGACGCCTGGGCGCCCAACCTGGACCGGATGTACCAGCGGATGCGTCCCGACTACCTGCACGAGTGGCTGGCCAACCCGCAGCGCAAGCTTCCCTACACCGGCATGCCGGTCAATTTTCCGCCCCACAACGACCCCAACGAGGCCATTCGCTCCAGTCTCTTCCCGGGCAGCACTCGCGAAGCGCTGGAGGGAGTCGTCGACCTGTTGCTCAACTACGATGCGTTCATAAATAGCCGGACGTCGATCAAGCCCCTGGTTACCGAGGCCCCCCAGCCAGCCGACCAGGCGCCGCCCGGCCGCGCCGCGTCAGCCGGTGGCCAGTAGCAGACACACAAAGCAGCACGCACACTCCGTGTGCCGTGGCCCGCCCTTGCAGCACGCATACAATAAACAAGTGATGGCAAAGTAACAGGCACACTCCGTGTGCCGTGGCCTGTACAGCCACTCGACCCGCAACCAAGGAGAAACTGATCATGTTGCGAAACATGCTGGCAATCGTGTTGGCCGTCGGCGCGCTGAGCGCCGGCACCGCCCACGCGCAATGGGGCAACCTGAAGGGCAAGTTCGTGTACGACGGCAAAGCGCCCGAACCGGTGAAGCTCGACACGACGAAGGAGCCGATGTGCGGCAAGCACAACCTGGTCAACGAGTCGCTGATGGTCGGCAAGAATGGCGGCCTGGCCCACGTGGTGATCTACGTCCGCGACAAGAAAGTCAAGGTCCACCCCGACTACGAGGCGACCGCCAACGACACGCTGCGGTTCGACAACAAGAACTGCCGCTTCGAGCCGCACGTGATGCCCATCCGGCTTTCGCAGACCATGGAGCTGCACAACTCGGACGCGTTCAGCCACAACAGCAACCTGCAGCCGATCGGCGACACCGGCATCAATCCGCTGATTTCAATGGGCGGCAAGGTAACGTACCAGTTCCGCCGCGCGCAGCCCGTCCCCGTCCCCGTCTTTTGCAACATCCACCCCTGGATGAAGGGCTGGATCCTGCCGCGAGACAATCCCTACGTGGCGGTCTCGGCCGAGGACGGCACTTTCGAGATCGCGAACCTGCCCGCCGGCGAGCTCGAGTTCCAGGTCTGGCAGGAAAGGGCGGGTTATCTCGAGGCTAAGAAGGATTGGAAGAGAGGGCGGTTCAAGCTCAAGATCAAGGACGGCGACAACGACCTCGGCCTGATCAAGGTCAGCCCCGCGTTGTTTGAAAAGAAGTAGAGCGTGAAGGCAGAACGAAGGATGAAGGCAGTAGGATGAAGATGCATTATCGCTGGACTATCGCGGCGGCTGTGCTGGCGGGCATCTGTGGCTGCGGGCGGAGCGTCGTCTCCGATCCGGCCCCCGATGAAAAGTTGGCTGAGGCGATCCGCAAGGCGCAGTCGGGCGATTCGGAAGCCGAAGCCGAGGCCGAGACTGCCGTCGCGACAGTGACCGAGTGGGGCAGCCTGACCGGCCGCTTCGTCTTCGATGGACAACCCCCGACGCCGGCCCCGCTGGCGATCACTAGGGACGAGCCGGTTTGCGGCCGCCACAACCTGGTTGACGAAAGCCTCGTGGTCGGGCCGGATGGCGGGCTGGCCAACGTGGTGGTGTTTGTCAACACCCGCAACGTTCCCGTTCATCCCGATTACGAAGCCACCGCCAACGATAAGGTCACATTCGATAACGAGCATTGCCGCTTCGAGCCGCACATCCTCGCCCTGCGAACCAGCCAGACGCTGGTGGTCCACAACTCCGACCCCGTGTCGCACAACAGCAATATGACGCCCTTGGGCGACGCGCCGATCAATCCGCTTCTCTCGGAAAAGGGGGCGGCCGAGCACCAGTTCAAGCGCTCGCAAAATGCTCCGGTGCCGGTCACGTGCAGCATCCATCCCTGGATGAAGGGCTATGTGTTCCCCCGTGACAACCCCTACGTGGCGGTAACCGACGACCAGGGCCGGTTCACTATCGAAAACCTGCCTGCCGCAGACCTCGAGTTCCAAGTCTGGCAGGAGCGACCGGGCCCCCTGGTCGCCAAGCCGGAGTGGAAGCGCGGCCGCTTCAAATTCAAGATCGCGCCCGGCGACAACGACCTGGGCGAGATCCAGGTGAGTCCCGATTTACTGAATTGACCCTTTGCTACGTACTACCGACGCTGCCCTGCCGGTCGCCTCCAACCTTTCCACCGCATCACCCAATAAAGCCGCAATGCAAACCGTAGCCCCTGCCGCCGCCTTCCGGCCCTTCGCCGGCGGCCTGCTGGCCCTCGTGCTCCTGGCCGGCTGCAACGCCCGCAGCGAGCCTCCCCAGTTCCGGCTGAACATGCAGGATTACCTGGAGATGATCCCCTCGCACGATCCGGCCGAGTTCCGGATCGCCCGCGGGGAAGAGCCCGACGTTCTCGAAGAGAAACAGCGCAAGATCAAGGGCCTTGAGATGATCTCCACGGTCCTTTTCGCTGCTTTCGGAACCCCGGACGATCCCTACTTGCTCAACGAGGTCCAAAAGGGAGACGACAACGAGAACGGTCTCGATCTCGTGGCGATCGAGCGGGCCGCCGGCCCCGTCCGCCCCGGCCACGACCGCTCGTCGCGGCAACGCGGCCTGTACCGGCTGCACTGCGCCCATTGCCATGGCATCTCGGGCGACGGCGCCGGGCCCACCGCCGTCTTCCTCAACCCCTATCCCCGCGATTACCGCCAGGGCATGTTCAAGTTCAAAAGCACGAGCTTTACGGCAAAGCCGACCACGGCCGATTTGAAGCGAATCATCCTGGAGGGGATTCCCGGCACGGCCATGCCCTCGTTTGCTTTGCTGCCCAACGACGAAGTCGACGCTCTGGTCGAGTACGTCAAGTATCTCAGCATCCGTGGCCAGACCGAGTTGAATATGGCCATCGTGTTGCTGTCCGACGAGAGCGAGATCGAACTCGATCGCACCGCCATCCTCGACGAGTACTTGATGCCGGTGCTGGAACAATGGACCGCGGCCGAGGATGCGGTGATCCAGCCCCCCGAGCGGCCTGCTACTGACACGCCCCAACAACTTGCCGCCTCGATTGAAGCCGGCCGCAAGCTGTTCTTGAGCAAGGATGCCCAGTGCGCGCAGTGCCATGGGCCGACCGGCCTGGGCGACGGCTGGCTGACCGACACGACAGCGGTGCCTTACGATGATTGGAACAAGCAGAAATCGCCCGACGACATCGATCGCTGGCTGCTGCCGCGGCAGGAGCTGCGGCCCCGCAACCTGCGGCTGGGCATCTACCGGGGGGGCCGCCGGCCGGTCGACTTGTACCGCCGGATTCACGCTGGCATTCAGGCCGCGCAGATGCCGGGCGCTGGGCCGGGGCAGGGTAGCGAAGCCACGCTCACGCCCGAGCAGATCTGGCACCTGGTCGATTATGTCCGCTCGCTGCCGTATGCCGACGAGAGCCAGCCAAAGCACACAGAGATCACACTGCACAAACCTCGCAATTAGATGCGGAAGCCGCGGCCTGCCTTCCCGAAGGGAATGGGCAAAGCGCCCGGCGCCTGGAGAAAGTCCGTGGGTAAGTTCTGGAGCGTGTTGTTCTTGCTGGTGCCGGTGTTGGGAGTGGCCCTCTTCTGGTGGGCGCCCGGCGCCGGCTATTGGCTGCCGCGCGATATCTCGCGGCACGGCCACCAGATCGATCACTTGTTCTACTTCGTGCTGGTGCTGACCGGCGTCGTGTTCGTCGCCACCGAGGGGGTGCTGTTCTGGTTTCTCTGGCGCTACGACTCGGCCACCAACCGCGATCCGGCCACGTACATGCACGGCAGCCATAACCTGGAGGTTATCTGGACTATTCTGCCGGCCGCCATCCTGTTGTTCATCGCCATCTACCAGATGAACGCCTGGGCCGACGTCAAGATGCGGGCGCCTCCCGGAATGCGGCCCACCGTCGAGGTGACGGCCCGGCAGTTCGAGTGGCGGCTGCGCTATCCCGGTCCGGACAACCGTTTCGGCACGCTGGACGACATCCACCACGTCAACGATCTGCACGTGCCGGTCGACACCGACATCCTGGTCGATCTGAAGAGCATGGACGTGCTGCACGATTTCTTTCTGCCCCACCTCAGGATCAAGCAGGATGCCGTGCCCGGCATGAACATCCCGGTCTGGTTCCGGGCCACTGAAATCGGCACGTACGACCTGGTCTGCGCCGAGCTGTGCGGCTGGGGCCATTACAAGATGAAAGGCCGGCTCACGGTTGAGTCGCGCGAGGCCTACGGCAAGTGGCTGGCCGACATGTACGCCGCCCAGCAGGCCACCCAGGATCCGCAAGCGGCGGAAGATCGATGACGAGTAACCGGACTTCGAGACCGAAATCATTATGAGTTCGACCACTCTTGGCGCCCACGAAGCGGCCCACGGCCATGCCCACCACGACGAGCGGGGCGGCGCGGCCCGCTTTCTGCGCACCTATATCTTTTCGCTGGACCACAAGGTCATCGGCGTCCAGTTCTTGTTCTCGACCCTCTTGTGGTTCATGGTCGGGGGACTGCTGGCGCTGGCGGTCCGCTGGCAATTGGCCTGGCCCTGGTCCAAGATGCCCATCGCGGGGCGGCTGTTTCCCGAAGGCCAGATCTCGCCCGAGTTCTACACGATGCTGTTCACGATGCACGCCTCGATCATGATTTTCTTCGTGATCATTCCGATCCTGGCCGGGGCCTTCGGCAACTTTCTGATCCCGCTCATGATCGGCGCCGAGGACATGGCCTTTCCCACCCTGAACATGCTCAGCTACTGGTTCATGTGGCCCGCCTTTATCTTCATGACCGCCAGCTTCTTCGTCACCGGAGGCGCGTCCAACGCGGGCTGGACCGGATACCCGCCGCTGTCGGCCATCCAGGGTGCCGCGCCGGGCAGCTTGAACGGCCAGACCCTCTGGCTGCTGGGGCTGGTCTTCGTCGGCATCTCCTCGATGATGGGCTCGGTCAACTACATGACCACCATCATCCAGATGCGGGCCCCCGGCATGACCATGTTCCGGCTGCCGATGACCATCTGGGCCATGTTCATCACCGCCATCCTGCAGGCCTTCGCCCTGCCGGTCCTCACGGCCGCGCTGTTCATGCAGCTCCTCGACCGCACCGTCCGCACCGGCTTCTTCATCCCCGAAGGCCTGATCGTCAACAACATGGAGGCCGGCGCCGGTGGCGGGCAGCCGCTGTTGTGGCAGCACCTCTTCTGGTTCTACTCCCACCCGGCCGTTTACATCATGATCCTGCCCGCCATGGGCATGGTCTCCGACATGATCAGTTGCTTCGCCCGCAAGCCGCTGTTCGGCTACAAGCCGATGGTTTACTCCATCGCGGGCATCGCCGGCCTGGGCTTCATCGTCTGGGGCCACCACATGTTCATGTCCGGCATGAACCCCTGGCTGGGCGCCACCTTCATGGTCTCCACGATGATGATCGCCCTGCCCAGCGCCATCAAGGTCTTCAACTGGCTCGGCACGCTATGGGGCGGACGCATCCAGTTCGCCACCCCGATGCTCTTCGCCCTGTCGTTCGTGTCGATGTTCATCATCGGCGGCCTGTCGGGCATCTTCATGGCCGCCACGCCCGTCGACATCTTCATCCACGACACCTACTTCATCGTGGCCCACATCCACTACGTGCTGTTCGGCGGCACCGCCTTCGGCGTCTTCGGCGCCATCTACTTCTGGTTCCCCAAGATGTTCGGCCGGATGATGAACGAGTTCTGGGGCAAGGTGCACTTCTTCTTCTCGTTCATCTTCTTCAACGGCACCTTCTATACCATGCACATCCTGGGCGCCGGCGGCTTTCCGCGCCGGCTGGCCGACCCCTACCACTACGAAACGTTCCGCCACCTGCTGGGAATGAACCAGTTCATCTCGCTCTGCGCCTTCGGCATGGGCGCCGCGCAGATCATCTTTGCGGCCAACTTCATCTACAGCATTTTCTTCGGCCCCAAGGCCGGCCGGAACCCCTGGCACGCCAACAGCCTGGAGTGGACCGCCCCTAGCCCGCCGGGCCACGGCAACTTCGAGGACCAGCCCATCGTCTACCGCGGCCCCTACGAGTACGGCTCGCCCGAAGTCGACCAGGACTACTACCCGCAGAACCGCCCGCCCCCCGAAGGCCAGGAACCCCATGAGCCCGGACACCACTAGGTTCGTAGTGACCGCATTCATGCGGTCGTGATCGCTTCCGTCGGGTGGCTGGGGCAAAGCGATAGCGTGCCCCAGGACACTCAGCACAGGAAAGAAGAAAGAGAGAAGGGAAGAGGGAGACAAACACACTAACCCGTCGGGTGGCTGGGGCAAAGCGATAGCGTGCCCCAGGCCGGACACGATCGGTAAGAAGGAAGAGATAACGACCGCATGAATGCGTCGGGTGGCTGGGGCAAAGCGCTAGCGTGCCCCAGGACACTCAGGACAGTAAAGAAGAAAGAAACAGCGACGGGTGGCTGGGGCAAAGCGCTAGCGTGCCCCAGGACACTCAGGACAGCAAAGAAGAAAGAAACAGCGACGGGTGGCTGGGGCAAAGCGCTAGCGTGCCCCAGGACACTCAGGACAGGAAAGAAGAAAGAAACAGCGACCGCATAAATGCGGTCACTACAAACCACCCGACCGCATAAATGCGGTCACTACTAACCATGCACCGCCCCTCCCAGATCGCGAGCCCCTGGCCGCACCGCCTCGCCGTGCTGCTCGCTTGGGCCACGTTTCCGCTGATCTGGGTGGGCGGACTGGTGACCACCTACGACGCCGGCATGGCCGTGCCCGATTGGCCTACCACCTACGGCTACAACATGTTCCTCTACCCCTGGCAAACCTGGCTGGCCGCACCCTGGGACCTGTTCATCGAACACGGCCACCGCCTGCTCGCTTCCGCCGTCGGCCTGCTCACCATCGTGCTGGCCGCCGTGCTTTGGCGATCCGAGCGCCGTGGCTGGGTCTGCTGGCTGGGAGTAGCAGCTCTGATGGCCGTCGTCTTCCAAGGCGTGTTGGGCGGCCTGCGCGTCCGGCTCGACGAGCGGTTGCTGGCCCAACTGCACGGCTGCGTCGGTCCTGCCTTCTTCGCGCTCGCGGTGGCTCTCTGCGTCTTCACTTCGCCCCGCTGGCTCGAGCAAAAAAAGCCCCGCGCCCTCAGCGGCTCGCTGGCCTGGCTGGCCATTGCCACGGCCGCCGTCGCTTATCTTCAACTGGTCTTCGGCTCGCAGTTGCGGCACGTCCCGCCGGAGGCGGGCGTGGCCGGTTTCCGCCTGGCCGTGTTCTTGCACCTCGCCGGGGCGATCGCGCTGGTGGTTCACGTCGCATGGCTGTTGGGCCGCCTTCGCGCCGCACACTCCGCCGAGCGCTGGCTCACCCGCCCGGGCTGCCTGCTGGCCGGCCTCGTCGCCATGCAGTTGGCCCTCGGGTTGGGAGCCTGGGTGGTCAACTATGGCTGGCCCGTCTGGTTCGCCGACTATGCCTGGGCGCAGCGCCTCGTCGTCCAACGCATGGGTGCCACTCAGGCCCTGGTCACCACGGCCCACGTGGCCCTCGGTTCGCTCATCCTCGGCACGGCTGTCGCCTTGGCCCTGCGTGCCTGCCGGCTCACCGCCGCCCCGCTCGCGCGGGCCGTCTGGCTGGAAAGTGAGGCCGCCGCATGAGCACAGGCGTCGTCCGCTATGTGGCAGAGCGATCGCACGGCCTGCAGCGGGTCTGCGATTACGTCGAGCTGACCAAGCCGAAAATCGTTCTGCTCGAGTTGGTCACGGTGAGCGTGGCCGCCGTGCTGGCCGCGACCGGATTGCCCAACGCCTGGATCGTGCTCAACGCCCTGGTCGGCACGGCCCTGGTTGCGGCAGGCGCCAGCGCCTGGAACCAATGGCTCGAACGCGAAACCGATGCGCGCATGCCCCGCACCGCCGAGCGCCCTCTGCCCGCCGGCCGGCTGGGCGGACGCGGCGTGGTCCTGTTCGGCTCCGGCTTGACGCTCGCCGGGGCGGCCTGGCTGGCCTGGTTCGTCAACCCGCTCACCGCCGGCCTGGGGCTGGCAACCTGGGTCTTCTACGTGTGCATCTACACCCCGCTCAAGCCCCGCTCCACCGCCAACACGGCCGTGGGCGCGGTGGCCGGCGCCATGCCGGTGCTGATGGGCTGGTCGGCCGTCGAGGGGCGGTTCGGCCTGGCGGTGGCCACGTTGTTCGTGATCGTTTTCCTCTGGCAATTCCCGCACTTCATGGCCATTGCCTGGATCTACCGCCGGCAGTATGCGGCGGCCGGCATGCAGATGCTCAGCGTGGTCGATCCCACGGGCCGCCGGGCCGGCGTGCAGGCCGTGCTGGCGGCCCTGGCCCTGGTGCCGGTAAGCGCCTTGCCGGCCGTGGTCAGCTTCGCGGGGCCGGCCTATTTTTTTGCCGCCCTCGTACTCAGCCTGGGGCAGCTCGCCTGCGCTGCCTGGTTTCTGCTGCGCATGAACGAAGATTCCGCCCGGCTGCTGCTGCGGGCTTCGCTGGTTTACCTGCCGGCATTGCTGGCCGGCTTGATGATTGGACCATTGACGTAGGTTTCCGCCGGCGCGCCGGCCACCCCCTTGACCGAAAAGAGCACGAGGCACTTCTTCCCGATGGCAACTCACGCTCCTCCGCTGGAACACGAAGACGGCCACGCCGGCGGGCATCCGCCCAAGCTCGTGTACCAGCCCGCGCTGCCGATCCCCAACGGCAAGCTGTTCATGTGGCTCTTCCTGTCGACGGAGATCATGTTCTTCGCCGCCTTGATCGGCGTCTACATCGTGCTGCGCTTCGGGGCCCCCACCTGGCCGCAGCCGGCCGAAGTGCACTTGAGCGAGCCGACCGGCGCCTTCAACACCTTCGTGCTCATTTGCTCCAGTGTCAGCGTGGTGCTGGCGCTGGAGTCGGCCAAATCGAACCGGGCCAGCGCCGCCAAGCTCTGGATCGGCGTGACCTTGGCCCTGGGCAGCGTGTTTTTGGGCGTGAAGGCCTTCGAGTACCGGGCCAAGTTCTCGCACGGCATCTATCCGGCATACCCCCGCAGCCTGGTCCACGAGCGGCCCGACGTCTACTACGGCTCGGCCGTTCGAGGCCGCGTCAGCGCGTTGCTCGCACCCTTGAACGCGAAGCCTGTGGACCAGCGGACGGCGGAGGATCTCAAGCGAAAAGAGCTGCTGGAAAGCCTGCAGGCCGATTCCAGCGCGACCGACGAAGCCGCGCTGGCCCGTCTGGCGGCGCGGATCATGCCGCTCCCTTCCGGTGCCTCGCACGCTCATGCAACCGGCTTGAACGACGAGCATCTCTGGCTCAGGCTGCCGATCGTCATTCCCGGCGGAAACCTATGGGCCAGCACCTATTTCACGCTGACCGGCTTTCATGCCTTGCACGTCTTCGTCGGCCTGATCGTCTTCGCCTTGATGTTGCTCATGCAGCTCGACGTGACCAAGGCCGGTCTGATCGAGAACGTCGGCCTTTACTGGCATTTTGTCGACCTGGTCTGGATCTTCCTCTTCCCCTTGCTCTATCTGTTCTAATACTAACCCGACGCGCCAGCGAGGAGCTACACACACTCCCGGCCTCTGACCCCAACGTCTGACCTCTGACCTCTGACTGAGCTGTAAGTCCGCCACAGGCGGAACCTCCGACCTCCGACTTCCGACCTCTGACCTCTGACCTCTGCCTCCCCGGAGTCTCCCATGTCGCACGGCAGCCATGCAACGCACGACCACGCCGGTCACGTCGACGACGCGCACGGCGGCCATGGCGTGGCCAAGTATCTCTACGTGTTTGGTGCGTTGTGCGTGCTCACGGGGGCATCGTTCTTCACGTACTCGCGGTTCTGGCCGTTTCACGAAACGCCGCAGGTCGGCTGGGCTTTCATGAGCGCGGTCTCCTGCACGAAGGCGATGCTGGTGATCTTATTTTTCATGCACGTGAAGTACGAGGCGAACTGGAAGTACGTGCTGACGATCCCCGCCTCGATGATGTCGATTTTCCTGGTATTGGCCTTGGTGCCCGACATCGGCGCCCGCGTCAACGGCATGTTCGGCTATGGTGGCCGGTATTCGTCCGAGCGCATGCAGCACGTCGGCAAGCCCGCCGACAAGCAGATCCTCATCGATGCCGCCCAGCACGAGCAGCCCGCCTCCGGCGCCGCCGCCCACTGAGTTTGTTCTCTCCGCCTAAAGCGAACAAGGACGGACAAGGGGCTCACGCGAAGGCGCAAAGAAGCCAAGCCGAAGACATTGCTCGGCGCGGGCTCAGGCTCGTCCGTCCCGAAGGGACAATGACATATCAGCCCAGGGCAGAGCGCAGCGGCGTCAGCCGCGTAGCGCCGCCCTGGGGAAACGTCCCACCAAGCGCGCGTCGCCCTGCAAGGGCGAAACAACGCCGGCCCCCGCGCACTTGCCTTGACCTGCCCGACTCCTCCGCCGGACAATTGCCTTTGTTTGGGGCGTCGGAGCATTCGACTCGCCAACTCTCGCCCGCTATGGACGATTCCGCGAATCACCCCGCAGATGCGGCACGGCCATTCCAGTTCGGCCTGCGGGCCATGTTGTATTGGTTCGCCGCCGCCAGCCTCTGGCTTGCAATTGGCGTTTGGCTCGGCCCGTGCGGGCTGGTGCCCGTCACCTTGGTTGCGCTATCCATCGCTATACTTACCCGGCCGGGCGTTCCAGGAGGATTAAAGGCAAGTCTCATTGTCCTTCTTTGGGCGTGTGGCCTATTACTGCTGGCTTCCCTGCCCGGAGTGGGGAGAGAGGCGCCGCGGCGATCTCATTGCGCAAACAAGCTGCGGCAGATCGGCATCGCCTTACAGGAATACCACGACGCCTACGGGTCGTTTCCACCCGCCTACCTGGCCGACGCCAACGGCAAGCCGATGCACAGTTGGCGGGTGCTGATCCTGCCTTATCTGGAGCACCGCCAACTCTACGCGCAATACAACTTCAGCGAGCCCTGGAACGGCCCGAACAATCGTCTGCTCGCTAACCAGTTCAGCGCCGTTTTCGGCTCTCCCTTCCGCTGCCGCAGTGACGACCCGGCCAAGCCCGCCGAGACGAGCTACGTGGCTGTCGTCGGCCCTCGAACCATGTGGCCCGGCGCTGAGTCCACTACCTTCGGCGACATTCCCGATGGCGCCACGAAAACGGTGCTGGTCGTTGAAGTGGGCGGTTCGGGCATTCATTGGATGGAGCCGCGCGATCTGGACATGTCGGCCTTGAAGCTGGCGGCGCAACCCGCCGGGACAAACCCGATCGCCAGCGGCCATCCCGGCGGTCCCCAGGCCGCGATGGCCGACGCTTCCGTGCGCACGCTGTCAAAATCGATGCGGCGCGACACCCTTGAGGCATTCTTCACCAGGGACGGCGGCGAGCCGATTGACGAGTGAACTGTCGTAGAGCCACCGGACGAGATCGTTGCGGCCAAGACAGGATGATGTAACATGCCACTATGTTTCGGAACCTTCTCAACAAACTGGGACTGGCCGAGGGACTGGCCCGTATCCCTCTCAGCCAGGAAACTCAAGAGCGACTCAACGTCTTATTTCACGGAAAGGACCGCCAGACGGCGGCCAGAAGTCTTTCTTGGTTTGGAAGCGGTCTTGCAGGGTGGCCAGGCAAAGACCCCAAGGACCCAAAATCGCTCGAACGCATACGGTTTGCGGTCCTGAAGCTTAGCCAAGGAAGCCTGGCGGAGATGGAATGGTGGATGGACCAGGCACGCCGAGATTGGCGCGACGTTCTTGTGGAGGCAGGCTTTGCCCACGATGTCAAAGCGCACGAGTCGTGGTTTCCCGATGGTCGGCCCTGAAGCGAAGACCAACGGCACAGTCCTTGAACAGTCCCAATGGACTCCTTGATTTGATGGGTTCTCAAAATGACGTCGCAACGTCTATTCGCCTTTATCTTCTCCTTGGTGGTGGCAACTGGTTGTCAGCGCTCCGGGCCCGCGGCAAAGCTCCCGCGGGCCGAGGCTCGAAGCAATGCGCCCGTCGTCGCTGCCCCGGCTGAACAGTGGGCGTCCAAATCGCCGCGGGAATGGCCCCAACTCGTTTTAACGAACTACGCTGAATTCAACGGCCACACTCCGTTGCATGGTGCCAGCGCATTCCTCGTCAAGACGCAGGACGGGCGGACGCTGGCCGCGACGGCCAGGCACCTGATTGGTGCCAGCGGCGGGGTGGAGCCGGAGATTCCGGTGGCCGGCCTCGACGCCGCCATCCGGCTCTGGCGCATGCACCCCCGAACTCTTCCAGACCAGTTCATCCTGGCTGAGAAAGTTGCGGCCGGGGGGCTGGCTCAGGAGACTTTTGATTGGCTGATATTGAGCGTCAAGCCCAGCAGCGAATCTCTGCCGGCGACGCCCTTGCATCTGCGCCCCCAGCCGGTGCAAATCGGCGACAAGGTCTATCTCGTCGGGTGTCCTTATGTTGAGGAGGCGTGCAAGCAAAACGTCTACGCAGGGAAAGTGACTGCGCGGGAGGGGAATCTGTTCCGGTACGATATCGACTCGCCGGTGGACATTCGCGGTTTTAGCGGCGCGCCGATCCTCGACCACAACGGGCACGTTGCAGGAGTGATGACCGTTTGGTTCGAGGCCAAACTGCAGGGCGAAAAGTTCCTGGAAGCCGGTGGTGAGGACGCCGCCTCGGTTTACCAACTCGTTGAAGGGCACCGTTAGAACGCGCAGCTCACCCGGCTACATCGGCGGCCGGCCGCGGCTCGGCCGCCTGACGCCATCCGAAAACTGCCACGAGAACCATGGCCCACGCCACCGCCTCGAACACGGCTCGAACGAGCGACAGCACGCCGTGAAGCATTGCGGCTTGCTGTTGCGTCCATCCCCGATCCAGAAGAAACGTGTGCCAGAGGCTGAACGACGCGTCGACGAGGCGCTCCAAGATCACGATCGCAACCGCGATGCCGGCCAAAGTGGCTGGTCCCGGGTATTGCCGCCGCCTACGAACGCAGAGCCACAAGCCAACCAGCCAGACCTCCAGTTCTCGCAGATGGTCTCCGGTCGCGGTGTGGATGATGACCGCCCGATTGCTGCCGGCGCTTTCGACCTTCCGCACGCCGAAGCCGTGCCCACGCAGCCGCCGCCTCACTTTCGCGGCGTTCAGCTCGACGTACAGCCTGTAGCCTTTCACCCTTTTCATTTGCTCGGCTCCGCCCTCAAAGTGCAATCACCATGCCAAAGGGCAGGAGGGCTGGCCAATGCCAATGCCGATCAAGTCCAATTACCGGCCACCTCGCCGCCCCTGGTGGAGCCGTCGAGCCTCCACTATCATTGAGTTGTTAGCAGCTAACCCGAATAAAGGCCCTCCCGCTCTTCGTCATTCGTATCCGCGTAGTCCCCGTAATCCTCGATGCCGTCTCCTCGTCGTCTGTCTTCTCTTCGTGTCCTTTGTGTCCTTTGTGGTTTCCTCTACCTCATCTCCTTGAGCTTTGTCCGAAAGTCCGACTTCCGCCTCACCCGACTTTCATGTTCCTCTCTTCGTAGACTCCGTGGTTAACATCGTAGCGTCGTTTTCCCGATCTCCCATGTCCATTTCCCCCGCGATACAAATCTCCGGACTCAGCCATCATTATGGCCCCCGCCTGGCGCTGGATGGCCTGGACCTGGTGGTCGAACCAGCCGAGATCTTCGGCCTGCTGGGACCTAACGGCTCCGGCAAGACAACCCTGTTCCGTCTTCTGTCCACGCTCATTCCCATACAGCAAGGCTCCGTCAGCATCCTCGGCTTCGATGTCTCCCGCCAGACGGCCGCCGTCCGCAAGCTGCTGGGCGTCGTCTTCCAGGCCCCCAGCCTCGACAAGAAACTCACGGTCGACGAAAACCTGCTGCACCAGGGAAGGCTCTATGGCCTGCGGGGCGCCGGGCTCCGCCGCCGCCGGAACGAGATGCTCGCGCGGCTGGGACTGGCCGACCGCCGCGGCGACCTGGTCGAGACCCTGTCCGGCGGCCTGCGGCGGCGGGTAGAATTAGCCAAGGGCCTATTGCACCAACCGCGGCTCCTGCTGCTCGACGAGCCCAGCACCGGGCTCGACCCGGGCGCCCGGGGCGATCTCTGGCAGTACCTGCGGCAGGTCCGCGACGAGGACCAGGTAACGGTCGTGCTCACCACGCATTTGCTCGAAGAGGCCGACAAGGCCGACCGCCTGGCCATCTTCAATACCGGCCGCCTCGTGGCACTCGATACGCCCGATCGGCTGCGGGCCCAGGTCGGCGGCGACTCCCTCTCGATCACCACCGACGGCCCCGCCGAGCTGGCCGCCGACATCGCGCGGCAATTCGATCTGCCGGTGGCCGTGGTCGACGGCAGCGTGCGGCTGGAGCAGCCCGATGCCCATCAGCTCGTGCCGCGGCTGGTGCAGGCCTTCCCCGACCGGATTCAGTCGATCGTGCTGGGCAAGCCGACGCTGGAAGACGTGTTCATCGCCCGCACCGGCCATCGCTTCCACCACGATCCCGCGGAGGTGGCCGTTGGCAACTGAACCCGCCCGCCGCATCGCCACGCCCGCCGGATCCGCGCCGCCCGCCAGCACTGGCCGCTCTTTCCTTGCCGGGAACCAGCAACCAGCAGCCAGCAACTACGCCTGGCTGGCGGCCGGCACGCTCTGCTCGCGCGAGCTGGTCCGCTTTGTCCGCCAGCGCAACCGGGTGATCGGCGCCATCGGCCAGCCCGTGTTGTTCTGGGTGCTGTTCGGCGCGGGGCTGGGGCCCACGTTTCGCCTCCCCGGGGCCGGCGACGCAGTCAGCTATCGCGAGTACTTTTTCCCCGGCACGCTGGCCTTGATCCTGTTGTTCACGGCCATCTTCACCACCATTTCGATCATCGAAGACCGCCGCGAAGGTTTTTTGCAGTCGGTGCTGGTGGCTCCCATCCCCCGCTGGTCGCTCGTGTTGGGCAAGCTGCTGGGAGGCACGCTGATCGCGCTAGCCCAGGGCCTGCTGTTTCTGCTGCTAGGCCTCACCGTCGGGTTCTCGTTTACGCCGCTGGGCCTGGCGGCCATCGTGCTGTTCGCCTTCGTGCTGGCATTCGCCCTGACCGGCCTGGGGTTCGTGATCGCCTGGCGGCTCGACTCGACGCAAGGCTTTCATGCCATCATGAGCGTAGTCCTCTTGCCGATGTGGCTGCTGTCGGGCGCATTCTTTCCACCCGATCCCTCGGCCTCGCTGGGCACCGCCTGGCTGGCCTGGATCATGCGGGTCAATCCGCTCACCTATGGCGTGGCCGGCTTGCGCCGCTTATTGTACTGGGGCAGCGACGTCGCGTTGCCCCTTGAATTGCCTTCGCTTGCCGCCTGCTGGGCCGTGACCCTGTTGTTCGCGGCCGTCACGTTCGTTCTTGCCCTGCAGGCGGCCGGCAAGCGCACCACGGGAGATCTATTATGACTCGTTTCGTGCTCAAGGCCTGGATCGGCTTGTTCCTGTTCTTGTTGTCCCTTTATGGCTCGTACTCGATCTGGCGCGTTTACCAGGCGATGGCCAGCGCGCCGGCCCCGGTTGAATCGAGCGCCGTGGCTATGCGTCCGACGCGCGATCTCGACGAGTTCAGCTTTGTCGAGCGCAGCGGTCAGACCGTACACCTGGCCGATCTGAAAGGCAAAGTCTGGGTCGGCAGCTTCTTTTTCACCGAGTGCCCCGGTTTTTGCCTGCAGATGAACCACGAGGTGGCCGCACTGTCGCAGGAATTTGCCAATAGCGGCGTCACCTTCGTCAGCGTCTCGGTCGACCCGGAGAAAGACACCCTCGAGCGCCTCCGCGAATACGCGGACAAGCTCGGCGCCGACTCCAAGCGATGGCTGTTCCTCATCGGCGACATGGACGACGTCCAGCAGCTCGGCCAGGATGTGTTCAAGGTGACGGTGGTCGGCAAGGAGCACAGCGACCGGCTGATCCTGGTCGATCGCGACGGCACGGTCGTCGGGCGTTACAGATCGCTCGAGCCCACGCAGCTCCTCGCACTGAAGCGCCAGCTCAAGAAGCTCTTGGCTGAACCGAAGGCCGACGGCTGAAGGAGGAATCAGAACGCGCAAGCGTTGTCGCCTTGTCCCCTTGTCCCCTTGTCGATTCTTCCCGTTTCCCGCCGCCCGCATCCGAATGCTCACCGTCAACCAGCTCCCCACGGTCAACGCGCTCTTGAACGCTCTGGCCACCGTGCTCCTGGTCACCGGCTACCTGCTCATCCGCCGGCGGCGCGAGCTGGCCCACCGCCGCGTGATGCTGGCGGCCTTTGGCGTTTCGATCGTGTTCCTGGTTTGTTACGTCGTGTATCACGTGCAAACCGAGGCGATCCGCCGCTTCGCCGGCCCGCCGCCGATCTCTTACGTCTACTACGCGATGCTGATCAGCCACATCATCCTGGCCGCCACGGTCCCGTTTCTGGCCTTGGCCACGATTTGGCTGGGGCTGGCCGACCGCCGGGCCGCCCACCGCCGCCTGGCACGCTGGACGTTTCCGATCTGGCTCTACGTTTCCATCACCGGCGTGCTGATCTACCTGGCCCTGTACCATCTCTATCCACCCGCCACGCCGGATCCTATAATGGACGCAAGCTTGGGTCTCGTTGGTCAAGCCGTGAGTTTGTTTGGTTAAGGTCCATCGTTTCATGAACCTCTGTTTCATGAACCTCCAGGTCAGGTTCCCGCGGCGCTTGTTCTTTCTGGCGCTGGCCGTGTGCATCGTTGTGCTCACGGCGTCGGTGGCCGACGCCTGCCCCACCTGCAAGGCGGCCCTGGCCAGCCACGATCCGGGCCGCGGCGACCTGGTGGCCGGCTTCTTCTGGAGCATTTTGTTCATGATGTCGATGCCCTTCATCCTGCTCGGATCGTTTGCGACCTACATGTACCTGCTTGTCCGCCGTGCCCGCCGCGAAGCTGGCGTCCCGCCATCCGATGCACCCGCCGGTGCGCCTGGCGTCCCCGACCGCCAACGGGACCTCGAACCCCTCGGCGTCTGACCCACGGCCCGCCTGATGCGAACTCTCGGACGTTCGCTCGAAGTGCTGGGGCTCATCTTGCCTCCGCTAGCGATAATCTTCCAATTGGCCGAGCGGATCTCTCTCGGCCAGATGCTGATCATGCTGGTTTCGGCCGTTTGCCTGTTCGGCATCGGCCGCATCGTCGAAGGCTACGCGGGGAAGGATGGAGGAAGGGGGAAAGAGGAGTAAGAAATCCCGTCGGCCGGAAGCCTGCCGTGCCCGGTGGATTCTTCCTCCGGCTCCCCCGTCTTATTCCTCCTTCCTCCCTCCTCCTTCCTCCCTCCTCCTTCCTCCTTCCCGCATCCGCCTTCCCCCGAATCCCGGGGGGTCGTATACTAAAGGAGTTCGCGCACTTACGTCTGAAGGGGAGTACGCATGGGCTTTGTCCGCCGAGCTTTGTGGCTTGCGCTGGCGGTCTTGGCCCTCTCGAATCCCTGGCTCGGCCGCTCCCAGGCCCAGGGTCCTTTCAGCCCCCCCACCCGCTTCGAGCTCTCCGGCCGTATCCAGCTCGACGAGGCCGACGCCGCTGCACGAACGCATCTCGAACGCGTCAAAGCCTTTGTGGCAAATGAGCAGTGGGACGAAGCGGTCGAAACCCTGCGGCTGGTCAGCGAAAACCACGGCGAAAAGGTCATCGAGCTGCCCCCCTGGCAGTACATCAGCGTCCGCGACTATTGCCACCTGCAGATCGCCGCCCTGCCGCCCCAGGCGTTACAACTCTACCGCGACCGGGTCGATCCCCAGGCCCGCAAGTGGTACGAGCAAGGCGTCGCCCAGCGGGATGCCGAACCGCTCCTGGCAGTGGTCGACCACCTGTTTTGCAGCAGTTGGGGTGACGATGCCCTCTACGCCCTCGGCGAGATGGCCTTGGAGCAGGGCGACCACGGCAATGCCCGCGGCTATTGGCAAAAGATCCTCCCGCTCTCGCATTGGGCCGAGGCGGCGCCTCCCGCGGCCCAGACTGCCGGCACGCCCACCTGGCTGGTCTATCCCGATTCGGACCTCGAGCTGGCCGGCGTCCAGGCCCGTTTGCTGCTGGTCATGATCATGGAGCACGATAACGAGCTGGCCCGCGAAGCGCTGGCCGAATTCGCCCGGCAATGGGGGCACGTCGAGGGGCGGCTGGGCGGGCGCAAGGTCAACTATGCCGAAGCACTGGCCGGCCTGCTGGCGGCAAGCGAAAGCTGGCCCCGGCGCACCGTTTCGGACGATTGGCCGACGTTCGCCGGTTCGCCGGCCCGCACCCGTTCGCCCGACGTCGAGGTCGAGGTCGGCGCGCCGCTGTGGCGCCAGCCGCTGGCCAAGGCGCCGTCGGCCGACGTCGACTTTTTGCCGCGCCGCGTCGGCGAGGACAACGACCAACTGCTCAGCTACCATCCGCTGTTGGTGGGCGATCTCGTGCTGGTGAACAATCTTCGGCAGATCCTGGCCTTCGACGCCCGCACGGGCCAGCCTGCCTGGGGCGGCGATCCGATCATTTTCCGCGACGAGGACGTCAAGCTCGAGCCTCGACGCGGCGTCCGCCAGCCGATCGGCGCCGCCCGCTTCACGATGACCGCCTTCAACAACCGGTTGTTTGCCCGCATGGGAAACCCCGTGACCAACAGTCCCGATCGGACCGGCCGCTCCACGCCCGGGCCCGGCTACCTGGCCTGCCTCGATCTGTCGGCCCAAGGCAAGCTCCTCTGGCGGACCGATCGTTCCGATCCGGCATTCGATGAGACCTGGTCGTTCGAAGGCTCGCCGGTCAGCGACGGCGCCGGCGTCTACGTGGCCATGCGCAAGAGCGACGTGCAGCCGCAACTGCACGTGGCCTGCCTCGATATCGACAACGGCCGCCTCCGCTGGCGCCGCATGATCTGTGGCGCCGAAACGCCGGCCCAGGGGCAGTCCGACGAGATCACGCACAACCTGCTCACGCTCGATCACGGCGTGCTCTACTGCAATACGAACCTGGGCGCCGTGGCCGCCTTGCAGGCCCGCGACGGCCGAATCAAGTGGATCACGCTCTACCAGCGCGCCCAGTCAGGCAACTTGAACGATCGCGCCACGCACTTCTACCGCGACCTGACGCCCTGCGTTTACCATCGGGGCATGCTCTTCGTGGCCCCTTCCGACAGCGTGTACATCCTCGCCTTCGACGCCCCCACCGGCCTGCCCGTCTGGCGGACGGACCTGCCTAAAGACGCGGTCCATCTGTTAGGGGTCAGCGGCAACCATCTGCTGGCCAGCGGCGACAAGCTCTGGTGGATTCGCCTCTCGGGAGGCAAAATCGCCGCCCACTGGCCCGATGGAGCCACGCCCAGGGGATTCGGCCGCGGCACGCTGGCGGGCGGCAGCGTGTACTGGCCGACGCGCGGCACCGTTTACGTCTTTGACCAGGAGACGGCCCAGCCACTCTCCGCGATCGAGTTGGCCACGCGTGGCGCGGTGGGCGGAAACCTGTTGGTAAACCGCGGCTCGCTTTTGGTGACAACCAGCGATGAGCTGATTGCCTTCAGCCCCCAGGCCGGCTTCCAGATCGATTCGGACCAGGCGGCTCAGCCTCCGCCCACTTCGTCGGCCGCGAGTCTGCAAACGCCTCTTTTGTCCACGCCGTCCACCGGGCGGCCGGACCAACCTGCCAACCCTTGAAACGAGCCATCCATGCTCCACGACGACGACGTCCAGGCGGTCCAGCGACTCAGCGAGGCTTACCGCCACATCACCAGCGAACTGGCCAAGGTCATCGTCGGCCAGCAGCGGGTGATCGAAGAGCTGTTGATCGCCATGTTCGCCCGCGGGCATTGCCTGCTCGTGGGTGTTCCGGGCCTGGCCAAGACGTTGATGATCCGCACGCTGGCCGACAGCTTGTCGCTCAAGTTCAGCCGCATCCAGTTCACTCCCGACCTGATGCCTTCCGACATCACCGGCACCGAGGTGATTCAGGAGGACAAGCACTCGGGCGCGCGGACCTTCAGGTTTCTCGAAGGGCCGGTGTTCGCCAACGTGATCCTGGCCGACGAGATCAACCGCACGCCGCCCAAGACGCAGGCCGCCTTGCTCGAAGCCATGCAGGAGCACCAGGTCACGGTCGGGGGCCAGCGGCACCGGCTGGCCGAGCCGTTCTTCGTGCTGGCCACGCAGAACCCGATCGAGCAGGAGGGCACCTATCCCTTGCCCGAGGCGCAGCTCGACCGCTTCATGTTCAACATCTACGTCGACTATCCCGACGAGGAGGAAGAGCTCCAGATTATCAAGCGGACCACCGCCGACGTGGAGACCCGGCTCTCGGCCACGCTCTCGGCCGAGGAGATTCTCAGCTTGCAGCAGATCGTCCGCAAGGTGCCGGTGGCCGATCACGTCAGCCGCTACGCGCTGCGGTTCACCCGCCTGACCCGCAAGGAAAAGGGGGAAGTGCCCGATTTCATCCGCGACTACGTGAGTTGGGGCGCCGGCCCCCGCGCCAGCCAGTACCTGGTGCTGGGCGCCAAGGCCCGCGCCGTTTTGCACGGCCGCTATTACGTCAGCAGCGAGGACATCCGCGCCGTCGCCGCGCCCGTCCTGCGGCACCGCA
This sequence comes from Pirellulales bacterium, assembly GCA_040901675.1. Lineage (GTDB taxonomy): Bacteria > Planctomycetota > Planctomycetia > Pirellulales > JAICIG01 > JBBDNX01. The sequence goes on along the minus strand of JBBDYJ010000042.1, from coordinate 13,202 downwards.
TCATGACCAACTTCAATGCCGAGGCCGAAGGGGTCAAGCCCGACGATATCATCCAGAACCTGATCGAAGTCATCCCACCGGCCGACGAAGAGGCCTCCCATCGTGGAAAACTACCAGAAGTATTTAGATCCGCGGATGCTGGCTAAGCTCCAGGGTCTCGAGCTGCGCGCCCGGCTGATCGTCGAAGGCTATGTCTCCGGCGTGCACCGCAGCCCGTACCACGGCTTCTCCGTCGAGTTCGCGGAACACCGCGAGTACGTGCCGGGCGACGACCTCCGCTACGTCGACTGGAAAGTCTTCGGCAAGACCGACAAGGTCTATCTCAAGCAGTACGAGGAAGAGACCAACCTGGTCACTTATCTGCTGCTCGATACCAGCGAGAGCATGCTCTACAAGAGCGACCCCGCCGCGCTTTCCAAGCTCGAGTACGCGCAGTGCCTGGCGGCCTCGCTGAGCTGGCTCATCCTGCAGCAGCAGGACAGCGTGGGCCTGGTCACCTTCGACAGGGAGGTCCGCTCGCTGGTCCGCGCCAGCAGTAATCCTTCGCACTTGAAGCAATTATTGCACGTGATGGAGCAATCGGTCGCCGAGCGCAAGACCGCCAGCGGCCCCATCTTTCACGACCTGGCCGAGCGGCTCAAGAAGCGCGGCATCGTGATCGTGCTCTCCGACCTGTTCGACGACGTGCCCTCGATGCTGGCCGGCCTGAAGCATTTCCGCCACCGCCGCCACGAGGTGGTCCTGTTCCACGTGCTCGATCCGGCGGAGCTCGATTTTCCCTTTCGCGATACGATGCTCTTCAAAGGGCTCGAGCAGTGGCCCGACGTGCTGACCGACCCGGCCGCCTTGCGGAAAGCCTACATCCAGGAATTTCAGAGTTTCGTCCGGCAGCTCAAACAGGGCTGCCGGGCGCAGCGCATGGACTACGTGGGCATCCGCACCGATCAGCCGCTCGACGTGGCCTTGTCCACTTATCTTTCATCACGGATGACGCGCGTGGGTTAGAAAACTTGTCTCCTCGGCCCCCGGGTGGCAATCCCGCGGTTGCCGCCGGAGTGCCAAACTTCGAAAGCGTTCGTTTCCATGCCTGGTTCGCCGGCCATCCTTGGCTTCCTGAACAATCCGGCCATGCTCGGCTGGCTGGTGGCTGCCGCCGCGCCCTTGGTGATCCACCTGCTCTCCAAGCGCAAACACCGCGAGGCGCCCTGGGCCGCCATGCAGTACCTGCTGGCCGCCCTCCAAAAGAACGCCCGGCGGATCCGCATCGAGCAGTGGATCCTGCTGGCCGTCCGCACCCTGATCATCGTGCTGTTGGTGCTCGCCGTGGCCGAGCCGTTCCTCGAGCAGGCGGGGCTCAAGTTCGTTTCCGGCCAGCGGGCGCACAAGGTGCTCGTCCTCGACGGCTCCTACTCCATGGCATACAAGCCGGCCGACAAGACCCTCTTCGACCGCGCCAAGCAGCTCGCCGCCCGCGTGGTCGACAAGAGCAGCCAGGGCGACGGCTTCACGCTGGTCTTGTTGGCCGACCCGCCCCGCGTCGTGGTCGGCACGCCCGCCTTCGAGCCCCACGATTTCCTGGCCGAAATCGAGGCCCTCCGGCTGCCCCATGCCGGAGCCGATCTGCCCGGCACCATCACCAAGATCGAAGAGATTCTCGAAACGGCCCGCCGCGAGCATCCCAGGCTCAAGCGCGAGGAAGTCATCTTCATTACCGACTTGGGCCGGACTGCCTGGCGGCCCGACCTCGGCGGCCCCCAGGCGCTCGCCGAGTTCCGCAAGCGCAGCCAGCGGCTCGCCTCGGCCGCCCATATTGTCGTGGCCGACCTCGGCCAGCCCGCCGCCGAGAACCTTTCGGTGTCTTTCCTGCGGCCGCTCGAACCGTTTGCCACGATCGGCTCGGAAGTGACATTGGAGGCCGAGGTCCGCAACCACGGGCGCCAGGGCCGCAGCCGGCAATTGTTGGAACTCTACGTGGACGGCCGCCGAGCCGGCGAACAGCACGTCGACGTCGAGCCGGGCGACTCCGTCACCACCAGCTTTTCCTACCGCTTTGACCGCGCCGGCGATCACCGCATCGAAGTCCGCCTGGCCGGCGACCTGTTGGACATCGACAACCACCGCTGGCTCTCGCTGCCGGTGGTCGAGCATCTGCGCGTGCTCTGCGTGAACGGCAAGCCCGAAGGCGGGGCCTTTCAGGGCGCCACCGACTACCTGGCCGTGGCGCTGGCGCCACGCGGCCCAACCGACGACCGGGCGCCGGTGCGCCCCGAGGTCGTCCCCGAGAGCGCCCTGGTCGAGCTCGACCTGGCCCAGTACGACTGCATCTTCCTGGCCAACGTCGGCCAGTTCACTCCCAACGAGGCCCGCTTGCTGCGCTCCTATGTATCCGGCGGCGGCGGGCTGGTCATCTTCCTGGGCGACCAGGTCGAAGCGGCCAGCTACAACGAACGGCTGGGGCGCATCGACCAGCCCGACGGCCTCTTGCCCGCGCTCGTCGGCGATCGCGTCGCCCGCGACGAGCCTGCTCTGCTCGACCCGCTCGGCTACGCCCATCCGCTGGCCGCCGCCTTCCAGGCCAATCAGAGAGCCGGGCTCTTGACCACCCCGGTCTACCAGTACTTCAAGCTCTCGCTGGCCGACGAATCTCCCGCCAAGGTGGCCCTGGCGCTCGACAGCGGCGATCCGGCCATCGTCGAGGCGCCGCTGGGCCGCGGCCGCTCGATCCTGGTCGCCACTTCGGCCGATACTTCCTGGACCACCATGCCCGTCTGGCCCAGCTACCTGCCGATCGTCCGCGAGCTGTTGGTGCTGGCGGTCCGCGGGCAGCTCGACCAGCGGAATCTCCGCGTGGCGGAGTCGCTGTCCGGCTCGCTGCGCGTGGTCGAAGCCGGCGTGGCGGGCCAGGTCCGCATCCCGTCCGGCGAGCAATTGCCGCTGCGCCTTGCCACCCAGGCCAACGCAAGCCGTTGGTCCTTCGCCGATACCCTCGAGAGCGGCTTCTACGTGGCCGAGTTCGGCGATCCCCTCCGCCGCAGCGAAGCCTACGCGGTCAATGTCGATACGGCCGAGAGCGACCTGGCCCGGCTCGACCTGGACGAGCTCAAGAGCGAGGTCTGGCCCGGTGTGCCCTTCGAACCCTTCGACGGCCGGGACAGCGCCGACGAAACCCTCGCGCCGGTCGTCCGCCGCGAAGGGCTGCACCATTTCCTGCTCACCGGCGTGCTGGCATTGTTGTTTGTCGAGTCGACGCTGGCATGTTGGTTCGGACGGCAATCCGTATGACCGGAACGGTTCCAAACTGGTTGGAGCGATGGCTGGGCGTCCCCGAGGCCGGCTCGGGCGAGGGCACGGCCTGGGCCCTGGACCACGGCTGGGACTTCGCGCCTTGGGCGACTCTGCTGGTGGGCGCCGCCGCGGTGGCTTGGATTATCGCCTGCTATTTGCGCGAAATCGGCACGGCCGGCAAGGGCTATCGCGCGGCGCTGACCGGCATTCGGCTGGCACTGGTCGGCATTGTGCTGTTCATGGTGGCCGGCTTCGTGGTCTCATTGCACCGCACCGGCCTGCCCTACGTGGTCGTGATCGTCGACGACTCGGCCAGCATGGGAATCGCCGACCGTTACGACGACGAAAAGCTGCGGGCGCTGATTGATGAGCGATTGAAGGAGGCGGCCCTGACCGACGGCACCCGGCTCAATCTGGCGAAGAGCGTGTTGCTGGCCCGCCGGGGCGCATTCTTGCGGGCCATCGACCAACGTTACAAGCTCAAGGTCTATTATCTGTCGGCCGACGCCCGCGCCCAATCGGGCAGCGCCGAAGAGTTGATCGAGTCGCTCCGGGCCCTGGACGCCACCGGGGCCAGCAGCCGCCTGGGCCAGGGGGTCGCGGCCGTGCTCGACGACCTCCGTGGCACTCCTCCCACCGCGATCGTGCTTTTGAGCGACGGCATTACCACCGACGGGCCCACGCTGGCCGAGGCCGCGCTGGACGCCCGCCGCAAGCAAGTGCCTCTTTTCACCGTCGCGTTGGGCAGCGAGACACCCACCCGCGACCTCGAGCTGGGCGACCTCTTGGTCGACGAAGTGGTGTTCGTCGAGGACGTGGTCAACTTCGAGTTCAAGCTCACCGCCCATGGATTGGAAGGCCGCCAGGTCAGAGTCGTGCTGCGCCGGCAGGAGGGAGGCGCGCCGCTGGCCGAGCTCCTGGTCCGCACGGGCCCGGACGGCGAGCCGCAGCGGCTGCGTCTGCCGTACCGGCCGATGGAAGTGGGCGACTTCGATTACGTGATCGAGGTCGAAACGCTGCCCGAGGAGCTGCGCGCCGACAACAACCGCCAGCTTCGGCGCTTGAGCGTCCGCAAGGAGCGGATCCGCGTGCTGTTGTTACAGTCCTATCCGAATTACGAGTTCCGCTACTTGAAGACGATGCTCGAACGCGACAGCACCATCCAGCTTTCGTCGGTGCTGCAGGAAGCCGACCTGGAATATGCCGAGCTTGACGAATCGGCGCTCCGCGTGTTTCCCGCCCGCCGCGAGGAGCTGTTCGAGTACGACGTGGTGATTTTCGGCGACGTGAATCCCGCCTTCCTCAGCGCGTCGGCCATCGACAATCTGCGGGCCTTCGTCGTCGAAAAGGGGGGCGGCATGATCGTCGTCGCCGGCCCGCTCTATACGCCGATCGAATACCGCGATTCGCCGCTGGCCGGCCTGCTGCCCATCGACTTCAACAACGCCGCCGGCCCCGACCCCGGCGCGCTGATCAACGACCCGTACCAGCCGCAGCCGACCGATCTGGGCCTGGCCAGCCCCAACATGCAACTGGCCGACGACCCCCGCGACAACCCATCGGTCTGGCAGAATCTCTCCCCATTGTATTGGTACTTCGAGGCCCCCAGCTTGAAACCGGCCGCCCGTGTGCTGGCCGTGCACCCCTTGCGGATGAGCGCCGAGGGCAAGCCGCTGCCGATCTTCGTGATGCACTACGTGGGCGCCGGCAAGGTGCTGTTCCACGCCACGGAGGAAACGTCCCGCTGGCGGATCGGGCAGGGCGAGGTCTACTTTGCCCGCTACTGGGTGCAGTCAATCCGCTATCTCAGCCGATCGAAGCTTCTGGGCAAGGACCGCTCGGCCGAGCTCACCGCCGACCGGCGCGAATACCGCCGCGGCGAGTCGGCCCGCTTGCGCGTCCGGTTTTTCGACGAACGCCAGGCCCCGGTCGCCGACGATGGAGTCACCGTGGTGGTTCAGCGCGAAGGCGACACGACCCGCCGCCTGGACCTCAGGCGCGTTGCCGGCAACCGCGGCGTCTTCGAGGGCGCGCTGCCGCGCCTGGCCGACGGCCGCTATCACGCCTGGATAGCCGCTCCCAACTTGCCGGGCGATGCCCCCTGGGCCGACTTCCAGGTCGTCGCGCCCCCAGGCGAGATGGCCCGCGTCGAGCTCGACGTCGGCGAGCTCAAGCGCGCCAGCCTGGAAACCAAGGGCCGCTACTACACGCTGGCCACCGCTTCCAACCTGCTCGGCGACCTGCCGGAGGGGCGTCCCGTCAAGATCGACGCCTTGCCGCCCGTAGTCTTGTGGAACAAGTGGCCCCTGTTGCTCCTGTTTCTTTCCTTGATCATCGCCGAATGGCTCTTGCGCAAACGAAAGGGAATGCTCTAAGTAGCAGGCACACTCCGTGTGCCGTGGCCAACCCAAAAATGGTACAATTCGCCGTGGCAATAAAGTAGCAGGCACACTCCGTGTGCCGTCGCTGCCCATATAGAGGAAGAGGACCACTAGCATGTCCCACCCGCTCGAAGCCAGGATGGCCCGCATCCGCCGGCGAGCCCGCCGGCTGGTCCTCATGCACGCGCTGGGCAGGCTGGCGGCCATGCTGGTCGCCGTGGTCATCGCCCTGGTCCTGATCGACTGGCTGATCCAGTTCGAAGATCGCGGCGTCCGGACTATCGCCAGCCTGGCCGCCTTGGCCGTGGCCGCTTGGGCCCTGGTCCGCTTTGTCTGGCCGGCCCTGCACCTTCCGTTGGGACAACTACACGTGGCCTTGGGCGTCGAGCGCACGTTCCCGCAGCTCAACGACCGACTGGCCAGCACCGTCGAGTTTCTCGGCCAGAGTGAACACGATCCCTACGCGGGATCGCCCGCCTTGCGGCGAGCGGTGATCGCCCAGGCCACCGCCGAAATCGAACAACTCGACCTCGATCAGGCCTTCGAGACACGCCCCGCCTACCGCTCGGCCGCGGCGGCCCTGGCGGTCTGCGGCCTGGCGTTCTTACTGGTTGTCCTCAATCCGGCCTTGGCCACCGTCGGGCTGACCCGGTTGGCCAACCCGCTGGGCGACGCGCAGTGGCCCAAGGCCAATCACCTGGCCTTTGTCAAGCCGCCGCAGCGCATCGCCTTGGGCCAGCCTTTCGAGGTCGAAGTGGTCGACGATCGCGGCGCCCGGCTGCCGGACGAGGTGTTCATTCAGTTCCGCTACGAAGGTCAGACCGACGACGACCCCGCCGTCGAGCCGATGCGCTTGATCGGCAAGCAGATGCTGGCCCGCAAGGAACAGGTGACGCGTCCGTTTTCCTACCGGGCTTTCGGCGGCGACGACCACTCGATGCGGTGGTTCAGTCTGGAAGTAGTCGAACCGCCCGCCGTCGAGCAGCTCAGCGTCAAGTTGCACTATCCCGGCTATACCGGCTGGCCGCCCGCCGAGGCCGACCCCCACATCCGTGCCTTGGTCGGCACGCGTGTCGAAATCTCGGCCCGGACTACCAAGCCGCTCCAATCGGCCTGGGTGCGGACCGACGGCTCGGAGTATCAGGCCAAGATCAGCGACGACGGCTATTCGTTCTCCCTCTCGGCCGAGGCCGAAAACGGCTTTATTGTCGCCAAGTCCGGCGCATACTGGTTCGACCTGCTCGACCGCGAAGGCTTCCCGGGCGGACAGCAACTCCGCTACGAGCTGCGCGCGGTCGACGACTTGCCCCCCACGGTCAGCGTCGACGAGCCTTCGGCCAACGTCTTTCTCACCCCCGACGCCGTCGTGCCGCTCCGCGTGGCGGTCAAGGACGACCTGGCAATCCACAAGGTCACGCTCCACACCACCCGCAGCGACCGCTCGGATGAAGGCGAGACGCTGCTGACGCTGTTCGAAGGTCCGGCCACCATCAGCCATAGCCCGGCGATGGATGCCGACCGCGAACGGCTCCTCCTGGGCGACAGCCGCCTGCTCGAGCGGCAATGGGACCTCGCTCCCTTGGACCTTCCGCCGGGCAGCGAACTGACGCTGCATGCCACGGCCACCGACTACCGGCCCCAGGTTGGCCAGAGCCATCCGCGGCGGCTGTCGATCATCACTCCCGAAGACCTGACCGACCGGCTCGCCGAGCGGCAGACCTTTATCCTCAACGAGCTGGCCCGCGTCCTCAAGCTCCAGCGAGACGCCCGCCAGCAAGTCTCTGGCATCGAGATCCAGCTCCAACAACTGGGCCGGCTCGAAAAAACCGACGTCGACCAATTGCAGTCCGCCCAGCTCACCCAGCGGCAGGTGGACCGCACCCTCTCCGGTCCCGACGGCGTGGCCTCCCAGGTCCGCGGCCTCCTGGCCGATCTGGCGAACAACAAGGTCGACAGTCCCGACATACAGCGGCGCATGCAAGGTCTCCTGGACGAAATGAATCGTCTGGGCGAAGTGCAGCTTCCGTTGGTCGCCCGGCACCTCACGGCCGCCGTCAAACAGGCCCAGGCCCAGTTGCCCACTTCGCCCGACGCCGAAACGCCCCCGGCCGGTTCTTCCCCGGCTAAGGCGCTCGATTCCGCCGGCCGGCAGCAGGATGCAGTGATTCAGTCGCTCGAGCAGTTGCTCGGCGAGCTTTCGCAGTGGGACAACTACCGCCGTTTCTATCAGGAGATCGGGCAGTTGCGGCGCGACCAGCAGCAGCTCAACCAGGACACTACCGAGCTGGGACGGCAAACTCTCACGCGGGACGTCAAAGATCTGGAACCTCGGCAGCAGGCCGAGTTGAAGAAACTCAGCGCGCGGCAGCTCGAGTTGGCCCGCCGCTTCGACAAGATCCAGGAGCGCATGCAGCAGATGGCTTCCGAGCTCGAAGCCACCGAGCCGCTCGCAGCCGGCACGATCAGCGATGCCCTCCAGCAGGCCCGCAGCAGCGCTGTCGGCGGCGGCATGCGCGAGGCCGGCCGGCAACTCGAACAGAACCAGGTGGCGCAGGCCGCCGGCGGCCAGAATCAGGTCGACGAAGATCTCCAGGAGATGCTCGATATCCTCGCCAATCGCCGCGAGCATGAGCTGGCCCGGCTGGTCAAGAAACTTGCCGAGGCCGAACAACAGCTCGACAAGCTTCGGCAGCAGCAGGCAGGCCTGACCAAGAAATGGCGGGAAGCGGCCGAAAAAACCGACGATGCCCAGCGCCGCCGCGAGCTCGAGCGGCTGGTCCGTGAACAACAACAGGCCATGCGCGAGGCCGAGCAGTTCGCCCGTGCGCTCAAGCGCTTGCAGGCCGACCAGGCCGGCCGCAGCACCGATCAGGCCGGCGGCCGCATGGGACAGGCCGGCGAACAGGGCCAACAGGGCGAAGCCGGCTCGGCGGCCGACCAGGCCGCCGCCGCCGAGCAGGATCTCCAGCAAGCCCAGGAGCAGCTCAGCCGCCAGCGCCGCCAGGCCCAGATCGATCTGGCCGCCGAGCAGTTGGCTCGCCTCGAAGACGGCCTGGGCGGCATCCGCGATCGGCAGGCCCGGCTGCTCGAAGAGACGGTTCATTACGATTCGCTGCGACAGTCGCAGGGCCAATGGACCCGCTCGCAGATGATCAGCGTGGCCGATCTGGCGCAGCAGCAGGCGGCCCTGGAACAGGAGACCGGCGCATTGGCGGAAAAACTCGCGGCCGCCGAGGTGTTCAACCTGGGGCTCAAAACGACTGCCGGACAGATGGCCGAGGCCGCTCGTTTGCTCGACCAGCGCGACCTGGGAACCACGGCCCAACAGGCCGAGCAGCGGGTCCTGGCGCGGTTGGAGCAAATGATCGACGCGCTGAAACCCGATTCCCCGGGCAACCAGGCGCAAAACCAAGGCGGTCAGCCGCCGCCGGGGCAGGCAGGCGAGGGGCAGCCCGGCGGGCAGCAGGCCGGCGGCATCCGCTTCCTCTCCGAGCTGAAGTTGCTCAAGCTGATGCAGCAGGACATCAACCTGCGCACCGAGGCCCTGGAGCAGGCCCGCCGCGGCCGGCAGCTTACCCAGGACCAGCGGCAGGAGTACGCGGCCTTGAGCGAAGAACAGGGGCAGGTGGCCGATCTGTTATTAAACCTTACGCAACCGGCCGAGGCAGATTCGCTCGACGTGGACGACCTTCCCGATATCGAGCCGGCCGACGCGCCCGCCTCAACCGGCGAGCCCGACCCGGACCAGCCGCTCGTGCCTCCCGGAGATATAGAGGGCGAGCTTGAACTGGAGGAGAGCTTGAAATGATTCGTCGTATCGTCCTCTGCGCTGTGCTATTCGCCTGGCTGGCTGCGCTGGCTGCAGTGCGGCCTGGTTTCGCCGCGCCGGTCCTGGCTCAATCGACGGACGACGCCGGGCAGCCCGCCGCCGGCGACTCGCTCGACGACGAGCTACTCAGGGACCTCGAGGAAGGCGACCCGGAAGGGGTTTCCTCCGATGAGCCGCCAGCGCCGGCCGAGCCGTCCGGTGAGTCTGCTGCCTCCGAACAGGATGCCGCGGACCGCGGGCGCGCGCGGGACAAATCCAGTCCCCAGCCCGCCGCCGGTGACTCGCTCGACGAGGAGTTGCTCGAAGGCCTCGGCGGACTCGACGATTTGCCAGGCGAATCGGGCGACCCGGCGGCTCCCGGCGATTCGGCCCAGTCGAACGACGCCGATCCTTTGAGCCAGCTCAGCCGCCGGATGCGCGAGGTCGAGTCGCTGATCGCGCAGGCCCAATCTGACGCCAGCATCCAGGAGAAGCAGCGCACGATCGTTGCCGACCTGGCAAAGCTGATCGAAGAAATGCGGAAGCGCCAGCAGCAACAATCCTCGTCCAGCGGTAAAAGCCAACAAACCGCCAGCCGCAACCAGCCTCAACCCGGACGCCCGGCCGGTTCCAAGCCTGGCCAAAAGCCCGCGCGCGACAGCTCCGAGCGGCTTCGCAACGACAAGGCCCGCAAACCCGACCCGGCCGAGATGAAAGCTCTGCTCAAGGACGTGTGGGGGCATTTGCCTGCTCGCGAGCGGCAACAGATGGATCAGTACATGGTGGAGGAGTTCCTTCCCAAGTATGAACTGGAAATCGAGCAATACTTCAAAGCGCTGGCCGGCCAACTAGGCCAGCCGAATAACTGACCTGGCCGCCGCCGGAGCGTAGGATCGCTTGCAACCCTAAAGCAGGGACTTCACTCATGGATCGAACTGCGAGCACATCTCCCATTCCTCCTTCTGACTGGGCTGAAAGTCCGCCTCCGGCGGACCCTCGTCCTTCGTCCTTCTGCCTTCGTCCTTCTGCCTTCTGCCCTCCTCCTTCCGCCTTCCTCCTTCCTCCTTTCCCACCCGTCGGCCGCCGCGCCGCCCTCGGCCGCCTCCTCGCGCTCCCCTCTTGCCTCTCGGCCGCCGGCATGTTGCTGGCAGCGCGGACCGCCGCCGCGGCGCCTCTCCGGGAAGACGAGCCGGCCGTGTCGCTCGAGTTGTTCACGCCGCAGGTCCAGCGCGCCATCGACCGCGGGCTGGCCTTCCTCGCCCAGCAGCAAGCCAGCGACGGCTCGTTCGGCTCGGGCGGCTACAGTCGCAACGTGGCCATCTGCGGCCTGGCCGGCATGGCCTTCATGGCGGCCGGCAGCACGCCCGGCCGAGGGCCCTACGGTGCCGAGGTCAGCCGGTGCGTCGACTTCGTTCTGGAGAACACGCAGGACGGAGGGTTCATCAATGTGCCCGGCTCCAGCACGCACGGGCCGATGTACGGCCATGGCTTTGCCGCCCTGTTTTTGGCCGAGGCCTATGGCATGACGATGCGGGCCGACCTGCGCGACAAGCTTTCCAAGGCGGTCGCCCTGATCGTCAACACGCAAAATGCCGACGGCGGCTGGCGCTACCAGCCGCAGCGCCGCGACGCCGACATTTCGGTTACCATCTGCCAGGTCATGGCATTGCGGGCCGCCCGCAACGCTGGCCTGTTCGTGCCCCACGAAACGATCGACCGCTGCACCGAGTACGTCAAGCGCAGCCAGAACGCCGACGGCGGCTTCATGTACATGTTGCCCGCCGGTTTAAGCCAGTTTCCGCGCTCCGCCGCCGGCATCGTGGCCCTCTACAGCGCCGGCATCTACGAGGGGCCCGAAATTGAAAAGGGGCTCAAGTATCTGATGCAGAACCTGCCGCGAGGCGGCCCCATCAGTCGCGAGAGCCACTACTTTTACGGTCACTATTACGCCGTGCAGGCCATGTGGCATGCCGGCGGCGAATACTGGCTGAAGTGGTACCCCGCGATTCGCGACGAGCTGCTCCAGCGGCAGCGCGACGACGGTGCCTGGCCCGACTCGATCTGCCAGGAGTACGGCACCAGCATGGCCGCGATTATCCTGCAAATGCCCGACAGCTACCTGCCCATCTTTCAACGCTGAATGCCTCGCTCACTTCCAACAACTGCGTTTGCCGCAGCCGCATTCCCCGTAGCCGCATTCGCCAGAATGCGGGCCGCCATCCACTGGGCACACGCCCGAACTCTGGCGAGTACCTTCCTCCTCACGGCCTTCGCCGTTACGCCGTCCATCGCTCAGATGCCCAGCGGCAAGGTGCTGCCGCTGGAGGGGCCTGCCTACCAGGCCACGCTGGTCGGTGCCCAGTCCAACGGCCTATTGACCTTCGACCGCGACAACCGGCACGAGCGTCTTGCCGCCGCCGAGCTGGTGGCCTGGGGCGCTCCCGTTGAAGCCTTGCGCGGACCGCAATGGCTGCTCGCCGATGGCAGCCTGCTTGTGGCCGACATCACCGAATCGGACAACGACCGCGCGCGGCTGCTTACGGCGTTCGGGGAGATCGAACTGCCGCTGGAGCGTGTCGCCGGCGTCCTCTGGCATCCGCCGGCCGACCGTCTCCGCCGCGACAAGCTGGCCGCACGCCTCCAAACGCCAGCTCAAAACTCCGAACCGGCCGCCGAAGGTCTCGCGGCCCCCGCTGGCCGCGGCAACGCCGATCTGGTCATTCTCGAAAACGGCGACGAATTGAGCGGCACGGTCGGCGCGATCACGGCCGAGCACGTGGCCTTCGAGGGACCGGTCGGGCCGCTGCAAATCGAGACCACGCGGATTACCGCCCTGGCGTTCAACCCCGCGCTCATTGCCCCGCCTGCCGCCACCATGCGGATCCTGGTCGGCTGCCGCGACGGCAGCCTCTTGGCCGCCACGCAGGTGTCGCCCGCTGTCGGCGAATTCAGCGAATTGCGGATTATTCTCTCCGGCGACCTGGAGCTGTCCGTGCCTCTCGAAGCGGTCGTCTATCTCCAAACGCTGCGCGGCCGCGCCGAGTACCTCTCGGACTTGCCCGCCCAAAGCTATCGCCATCTGCCATTTCTCGACCTCCAATGGCCTTACCGCCTCGACGCCAACGTGCTGGGCGGCCGGCTGCGCTCGGGCGGCCGGCCCTATCTCAAGGGCATCGGCATGCACACTGCCGCCCGGCTCACGTACCAGCTCGACAAGCCGTACCGCCTATTCGAGGCCGAGCTGGCCATTGACGACGGCACGGAGGGCAAAGGCAGCGTCGTCTTCAAAGTCTACGTTGACGAGAACCTCCGCTACGACAGCCCGATTATTCGCGGCGGCGAACCTCCGCTACCGATCTCAGTCGACGTGACCGGCGGCAAGCGTCTCAGCCTGATCATCGATTTCGCCGACCGCGCCGACGAGCTCGACCACGCCAACTGGCTCAACCCCCGCCTGGTGCCCTAAAGGAAGAAGGAGGAAGGACGAAGGAGGAATCAGACAACCTCTTCAATCTTCCGCGAGGTAGCCGCGCTCGCCAGACTTCGGGGTCCCGAGCAGTGCTAGTGAGCAGTGATCACGGCGTCACAACCGTCACCAGAACGTTGGTGTCCGCTGCAGGTCAGCGCGTCCGCCCCGAAGGGGCAGCCACATATCAGCCCGTGGGCAGAGCGTAGCGGCGTCAGCCGCGCAGCGCCGCCCCGGGAACGCGGTCTATCCAGACCAAATG
>JBBDYJ010000041.1:152733-244699 GCA_040901675.1 Pirellulales bacterium | reverse complement strand
GCAACGAAAGCTCTCCTCACGGCTCCACGGCCAGCCAGTCTGCCATGACCGGCAGGCGTACCCGGGGCGGCGCTACGCGGCTGACGCCGCTGCGCTCTGCCCGCGGGCTGATATGTCGTTGCCCCTTCGGGGCGGAAAGAGATTGCATCGGCCGGACTGCCGCCGTGGTCGGATCACTTGATGATGACGATGTCGACCGGTCCGCTGCGGTTGAGCACGTTGGTGCCCACGTCGCGGCCGTGCCGGCGGAGCACGAGGTCGACCGAGGCGTCGCCCACGCGCAGCCGGCTGATTCGGACTTCGTTCAACCAGCCGGGCAGCAAGGGATATGAGAGCCGCAACTGCCGGCGGGGCGCATCGATCTCGATTCCCAGGCAGGCGGCCAGCAGCATGAACACGGAGGCGGCGGCCCACGACTGCGGCGCGCAGGCCACCGGATACAAGGTGGGCCCCTCGCCGGGCCGGCGGGGAAATCCGCAGAACAACTCGGGCATGCGGTGCAGATCGACGAACATGCTGGCGTCGAACAGTCCCGAGAAGATTGCCAGCGTGGATTGCTTGTGACCGTACTGCGCCAAGCCGGCCGCCGCCAGGGCATTGTCGTGCGGCCAGACGGAACCGTTGTGGTACGACATCGGATTGTAGCGCGGCTGGCCGTCGGCCAGGGTGCGGAGGCCCCAACCGGAGAACAGGCCGGAGCCGTCGAGCGTCTCGGCCAGCGTGCGGGCGCGGCGGGGTTCGGCAATGCCGGTCATCAGCGCGTGGAAGGCGTTGGAGGTCTTCACGCGGCAGGCCCTTTTGCCGCCGTCGAGGGCCAGGGCATAGGTCGAAAGCTCGTCGCACCAGAAGTGCTCGTCGAACCGCTGGCGAAGCTGCCGGGCTTGTTGTGCCAAGTGTTCCGCCTGGTCGGCGTGCCCGAGCAAAGCGGCCAGTGCCGCGGCGCTTTGCCGGGCCGCGAAGGCATAGCCTTGCACCTCGCACAGCGCGATCGGCCCATCGGCGGCCTTTCCATCGGCGTGGAACACCGAGTCGTGCGAGTCCTTCCAACCCTGCTGGGCCAGGCCGGTGCTGGAGCGCCGCGCGTACTCGACGAATCCATCGCCGTCGGCGTCGCCGTAGTTGTCGATCCAATCGAGCGCCGACTGCACGTTGGGCCAAAGCTGCTCGATCAGCTCCCGGTCCCCCGTCCGCTGATAATAGGCCCCGGCCAGCATGACAAACAGGGGCGTGGCGTCGACGCTGCCGTAGTAGCGGCCGAAGGGCACTTCGCCCAAGGCGGCCATCTCACCGCCGCGCGTCTCGTGCAGGATCTTGCCCGGTTCGGCATCCTGCTCGGGCACGACGCAGCTGGCCTGGGTCGCGGCCAGATAGCGGAGGACGCCGCGTGCAATTTCAGGATCGACCCACAGGTACTCCAGGGCGGTGATAATCCCGTCGCGGCCGAAGGGGGTGCTGAACCAGGGGACTCCCGCGTAGGGGTAGGGCCCGTGGGGGGTCTCGGTCACCATCATGTCGATATCCGAGGCGCTGCGGTTGACCCATTCGTTGAATTGCTCGTTCGAGGTGTAGATCTCGCAGGCGCGGGAGCGGGCTTGATGCAAGACGCCGGCGGCCTGCTCCAGCGCCGCATCGTACGAGGGCCAGGCTGCCGCGGCCGCCGGCGCGGGCTCGATCAGGCACGACATGGTCACTTCGTACACGACCTCCTCCTGAGGCTGCAGGGCCGGACGGAAACGGGCCTCGGAAGCCGACAGTTCGATCGGTTCGGGGACGAATGCCAGGCGTATGCGGCGGACCACGCCGTCGAGCCCCCGGTAGCCGAGCTCGACCGTGCCGCTGCCGACGACGGCGTCCAGGAAGCGGCCCCTTGCCTGGCGGCGGGTGCCACGGACCTCGAAAACATCGGCAAAGTCGGCCGCGAAGCGGATCGACAAGGGAGCTTCGATCGGCTCCAGGCCATAGTTGCGGATCTGGAAGCGTTGGTACCAGTGCCCCTGCCAGAGAAAGCTGGCGCGATGCAAATGCAAGCTGCCGCGGGAAATGAGCACGCGCTCGCCCGAGCGGACGTCGGGGTTGGTCAGGTCGACCGCCAGCAAGGCATTGTCCTCCTTGACGGTCGAGCTGAGAAACAAGGGCCGGTCCGGCCCGAGCAGCAACAGGAACCTCGATAAGAAGCGGGTTCCGTCGTGGTATAATCCTTCCTCTCCCAGGCCGATCGGCTTGATGTCGCCGTAGTGGTCCAGCACGGCAAACGTGTCGCCTTGCTTGAGCACGCGCGCGTGCTCGTCGGCGGTGGGGGACGGTGCCAGCACATAAAATGGGTCGAGGTGGGCAGCTTCGGGACGACGGGCGGCGAGCGAATGATGCGCGGCTTCCGGATGGACGGCTTGCTGACCGTGCGCGCCCTGGGATTCCTGCCCGAACTGCGATTGGACCATGCGTGGCTCCCGATTTGAGAATGACGACGCGCTGTTTCAATGAGGAATTCGAATCGGTCAGATGGATCGACGAGCAACCGGCGATCTACCCGGCTTCCCCCCGCATGTATCTTATCGGCCATGACCGGGTCCGAAGCAGTCCGATCCGGAGCTTTGGCGCCCAGGCGAGGGTATGGAATTTGCACAGGCTCTTGCCGCTTTTTTCAGAACCGGAAGGAGCCTCCCCCATGAGAATCGCACAGGTTGCACCCCTGTATGAAAGCGTACCCCCCAAATTGTATGGAGGAACCGAGCGCGTCGTTTCATACCTCACCGAGGAACTGGTCCGCCAGGGGCACGAGGTGACCTTGTTTGCCAGCGGCGATTCGATCACCGCCGCCGAATTAATCGCCCCTCGGCCGCAGGCAGTCCGGCTCGACCCGCACTGCGTCGACTCCCTGGCCTGCCACTTCAGCATGCTGGAAGAGTTGTTCCAGCACGCCGACCGGTTCGACATCATTCATTTCCACGTCGATTACCTGCACTATCCCTGGTCGCGCCGCGAGCGCCGCCCGCAGGTGACTACGCTGCACGGCCGGCTCGACATACCCGAGCTGGTCGGGTTGTACCAGAAGTACGGCGATATGCCGGTGGTCTCGATTTCCAATGCCCAGCGGCAGCCGCTGCCCCATGCCAATTGGCAGGCCACCGTCTATCACGGCCTGCCGCCCGACTTGCACTGCTGCCGAGAGCAGCCGGGCGATTACCTGGTGTTCCTGGGCCGCATCTCGCCGGAGAAGCGCGTGGACCGTGCCATCGAGATCGCTCGCCGCGCGGGTATGCCTCTGCGGATCGCGGCCAAGGTGGATCATGTGGACAAGCGTTATTTCCACGACGAGATCGAGCACCTGTTTGCCGACCCGCTGGTGGAATACCTGGGCGAGTTGGACGAGCGACGCAAGGGTGAGTTATTGGGCGGCGCGCGGGCACTGTTGTTTCCCATCGATTGGCCCGAGCCGTTCGGGCTGGTCATGATCGAAGCCATGGCCTGCGGCTTGCCGGTGATCGCCTGGCGCCGCGGCTCGGTGCCCGAGGTGATCGAGGACGGAGTCACGGGGTTTATCGTAGACGGGGTCGATCAAGCCGCCGAGGCCGTGGCCCGCGCGGGCCATTTGAGCCGCGCGGGGTGCCGGCAGGCATTCATGGAGCGATTCAGCGTCGAGCGGATGGCCCGCGATTACGTGGCCGTCTACCAGCGGTTGATCGACCGGCAGCCGCGCCGCGAGGCGGTGCTGGTTTCGGATGGGCCAGCCGTCGAGCAGGTTCTGCCCAGTCCAGGCCAGAACGGCGTCGCCCACACGCTGCAGTTCCCGCCGAAGCCTTCGTCCCTCTCCGCATAAGACACCAGACGGACGAAGAGACGAGGGAACCTCTCGCCAAGGCGCCAAGACGCACGCTACGAGGACAAAACCACAAAGATCACGAAGAACACGAAGACGCGACAGGGTTACGAATAAGACGAGCAACAGCCCTTCGTCGCTCGTTCTAAGGTTCTTCTGCCCCGTCTTGGCGAGCTTTGCGCCTTTGCGAGAGGGTTGTCTTCGTCAATCCGAGAATTTGATTCTATTCGCGGACTTCGATCTGGAAGGTGCGGAACAAGGGTCCCTCTGGGAACGTCCGCCGCAAGAGCGGCAGCGACACGTTGTACACCGGGATGCCGGTCTGGGTCGCCCCCTCCAGGTGGCCGCGGTGGGCGTGGCCGTGGAAGACCATGGTGGCGCCGTAGCGGTTGAGCGGCTCCTCGAGCCGGCTGGAGCCGAGAAAACAAAAGATCTCCGCCGGCTCGCCCTCGACCGTCGCTTGCACCGGCGAGTAGTGCAACAGGGCCACCCGCTGCGGCACGCGCAAGCGGGCCAAGGCCGACTCGAGCTTCAAGCTCTCGTCCAATGCCTCCTGCACGAAGCGCTTGATGGCCTGCTCGCCCCAGGGCTCCAGGGTCCGGGTGCCAAATCCTCCGGCGAAGCCCTTGGCGCCCGCGAAGCCGATTCCATGGACCTCGGCGCTCTCGCCATCCAGCAGCTTGACCCCCACGTTCAACAGGATTTCGCGCACCGCCGCCTGCTGGTCGGACTGGTAGTCGTGGTTTCCCAGGACGGCGACGATGGGAATCCGCACGGCGGACAACTCCGCCGCGAGAGTCTCGGCCTCTTCGGGCAAGCCATAATCGGTCAGGTCGCCCGAGAGGGCCAAGATGTCGGCCTCGCTCGAAACCTGCGTCAGCAGCGGCCGTAGAAAGTCGGGGGCGATCTTGCCGCAATGCAGGTCGGCCACCGCCGCCAGGCGAACCGGAGCGGGCGAAGTTGCCATGAACCAGTGCTCCTCGTGCGTCTTCCGAACCAGATTAGCCCCGCAGGCGCAACACCAAGCGTATGGCGGCCCAGGTTACCGCAAAAGGCAGGCCGGTTCCACTTGGTATGGCATTTGCTATTTTGAGGAGGCCCGTAGACGCCGTGGGCGCTGCCGCACGCTTACTGCCGCTTTAGCGCGATCGCCATGACCACCGACGCCTCCAAACAATACGTCTCCAACCTGGAAGAGCTCCAGCGCGACACGTCGGTGTTTTACCGGCACGTGTTCCACACGCTGATCGACGAGTCGGTGCCCTTTCTGGTGGGCGGCGCGTACGCCTTGACCACCTATACGGGGATCACGCGCCGCACCAAGGACTTCGACATCTTCGTGCTGCCGCACGACATTCAGCGGACCTTGTCGATCCTGGCCAAGGCCGGTTATCGCACCGAGCTGAAGTACGAGCATTGGATCGGCAAGGTGATGCACGCCGAGCACGTGATCGACCTGATTTTCAACTCGGGCAACGGCATCTGCCCTGTGGACCAGGAATGGTTCGAGCACGCCGTGCCCGACGAGGTGCTGGGGCTGCCGCTGCGGCTCTGCCCGGCCGAAGAGCTGATCTGGCAGAAGGCGTTCATCATGGAGCGCGACCGCTACGACGGCGCCGACGTGGCCCACTTGATCCTGGCCCGCGGCGAACAGCTCGATTGGCCCCGCCTGTTGCGGCGCTTCGGCGACCATTGGCACGTGCTCTTGGCCCACCTGGTGCTGTTCACCTTCATTTATCCTGGCGAACAGTCGCGGATCCCGCGCCCGATCATGGATGAGCTCTTGGGCCGCCTCCAGGCCCAGCTCGATCGCGGGCAAGCCGCCGAGCGGCTCTGCCGCGGCACGCTGCTGTCGCTGCTGGGGTATCTCGACGACGTGCAGCGCGAAGGCTATCGCGACGCGCGCTTGATTCCGCTGGGGACGATGACCGAGCGGCAGGTGGCGGCCTGGACCGCCGCCTTCGAGCGTCCGTGAGCCCCCCGCCCCGCCGGCGTCTTTCAGGCGATCATTGGGTCAACTTCGCCTCCAGCTTGATCTCGGCGCTGCCGAACAGCTTGGAAACCGGGCAGGTCTGCTTGGCCGTTTCCGCGATGCGCTGGAAGGTTTCGTCGTCGATGCCTTCCACGGCCGCTTCGGTTTTCAACTCGACCGTGGGGATCTGGAAGCCTTCGCCGAACTTCTCCAGGTGCACCTTGGCCGCGGTCTGAATCCGCTTGGGCGGATGGCCGGCCTTCGACAGGGCGGCGGCAAAGGCCATCGAAAAACAGCCGGCGTGAGCGGCGGCCAGCAACTCTTCCGGGTTGGTTCCCTTGCCGTTTTCGAACCGGGACGTGAAGGAGTACGGGCCTTCATAGGCGCCGCCGCCCAGCTTCATTTTGCCCTTGCCCTGCTTGAGATCGCCTTCCCAAACGGCCTGACTCTCGCGAACCGGCATGTGTCGACCCTCCCTTGGTTCGTAGATACTCGCCCCGTTCGAACTGCGCAATCGCTATCTGCTTTGGACTGGCCGGCGGCAAAACCGGCGAGCCAGGTTGCGGCGGCCTAAAGCGGGCAATTGGCGTGCCAACGGCCGGGGGAAAGCGTTAGCATGCCCAGCCGGTCGAGACCAATTTGGCCATGCTTACGCGAGCAGATCGGCGATCGGCGTGCCCTGGCAGGCCGCGATCGGCCGCCCCCGCCGGTCGTGGAGCACCAGGTCGGGCGGGACTCCCAACAAGTGCAAGATCGTGGCTGCCAGGTCGGGCGGGGTGACCGGCCGGTCGGCCGGGTAAGCGCCATGGCGGTCCGATGCGCCATAGATGGCTCCCTTGACAATGCCGGCGCCGGCCATCATGACCGACTGCAGTTGGGGCCAGTGCTCTTCAAAGCAACGTGTAGCCGCCGTCGATGACCAGCGCTGCGCCGGTCATGTAGCGCGACGCTTCGCTGGCGAGATAGACGGCCAGCGGCCCCAGATCTTCCGGCTTGCCGAAATCGCCCATGGGGATGAGGCGCTTGAACGATTCGATGACCTCGGGCCGCTCGCGGCTCCAGCGCTGATTGGGCTCGGTCATGAAACCGCCCGGGCAGATGGCGTTCACGGTCACGCCGTGCTCGGCCCAATCGGCGGCGGTCGCGCGGGTGAACTGGATCACCGCCGCCTTGGCGGTTTCATAGCCGCGGCCGCCGATGCCGCGGCTGCCGACCATTCCCGAGATCGAGGCGATATTGATGACCCGCCCACCCCGCTTGCGCTCGATCATGGCGCCGCCGATGGTCCTGGTGCAGAGAAACGTGCTGGTCAGGTTGAGGTCGATGATGTTCTGCCAATCGGCCAGCGACAGCTCGGTGGTGGGCGTCGGGATCCGCCGGCCGCCGACGTTGTTGATCAGGATGTCGATGGGCCCGTATTGCTGCAGGACCCGGCGGCAGACATCCTCGCACTCGGCGGGCCGGCCCACGTCGGCGGAAATCGTAAAGGCCTGCCGGCCCAGCCGCTGCACGTCGTCGGCCGTCCGCTCGAGGCTGGCGGGGTCTCGCCCCACCAGCACCACGTCGGCGCCGGCGTCGGCAAGGGCCAAGGCCATCTCGCGGCCGAGGCCTCGACTGCCACCGGTGATGAACAACCGCTTTCCGTCCAGTCGGAATCGATCGAGCACGCTCATGGTCAGAGGCCCGGTTCGCGGTCGCGGGACCTGAGCAATCCGGCCCGGCTGGCTGCATCGGGCAGGGCGGCACGCAGCGGGGAAAACATCACGCTGAACCAGGCGGTCTGATCGCTGGGCACGCACCACATTTTCGTGCCTGGGTCGAAGCGGGCCAGGGTCACCTGCCACCACTCGCCGGCTCGCAGCACACCGTCGAGGATCCGAACCCGCTCGAACGTGCCGTACGAAGGCGATACGGCATAACCGGTTTCGAAATGGACGCTCAGCGGTGCCTCAATCACCAGGCTGGCAGCGTCGAAACCTGATCCCACCCATAAGCCGCCCCGGTAGACGGCCACCTCCCGCGCGCCGGCGCGGAGCGAATCGCCTTCGATCCGAACCAAGCTTACTGGGCCGAACTTCTTGCCGCGCCCGGAGTTAGCGGGTTCTAGATAGAGCATCAGCACCGTCGCGTCGCCTCTATCTGGGTGGGTGTGGCCCCCAGGTTACTAGCACGTTGCGTACCGAGGCAGGAAAGATTCCGGCCGGCACACGGGTGTGCCTACTATTTTAGCTCGTCAGGCGGCCTTGTCGCCTTCGAGCCGGGCGGCCTGGCCGATCGGGTCGGCGTGGTCGTTGGCGGCGAGGTGCCGGTGGTAGACGGTGCGGTGCGGGAAGGGGATCTCGATGCCCAGCTCGTCGAAGGTGGTCTTGATCCGCCGCAGCAGCTCGCGCTTGACCAGCCATTGCTTGAGCGGGCGGGTCTTGATGTAGAACTTGATTGTCACAGCCGACTCGCCGAAGGCGTCCACGCCCAGCATCGTGGGGTCTTCCAGGATCAACGAGCGGAACTCCGGGTCCCGGCGCAACTGCATGCCGAGGTCCAGCAGCACCTGCATCACCCGGTTGACGTCCTCGTTGTACGAGACGCCGATGTCGAAGACGGCCCGCGACCAGCCGTGCGTCAGGTTGGTCACCGAGGCAATCTGCCCGTGGGCGATAAAGTGAACCCGCCCTTCGATGTCCCTTAGCGCGGTCATCCGCATGCTGATGCGTTCGACCTGGCCCGCGACGTCGCCGATGCGGATCACGTCGTTGACCAGGTATTGCTGTTCCAACAGGATCATGAACCCGTTGAAGTAGTCCTTGATCAGGCTTTGAGCGCCGAAGGCCACCGCCAAACCGAGCACGGCGGCCCCTCCCATCAGCGGCCCCACCGGCATGCCGATCTCGTCCATGACCATCAGGATGCCGCCGCCGATCGTCACCACGCTGGCCGCGTTGTGAAACACGCCGACCAGCGTTTTGGCCCGGTTCTCGCGCTCCTCCAGGCTGCCTCGCACGCCTCGCCGGGCCATCAACTCGACCAGGCGGTTTTCGAACACCCGCGACAACCACACGAAACCACCCACCGCCAGGATGATCACCGCGATCTTGAGCCCATGACTCAAGAGCCAGGCCAGCACGTTGGCCGGGGCGAGCGGGTTGCGCAGCTCGTCGAGCTTTTTTCGCGCAGCCTCGGCTTCCACGCGCCGCCGCCCGGCCTCGCGCAGGGCCGCGATCTCGTCGGCCTGCAAGGCGGCCAGCTCGGACTGCAACTCGTCGAGATGGTTTGCGCGGCTGCGAGATTCCTTTCTCAGGTTGCTGAAGCGTTCGTGGGCCGCTTTGTACTCTGCCCGGAGCTCTTGCAGATTCGCTGGGTTTTCCCCCTCCGACCTCCCCCGTTTGATGTCCTCGTCCAGACTTTTCAAGGTCTCATCGGCGTTGTCCACTTTCTGGTGGGCCGTGTCGCGCAGCGTCCGCTCCAGCTCGATGTCCTTGAGCAGTGCTTGGGTCCGCGCGGTGAGCGAGCGGGCGGCCTGTTCGGCCTCCTGCGCGGCTGATTCTTTTCGCTCGGCTTCCGCGGTGGCGGCGGCCAGTTTCTGGTTGGGTGGATCGGCTGGCGGATCGGGAGCCACGGGTTGGGCGGTTGTCGAGGCTGACTGGCCGGCCAGGTTCGGCAGCAGCCCGGGCGGCGACGGGGGGAATCCCGGCACCGGCGCGACCGACCCGGTGGGGCCGGGCGTCTCGGCGGCGGGTGCCGGGTCCGCCGCTGGCGTGGCCGGCAAGGGCGCCGCCGGCACACTCTCCGCTGCGATGCTCGGTGGCCGGGTACCGACCAAGGCATCGAGCGCCGAGCGGTCGTCGGCCAACTTTTGCTCCAGCGGGGCGATTTTCTCTACCAGCGCCTTGCGCTCGCGGATTTCCAGCTCAAAGCGGTCCCTGCCCAGCCGCCACTTCTTCCGCTGGTCGTCCAGTTGAGCCTCGAGCTTCAGCAACTCTTCCGGCGGAGTGGACGATTGGAGCTTGGCAAGCTCCTTGGTCTTCTGCTCGAGGTCCGCATCGAGCTGGCGGAACTCGGCCTCGGCCTTTTGGTAGTCTTTGCTCGGCTCGTCCAGCTCGTTCTGCAGACTCTCCAGGTCGCGCTGGTTGGCCTCGATGGCGTTGCGCAAGCGGATGATTCGTTCCGCTTCCGACAAGCCGCCGTGCTCGCTGCGCGGCACGGCGCCTTTCTCAGCAGGTGCCGGCTGCCGAGGCAATTCCTCAACGGGCGATTGCGCCGCCGCCGGCTCGACCCGCGAGCCGCTTTCATCCAGGGTGGGGATCGGCACTTCCCCTTGGTGTGAAGAGGCCGCCGCCCCGGCGCCCGGATCGGCCGCCGCCAGCCACGAAAGCGCCCAGACCACGGAAACAAAAATGCAATGCGCCAAGCCAGCCTCCTTGCCGGAAACATTCTTGCCGGAAACATTCGATGCCGGTCCGCCCGAAGTGACGGCGGGCGAGTGTAGCCCAATGACCCAGCCCGTTCAAGCCGGAGCCTTGACCGGCCCACTTCGTCCGACTGGAGCCGATCAGAACTCCGGATCGTCCCAGCCTTCCACGCCCGGCGGCGTGCGATCGTCCAGCCGGGCGTGGGCCACATTCTCGCCCGCCTGCCGCGATCCGGGGCTGTCGCGATGTGCCCCGGCCGGCCGGCCGATCCACTCCGCACGGTAGATCTCTCCCAGGTACTTGCCCGGCAGCGAGTAGGCCACCGTGCCGGCCATGTACCCCACGTGGCGGCCCAGCGCGTCGTAAATCGCGTCGCTGGAGTACCATCCGGCGAACTGGCCGGAGCGGATCTTCCAGATGGGGGTCATCGGCCCGTTTCCCAAGATTCTCGCTCGAAACACTGAATACACTGTTGTAGCACGAAGACCGTGCTTTAGAATCGGGGTAAGACCAGGGGAGGCGGTTTCGTCATGCGCCGTTTGGCCTTCATTGCCTGTTTCGTCTCGTCGCTGTGCCTCGTGCCCGCCGACCGCGCGTACTCGGCCGAGCGAGACGCCAAGGCTTCCGCCGCTGGTGCGGCGGTCTCGACGGTCAATGCCGCGTCCGTCTCCGCGCCGGCTGGTTTCAAGGATCGGCTCAAAAGCCGGCTGCGCCGCTGGGCCGCCGAGGCGGCCCCGGAAGCCACCAGCCACCTGCGAGAGCTCCACGGCCTCAAGTTTCCCGGCGAATTGTCCGAAGAGCGGCCGCTGGCCGTGCTGGTACACGGGCTCGACTCGGGGCGTGCCTGCTGGCAAGACCTGGGGGCGCTGCTGGGCGGTCGCGGCTACCAGGTGGCGTATCTCAACTATCCGAACGACCAGGCTGTTTCCGAGAGCGGAAAACTGCTGGCCATGGAAATGGAGGCCTTGCGTCGCGAACACCCGGACCTGCGGGTCGACATGATCACGCACAGCATGGGCGGTCTGGTGGCCCGGTCGTACATCGAAGGAGCCGAGTATCAAGGCGGCGTCAGGAAACTGATCTTGCTGGCGCCGCCGAACCAGGGTGCCGCCTGGGCGCGCTGTAGTTTCTTTTCCGAGGGCTTCGAGCAGTATTCGCTTTCCAAGCGCGAGCCGAACTGGCACTGGACGTGGGCGATTACAGATGGACTGGGTGAGGCAGGCCGCGATTTGCGGCCTGGCTCGCAGTTCCTGACCGAGCTGAATGCGCGACCCCGGCGGGAGGGGGTCGAGTACACGGTCATCTACGGCAACCGGAGTTGCGGGTGGCGTCACACGGGCGACGCCCTGGAGCGTACGGCCGGCTGGCTGCCCGACTGGCGGTGGACCACGCGGCTGGCCGGTCGAATGCGGCGCGGCGCGGACAGCTTGCGTTCGCGGGCCGGCGACAGCGACGGCCTGGTCGCCTTGGAAAGCGCTCGGCTGGCGGGCGTCGGCGACCTGGTGCTCGTGCCGGCCGACCACACGACGATCTGTTGTGCCCGAAACGGTTCTCCGCCCGTCGCCTGGAACGTGATCGCCAAGCGCCTGGCCGCCCGGCACGTAGAACGGAATTCATTCCGTTTGCCTTCCGAATCTTCGAAAACGACGCCCTAGGCCTCTCTGCGGTTCTGCTCTCCGAGCGAAGCGGTCTGTACCGCCAAAGGTGTGAGGAACGTTTCTGACACGTTTGACCACCCGGACGTGCCTTCGTTGCCGAATAAACGTGCCCCGCTGGTTGCCGGTGGGCATTCCACGGCCAGGTGTGAGTGAGCGTCATCCAGCCGACTTGCGCCGGATCACGTGCACGGTGACTGGGCGCACTTTTTCTGTGAATCTGATACCAAACTCCTTTGCATACCACTGACGTGCCATTTCAATCGATTCTCGCCCAGCGAACCAAGGGACGTCCGTCGCGACGTAGTATGAAGGCAAGACCTCTTCGCGGTATGCGCGGCGGGGTCCATGTTGTCGTTCGGAGTACGGCGGGGGCATCGGCAACCCGGTCTCGTCGATGATCCATGGCTTATCCGCGTCGAGGTCGCCCATTTGTCGGTTGAAGGTTGAAAAGAGTTCCTGCAGTGTGGTCGGACCGACCGCCATGCCAATTCCCGGCTTCACGTAGCCCTTTTTCTCCACTCCCCCCTCGATGACATAAGGCGCCGGTGGCTTCACTTCCTGCCATGGCTTTAGCTCGCGGCCGTCGTGTTTGGCGATCCAGATGGTGCGATGCTCGACCTGCTCGATAAACTCCAAGCCGAAGTGGTTAAGCACAAATGGCACCCACTCCTGCCACGGTACATCAGCCTCATGGACCAGATCCGCCCGCGGCAGTTCGATGTCGCGAAGCTGTTTGGCGAGCCGCCACGTGCCATGCCGCCGTTCCCCTCCCTCGGTTGCCGCATGCTGTCCAACAAAGCCGGCAAGCGTCATGGGCGCGTACTGGTCGCGGTCCAACGGCCGCAGCCAATAGGTGCCGTCCGGCGTCATCATCGACCATTGATTGGAGAATGTTCGGCCCTGCTCGCGCGGCAAAATCGCAATCCGTCCATCGATCGGTTTCATTTCCAGCCGCCGACCGACCTCGGCCACGTGCTGACGCCATTGTTCGTTGCCCTTGCCGCCGCCGCTGAATCGAACGTACCTGGTGTTCGGTGGATCGAACTCGGCAACAGTCTCCGGTATTGGCTCATCGACTGTAAAAGTGAGTTCCATCATCTGCAGGCCGGTGTCTTTGGCTTTTCGCAGAAGTCGCGCCGGCAGACTTGTCTTTTCATCAATCCAGATTTCCTCGATACGGTTCCCTTCGATATGCTGGATGCCCCGCACCCAGCGGCCATTCTCTCGGCGGAGGCCTAGTTCATGTTTCGTCAGCGAAGGACGCTCGAGGGCGGTCAGATACGTGGCCAACCGGCCGAACTCGGCTACTTTGTCCTTGCCATCGGACGAGCCATCGACCACGTACATCAAATCGGTGTCTGCTTGATACTCTTTGTAGTCACCGCCATGGCGCACCAGGATCACTGGCCCCGCGCGCTCGTAGCCGCGGGGCGTACCGTCTGCCTCGGTCCAGTACCAGATATCCAACGGATACTTTTGGTCCGGGTTTCCGCCGCCTGGCTGTTCCAACGGGTCTTCCAGCGGCCATTTACGTACGATGTGCCGCGTCCAGCCGCTGGCATGAACCGTATTGGCCTGGGCCAGGGCGATGATCATGCGGGCGTAGAGGGTCGTCGGCCGCGACAGCCACCAGGCGCCGACGCATACCGCCACGCTGGCGGCGAGCACGGCGGCCGCTGGCCAACGCCAACGTCGCCGTGGCGATCGCGCCGGCTGCACTGGAAGCTTGTTTTCCTGCTGAGCAAGTCTTGCCATCACGCGCTCGGTCAGTCCAGCGGAGTCGCCAAGCTCCCGGCCGAGTTGTTCCAACTGTTGTTCCAATGAATGGTTCATGTTCATCGTCTCGCTTCCTGTCTCAACCACTCACCGAGGCGCCGATGGGCCCGCGAGAGCTGCTTCGTCACGGTGCCGACTGGCCGACCGGTAATGCTCGCCACATCTTGCACGGAGTGGGCGTCGAAATACCTCAGGCCAACGATGATTCGTTCGTGATCAGGCAGCCGCTCGACCAGCTCCAGTATCCGTTGCGATGACTCGCTCAACTGGCCATTGGCGCCCGGCTGCGCTACGTCAACATCAGCAAGTTGCTGTTCGCGGCGAACGATACGGCGCATCGCGTGGGCCGCCTGATGCCGGGCAATCGCCATGAGCCACGGGCCAAACCGAGATGCATCATGCAATGAACGGAGCGAGTCATACGCCGCCAGAAACGATTCTTGAGCTACATCCTCGGCCAAATGCCGGTCGTGAACGATGTTATGTGCGGCTGCGCGCACCAGGCGCTCGTAACGCCGCACCAGCAGCGCGTAGGCCTCCCTGTCGCCGTGCTTGACTTTTCCGACTAGCTCGGCGTCCCTCTGCAAGCTCCCGGAATCAGGCGTCCTGGTGGACAAACTCGCCCTCACGGCGTGCTCTCGTCGCTTGGCATGCCAATCACTTCATCAATCCAAGCATTTAGCGCAGAAATGCGCATGCCTGCCCCTATTGTGCCATACATCCCCGTGTTGTTCTGCGGGTTGTACGGATCTCCGTCCTGGGGAATCCAGCCGGATGTCACCGCCACCAGCTTCCAGGCACAGCCATCTTCGTCGTCACGGATAAACCACGCTCCCCCACTGTCGCCCGGGGAGCAGCCGATTTCAAGCTCAAGCGGCGTTGGATCCCCAAGCCGGCTCGATTCGGAGTCGCTCGGAGAATCGAAGTCGACGAGCAGCACGCTGTTGGACACAAGCAGGTCACCGAACGCCCCTCCCGCCGCATCAATCCTGTTGTTTCCCCCGCGGCGTTCAAACAGAAACGGCCGGTGGTATCCCGCAATGCCGTCACCGGCCGTTCCATGCCCGACCTTCGTCATGACCTTGCCAATCTCTCGGCTATCACGATATCGGACTGCAGGCCGAACATTGCGAACCGGCTTCGTGAGCTTTACAAGAGCGAGGTCGACTCCCGCGGCAGTTCTTGCCAGCCCCTTCGTCACGCCACCCAGTTCGCGGTCGAAGTCCGGATGAATAATGACGCGAGCTGCATGGAACGATTGGCCGTCAAAGATGAACTGATAATCCTCCAGTGCCATCCAATCGTTTCCCTTGACGACGTGCGCTGCCGTGAGCACCCACTGGGGCGCGATGAGCACACAGCTAGCTTTCGTAGACCGGGCCGAGGCCGTGCGCAGAGGCATCTCTCCGACGCACCGAAACGCGCACTTTGATCCCAACTCTTGATACGCGGACGCCGATCGGTCATGGCGGATAACTCCGCCGCGGCTCGGACACGCATGATGCGCGACCGCCAGCACCAGCGCACAGGAAAGGAGAACGAGGTTTGGTTCGCTTAGCTTTTTCATCGGCATGGGTCCAATTCAGTGACCGGCGAGCGGACGACGAGCTATTCCACTTCTCGTCTACTTGACGACTCCACGACTGCCGTCGCTCGCTGGCTTCAGACGGAATTCGATTTCCTCTTGATCATCCGTATCCATCGGGTTGATTTTCGCAAGGCCGTGGAACTCGGTCGTGTCGATCCGGCGGAGGTCGGCCAATTCGTAAATCCGGCGGCCGTCGGCCGTTTCATACGACCTGCCGTTCTCGAAGGCATCCTCGAAATCGCTCCCTTGGCACGGCTGGAATTGATCGGCGCCGCCGTACCAGATGCGGACACATAGCACACCGGGGCCGGGGGGGACGGCTACGGAAAAGCTGCCATCTCGTGCGGTCAAGAATGGGTCGATCCAGGTGTGTCGGACGGACGGCGTAAATCCGACCGCAGCTGCCGGATTTCCGGGTGCTGCCACGTAGTCCACGATGGCGCCCTGGATCGGCTGGCCAGTTTCTTCGTGGATCACCCTGCCATTGACGCGGGCCCCGCGGAACAGCTCGCAGTCCATGCGAAGCGGGCCCGGCTTCTTCGCTTCATCGATGCGCATCTCACGCACAAGGTGCGGCTGCTTCGGTGACGGCACGAACGTGAGCAGGCGCCTGTCATTGGCCACCCCTTCAAGGGCGAAACTGCCGTCCTTGCCGGTCGTTGCCACGTGAGCGCCCGCGAACACCTTCACTCCTGCCAGCGCCTCGCCCGTCTCATGCTCCCGCACGACGCCGCGAATCGGCTGGGCGCGCTGTAGCGATTGGACGAGCGTGGCCCCGTGGTGCGAAGGCAGCCTCGGGTCGATAGCCTTCACAGACAAGCTGGGGCGTGTTGCCACAAAGAATTCCGTGTACACGAAATGGGGATGCTTTGCCGTCAGCCACACGACACGCTCTCGACCCACGCCGTTGATTTCGAACCGGCCGTCCTCATCTGTCATAACTTTCGCGGTCAGGCCCGGCTCTGCCCTTTCTGCAAAGTGGGTGGGCACGTCCGACAAAGCTGTCGGTCGATGCGAGAAATCCCATCGACGCCGGAGGGGAGTGTAGCGTTTGTCCACACGCTGGCTCACCAGACTGGACCAGGAACGACCCCTGCTGCGTTGCCAGCTTTGGAGCCACTCCGTGAGACTCTCATTGGGCATAACGAGGACTTGTCCGATCTCGATCACGCCGCCTTCGATCGACCGTCCATCGGGATCCACAAGCCGGCCGGTGATCGGCGCATCGTCTTTGGGAAGTCGCAAAGTCAAGTTCCGTGCAGCCGACTCGGGTAAGTCATCGTTGCTCGGCGTCCCCCACCTTCGTAGTTGAATGAAGTCGACCCCAAATCCGTTTGCTGCTCCGACGACCTCAACGCCACGCCGCAATTTGTCTGATTCCGCTTTTGCAAAGATCGCTTTCGTTTCGGCCTCGTCAAAATGGAATCGGCCTCGGCTGTCGGTTGTTTGCTGTCGATCGGGATCGGAAGTCACGTACACCATCGCCATGGCGATCGGTTCGCCTGTGGACGCATTGACGACGCGTCCGCTAATGAGACCAGGTGGAACGGCTGCGGGCTGGGCTGTCTCGCCAGCGACAGCCGCCACCGCCATCGCGACAAAACTGCCGCATAGGAGCTGCGCGCTTCGATGCATGTGTACCTCGGTTCTCGGTAACGGATTCTGGGAACACGTATGCCATACGTCTTGCGGTCCGGCGCCGGCATTCTCAAATGCCGTACATCCTAGATGTGCCACTTCGTGCCGATTTTGCGACCTAAAAATCTCCAGAAAGCTGAATTCCTTGCGGAGCCTCACAAAACTTCCCATTCCTGCTTGCCCGCGGTATCCACGTCGAACCGATCTAAGTGGGCTTGACGCAGGTGGGCTAAGGGGGATACTTGCCGGCCGAAACTGGCGAGGATTGGCCCCGCAAGCCAAGACCCCGAGATATGCCATGGATGGCAACGACTGCGCGCTGCGACCCGCGGCGCAAGCTGAACCCCGCTGGGCGCGGGACGACTGCACCAACCTGGCCCTGGCCCTGACGCTCGCCGGCACCTCCGTCGCTACGAAGGCCGCCTTGCTGCCGCCGGCGTTCTCCAGCCCGATCGAATCGGCCCGCTGGCTGGTGCGGCTGGCGCTGGTGGCGGCCGGTGATGTCTGCTTTGCCTGCGCGCTGGCCGCCATGTGCGCCTTGCTCGCCCGCCTGCTGGCCGCACGTCCGAGAGCGGCGAACTGGCTGGCGCCCTTCCGGGCCGTGCGGTTGACCTCGTATTGCCTGGCGGCCTTGTACGCGGTCGCCAGCGTGCCGATGTTCAAGGTGCTGCTGGCGCCCTTCACCGTTCGCCTGGTATCGCTCGCCGGCGGCCCGGGGATGATGAAGTCGTCGATCGTGAATCACCTCTCGCCGGCCATGATAGCAGCGGCCGTTGGCGTCTTGGCGGCCGTACTGCTGGCGCCCGGCCTCTTGGGGCGGCTGAGCTGGTTCCGCCGGCTGGTCAACCCCCCGCGAAGCGTTTGCCTGGCCGGCGCGGCACTGCTGGCCGTGTATGCCACGGCATCGTACCTCTATATCCATTCCGAGTGGACCGACCCGAAACGATGGGAGCGGCGGCTGACGCAGAATCCGCACGCGGTGCTGCTGGCATCGTGCCTGGTCGAGCTGGGCAAGGCCGAGCCGTTCACGCAGCCATTTCATTTCGACGAGATCGACGAGAGCGATTTTCGCCGGCCGGGCGAGGGGAGCGAACGGCCCGATGCGGCCAGCGGCGTGGCCGAGCGTCCGCGCAACGTGCTGTTGATCATCCTCGAATCGACGGCCGCCGAGTACCTGAGCGTGTACGGCGCGCCGTATCCGACGACGCCGCACCTGGAGCGGCTGGCGGCGGCCAACGGCATCGTCTACGAGAACATGTATGCGCAGGCGCCGGCAAGCTGGAAGAGCCTGGTGGGGTTGATGGCCAGCACGTACTGCCGGCCTGACTGGCGGTCGATCGTGGGCGATTGCCCCGATTTCGAGGTGCCGCTGCTGCCCGAGGTGCTGGCGCGGCATGGCTGGCGGAACTGCTTTTTGCACGCCGGCTACTGGGATTGGCGGGGCGGCGAAGAGTTCCTCAAGCGCCGCGGCGTGCAAACGCTGGTCGATGCCCGGCACCTGCCCAGCCCGCCCTTGAACTCGTGGGGCACGTCCGACCGCGCGATGTTCCGCTCGGCGCTCGATTGGATCGATGCCAACCAGGGGCATCCCTTCTTCGTCTGCGCCTGCACCATCGAAACGCACCATCCCTACTGGCCGGGCGACAACCCGATCGACTTCGGCGTCGACGACGAGGAGTTCAACCGCTATCTCAATGCCCTGCGGACCACCGACGAGAACATCCATTGGATGGTCGAGGAGCTCGCTCGCCGCGGACTGCTCGCTTCGACGCTGGTCGCCGTCACCGCCGACCATGGCGAAAGCTTCGGCCAGCATGACGAGCGCGTTCACGGCTATGGCGTCTACGAGCCCAGCGTCCACGTGCCGCTGGTGCTGATCCATCCCGGCCTGGCTGGGCTAGCGCGCCGCGACCGGGCCGTGCGCCAGCACATCGACCTGCCCCCTACGCTGCTGGGGCTGTTGGGGCTGTCTCCCCCGGCCCAGTGGCAAGGGCGCGACCTGCTCGCGCCTGCCGGGCCGCCGCGCAAGGCGTACTTCTATTCGGTGGCCGACCAGGTCGTGCTGGGGTTGCGAGACGGATCGTTCAAGTACCACCTCCACGTCGACACCGGACTGGAGGAGCTGTTCGATCTGTCAAGCGACCCGGGCGAGAGGGTGAATCTCGCCGCGCGGCGTCCCGAGCTGCTCCGGCGGTACAAGCGATGCGTCGGCGGCTTCGTCAAGTTCCAACGCGAATTCCTGGAGCAGCACGGCGGCCGGCGGATGGTAGCCACGACGGCGAACGGCAGACGTTGAGGTTGATCCACTGCGGCGATTTCCGCCGCGCGCACAACAGTCACGGCCCATTTCATGACACAGACAGGCGACCGAACCAAGCCGTCCGACGCAGCGGACGGACACGATCTGATGCAAGGCCCGGAAGCGGGGCGGATCGTCCTGGAGGCCGTCGTCTCCAGGAACACGCGGCTGTCCGCCTGGCCGCGGTTGCGGGCGTCCGGCAGGTTTGCTCGCGCGGCGCGCGGCGAGCCCAATGCATTGCCGACTGCGGCCGCGGGCGATGCGCCGCCAAGGCCGGGCCGCCTGCGGGGCGAACCGTTGTTGACTTGGACCCTGGTGTTGGCCGCGGTTTGCCTGGCCGCCAAGCTGGCGCTGTTGCCGTTTCCCGTGAGCAACCTATCGGAGTTCGCCCGCTGGCTGCTGCGGTTGGCGATCGTCGCCGCTCCCGACATGTGCTTTGTGATGCTGTTGGGCCTGGGCTGCCTGCTGGTTTCCGCCGTGCTGGGCCGCTGGCCGCGGCTGGACGCGCGGGTCTGGCGGCCCGCCTGCCTGCTGGGCTATATCCTGGCCGCGTTGTATGCGGTGGCCAGCGTGCCGATGTACAAGGTGACGATGGTCCCCTTCACGGTGCGGCTGCTGTCGTTCGCCGGAGGGCCGGAGGCGATGGTCTCTTCGATCGCGCCCTACGTGCCGCCGGGAATCGTGGCCGGGCTGGTGACGGCCCCTTTGGCCGTGGCGCTGGCGGCATGCGCGGCGCGGCGCTGGCCCCGATGCCGCGTGCGGATGCCGTTGGGGTGGGGCGGTCTGGCCGCCTCGGCGGCGCTGGTGGCGGCCTACTGGGCGACATGCCGGGTGTACGTTGAGCACTCCTGGACCGACCGCAATCGCTGGGAGCGGCGGATCGCGCAGAGTCCGCATGGCGTCCTGATTCTGTCGGCCGCGAGGGAACTGTTCAGTAATCGGCCGTTCACGCAGAACTATTCGTTTGAGCAGGTTGACGCCAGCGATTTCCGGCAGCCGGGGGCGGAGACAGAACCTGGCGGCGCGGCAGGTCTATTTGCGGCCGGCGCTGCTCGGCCCAAGAACGTGATCCTGGTGGTCATGGAGTCAATCGGCGTCGAGTATTTCGGGGTGAGCGGTTCGCGATTTGCCACGACGCCGCGGCTGGACCGCCTGGCGGCCCGCCAGGGCGTGGTTTTCGAGAACGCGTACGTGCAGGCGGTGTCGAGCTGCAAGAGCCTGGTGTCGCTGTCGGCCAGCGTCTACCCGCGTCCCGACTGGCTTCTGATCGTGCGCGACCATGCCGGTTTCGACGTTCCCACGATCGCCGAGGTGCTCGACGGGCGGGGCTATCGCACCTGCTATGCGCATTCGGGGTACTGGGGCTGGCAGCGGCGTGACCGCTTTTTGGCAAACAGGGGAGTCGACCACCTCTTCGGCGCGAAGGACCGCCCGGACCGGGTGGTGAACTCGTGGGGCATCGACGACAAGACGATGTTCCGGGCGGTGCTGGACTGGATCGACCGCGAGCCTGGGGCTCCGTTCTTCGCCTTTGCCTACACGATCGAGACGCACCACCCTTACGTGGCGCCCGAGCGGCTGCACGACTTCGGCGTCGACGACGAGCAACTGGCCACCTATTTGAATGCCGTGCGGGCAGCCGACGCGCACATCGGCTGGCTGATCGACGAGCTGGCGCGCCGCGGCCTGGCGGACTCGACGCTGGTCGTGGTCACCTCGGACCATGGCGAAAGCTTCGGCCAGCACAACCAGCGGGTGCACAGCTTCGGCGTCTACGAGCAAACCGTTCACGTGCCGCTGCTGGTTTTGCACCCATCGCTCGCCGAGCTGCCGCGCCGCGATGCCGCGCTGGCCCAGCACATCGACATCGCGCCGACGATACTCGACCTGTTGGGCATCCCGGCCCCCGCGGACTGGCAAGGGCGCAGCTTGTTCTCCGGCCCGCCGCGCGAGCGTGCGTACTTCCTGGCAGTCGGCAACGAAGTGGTGCTGGGCCTGCGCGACGGCCGCTTCAAGTACCACTACTACGTGGATACGACGCGGGAAGAGCTGTTCGACCTGGAGGCGGATCCGGGCGAACTGACGAACCTGGCCGATCGCGAACGAGATCGCTGCCGGTCGTATCGCAGCCGGTTGGGCGGGATGGTCGCGCACCAGCGGGCGTATTTGGCCCGGCACGGAGTCGAGTAAGCCGCCATGCGCGTGCTGGTCGAAACAGCAGTTGAAACAGGGGCCGATCCGGCGTGCCGAGTCGATTCGCCGCCCGCCGCGGCAAAACGGTGCCTCTGCCGGCGCATCGTTCGACCTTGGCTGCTGGCGCCGCTGGCGGCCTTGCTCATCTGGCGGGGATCCGTGCGTGAGCAATGCCCACCCGACGATGGCACCGCCCTGGAGGGGACCGTTTCCAGCAGCGTGGCGGCCGACGGCCGGCTGAGGATCGGCACGTTCAACATTCATGGCGGCAAGGGGCGCGACAGGCTGCGCGATCTCAGGCGCACCGCCGAGTGTTTGCGGACGCTGGACGTGGTGGGCCTCAATGAGGTGCACGGCGCGTGGTTCTGGCAGCAGTCGGACCAGGCGGCCGTGCTGGGACATGAACTGGGATTGCAGTGGTTGTTTGCGCCCACGGAGGAGCGCTGGTGGCACTACCGGTTCGGCAACGGCATGCTGAGCAGCTTGCCGGTCACTTCCTGGCAGCAGATCCCCCTGGCACGCCGGCACGGCCGCAGCTTCCGCAACCTGCTGTTGGCCAACGTGCAGTACGGGGGCCGGACGATTCGCGTGGTCGTGGCGCACATCGATCGCAGCAGTGATGAGGAGCGGCGGACACAGCTCCGCGTGGCGGGCGACTTGTTTATGTCGCTGGCGGCGCCGGCCGTTCTGCTGGGAGACATGAACACGCCGGGGGAGGAGCCCGAGATCCGGCGGCTGCTGGATGCGCCCGGCGTGCGCGACCCGCTGGCCGACGTGCTGGGCGACAAGGCGCCGCGGCGGATCGACTGGATTTTCACCCGCGGGCTGCGGACCCTCGACGCCGGCATCGTCGAGATCGGGGCCTCGGACCATCCGCACATCTGGGCCGAGCTGGAGTTGGAAAAAAGGGGATAAGTCCAATTTACGGGCGACAATGGACGATATTCCGCTCTTTTTAGTTGGAAAATTGGACTTATCCCCTTTTCTCAATGCCTCACATGTCAGGCTGCCCGATCCGGGCCAATTTCAACGAGTTCGTGGCACCGGGCGAGGTGTTGGTGCCCAGCAGAAACAGCACGGTATCGTCGATGCGGGCGCAGCCAGCCTGGCACAAGAGCCTTTGGCCCCGGGCAACGAGGTCGGCGGCGGTGCCCATCTCATCGATCGCCATCGGCACGACCCCCCAGTACAACGCCAGCCGCTGATACGTAACGGTGTCGGAGGTGAAGGCCACGATGGGGGCCCGCGGCCGCTCGTCCGAGACGCGCCGCGCGGTCCGCCCGCTGCGGGTGAAGACCGCAATGGCGCGCGGATCGATCTCGCGCGAGGCGTGCCCGGCCAGACGGGCCAGCGCCCCGGTGAAATCGGCCGCTTGGGGGCCGCTGGAATGCCGCACGGGCCGGTCGAAGGGGTACAGCGTCTCCTCGGTGGTCTCGGCGATGGAGGCCATCCGCCGGACCACTTCGACGGGAAACTTTCCAGTGGCCGTCTCGGCGGAGAGCATCAGACAATCGGTGCCGTCGAGGATGGCGTTGGCCACGTCGGTCACCTCGGCGCGGGTCGGGATGGGCTGTTCACGCATCGACTCGAGCATTTGCGTGGCCGTGATGACCAGCTTTCCGGCCTGGTTGGCCCGCTCGATAATCCGCTTCTGGAAAGTGGGGATCATTTCGAGGGAGACCTCGATTCCCAGGTCGCCGCGGGCCACCATCACGCCATCGGCCGCGGCGATGATCTCGTCGAGGTTGTCGATGGCCTGAGGCTTTTCGATCTTGGCCACGATCGGCGCGTGCTTGTTCTCGATCTGCATCAAGCGGCGGAGCTCTTCGACGTCGCTGGCCCGCCGCACGAACGAGAGCGCGACAAAATCGACGCCCAGCGCCAGGCCGAAGCGCACGTCGTCGCGGTCCTTGTCGGTCAAGGCGGGGGCCGCCAGCGCGGCTCCCGGCACGTTGATTCCCTTGTTCGAGGAGAGGATGCCGCCGTCGATCACGCGGCAGACGATGTCGGGGCCGTCCACGCGCTCAACGACGAGTGCGACCCGGCCGTCGTCCAGGAGGATCCTTTCGCCGGGCGACACGTCGTTGGGCAACCCCGCATACTGCGTGGAGACGACGCCGTTTTCGCCGGGCACGTCGCGGGTTGTGATGACCAGTTGCGAGCCGGTCGGCACTTCCATGCCGGGGCCTTTGACGAGTCCGATGCGGATCTTGGGGCCTTGGAGGTCCTGGAGGATGGCCACGGGGCGCCGGGCCCGCTGGGCCGCCTCGCGGACCAGGCGGAATGCGGCGGCGTGCCAGTCGTGCGTGCCGTGCGAAAAGTTCAGCCGGACGGCGTCCAGGCCGGCGGCGAGCATGGCTTCGACGACGTTGGCTTCGGCGCTGGCGGGCCCCAGCGTGGCCAGGATCTTGGTGCGGCGCATGCCCCGTTTGTATCCGCGTGCCGGGCCGGAGGGAAGCAGCAATCAGCCGGCGGGGGTTCAGCCCCGAAATCGGCCGAGCCGGCCGTTTCAATTCGGCGCGTCGGCTTCCTGGCCCAGCGGGGCAACGGAGATCCGCTTGAAGAGTTTGCTTTTCGTGCGGGTTGCCTGCCACGTGTAATTGAAGTTCCTGGAAGGGTATGCGATACTATCTATTGTTGGGACACTGAGCGATATTCATGCGTAGCCGCGGATTGCGGCTAGCCAAGTGATTAGAGATGGAACCTGAACAAGTCGATCAAAAACCGGCGGTCACGTCGGACATGGACGTTGCGTTGAGCCTGTACGAGGAGAATCGCCGTAGGTTTACGGCGGACCAGCTAGACACCAGCTAGACAACTGTCGCGGCAAGTGGGTGGCCTTTAGCGCGGACGGGGCGCGGATTGTCGCCAGTTGTGAGAACATCGCCGACCTGGATGCCGCGGTGCGAGCGGCTGGCGTAGACCCGGAGGAAGTTGGTCTAGAGCGTATTGAAGCTGAAGACGCCGTGTTTCTTGGCGGCGCCGAATTGCAGTGAGCCTGCGGTTCCCACAAACGAATCGATCCTTCCATGGAACGATTTCGTAAGTCAGCCCGGGAGGATCCGCTGTGGCACAGGACGACCGGTGGATTCAGTTACGCTGCTCGGGCTGCGGCTGGGGCGTCGTGCACGACGCGGCCGGGGCGGCACGTTGGCTGCGCGCCGCCGGCCGCCTGCGGGAGAACAGCGACGCCGACAGCGAGACGATTCGGGAGCTGCTGCTGGCGTTGGCTCCGAGCCAGGCGTGCCCGGAGTGCGGCGCCAAGCGCCTCTCGGCCAGCCCGGCGGAGGACGAGCAGTTTGGCTGGCCCCAGGCAGCGACCTGCGAAGTGTGCCAGCAGGTCATTGCAGCCGAGCGCCTGGCGGTGTTTCCCAATGCCACCTTGTGCGCCGCCTGCCAGGAGCGGGAAGAGCAGGGTGCACCACCGCCGACGGGCGAGTTCTGCCCCCGTTGCGGTGCACCGCTCGCCGTTCGCCTCGCCGAGCGGGGCGGCGTCCGCCGCTATCGACTTGCGTGTACCGGTAACCCGCCTTGCCGGTCCATGTGAAGGGCTTTTTGAGCTTTACGGAAACGCGTACACGGCGCGCAATGTGCTCGGTACTCTGTCCATTCACGACCCATCACCGATGCCAGGAGCCAGCCATGCCCGAAAAGACGTACAAGAAGATCGAAATCGTCGGTAGTTCACCCAACTCGTATGGTGAGGCGCTGAGTGCCGCGGTCAAGAAGGCGGCCGAAACCTTGCACAACCTCGACTGGTTCGAGGTGACCGAGCAGCGGGGCCGCATCGAGAACGGCCGGATCGCCGAGTACCAGGTGACCGTCAAGATCGGCTTCCGCCTGGATTAGCAGGCCGAAAGATTTTACCGCGTCGCGATGGGAGGGAACTTCAAGTGCTGCCCGCAGCGCGGGCACATGCCGGGATGGCCCGCCTGCCGGGCCCGGTAATGGAGCTTCTGCGAACAGCTTGGACATCGGAACTTGTAGAGCCGGCGCGCGCTCCACCACACGTACCCACCGATCGCCGCGAGCACTGTCCCGATGAGCCCAAGCATCCACAGCAGCCACAGCGCGTTCATTGTGCACCTCGGTGCACCAGTGCGTGGCGAATCTGGTCACGCGAAGAGTTTCATGATCGGCTTGCCCATGTCGGTGATGGGCACCGGGCGGTCGCCGTCGTGGAGCTCCTTGGCAGGGTCAATCCCCAGCGCACGGTAGATCGTGGCGTGCAGGTCGGGGACCGAAACCGCTTCGCCAACGATCTCCCTGCCCAACTCGTCGGTCTCGCCGATCACCTGCCCGGTGCGCAGGCCGCCGCCGGCCAGCACGGCGCTGAAGGCCTTGGAGTGGTGCCCGCGGCCGCCGCCGCCATCGAACTCCGGCGGGCGGCCGAACTCGGTGGCAATCACGATCAGCGTTCGGTCGAGCAGTTTGCGGCGCTCCAGGTCGGCCAGCAGCGTGGCAAACGCGCGGTCGAGGCCGTCGATCAACAGATGCTGGTTCAATTGCCCCTCGTTGTGCGTGTCCCAGCCGGTGCCGTTGACGAAGTTGAGATTGAACGAGACTTCGACAAACCGCACGCCGCGCTCGACGAGCCGCCGCGCCAGCAGGCAGCGCTGGCCGAACTCGTCGCCGTAGGCCGTGCGCAGCTCCGCCGGCTCGCGGTCGAGGCGGAACACATCCATGAACTCCGGGCCGGCCAGCCGCAGCCCCGCGACTTCGGCGGCCGCGTAGTCTTCGATCTTGGGATCGCCGCGGAACCGCTGCACGTAGCTCTCGCGCAGCCTGGCGAGCAAGGCCTCGCGGCGGGCTTGGCGGGGCCCGGTGATTTCCGCCGGCCGGGCCAATCCGGTCGGGCCGGCGTCGGTTTCGGTCAGATAGATGTAGCTGTACCGTGCGCCCAGGAATCCAGG
This sequence comes from Pirellulales bacterium, assembly GCA_040901675.1. Lineage (GTDB taxonomy): Bacteria > Planctomycetota > Planctomycetia > Pirellulales > JAICIG01 > JBBDNX01. The sequence goes on along the minus strand of JBBDYJ010000041.1, from coordinate 218,439 downwards.
CCCGCGGGTCACGTTGGGATAACCCATCACGACGTAGGCCGGCACGCCATCTCCGCCGCTGCCTCGCTCGTGCGCCACGACCGAGCCGATCGAGGGGTACAGCACGGTGCCGCTCACGGGGCGGCCCGTGTGCAGGCGGTTCGTGGCGGCGGCGTGCTCGTCGACCACGTCATGGTGTAGGCTGCGGACCAGCACGGCCCGATCCAAGAGGGGGGCGCTGCGGTTCAAAGGCTGGCAGACGCTTGCCCCTGGAATCGCCGTGGGAATCGGATCGTAGTACGAGCCGGGCTGCTTTTTGCCGTCTCCGCGCCGCTTGGGATCCCAGGTGTCGATGTGACAGGCCCCGCCGCCGAGCCAAATGAAGATGCAGGAATCGGCGGTCCCCTTCGGCCGGTGCTGGCCGGCTTCGCCGGCCTCCTGGGCCATGGCCGCGGGCAGCTCGGCAAACAGGGGCATGGCCGCCGCGGCGAAGCCGAATTGCCCGGCGCGTGCAAGGAACTCACGGCGCGTGTGGGGTGTGTATCGCATGGATACTCGACGCAATAGAGGATTCTTCAGGGGACGAATATAAACTCGGGCGAATTGAGCAGCGCCCAGGCCATGTCTTCCATCCGTTCGCGCCAGTCGGCCTGGAGGCGGGTTGTGGGCGGATCTCCCTGGCGGGCGATGCGTTCCAGATCCAATTTGATCCGCGTGGCCTCCGGGCTGAGATGGTTCGACCACGACACGGCCGAGGCGAGCCGGAGCGATCTGGCAGGCACCGCTTCCGCTCCGGCCACGCGGCGATCGTCGTAGCCGTCGTTCAGCAGCTCCACAAACGTCTGCCGCTCATCTTCGGTCGGACCGCGCGACAAGATCTGTAGAAACACGGCCTCGACCAGTTGTTGCACCGGCCGGTCTTCCAATGCCAGCTCGGTCAGAGCGCTATCGTCCGAGAGTCGCGTGATCCGGCTGCCGGCGATTCCATTGGCCAGCACCATCGGCTGCAACGGCGTGGCCGCCTCCTCGCGGACGGTCAGCGGGTTTTGCCGCGATTCGCGCCAGCCGTATGCCGCCAGCACGTCGACGATGCTCTGGGCCACCGGGAGCGAAAGGGCAGGGCGGTCCCGCTCGTTCGAGAGCGAAGTGAATTGCCAGGCGCGCCGCGGAGTGCCCAGGTTCTGCATCTCGGTCACGGGCCTGCGGCCTTCCGGGTCCATCGTCAGCTCTTCGCAGTGCATGTCCTTGCCCGCGACCAGAAACAGCGAATCGACGAGCTGCTCGGCCGAGAGCCGCCGCCGCAGGGGCGAGGCAAACAGCCGCTGGTTGCTCTCGCCGCCGGCCGATTGCGCGGCAGCCGGGACCGCCCGCTGGTAGGTGTGCGAGTTGAGAATCAGCCGGGCCACGTGCTTCAGATCGTAATCGTGCGTTACCAGTTCACGGGCCAGGTATTCGAGCAGCTCGGCATGCGATGCGTCGGCGGCCGGCCAGTCGACCGGCCAGTCGTCGACCGGTTCCACCAGGCCCGCGCCCAGATAGCGTTGCCAGAGCCGGTTGACGATCACTTGCGCGAATCGCACGTTTCGAGGCGAAGTGATGATGGCCGCCAGCCGTTCGCGCGGATCAATGGGGTTTTGCAAAATGCCGTCGGGCAGCTCGGCGGCCGCCAGCTCGGAAAACGGCCAAGCGGGCGCGACCGGCACGCCCGGCTCCAGCGTGACCTCGATCAGGGGGCGGCGGGCCCGCTCGGAGGCGATCACGGTGCTGGTCGGCGGAACCTGCTGTGGTTCTCTGGCCAGCATGGCCGCCACGCTGAACAGCTCGTGCTGCTTGAAGGGCTGGAACGGCGCATCGTGACAACGGGCACACTGCATTTCCAGCCCCAGGAAGGCCTTGGCAATGACGTGCGCCTTGGACGCCATGGGGGCGTCGTTCTGCGTGGCCATGGCAAAGCCGGCGGGCCCGCCGCTCCACGTGCCGCCGTCCATCCGCACCAGCTCGGTGGCGAAGCGGTCGAACGGCTTGTTGTCCGAAAACGATTCGTGGATCCACCAGCGGAAGGGCCCCGTGTTGTTGAGCGTCGGCTTCAAGATGCCCGGATTCTCGGCCAGCACATCCTGCCAGTAGCCGACCCAGTGGTCGGCCCAGCGCGGATCGGCCAACAGCCGATCGATGACCGACGACCGCCGGTTGGGCGATTGATCGGCCAGGAACGCTTCGATCTCCGCTCGCGATGGAACCACGCCGGCGGTGTCCAGCGTCACGCGGCGGAGAAACGCCAGATCGTCGCACAGCGTTTCCGGGATGATACCGGCGGCCTCCAGGCGGGCATTGATGAACCGGTCGATGTCGTTGAACGCTGCATCCAGCCGCTTGACTTCGGGAACTGGCACAGCCGGCCGATCGCTCCACTCGCGGCGGGCGATGTCGTGCCTGGCGGCCCAGTAATCCGCCTCATGCGCGCCGGCGGCCTGACGGGCCTGGCGATCGCGCTGTGCCTGCTGCCGCTGACAATCCGCGGCGTAGCTTGCCCACGAGGCGTCGGTCAGCGGAATCGTGGTCGTTGCGGGGCTGAGCAATTCCGGAGGCTGGTCGCCCTGCGCCACGGCCACCCAAACCTCGCCGATTTCGGGCCGCAGTCGCTTGCCACCGACGAAGGCCAAGAGCCGAAAGTCGTGCGGATCGCCGTCCAGCGTCAGTGCCGCGATTTGTTCCTGGTGTCCAGGCAGCAGGGCAGGCGTTCGGGGATCAGCGGCGGCGGTCCGCTCCGGCACATGTTCGTGCCCGGACGCATTCGGGCTGAGGAATTGCGTTTCGGCGACCGGTTTTCCATCGACGAGCAGCCGGGCCGCGTTCTTCGACCGCAGAATCAGCCGGTACTCGCCGGCCGGCAGTGCCAGCTTTGCCGTTGCGGAGACGATAAACGGGTTGCTCCTCTCGGCGAGCAGCCCGCGGTCGGTATATTTTTTCGGCAGCGAGACCAGGCCGAACGCCGGCAGCTCGTACCGGTCGACGGCCTCAGGGATCTCAAAGTCCCACGACGGTTGGTCTGGAACATTTTCGACGATCTCGACGGTGACGCCGGCCGCGCTGCCGTCGACCGGCCCTTCGTCGGCGGCCAGCGGGCCAGGCACCAGCGTCAGGAGCGTCGCCGCGACGGCGGCCCCTGCCTGGTGGACGTAAGTACCGAGACGCTGCATCGTTGCGGGCTCCCCGTTTAGCGATACGGGCGGCTGGAATCAACCACAGCCTAAACCTTCGCGGCTCAGCTCGCAAGCGCTCGCAGGCTCAGGTAGTGTCCTAAGAGTGTGTTGCTGGCGGGCCGGCTTTGGCGCACGCCAGTAGCTAGAAAAGCCTCGCTTCCATTGCGCAACCGACTACCATCCGAAAGGAGTACCGCAACGCCCGCATGATCTATACCCCGTCCGAAATGGTCGGAACCAGGTGGCGGGGCATGCGTGGCATATCCGGTCGCCAGCAGCGAACGATATGCAGTAGCCACGTAGAGCGGCTGAACGGCACCCAGCGGGTCTTCCTGAAGCGACTCAACCGGCTGACGCTGTGCTTCTCCAAGAAACTGGCGAACCTGGAAGCGGCTTTCGCCATGTCGCGGCGTATTACAATTACTGCTGGCAGACCCGGAAGCCGGGCAAGTCTGGCCAGAAGCGGCCATCGGCTGCGATGATGGCCGGGCTCGCCGACCACGTCTGGAGTTTTGACGAGCTATTCGCGGCGGTCCTGGAATAGCCGATGAATGGGTTCAGGGAAAAGAAGTGGACGCGATCCAAAGCATTCGTCGCCGTCGGCTGCGGTGCAGTTCTCGCTGTTGGAGGGCTGGTGGTGCTCGTGGGGTATCTACTTGGGCTCAACAATGGGTTTGGCGGTCCCGCTGGCCCTGCAGAAAACATCGTTGGACTCGTTCTGATGACTGCCTACGGGGCGTTGCACGTCTGGGCCGGGCTGGACTGGCTCAAGAAAAAGCCGCGCCCGAAGTAGCAACACACAGTTAGGACACTACCCAGGCTCAGCGGCCATGGCGGCTGCGGACCCGCCGCTGGACGCTGCTCAAGGCTGCAAATCTTGCACGCGCTTTCGGGCGAGGCACGTCGATTAGAAGAGCGCTTGTTGTGCCGAAAGAACGTTGATCGGCTCCGTGACTTCGCTCCGGCATGTTGCCACGAACTTGGCTACTTCTTGGTCGTTCCAATCCTGCATAAAGCGGAACGCGGATCCGATCACGTAGTTCCGGTCGCATTCCAATGCGAGCCAATTGCGGCCCAACGCTTCGGCTGCTTCACCCGTCGTGTTCGATCCCGCGAAGATGTCTACAACGGTGTCCCCCGGTTCCGTCAGGAACTTGATAAAGAACTCAGGCAGGGCGAGCGGGAAGCGTGCCGGGTGGGGCGGGATGTTGTTTGCTTTGCAGAGACGAATATGAATCGAGTTGCTCTCCGTGTTGGCGTACTGCAGCAAGTTCGACGGAATGGCTCCGCCGTTATCCGTGCCGAACGCCCTGCTTATGTCGTGTCCGGACGGGCGATCCTTCGGCCTGTAGAACACGTCGGGGTCCTTGAGGAGTTGCCTCATCCGGTCGCTATATGGCGCGAGAACGCTGCTCACGTCAGCCTTCGGGTTCTCCGACTTGCTAAGCCACCACACCGTATTAACGGAATCCTTCGCTCGAATCTTGCGCTTGTTGACCCATTCGATCGGCGATGGAAGTTTGGCCGGATTGTGCCAAAAGAACTCTTCTGCGAGGTAGAAGCCGTGTTCATCGCACAGACGCAAGAGCACGCGGAAGTTGTAGAGCGACCGACACGGCACTCCGCGTTGATATGCTCCACCCAAGTCAAGGACGAAGCTACCGGTGTCCTTGAGCACGCGCCGAACGAGCGGGCCGAACGACGCGAGCCAATCGACGTACTCCGCTTGATCGAGGTTGCCGTACGCCTTCTGACGCAGGAGCGCGAACGGCGGTGAAGTCATCACCAAGTCGACGGAGTTTTCTGGCAGAAGCGGCAGATAGTCTTCCGCCCGCGTTAGGACGACGCGGCCAAACCGGGTTCGATAAATCTCGATTGGCTTCATGGGCGTCAAACTACCATTTCGTTTGGAAATGACCAGGATTGCAGACGATACGTTACCGTAACTTAAAGGCTGTAGACCTATAGTATGCACGCCGCCAGATTGGCGTCAAGGGAAGATCACCTAACCTAGAGCCGAGCCAGGATACGTCTTGCAAGCCGTGCAAGGTCGCTTCGGTCGTAAGCTTCGCGACACCCGTCTGCGGATTGGAATCTCGCAAGAACGGCTCGCGGAGCTTGCAGGTCTGCACCGAACCTACGTTAGTGGCGTCGAACGCGGTGAGCGCAATATCTCGCTCGTGAACATCGAGCGTCTTGCGAAGGCGCTCGGCGTCTCGATGGCTGACTTGATGCCCTGAAATGCCGGCGAGGCGGAGCCGCAGTGGGATTCAAGAGCGACCGCGAGTTTCTCCGCAACATCAGCATCGGAGCGATCGGCACGCGCAAGGTCGCAGCGATACTGAACCGGGGCAGCTTCAGGATCATTGAACTTGAGCGCCATTGCACCAGCAATAAGATTTGGGCAACGAAGATCAAGCGGCTTCGCGTGCCCGACTTGCTCTGCCTCAAGTCTGGCACGCGCATCGAATCGCGCGGCAAGAGCAAAATGGAGGTCTCGATGTCGCACGCGGTCAATAACCCCGATCGCGCTTGGGACAGGGGCCTTCGAGACAGTGACCTGATCGCCTTCATTCGATGCTGGCCAGACGGGGATACCTGGCGCGCCAGCGAGCGAGTCGCACTATTTCGCGTCGGCGATATGCGGGCAAAGGCGCACCGCGCTCGCCGTAGTCGCATGAAATCGGCGTCAGAAGGCAGCGAGATTCGATTAACCTGGCCGGCTACCATACCCCGTTCTGCGGGCACAGTCACGGGGATATTAAGCGACCGAATCGAGACCCAACTTGAAGGCGGCCGAAAACAGCGCTATCGGCTAGGCCGCAAGAACAGCGATTCTTTGATTCCGCACGTTTCAGTTGACGAAAGTTTCGGGGAGGGAGACACGGTTATCGCGTCCGTCATGGATTCGCTTGTTTCACCTATTGCGGCAAGGGTCGTCCCGTATGACTTCATGGCTGATCTTACCAGCGAAGACAGCGCTGCCGTCTATGTGGCCGTCAAGGCGCTCGGGTTCCTGGCTCATTTCATGCCGGCGAGCGTTGAGGCACTTGCCGGGGTTATGGCGAATTATCCCGACGATCGCATTAGGTTGGAAGCTGCAGCTTCGCTGGCTCGGCTGGGGATTGAAGAGGGCTGGGCTCACTTAGCCGCAATGTCGCGACAGAAAGAAGTGCCGCCAGATTATCGCATGGAAACGGCGTTTATCCTGGCGGAGCTTCCCGACCAGCGGTCGATAGACCTCCTGGCGGCACTAGCAGCGAACCAGACGAACGACTCCGAGCTAAGGGCCGCGAGCGCATGGGGACTCGCTGCCGCAAAGGCGGACGTTGCACAACCACTGGCTCTTGTCCACGATCCTGACGAGCTAACCGCCGTTCACGCGATCGTGGCGACTTCGCGACGGATCGATTCGTCCAACGTTCACCCGGTTTTGGAAGCAATCAGCGACGATGGCCGGCAATCGGCGGGCATTATCCGCGCCGTATTGGCGAGCGAGTGCGACTTCGTTCCAACAGCGGTCGCCCAAATCCGATCAGCGGTCGGCCAGCGTCGTCAATGGCTCTTGTATCTGCTGGCGGCAAAAGGGCGGGAACCTTGCTTTGGAATCGTCCGACAGAATGCTCCGGACCTCTTGCCTGAGCTCGAATTCTTTTGGACGTTCCATGCCGAGAACTGGACCAACCGGCTTGACGTAGCCGACCAAATCGATTTTCTGCAGAAACAGGTGTAAGCGGCCGGACGACCCCGGGGGCATGGGTGAAGTCCGGCCATTGCGAGGCCCGCGCCCCCTCGGCAGGTCACAAGAAGACGCACGTGCACGGGAGAATCGATGAACACGACCGACGCCATCTTTCAACGGGCCCTGTCCAAGCTGCTGACGGAGATTTTTGACGGCCCGCCCGGCGGCGAAGCCTACCTGCTCAATCCGGGCGATCCCGGCCTGCTCCGAGAACTTGAATCGATCGACGCCGGCACCGCTTCGACCAGACCTATGCCCGGCAAGACGACGATCGCCGCGCACGTCGATCACGTTCACTACGGCTTGACTCTCCTGAATCGCTGGGCCGCGGGCGAAGCGAACCCGTGGGCCACCGCCGACTGGAACGCCAGTTGGCAACGCACCACCGTCACCGTCGATCCGTGGCGAACGTTGCGCGACAGGCTCCGTCACGAAGCCGAGACGTGGCAGAGCGCCGCCAGCAGCCGCACCGAGTGGGACGACGTCTCCGCAGCCGGCGCGCTGGCCAGCGCCGCCCACACCGCGTACCACCTCGGCGCGATCAGGCAGATTCTGGCCGGGATGGCGAGTCACAAATCCAAAACGCTGAGCGTCTCAATCGACTGCCCGGCCGAGCGGGTGTACGCATTCGTCTCGAACCCCGAGAACCTGCCGAAGTGGGCAACTGCCTTCGTTCGCTCGGTTAGCAAGACGAGCAGCGGGTGGGTCGCCGAAACGCCCGCCGGCCCCGTGGGGATCGAGTTTGTTCCGGCGAACGAGTTGGGGGTGCTCGATCACTTCGTCAGGCCGGCGCCGGGCGTCGAGATTCTGAACCCGATGCGGGTCGTCCCGAACGGCGCGGGGAGCGAAGTGACGTTCACGCTGTTGCGGTTGCCCGAGATGTCCGACCAGAAGTTCGCCGAGGATGCCGGCATGGTCCAGCGCGACCTGCGGACACTCAAGAGTGTTCTGGAGAAAGACGCGGTCCGCCGGCCGCTTCCAGAATCTCCACGATCTTCTCCACCTGGTCCGGGTCGTTGAACGTCCGGCGCGCCGCCCGCAACCGCTCCTTCCACCAGATGCGGAGAAAATCAGCCGCGTCTTCGCCGGCCAGCTCGCGGCGCATCTCGTCGAGCTCGGCCTGCTCATCGCGATCCAGGCGGAGTTGGTCGTTTTCGTCGAGCGAGGGAGACTTGCGGCGAGGTCGCCGAGGCCGCGCCTGCAGCCGCGCCAGCTTGCGGCGGGCGTAGTCCAGGGCCGTGAGGCCTGTTGCGTCCGTGAGGCTGGGGTCGCCGCCGCCGGCGAGCAGGGCCAGGACCGTCGCCGGACTGGGGGACGAGCCGCGCACGTTGGCGATCAGCGGGGTGCGGCCGCTGCTGGACGCGCAGTTGGGGTCGATGCCCCAGCCAAGCCGCTCGGACACCAGGTCGGCGTCGCCGCGCTTGGCGGCCAGATACAACAGCTTTTCGAAGCCGCGGCGATGCCGCGGGTCCCGGGCCATTTCGCGAAAATCCATGGTGCTCAGCACGGCCGCGTGTCTCGCCGATCGGAGTGCGCGAACGATCAGACAGGGAGACTGCGGCTAATACCGTCTGCCTCCATGTGGATGGGGGTAAGGTACTTCGACCGTCGTCTGGGGGATGAACGCCGGCCGGGCGCCCGGCGCTCGGCGGGCGGTGTAGGATGTCGGCAATCGCATCGCAAGGCCTTCGCAGCGGGAAACCCAAGGGCGCGACAGGTGTTTTGTTTCCCATTCGGCTTGGAGGAGATGGAGAGCGATTTTAGCCAGCCGCCCGCCGGCCGTCAAACTCGCGGCACGGCGACACCTTGACAACTCAGATGGTTGCATAGGATTTAGACTAGTCGCAGGCCAATCCAATCGCGGAGGGCGTGGTTATGCACTGTCTCCGAGGCCTGCGGATCAAGGACTTGAGCGCCGAGGGCCGGCGATGAGTGCGAGCATGATCGCAGGCTGCTCGATTGCCATGTCGGCGTGTTGCCGAGGTTGCGGCACTCAGGCGGGAGGTCAAGTGCCGGGCCAGAGCGCCGCGAATACGGCGCCGGCGATCGCGGCGTAGGCCACCGACTCGATGACGTGCCCCACGATGCGGGCGTGAAACCAGATGGCGTGCTGCACGATGCCGGCCAAGAAGGCCATGAACGCGGCCGTGGAGACGAAGCGGAAGACCGTCATGAAATCGGCTCCTGGCTGGATAGCTAGCGCCGCCAGATAAGCGAGAAAGAAACTGACCACCAGAAGATACAGGAACTGCAGCCCCAGGTTGCGGCCCATGTTCACCTTCGGGAATACGGTGATCACGCCGCAGGGTCCGGACTCCCATTTCTTCACGTGCTCTTCGCTCTTCATCTCGGCCGGCGTCTGAGCGCAGGGGAACATGTAACTGCCGCGGGGAATCGCGCTTTTCCTCACGGCCTCCAGGAAATCGTCTTCCTTTTCCAGCTTGACCCAATCCTTGCGGTGGAACGGCAAGACCATCCACGACAAAAAGCTGGCGAAAAACAACGCCACGCTGGAGACGATGATCGGCAACACGAGACTAACGAGACTTACCTGCACAGCATTCCTCCTGGCCCAGGGGGGCCCTCTTCAACTCGCAGTACCTTGGGCAACCAGTATAGACTACGTCTGCAGCGTCCAGGGGTGGCGGTAGTCCTTGGTCAACAGGGCGTTGGCCTCGTCGTCGGCGAGGATCTGCTCGGACTGGGGATCGAAGTGGATCACGCGGCCGACGCGGCAGGCGACCTCGCCCAGATGGATCAGGCCGCAGGAGAGATGGGTCACCTGGGCCGAGGCGTTGGGCTGGCGGCGGCTGCGAAGACAGTCGAGAAAGTCGGCCACGTGGGCCGACATTCCGGTGTCGCCCTGCTCGAGGCCGGGACCCTTTTCGTCCTGCATGCCGAGGTACGCTTGGAAGTAGCCGCGGCGGGAAAAGATCATGTAGCCCTTGGTGCCGTAAAAGGCGTTGCCGCTGTCGAAGCCGTCCATGCGGTAGGGAGTCCAGAGACGGTCCTCGTACAGCAAAACCCGGCCGTCGGCGTATTGATAGGCAACCATCGTGTTGTCGGGAAAATCGCGCTCGCCCGTGCTGGGGTCGACGCGGCTGCCATGGGCCGTGATCCGGATCGGATGCGTCTCGACACCCAACCCCCAGCGGGCCATGTCGAGATCGTGGGCGCCGTCGTTGCCGATGTCGCCGTTGCCGTAGTCGCGGTAGGCGTGCCAGTTGTCATGGAAGCGGTTGGGATTGAAGGGACGCTTGGGCGCGGGACCGAGCCACATGTCGTAGTCGACCCCGGCGGGCGGCTGGCCGTCGGGCTGAGGGCCGGGATGGGCGCGGCGCTGCACGTTCCAGGCCTTGGCCATTTTGATCTCGCCCAGCAGTCCCGAGGCAAGCACCTGGCCCGCCTTGGCCAAGACGTCGCTGGAACGCATCTGGGTGCCGTGCTGCACGATGCGGCCCTGCTTGGCGGCCATGTCGACAATGGCCCGGCCCTCGCGGAAGACGTGCGAGCCCGGCTTTTCGAGGTAGACGTCCTTGCCGGCCGCCAGGGCCGCCACCGCGATCGGGGCGTGCCAATGGTGCGTGGTGGCGACGAACACGGCGTCGATCGAGGGATCGTCGAGGAGCTTGCGGTAGTCGCCGTAGAGTTCGGGGCGGCGGCCCTGGGCGCGCTCGACATTGTCGGCTGCGACGGCGACGCGTCGCTGATCGACGTCGCAGACGGCCGCCACCGGCGTGTCGTTGCGGGCGGCCAGCTCGGGGACGAAGGCCCGGTACCGCCCGCCCGTGCCGATCAAGGCGACGTGGATGGCGTCGTTGGCCAAGGCGCGTGCCGGGCGGGCGACGGCGGCGACCGTGGCCAGTGCGGCGGCGCCTTCCAGAGCACTCTGGACAAACTGGCGGCGATTGAGGTTTGGCATGGGGTTCTCCAAGGGGAGGTCAAGGAGGGAGGAGGCGACTCGGAGGCGGGCCGCGCTAGCGGCCGCCCCCCCGCCGCCAGAAGCCGATCGAAGCGTTGGCCAGCGCGCCGACCGCCAGGATGATCAGCCGTCCGCAGAGCATGAGTCCAGTCCAGAGCAGCAAGGTGGCCAAGGCGTAAAGCACGGCCAGCAAGACCATGGGAATGAGCGAGGGAGGCTTGACGACCGAGATGATGGCGCCGATGACGGCCGTCAGAATGAAGATCTGCGTCAGCGAGAACTGAATAGGCTGTTGTTCGCCCACGTTGCTCTCCCGCCGGCCGAGTGACCAACCGCAAGCTTAGCGTGGCCAACAGTCTAACGCCGCGGGGCAGAGGCTTGCAATGTCGCCCTGAGGGGATGGCGAGGATGACGAAGCGGCATGGAGAAGGCGGGCCAAGTTACCGCCCCACGCTCCCCGCCTGTCGCTGGGTTGATCCAGGCTTCGACGGAGCTGGGACTTCTGCCGTGCGATGTTCATCCATGTCCGCCTGATCGCCTTGGACGGCCGCCAAGGCGTGGCGTGCCAGGAAGGCCTTCAGACTATGGACGAACTCCGGCTGGGCAAAGGCGTCCATGTGGTCGGCCCCGGCCAGAACCACTGTCTCCAGGTTGCTCATGACGCCGACCAGCTCGTCGACCGTGATCTTGAGCGGGTCGCTTTCGCCCACGATGGCCAGCGTGGGGACGTGGTTGGCGCGGAGCTGCTCTTCTTCGATGCAAAGTTGATCCATGCCTCGCACGAGGGCGGCCAGCGCCTTGGTATCGTGCGTCCAGTTCAAGAGGTGGGTGACGAAGCGCAAACGCTCCTCGGAGGGGAGCCGCCTGCCGGGAGGCGTCAGCCGCACCAGCAGCGGGCGGATGCCCTGCCCGCGGTCGAGGCTCTCGGCCAGCTCGCCCATGAAGCCGGCCCGCACGTCGTCGGCCTTGGACCAGCCGGCGCCGCCCAGCGTTGCCGTGAGCAGGCGATCGGGGTGCAGCGTCACCAGCTTGGCGGCAACGAAGCCGCCCATCGAGTAGCCGACCACGTGGGCCCGTTCGATCTTCAAGTGGTCGAGCAGCCGCACCACGTCCTCGACCATCTCCACGCCGTACTCCGCCGGGTCGCGCGGGCTGCCGCTGCGGCCGTGCGCCCGCTGGTCCAGGGCGATCACCTGGTAGTCCTGGGCCAAGGCAGTCATGATGCCCGGCAGCTTCCACTGCAAATAGACGTTGCCCACCAGGCCGTGCAGGAGCACCACCGGCTCTCCCTCGCCCTCGACCAGGTAGCGCAGCCGCACACCGTCGGAGTCGAAAAAGTGGTCCTGGGCCGCGGCGGGCGAGACCAACAGGCCGGGGAGCAAGACGAGCATGCTCAGCAGCCAGGCGCAGTAGCGAGGTTTTCGTTGCATTTTTCTCAGATCGGCCCGGGCCGGGGTGGCACTCAAAAAAGTCGCTTAAGAGGACCCAAATAATGATAGCGTGCCGCTGGTAGGGAGGAAGGCCGAAATAGGGAGAGGATGAGAGGAAGGGGGGAAGGGGGGAGACGAAGACGAGGAGGCAGAAGGCAGAGGTCAGAGGTCAGAAGTCAGAGGTCAGGGGTTGGGGGGCGTGGCGGGCCGCAGGGAGCGCAGGACGCGGGCGGTGGCCTGCGACTTGTTTAAGACGTAGAAGTGGATTCCCGGCACGCCCCGGTCGATCAGCTCCTGGACTTGCCGCGTGGCGAACTCGACTCCCACCTCGAACTGTTCGTCCGGATTGTCGCTCGCCTCCAGGTCGCTTACGAACGTGGCCGGCAGCCGGGCGCCGCACAGCGAAGTGATGCGGCGGATCTGGGCCAGGTTGGTCACCGGCAGCAAGCCGGGGACGATCGGCACGCGGATGCCGAGGGCCTGGCAGCGGTCGCGAAAGCGGAAGAAGTCGGCGTTGGCGTAGAAGAGCTGCGTAATCACGACGTCGGCGCCGGCGTCGACCTTGCGCTTGAGGTTTTCGAGGTCGGCCTGCTCGCTGGGGGCTTCCTGGTGCTTTTCCGGATAGCCGGCCACGGCCACGCCGAACTGGGGAAACTCGCCCCGGATCAGGCCGACCAGCTCGTTGGCATAGCAGAGTCCGCCGGGCACCGGCTTGAACTGGTTCTCGCCTTTGGGGGGGTCGCCCCGCAGCGCCACGATGTTCTGGATTCCCCGGCCGTGCGCCTCGCGCAGGTAGGCCCGCAGGTCGTCGGCGGTCGAGCCGACGCAGGTCAGGTGCGAGGCCACGGGGCAGCCGAACCGCTCGCGGACGCGGGTCACGATCTCCAGCGTCTTGTGGCGCGTGGAACCGCCGGCCCCGTAGGTGCAAGTGATGAAGGCCGGCTCGAAACCAGCCAGCTCCACCAGATGCCTGAACAGCTCCTCCTCGCCGGCCACGGTTTTGGGAGGGAACAGCTCGAACGACAGGCCGAACTTATTGGTGCCGTAGGCGGCGGAAACTTTCATGAAGGGGTCGGAGGGAGTGCTTGACTACAGCGACAAGTTGATTAGAGAGACAGCGGCTCGCCGGCTATCCGCCGCTCGTGGCGGGTGATCTCGTACATGTCGTGCAAGAGCTGCACGTCGCAGGGGCGTTGCTCGACGTTGCGGCGGGCGAACATGCGGGCCTGGGTGGCCACCATCACCTCGACCGGGGCTTCGGTCACTTGGCCGAAGGAGCGGGCATAGTTGGTGAAGCTGGGCACGTTGGTCGTCACGAACCCATACACCATGCTGCACGTGCCGATTGTCTTTCCCGTAAAAATGCCGGTGTTGATGGCCGTCTTGGCATAGTCGCCCACGATACAGCCCAAAAACTGCATGGCCGTGGGCACTTTGCGGCCGTTGTACTCCATGTTGACCTGCCCATAGGTGTTCTTCAAGTCGCTGTTGCAGGTGCCGGCCCCCAGGTTGATCCAACTGCCCAGGTAGCTGTGCCCCAGGAAGCCATGGTGCTGCTTGTTGGTGTACGGCTCGATGACCGAGCCTTCGACCTCGCCGCCGATCTTGGTCGTGTGCCCCAGGGCCACCGAGTCTTTGATGGCGGCGTGCTCGATGACCCGGGCGGCGGCCCCCACGTGGGCCGGGCCGCTCAGAAAGCAGTGCGGGCCGATCGAGGCCCGCTCTTCGAGCACGATCGGCCCGTTGCGGGTGTCGGTGACGACGTACTGGCCCAAGCGGGCTTCCGCGCCGGCAAAGACTCCATCGGCCAGCTCTTGATAGTTGCCCGTGGCCAGCCGGTGCTCCAGGTTGGCTACCAGGATCGCCAGGTGATGCCGGATGATGTCGTGCGGATAGTCGAAGAGGGCCAGCGGACGGGCTTCGAGGGGATCCAGCGGCGGTGCGTGCAGATACTCGGCCAATTGCCGGGGCGTGGCGTCGTCCGGGGGAGGCGGCGTGCCGGCGGGCAGCAGCGCCAGGGCCACTTCGTCCAGCGCCGTTGCCCCTGCATGGGCGCGCGAGGACTTGTCGCCTGCCGCCGGGCCGGCGGCGTAAACCAGGCCCGGCCTGCCGGCGTCGAGCAGGCGTTTCACCTCGTCGATGGCCGACACCGAGGGGACCAGCCGGCCGTTGAGCAGGGCGACGCGATCGGCGGCCGATACCGCCTGCAACGTCGACCCGAGCTGGTCCTGCTCGGCCAGTTGCCGCAAATGCGGCCTGACCTGAACCCGCACCGAGTGTCCCAGGCCGGCCACCAGGTCGAGGAGGCGGTACGAGCCACAGCCAATGTTGAAAGCGGGGCGGCCGACGGTGACCGGATAAAGCTGTGTCACCTTGTCGTCCTCGAAGAGCACGATTGTCATGGTGTAACCTTAGGGCAGCCTGTGGCAGGCGGTCAACGCCGGTTGGGGGCGAAAGGGTAAAAGCAGTAGGCACGCTCCGCGTGCCGTCCACCGGCCGGCCGCGGCATACGGCGTGTACACGGCGACTTGCGGCAACTTGTTGTACGGCCGCGGCCGCGTCAGACTATGCTTCACTTTTAACAATTCAAGGGGATCGAGCCTGAACCGCGGAGGTTGCCGTGCAGCTTGCGGAAATGAAATGGCCGCAGGTGGCCGAGTTGTCCAAGGACGTGCCGGTGGTGATGCCGGTGGCGGCGCTGGAGCAGCATGGGCGGCATCTGCCGGTGTTCACCGACAGCATGCTGCTGGGCGAGGTGGTGCGGCGGGTGTCCGAGCGACTGGCCGGCCGCGTGCTGTTCGCCCCGCTGATGTGGCTGGGCAACTCCGATCACCATCTCGATTTTGCCGGGACGCTGTCAGCCCGCCCCCGGAGCTACCTGGACCTGTTGGGCGAGCTGCTGGAGAACCTGCTGGCGCACGGCTTCCGCCGGCTGGTAATCGTGAACGGGCACGGCGGCAACATCGTGCCGGGCCAGCAGGCGGTGTTCGAAGTGCGTCAGCGGCACCGGCAGCGCGAGGACCTGCTGCTGCTGTTCGCCACCTACTGGACGCTGGGGGGCAAGCCTCACGAGGTTGATCGGAGCATCGGCCAACAGCGGATGGGACACGCCTGCGAGTGGGAGACTTCGATGATTCTGCGGCTGGCGCCGCACCTGGTGGGCGATTTGCGGGGCATCGAGCCGGTGGAGTTCGGCACGGCCTTCGAGCCCGCCACGCGGGGCTGGATCACGAAGGACCGCAGCGAGCCGGGTCATATCGGCAACCCGGCCGCCGCCACCGCCGAGAAGGGCGAGACGCTGTTCCGCGTTTTTTCCGACGACGTGGCCGCCTTCCTGGAGCGGGTCGTTGGCTGGAGCGGCGCCGGCTGGGAAGAGTGAGCCCTTGTCATTTGTCATTTGTCATTTGTCATTTGTCATTTGTGACGAGCGACCAGTGACACCAGTGACCAAAGACACCAATGACCAATGACTTCTACAGCCTACAGCCCATCCGTTTCGTTCAATCGTCGGGTGGGGTTGAAGCGCGGACCTTGGCCAGCGCGTCCCAGGCGGCGCCGCGGACGGTGTGGATCGGGTCGTTCTGTGCCCTGGTCAGGGCGGGCAGGGCTTCGCGGGCCCGCGGGCCGAGCTGCCCCAAGGCCACGGCCGCCCGGCGGCGGACGCCGGCCGAGCGGTCGCCCAGGGCCTTGATCAGCGCGGGCACTGCCGCGGCAGCCTTTTCTGCCATTTCGCCTAGTGCCGCGGCCGCCTGCTGGCGAACCGCGCCGTCATCATCGGCCAGTTGCTCGATCCGCCGGCGGACTTCACTGTGCATCGCAGTAGCTTGCCTCCTCGCCGCCCGTTTGCCAAGCGTCCGATTATCGGCGAATCTGCCCTGTTACCGGACTCCGGATTCTAACGCACGGACGAGGCGCGGTGGGGAATTGCCGTAAACCGTTGGACTGCCAGCGGTACTGGCTGCTGCACGCCAAAGCTTGGAATATGGACCCCAGCGCGTCGTGGGTTTACCGCGGCTTCGTTACAATGCGGCCTGCCATGGGCATGTCCGAGCTGGCACTGACGCTTTGCATCTTCGCGGCGGCGCTGCTGTATTCATCGGTAGGGCATGCGGGGGCATCGGGCTACCTGGCGGCCATGGCGCTGTTCGGCGTGGCTCCCGAGACGATGCGGCCGGCAGCCTTGATCTTGAACATCCTGGTGGCGAGCATCGCCAGCGTTCGATTCTACCGGGCCGGCTACTTCTGCTGGCCGATCTTCTGGCCATTTGCGGTGGCGTCGGTCCCGCTGGCGTTTCTGGGCGGGACGCTGGCGTTGCCCGGCGCTTTGTACAAGCCGATAGTGGGCCTGGCGCTGTTGTTCGCGGCCTGGCGTCTTATGGGCCGGCCGGTGCAAGCGACGACGAGGGGGATCGCGGTTTGGGTGTCGCTGTTGTTGGGCGCGGGGATCGGTTTGCTGTCCGGTTTGACGGGGACCGGCGGCGGGATCTTCCTTGGGCCGCTGTTGATTCTGATGGGCTGGGCGGACGTGCGACAAGCTTCGGGGGTATCGGCGGCGTTCGTGCTGGTCAACTCGGTTGCCGGCGTGCTGGGCGTGCTGACGCAGTCGGCGGGGCTGCCCGATGCGATGGTCACTTGGGCCATCGCGGCGGTGCTGGGTGGTTTGATCGGTTCGGAGTTGGGCAGCCGGCGTCTGGGCAGCCCCGCGCTACGGCGATTGCTGGCGGTGGTGCTGGTGATTGCGGGCATCAAGCTGATTCTACCGCTGGAGGCGCCATGGGCCGGGCCGATACGCGGCAAGGGCGAAGAAGTCGAGGCCCTTGACGGTGGGTCGTAAATGCCGAAAACTTTGAGAGCGAGTTGCACAGCCGGAGTGGCGGAATGGCAGACGCGCTGGACTCAAAATCCAGTGCCCGCAAGGGCGTGTGGGTTCAAGTCCCACCTCCGGTACTGGTGCTTGGTACTTGGACCTTGGAGCTTTGGACGCGCAAGCGGGGGTCGCGAATCCCGGCGCGCCGGGGCGTCCCAAGTACCAAGCACCAATCCGCCTGCGGCGGAGACAATGCGTATACTTGGCCGTCCACCTCGCTCGCGTAAACCTGGACAAACAAGACCTCACCGGGCCTGGCCTGGCTGGCGGTCTCCTCGTGCTCGCGTCGCGACGCGTGGCGGACCGTGATCTACGCGGTCAACGAGGCGACCGGGCGGCGGATCACGATCCGCTCGCCGCAACGCCTGCGGGCGAGAGTCGGCTAGCCGCCTTTGGCCACCAGGTCGCCCACGAGCCCCCCACGCGGGGCCTCGTTGTGCGGTGGGCACGGGGGCCAACCGCCCGCACCGTCGCGACACGGCGCAAACGTGGCGTTTCACGCGTCTCGACACCCGGGAGGCGGCGCGGGCAAGACGCGGCAGCCAGCCAACACCACATCGGGCGGAGCTGTCCGACGGGCTTTCCTCAGCGCGGCGATTGCGGTAGCCCGCGATTGTGCCGACGCGGGTGCCACTGGCTATTGGATCATCTCGGCGCAGGACAATGGCGACAAGCGGCTACTGCTTGACCGGCGGATTCCGGCGCGGTCGAATTTGCAAAACGCTGGAGGGCCTCGAACACCTTAAGACCGATGTGCCGTAGTTGGTCGTGGCTCAAATCCATCCCTCGGCCGATTCAGTTTATGCGGGCTGGGACGAGCAATGCGGATCCGCACAGCATTAGCCGGCACAATGCGATTCTTCGCGTATGTCGCCCTTGTGTTGGCCTTGCTCGCCATTGCCGCGCTCTGCCTGGTGCGCCTGAGCCATCGATACGACAACAAGACGTACATGGTTGTTGATGCTGACACACTTCAACCTGTGGAGGGTGCGGAAGTAGCCATTGAGCCGGTAAGCCTTTCTTTGCCTAGATGGCTCGAGTTCCTTTTGCCAAGAGGCGACACGGGCCGGACGGATGCCCACGGACTGGTAACCCTCCGCGTAGCACGCGACCAGTCGGGATTTCTAATGGGTGCGGCGGCACCCGGCTATGAAATGACAGGCCAGCGGCCCTCTACGTTCCGGGAGCCGGAAAACGTCGATGGAGTATTCTTCCTGTTGCCGGAAGCACCACGATGACCTCCAACCGCGCGTCCGAGGCCCGCATGCCGGCCCGGGGTCCTGCCAATGCGGTCAAGACGCCGCCGCCAACCATGGCGAGCTACGTAAATCCGCGGCCGTCTTGGTATCATGGATGCATGGCCACACCGACCCCCCGCCGTTGGTTGCGATATAGCCTTCGCTCGATGCTGGGCTTGGTGACCGTCTTCGGCCTTTGGCTTGGCGTGCAAGTGAACCGGGCCGAACAACAGCGCCGAGCAGTGGCTGCTATTGAAAGGTTGGGCGGCAAAGTGCATTACGATTGGAAGTGGCGGCGCGGATGGACGGAGGTGGAACTGAATCGAGAGGTTGAAGCTCGGAAATCGGCTCGGCTACGCAAGTTGCTCGGTGACCATTACTTCGACACGGTAGTTGCCGTCGATCTAATGTATCCTGAGAACAATTTGACCGATCCCGATTTGGATTACCTCCTCGAATTTCCCAAACTCGAGCAGGTTTGGCTTACTCACCAGCCGATAACGGACAAAGGCATTTCTCAGCTTGCGCACATCAAGACGCTTCGAATACTCGACCTGCAGAAAACAGCCATATCCGATGCCTGCCTCGACGACATCCTTCGACTGCCCAATCTAGAGTGGCTCAATGTTGGTGAGACGCGAGTGACGGCAAGGGGCTTGACTCACCTGCTCAAGATGCCGAAGCTACGGGAGTTGTATATTTCAGCGGAGCAGCTAAGAACAGCCGGTGGTTGGGAGGGAATGACCAAAGCCCTACCTGGCATCCGCATCTTAGTTCTCTTCGATTCCGAACCCTCAGAGTTAGAGTGGGATTGACGGCATCTTTGCCGGCATAGCGCACGGGCAGTCGGATGATTCGAATCCGGTTCAGCCCCCCATCTGCCTCGCCCGCATCTCCCGCCACCAGTCGGTATCGACCCACGGCCGGCCATCGGGCCGCGTTGCCGCCGCCCTCTGAGCCATGTCGGCCAGCGCAACGTGCTTTCTCCGCGGCGGCGGCTCCTGGCCCGGCAGCCGCACGCCGCAGTAATGGCCGGCTGCGGAGGCGTTGTAGAGCGCGTCGAACCAGTGGTTCGCCTTGCGGACCCGCTCCCAGCGGGTCACCACGCCTTTGCCGGCAATGAACTCCTCGGTCTTGGTCTCGGCCGTCAGGTGCTTGATCAGCGACATGTGCTCCTGGGGCGGCGCCTTGTAGAAGCTCATGCTGCCCGGCTGGTCCAGGGGCGTCTCGAGCCGCTGGTGTACCCACGTCTTCCAGTGATCGGCGTCGATCTCGAACAGGTGTACCCGATACGGCCCAGCGGCGGCGGCCTCCTTGCGGTCGAGATTCGCCGTGGCGCCCGGGTTTTTCTGCGTGGTGGGGGGCATCCTTGTCACCGCTTACTTACCGCGGAAAATTAGCGCTGGGCCTGTACAAATTCCGGGGCTCGCCGCCCCGAGCAAACCGCCATTCGCCCGGAAGTACCTATGGCCTCCCCAGGGCCTACGTGGCCGCGTGCGTTGCGCTGGCGTCGCGTTCGTACACGGGTTCGTTCCTCGCCATCGACGCGGCACGCGGCAACCTCGGGAATGTCGCGGCGGTCGTTCTCTCTGGTATCATACTCGGCCGAGCGAAAGTGGTATCGTTGAATTGGGGGTAGTGGGTCAGTTTGGCATCGTGCGCGGCCTTCGCTTAGAATGCTTGGGCCGTCGAAAATTCAGGAATGCGAATCATGAATCAATCACCCAAACTATCGGTCCCAGTCTGGTACTGGGTAATTGCGACGGTCGCAGTGCTCTGGAACCTGATGGGATGCGCCGCACTGGCCATGGAACTCTTCGCGCAAGAGGCGATGATGGAGTCATTCACCGAGCCTCAAAAAGAGTGGGCACGATCCATTTCCGGCTGGATCTATTTCGTCTACGGCGTGGCTGTGTTAGCGGGAGTCGCGGGGAGTGTCGGGCTCTTTTTGCGAAAAGGCTGGTCCGTTTTGTTGCTGGCGATTTCCCTTGTCGCCGTACTGATTCAAATGGTTTACACCATGGTCATAGCCGGCGGTCTGCAAGTCATGGGAGCAGAAGGGGCGATCATGCCCTCCCTGGTGATTGTCTTGGCGGCGATCTTTCTCTTGTTTTCTTGGTTCGCCCGTGCGAAGGGCTGGATCGGCAATGGAAAGACATTGAACTCTGGCGTGTCGGCGTGATGTCAACCAAGAAGTAAAAGTAGTGGGTGAGTTTGAAACTGACCCACTACCGAATTGGGTGGCATGGGATAGCCCTGTTCCTTGTTCTACACCGCCGGCTGGCTCGTCGCCCGCCTTGCCCGCAGCTTGTACTCGCTGGCCGTGCGCCGCCCCGCGTAGGCCTTGGTCGTCGCGGACGCTCCCCGGCGCCGGGCAGTCCGGTAGTCCGCCCTTCCGGCCCGACGTTGCCCACGACACCCGCACGTGGCCTCGTTCACGTTGGTTGGCCCCGTTGGGCCACCGTCCCCGCCGTCCGCGACACGGGCCAACGTGTGGAACGCCGCTGTTCTCTTTGGTATCATACGCGGATGGCTGATCGAAGGTGGTACCGATTGCATTGGGGGACCTTGCTTGGACTATGCATCGTGGGTGCAGCATTGGCGTGGTCTGAATGCGGCGGTGGAAAGCGCGTTCATGTCTACTCGACAGGCATGACCGTGTCCACAACGGTCTATGGATGGCCTTTCACCCACTACAACCTACAAGAGTGGTGGTTTGGCCCATGGCATCGCCCGTGGTGGAACTGCCGAGCCTTGAGCCTGGCCATTCAGCTCGCCGCCAGCTCCGCTGTGGTCTTCGTGTTGGAGAAATGGATCCGATCGAAGAATCGATTGCAAGTCAGGCTGCTGACTCTGTTGATCCTTACTTCCGTTCTCTCGGTTGTATTTGCTCTCGCCCAATTTGAGCGGCCGACATTCGAAGGCTGCGAATTGGACCCAACTGGTTCCGTAATGCCCTGGCCCGTTCGTGTGCCCATCCTCTTCGCCCTCGCCTGCACCATCTACGCGGCCGGCTGGCTTGTGGTCCGCCTCGCTCTCCGTCTGTACTCGCTTGCTTTCCGCAGCCCCAGGTAGGCAGCATGGTCGCCTGCCGGCGTCCTCGCGCCCGTAGGTCGCCGGTCGGCCCCGACGTTGCCCACGACGCCCGCACGTGGCCACGTCCCCGTTGGTTGGCCCCCATTGGCCAACGTTCCCGCCGGCCGCCACACGGGCCAAACGTGGGGCGACGTGGCGGGGGGCTCGTTTTAGGCTAGCCGAAACAGGGCGACCGAAAGGAATGCGGCCGCAATTCGCTTGATGCTTCCGGCGGATCGAGGTAGCTGTGTGGTCGTGGGGCACGCCGCGAACGACGGAGGACGAACGATGCACGAGGTCATGCCGTCGACGTCGACCACGATGGGCTGGCGGAACCCGAACTCCTTGACGCTGGCGGCGACCGATGCCACGGCGTCGTCGTTGATCCGCGGGTTGCCCGGATAGGGGCGGATGGAATCGATGGGCCGCATCTCGATGCGCACGGGAACCTCCGGCACAAGGGGTGTGCTGGCGGCTCCGAGATGCGGAGCGCGGCCCCGGGCATCCGGGGCGGCGGATCGTGGCGCCAGGAGGGCCGCGAACTCTAGGTACAGTTTAGGGGAAAAGGGGGCGGGTATTCGTCTCTCATCGATCTCCCACTATGAAACCGCAGATGACTGGCCAACCGAACTTGGTTTTAAGAATGGCCAGTGGATCACCTGAGGCTGCAAGTTTGCAGCCTAACGCGCAGGCGGCAGATCGCTGTACGCCGCAGCGCATGCGAGGAAATCAATGGCGATACTTGAGCGTGCCACCCTGAGCCGCTCTAATACCGGGCGGTGGCCGTTGTTGGCAGTCCGGCTAGGCCGACACAGCCGCCGATTGTGCGGCCCTCGCCGTGAGGCTCGCGTCAGTTCGTCACGAATACCAGGAGTACGACGATGACCGGGAAAAGACTTCCTAATTGGACCAGACTCGAGGCAATCCCAGATCCAGCGTTCGTACGACGGGCGATACCGAAGGTGGGTCTGGACCTGCTGGGGCGCGCGTGTTCACGCGGATCGTGACGTACCCCACCGTGTACGATCCGCCCTTCACCCCGAAGCTTCCGTGAGAACAATTGCCATGCTACTGAACGAGTTCCGCCGGCCCGCCACATTTTGCGTCGTCGCCGTCTGCGTTTTTGCACGGCCGCTCGCAGCAGCAGACGACGATACGGCCGCAACGTCGCCGCTGGAGGCGTTCGAGCAGCGGATCATGCCGATCTTCAGGTCACCGGAGCCGTCGAGCTGCGTGCAGTGCCACCTGGCGGCGGTCGACGTGAAGGACTACATCCTCCCGTCGCATGAGAAGACGTTTGCCTCGCTCCGCGAGCAGGGCCTCATCGATCTGGACGCCCCCGAGAACTCGAAGATCCTCAAGCTCATTCAAATGGGCGACCGGGACGCCGATCAGGGAGCCAGGCTCATCCACGAGAAGACGCGAAAGGCGGAGTACGAGGCGTTTGCGGCGTGGATCAAGGCCTGCTGCAACGACCCGGAACTGCGGGCACTGCCGGTCGACGATGACGCACGGCAGGTCGGACCCGAGAGGTCGGACGAGGTAATCCGGCACGCCCGCAAGAGCCGCGTCGTGGATTCCTTCGTCCGCAATGTCTGGTCGCAGCGGATGCGGTGCTTTCCCTGCCACACACCGCACGAGATCGACCACGCCAATCCGAAGCACAAGAGGGCAATCGATCAGGCCAAGGAATTCGCCGCAGAATACGGCGAGCGGATGAACATCTTTCGCGAAACGCCCCAAGTCACAATGGAGTATCTGATCGAACGGAGCCGCAAGGCCACCGGCGGCTCGCTGCCTCTGATCAATCTGCAGGAGCCGGCCAACAGCCTCCTCGTCTTGAAGCCGACCTCCAAGCTGCCCCAGCAGATCGCTAAAGGCGAGTTTGAGGAGCCTTCGTACACCGAGCCGGTATCCCACATGGGCGGGCTGAAGATGCACCGGGACGACTTCTCGTACAAGGCGTTCACCGCCTGGATCCAGGATTATGCGCGTGTCGTCGGCGACGAGTACACCTCAGTCGCGGACCTGCCGCCGGACAACTGGGTTCCGACCGAACACGCCGTCTTTCTCCAAGACGTTCCTGCCGATTGGCCCGTGCTTGCTCCCGTGCAGTTGTTCTTCCACCAGTGGGATGAGGCCGACCAAACCTGGTCGACCGAGCCGATCGCCTTCACGCAAGGGCTGGTCAACCCGCGACGGATCGTCTTTGGCGTGCTGTTCCTACTGGACGGCGCGGACGCGGAGGCGACGCCGGCCCTGGGAGGCCGCATCTCCGAGAGCGCCACGCTGGCCCCAGGCCGATACCTGCTCAAGGCCTACGTCGACAAGTCGGGCCGCCTTGCCGAGGATTCGACCGTCTTGCTCGGCGCCGAGGACTTTCGTGGACAAATGGAAATCGAAGCCAACTGGGGAATCGGATTCGCTCAGGCGGAGCGGGTCTCCGGCAAAGGCTTGAGTCGTTAGTGCGTCAGAACGCCCCGGGGAACCTCCGCTGCCGGCCGATAAGCCTCTGGGTCAGCGAGCCCAATCGACAGCTCGAATTGAGAATATTTGTATTTGCGCCAGTGTAGCGGCGCAATACCAAGCGAATGGCCGCTGGCAGACGGGCGACTTGGCTTAGACGAGCCACGAAGCCGCTGATGATGTATGCATCGGCTCGTTCCTCCACAGTAACGCGATGGCGGCGGTCGTCTCCGAAGTCGATCGTGACTTAAGACGTGATGGCCAGTCGCGACAGCTTCTGAACCGGGGGCGTACCAGTCGGTGCGGCTCGACACTGGCGGCGGGGCGGGGGCAGTGGAAGCCGCGGTGGGCGTATCGCCCGCAATCGTCCGCCCGTCCTCCCTGCCGACCGCCCGTCCGCCGCACGGCCGCCAACTCGGCGTCCGTTGGCCACACCGGCCCCCCCGCCGACGCAGGGCCGCGACAGGCGCAAACGTGGGTGACGTGGGCATCGCCAGAATCCTGGCCTTGATGGCCTCGGGTAGGCGCCGCGCGGCCACGAGGAGGGCCAGTTCGCCCGCAAGCGGGGCCCGGGGGCGGGCCGGCCGGCACCATGGTGGGCACCCCGCCAAGGCAGGATTCGCCTGACTCTTCGCTCGTTGCCCCTTTACAAGAACCCCGCGCGGGGCTCAAAATCCAGTGCCCGCAAGGGCGTGTGGGTTCAAGTCCCACCTCCGGTACTACGAGAGTCCAAGAGCCTGGCATCCGGAGCGAAGCGATCGCTGCTGTCCGGCGCCGCGCTGCCTGGTATGAGGTGATCCCGTGAAGCTGAACATACGCCGCGTCGCAGTGGGCGCGTTGCTGCTGCTGGCGACGCTTGGTGGAGTGGTTTTCATGCTGGTAACCCGTGGCTCGGATGAGCAGCCGGCGGGTGCACCAGGCGCGGATGTCGCCGCCGACGGGCCGGAGGATCGTCCCCCTGGCTTTCGCGAGCTTGCGCAGGAAAGCGGGCTGACGTTCACAATGACTTTCCTGCCCGGTGAGCAGGGCGAGGAGTTCAAGTTTAACCTCTACGACCACGGCTGCGGCGTCGTGGTGGGCGACTACAACGGCGATGGGCACGACGACCTGTTGTTCCTCAACCAGCTTGGCCCCAACGCGCTGTACCGCAACCGAGGCGACGGAACCTTCGAGGAAGTGACCGAAGAGGCGGGCGTGGGGCTGGCCGACCGCATCTCGGTGGGCGGCACCTTCGCCGACTACGATAACGACGGCGATCAAGACCTCTACATCACCACCACCCGCGCGGGCAACGTGCTCTTCGAAAACCAAGGCAACGGCCGCTTCAAGGACGTCACTGAGCAGGCAAGCCTGGTGCTGGTGGCGCATTCGCAGACGGCGGCCTTCTTCGACGCCGACAACGACGGCCACCTCGATCTGCTGGTCACCAACTCGGCCAGTTGGACCACCGAGACCTTCGATCAGGAGAGCGATTACTTCGTGGGACCTTCGGTCCTGACGACGCTGTTCGCCTCGCCGAAGGAATACAACAGGTTTTACCGGAACCAGGGGGACGGCACGTTCCGCGACGAGACCGAGGCGTCCGGTTTGCGCGGCCAGGGGTGGGGGGGCGACGTGGCGGTATTCGACTACGACGACGGCGACCTGGACGTGTTCGTCACCAACATGTTCGGCCGCAGCCAGCTCTATGAGAATATCGGCGGCGGCCGCTTACGCGATGTCACGGCCGACACGCTGAAGCGGACGAGCTTCGGCGCGGTCGGATCGAAGGCGTTCGATTTCAACAACGACGGCCGGTTCGACGTATATTGCGTCGATATGCACTCGGACATGTGGATGACCGGGGGTGATCGCGGAATGGTTCAAACCGGGGACAAGTATCGGTATGTCACGGGTGGCCAGGCCCGCCAGGGCAACCTGGGCCTGGAGGCGGAGATGGCGGAGCTGCTGGACATCCAGTACGAGGAGGTGGTTTTCGGCAACACGATGTTCAAGAACCTGGGGGGCGGCCGGTTCGAGGAGGTTTCCGACCGCGCGAACCTGGAGAATTTCTGGCCGTGGGGCGTGGCCACGGGGGATTTCGACAACGACGGACTCGAGGACATCTTCGTGCCATGCGGGATGGGCTATCCATTCTGGTATCACCCCAATTCGCTATTGATGAACAACGGCGATGAAACGTTCGCCCAGCGAGCCGCCCGAGAGGGGGTCGAACCGCCTCGGCATGGCATGTTTCTGCCGGAGGACATCGGCGGCGAGCAGGCACCGCGCAGCTCTCGCTCGGCGGTGACCGGCGACTTCGACGGCGACGGCCGCCTGGACCTGGTGGTCAACAACTTCAACGACCATCCGTACTATTTCAAGAACCAGTTTCCCCGGCGCAACTGGCTGGCTTTCCGCCTGAGGGGAACACGGAGCAACCGGGATGCCATCGGCGCCGTCGTCAAGATACACGTGGGCGATCGGATCATGGTGCGGCAAGTGCACAGCGCCGGCGGGTACCTGTCGCAGTCGTCCAAGACCGTGCACTTCGGGCTGGGCGACGCTAAGGAAGTGGACCAGGTAGAAATCCGCTGGCCGTCCGGAGTGCGGCAGACGATTCCTGTCCCCCGGATCAACCGGCTCCACGACGTGATGGAACCACAGCCGTGAACGTTATGGCGCGCGGAACTGCCGCAGCAGTTGGCGGTCGACGGCAACGAGGTGAGCCGTCCCGAGCATCGCCTGACCCAACAAGCGGCGGGACGCTCCACGGAGACGGGCGAACCGATCCGTTACGAATTGCACGGCCGAGATAAGGGCCATGAGCGCCAGCAGGCCCAGGGTGCAGCAGCCGCCGATGAGCACACCGAGGGAGGCCGCGATGATCCGGGGCCAGCCCAGGATCCTGGTCCGGAATCGGCGGAGCCAGTGGCAGGTGATCGCTACCAGCGAGGCGGTACTACGTACAACCCGCCGCAGCGACGCGGCCGCCAGAGCGTAAGGACGAGCAAGCCAGGGAGCCGCGAGTCGACACAGCGACGTGGCGGCCACGAGGGCCAGGAGGGCCGCGGCAGCCGCAGCGCCGAGGACCACGAGCAGGGAGGTGGTTGTCATCGTGACGACGATTCCGAGCGAACGGAGAAACATGCCCGCAAGCAGCGGAGTGTCGACGGGGCGACCGCGCGCATTGCTCTGGGCGACGAACTTGCAGGTCCTTCCGACCGCCGGCAATGTCGCGGCCACAAACAGAATGCCCAGCCAAGGCACTGCCCGCGTCACGCCTAATCCGCCGGCGACCCAGAGCGTGATCAGCATGAGCGAGCGCAGACTGAACTGCCATCTGCCGGACGGCGGGCTCGCGCTCATGGATTTTTGACCTCCGGCTGCCTTGCGGCCCCAACGGAGAGGCAGTCCGCAACCGATTCTCCACCGGGTCCGGCGAACCGTCAACGGCAGGGGTCGGTGCGAGGGTCCGCGGCGGAGGGGGCATTTCCATCGGTTGCACGATGGCACGCCGTCCATTGTCGCCGACACGCAAACCAAGCTATCATGGCAGTCCGGAAACCGAGACTTGATGCTGGAAACAACTGCCCAAGAGGAGATTCGACGATGCACGAAGACCTACTTAGTTTGCTGCCGAAGATCGAGCTGAGCCGCCGGGGGTTCGTGGTCACGACGTTGGCTTCGGGGTTCGCGCTGGCCGTGCAACCGGTGACGGCCGATACGATCGAGACAGATGCCGAGGGATTGGAAGCGGGCGAGGTGAAGATTCCGGTGCCGGACGGGGAGATCCCGGCCTATCGCGCAATGCCGGCCCGGGGGCGGTCGTTTGCCGTGGTGCTGGTCGTGCAGGAGATCTTCGGCGTACACGAGCACATCAAGGACATCTGCCGCCGGCTGGCCAAGCTCGGTTACCTGGCCGTGGCCCCGGAACTGTATGCGCGGCAGGGCGACGTGTCGAAGATGACCGACTTCCAGGAGATCATCTCGAAGGTGGTCTCCAAGGTGCCCGACAAGCAGGTGATGTCAGACCTCGACGCGGCCGTGAGCTGGGCCAAGAAGAACAAAGGAGACACGTCGAAGCTGGGCGTGACGGGGTTCTGCTGGGGCGGGCGGATCGTCTGGCTGTACGCGGCGCACAATCCGGATCTGAAGGCCGGCGTGGCCTGGTATGGCCGGTTGGTCGGCATGGAGGACGAACTGCACCCCGAGCACCCGCTGGACATGGCGGGCGAGTTGAAGGCGCCGGTGCTGGGCCTGTACGGCGGGGCGGACCAGGGCATTCCCCAGGAAACGGTGGAGAAGATGCGGGCGGCGGTGAAGGAGGCGGGGGGCAAGTCGGAGATTGTGCTGTACCCGGATGCGCCGCACGGTTTCCACGCCGACTACCGGCCCAGTTATCGCAAGGAGCCGGCCGAGGACGGCTGGAAGCGGCTGCAGGAGTGGTTCAAGACCCACGGGGTGGCGTAGGGATCTCGGGCGCCGGCCGTCTACGGCCCCACGGCACGACGCCGACACGCTCGGCCCAGGCCTCGTATTGACCAGCTAACTGCTCGACGAGCTGCGGCTGCTGAGAGGAAAGGTCGACCAACTCGGTGCGGTCGGCCTGCAGGTCGTAAAGCTCCCAGGGACCGCGATGCCGAGCCACGAGCTTCCACTGGCCTCGGCGAACGGCCCGGTTGCCCTCGTGCTCCCAGAAGATGCAGTCGTGCCCGGTGCGGGTCTCGCCGCGGAAGATCGGCAGCAGGCTCTTGCCCTCCAGGGGCGTGATCTCGCTCTCCTCGAACGTTTGCGGATACTCGACCCCGGCCGCCGCCAGGCAAGTGGCCATGACGTCGATCACGTGGCCGGGCTGGTGCGTGAGGTCGCCGGGCTCGCGGACCACCGCCGGCCAGCGAACGATAAGCGGGGTGGCAATGCCGCCTTCGTGCACCCAGTGTTTGTAGCGGCGGAAGGGCGTATTGCTGGCGTTGGCCCAGGGCAGGCCGTAACTCAGGAACGAATCCTTGCCGCCGGGCGGCACGCCCGGCGTGCCGCGGTCGATCTGCTCGGCGCAGCCGCCGTTGTCGGAAAGGAACAGCACGAGCGTGTTATCCTTCGCGCCCAGCGTGTCGAGCTGCGACAGAATACGGCCGATGCCCTGATCCATGCGGTCGATCTGGGCGGCGTAGACGGCCATCTTCAAGTCCCAGGCCTGCTGTGCCGCGTCGTCCAGATCGGCCCAGGCCGCAGCAGCCTTGTCGCGCGGCGTGAGCGGCCAGGCCGGCTCGACAATGCCCAGCTCGATCATCCGCCGGTGCCGCCGGATGCGCAGCAGGTCCCAGCCATCGAGGTAGTTGCCCTGGTAGCGGGCGATGTCGTCCGGCAAGGCGTGCAACGGCCAGTGGGGCGCCGTGTAGCCGACGTAGAGGAAGAACGGCTCGCCGACCGGGTGCTCGCTGAGGAACTCCACCGCGTTGCCGCTGATCGCATCGGTGACATACCAGTCGTCTTCGGGTTGGATGAGCTGGTCGTCGCGGGCCAGCGTGCGGCCCGGATCGAGCCGGAAGTAATTGGTGCCGCCGCTGACCAAGGCATACGACCGCTCGAAGCCGCGGTCGACGGGCCAATGCGGCCGATTCTCACCGACGTGCCATTTGCCGGCCAGGTACGTGCGATAGCCGGCCGACCGCAGCACCTCGGCAATCGTGACCGAGCGATCGTTGAGATAGCCCTGGTAGGCCGGCGTGCCGCGGTTTGCGACCATGTGCCCGACGCCGGCCTGGTGGGAGTAGAGTCCGGTGAGCAAGGCCGCGCGGGTGGGGCAGCAGCGGCCCGTGTTGTAGAACTGGGTGAAGCGGAGCCCTGCGGCGGCCAGGCCGTCCAGATTGGGCGTGGCGATCCGGGAGCCGTAGCAGCCCAGGTCCGAGAATCCCATGTCGTCGGCCATGATGAGGATGATGTTCGGAGCCGACGTGGGGGACTGCCGTGCGGGTTCATCGGCGGCGGCCTGGACGGCAGCGAGTGCCAGAAGCAAGGCGGCCAGAACGTGCGGCATGGGATACGCCAGACGGTCGCGGAAAGGCTTGCCAGCGGAGAAGCACTCATACCATTCTTCAGCCATCTTCGCCCTCGCTCGAACGTCGGTCGAGGACGATTCGTGGCTTCCAACGCCGGAGCTGTCCGAGCGGGAGAGACACTCTTTCCGAGAAGATGCGTGGCCGGCTATAGGCGGGAGCCAATAGGCCCTTTGCCACTTCGCTTACCGGAGGATGATCGAACTGGGGCAAACTATGGACGGCTCGGCATGGATCGTCGGTGCCTGTGTCCGGCAAATCGCCTTGCTGCATAATCGAACCTATCGTCACAGGGCCCTGGGAACTGCATGCATTCTAACACTTTGCCGCCGCACTCCCACCAGCTAAGCTGGCGCCAGGCAAATACCTGCAAATGAAAGGATTTGATATGCGTTACGCATGGCTCGTGGTGGTGGCGATGCTGCTGGCGGGACCGGCCGGGGCGGATGAGCAAGTGGTCGTGGTGGTGGACGACCACCCGACGCTGACAATTCCGTTCGGACTCGATTTCCTGCCCGACGGCTCGCTGGTGGTGGCCGATTTCGGCGGGCACCGGATCTGCCGGGTCACCACCGGCGGAGCCGTCGAGGTCCTGGCAGGCGACGGTCAACAGGGCTATCGCGATGGGCCGGGCGACAAGGCCCGCTTCAACCAGCCGCACAACGTGGTGGTGCTGGCCGACGGCGATCTGTTGGTGTCGGACACGTCGAACCACGCGGTGAGGCGAATCGATGGCCGGACGAGGCAGGTGACCACGGAGGCCGGTGGGCCGCGGGAAGGATTCGCGGGCGATGGCGGGCCCGCGCGCGATGCCCGTATCAACCAGGCGTACCACGTGGTTGCCGCCCCCGACGGCTTCTTGCTGGCGGACCTGGGCAACCGCCGCATTCGCGCCGTGGCTGATGGGGTGATCCGCACCGTGGCGGGGAACGGAAAGCAGGGCGTGCCCGACGACGGGGCGCTGGCGGCCGAGTCGCCGCTGGTCGATCCGCGGGCCGTGGCGAGAGACGCTCAAGGCCGCATCTGGATCCTGGAGCGCAGCGGGAACGCCTTGCGAGTGGTCGACGGGCAGGGCCGCATCCGCACGGTGGCCGGCACGGGCCAGGCCGGTCCGGCCTCCGACGGCCCAGCGCTGAAATGCACGTTGAACGGGTCGAAGTTTTTGTGGATCGAGCCGTCGGGCGACGTGCTGGTGGCCGACTCGAACAACCACTGCATCCGCCGCTACTCGCCGCGGGCGGAGACGTTGACGACGGTGGCCGGCACCGGGCAGAAGGGGGAGGGGCCCGCCGGCAGCTCGGCCGGGGCGACGGCGCTGAAAGAGCCGCACGGGGTGGCGGTCGGTCCTGACGGCGCGCTATGGATCGCCGACAGCCTCAACGGCCGGCTGCTGAGGATCGAGAAGTAAGCGGCTTCGGGCAAGAGTCCAGCGGCGCGGCCAAGTTGGCCCAGGTGGCCGGAGAATGCTACTCTGGGGGCGTGGACAACAATCCGTACAAGGCTCCTGCAGGTGGCGTGACGTGGAATAGTTGGGGCGCTCGTCTGCCTCGATGGTGCCCCGTGATGAGCATTATCTGTTCAAGTGCGAGCATTCTGGCCCAGCTTTCGTCGCTCTCGTTTGCATCACGCGCGATGATGGCGGCCGCGCGAGGAGAGGCCCGTCGAAGTGACCATGTCCTCGCAGCCGACGTCCTGCACATCGTTGCGGCGGTCCTGGCCGTTGCGGCACTCGCCCTGGGCGCCCTGTTTGTTTCGCACCCGAGCTTTCTTTCCCGGAGCCTGGTGATTGGCGCCGCCATGCTCGCGTTGGCGTTCTTGCTCGTTATGGTTTAGCGCGGTTGACCTCATGACGGGCCTGATTCCGCCGATCGCTTGTAGAGGGTGTGCCAGGTCAGGCCGCAGTGGGGGCAGCGGTAGAGGCGCCTGGGGTTGCCAACCGCCTTGTAGCGAATGCCTCCGATTTCCCAGATCGATACCTCGTGGCCGCAGGGACATCGCATCCGCCAGGCGCGGGACTCCGCCTCCATGGCCTGGGCCCAGCGCCTGGGGACAATCGAGATGATCAGCTTTTGCAAGAGTCCCATTGGTCTTTCCTCGGCGGCCCTGGACTCAGTGGCCGAGCCGTGCTTGAATCTCCTGGAGCCGCGCCAGCGGCTCACGGGTTTCCTTCAGCTCACAGAGCGGGCCCAACTCCGTTTCGACATAGTCCCAATCGATGCAGCCAGCTTGCCGCACGGCAATGCCTTCGACGTCCGCCCAGTCCTGCGGCCGATCCGCAAATGCTTTCAAAACCAGCACGTCTTCCAAGGAGGCCGTGACGAGTTCCAAGCCCGCGGCAAACTGGAATGGCGACGCGCGGGCAATGACGCGCTCTTCGAAATCGTAGGCCGCAAGGGCAATATCGAGAGGCACGCCGTTGCTCGCATCGAGCAGGACTACCCGGCTGGCCAGCGCGAAGTCGCGGGCATTGGTGACGCGTGCACGAAACCGCTCCAAGAGAGGGTCGACGTACTGCTCCTCGCTGCCCAGGCCCGCGAACAAGCTCAAATCCACGTCCTGCGTTGCCCTGGGCTGGCCCCATCGTGCCACCGCCAATCCGCCGATAATGCAAAAACGCCAGTTCCGTTCCTGGAGAAACTCTTGCAGCTCGAGCGCGGCGGCCAGGATCTGGTTCATCGGCGCCACTTCTGAAACAGCCGCTGTTGCTCAACGAGGCCGCTCGTGGTTCGAACGGCGGGCAGCGCCGCGCCCAGCTCCAACACGCGTTCGATCGCCACGCGGGCCGCGGCATCGTCCATGGCGCGGAGCTCTCGCTGGCGGACTTGCTCCAAAAGCGGACCGACTCGCTGCCAATGGCGAACCATTGCCAACCGATCATCGCCGGACGATGGCATAGCGTTTGAACCCATCAGCAACGGAAGGCGGCGCACAGCGCGGTTTTCGACGCGCTACCAGCTTACCATATATCGGCATGGTCCAAGCGGACAAGCGCCTCCCGGAAGGTGACCGAGGTCGCGAGTGCATCGCTGAAGGCCGGGACAGCTTACGTCGTCGGCCAACTCTGCTTTGAGAGCCGCAGGGGCCAAGTTGGTCTTCCGCTTCCGTAGCGAAGAAGGTAACGGACATCGAAGACGCCGGCACGCGCATCCCGATCCGCGTGCAGCCACCAGAAGACAGGCAGGTTGGCAAAATAGCTCAGCCGCTTGTTGGCCACTTTGAATCCGTGACCCTTCTGGTCCGCGCCGCTCAGAATGTTCCACCAGTAGACGCCGTGTGCCGGATCGAAATCGAAGAAGGCGCCGGCTGCTTGGTCGTGAAGCACAGATAATTCGCGTCCCAAAGATTGCTCGGCAGCCACGCGCGTTCTTGCTGCATCGCGGTTACGCCCGGGCCTCGGATCACCAAGGTGTGCGCGCGGCGGGTCTCGCGATTGAGCAGCTCGACATAGATCTCCGTTTTCAAGCGGACCGAGAACCGGCCGGGGGCGACCGCCCACCGCCGGGAGCCGATCCGATCCACGTGGAGGCTTCCCGGCGCCGCGCTGGGCGGGATATAGACGATGCCGGGAGCATTCGTGCCGCTGAACCGGTAGTTCTTTCGATCCAGGGTGATGGTGTCGCAGCCGAGGTAGGTTTCCATGTACCAGTATGTTCCTGATCTGCGCAGTATTGAGTTTTGCGACATGCGCGGGGGGCCTGTGGTACTTTCAAGACGACATCAACTACCTCCATAACGGCCCGGTCGAGATTTCCGCGGCCGACCTCGTGAAGGTCGACGACCTCGCGCGGCTGCCCAGCCGCTGGGTCCGATTCACCGCCGACCAACTGGTCCCGACGGATGCTGACCTGGT
This sequence comes from Pirellulales bacterium, assembly GCA_040901675.1. Lineage (GTDB taxonomy): Bacteria > Planctomycetota > Planctomycetia > Pirellulales > JAICIG01 > JBBDNX01. Next base: position 184,629 of record JBBDYJ010000041.1, on the reverse strand, counting down.
GACATCGCTCAGCGAAATGGTCTTGGGGACAATCTACCTGGTTCAGGTCGAGGACCGTTGGCTTATTGCGTTGTTGAACCCGAATCTCAGCGGAAACATCGTCGAAGGCCAATTGATTTCGGGTCGGCGGTACTGGACCAAGGAGATCGATCAGGTCGTACAGGATACGGCGGCGATCCACAACGGCCAATTGATGAGCGTTGAAGTGCTTGGCTATGACGACCACAAATCAAACAAGAAGGTGGGCTTCTATTTTTTGCTCGTGTGCGGCGGGGTGGGCGGCCTGCTTCTTGTCTTCGGCCTGTACTGGGTTTTCTATCCGCCAGCCCCACCAGCGTTCTCCGAGGACGATCCCTATTCGGAGGAGGCTTATGCGCTGTCCGAACGATGAGCCAGGATCGCGACGGGGCAGGTCGCTCTTGATGGTCTCGACAGGAGCGCACACGAAAGTGCGGAAGAAGAAAGCGAGCGCGGCGCAGCCCGCGGCGTTATTGGTCGCCCAGTAGTTTGGCGACATCCTCGCCGCCGTTGCGGGTCAGAACCGCGTGGAGGGACTGCCACGTCGTGGAGTCCGGTAGCAACCGCACGGAGCCGTCGGCCATCACAACATTCGCGCCGCCCGGGTGCTGGCTCGAGATGCCTTTGCCCCCCGCGGAGTTGATCGTCACGTTCATCGTCGACACGTCCAGGTCGCGCGGCTCGCTCCAAAGGATGCCCGAACTGGCTGTCTCGACGACCAGCACGGTCTGCGGCGTGCCATCCGGAACGTCGTCGAAACTCCCGCAGGCTGCGCCCGGCCAGAGCGTCTGGGAGCCGACGACGACAACATAGTTCGTCTCGGCGAATGGGGACTTGCTGTGGGGACAGCGAAACCAGGTGATACAGTACTTGGCCAGGCGACGGTTATTGGGGCCATTCCACGGTTCGTTGAAGTCGTACTGCTGGTAGAGAGTACGGTTCTCCAAATACGGGAGCAACAACACGCGCCAACTGTGCATCGGCTTGCCGTTGGCGTCGGCGCGGCGGGCAACCGGGTGTGGTTCGCGTCCATGCCGTGATTTTAACCCGCCACGCAGGAAAAGGCGCGTGATTGGCAGACCAGCTACCCGCTCACTTTCTTGCGCCGGCCGCGTCGCCCAGGCAGCGGAAGCCGAGACAGCGGCCGCGGGCCAGCGGCGGCCGGGCGCGGCGGTACGAGCAGCGGGCCAGTGTGGCGGGGCCGACCCAACTACCGCCGCGTTCGCTCTTGACCCCGGTTGGCCGGCGGTTCTGGGGGTTTCGCCAAGTGGCCTGGGCCGATCGATAGAACGCGGGATCGTACCAGTCGCGGCACCAGTGCCAGACGTTGCCCGCCATGTGGTGCAGGCCCAACGGCGACATGCCCAGTTCTTCATTCACGGCGGACATCGGCAAGCTTGCCGCCGTATACTCCTGGCCCACGCGGTGTCGGTCGCTGCGAAGCCGGTCGGGCGCTGGCTCGCCGTCACCCCAGGGGTATTCGTAGGACATCGGGCCGCGAGCAGCGTACTCCCATTGCGCCTCGCTTGGCAAAAAGCTGAACTGGTCGTCGAAGTCGCGTGAATCAGTCTCCCGGTAGTCGAGCCAGTCGCGGCCGTTGGCCCACAGCGAGTAGGCGTTGGCGCCATACCAGGAGACCAGCACCATCGGGAACCGCTCGGTGCCCGGCAAAGGTTGCCACCGCCCGTCGTCGTGGATAAGCAGCTCATGCTCGCAGCGGTGGTCGCCGGCCTCCAACATGAACCAGTCGAGGAGCATTTGTCCGTCGACGTAGCCGATTGAGTTCAAGAACCTGGCGTAGGCGGTCGCGGAAACAGGCTCGGCGTCGATCAAAAACTCGTCGATCGCCGCGGTATGCAGGGGTTGTTCGTCGGGAGCCGCCGAGCGGGAGGCGTTTCCGATTTCAACGCTTGCCGCCGGCAGCAGCGCGCAGCGCATGCCGTCGGTGCGGCGGCGAAACATGGGGAGGCCGTCCCTTCCGCGTTCCAACGGCTCGTACAAGATGCCGTTGGAACTTCCGCGGTCGAAGCGGCCGCCGAGCTGCGTGAAGGGAATGGCGGTGCCCGCGGGAGCTTCGATGGGCCATCCCTTCCAACCCGTGCGGCGCTGCCTTGGCATGCCCTGTTGAAGATAGACCACCTCCGCCAGGTCGCGCAGCCGAAAGGGCTGCCGGGCGAAAACGGCCTTACAGGCGTCGTTGGACGGGCCGTCGGGTATCGTGACAGCGAAGATTTCCTCGATCTTCATGATTAGCTCGACCAGCTCCAAGCTGTCGCAGTTGAGATCCTCGATGAGCCGCGAGTGGGGGCCGACGTCCGCCCGCCGCAGGTCCAATTGCTCGGCCGCCACGTGGCAGATTTTCGACTCGATCTCGTCGAGCCTCCAATGGCGCGCGGTGATAGCAGATGCCATGCAAGCGTCTCCCGCGGAGTGAGGCTGGTTTCTCAGTCTTGATTTTCCCTGAAGCGGCCGGACAGGGCAACTCTGGTTGCAAAAGCAGGGCGAATCGCCTTGAATGGTGGCAGGGCCAGTCGATGAGCATGTCGAAGAAACCGATCAAGCGTCGCGAACGAACCGACCGGATATCGGCGGAACAGGCTGCACGCGATCGAACAATCCGCCAGCAGGTCGAAGAAGAATTCCCACCGAAGCGCAAGACGCCACCGGGGTGAAGACCGCATGTTGACGTTACGGCGAGAGCCAGACTGCGGCCAGGCCGCGGTCGGTGAGGATTTCGAGCTTGATGCGATCGACGGGCGTGTCGAGTTTGCCACCGCCGTACCGTTTGAAACCGATCGTGGTGGGAATTCCCTGTCGCGTCAGGGGCATCATGCGAAAGGGGAGATCGTTCCCGACGCGGTGCTGAACTTCGACCTTGAGACGGTGGCCGGCGGCATCCATGACACTCAGCACTCCGGCGAGCGAGGGTTCCACGCCCCAGCCGCTCATGGCAACCGCAATACGCCGCTTTGTCCCAGGGGCAGAGCGGAGCGTAAACGAAAGGTACGACCACTCGACCAGGTCGTCCGGCGGCAAATACTCCACGTCGACCACCTCCAGGCCCATGTCGGGGCTCTTGCCTTGTTTGAGTTGCTGCCGGCCTGCGGCCTTGACCACCGGTTGCTCGACAACGTCCAGCGGGAACCAGGCCACCGTTGCAACCTGGGGATTCTGGCCGATGCGCCACCTGGCATGTACATGGGCTTCGTACTGTCCGGGCGCCAGCGAAATGCGGGCGACCAATGGGAATGTGTCGCCCGGCTCGATCGTCAGGTGATTCCCGCTGTCGATGTGTGAGAAATCGAACAACGTTGCAGAGACAAGGTTGCCGTTGATCCAGTGAACATACTGCTTCTGACGGTTGTCAGCGTGGACATTCAGATGAACGTCTCGAGCGGAAAGAGAGACGGTGTCCTGGCCTTGATTGTGCAGGAAGCAGGCCACCTCGATTTCCGGCCCGCCGCGATGATCGAGACGGCCAGCCATTGTGGCCAGCTCGATGGCGAGCGGCAAATCGACCAGAAGCTTGATCGCGCCGATTTTCTCGATGACGCCTGGGCCAGGATTCATGCGCTGCGTGGCCTTTTTTACTTCCAGGGAAATTCGCTTTCCCTCGTACGGCTTGAGCTTTTTGTGCAAGTCGGGGGCCACGCTATAAAAGGCGAATTGGCCGACACCCCAACGATCCCGACGATAAACGCCTTCGAACGTGCCGCTGGTGGGCAGGATTTCGGCGTATGCCGGTGAAACCGCCGCGTGCAGCGCCAGCATAGCCAGGCAGGCGCCGAGGGCCACGCAGGAAAGCCAACTCACCATGATTTGAGCTTGCGGCCCTCGTTGGTTGGCGTGCATTCGAGTCCTCCCGGCCGGTCGTGCCTCTTCTGATTGTTCAGGCCGCAAGGCGCCAAGCCGGGCTACCGCATCCGGTCTTGGAATGCCATGCGACCACGCGTGGTGATACCGGATCCGTTGGCATGGAACATGTGCAGGTGCTTAAGTCCTTTAAGATGCTCGAGACCGGCGTCGGTGACCTTCGTGTTGCCGAGGTCCAGCCACGAGAGCCATTCCATCGGTTTGAGGTTCACCAGGCCGGCATCCGAAATCTGCGTGCGGCTCAAATCGAGCATGTGCAGCTTGGACAGCTCGCGAATGGCGTCGAGTCCCCGGTCGGTCGTTGACGTGCCAGCCAGACGCAACTCGGCAAGGCTGGTCAACTTTTTGAGATGGGACAGACCGGCGTCCGTGATCCGCGTTTCGTTGAGCGAGAGGCTCTTGAGCTTCGACAGACGGGCCACATGTTCCAATCCCTCGTCGGTGACGGAACAGCTTATCAGGATGAGCTGCTCGAGCTCTGGAAACGCCGCCAAGTGAGCCAGGCCGGCGTCGTCGATCTGTGTGTGGCTGAGATCGAGGTACTTGAGCCGGGTGCAAGGCTTGAGCGCGGCCAGGCCATCGTTTGTGACGCGCGTGTTGTACATGCTGAGGCGAGTGAGCTGGGTCAATTGAGCCAGACGCGCCAGGCCGGCGTCGGTGACGCCGGTCTGGTTCAGATCGAGCCACTCGAGCTTTCGGAGGTGCAGCAGATGCTCCAAACCCGCGTCGGTGAGCCGGCCGCGGGCCGGGACGGATTTGAATGGCCAACCGTCTTCGACCGATGTTTGCAAGTACAGTCTTCGCAGGTTCCTTAATCCGCGCAAGTGGATCAGGCCCTTGTCCGTGATTGTGGAGTCGTCGAGGCTGAGGGTTTCCAACCGTGAGAAGCCCGCGATGTGCTTCAAGCTTTCATCCGTAGCCCTGGGTGACTTCAGGTAGAGATGCCTCAGCCCCGACAGCCCGCTTAGTTGTGCCAGCCGCCGGTCGGTGACGCGATCGGACGAGATCGCGACGTGAACGATCTCGCGGAAGAATGCATCCCCCAGCAGTCGCCGGACCCAGTCAGGCACGTCGGGCGGCTGCATCCAACTGAAGCCACCCCCGCTCTCCTGATCGGCATACATGACACCGCTGGCGGTCGTCTTCACGCCCATCTTCCGCAAGGCGGCCATGGCACGCCGCTGGGCTTGCGCCAGTGTGTATTGCTGGTGGAATTGCACGCCAAGCTGCAGTGAGCCACGGATTGGCCGGCCACTGCCGATCGCGCCGAGCGACACCAGCGCACGGGACGTGCGGGGATGCCGGCGCAACCAGTCCCGCGATCGGCGGCACTGATACTCGAAATCGAGCAAAAGGACTATCCTGCCCTGACCAACTACACTGCCCTGACACACGTCGCCGGCGGCGAGGGCGATTGGGACGACCAAGGCAACGACCTTGAGGACCGCGGAGTACCGCATGGTGACCCTCCCTTACAAGCCGGCAGACGAGGTAGCCGACTTTGATTGTTCCGACTCGGCGCCTGCCGGCGGCGAGCAGCATGAATTATGGCGCGAGAAGGCGGAGCAGGTCAACCAATCGGACGGTCACCAGCGATGAATGCCTTGAGACATTCGTCTATTTGCCGTCGGGCGCAAGGCGCCAGACGGTGAGGGACTTGTTCCAGCAGCCACAGGCCAACAACCGGCCGTCGGACGAGAAGGCCAGGGACAAAACTTCGCCGGCGTGGGGCAAGCGGCCTGGCTCGCGCCAGGTAGCGGTGTTCCAAAGGGTCACCTCGCCGGGCCGCTTCCACTCGGAACCGGCGGCGGCCAACAGGCGGCCATCGGGAGAAAGGGCGACCGACCAGACGTCGGCCGGCTGCGCGGCAAGGGCCGCCAGTGGCTCGCGCGTGGCGGTGTCCCAGACGCGCACGATACCGTAGCGCGTGCCGGCGGCCAGCCAGCGGCCGTCGGCGGCAAGAACGACGGAGCGGATTTCGCCGTCACGGGCCTCGGCCTCGAACTGGGCCAACTCTTGGTAGCCGCCGCGGTCAGCAGGCGTCTCGGTGTCCCAGAGTTTGACGGCGCCATCGGAACTGCCGGAAGCCAACCGCGCGCCGTCGCGGGAATAGGCGAGACTGTTGACCCAGGTTCGGTGCGCCGCCAGCGTGGCCAGGTGCCGGCCGGTCGCGCCGGACCAGAGGCGAATGGTGCCGTCGATGCCGCCAGTGGCCAAATGCCGGCCGTTGGGACTGAAGGCCACGGCCATCACGGCGCCCCGATGCCCCTCCAGGACCAGCGGATCGCCGCGATGTTGGAGGTTCCAGAGCCGGACCGAGTGATCGAAGCCGCCGCTGGCCAGCAACGAACCGTTCGGCGAAAAGGCCAGCGCGCAGACCGTGTCGGCGTGGCCGGCGAGCGTGGACTCGGTTTTGCCGGTGGCCGCCTCGCAGAGGCGCACCGCGGCGCCGTCGGCGGCAGCCAGCGTCCGGCCGTCGGGCGAAAAGGCCACCGCCCCGACCCAGGCGTCGAAGTCGGCGAGCGTGTAAAGGTTCTCGGCCTCGGGGGGCGCAGCCGAGACAAGCTTGCAGAGCAAAATGATCGCGAAACAAGCGGCCATTCGCATCTCAGTCACCATACAACAAGGGAAGATGGCCACAAAAAACGCAAAAAGGCACAAAAAAAGGAGAATTGGAGGTGACGGTCATTTGATATACCACGGCGCGGTGCCAAACAGTCGCGGATGGTTTCTGCGTGTTGTGGCCGCTCGATTGGGATCATACGATACGGCGATAGGCGGGCAAAGCAAATTTGCGTGAGGGGATTGCGTGAGGGGATCTGCCCGTAGCGGCTCGGTCCCGGATTGGTCGTTCGTTATTGGCAGTTGTCGAGGGCATAGGACATGCTGCGGCGTTGGCACTGGTGGCGAGCATGCGGGATCGGCATGCTGATGCTCGTGGTCGAGAGTCACATGATCCAGGCGGGGCAGGCGGATGTTTTGAGCGAGGCCGCCGGCGAGGACCGCACGAATGCGGTCAGTACGAGCTTGCGGAAATTCTACGCCCGTACGGCGGCGGCGGACGGCTCGTTCAGACCAGGCATCGACCCCGAGTACGTCGGCATGTCGGACAGCGCCTATAGCGACCTGGCGCCGGTCACGTATGCCGTGATCATCCATAAGACGTTCGGCTGGGAGCTGCCGAATGAACGCTCGACGCGCGAGTTCCTGCTGGGACGGCAGCGGGCCGACGGCGCGTTCTATAACCGCGGCGGGACCGTCGATCCGGAGTCGGCCCAGGCGCGGGTGTACAACACGACGCAGGGACTGGTGGCGCTGCGGGCGATGGGCGCCAGGCCGCGGCACGACGCGTTGCCGGTCTTTGCCGACGTGCTGGAGCAGGACTACAAGACGCTGCCGGCCTACACCACCAGCTTTTTTCCGCTGGCATACGCCGCCATGGACCGCGCGCTGCCGGCCGAGGCCGACCACAACATCCGCAAGCTGATGGTCCAGGAGGACGACGGCTATACGAACGATCACATCGCGGCCACGTTCCACGCGGCCCACTACTACCGGCTGCGCGGCGAGCCGAGTCCCGCCGCCGAAGCGATGGTCGAGCGAACGCTGCGCGACCAGAAGAGCAACGGCAGTTGGCTGATCAACCCGCCGGCCCGCGACCGGCATGCCACGTTCGACGCGGTGTTCGTGCTGCGGCAGTTGGGTCACGACAGGGAGGACTGCCGGCGGGCGATCGAGCGGGCCGCCCGCTGGGCCTTGTCGTGCAGGAACCCGGACGGCGGTTTTGGACACTTTCCCGGCAGCACGTCCGACGCCGACGCAGTCTACTTCCACGTCGGCACGCTGGTGATGGCGGGCGTCCTCAAGCCGGTCGATCCCTTGCCCGCCGATGCGCACCTGCTGGGCTGGGGACACCTGATGGCTCTGCCGTGAGAGCATGCGCTCTGGAATCGGACGCGCGTGGGCAACTTTGCGAGGCGTAACTTCGGCTTTACAAGTTTCAATGTGATGTTATAATAAATGTAAACACGAGAGGGCCATGGGCTATCTTCGAATCCTGTGGGATTTGGATGACGACGAGGCGGGCAATGTGCAACATATTGCCCAGCATGGCCTCACGAAGGAAGACGTTGAAGGGGTGTTGGAACACCCCGTTAGCACCGATGCGAGCCGATCTTCGGGGCGGCCGATCGCACTTGGGATTACGCTCGATGGCCGTTTCATCGGTGTCGTTTATGAGGAAATCGACGACATGACGATCTATCCGGTAACCGCGTTCGAAGTTGAGGAATGAACCATGGTCAGAGAGATTCGCCGCATCAGGCGGGCGGAAAAGCTGTCTCCCGAGGAAGCCGAACGGCTCGCCAGACTTCGGTCTCAGATCGCCGAGGAACTGCCGGAGATCCGCAAGCGGGCGAAAGCGAGGCTAATTGAAGTCACCGACGCATTGGCCGCTCTGCGGGCGGAGCGCGAGCGCCAGGGTCTGAGTCTGGCGGACGTGCGAGAGCGCAGTGGGATTGAGCGATCCGCGCTCTCCCGTCTGGAAAACGAGGTGGGGGCGAACCCCACGATCCATACGCTGGTTCGCTATGCCGAGTCGCTGGGCAAGAAGATCGTGATCCAGTTGGTCGACGCCGACTGAAACGACCGTCACGGAACGGCCCCGCTCGCCGACTGCCCGTTTGCCGGCTAAGATGGCATCCTGGCGGATCGGGGGGCTGGCCCGCCGCTGAAACAAAACCTCAGGAGGCTTTAGGATGCGGTCGACCATCGCCTGCTGGGCCGCCCTGGCTTTGCTGCTCGTGGCGGGCCGTGGGTGGGCGGGCGAAATCGCCTTGAACGGCCATGTGTTCAGGCTGCCCGACGGCTTCGAGATCGAGTTGGCAGCCGGGCCGCCGCTGGCCGACAGGCCGATCACGGCCGCGCTGGACGAACTGGGCCGGCTCTACGTGGCGGACTCTTCGGGGTCGAACGACAAGGTGCAGCAGCAGCTCGAGGATCGGCCGCACCGAATCGTGCGCTTGGAAGACGCCGACGGCGACGGCCGTTTCGACCGCCAAACCGTGTTTGCCGACCGGATGATGTTCCCCGAGGGGACGCTCTGGTTCGACGGGTCGCTTTACGTGGCCGCCCCGCCCAGCATTTGGCGGCTCACCGACACGGACGGCGACGGCGTGGCCGACCACCGCGGGGAATGGTTCCAGGGAAAGACGCTCACCGGCTGCGCCAACGACCTGCACGGCCCGTATCTGGGTCCCGACGGCCGGATCTACTGGTGCAAGGGCGCGTTCGCCGAACAGACGTACGATCGGCCGGGCCGAGGGCCGCTGGTCACGCGGGCCTCGCACATCTTCCGCTGCCGACCGGACGGAACAGACCTGGAAGCGGTGATGACCGGCGGCATGGACAATCCGGTCGACGTAGTTTTTACGCCGGGCGGCGAGCGGATCTTCAGCACCACGTTTCTGGTGCACCCCGGCGGCGGCTTGCGCGACGGCCTGATCCACGCCCTGTATGGCGGCGTGTACGGCAAGCAGCACGGCGTGCTCGACGGGCACGCACGGACGGGCGAGCTGTTGCCGGTGCTCGTGCATCTGGGCCCGGCGGCGCCGTGCGGCCTGGAACGATATGAGTCGGAGGCGTTCGGTCCCGAATACCGCGACAACGTGTTCACCTGCCTCTTCAACTTGCACAAGCTGACTCGCCACGTTCTCTCGGCCGAGGGACCGGGCCTGGCCGCCAGCAGCGAAGACTTCCTGGTTTCGAGCAACCTCGATTTCCATCCCACCGACGTGTTGGAGGACGCCGACGGCAGCTTGCTGGTCTGCGATACGGGGGGCTGGTACAAGTTGTGCTGTCCCACCTCGCAACTGGGAAAGCCCGACGTGCTGGGAGCCATCTATCGCATACGCCGGAAAGATGCCCCCAAGGCGGCGGATCCGCGGGGGCTAGAGCTAGCGTGGGATAATGACGTCTCGGCCGATGAGTTGGCGAGCCGGCTGGCCGACCCGCGGCCGGCCGTGCGAAGGCGGGCCACCGAGGCGCTGGCACAGCGCGGAACCGCGGCAGTCGAGCCGCTGGCGCGTTTTGCGGCCGGGTCAGGCCTGGCGGCCGATGCGCGGCGGCAGGCGGTCTGGGCGCTCACTTGGATCGATGCGGCCGAAGCCCGAGCGGCCATCCGGCCCGCGCTGGCCGACCCGGACGAACTGGTGCGCCAGGCCGCGTTGCACTCGATCAGTTTATGGAAGGACCGGGGTGCAGCGCCGCAATTGCTGGAGATGCTCGCCACGGGGACGCCATCGAACCGGCGCGTGGCGGCCGAGGCGCTGGGGCGGATCGGTGATGCGGCCGCGGTGCCGCACCTGCTGCGGGCGGCCGCGGGCGAACTGGACCGCAGGCTGGAGCACGCGATCATCTACGCGTTGATCGAGATTGGAGCAGCGGAGGCCACGCAGGCCGGGCTGACCGCGGCCGACGCGGCCACGAGGCGAGCCGCGCTTTTTGCGCTCGACCAGATGGAGGGGGAGCACTTGGCGGCCGGCACGATCGTCCCGCTGTTGGCCTCGAGCGATGCTCCCGTGAAGAGCGCGGCCGAGTGGATTGTGCAGCGGCACCCCGAGTGGGGCGATGCGATGGTGGGCTACTTCCGGCAGCGGTTGGCCGACGAGCGGCTTGGCGAGGCAGAGGGCACGGCCCTCGAAGAGCAGCTTGTCCGCTTTGCCGGGAGCGAAAGCGTGCAGCGTTTGCTGGCCGCTTGCCTGGTCGAAGCTACGTTTTCGGACTCGGCGCGGCATACGTCTCTGGGGGCCATGGGGCGGGCGGGCGTGCCAGCAACGCCGGCCGGATGGCTGGAGGCGCTCAGCCGGTTGCTGGACGAGGCCGAGGGGGAGTTGCTCGCGCGTGCGGTGGCCGTGGCGCGATCGCTGCCGCCCAGCAAGGAACCCGATGCGCGCCTGGCGGCGGCGCTGTTGCGCGTGGCGCGGATCGAATCGCTGGATGAAGAAGTGCGGCTGTCGGCGCTGGCGGCCCGGCCCGCCCGGGTCGATGTGATCGATCCGGATTTGTTCGAGTTGGTCCGGCGGCACCTGGAGGCCGAGGCGCCCGTGGCCGTCCGCACTGCGGCGGCCGACGCCGTGGCCAAGGCCGGGTTAACGGGCGAGCAATTGCGGGCGCTGTGCGAGGTATTCGAGACGATCGGACCGCTGGAGGCGGAGCGGGTGCTGTCGGCCTACGAGCAGACGACGGACCCGGAGGTGGGCCGGGCATTGGCCGACGCGCTCGGCGATTCGCCGGCACTGACGGCGCTACGGCCCGATGCGATCAAGACCCGGTTGGAGAAGTTCGGCCCCGAGCTGGAGCCGAGGATAGCCGAGCTGTTGGCGTTGTTGAACGTGGACATCGGCAAGCAAACGGCCCGCCTGGAGGAGCTGCTGGCCACGCTCAGCGCGGGCGACGCGCGGCGCGGACAGGCCGTGTTCCAGGGGGCCAAAGCGGCCTGCGCCGCCTGCCATGCGGTGGGGTACGTGGGGGGGCGGAGTGGACCCGATCTGACGCGGATCGGGGAAATCCGCAACGAGCGGGACCTGCTGGAGGCGATCGTGTTTCCATCGGCCAGCTTTGTGCGCAGCTACGAGCCGGTGATCGTGTCGACCATTGGAGGGAAAGTACACAACGGGCTGGTGCGCGAGGAGACTCCGGAGGCGCTTGTGCTGGCGACCGGCGTGGACCAGGAGGTCCGGGTTTCCCGCGACGAGATCGAAGAGATCCAGCCCAGCGCGGTCTCGATCATGCCTTCCGGGCTGGACCAGCAGCTCACGCCGCAGGATCTGGCCGATTTGATTGCCTTTCTCAAGGCGGCGCGGTGATCTGGAGTTGCTGGTTGCTAGTTCCTGGCATGATTGTCGGTAGGAATCGCAACGACAACCAATTCATCGCGCGGGTGCTCCGTGCTGGCCGCTCGTTTCAGCAGATCTCGACGGTCGGAGCCGCTCAACAGCAGTTGCTTCTTATGGACCACTACGAGGCGACCCGCGAACCGCTGATGCAATTCGCCGTTGAGTTGTGCCCACTCGATATCCGCACACTTCTGGCGGCGGATTGCTGCCTCGCGCATGCTGCGGTCCCTCTTGCTCGTTGCCGGCCTCGGCATCCTCGCCTCCTTTCTCCCTCAAATTGTTCATGAGCGGTACGAGGCGGAAGCTGGCCACGGTAATGAATCAATTCTAAGCTAGGAAATCTGGCCGGTCCATGGCCATCGTCGCCTTCTGCCTTCTGCCCTCCCCACAACCGGCACCTCGGGCATACAATGACATGCATGGGCCAACAATACATCTATCAGATTGCGGAGCTGACCAAGAAATACGGCCAGCGCGAGGTGCTCAAGAACATCTGGCTGGCCTTTTACCCGGGCGCCAAGATCGGCGTGCTGGGGCGAAACGGCTCAGGCAAGAGCACGCTCTTGCGGATCATGGCCGGCCAGGACCGGGACTTCGACGGCGAAGCCAGGCTGAGCGACGGCTTTACGGCGGGCTATGTGCCGCAGGAGCCGGTGCTCACGCCCGACAAGGACGTGGCGGGTAACGTCGAGGAGGCGGTGCAGCCGACGCGCGACCTGCTGCGGCGCTACGACGAGATCAACCAGCGGTTCGCCGAGCCGATGGACGAGACGGCTATGGAAAAGCTGCTGGCCGAGCAGGCCCGCGTGCAGGACCGGATCGAGGCCAGCAACGCCTGGGAACTCGACCGCCAGATCGAGATCGCCATGGATGCGATGCAGTTGCCGCCCGGGGACGCCGACGTGGGCCGGCTGTCCGGCGGCGAACGGCGGCGGGTGGCGCTATGCAAGATGCTGCTCAGGAAGCCGGACCTGCTGTTGTTGGACGAGCCGACCAACCACCTCGACGCCGAAAGCGTGGCCTGGCTCGAACGGCACCTGGCGCAGTACCAGGGGACCGTGGTTGCCGTGACGCACGACCGCTACTTCCTGGATAACGTGGCCGGCTGGATCCTGGAATTGGACCGCGGCCGCGGGATTCCCTGGGAAGGGAATTACTCGAGCTGGCTGGAACAGAAGCAGCAGCGGCTGGCCACGGAGGAGCGAGCGGCCTCGGCCCGGCAGAAGACGCTGCAGCGCGAGCTGGAGTGGATCAGGATGGCGCCTCGTGCCCGGCAGGCCAAGAGCAAGGCCCGCATCAAAGCCTACGAGAAGATGTCGTCCGAGCGGTTCGAAGACCGGCAGGACGAGTTCGAGATCCAGATTCCACCCGGAAAGCACCTGGGCGACCTGGTGGTCGAAGCCAACGGCGTCAGCAAGGCGTACGGCGAACAAGTGCTGATCGAAAACCTCAGTTTCCGGCTGCCGCCGGGAGGCATCGTGGGGGTGATCGGTCCCAACGGCGCGGGCAAGACCACGCTGTTCCGGATGCTGGTCGGCCAGGAGCAGCCTGATTCGGGCGAGCTGCGCGTGGGACCGACGGTGGAGCTGGGTTACGTCGACCAGAACCGCGACGCGCTGGACGCGGACAAGACGGTCTTCGAGGAGATCTCAGGCGGCTACGACAATTTCGACATGGGGGGGCGGCGGATTCCGTCGCGGGCCTACGTGGCTCGGTTCAACTTCCAGGGGAGCGACCAGCAGAAGATGGTGGGCACGCTGTCGGGGGGCGAACGCAACCGGGTGCACCTGGCCAAGCTGCTGCGGAAGGGCTCGAACCTGCTGCTGTTGGACGAGCCGACCAACGACCTGGACGTCGACACCTTGCGGGCGCTGGAAGAGGCGATCCTCAATTTCGCGGGCTGCGTGGTGGTGATCTCGCACGATCGCTGGTTTCTGGACCGCATCGCCACGCACATCCTGTCGTTCGAAGGCGACGGCTACGTCCACTGGTGCGAGGGGAACTTCCAGACGTACGAGGACCAGCGCCGCGAGCGGCTGGGCATCGATGCGGATGAACCCCCCCGCTTCCGGTACAAGAAGCTGCAGCACTAGACGGGAGGCAAGGCAGAAGGATGAAGGCAGAAGGCAGAATAGGAACGGACGAGGACTGGGGCACGCTAACGCTTTGTTGCTGGGCAGAGACGGCCTGAACTCTGGCGAGTTCAGCTACGGATCGCAGGACCGCATGAATGCGGATCACTACGAACGGCTAGCGCGTTGCCCCAGCCAGCCGCTGGCCGCCGCGGGCACGGGTGGTCCTTCCACCGTATAGCGAGTCGACTTCCGCCAGGTGCTCAAGCAGGATCCGCCGCACCTCCAAGACAGTGAGCGGGTGCCTGTGGACCGTGCTGTGGTGAGCGTTGACGGTAATCTCCGAGGCGACGGCGTCCAGGTGGGCGCTCTCGTAGGTCACCAAGCCGTCGCTGCCGGCCGCCAGCGAACCGAGCCATCCCTCGTTGGGGAGCACGCCGACGATGTTGTGATACGCCACCCAGTCGGGGTGCGGCGCCTCCAACAGCACCGGCAGAATGGGCGAATCGGGCGCCAGCGAATCGACGCTGGTCTTGACCTGGATGATCGTATCGTCCCGAAACACCCCGGGGTTGTCGCGGTACAATTGCTCGCGGACCATCAAGGGCATGCGGGGCAGGCTGATGAGTTTCTGGGCCAGCCAGCGCGCGGGACGGTTGGCCAAATTGCTGCCCCGGTGCGGGGTGCCGATGGTAACCACTCGCCGGATGCCCGGATCGGGTTCGAAGAAGAACGTTCGAGCTAGCCGCTGGCGTGCTTCGGGCGATGCCTTGACCACCTGGAACGGCTGGTCGCTGACGATGTTCCAGAATTCGTTGCCGCTGTCGACGGTCTGCAGCTTGGAGATCAGGCCTCCCATGCTATGGCCCACCAGCACCATCTGCCCCAGCGCCGGATCGTCGGCGGCCGGGTCGAGCAGGGCGCGGACCTCGGCCAATTGCTGCCGTAGACGGGCGGCGCTGTTCCAGAACGGCTCACCCGTCGGATACAAGTAGAACCAGAACTGGTATCTTTCGCGAATCTCGGGCAGGCTCCGCAGGTCGTTGAACATCTCCATCCACGTCAGCGGGTTGGACCAGAGACCGTGCACCATCAGCACCGGAATCTTGCCGGGTTGGTGCGGCTCGAGCATGTACAGCCCGGTCACCGCCTGCCGTTCGGCCGGCCGCAGCAGCCCGGCCGTCGGCTCGGCCAGCGCGTTGAGTTGCGGATCGTTCAGGCAATAAGCCAGCGGAGTGCTCAGGTCGCTCTCCAGCGGCACCCGCCGGTCGACCACCTCGACATGGGTCGACACCAGCGGATCGTACAGCTCCAACAGCGCCAAGTGCCGCCTCGACCCGCCCCCAGCCGACGACATCTCCTCGGGCAGCACCCGCAGAAAGGCCGTGACGGCAAAGCTCAACTGGGGAGGATAGAAACGCTCGCTGGGACCCTGCTGGGGCCGCTGCTTGCGCACCGCGATCAACGGCACCCCCAAGCCAAAACTTTGATATTGGTTGGTGAGGCCTTGTACCTCATAATCGGAGACGAACTCGAACCGCTCGAAGTCGTCCTGCTGCCAGTTGCCCGGCCTGGCCACGACCGTCACATCCCAGGACTGCGTGGCCGTTTGGATCGTGTGCGTGCAGCCGGGCAAGAGGTCTCCTTGCTTCTTCACGATCCGCAGCGCGCCTTCCAGAGCCCCGTTGTACAGGTCGCAGGCGGCCCGGAACTGCGGGTCGTACGGGTTACGCAAGGCGGCGTACCGTTCGTCGAACAGGTACAAGTAGGCGTGCGTGACGGCGGCCCCGTAGTGGTCGAGGGCGGCGGCGGGTTCTTTCTGTTCCAGCTTCTTGCCGGCCAGGAAGCTCAACTCGGCGAAGCAGTACACCTTTTCGGCCGAAGGCTCGCGGGAGACAATGGCCTGGAACTTGTCGACAAGCGGCTGCGGGTTTCCCTTGACGTCGCGTGTAAGATCGTACTGCCGCAGGATCTGCAGCGTGCGGTCGCTGGGCTGCGGTCCGCCCCGCGCGGTCAGTTTGAGCCGCTCGGCCAGCGGGCTGTTGGGAACCGAGCGGAGCTTGACATACTGGGTCGAAGCGCAGCCGGCGGCCAGGGCCGCGAGGATCAGCGCGACCCCGGCCACGAGCGCGCGCCGGCGGCGCGCGGTGCCTTGTGTCCGAGCTGGAAAACCGCTCGAATGGAGCATCGGCGTTAACTTACGGAGTTTAGACCAGATGGGCTGCCCGATCGCCGCACCCGCACGGACGTCGGCGGCAATCGCGCGGACGATACGCTGCATGGGCCGGCTCGGTCAACGTCGATTTGCGGTGGCATTGTGTCCTTTGGGGACCCGATAGATGGCAGTCCGCGTAATCAAGGGGCTGGAAGAACTGCGGACTCTGGTCGGTCAACCCCTGGGGGTCAGCGATTGGGTCGAGATCACCCAGGAACGGGTGCAGGCTTTCGCGGAAGGGACCGGCGACTTCCAATGGATACACTGCGACCCCGAGCGCGCGCGTCGCGAGAGTCCCTATGGCACCACGGTGGCCCATGGATTTCTCACGCTTAGCCTGTCCAACGCGCTCGTCCAGCAGACCTTCACCATCGAAGGGGTGAAGATGGTCCTGAACTATGGCCTCAACCGGGTCCGCTTCCCCACGGCCGTCCGCATCGGCTCGCGGGTGCGGATGACGGCGGAACTACTGGAGCTCAAGGAGACGCGGGGGTCGGTGCAAGCTACTTGCAAGCAAACATTCGAGGTCGAGGGCGAATCTCGGCCAGCCTGCGTCGCCGAAGCCCTTGTGCGTTTGTTTTTTTAAGGCAGCTTCGCGAGGCAGGCGTCGAAGCCAAGCGCCGCCCGCGGCGCGCTAGACCGCCATGCCCACCAGCACTCGCGCACTGACCGATGGCCGACTCGACCTGCGGGCCCCGTCGCTCGCGGACATCGACGCGGCCTACCTTGCCGTTCGCGAATCGATCCGCGAAGTGGGCGCGTGGCTGACCTGGTGCCACCCCGATTATCAACGGGAGGATACGGCCGAATGGATCCGGCGGTGCATTGCCGCCCGTGCCGAAGGGGAGTTCTACGAGTTCTTCATCTTCGACCGCGCCGGCGCCGAGTTGCTGGGGGGCTGCGGATTGAACCAGTTCGACCAGGTGAACCTCCGCGCCAACCTCGGCTACTGGGTCCGCACCAGTCGCACCGGCTCGGGCGTGGCCACAGCCGCCACGCGGCTGGTGGCCCGCTTCGGCCTGGAGGACCTGGGCCTCGAGCGGATTGAAATCCTGGCAGCCGCGGGGAACCTGGCCAGCCAGCGCGTCGCGGCAGCCGCGGGCGCTCGACGCGAAGGGCTGTTGCGCAAGCGCCTGCGGATCGCCGAATTCCAGCAGGATGCCGTCAGCTTTTCGCTTATTCCCGCCGACCTGCACGCGGCGCAACCATGAGCCACACGCGGCTGGCACTGCACGGTGGTCCTGCCACGATCGTCGAGGGCCCTCCTGCCTGGCCGATCCACGACCCGGCCGTCGTCGAGGCGGTCGAGAAAGCCTTGGCCGACGGAAGTTGGGGCCGCTACCACGGCCCGCATGGCGCCCGCCTGGCGTCAGCCATCGGCGAAATGCTCCAGGCGCGTTTTGTCTGGCCATGCTGTTCGGGTACGTTTGCCGTTGAGCTTGCCTTGCGTTCGCTCGGGATCGGCCCGGGCCACGAAGTCGTCCTGGCGGGTTATGACTTCCCCGGCAATTTTCGCGCGATCGAGGCCGTGGGCGCGCGGCCGGTGCTGGTCGACGTGCGGCCGGACGACTTCAACCTCGACGTCGGCCGCCTCGACGATGCCCTGGGCGAACAGACGCGCGCGATCGTCGCCTCGCACCTGCACGGGGGACTGCTGCCGATGCGCGAACTGGCCGAGGTTGCCCGCCGTCACAACCTGGCCATTGTGGAAGACGCCTGCCAGGCGCCCGGGGCGGTTGTCGAGGGCCGCCCGGCCGGCACGTGGGGGGACGTAGGGGTGCTCAGCTTCGGCGGCAGCAAGCTGTTGACCGCCGGGCGGGGCGGCGCATTGCTCACCGATCGGGCGGACGTGTACCAGCGGGCCAAGATCTACTGCGAGCAGGGGAACAATGCCTTCCCGCTGAGCGAGCTGCAGGCGGCCGCGCTCGTGCCGCAGTTGACCGCGCTGGCCGAGCGGAACGCCCGGCGCTTCGACGCCGCCAGGCAGCTTGGCGGGCTGTTGTGCGATGTCCCCGGACTTCGCGCGCTGGAACCGCTTGCCGACTCGACCCCGGCCTATTACAAGCTTGGCTTCGCCTACCTGGGCGATCAACTCCAAGGTCAAACGCGGGAGGAGTTTGCCGCGGCGGTCCAGGCCGAAGGCGTCGCGCTCGACGTTGGATTCCGCGGCTTCGCGCTGCGCGGCGGCCGCGCGCGGATCGCGGGCCAGCTCGTCCATAGCCGCCGGGCCGCGGAGACGTGTCTGGTTCTGCACCATCCGGTTCTGCTCGAGCCGCCGCGCGTCATCGAGCAGGTGGCAGCGGCCATCCGCAAAGTGGCCGCCGCTTTCAAGGCGGGCAACGTGTGACGGAGATCGTGGAAGAGCCTATCCTGCAAGCCTGCGCCTTGCCGTATCGCCAGTCGGGCGGGGGGCTGGAGTTCTGCCTGATCACCGCCTTGGCCAGCCGGCGCTGGGGTTTTCCCAAGGGCATTATCGATCCGGGTGAAACGCCGGCCGGGACCGCGCTGAAAGAGGCCCATGAGGAAGCGGGGCTGGCCGGACAGATCGTGGGCGAACCGCTGGGCCAGTACACCTACTCCAAATGGGACAGGACGCTGCTGGTGACCGCCTTTGCGATGCAGGTCGAGCAGTGCCACGACGATTGGCAGGAATCCCGACTGCGCCAGCGGTGCTGGTGTTCGCCGGACGAGGCCCGCCGACGGCTGGCCGTCCCCGACCAGCGGCGCCTGCTCGACCTAGCCCTGCAGCGGCTGGCAGCGCGGCCCGGAGCATCGGCCGATTCGACCGCCTAGGCGTTGCTTCCCCGCGCTCAATTGCGGCCTGGCCGGCGGCCGACTAGACTTGCGCCCGGTGCCCATCCACGGTCCGAGTCAGCCTTCCGGAGAGTTACCGCCATGCCTGGCCGCCTGCCGCTTGCCGCGAGTCTCTTGATAACCATGGCCGCCGCCTCCACCAGCGCTCGAGCGGACGAGCCGATGATCAAGCTGGGCATCATCGGCTGCGACACATCGCACGCGATCGCCTTCACCGAGCAGTTCAACAACCCGGACGCCGCCGGCGAGCTGGCCGGCATGCGGGTGGTGGCGGCCTTTCCTGGCGGCAGTCAGGACATTCCGGCCAGCGCCGATCGGGTCGAGCCGTTTACCGGCGAGCTGGCCGAGATGGGGGTGCAGATCGTCGACTCGATCGACGAACTGCTGGGCCTGGTGGACGCAGTGCTGCTGGAAAGCGTGGATGGCCGGCCGCACCTGGATCAGGTGAAACCGGTGTTTGCGGCGGGCAAGCGGGTGTTCATCGACAAGCCGGTGGCCGGATCGCTGGCCGATGCGATCGAAATCTTCCGGCTCAGCAAGGAATCGGAGGTGCCCTGCTTTTCCAGCTCATCGCTTCGCTTCAGCCCCGGCATCCTGGGCATGCGCAACGACGAGCGCGTGGGCAAGGTGCTGGGCTGCGCGGCCTACAGTCCGTGTCCGCTGGAGCCGCACCATCCCGATCTTTTCTGGTACGGCATCCATGGCGTCGAAATGCTTTACACGATCATGGGCCCCGGCTGCGTCTCGGTGACCCGCGCGGCGGCGGGCGACACCGAGCTGGTGACCGGGGTCTGGAAAGACGGCCGGATCGGAACGTATCGCGGATTGCGCGGCGGCGCTCAGCCGTATGGCGCGCTGGTGTTCGGCGAAAAGGGGGTCGTGCCCAGCGGCACGTACGCGGGATATGAACCGTTGGTGGTCGAGATCGCCAGGTTCTTCAAGACCGGCGTGCCTCCCGTGAGCCCGGAAGAGACGATTGAGATTTTCGCCTTCATGGAAGCCGCCGACGAGAGCAAACGCCAGGGCGGCGCCGCTGTCACCTTGGAAAGCGTGATCGCCGCCGCCACGCAGCCCGGCGACCAGTAAAACGTTTTCACGCCTCTCACTCCACTTCCCATGACGCCAGCCAAGCCTCCCCTGGAACAGCACGGCCTGCGCGTCGGCATGGTCGGCATGGGCATGATCTTCGACGAAACGTACCGGCCGTTCCTCGAGCAGGCACACGAGCGCGGCGTCTACGACCCGGCCTTCGGCCTCTGCGGCGTCGAACTGGCCGCGGTCGCCAGCCGCACGGGCAAGCGGGCCGGCGCCTATCGGCAGGCGGCCGGGAATCGGATTGGCCCCTTCGAGAGCTTCGAAGAACCCGACTCGGTCGGCCGGCTGCTCGCCGCCGGCGTGGACGTGGTCTGCGTGGCCACTCCCGACGACCGGCACTTTGCGGCGGCCAAAGCCGCGCTCACGGCCGGCAAGCACGTGCTGATCGAAAAGCCGTCGGTCCTGTCGCTGGACGAGCTCGACGATCTCGACCGGCTCGCCCGGCAACAAGGCGTGCTGGCCAAGGTGGTCTACCACAAGCTGCTCGATCCCGACCACAAAAAGCTGCGCACGCTCGTCGCCGACGGCGAGCTAGTGCACGTGAACAACGGCTACTGCACGCTGCTGGAGCCCAAGTCGATCTCCGGCAGCCAGTTCGCCGAGTGGATCCGGGGGCGCAATCCCGGCACCTACGTGGCCGTGCATTACATCAAGCTCATCGACTTCACGTTCGGGGGCCGGCTGAAGAGCGTGGCGTGCACGGGCCAGCGCGGGCTGGTCGGGCCGGCCGGCGGCAATACCTGGGACTCGACCCAGTTGCGACTGATCTACGAGTATGCCGATGGCCGCGAGGCCGCCTTCGACATCCACACCAGTTGGGTCACGCCCGACAACTTTCCCGGCTACGTCGAGCAGGAGGTGCAGTTCCGCTTCGACAACGGGGTCTGGAACGGCCACAGCCGCAAACGAGGCGTCGAGTGCACGATCGAGGGCCGGACGCCCTTGGCCCGCAAGATCACGATGAACAACCACTACAACGGCACGTTCCTCGAGCCCTGGAACGAACGCACGCAGCGGGGCTACGGCATCGAGGTGCTCGAACGTTTCATCCGCGAAGTTGCCACCGTCGAGTTCGGCGGCCCCGCCGACGGACGCGACGAGCGGCTGCGGCAGGCCAGGATGCTGACCTACAACGATATCTCCGCCGACCGCCAAACGGTGGCTGCCGTCCAGGCCATGGAGGCAATCCTGGCTGCGCACGCCGCGGGCCGCCCGAACTGCCTGGTGGAAGTCGATCATCCCCAAGGCGGCCTGGTGCTGTTGGCGCCGGGCCGCGAGTCGCCCGAGGTCCTGTATGCCCCAGCCGTTGCCGGAAGATAAACCCAGCCATCCCGGGCCGGCCGCCGGCGCGCCGGCGGCCATTGCGCATCCCGGCGAGGAGCAGTCGAACTCGCTGCGCCGCCGCCTGGCCGAGGTCGAGCCGGCGGCCCTGCGCACGTTCACGCCGAGCCTGGCCGTGTTCACCCGCAGCGCCGGCTCGTACCATTGGACGCCCGAAGGCCGGATGCTGGCCGATTTTTCGTCGGGCGTGCTGGTGATGAACTTGGGCCATAACCCGACGCGTTGGTGGAGGCGGGTCCTGGAGTATCTTGGGTTGAACCACCTGGGGGCGGCGGGCGAGTATTGCCACGCCGTCACGTTGAACGCTTACAACGCGGCGACCGAGCTGGAGATTCGCGCCTGCGAGCGGCTGTTGGCCAGCTTGCAAGCCCAGCCGGGCGGGGCCCGCTGCCAGCAGGTGATGTGGGCGGCCAGCGGCAGCGAGGCGATCCAGAAGGCGCTCTGGGCGGCGCTGGACCGGCGGCCCGGCGAAGACATCATCCTCTCGACGCGTCACGGCTTTCACGGCAAGAAGGGACTGGCCGGCGCGGTCACCGGCAGCGAGCAGGATGCGGAGCGCGACGCCCGCGTCCGCTTCATCAGCTTTCCGCGCGAGGAGTGCGTCGACCTGGCCGCGCGGCGGCGGCCGATCGACCTGGCGCCCTTCAAGAGCGAGCTGGCCGGGTTGTGGAGCCAGTATGGCCGCCGGATCTGCTGCCTGATCAGCGAGCCGTACCTGGGCGGAGGCGGGTCGTTTCATCCGCAGAAGGAGTACATTCAGTTGCTCGAGCGGTTCTGCCGCGAGCACGACGTGGTTTTCATCCTCGACGAGGTTCAGTCCAACTTCGGCCGGACCGGCTCGATGTATGCCTTCAGCGAGTATGGCGTCGAGCCGGACATCGTGGTGCTCGGCAAGGGGCTGGGCAACGGCGTGCCGGTGAGCGCGGCGGTGGGGCGGGCCGAGCTGTTTGCCTCCATGCACTACGGCGAGGCGAGCGACACCTGGAGCGCCAACCCGCTGGCCAGCGCCGCCGTGCTGGCCACGCTCGATGAATACGAGTCGGCCGAAGTGCTGGCTCATGCCCGCCAGTTGTCCGAGGTGCTCGAGGCCGGCCTGACGCGGTTGTGCGAACTGGGGCCGGTGGCCCACGTCCGCGGCGAGGGGGTGGTGTGGGGTGTCGAGTGCGCCGCCGTCGGCCGCCACGCCTCGGCCGAGGTGGCCAACCGCTGCGTGGAGGCCTGCTATCGAGGCAACGCTTCGGGCGCGGCCATTCACCTGCTGGGGCCGCTGGCCGGCAACGTGCTGCGGGTGAGTCCGCCCCTGGTGATGCCTTTGGACGAGGCCCGCACCTACCTGGACGCGATGTACGCCATCTTCAGCGCGTTGGAAGAGCAACTGCAATGATCGAGCCGGCCGAGCTGATGCGGTTGGCCATCGAGAAATGCCGTCAAGGCATCGCCGGCGGGCAATCGCCGTTTGGCTCGGCGATTGCGATGGGCGACCGCCTGCTGGCCGTGGCGCACAACACGGTGCTGGCCACGCTCGACATCACGGCCCATGCCGAGGTGAACGCGCTGCGAGAGGCCAACCGCCAGGCGGGCAGCATCCACCTTCCCGGCGCCATCGTGGCCACCACCTGCGAGCCCTGCCCCATGTGCCTGGCCGCGCTGCACTGGGCACGCGTGGGCACGGTGTACTACGGCGCCAGCATCGAGACGGCCACGGCCGCCGGCTTCAACGAGATGCAGCTTGCGGCCCAGGACATGGTGCGGCTGGGTAAGAGCAGCGTGCACCTGGTGGGCGGCGTGCTGGGCGACGAGTGCCAGGCGCTGTTTACTGAATGGCTGGCCAGGCCCCGCCACCGGGCCTATTGAGGCAATCAGCGAACGATCAGCTCTCGCAAGTAGTCGCCGTAGGCGTTCTTCAGCGGCTCGGCAATGGCTTCGAGCTGCGCGGCGGTGATGAATCCCTTGTTGTAGGCCACCTCCTCGATGCAGGCCACTTTGAGGCCTTGCCGCAGCTCGATGGTTTCGATGAAGTTCGAGGCCTGCAGCAGCGACTCGTGCGTGCCGGTGTCGAGCCAGGCAAACCCGCGAGAGAAGCACTGGACGCGCAGCTCGCCCCGCTCGAGGTAGCGGCGGTTGACATCGGTGATCTCCAGCTCGCCGCGCGCCGACGGCTTGAGGGAGGCGGCGACGTCGAGCACCTGGTTGTCGTAGAAGTAAAGTCCGGTCACCGCATAGTGCGACTTCGGCTGCGAGGGTTTCTCTTCCAGCGAGAGGGGCCTGCCGCTTGCATCGAGCTCCACCACGCCGTACTGCTGTGGATTCTTGACGGCGTAAGCAAAGATCGTGGCCCCCGTGGCATGCTCCGTGGCTTCGGCCAGCATGCGCATGAAGCCTTGCCCATAGAACAGGTTGTCGCCCAGGACCAGCGCCACGGGGTCCTGGCCGACGAAGGCGCGGCCGATCAGAAACGCCTGGGCCAGCCCTTCGGGCTTGGGCTGCACCGCGTAGCGGATCGAAATTCCCAGCCAGCCGCCGTCGCCCAGCAGCCGCTCGAAACTGGCCACGTCCCAGGGCGTCGTAATCAAGAGGACGTCGCGGATGCCGGCCAACATCAGGGTCGACAGCGGATAGTAAATCATCGGCTTGTCGTACACGGGCAGGAGCTGTTTGCTCGCCGCCCGAGTCACCGGGTACAGCCGAGTGCCCGATCCGCCCGCCAGGATGATGCCTTTGTATCCCGCCATCGACTGAGCTCTCCCCCTGTCGTCAATCGCTACTGTCGTCAATCCGTCGCCGGCAGCCCGAGCCGCTCGCGCGCGTAAACCCCGCTCGTCACCCGCTGGACCCAGCGCCGGTTGTCCAGGTACCAGCGCACCGTCAGCTCGAGCCCAGTCTCGAAATCCTGCTCCGGCTCCCACCCCAGCTCGTCGCGCATCTTACTGGCGTCGATGGCATAGCGGCGGTCGTGGCCCGGCCGATCCGCCACGAACGAGATCAATTGCGAACACGGGCTGTGCGCGTGATCGGGGCAAAGCCGGTCCAGCGTTTCGCAAATCGACCGCACCACCTTGAGGTTGGTTCGCTGGCAGTTGCCGCCGATGTTGTAAACCTCGCCTGGCCGCCCGCGCTCCAACGCGCGCCGGATGCCCCGGCAATGGTCCTCCACGTACAACCAGTCGCGCACTTGCTGCCCGTCTCCGTACACCGGCAGCGGCTTGCCTTCCAAGGCGTTGAGGATCATCAGCGGAATCAGCTTTTCGGGAAACTGGTAGGGTCCGTAGTTGTTCGAGCAGTTGGTCGTCACCACCGGCAGCCCGTAGGTGTGATAATACGCCCGGGCGAAATGGTCCGAGGCCGCCTTGGAAGCCGCATAGGGCGAGTTCGGCGCGTACCGGCTGTCTTCGCTGAACGCCCCCTGCGGCCCCAGCGAGCCATACACCTCGTCGGTCGAGACGTGCAGGAAGCGGAACCGCTCTCTGGCGGCCTTGTCCAGGCCGCTCCAATAACTCCGGGCGGCCGCCAGCAGCTCGCAGGTGCCCACGACGTTGGTCTGGACAAAGTCGGCGGGCCCGTCGATCGAGCGATCGACGTGCGACTCGGCCGCGAAGTGCAGCACGGCCCACGGCTGGTACTGCTGGAGCAACCGCCGCACCAGGTCCCGGTCGGCGATGTCGCCTTCGACCAGAATGTGCCGCGGGGTGCCTGCGACGGGCTCGAGCGAATCGAGGTTGCCCGCATAGGTCAGCTTGTCGAGGTTGACAATGGTCCCGCGCTCCTGGCCGATCCAGCCGCGGACGAAGCAACCGCCGATAAACCCCGCCCCCCCCGTGACCAGAATCGTTTGCATGGAGGCCATCATAGACCGGGGAAGGCAGAAGGAGGAAGGAGGAGGATAGAAGGCAGAAGGCGGAAGGCAGAAGGCAGAAGGAAGGAGGACACGCCCAGCCGAGAATCCAGAATCAAAGTCAAAAACGTTTCTTCCGGGCAAGGCCGGCTGCCGAAGTTGATTACTGCCATCCTTTCTGAACGCCGCAAGGCGAGGAACGCCATGCCGAACCTGTTTCGTGGTTGCCGCTTACTTTACCTTTCCTATTTTTCCAAGCCAGCCCACTTTCGCCCCCTGTATCGTCTGATACGGAAACGCCGGGTCCGAAAGATCCTGGAGATCGGCGTCGGCACGCTGGAGCGCACCGTGCGGATGATCGAAGTGGCTGGCGGCCGCAACGGCCCAGCCTCCTATGCGGCCATCGACTTGTTCGAGCTGCGCAGCGCTGCGGGTCGGCCCGGCGTGCCGTTGAAGCTGGCCCATCGCCGGCTGAGCCGTCTGGCCGCCCGGGCGCGGCTGATTCCCGGCGACCCATTTACCGCGCTGGCGCGCACGGCGAACGCTCTGGGCACCTTCGACTTGATCGTGGTATCGGCCGACCAGGATCCTCAAAGCATGTCGAAAGCCTGGTTCTACCTGCCCAGGCTCATCAAAGATGGCACGTGCGTCTTTGTCGAACAGTGCGATCCGACGGGCGCCCTCCAACTTCTCACGGTGTCTGAGATCGAGCGCCGGGCCGCCGATGCCGCTCCCCGCCGCCGCGCCGCCTAGCCGCCCGCGAGCGAGGCGGCGGGGAAGAACGACAAGGCGACAAGGAGACAAGGGGACAAGGCGAACGCGGGGGGATACGGACGACGACTGGGGCACGCTAACGCTTTGCCCCAGCCACGCGACGCGTTCCGATTCCTCCATCCTCCTTCCACCTTCCTCCTTCCCTCTGCCTTCAGCCCTTCTGCCTTCTGCCCCCTCCCCACACGCCGCCCGCCACGATAAGCTACATGTTGATGTGGCGCCGGCTCTTTTCGCTACTTCCTTCTGACCGCTGACTTCTGACCCCTGACCTCTGACTTTCTGACCTCTGACCTATGTCCCCCCAAACCATGTTTGCCAAGATCTGGGATGCACACGTGGTGCATGCCGAGCCGGGCAAGCAGACCATCCTCTACATCGACCGGCACCTGGTGCACGAGGTCACCAGCCCTCAGGCGTTCGAGGCGCTGCGCCTGGCGGGCCGCAAAGTGCGCCGGCCGGAACTGACCGTCGCCACGCCGGATCACAATGTGCCGACCACGGACCGCCGGCTGCCGATCCTCGATCTGATCTCGAAACAGCAGATCGACACGCTGCGCGAGAACTGCCGCCAGTTCGGCATCCGTCTTTACGACCTGGGCGACCCCCGGCAAGGCATCGTGCACGTCATCGGGCCGGAGCTGGGGCTGACGCAGCCGGGGATGACGATCGTCTGCGGCGACAGTCACACGGCCACGCACGGCGCGTTCGGCGCCTTGGCCTTCGGCATCGGCACCAGCGAGGTCGAGCACGTGCTGGCCACGCAGACGCTGCTGCAGTACAAGCCCAAGACGATGGAGATCCGGGTCGAGGGATCGCTGGCCCCGGGAGTCACGGCCAAGGACCTGATCCTCTACGTCATCGGCCGGCTCACCAGCGAGGGAGGCACCGGCTACGCGATCGAGTACACGGGCGGCACCATCCGCGGGCTGGGCATGGAGGAGCGGATGACCGTCTGCAACATGTCGATCGAGGCCGGCGCGCGGGCGGGCATGATCGCCCCCGACGACAAGACGTTCGAGTATCTGCGGGGCCGCGAGTTCGCCCCGGCCGATTTCGAAGCGGCCGTGCGGCGTTGGCGCGAGCTGCCGACCGATCCGGGAGCCGTCTACGATCGGGTCGAATGCTTCGACGCGGCCGATATCGTGCCGCAGGTCACCTGGGGCACGAACCCCGGCCAGGTGGCCCCGGTCAGCGCCCGCGTGCCCGATCCGGCCCAGTTTGCCAGCGACGGCGACCGCAAGGCGGTGGCGAGTGCCCTGGACTACATGGGCCTGGTGCCCGGCACGCCGCTGGAGTCGCTGCCGCTGGACCGCGTGTTCATCGGCTCGTGCACCAACAGCCGCATCGAGGACCTGCGGGCGGCGGCGGCCGTGGTGCGCGGCTATCGCGTGGCCGACAGCGTGCAGGCGATGGTGGTGCCGGGCAGCGGGCAGGTCAAGCGCCAGGCGGAGGCCGAGGGGCTGGACCGCGTCTTCACCGCGGCCGGCTTCGAGTGGCGCGAGGCGGGCTGCAGCATGTGCCTGGGGATGAACCCCGACATTCTTTTGCCCGGCCAGCGCTGCGCCTCGACCAGCAACCGCAACTTCGAAGGCCGGCAAGGCAAGGGGGGCCGCACGCACCTGGTCTCGCCCGCCATGGCGGCGGCGGCCGCGGTGGCCGGCCACTTCGTGGATATCCGGGAGTGGAAGTACCATAATAAGGATAAGAACGACGAGTAGCACCGGATGCCCAAAATTTATCGGGCGATGCTGCGAGAAGGGAACCGGCCAAAGATCGGCAATACGGCAGACACACTTGGCGTGCGAATCGGACCTGGAGTTATCGATATCGGGGTCTCGGCGGGGGCAGTGGTGCCGGGCACAGGCGGAATGTCCGTGGCACCGGCATGGAGGGATTTGCCCATACACAGAATTCCAAGACGACTGGTTACGCTTTGCCCTGGAGCTTGCGGCAAGAACGATGCTGCGTGCTGGACGATGGGAGAGGGAGCATTTGAAGATGGCCACCTTACCGATCGCCTCTATGTGCGGGTCGACACGCGGACGCACGGAATGGTCGAGCCGGAGGAGTCGATGACGCTGGCCGAGTATCGGAGTTCTCTCGCAGCGACTCGCAATCTGTGGACTATTGATGAGTTTTAGCGATGATTAAACGACTTCCTCCTGAGAGCCCGGCTTTCGTAGATTCGGCTCGGTTGCTGGTCCAGTTGCACAAGCTGTTGCGCACCGGGCAGGGCGACTCCGTCCAGGCCGACTCTGTCAGGGACCAGATGGATGGGCCTTGGCGGGAACTCGACGAGGAGAATGCAAGCCGAATTCGCGGTTTGTCGGCGGATCTATACTCAATCGGCGAGCAGCGCGAAGCTTCGCATCTCACTGAGGAGCAGGCCTCTGTCCTGCATTCTCAGCTTGAGTCAGGCGATTGGCATGAGGCTTTGAAGTTTCTGCGCGAGCACGAGCTGTGCATTCCGCCCGCCGATCTGGCATCTTTCCGCGGCCGCTGTTGGGCCAGGCTTAAACACCACGAGGTCGCGCTGCTGTTTTTCGAAGAGGCGCGCAGACTGAAACCAGGTGACGAAGAACTGAATGCTCTGTACTTGCAAACGCTCATCGCCGCGAACCATACCGGAGCTGCCAGATAAGAACAAGAATGCGAAGCTTTGCCCAACATACGGGTCGGGTGGCGGCGATGGACCGGGCCAACGTCGATACCGACCAGATCATTCCCAAGCAGTTCCTCAAGCGGATTGAGCGGACCGGCTTCGGGCAGTATCTTTTTTACGATTGGCGGCGGCTGCCGGACGGTTCGGACAATCCGCGGTTCGAGCTGAACCGGCCGGAGAACCAGGGCGCCAGCATCCTGTTGGCGCGGCGCAATTTCGGCTGCGGCTCGAGCCGCGAGCACGCCCCCTGGGCCCTGGACGACTACGGCTTCCGGGCCTTGATCGCTCCCAGCTTCGCCGACATCTTCTACAGCAACTGCTTCAAGAACGGCCTGCTCCCCGTCCGCCTCGACGAGGTCCACGTCGACGAGCTGTTTCGCCGTGCCGCGGCTCATCCCGGCTACACGTTGACGGTCGACCTGGAGAATTGCACCATTCGGGACCAGCACGGCCTGGCCTTGCCGTTTGAAGTCGAGCCGTTCCGCCGCCACTGCCTGCTGGAAGGTCTGGACGACATCGGCCTCACGATGGCACACGAGCCGGAGATCGCCGCCTACGAGGCCGCCCACGGCATAGCGGGCACGTAACGCCATAGTTAGGTCATATGACGGTCCGCCGCGCATGTCCACTTCGGCCGGCGGCGCGGGGTGCTTCGCGGCGCGTCGGCCTAGAATCGGCCGAAAAACAACTTCGTCACATTGCAACTGGGGCACGCTTATCGCTTTGCCCCAGCCACCCAGCCGCGGCACGTCGGCCCGGACGGATCGTGCCGGCCGCGGGCTCAAGTTTGTGCTTGCGGCCGCGCGGCGGCTGGACAACAATACGGTGGCAAGCTAATCGTTTGAAAACCCGCCTTGTGGAGTGTACCCGCCATGCGCTGCCTGCCTGCCGCGCGGGTGCTGGCCTTGGCTTGTCTGGTGGCCGGCCCCGCCCTCGGAGAAACGTTCGACCTGCCCCTGCCGGCCGGCCTCAAGCCGCTCCGCATCCCGGACGACAACCCGCTGACCGCGGCCAAGGTCGAGCTCGGCAAGCAGCTCTATTTCGACCCGCGATTGTCGCGCGACAACACGGTCAGTTGTGCTTCGTGCCACGATCCGGCCAAAGGCTGGTCGAACGGCGAACGGTTTGCCACCGGCATCGACGGGCAAGTCGGCGGCCGCAGCGCACCGACGATTATCAACGCCGCTTACCAGCGGCTGCAATTCTGGGACGGCCGGGCCGACGAGCTCGAAGGGCAGGCGCTGGGCCCGATCCAGAACCCGATCGAAATGGACCTCACGACCGACGAGCTGGTGGAAAAGCTCAACGCGATTCCCGGTTACCACCGGCAGTTCGAAGCGGTCTTCGGCACGCCCGCCACGCCCGACGCCATCGCCAAGGCGATCGCCGCCTTCGAACGCACCGTGCTGTCGGGCGATGCGCCGTTCGACCGTCACGAACAGGGCGACAAGGAGGCCCTCTCGCCGGCGGCCCAGCGGGGATACGAAGTCTTCTTCCACACGGCCCACTGCAGCGCCTGTCATCAGCCGCCCCTGTTTACCGATGGGGCCTTTCACAACATCGGCGTCGGCATCGACGACGAAAAACCCGATGAAGGCCGGCATGTCATCAGCAACCTTCTCGGCGACCGAGGCGCCTTCAAAACGCCGACGTTGCGCGAAATCGGCCGCACCGCTCCCTACATGCACGACGGTCGCTTCAAGACGCTGGAGGAAGTTGTGGAGTATTATGACAAGGGGGGCACGCCCAATGACCAGTTGGACGAATCGATCTTCCCGTTGCGGCTGAAACCCCAGGACAAGGCGGACTTGATCGTGTTTCTGAAGGAAGCCCTGGCCAGCGAAAAGTATCCCGTCGTCGAGCCGCCCGAACTGCCCGAGTGACCGCCGGCGCGAATTGACTTGTTGCACGAATTGACTGTTGCAGGGGCGCGGCCCGCCGGCCGGCCGCTCAAACCATCCAGGAGAAAACCACCGATGAAGTTCCTCTTGTCTCTCCACCTGGCGGCCCTGATCGCACTGATGCTGGTCCTCGACGCTTCGGCGGGGGACGAGGCCAAGAAGCAAGACGATAAGGCAAAGGCCAAGGCGCCGGCCTCTCAGCCGGCGATCGAGCCCGTGTTAACGAACTTGTCGAATCCTTGCGGGATCGCGATTCACCCGGCCACGGGCGACTTGTTCGTCTCCGATAGCGCTTCGTTGCAGGTGGTCCGCGTGGCCGCCAAGACGCACAAGTGCTCACCGGTCATCACCGGCTTTCCCAAGGACGTCTACGGCAAAGGTCCCATGTACGACATCGGCCCCTTGGGGCTGGCCTTCGTCGACGATGAAACGCTTGTCGTGGGCGGAGGCGGCCACGTGGACGGCCAGGAATTGCTGCAGATCTACACCGTGCCCAAGCCCGGAACTTCGATCAAGGCGGAGCAGGCCAAGTACACCCTGGGGCCGATCACGCCGGGCGACGATTCGCTGATGGGCGAAGGCAATTTCTACGGCCTGGCGGTGGATGAGCATGGCATCTATATCTCTTCCAACGGCGACGACACCAAGGGTTGGGTTCTGAAGGTCGAGCTATCGAGCGGGGTTCCCGGCCCGCTGAAGCCGTTCATCAAGACCAAGGTGGCCACGGGCGTCGACGGCCCGGTGGGGATCACGTTGAACAAGCAGGGCAAGCTGGTCGTCGGGCAGATGGGCGAGATCAACATCCCCAAGGACAGCTTGCTCACCATCTACGACGCCCAGAGCGGAGAGATGCTGGCCAACGCCGAGACGGACCTGTACGACATAGCGGACCTGGCCTACAGCCCGAAGTCGGGCAAGCTGTACGCCATCGACTTCGCCTGGATGGACGAGTCGCAGGGCGGGCTGTTCCGCCTCGACGTGACAGGCGACGGCAGCACGATGAAGGTCAAGCCGGTGAAGATCGTCTCGCTGGACAAGCCCGCCGCCATGGCCTTTGCGCCCTCGGGCGTGCTGTACGTCTGCGAGTTCGGCACCGCGGAGGAAGGCTCGAAGGAGAAGCCCGGCCGCGTCGTCGCAATCCGGGGCAACCTCTAGCCGAATGCAGAGCCAAAGGGCGAAGCAAGGAGTGCGGGCAATCCGAGGGCAGCAGAACTCGCCGGAGTCCTGGATTGAACAGTGCGGTAGCCCGAACGGGGCGACAGTATGCCTGGATCGGCTGGACAATAAGCCCCAGACCGGGCGTTGGCTGAAGGCTGGGGCACGCTAACGCTTTGCCACCAGGCACCCGCGCTGAAGGCTGGGGCACGCTAACGCTTTGCCACCAGGCACCCGCGCTGAAGGCTG
>JBBDYJ010000041.1:81650-152633 GCA_040901675.1 Pirellulales bacterium | reverse complement strand
GGGCACGCTAACGCTTTGCCACCAGGCACCCGCGCGTATCTGATTCGGCCTTCTGCCTTCTACCTTCTTCCTTCGAAAAACACCTCCCGGGGTCGCGCTTGAGGGGGGGCCATGAGAAACAACTCAAGCAATGGCCGCGACCCCGGGTGGCGTGGGAACATCAGCCGGCCCGGATTCAGGCAACCACCGCGCTTCGAGGCCGCATGGCGACCACGTCCACGGCGTCGATCAATCGGACGACTCCCGCCACGCGGCGCGAGCAGTCCTGGCAAAGCTGCTTTTCGTAGAAGGTCTGCACCCGCCCGCGGAGCGTCACCGTTCCGCCGTGTGCCTCCACGGCCAGGTGCCTGAGCCCCGGCACGTGCTTGCCCACCAGGTAATTGGCCACGCGCCGCTCTAAATCGCGGTCGGCTTGCTCCATGAACGATGTTGCGGTCGACTGCATGATCTGAGTTTCCTCCTTGCCTCGTCTCGCCGCTGCCGGCCACTGGGCGAGACCTCGTTGAAATAGAACCGTTGGGATTCAACCCCGCCTGGGGCGGCCCCTGGCAGCCTTTCCGCTCCAGGGTTGAAAGCAATCGTCGTGCCAACGGCCTGCTCGCCGCGCCACGTGCGACGGCGGCCGGATTGCCCTAGTTCATGGCGGGCATACCTTTACGCCATCTTGTCCGAACTTCGCGCTGCGGATGAACGTGGCCGATGAATTTGAAAAAGCTGCCTACGATCTGAAAAAACTGCCTAAAGAATGTGCAGCGACCACAGCGACGGCGCGACCCATGGCGGCTTAAGATCGGCCGAAAAACAACTTCCTAACATCGCAACTGGGGCATGCTTATCGCTTTGCCCCAGCCACCCGGGGGGGAAGACGACAAGGGGACCTTTCGGCAAGCTCAAGGCAGGCAAGCTCTAGGCAGGGAGGCGGACTTGCAGCAAGCGGAACGCGGGGTGAAGGGGCGAGACGGACGGACGAAGACTGGGGCACGCTTATCGCTTTGCCCCAGCCACCCCAGCGGGACAAGACCACTCGCGGGGCGGCTCAATACCCCAGGCCGGGCCCGTCGAGCAGTGCAGTCTGGATCGTCCCCTCGCTGAGCTGGAACATGCCGGGGAACCGCTGGCGCCAGCCCTCGTTGCCGCTTGGGCAGTATTGCCGCGCATTGCCCTCGATGGCCGCCACCGTGGGAATCCGCGCGGACAAGCTGGCCGACTGCAAGAACGAGGCCCCCGGGCAGGTCAGATCCTGCACGCATAAGAACATGCCGTATTTCTGGGCGGCTGCGCCCATCAACAAGGCCTCGGTCTGCCCCTTGCAAGCCTTCAACGCCACGCCCGAGTAGCCCAGCTCGCGGCACAACAGCAGGCTGTCCAGGTCGATGAGCGACTCGTCGATGACCACCGGCTTGATGCGAGCCGCCTGGTGCATCCGGTTCTCGGGGGCGCTCTTCAAGTCCCGGTGAGTCGGCTGTTCGATGTACTGCACCCGCGCCAGGGCACGGGGCGACTGTTCGCGGAGCCGAGCCAGAAAGTCGAGCACGTAGGACACGTTGGCGCAGCGCTCGTTGAAGTCGAGCGAGTAGTTCCACTGGCTGCGCCCCAGGGCGGCCTGGGCCTCGGCCGCCACTTGTTCCACCGCCACCACGCGCTGGACGTCCCAGGCCAGGTCGTCGCCGGCAAGCTTGATCTTCAGATGCGTGAGCCTGTCGGCCGCGATCCACTCCCCCAGTGTTTCCGGCAGGCGGTCGTTCAACCGGTTGGTGATTTCCGCATCGGTCAATGGATCGAGCGCTCCCACCAGGTGATACAGGGGCATCCGCGGCTTCGGCTGCCGCAGCGTGTATGCATCCAGGTATTCGCCGGAAAACTCGGGGCCCAGGTAGGCGGCCAGATCGCGGCTGACGAATTCGGGACCCAGCGTGTTGTACGAGCTGTGCCCCAGGGCCTTGCCGTAGGCGTCGTGAATGGCGGCCTCCAACGGGCTGGCCGCGACAAGCTGTGCCAGGCGGGGCATCGGCTCGCCGATGCCTTGTGCCCGCGTCACGTCGGCGGCGGTTCGATCGGCGGTCTCGGCCACTTGCCGGGTCAGGTCGAGCGGATGAGCGTGCCCCTCGTGCGCGCCGGCCTTGCGGACCAGGGCCAAGCCCAGCTCCACCATGGCCGAGAGCGTGACCTCGCTGCTGGTCCGGCTGCTCGGCCAGGACCAGGTATTGCCCATCGGCATCGAGCCGAGGCCGCGGCCTCGGCGGCCGTCCACGGTTTCGACCTGGGCCGTGACGTGCAGCAACACGGCGTCGGTGACGACGCGTCCGCCGAACTTGATCGGCGCGCGGTAGGCGATCCGCTCGGTTTGGGCCACGACTTCGAGAAGTCGGATATCGGTTGGTTTCGGCACGCGCCACCTCAGGCTTGGAGGATTCGTCCAGCCGCATCATAACGGGTGGGGGGCTGCGGGTGGAAGCTTGCGCCTGATCTGAGTCTTCAGACGAGTCCCTTGCGCACGGCCCAGACGGCGGCCTGGGTGCGGTCGGACACACCTACCTTGCGCAGCACGTGTTGCACGTGCTCCTTGACCGTTTCGTAGCTGATGCCCAGGGCCTGGGCGATCTCTTTGTTGGTGAGTCCGAATGCCAACTGTCGGAGCACTTCGCTCTCGCGCTGCGTCAAGGGCACCTCGACGTCGACCGCCGCGCGCGGCGTGGCCAGGGCTCCGGTCACCCGCCGCAGCTCTTCCCGCGTCCATGCATCGCCGCCTGCCCCCACCCGGCGTATCGCCTCGAGCAGCTCGTCGCGGCCCAAGCCCTTCAGCAAGTAGCCGCTGGCCCCCAGGGCCACGGACCTCGCCACGTAAGTCGGGTTGTCATACGTCGAGAGCATCAGCACGCGCATCTCCGGTTGCGCCAGCCTGATCCGTCCCAAAGCCGACAGCCCGTCGGTGTCCGGCATGCGAATGTCCAACAGCACCACGTCGGGCACGAGCTGCTCGGCAAGACGGATCGCCTCGTCGCCGGTGGCGGCCTCGCCCACGATTTCGATTTCCGTTCCACTCACGAGACTTCTCAACCCGGATCGCACTACTTCGTGGTCGTCGGCAATCAACAGCTTGATCGTCATGTACTTGCTCCACTGGGAACGTCTTCCCCGCACGCGGGCCAGAGCGTCGGTCCTGGCATGGTAACGGGGCTCGTCAAACGGGTATCCTGTATCCCGCTTCGTGGGGGGGGCGGAAAACAGGCCGCCTTAATCACCGGGCAGGGGAGATTCACCGCCAAATCGGGCAGCCAAGTGGCGGTCACATGCGTCGGCCGGTTCGGATAGGGACGCCGGATCTCTCGTAGATCCCAGCATACGGCGACGAAACCTCGCGCCCGCTACTCTACAGAACGCCTCTGGACCAGGATCACCGGAGCAAACGGAATGAATTCCGCTAGTATGCCTGCGACCCTGCCAGCTAGCTCGGCTTATCATAGCAGACCGTGCCCCCCAATGGGATTCCCCCCTCCAGAGTTATTTTCTGGAATCCGCTACCCACCATGCTATTCTGGCAATCACCCTGGTTCTCCCTCCGACCCCCCTTTTGCCTCCCGCCATGCGCCGACACCTGCCTTTTTTCGCCATCGTCTTATTGCTCGGCTCACTGGCCGCCGGTCCGCCGGGCAGCACCGGCCATGCCCAAGAGCCCGATACAGAACCAGAATCGCAGCCCGCGGCCGCGGCCGACAAGTCGGTCGAGCAGCTCGTCGAATCGGTGCGCAAATCGGTGGTCGTTATCACTTTCACGGGACGCGACGGACGCCGCGAAGGTCTGGGCACCGGGTTTGTCGTCGCCCCCGACGGCCTCATCGCCACCAATCTGCACGTGATCGGCGAGGCGCGGCCCATCACGGTTCAAACGGCCGACGGCAAACGCTTTGCGGTCACCAGCGTGCACGCTTCGGATCGGGCCAACGATCTGGCGCTGATCCGCGTCGACGCCAACGACCTCGTCCCGCTCGATCTGGGCGATTCCGACTCGCTCAAGCAAGGCCAGCCGGTCGTCGCCGTGGGAAACCCCCATGGACTGGCGCACAGCGTCGTCACGGGCGTCGTTTCCGGCCAGCCGGAGATCGATGGCCGCGGCTGGATCCAGCTCGCTATTCCGATCGAACCAGGCAACAGCGGGGGGCCGCTGTTAGATCTTCAAGGCCGCGTACACGGCCTGTTGACGATGAAATCGCTGCTGACGGCCAATCTGGGCTTTGCCGTACCGGTCAACCGGCTCAAGCCGCTGTTGGAGAAGCCCAACCCGATTTCGATCGACCGCTGGCTGACGATCGGCACGCTCGATCCGCGCGAGTGGACTGCGCTGTTCGGGGCCCGCTGGCGCCGCGCCGGCGGGCGGATCGCCGTCGACGGCCTCGGTTCGGGCTTTGCCGGACGCTCGCTGTGCCTTTCGCAGCTCGAGGTGCCGGAGGCTCCTTACGAGGTGTCGGTGGCCGTCAAGCTCGATCAGGAAGCGGGCGCGGCCGGGCTCGCGTTTGCCGCCGACGGCGGCGACAGCCACCATGGATTTTACCCGACGGCGGGCAAACTCAGGCTCACCCGCTTCAACGGGCCCGACGTCACGAGCTGGCAGGTATTGTACGACCAGCCCAGCCCCCACTACCGCCTGGGTGACTGGAACATCCTCAAGGTCCGAGTCGAACCGGACAAAGTTATCTGCTTTGTGAACGATCAGACGGTCTGCGAAGTGCCAGCGTCGCTCCCGGCCGGCCGGGTCGGCCTGGCCAAGTTCCGCACCACGCAGGCCGAGTTCAAGCAGTTCCGCCTGGGCCGCGACCTGCCCAGCACGCGCCCGCCGCCGGAAGTCGTCGCCCGCATCGAGCAGCGCGTCGTGGGCATTTCCACGGAGGGTCCGCCCGATCAATCGCTCGTCGATGAGCTGGTCTCCGGCGATCCGTCGACGATCGTTATCCTTCGCGACCGCGCACAGCAACTCCAACGTCAGGCCGAACAGCTCCGCCATCTGGCAAGGGCCGTACACCACGAGCGCGTGTTGGCCGAACTGGCAAAGGCCCTGGAGCCCGACGAAGGGCAGATCGAGCTGTTCCATGCGGCCTTGCTGATCGCCCGGCTCGACAACGACGAGCTTGACGTGGCAGCGTATCGGCAGGAACTGGCTCGCATGGCGGCCGAGCTGACCGAGCGTATTGGCGGCGAAGCGGAGGAGGCCACCCGGCTGGCGGCGCTGAACGACTACCTGTTCGAGACATCGGGCTACCACGGGAGCCGCGGCGACTACTACAACCGCTCGAACAGCTACGTCAACGAGGTGCTCGACGACCGCGAAGGTCTGCCGATCACGTTGTCGGTGGTGTACATGGAACTTGCGGGGCGGATCGAGCTGGCGATCGAGGGGGTGGGGCTGCCCGGACACTTTGTGGTGCGGCATCGCCCGGTCGATCAGCCCGCGGTGTTGATCGACGTTTACGAGCGGGGCCAGCCGCTATCGGAGGAGGAAGCGGGGCGAAAGGTCGAGGCCTTTGCCGGCCGGCCGCTGGCTGCCAGCGATCTCGAGCCGGTCGGCAAGCGGGCGATCCTTGTGCGGATCTTGCACAACCTTCGCGGGATCGCGGCCCGAGAGCAGGATCTGCCCGCCATGCTGCGGTATCTGGACGCAATCCTGGTGGTTCAGCCCGGCTCGGCCCAGGACCGCTGGTTCCGGGCCGTGGCCCGCTTTCAGTCGGGCCTGGGGCGGCGGGCGTTGGCGGATCTGGAATGGCTGAACGAGCATCCGTCGCCGGGGATCGATCCGGTGCAAGTGGGCGAACTGCAACGACTGATCGAGCAAGGCTTACCGCAGAATCGTTAAAGCCCGCATCTTTTGCCAGTCGAAGCAATAACACCGGGAGGTGTCTGCCCTTGCGACGCGGCGCCGACCTGCTCGACCCGGCCCACCAGAATGCCAAGTAGCCCGCCAACGTGTTGCAGGGAGGCAAACCGTTGTCAGCCAATCACCGTTGCCGCCTGTTTGGCATCGCCACCGTCCTGGTGTGCTTGCTCGCGGGGGGTTGCAGCCGTCCGTTCTGGCGGCGCCAGGCGGACGCCGAGGCGTATTGCCTGGTCGCTGAGAAGTCGAACGACCCCCGCTGGGACGTGCCCGGCTTCACGATCAACCAGGATCCGCGCAGCCGGTATTTCGACCCGTTCGATCCCGATCGGCCCCCCATGCCGCCCGACGACGCCGCCTCGCATCAGTACATGCACTGCGTGGACGGCAAGCGCGGCTTCCGAAAGTGGCACGCCAACGGCGATCGCATCGATCTTGAAAACCCCCGCTGGCGCGAGCTGCTCGGCGAATATGCCGAGTTCGACGAGCAGGGGGCCCTGCGGCTCGATCTGCCCAGCGCCGTCGGCCTGACCTACCTGCACTCGCCGAACTGGCAGGACCAGTTGGAAACCATTTACCTGTCGGCGCTGGATGTGAGCACCGAGCGGTTCCGTTTCGACACGCAGTTCTTCGGCGGCACGGCGACGAGCTTTACGCACAACGGCAGCCAGAGCCCGGGGGCTCGATTCATTGCCCCCGGCGTGACCGGCGACCGCAACACGCTCCGGCAAGACACCGATTTCCAGCTCCGCCGCGGCTTCGCGACCGGCGGCACGCTGCTAGTGGACTTCGCCAACTCGTTCGTCTGGCAGTTTGCCGGTCCCAATACCAATTCCACGCAATCGATCCTGAATTTCAATCTCATCCAGCCATTGCTCCGCGCGGGGGGCCGCGCGGTCGCCTTGGAACAACTTACGATCACCGAGCGCGCCCTGCTGGCCAACCTGCGGGCCCTGGAACGCTACCGGCACGGCCTCTATACGAGCATTGCCGTGGGCGAGCTGGGCGTCGCCGGTCCTCAGCGCCGCGGGGGTTTCTTCGGCGGCACGGGACTGACGGGCTTCACCGGCCAAGGCTCCGGCGGCTTCGGCGACGTCGGCGCGCTGGGGGGAGGCCGCGGCGGCTTCTTCGGCGGTGCCGACGGGGCCGGCGGGGGCGCCGCTTTGGGGGCGGCCGGTGGCGGAGCCGGCACGGTGGGCGGGTTCATCGGGTTGCTGCAACAGCAACAGCAGATCGGCAATACGCAGGCCAGCCTGAACCTGCAGATTCGCACGCTGGAGCTGCTGGAGGCCAACCTGGAAGCCGGACTCATCGATTTGACGCAGGTCGATGCTTTCCGCCAGAGCATCGAGACGGCTCGAGCCAACTTGCTGCAGGCTCAGGTCGGCTTCCAGAGCTCGCTGGACACATTCAAGCGGACAACGCTGGGCTTGCCGCCCGACCTGCCGATCAGCCTGGATAGCAGCCTGATTCAGCAATTCCAGTTCATCGACGTTCGCATGACCGAGCTGCAAAGCGCCTTTGCCGAGTTCGTCGAGCGGATCGGCGAATTACCTCAGGAGCCGGCGTTGGCGGACCTGGAGGCAGCCATCGAAGAACTCCGGCGGCTGGGCGCCGAGGTGGACCGCCGCTTCGACCTGGTGCAGCAAGACCTCGACAACCTGGGGTCCCGCGCGGCGGATCGCGAGCGGCTGATGCCGGCCCAGGAGCGTCCCGCTTTCGCCGCCGACGTCGAGCGTCTCATCGCCAGCCTCGAGGAGTTCCGCGTTCGCCATGAGCGGTTAGGCGCCGAGCTGGAAGCCATCCGGGCCGGTCTGACGCCTGCCACCCGCGCTCGTACGGCCGACAGCCTGGTGGCGCTGTCGAGCAGCCTCTCCGATCTGACCCAGGAGCTGTCGCTGGTCCAGGCCCGGGCACGGCTGGAATCGGTGGTGATGGAACCGGTCGAGCTGGAGGCGGCCGACGCGCTGCGGATCGCCCGCGCTAATCGGCTCGACTGGATGAACAACCGTGCCGCGCTGGTCGATACCTGGCGGTTGATCCAGTTCAACGCCAATGCTCTGCGCTCCAACGTCAGCGTCACATTCAGCGGCGATATCGCTACTCAGGGCGACAACCCGCTGAATTTTCGGGGCGACACCGGCAGCTTGCGGGCCGGCCTGAGCATCGACCCGCCGTTCACGCGGCTCCTGGAACGCAACAACTACCGCTCGGTGCTGATCACCTACCAGCGCGACCGCCGCCAGTTGATCCAGTTCGAAGACCAGGTGCACCAGAGCCTGCGGCAGAACCTGCGCACGCTGGAACAACTCCAGCTCAACCTCGAAATCCAGCGGCGGGCGGTGGCCATCGCCGTGCGACGCGTCGACCAGACGCGCGAGGACTTGCAGGAGCCGCCTCCCCCGACCGAGCCCGGACAGCCGCCCGCGGCGCTGGGTCCTACGGCGGCGCAAAACCTTTTATCGGCCGTCGACGCCTTGTCCGCCGCCCAGAACAATTTCATGAGCGTTTGGCTGAACTACTATGCGAGCCGCATGGTCCTGATGCGCGAGCTGGGCATCATGCAGCTCGACGAGTTCGGGTTGTGGATCGACCAGCCATTGGAGGAGGCCATCGCGGCGGCCGAGGCCTACTGTCCCTTGCCGCCCGAGGTGCCGGTGGAATGGCTGCTGGACGCCGGCATCGACCCGAACGCGATGCCGGTCGAAGAAGTCGGGCCCCTCGAGGACCTTCCGCCCGGTGTCCCGCCTCCCGACCCCAGCATTCAAATGCCCCGCCCATTGCCGTATCGCGACGAGTAATCTACGCCGCCATTCGCGGCGGCCGGCTGAGATCCGGGTTGGCTGGGACAAAGCGCCGGCGCATCCCCAGATCCTTGCGACTCGCCCTGCCGGCCCTTGACCGCCCGAGAGGGTTGCGGTACCAGTTGTATCGGACGCCTGTCGATTGTTGAGCCATGGGAGAAAATGAACCGTGACCGTCACGCACGTCGGGACCACCAAGAAGTACGCCGCCGGTTGGGAATCGATTTTCGGCAAGCAGGGTGCAAGGAAAAAAGCTGCCGCAAGGGGGCGGCCCGGCAAGGCTTCCGGGCGTAAGATGAGTAAGGGTGCCGGCCGCCGCCTTGCCGCCGTTCATAAATCCGGCCGGAAAAAGGCGGCGCGCGGCAAGTCCAAGACCCGCTGAATTGACCGGGACACGCCACCAGGAGGCAAGCGATGAAGATCGAATTGCGTTATTGCTCGGTTTGAAACTACGAGCCGAAGGCCGTCAGTTTGGCGAGCCAGATACTCACGACGTACAAGCAGCAGATCCAGAGTCTCACGCTGATCCCGGCGGGTGGCGGCTGTTTCGAGTTGAGCCTCAACGGCGAGCTGGTTTACTCGAAGCTCAAGACCGACACCTTTCCGGACGAAGGCCAGATGCTGGCCGTCATCGGCGAACGGCTCTCCGGCGCGCGTCTGACGAGCGCCTCAGGATCGGCCGAAAAATAAACTTCCTCACATCGCTACTGGGGCACGCTTATCGCTTTGCCCCAGCCACCCCGCTCGAGTGTTAAAACGAGCAGCGGGACCCGATCAATCGGGTCACTACGACGATACGGCGAGGAGGACCCCATAAATGGGGTCACTACGAACGGGAAGACCCGATCAATGGGGTCGCTACGAACCCTACACGAGCGTCAGCCGAGGCTCGGGACCAACTGCGGCAAGCACTCGCCCGATTGGACTGGCGGCTATGCGCTCGCCGGCCAGCCGCGCCAAGAGCGCTTCGAGCCGTCGCTCGGCCACTCCCAGCAACAGCCCGCCGGACGTCTGCGGGTCGAAGAGCGCCTGGTAGGCGGCCGCCAACGGCGCCAGCCGCGGCTGCCCGTCGGACGCGGGGCCCGGCATGCGGGTCTCGTTCCAACGGCGATTGTCGATCTCGTTTTCCACCGATCGGTTGGCCGGCGCCAAGGTGCTCTCGATACCCTCGGCCAGCAGTTCGGCAACCCCGTCGAGCAGCGGAATCCTGGAAAGATCCAGCTCGGCCGCCACGTCGCCGGCCCGCAACATCTCGAGCAAATGGCCCGCCAGGCCGAAACCGGTCACGTCGGTGATCGCGTCCACTTCGAACTCGTGGGCCAGGGCCGCCGGGCGCTGGTTGCTTTGCAGCAGAACTTCGATCAACGGGTCCATCCAGGCGGCCCGGCAGCGGGCCTGCATCTGGGCGGCCAGCAGGATGCCCGACCCCAAGGGCTTGGTCAGCACCAGGCGGTCTCCCGGACGCAAGCCGCTTTTCAGCGTGGGCTTTTCGCGGCCGGCATCGGCCAAGAGGGTGAAGCCGATGGTCACGGCCGGCCCTTCGATGGTGTGGCCGCCGATCAGCGTGGCACCGGCGCGGCGAAGCTCTTCCAGCCCGCCGTGCAGCAGCTCATAGAGCAACTGCTCCTGCTGCCGGGGGCGGCCGACGGGAACCGTGGCCATCGTCAGCGCCGCAAGCGGCGTGGCGCCCAGGGCAAATACATCGCTGAGCGAGTTGATCGCCGCAATGCGGCCCACGAGGTATGGGTCGTCGAGAAAGGAGGCGAAGAAGTCGACGGTCGCGACAATCGGCCGGCCGCCAGGCGGCTGGAGGATGGCCGCGTCGTCCGGCTTGTCGAGCCCCAACAACACGTGACTGGAGGCGGGGACATCGAGCCGCTTGAGGACGCTGGCGAGCACGGCCGCGCCGACCTTGCCGCCGCAACCCGTGCAGCGCATGGCCTGAGCAGGTTCGAGCGGTTGCCGGGCGGCCGACATGGGCATGGGGGTGTAATCCTGGTACTTGTCCATGAAGCGGCCGTCGATGTAGTCCTTCAGCCGCCAGCACCAGCGGCCGTGAAAGCTGAACCCCTTGTAGCTGAGCAGCGCGCGGCCGTCGCCGGTGGCCAAGAGCGAGAGGAAATTGCTTTGCGGCTCGTACTCCAATAGGGGCTCGGCGCGCAAGTGCCGGCCGATGTTCTCCCAGAGGATCGGCCCCTGCCGGACCGCGAACACGCCGGCTTTGGGCGTGGGACGCTCGGGGCAGGTGCCCGAGTCGCCGACGACAAAGATCGGCGCATCGGCCACGGTCTGCAGCGTCGGCCTGGTGAGCAGGAAGCCCTGGTCGTCGGTGGGCAGCCCCATCCGCTTCAACAGCTCGCCGGCCGTGGCGCTAGTGGCCCACAGCGCGAGATCGGCCCGCAACAACCTGCCGTCGTCGAGCGCCAGTTGATCGTTTTGGACCCCGGTCACCGTGCGGCCCAGCACGAGCCGCACGCCGCGCTGGTGCAGGATGCGCCGAGCGGTGACGACGGTCTTGCCGGGAAAACCGGGCAACAGGTCGTCGTGGCCGTCGATCAGCGCCAGTTCGAAGGGCTGCGTGGGGTACTTCTGCCGCAAGTGGGCCGGCAGGCAAAACGCGATCTCGACGCCGCCGGCTCCGCCCCCGACCACCACCAACCGCAAGGCGTCGCGCGGCTTGCAGCGCACGAGGCAGTCGAGCCGCTCGTCGAGGCGCGCCAGGAACGTTTGCATCGGCTTGATTGGCAGCACGGCGGCGCCGGCTTCGAGGCCGGCCTGATTGGGGACGGAACCGATGCCGATCGACAGCACGTCGAAGGGCAGGGCAGGGCGGTCGTGGAATAACAGTTCCAGCCGCTGGTGGTCGAGCCCCACCACCGGCGAGCGGATCAAGCGGGCGCGGGCCGCCGCGCACAGGCGGACGAGGTCGATCTGCATCCGTTCGGGCGGGTAGAGTCCGGCCAGCGTGCCGGGCAACATGCCCGAGTAGGTGGCGACGGAGTAGTTGGAGACCACCGTGAGCCGGGCATCGGGGAGAGGCGACATCCGCCACATCCGCAGGACGTGGGCATTCGTGTGCCCCGCGCCGAGCAGGACGACTTCGTATTTCGGCAGCGTCGAGTTCATTCGAGGGCGCAGGGGGCGGGCGTCAGGCGCGCAAGGACGTCGGAAACCGAGCAGAGGCCGCAGCCGATTCTATTCGGCATC
Organism: Pirellulales bacterium; assembly: GCA_040901675.1. GTDB lineage: Bacteria > Planctomycetota > Planctomycetia > Pirellulales > JAICIG01 > JBBDNX01. Next base: position 140,759 of record JBBDYJ010000041.1, on the reverse strand, counting down.
GGCGCGGTTGACCATGCGCCGCAGCGCGGCCGGCGGCACTACATCCCGAACAAGCCCCGTTCTTGCGCCGTGGGGAAGGGATCCTTGGCCACCTTTTTCATGAACGCCTTGTCCACGTCCTGGTGGGCCGGGTGCTTGTCCCGCGCCAACGGCCAGGCGCTCGTGTGGCGGTCGACCCGGGTCGCCGGGCCGCAGCCGGCACACCACACGGCTGCCAGAAAAACCACTGGTCGCCAGAATGCCCCCTGCCGTCGAGCCGAACTGTTCATGTCAAGGATCCAAGCGAGGTTGGGCCATCCATTCGTCCACGGTTTGCGGCATGTTGCTCCGCTGGCCGCTGACGCAGCCGGTCATCGACAGGCTCACGACGCCGATCGCCGCCAGAAAAACCAGGCTGCGTAGAATCCGGCTGAGCCAGCCGATCGGATGCAGGTTCATGGACAATCCTTCAACAGTTGGACGCGATCCGCGCCCGGGCGCGAGGCGCATCTCGGGCGATGGATTTTGGCGGCGGAGTGTCGCAGAAACCGCTCGCTCCGTCCAGGCGGGTTTTTCGGGAAATTTTCAGTTATCAACGGTTGGATTGCAGCGTTTCGAGCCCGGTATTGCTGGCCCGACGCGTGTGGACCATGCAAGCTCCTCGCTGGCGCGTCGGGTTCGTGTGGCCGCCCCTTTCGTCCTTCTGCCTTCGTCCTTCTGCCTTCTGCCTTTAGCCTTGCCCGCCCCCTTCCCTCTCCCCTCTTGCCGGCGTAGCATGGGGACGGCTTTGGAGACCCGGCTTTCCGCACTGTTCTTGCCCGCAACGCATGGCAGAAACACGATTTGGATTCATCGGCGCGGGCCGCATGGCCACGGCGCTGGCCCGCGGGTTTGTGGAAGCGGGGCTGACCAAGGCCGGCGCGATCCTGGCCAGCGATCCCGTGCCGGCCGCCGCCGCCGAGTTCACTCAGGCCACCGGCGCCCGCACGACCAGCGACAATGCCCGCGTGGCGGCCGAGTCGGACTGCTTGTTTTTGGCAGTCAAGCCGCAACAGATGTCCCAAGTGTTCGCCGAGCTGCGCGGCAAGCTCGACGATCGTCACCTGGTCGTATCGGTGGCCGCCGGCGTTGGGCTGGCGGCATTGGCCCGCGGCCTGGGCGGCGCGGCCAGGCTGGTGCGAGTGATGCCCAACACGCCTTGCCTGATCGGACAGGGGGCCAGCGCGTACTGCCTGGGCGATTCGGCCCGCCCGGCCGACGGGCACCTGGTGGCACGATTGCTGGAATCGGTGGGCTTGGCCTTCGAAGTCGAGGAAAAGCTGCTCGACGCCGTGACGGGGCTGTCCGGTTCCGGGCCGGCCTTCGCCTACGTGATCATCGAGGCGCTGGCCGACGGCGGGGTGCGGATGGGCCTGCCGCGGGAGCTGGCCCTGAAGCTGGCCGCCCAGACCATGCGGGGAGCGGCGGCGATGGTCATCCAAACCAACGAACACCCGGGGGTGCTCAAGGACCGCGTCGCCAGTCCGGGCGGCACGACCATTGCCGGGCTGGCGGCGCTGGAGGCAGCGGGGCTGCGGGCAGCATTGATCGCGGCCGTGGAAGCGGCCACGCGGCGGTCGGCGGAGCTGGGAACGGCAACCTAAACGGCGGATTCAGCGATGTCTGTATTCTTTGTTCTGGACGACAAGCACGTGCCGCTGTACCGAGTGGTGTGGGTGGCGGCGACGCCGCACTTTTGCGGCGCGGAAGACTGCCAGCGCGAAGGCTACTACGAGGTGCGGCTGGAGCAGGGCGAGGTGGTCTGGGCCAACCACGAGGAACGCGACGCCTTGCTCGAGGCGCTGGAAGAGTGGGCGGGAGGAGTGGGGCCTGCCGAAGAAGAAGACGAGACATGGGAATGAGTCCGACTCCCCAAGACGACCAGTTCGAGTGGCGCGAGACCTACTTCGTGCTGTTCGAGGCCGCCCGGCGCCCCCTGTTGCGCCAGGTGCAGAAGGCGGTCCGCGAGCTGGGCGGGCACTTTCAAGTCAAATCGGCGGCGGCCGATGCCGCCGGCCACATCGAGACGCTGAACATCGTTTCGCCGCGGGACCACTCGGCCCTGGAGATCGAGTACGCCAGCGGCGACGAGGTGCGCGAGCAGGTCAGCGCGTTGAAGTCGGAGATGCGCCCGGGCGAGGGGGTCGACGGGGGCAAGCTGGCCCGCTTGCCGAAATGCGACGCGCGCTTCGAGATCATGCACTTCGAGCAGATGGTCGAGGAAATGCCCGGCGACGACGCGGACGAGGTCTTCGATCCCAGCGCGCTGTTGGTCGTGCTCGACGCGTTGATCGAGCTGACCGACGGGGTCGGCGTGGATCCGCAATCCGGTACTCTGATGTAGCTGTCGGCCACCATGCTTGCCAAGGACATTAAGCGCGGGATGATCGTCAACTACGGCGGCGCGCCCTGCCTGATCGAGACGATCGCCGTGCAAAGCCCCTCGGCCCGCGGCGCCTCCACCTATTACAAGTACCGGGCCCGCAACCTGCTGACCAGGCAGAAGGTCGACATCACGCTCAAGGGAGGCGACTCGCTCGACGAGGCCGACTTTCAGAAGCGGGCCGCCAGGTTCATGTACTCCGACGGCACGCACCTGCACTTCCTGGACGAGGTCGACTTCAACCAGTACGCCCTGCCGGCCGGCGACGTCGAGGAGGAGGTTCGCTACCTGACGCCCGAGCTGGAAGGGGTGCAGGCCTTGATTTACAACGAGCAATGCGTGGGCGTGCAGATACCTTCGACCGTGGCGCTGCGGATCGCCCAATGCGACCCGCAAGTCAAGGGCAACTCGGCCACGGGCCGCACCAAGCCCGCCACGCTTGAAACAGGCACGGTGATTCAAGTGCCCGAGTATCTGGCCGAGGGTGAAGTGATCAAGGTCGACACGCGCACAGGCGAATTCCTCTCCCGGGCGTAGCAATCGTGGCTGCTTCCGAAAAACCAAAACGGATCGTCCTCACGGGCGTCAGCCGCGGCCTTGGGCTGGCGATGGCCGAAGGCTTTATCGAGCGCGGGCACGAAGTGTGGGGCTGCTCGCGCTCGGGCGATGCAATCAATCGACTGCGGCGCCGCTGGGGTCCGCCGCAGCAGTTCGACGTTGTGGACGTCAGCCGCGACGAGCAAGTGGCGGCCTGGGCCGGCCGCGCCGCCGAGGCGGGCTTCGTTGCCGATCTGGTGATCAACAACGCCGGTTTGGTCAACCGCAATCGGCCGCTGTGGCAAGTGCCCTCCGAGGAGTTCGAGCAAGTGATCGCGGTGAACATCACGGGCGTGGCCAATTGCATCCGGCATTTCGTGCCTCCGATGGTCGAGCGTGGCCAGGGGGTGATCGTCAACTTCAGCTCGGGCTGGGGGCGCTCGACCTCGCCCGAGGTGGCTGCGTACTGCGCCACGAAGTGGGCGATCGAGGGTCTCTCGCGGGCCCTGGCCCAGGAGCTGCCTTCGGGCATGGCGGCGGTGCCGCTCAACCCTGGGATCATCGATACCGACATGCTCCGCAGTTGCTTTGGCGAGTCGGCGCGTTCATATCCATCGCCGTCCGACTGGGCCACCCGCGCGGTCCCCTTTCTGCTCTCGCTCGGTCCGCGCCACAACGGCCAGGCCTTGACCGTCCCCGGCGAAGACGACGCGTAGCATGCTGCCCGACTTCGAGACACTCGACACGGCTGACCCCGCGTACGCCACGCAGGTGGTCGATCGCTTGCTGGCGGCGGCCGACCAAGCGGGCGCGAGCGACCTGCACCTCCAACCGACCGCCGAGGGTCTCGATTTGCGTTGGCGGCTGGACGGCGTGCTGGAGCCGATCGCCCGGCTGCCCCGGCAAGGCGCTCCCAACGTGGTGGCGCGGCTCAAGGTGCTGGCCGAGCTGCTCACCTACAAGACCGACGTGCCGCAGGAAGGCCGCATCCACCGGGGTTCCGCGGGCGCCGAGATCCGCGTGAGCACGTTTCCCACGCTCTACGGCGAAAAAGCCGTCGTGCGGCTGTTTGCCCAGCCCGGCCGCTTGCTGTTGCTCGACGACCTGGGCCTCACCGGCGAGATTCGCGATTGGCTGCGCCGCCTGCTGGCCGAGACGTCGGGCGCCGTCCTGGTCACGGGGCCGGCGGGCAGCGGCAAGACCACCACGCTCTATGCCTGCCTGCGGGAAGTGGTCCGCGAGTCGGGTGGGGGCCGCAGCATCGCCTCGCTGGAAGACCCGATCGAGATGGCCGTCGAAGGGGTGGCTCAGTCGCAGGTCAATCCGGCCGCCGACTTCGATCTGGCCAAGGGACTGCGCTTTCTGATGCGGCAGGATCCGGAGGTGATCATGGTGGGCGAGATCCGGGACCGGCCCACGGCCGAGGTCGCCTTTCAAGCCTCGCTCACCGGCCACCTGGTGCTGAGCACGTTTCACGCCGGCAGCGCCGCGGGCGCGATCAGCCGCCTCTCCGACATGGGCATTGCTCCGTACCTGCTGCGCAGCGGCCTGTTGGCCATCATCTGCCAGCGCCTGGTGCGGCGTCTCTGCCACTGCGCCGGGCCCTGCGATGACGCAGCCGCTTTGCTCGGTCTGCCCGTCAGGGAGGCGCGGCTGCCGGCCGGCTGTTCCGACTGCCGCGGCACGGGCTATCAGGGGCGCCTCGTGCTGGCCGAGATGCTGCTGGCCGATGCCAGCGAGTTGGGCCGGGCCATCTTATCTCAGAGCGACGCGGCGCACCTGGAGCACCTGGCGATTCAGCAGGGCATGATCAGTCGTTGGCAGCGTGCCCAGCAGGCGATCGAGGCCGGCCTGACCAGCCCCGCCGAGGTCCGCCGCGTGCTGGGCATAGGGGACAGTGGACAGGCACAATAAGGCCCAGCGAGGCTTGAAGTTGGAAAGGGGATATTCCGATTCTAGGGTCCGTTGCAGCGCCGGAAAGAAACTGGTCCCGTTGTCAGTTCAGCACCGGGCAAAAATGGAATGTCTCTTAAGGTTGCCCCCTTTCTTTCTGAAAAAGTAGAATGTCCCCTTTCTTTTTGCTGAAAAAGTAGAATGTCCCCTTTCTTTTTGGGTGCTGGCATCCGGGGCGCGACGGATTACAATCTGGAATTGCTCGGCGTCCAAGACAACATCCGAGCTGGGATCGTTTCCGTTGGCCCCTAGTCGGGTTTTCGGTGTCTTTCATCGACAGCAAACGCAAGAGGCCGATCGCGCTGGATGACCTGATCGCGCTGAATGATGAAATCGCGGCGCTGGTCCGGGCGGGGGTGCCACTGGAACGCGGACTGGTCGAGGCGGGGCCCGATCTGCCGGGCCGCCTGCGACGCATGACGAATGAGCTGGGCCGGCGGCTGGCGCAAGGCGAGACGCTGGCCGAGGCGCTGGCCGGCCAGCGCGGCAGGTTTCCGCCGCTGTATGCGGCCGTGGTCGAGGCGGGCCTGCGGTCCGGCCGGCTGCCGGCCGCCCTGGAGTCGGTGGCGGCCTCGGCCCGCCGGATCGGCGAGCTGCGCAGGGTCAGCGCCGCCGCGCTGGTTTACCCGTTGATCGTGGTATCGCTGGCCTACGGGCTGTCGCTGGCGTTTATCATCGAGTTTGCACCGAGAATGGCCGGGCTGTTCGAGAGTTTCGCCGCGCCCTCCGCCCCCTGGATGCACTACCTGGCGCGAGCCGGCGCGTCGGCCGCCTGGTGGGGGCCGGCGCTGCCGGCGCTGGTGCTGGGGGCGCTCTTGGCCTGGTGGCTGGGCTCGGGCCGGTCGCTGCTGGTGCAACCGCACTGGGCGCGGCGCACACTGGGCTGGATTCCGGGCGTCGGCGGCCTGCTGTCGGACAGCCAGACCGCCATGTTCACGGAGCTGGCGGCCCTGCTGGTCGAGCATGAGACACCGCTCGGCGAGGCGCTGGTGCTGGCCGCCGACGCCACGGGCAGCTCCAGCGTGCAGGCCGAGGCGCAGAAGATGGCCGGGGCGATCGAACGCGGCGATTCGTTGGACGCGTGCTGGGCGGGCTCGCCCAGCTTGCCTCCGCTGGCATGCTGGCTGATCGCCCGCGGTCATCAATCAGGCACCCTCTGTGCGGCCCTGCACCACACGGCGGAGATCTACCGCGAGCGGGCGCGGGAGCGTGCCGAGGCGACGCAATTGCTGCTGCCCGTGATATTGACCGTCGGGATCGCCGGGTCGGCAACGCTGGCCTACGCACTCTTGGTGTTTCTGCCTTGGACAAGCCTGTTGCGATCCATTACCGGCTAAGACGCCCGATCGACTCACTGATGACTACGACCGGCCCATCACCCGCAAGCCAGCTTTCGAGCGTCGAGGCCAATGGTTGGGCCGCCCTGCTGGCGCAGTTGCTCCAGTCGAACCAGCCGCTTCCGGGCGGGCTGGAAGCGGCGGCCCGCGAGGTGGCGCCGAGCCGGCTGTCGCGGGCCTTTGCGGCGGCGGCTGAACAGTTGCGTGCCGGCAAGTCGCTGGAAGAGGTCCTGCAAGGTCCGTCGCGGTTTTCCCGTCCGGTGCGGGCCTTGTTGGTGGCCGGCGTCTGTTCGACCGACCTGGCGGTAAGCCTGGAGGAGGTAATCCAGTTGGAACGCACCGCCAGGGCCTTGCGCCGCCGGATTGTCATGAACCTGGCCTATCCGGCGCTCTTGATGTTGATGCTGGTGGCGCTGTTCGTGTTCTTCACGCTGGCCGTGGTGCCCGAGCTGGCCAGTATGTATCGTGACTTTGAAGTGCGTGTGCCGGTGCAGACCCAATTGTGGATCGGCGTCGCCGAGGGAGGCCCCTGGCTTTTAATCGCCCACCTGGCAGGTGTTGCGGGCCTGTTTGCCCTGGTTTGTCTCTTTTCGGGGGTGCCGGCGGTACGCCACACGCTTAACCGTTTTCCGCTGTTGGGCCCCTTGGCCCGCTGGAGCGGCTTGGCGCGGTTTGTGCGTCTGCTGGCGCTGTTGATCGAACGACGCGTGCCTCTCGCCGTGGCCGTTGAGTTGGCCGGAGAGGGAAGCCGCGACGCCGACCTGGGCGATGCTTCCCGCGTCGTGGCCCGCCGCGCGGCCGCCGGCTGCCCCTTGGATCAAAGCATCCAGAGACTGCCGCAGTTTCCCGAGAGCATGCAGGGCATCCTCAGGTGGGGGCAAGGCAGCGGCACGCTGCCCCAGGCGCTTCGCATTCTGGCCCAGGTGCTCGAGGGCCGGGTCGAGGCGCAACTGGTGCTGTTGCGCATGCTCGTCCCACCCTTCACCTTTTTGATTATCTTGGGCGGGCTGCTGACAATGATCGCCGCACTAGTACTTCCCATCGTCTCTTTGATCGAGCGATTGACGTGATATGAGCGGCTATGATTCGCAAATCCTGGTCACAGCGCCGGGGCTGCTCCTGCTGGGCATGGCCGTCCACGTGGCCTTGCGGATGCTCTACGGGCCGCATGCCCCGCCGCCACGCGACGAGCTGTGCCTGATGCTCACTGCCGCGGCGCGCACCATGATCGTCGGCGCCTTGATTTCGGCCTGCGCGGCGCTGATGGGCGTTTTCAGCATCTTCTTCGTGGCCGCATTGGGGGCCGTGGCTGGAATCGCCGCGGAGCGACACCAAGCGAGTCAACGGCAGGCCTTGCTCGGGTTGTTGGCTGCGGCAGCCGGCAGCTCCGTCCCGTTAGGGCCGGCGGTGGCCGCCTTTGCCGGCGAATGGCGAGATCCGTTCGCGGGGCGCGTCGGCCGCTTGGCCACGCTGCTGGAGAGTGGGGTGCCTCTCGACGAAGCGCTGGGGAGGGTGCGCGGCCTGGTGGGGCGCAAGGCGCTGGCACTGATCCAGTCGGGGGCCGAATCGGGGGCCTTACGCCAGGCGCTTGCCGAGTCGGTCACGCTGACGGCGCCTTCACCCCCTGTGGCCCGGGCCATGTATGCCCTTTGGTACTTTGTCATGTTGTCGATGTTTGGGCTCTTGATCATGGTCTTCGTGATGCTCCAGGTGATTCCCGCATTTGCGGCCGTCATGAGCGATTTTGGCCAAGAGGTGCCTCGAATGACCCAATGGCTGATCGATGCAGGCGACTGGTCGGCCCAGTATCTATTCTGGCTGCCTGCTCTGCTGCTGGTCGCGGCCGCGGTGGCCGGCGTGCTATACCTCCTCGGCCTCGCCTGGCACCTCCCCCGGTCGATCGATCCCAGGCGACGGCTCGACGCCAGCTTGGTGCTGCGAGGATTGGCCCTTGGCGTTGACGCCGGCCGCCCCTTGATCGTGGGCCTGACGGCTATGGCTCGCGCCCACCCCCGTGCCGCCATTCGCAGCCGGCTGGCCGGCACGCTTTCGGATATGAGCGCGGGGGCTGATTGGGCCGAAAGCCTCCACGCCCGGGGCCTGCTGCCCACGTCGGAAGTGGCCGTGATGAAAAGCGCCACGTTGGTCGGCAACCTGGGCTGGGCCTTGCGCGAAGCGGCTGCCACCATCGAACGCCGCTTCGGGTACCGCTTGCAGGCCCTCTTGGATGTGTTGATACCCTCCGTCATCCTGATCTTCGGCCTGCTGGTGGCGTTTGTCGTTGTTGCGTTGTTCATTCCCTTGTTCCATATAATCGAGTCTCTGGTATGGTCTCTGATATGAATGCCTCGACGCGCAGCTCGTGCGACCGCCGCGGCGTGACCTTGCTGGAAGCCATGGTAGCCGCTGTCTTGTTTATCGCCGGATCGTCGGTCGTGGCGACGATGGTGGTGGCCGCGGCCCAGCAGCGCCGGGGCTTGGAGAATCACCGCTTTGCCATCCAGCATGCCGAGAACCTGTTGGCGCGGCTGGCGGCCCAGCCCTTCGATTCGCTCACCGCCGAGCGAGCCGAGCAGATCAGGCTGAGCTTGCCGGAGCATCCCGCCCTGAGCAAGGACCCGTTGCGAGTCGAATTGACCAGCGAGGCGAGTCCGCCCGGATCGAAGCGGATTGTCGTCCTGGTCGCCTGGCGGACCGGGTCGGGCCAGCCGGCCCGATCGCTGCGATTGACAAGCTGGATTTATCAGCAAGGAAAAACGGAATGAGTTGCGTTCTACATTTTGCGCTACGGCGGTCCCGCCGGGGGGTTTCGCTCGTCGAATTGTTGGTTGTGATTGCCGTTGCTTCGGTCGTTAGTGGGCTGGCCGCGACACTGCTGGTCACGCTGTTGAAACTCGAACGCGGCGGCCGCCGGCACCTGGTCGAGACGGCGTCCCTGGGCCGGCTGGCCGATGACTTCCGCCGCGATGCCGCCGCAGCCGGCGCAGTTGTCCCGGTCGCAGCCGACCAGGAGAAGGCGGCGGGCCTCGCCTTCTTGCGGCCCGGCGGCGGCACGGTCGAGTATCGCGCGGAGCCGGGCGGCCTGGTCCGCCAGATCCGCCTTCGGCGGACCGGCTCATCGCCAGGGCGCGAAATGTTTCGCCTGACAGAGCGAGCCCGCCCGGTGTTTGCGGTTGACGAGTCCGACGGTATTACCATAGCGGTGCTCTCTCTCGAAGACGAAGCCGGCTCAGCCTGGCGCCTGGAGGCGATCGTGGGGGGCGACCTGCGATTCATCGACGAGGTAGAACGGAATTCTGTCCGTAGTAGAACGGAATTTATTCCGTTTGCGGAGCGCACGGCGGTTGGATTGGGAACGAAAGGAGAAACGGAATGAATTGGGTTCTACGACGGGAAAACGGAATGAATTCCGTTCTACGACGAGGAAACGGAATGCATTCCGTTTTACGAGGGAGAACCGATCGCCAGGGCGCGATCCTGCTGGTCGTCATGATCTGTCTGTCGGTGGCGATCGCCCTGGCGGCCTCGCTGCTCAAGGCCGGGGTGATGGAACATAAGCTGCTGGTGCAGCAGGAGCGCGAAGCGCAGGCCCGCTGGCTGGCGGAAGCGGCCATCGAGCGGGCCGCGGCGCGCCGCCGCGCCGCGCCGGACTACACGGGCGCGACCGGGGGGGTGGGCGCCGCCGAGGTGGGCGGACGCTGGGCGGGTGCGGTGGAGATTCGCGTGGAGTCGATGTCGGAGGGGCCGGGCGTTCACGTTACCGCGCAGGCCGATTATCCTGCCGATCGGGCCGGGCGGTCGCGGCGCGTCAAGCAAATCAAGGTTAGCGTCACTTCAGCGGGAGACGAACGATGAAACGGCCGCAGGGGTTTACGCTGGTCGAGCTGCTGGTGGTGATCGCCATCATCGGCGTCCTGATCGCGCTGTTGCTGCCCGCCGTGAGCGCGGCGCGCGAGACGGCTCGGCGCGCCCAGTGCGCAAACCAATTAACGCAGCTCATTCTAGCGGTCCGACAGTACGAGAGCGCGCACCAGGTTCTGCCGCCCGGCGTTCTGGAGGCCGCCGGGCCGGTGCAAAGCGTCTCGCAGGGTTACCACTTCAACTGGCTGGTGCAACTGCTGCCATACCTGGAAAAAAACAACGCGTACAAGCGGATCGACTTTTCCGCCGGCGTCTACGCGCCGGTGAACAAGCCGGTGCGGGATTGGGGAAGCGAGCTGTTCCTGTGCCCTTCCGACGCTGGCACATCGCTTGCGCTGGGCGTCAGCAATTACGCCGGCTGCCACCACGACGTCGAGGCGCCCATCGACGCCAACAACAACGGGGTGTTTTTTCTCAACAGCAGCGTGCGCCTCGACGACATCAGCGACGGCAGCGCTTATACGATCTTTCTGGGCGAGAAACGGATCGGCAAGGCCGACCTGGGCTGGATGTCGGGCACGCGGGCCACGCTGCGCAACACGGGCACGCCCATCAATGCCAGCAGCGTGGGGGCCGGCTTGCTGGCCTCGATCGATCCGGCGGCGGGGACCTTGCCGGCGGCCGGACAGCTCGTTCCGGCCAACCCGCAGGCCGTCCTCGTGGTCGGCGGCTTCGAGAGCAATCATACCACCGGCGCCCAGTTCGCCTTCGGCGATGGCTCGGTGCGTTTTCTCACCGAGTCAATTAATTCCGCCATTTACGCGCAGTTGGGTCACCGGGCCGACGGGCAATTGCTCGATGATCGAAGGTTTTGAATGAGACGGCATCCACGCACGACCGCCAGAGCAGTGGCCGCCATGAACATGAAACGGTCTGGGGGGTTCACGCTGGTCGAGCTGCTGGTGGTGATCACGATCATCGGCATTTTGATCGCGCTGTTGCTGCCGGCGGTAAATGCGGCCCGCGAAGCGGCTCGCCGCAGCGCGTGCTCGAACAATCTGAACCAGCTCAGCGTGGCGGTGCAGCATTATGAAGGCGTGCACAAAGTGCTGCCGGCCGGCGTGTTGAATCCCAGGGGGCCGATCCGCAGCCTGCCGCGCGGCTACCATTTCAACTGGCTGGTGCAACTGCTGCCGTACGTCGAGCAAACCAACGCGTATCGCCAGATCGACTTTTCCGTGGGCGTGTACGCCCCGGCGAACAAGCCGGTGCGCGCGTGGGGGGCGGAGCTGTTCATCTGCCCGTCCGACGTTGGGCCGTTGCCTCCGCTGGGCGTGAGCAACTACGCCGGCTGCCATCACGACGTCGAGGCGCCGATCGACGCCAACAACCACGGCGTGTTTTTTCTCAACAGCCGAATCGGCTTTGCGGATATTGCCGACGGCAGCTCGCACACGATCTTCCTGGGCGAGAAGCTAGTTGACCCGGCCGACCTGGGCTGGATGTCGGGCACGCGGGCCACTTTGCGCAACACGGGCATGCCGATCAACGCAACCGCCCTTGGCATGCCAGGCTGGGGCGGCCAGCCCGCGAAGCGAGGCACCGGCCCGGCGGCGGCGCTCGATCCGACTCTCGCTGTGGGCGGATTTGAAAGCTTCCATCCGCGAGGCGCGCAGTTCGCCTTTGGCGATGGCTCGGTCCGCGTGCTCAATAGCGCGATCGCTCCCACGGTGTATTCCCAATTGGGCCATCGGTCCGACGGCCAGATGCTCGACGACCGCCCTAACTTCTGACTTCCGACCTCTGACTTCTGATTCATGCCTGGCAACGCATCACGCGGCTTTCCGCTCACGACAGTGTTCCTGCTGGTCACCACGGCGGCCGTGATCCTGGCGCTCGCCGGCGCGGCCCGCCAAAGGATGGGCGGGCACAACCCGGAAGATGTTGCCGCAATCTGCTTTGTTGGTTTTATTGTCGGCGGGATCGTCGGGTTTTTTTCGGGCAGTTCCGAACCACGGCGCGGACCATTCAACCTGGCCACCAGCATGGCCGGCGCATTGACCGGCACGGCCTGTGCTTTCGTTCTGTTGCTCGGCGCCAGTTTCTGGCTGTTCCTGGGCGGCGGCGCGCTCTTGGTCCTGTTGGGCGCGCTGGCCGGCAGGACACGCCGTGCCAACGATCCGGAACTGAGGAAGGAGGCAACGACTTCTGACTCTGACCTCTAAGCACCGACGGACGCGGCGCGGCACTGCTTCTCGGCCCCGACACGGCGGGGCCTCCAAGCAGTGGCACGTCCGCCGTGGAACACCAGGGGTCCGCGGTCGGGAGTCGGAAGTCACGGGTCAGGAGAAGGCAGGAGAAAACGGAATGAATTCCGTTCTACGTCAGTCGCCGAGGACGTAGGCAAAGATCAAGGGGGCCACGATGGCGGCGTCGGAGTTGATCATGAACTTGGGCGCGTCCTTGTCGAGCTTGTACCAGGTGATCTTCTCGTTGGGCACGGCGCCCGAGTAGGATCCGAACGACGTGGTCGAGTCCGAGATCTGGGCAAAGTAACTCCAGAGCCGCACCTTCTTTTCCAGGTCCTGGATGATCAGCGGCACGGCGCAGATGGCGAAGTCGCCCGCGATGCCGCCGCCGATCTGAAAGAAGCCCAGCGGGTGCCGCTCGACGTTGGCCAGGTACCAGCGGACCAGGTGCTCCATCTGCTCGGTTCCGCTCTTGATGGCCGAGTGGCTCTTCACTTCCCCTTCCATCACCCGGGCGGCGAAGATGTTTCCCAGCGTCGAATCCTCGTAGCCGGGAGTGTAGACCGGAATGCCCATCTCGTGGGCCGCCCAGACCCAGGAGTGCTCGCGCGGGATCTGCCTGACTTCCTCCAGGACTCCGTCGCTGATCAGCCGGTAGAAATACTCGGCGGCAAAGTAGGATTTTCCTTGCTGGGCGGCCTCGGTCCAGTACTCCAGCAGCTTGCCCTCGATGTGCCGGATGACCGTTTCGGGGATGCAGGTGTCGGTGACGCGGTTGAAGCCGGCGTTGCGCAGCTCGAGCTCGTCGTCGGGCGAGAGATCGCGGTAGTTGGGGAGCATCTTGTATTCGCCGTGCGCCACGAGGTTGAAGATGTCTTCCTCGAAATTGGCGGCCGTACAGGAGATGGCGTGGACTTTGCCCTCGCGGATCATCCGCGCCAGCGAGATGCCCAGCTCGGCGGTGCTCATCGCGCCGGCCAGGGCCAAGAGCATCTTGCCGCCTTCGTCCAGGTGGCGCTTCCAGGCCCGCGCCGCGTCGACCGTTTCCCGCGCATTGAAATGCCGGAAATGATGGTCCATGAACTGGCTGATCGACATGGAATCCCCCGCTAAGATTGGTGCGACCGCCGGCGGCCGGTTATGGCTGGCCCGTTATGATCGGAATCGCTTGGAACCCGTGGCCGGCGGAAAAATCCACGGGGCCGAGCAACGTCGGCGGCTCAGCGTACGCTCATGTCGCAACTCAAGCCGCCGGCCGCGGGCACGTAGGCCGTCTGCACGTAGTCCATCACCATCCGATGCGCGCTGAACCGCCAGGCGAGCGAAGCGATCGAGTTCATCATTCGCTTGACCCACTGCCGCGGCAAGCCGTCGATGTCGCGCTCGTAGTAGAGCGGGATCACCTGCTGCTCCAGCACGCGGTACAGATCGGCCGCGTCGCGGCGATCGTTGATCTCGTCGGACACGTGGCTGGTGCCCTTGCCGATGGCAAAGCCGTTGCTGCCGTCGTATGCTTCGGCCCACCAGCCGTCGAGGACCGACATGTTCAGCCCGCCGTTGAGGACCACCTTTTCGCCGCTGGTTCCGGACGCCTCCAGCGGGCGGCGGGGGTTGTTCAGCCAGACGTCGACGCCTTGGGTCAGGTGTCGGCAGACGTTGATGTCGTAGTCCTCGACGAAGGCCACCCGGCCGGCGAAGCGCGGGTCGCGCCGCAGGTTGGCAATCCTCTTGATCAACTGCTTGCCCGGCTCGTCGGCGGGATGGGCCTTGCCGGCAAAAATCACCTGGATCGGCCGGTGAGGATCGTTCACCATCTCGTGAAAACGATCCAGGTCGGTCAGGATCAAGTCGGCCCGCTTGTAGGTGGCGAAGCGGCGGGCAAAGCCGATGGTGAGGATGTTGGGGTCGAGCATGTTGCGGGCGGCCTCGACGAGCTCGTCGCTTTCGCCGCGGCGCCGGCACTGGCGGCTCACGCGCCGCCGCACGAAGGCCAAGAGCAGGTTCTTGAGCGCGTGATGCGTCTCCCAGAGTTCGCCGGGATCGACGCCGTGGATGCCCTGCCAGGCTTCGGCCTCGCCCATCCGCTTGAACCAGTTGACCGGGAAGTTGCGATCGTAGAGCTGTTGCATCTGCCAGGCGAGCCAACTGGGCACGTGCACGCCGTTGGTGATGTGCCCGATGGGGATTTCCTCCTCCACTCGCCAGGGCCAGAGGTGGGCCCACATGCGGCGGCTGACGTGCCCGTGCAGCGAGCTGACGGCGTTGGCCCGCCGCGAGAGCTTCAAGGCCAGCACGGTCATGCAGAACGTTTCGCCGCCGTTGTGCGGCTCGACGCGGCCCAGGCCCATCAACTGGTCGAGCGAGATACCGAGCCGGTCGCGCAGCGGCCCAAGGTGCTCTTCGATCAAGCCGGCGTCGAAGCGGTCGTGCCCGGCCGGAACGGGGGTGTGCGTGGTGAACACCGTGTGCTGGGCCACGTCGCGGAGGGCCTCGTCGAAGCTCAGCCCGTCGGACTCCATCATGGCACGGATCGCTTCCAGCGTGGCGAAGGCGCTGTGCCCTTCGTTCAAATGGAACACGCCGGGGGTAATCCCCAGGGCCTGCAGGGCCCTCACTCCGCCGATCCCCAGCACCAACTCCTGACGGATGCGGGTGCGGTGATCGCCGCCATACAGCCGGCTGGTCAGCTCGCGATCCTCCGGGCTGTTCCCCTCCACGTCGCAGTCGAGCAGGTAGAGCTGCACCCTGCCGACGCGCATCAGCCAGACCTTGGCCCCCAGCTTTCCGGCGCGGGTATCGATCGAGATGTGGATCGGCGTGCCGTCGGCCGCCACGGCCGGCACCATCGGCACGTTTTCGACCTTGGTGTCGAGGTATTCCTCCAACTGGTACCCCTCGTGGTCGAGGTGCTGCTTGAAATAGCCCTGGTCGTAGAACAGGCCGATCGCCACGAACGGCACGCCCAGGTCGCTGGCGGTCTTGACGTGGTCGCCCGAGAGCACACCCAGGCCGCCCGAGTAGATCGGCACCGATTCGTGCATGCCGAACTCGGCGGAGAAGTAGGCCACCGGCTTGGCGCCCAGCACGCCGGCATGGGTGGCCCCCCAGGTCTGGTTGTTGGTCAGGTATTCCTTGAGGCGCCGGTAGGCGTGGTTGATCCTGCTGTAGAGCACCAGCTCGGCCGCCCGCATTTCGAGCCGCTCGGAGGTGAACTCGCTCAACAGGGCGATCGGGTTGTGGTCCAACTGGCGCCAGCGGATGGGGTCGAGGTCGCGAAACAGGTTGACCACTTCGGGCTGCCAGCTCCACCACAAGTTGTTGGCCAGTGCCAGACACTTGTCATAAAGCGTTTCCGTCCCGACGCCCGTCGTGCGCGCTCGTTGGGGGGAATCGGGGGGTGCGATTTCAGTTTGGCTCATCGAATGTCCTTCCGCATGAGCTGGTCTGCGTGTCCGCGGGAACCACCCACGGCACGCGCTCGAAGAAAACTGGTCCGCGGCGGCCTGGCCGGCTGCGGTTCTCCATTTTTCCAAAAGGCCGTGATTATAACGATTTGGTACACGGCGGCGACCCCAGTGTCCAGCCACATCCCGGTCAATCCAGCCATGTTTGCCCGGCTGCCGGCCCGCCGGGTTTCCGCGTTTCGACCGCCCCGCCCTGGAAAAGGCGCTCGCCCCGAAGCCGTTGCTACAATGCAGTTGCTCGGTTGATCCTGGTGCGCTGGCTGCCATGCTGACGACTTCGCCCGACGACGATTCTTTCGACTTGCTCTGCCGCGAGCTGTCGGCCCGGTCCGATCAGCTCGACGCCACGTCGGCCTGGCCGGGCGAACAGCTCGATCTGGCGCGGCGGCACGGCGTGCTGCGGGCCTTTGCACCGCCCGAGTGGGGAGGCCTCGATTGGAGCGAGGCCGACCAGATCCGCGCCTTCCTGCGGCTCAGCGCCGCCTGCCTGGCCACGACCTTCGTGCTCACGCAACCGCTCGGCGCCGCGCGCCGCATCGTGCTCTGCGATAACGAGCCCTTGAAGCAGGAGGTGCTGCCGCGGTTGTTTGCCGGCGAGGCCTTTGCCACCGTCGGCATCTCGCATCTCACCACCAGCCGCCGCCACCTGGCCGCTCCGTCGATGACCGCCCGCGAGGCCAGCGGCGGGTTTGTCCTGCAGGGCGTCATGCCTTGGGTGACCGGCGGCGGCCATGCCGAGTGGATACTCACCGGGGCCGACTGCCCGGATGGCCGCCAGATCCTGGCGCTTTTGCCGACGGGCTTGCCGGGTGTCGTTGCCGGGCCGCCCGCCAGGCTGGTCGGCTTATCCGCCACGCACACCGGGGAAGTGCACCTCGACGGCGTCGAGCTGGAGCGGCGCTGGATATTGGCGGGCCCGGCCGAGGACGTGCTGGGGCAGCGGGACAGCGCGGGCACCGGCGGCCTTTCGACGTCGGCCTTGGCCGTTGGACTGGCCGACGCCGCCTTGGGATTCCTCGAATCGGAGGCCACCCGTCGCGACGGTCTCGGCGCTGCCGCCGAGGGCTTGCGCGAGGAGCATCGCGCGTTGGAGGCCGACCTGCTGGCGGCGGCCTCCGGCAGCGGGCGCTGCCCGGCCGAGGTGCTGCGGTCGCGGGCCAACAGCCTGGCGCTGCGTGCGGCGCAAGGCGCCCTAACAGCCGCTAAAGGCAGCGGTTACGTCGTGGGACACCCGGCGGGCCGCTGGTGCCGCGAGGCGTTGTTCTTTCTGGTCTGGAGTTGCCCGCGCGCGGTCATGTCGGCCATGCTGTGCGAGCTGGCAGGTCTGGATTGAGCCAGGCGGCGGTCGTGCCAGCACGGCGCGGTCCGGCGATGGGCTCCTTTTCCGAACGCTTGGGGCGCGTTATCATCGGCCCTTTCCGATTGAAACCACTCGAGGAGCCGCGGACCGAAATGGCCAACGAGACTAACGTTACCTGGCACGAACACAGCGTCAGCCGAGCCCAGCGCGAAGAGCTCAACCGGCATAAGGGTTGCGTGGTCTGGTTCACCGGGCTGAGCGGCTGCGGCAAGAGCACGATCGCGAACCTGGTGGACCATAAGCTGCACGCCCGGGGCCTGCACAGCTTCGTGCTGGACGGCGACAACGTCCGCCACGGTTTGAACGCGGGCCCCGGCATGCTCAAGGAGCGGCACGGCGAGGACTTCGCCAAGCGGTTCGGGCTGGGCTTTTCGGCCGAGGACCGCGAGGAAAATATCCGCCGCATCGGTGCCGTGGCCCGGCTGTTCAGCGAAGCGGGCGTTGTGGCGCTGACGGCATTCATCAGTCCGTACCGCCGCGACCGCGACGCCGTGCGGGCGACCATGGCCCAGGGCGACTTCATCGAAGTCCTGGTCGATGCGCCGCTGGAGGTCTGCGAGGCCCGCGATCCCAAGGGGCTCTACAAGAAGGCCCGTGCCGGCGAGCTGAAGGGCTTCACGGGCATCGACGATCCCTACGAGGCACCGCAGAAAGCCGAGCTGATCCTCGACGCAGCTAGCAAGACCGCGGAAACACTGGCCGACGAGGTAATCGCCTACCTGGCAAAGGCGGGCAAGATCGGCTAGCGGGCAACGAAACTTCTCCCGGGACCTGGAACTTTCCTGGGGTTTGGGGGATTGACAGTCCGCCCTCAATCACTACAGTGATAGGGCGGATCCAAGGAGGGTCAGCCGTCATGTCCGGACAAAGCACACTGGAAATTCACTTGCGGGCTCAATCGGCCCTTTCCAACAGCACGGTCTACGCTCTGCGAGAGTTGACCGTCGAACCGCTGGACGATGGCCTGCTGATCAGCGGGTCGGTTTGCAGCTTCTACCACAAGCAACTTGCCCAGGAAACGGTCCGCGCGGTGGCCCCCGCCATGGAAGTGATCAACTCGGTGCGAGTCGACTAGTTGCTGGTTGCTGGAACGAGGCGGCCCTTCTGCGCCTTTCGGCGATCTCCTGGTAAACGGCCAGCATCTCGCGGCAGTTGCGCTCGAAGGAGTGCGCAAGAGCCAACTTGCGGGCCGCGACGCCCATCGCGCTTCGAACGGCCGGATCCAAGAGCGGCCTGAGCCTGCCGGCCAACTCCGCCGCATCGCCCGGATCGTCGACCAGCCAGCCCTCGACGCCTGGCGTCAACAGCTCGCCGGCCCCGTTGAACCGGCTGGTGACCACCGGCAGGCCGCTGGCCAGCGCCTCGAGCAACACCAGGCTGCACGGATCGTAGTAGGTAGGCTGCACATAGACGTCGGCGGCCGCATAGTAGGGGCCGGCGTCGTCGACCGGGCCGACGAAGCTGGTGATTCCGCCGGCTGCGCGTTGCTGGGGCAGCCGCTTGCCTCCCACGACGGCCAGCCGGACGGGCGCTCCCTCGGCCGCCAGCCGGCCGGCCGCGGCCAGGAGCGTGGGCACTCCCTTGAGCCGGAAGTTGTGAGCCACGACCACCAGCAGCAGCTCGTCGTCGCGCACCGATAGCCGTTTTCGGACTGCTTGGCGGTAAGCCGGCCGATGGTCGGGCGAATAGCGGGCAAGATCGACGCCGTTATAGACCAAGCGCACCTGGTCGGGCCGCAAGTGGTGGTATCGCACAAAGTCGTTGGCCACCATCCGCGACAGCGCCACGAAGAGCCGATCGTCGGCTCGATACTGGCGATTGACGAGTTGCTGAAAGTCGCGGTAGCGCGGCAGCCAGGCGGCCGTGCGCCGCTTGATCGGCCTGGTCCAGGCGGGGGCCAAGAGGAGGTTCTGTTCGAAGGCCGCCCGCCGCGAACCACCGTGCGGCTGGAAGACGTCGCAGTGCCAGCCGCTGCCCATGTCGTGGATGACGTCGAGCGACAGCTTGTCGAGCTGCAGCTCGGCCGCCACGGCAAAGGCTGTTCTCGATCGGCCGGGCTCGATGGGGTGCACGACCAGGCCCCATCGCTCGAGGTGCGAGGCGACATGGGCGGCCACCACGTGGACTTCGTGCCCGGCGGCGAGCAGCCACTGGGCGAACTGGCTGGTCCATTGCTCGGCTCCTCCGCGGGCGGGGTCGAGGCTCTCGATGACCAGGCCGATCTTCATGCCGCTCCCAGGTGCCGCTGCATGCGGCGCTGCTTGGCTAGCACGCGGCGGATCAGCCGCTTGTCGTTGCGGCTCAGCTTATGGACGCCGAGGTAGTGCTTGATGAATCGCATCCTCTGGGTGCGCGTCACTTGCTCCGGCGCGGAATAGGCCAACTGGGCCAGGTCCTTGACCAGCCAGCGCCGGCGAAACCAGCGCCGCCGCTGCACCCGCTGCAAGTCGATGAGGTTCACCGAGAACCGGCCGGGCGGCGTTTCGCGGATAAAGAAGTGGCAGCAATAGAGGTCGCGGTGGTTGAAGCCCAGCCGGTGGAAATGGGCCGTGACGCCGGCCACCTCGGAGAGCAGCCGAGTGAAGTCGGCGTCGCGCCGCCCTGGCCGGCCGCTGAACCGTTCAGGCAAAAAATCGTCCAACGGGCGGTAGCCCGCCAGCTCCTCGGTGAGCACGAACGACTCGACCAGGCCGCCCTCGTGCTGCCGCTCGCCGAAGGCCACCAACCGCATGGCGGTAATGCCCAGCGCGTTGAGCCGGGCGATGTTGTCGGCCTCGACTCGCCCCGGCGTGGATCCCGGTCCCAGGCGGGCCAGCGCCCGCAGCCGCTGGGCCCATCCCCGGGCATGGTGTTTTTTCAGATACATGCCTCGCGGCCCCTCGGCCAGGTGCAGTTCCAGCCGCCAGTTCTCGCGGCTTCTCAGGGCCCGCAGCAAGCGGCCCTGCTGGCTAGCCATGACGCTGGCGCAATCGGACAGGCCGGCCGCGGCGAGGGCCTGTTGATAGGCGTGATCGGTCCAGATCGTTCCGCGGTCCGAGTCGGCCGGACCGCCTGGCTGGACCAGCCGGGAGAGCGAAGGCTCCGCCGCGCGCTGTGCCGATTGCCCGCAAACGCTCGACGTCACTCGTGTTTCAGGCCGCGCCGGCCTGCCGCCGGGGTTCCAGTTGCGCCTTGACTGCCCGATACACTTCGTCGATCGATAGGTCCCGCATGCAACGATGATGCCCCAGCGGGCACGTCCGCTGCTGGCACGGCACGCAATCGAGGTCGAGTTGCAGATGCACGGCGGCCGGATGGTAGTTCTCGCTCCAGGCCACATGCGTGGGTCCGAACAGCGTTATCGCCGGCACGTCGAAGGCAGCCGCGAAATGCCGCGGACCGCTGTCGGTTGTCACCAGCAGCCCGCTGCGGCGGATACAGGCCTTGCTCAGGCCGATGCTCGGCGATTCGCCGGCCAGGCTTTGCACGCGGGGGTGTTCCGCCCCGCTCACGATCTCGCGTGCCAGCTCGCGCTCGCGCGGCCCGCACAGCACCAGCACGGGCCGCCGGTCGTTGACGGCGATCCGCCGTGCCAGCGCGGCGAAGTAGCCGGTGGGCCACTGCTTGGCTGCTCCAAACGCCCCGCCGCAGTTCAGCGCAACGACCTTCCCGCCGCCAGGCAGGCGGTGCCGCGCCCAGACGGCGTCGGCAGCACGCTCGTCGGACGGGAGTGTGGCCAGTTCGAGCCGTCGCGAAGCTGGCGGGCAGCCGGCCGCGTAGACCAGATCGAGGTACGCGTCGAGCACACTCGCGGGCAGATAGTGCCGGCCTTGTTTGGGGGCAACCAGCTTGCGATTCAAGAGCCAGCCGCGCCCGAAGCGCATGTAACCGATCCGCTCGCGTGCGCCGCTGGCCCGGGCCAACAGGCCGCTGCGAATCGAATTGGGCAACAGGATGGCCGTGTCGAGCTTGAGTGCCCGCAGCCGCCGCACGAGCGACCCGCCGCGCATGCCCGGTTGGCGGGAGCGTGGGTCGCAGAGCACCTGCTCGTCCAGCCAGTTGGTTCCGGCCAGCACGTCGGCCACGTAAGGGCGCATGATGCCGATCAGCCGCGCCTCGTGGCCAAAATGCTGACGTAAGCTGCGCAGGGCGGGAGTGGCCAGCACCACGTCGCCCACCCAGTTGGGCAGGAATACACCGGTATTCATCACTGCGCGGCTCCGCCGGTCCGTGCCACCGGGTCGGCTGCGAAATGCGGACCCTTCAGTACATGTTGTCCGGCCAGCGAGGCCAGAATGTTGGTCGTCGAAATCCCCTGGACGAGTCCCATCACGGCCACCTGCCCGCCGTAGCCCGTGACGATCTCGTGCCCCACCACTTCGGAGGGCGCGTAGGTGCCCCCCTTCACCAGGACGTCGGGCCGCAATTGCTTCAAGATCTGTTCGGGCGTGTCTTCGTGGAACACCAGCACATAATCCACCGCGGCCAAGGCAGCCAGCATGGCCGCCCGATCGCGTTGGCGGATCACGGGCCGCGTCATCCCCTTGAGCCGCCGCACGCTGGCATCGGAGTTCACCGCCACGATCAGCAGGTCGCCCAAGGCCTTGGCTTCGGCCAGGTAAGTGACGTGTCCGAGGTGCAACAGGTCGAAGCAGCCGTTGGTGAACACGAGCTTCCGTCCGGCCGCGTGGTGGTCCGCCGCCGCCTGCACGAGTTCGTCGAGCGATACGATCTTCTGCCGCGGCGCCGCGGCGGTCCGCGGCGGCGAGACCCTGCGGGGATCACCCGCGGCGGTGCACTGGTTGGAGGCTTGCTCTTCCAGCAGCCGGCTGCGGATCTCGTCGCGGGGAATGACGGCCACGCCCACTTTTTCCACTTCGAGGCCGGCGGCCACGTTGGCCAGCCGCAAGGCCTGCCCCGCGGGGACTCCGGCGGCAAGGCAAACTCCGATCATGGCCAGGGCCATGTCGCCCGCGCCGGTGATGTCGTACACCGCCCGCGGGCGCGTGGGAAAGATATTGCCGCGTCCGTCGGGGTGCACCAGGGCCATGCCGTCGCGGTCCAAGGTGACGATGCCCAGGTCGAGTCCCAGGTCGCCGATCAGCTTGCGGCCGGCGCGGAAGGCATCGTCCGGCGTGTCGATCTTGAAACCGGTGGCCAGCTCGGCCTCCAGCCGGTTGGGCGTCATGCTGGTCGCGCCGCGGTAACGCAAGTAGTCGGCTGAGCGGGTCGGATCGACCAGCACCGGGACGTCGGCCTTGCGGGCGGCGTCGATCACCGCCCGCAACAGCCGCGGCGTGCAGACCCCCTTGTCGTAATCCGAGATGAGCACCACGTCGAATTCGGCCAGCCTGCCCAGCAGGCTGTCGGCCAGCCGCGATTCGAGGCGCTCGTCGAGCGGGTCGCGCACTTCGCTGTCGACCCGCAGCATCTGGTGCGGGTGCCGGCCCTGGGCCCGGCCGATGAACCGCTCTTTGACGGTGGTCGGCCGGCTGGGGTCGGTGGCCAGCCAGGCGGCCTCGACTCCCACGTTGGCCAACATCCTGCGGACCAGCTCGCCATCGGCATCGGCGCCCACCACTCCGGCGCAGGTCACCACGGCTTCCAACCCGCGGAGCATGTGGCACACGTTGGCTGCACCGCCCAAGCGCGCCTCCCGCCGATCGGCCCTGAGCAGGATCACAGGTGCTTCCTGGCTGACGCGTTCGGCATTGCCCCAGGTATAGCGGTCGAGGATCAGGTCGCCGAGAACCAGGACGCGGGGATGGCCCAAGCCTTCGAGCGTGGTCAACAGATCGCTGGAGGTCATGCGGGTGGCGGGTGGAAATACGGGGACAGTGGACAGTGACCGTGCCGGTCGGCAACATACGCGCGGGCCGCGAACCGACCAACAGCAGTTTTGCGGACGGCGACCCCAGATCGCCCAAATCGCCCCGCTCCACCAATTTCGTCGAGTGGCTGGATGAACGCTCTCTGCCTCCAAGCTGCTCTTGGTCGCACACGAGCTGCCGCCGTATGTTGCGCCTTGTGGAAGCGGCCGGATCCTTTTTCATTCTGCCGCGGCGGTTCGAGCTTTTTGCTTCTGTCTTCTTGCTTTCTGGCCTTCAAGAATGTCGCGCTACCCGCTGTTTGATCGCGGTCGACTGATCCTGGCCGATCTGGCCGCTCGCGGGCACGACCTCTCGGCCGCCGCGTGCCGGGGGCTGGACGCAGCGTTCGAACCGTACCTGCACCCGGAGTTCACTGTACTGGTGGATGCGATCGTCGCTGCTCGCTCCGCCGGGCGGCCGGTGATCCTGATGATGGGCGGGCATCCGATCAAGCTGGGGCTGTCGCGGTACCTGGTCGATCTGATCGGCCGGGGCGTGATCACGCACCTGGCCGGAAACGGGGCGGTGCTGATTCATGACTTTGAGCTGGCTTTGGCGGGAGGGACCAGCGAAGACGTGCCCAAGTGGATCCGCCGCGGCCAGTTTGGTCTTTGGCACGAGACCGGCCGGCTCAACGATATTGCCGTCGAGGCGGCCGCGCGCGGCGAGGGGTTCGGCGAAGCCGTGGGGCGCGTGATCGAGGAGGAGGGGTTCCCGTGCCGCGAGTTGAGCCTGGCCGCGGCCGGCTGGCGTGCCGGCGTGCCGGTGACGGCGCACTTGAGCATCGGCAGCGACATCACCCACGCTCATGCCAACTGCAGCGGCTCGGCCTTGGGCGCCGCCAGCTACACGGATTTTTTGATCTTCGCGCGGGCCGTGCAGGAGCTGGAGGGGGGCGTGTTCCTCAACGTGGGCAGTGCCGTGACCGGTCCGGAGGTCTATCTGAAAGCGCTCTCGATGGCCCGCAACGTGGCCCGGCAGAGCGGACAGTCGATCAAGCACTTCACGACCGCCGTGTTCGACCTGGTCGAGCTGCCGGCCGACTACCGCGACGCCACCCCGGCCAAGAGCCATCCGCATTATTACTATCGTCCCTGGAAGACGATCCTGGTGCGGACGGTGGCCGACGGCGGGCGGAGCTATTACTTTTGCGGTGACCATTGCCGCACCATTCCGACTCTGTGGCGCAACGTGGTCGGCCGCCAGCAGGCCGCGGCGGCGGCCTGACAACTAACCGTGTTTGGTTTTTGGGGCAGGGTGCTGCTTAAGCGCCGACGCCACGGTCCGCCAAAGGCGGACTCCAAGCAGTGGCACGGGAACTGTCATCGATTCGCACCCGCCACCAACTGTTCCAGGCGGGCCTCGAGCTGGGGCTGGCCGGCGAGCAACTCCAGCTCGATGGAGAGGGCCCAAAGGGGTTTTGAACCCAACTGGTCGATGCCCAACTTCACCAGATCCTTGCAGGTGCAGACCAGGGCGTCGACTTGAAGCTGCTGCGCCCACTGGGCGAGTTCTTCCACGTCGTCGCGCTGGTAGGCGTAGTGATCGGGGTACTCGCGAAAATCGGCCAGGCGGTAATCGCAGCGCTGGAGGGTGTGGCGGAAGCCGGCGGGGTTGCCGATGCCGCAAAAGGCGGCCACGGGGCGGCCGGCCAGGCTCTCCAGCGGCTGCTGGCGGCCATCGGCCGATACGAGCCGGCGCGGCGCGTGGGACAGCTCCAGCCAGTCGGCCCGCGGGGCAAAGCGGCGGACCTGGGCGCGGATCCGCGAGCGCTCCGACTCGTCGACCAGGTCGGCACGAGAGAGGGCGACTACGTCGGCCCGCGCCAGGCTGCGGGGGGGCTCGCGGAGCGTGCCGCGTGGAAAGACGTGCCCGAAGCCGAACGGCTCCAGGGCGTCAATGAGCACGATGTCCAGGTCGCGGGCGATGCGGCGATGCTGAAAGGCGTCGTCCAACACGATCGCCTGACACTCGAACTCCTCGATCGCCATGCGGGCGGCAGCCACACGGTCGGGGTTCTGCACGTGCGGCACGTCCGGCAGGCGGCGCTCCAGCTCCAGGGCCTCGTCGTTGCGGGCGCCAGCCTCCGCGCCGTAGCCGCGGCTGATCAGACAGACGCGCAGCCCGCGGCCACGCAGCCAGCGGGCCAGCCACTCGACCATGGGTGTCTTGCCGGTGCCGCCCATCGAGAGGTTGCCGACGCTGATCACCGGCACGCCGACTCGCTCGACCGGCAGCCGGCCGGTATCGAATCGCCAGTTGCGCCAGCGGACCGCGGCCGTGAAGGGGATCTCGGCCGCGTGCAAAAGCGTCCGCAGGCCGGCAGCCCACGGGCCGCGACGCTGGCCGCTGACGAGGGCGTGGAAATCGCTGGGGCTGAGCATAGGGACCAGGGTACAGGGGAGAGGGGAGAGGGGACAGGGGAGAGGCACAGGGGATCTGTGGCACGCTACGACTCGACTGAGCTCGCCGAAGTCCGCTTTGCCACAGGCACCCACGCGTTACGGTGAAGATGAAACGGAATGAATTCCGTTCTACGGGTTAAACGGAATGAATTCCGTTTTACAGGCGGGCGGAGATGGCGTCGGCCATTTGGCGGGTGCCGACGGCGGTGGGGTCGTCGCGGTGGGGCTTGAGGTCGTAGGTCACGTGCTTGCCCTCGGCGATCACCTGGGCCACCGCGCGCTCGAGCCGGTCGGCCGCCTCGGTCTCGCCCAGGTGGCGGAGCATCAGCATGCCGGAGAGGATCAAGGCGGTGGGGTTGACCTTGTTCTGCCCCTTGTACTTGGGCGCGCTGCCGTGGGTGGCCTCGAACACCGCGCCGCCCGGCCCGATGTTGGCGCCGGGGGCCACGCCCAGGCCGCCAACCAGGCCGGCGGCCAGGTCGCTGACGATGTCGCCGTAGAGGTTTTCCAGCACCAGCACGTCGTACAACTCGGGCTTCTGCACCAGTTGCATGCACATGTTGTCGACAATCCGATCCTCGAACTCGATGTCGGGGTACCCGTTGGCCACCTGCCGGGCCACGTCGAGCCAGAGGCCGTCGGTGTGCTTCATGATGTTGGCCTTGTGGACACAGGTGACCTTGTTGCGGCCGTTGCGGCGGGCGTAGTCGAAGGCGCAGCGGACGATCCGCTCGGTGCCGGAGACGCTGATCGGCTTGATCGAGATGCCGGTCTCGTCGGGCGCGGTCTTGATCTTGCGGTCGGGCGAGATGCCGTTGACGAACTCGACCAGCCTGGCTGTTTCCGGCTTGCCGCGCTCGAACTCGATCCCGGCGTAGAGGTCCTCGGTGTTCTCGCGGACGATTACCAGGTCCACGTCAAGCCGCTCGAAGAAAGTCCGCACGCCGGGGTAGTGCTTGCAAGGGCGGATGCAGGCGAAGAGTCCCAGGGCCTGCCGCAGATGCACGTTGATGCTGCGAAAGCCCTTGCCCACCGGCGTGGTGATCGGGGCCTTGAGAGCGCAGCGGGTGCGCCGCACGCTCTCCATGACCGCCTCGGGCAAGGGGGTGCCGGTGCGCTCCATCACGTCGACGCCGGCCTCCTGCACGTCCCAGTTGATGGCGACACCAGTCGCGTCGATGCAGCCGCGGGCGGCGGCCGCCAGCTCGGGCCCGGTTCCGTCGCCCGTAACGAGAGTGACCTGGTGAGACATGGCGGGAAGGTAGAAGGAGGAAGGAGGAAAGAAGGAGATACCGAACGAGCAAGCTAACAGACGAGCGGGCGCCGGTCAAATGGATGGAGGGTGGCAGTTGGGGCGCGGCAGACAGGGATGAAGGCGGATCGTTACGAACACGAAGAGACCCCATAAATGGGGATCACTACGAACGGACGGACCCCATGAATGGGGATCACTACGAACCGCTTTGACCCAGCGGCCCGGGTGGCATACCATGAGTGCACCCGTTGCTTGTGGGCCGTTGCGGTTTTTTTTGGAGGAGTGACAGCCGTGAATCCGCGATGCATGGCCGCCGTTGTTTGGCTTTCGGTTTTCGGCGTGGCGCAGGCCGGCGCCGCGATTACGAAGGTCGACGAGGCGATGGAGCTGTCGAAAAAGACGGGCCGCCCGGTGCTGGCGGTCGTCGGCCACGAGACGTGAGCCTCGTGCGTGGTGCTGAAGAACCGTCTGGAAAAGGACGGCACTCTTCGGCCGCTGCTGGCACGGTTCGTGCCCCTGGTCCTGAACACCGACACCGAGGAGTGGCAGACCTGGTCGTCGCGCTACGAGGCCGAGGGGGAAAGCATCCCCATGGTCTTCGTGGTCCGCGCCGACGGCGAAAAGCTGTTCGGCAAGAGCGGGGCCTTCGAAGGCCTGGCCCTGAACGAGCTGCTCAAGGAGTGTTTGACCCGTGCGGGCAAGACATGGAGCGATGCGGAGCTGAAGAAGCTCGTGGACGACCTCGAAAAAGCCAGGCAGGCTCAGGTCGTGGGCGACCTTGCCGCGACGGTGGCTCTGCTCATGCGGCATGCCGACAGCGGCTCGCACGCCGAGCCCGCCCGGCAGGTCGACGAGCTGCTCGGCGAGCTCGATAGCGAGGCCCGGGCCCGCATGGCCAAGGCGGATCAAGAGCTCGAGGATCCCGAAAAGGAATTCGAGGCCGCCCTGGTCCTGGCCGAGATCAACCGCCAGTTCAAAAGGCTTCCCGACGTCATGCGGGCCATGAAGGAACTGACCTCGCGGCACCTCAAGCATGCCGACCGCAAGCTGCTGTTCAGGCAGGCCGGCTTGATCGACAAGGCCAAGGCCCACGAGGCGAAGCAACAGGTGTCGCTGGCCAGGGCCGCCTACCGGGGCGTGTTGAAGCAGTATCCCGATACGGCCGCCGCCACGCTGGCCCAAGAGCGGCTGGATGAATTGGCCCATGCCAGCGACGCAGCGGAGGGTGGCGCGGATGCCTTTGGAGTCAAGAACGGCGGCCGCGCGGAGGCGGCCGCGGCCAGGTCTGCCGCGAGCAAGCCGAAGCCGAAGCGGGTATTGACGAGCGCCGACCGCCGCAAGCTGGCCTCGGATCTCAAGATCGCGCAGACGCTGAAGAGAACGTCGCCGGAAAAGTCCCGCAGCTACGCCATGCGCATCATCGAGACCGCGCCGGATAGCCCCGAGGCCGACGAAGCCCGCAAGCTGTTGGCCGAGCTGGAATAGCTACCGTGCTGAAATAGCTAAAGTGCGGAAATAGCTACAGCGTGGGACCGATGCTCCAGGGGACGAACTCCTCTTCGCCCACACCGTGCAGCTCGCTCTTGGTTTTCTTGCCGCCGGCCACTTCGAGAACCAGCTCGAAAATCTGCCGGCCGACTTCCTCCACCGGCGTTCCGGAGAGGATAGTGCCGGCGTCGAGATCCATGTCGTCGATCATCCGCTCGTACATCGGCGTGTTGGTGGCGATCTTGATCGACGGGACGGGCTTGCAGCCGAAGCAGCTCCCGCGCCCCGTGGTAAAGGCGACCACGTTGGCGCCGCTGGCCACCAGGCCGGTAACGCTGGCCGGATCGAAGCCTGGCGAGTCCATGAACACGAAGCCCTTGCTGGTGATCGGCTCGCCGTACAGGTAGACGCCCGATAGCGCCGACGTGCCACCCTTGGCCACGGCGCCCAGCGACTTTTCATAGATTGTGGTGAGGCCGCCGTCCTTGTTTCCCGGCGAAGGATTGTTGTTCAGCTCGACGCCGAACATGGCCGTGTAATGCTGCCACCAGCGGATCCGCTCGGCCAGCTTCTCGCCGATGGCCCGGGACCGCGCGCGGCGGATGAGCAGGTGCTCCGCGCCGTAGACCTCGGGGGTTTCGGCCAGGATCGAGGTGCCGCCGGCCGCCACCAGCATGTCGCTGGCCACGCCCAAGGCGGGGTTGGCGGTGACGCCGGAGTTGCCGTCCGATCCGCCGCATTCCAGCCCCAGCAGCAGCTCGCCGGCCGGAACCGGCACGCGGCGGACGTCGTTGACGGCCGGCAGCATGCCGTCCAAGACCTCCAGCGCCTTGTCGAGCGTCTTCTGAGTGCCGCCGCAGTCCTGCATGCTCAGGATCGGAGGCAGCTTGCGCGCGGTGCCGTTGATCTGCACCAGCCCGGAATTGTCGACCAGGTACGGCATGGCCGCCGTCTCGCAGCCCAGGCCGATCAGCAGGTAGCCGCCCACGTTGGGATGGCGTGCGAAACCGGCGAGCACGCGGTTGAGCTGCCTGTGGTCGTCGCCTCCGTACTGCAGGCCGCAGCCTCCCTTGTGCGTCAGCGGCAGGATTCCATCGACCTGGGGAAACTGGGCCAGCAGCTTGCGGTCGAATCGCTGGGCCACGTAGCGGCTGACCGAAGCCGAGCAGTTGACCGTGGAGATGACGGCCAGGTAATTGCGCGTGCCGACCTTGCCGTCGGCGCGCCGATATCCCATGAAGGTCCGCCCACGGATCGGTTCGGGATCGACCGGCACCTCGGTGGCGTATTCATATTCGCGGTTCAGTGGGCCGGCCGAAAGGTTGTGGGTGTGAACCCAATCGCCCGGCTCGATGGGGGACGTGGCAAAGCCGATCGGCTGGCCGTAGCGCAGCACGGCTTGCCCCTCTTGGATGCCGGTCAAGGCGATCTTATGGCCCAGGCCGACGGCCCCGCTGAGCGCGACGGCCGCGCCGCCGACAGTTACGGCGGCGCCTGCCTGGAGGTTGCGGACCGCGACGCAGACGTTGTCGTCGGGGTGCAAGTGTACGACGTCGGCCGATCGGGTCGTTGCAACACTCATGCCCATGCTCCTTTGAAGGACTTTGGCAGCTTAATCTATGGAACGGCGAGTGGGGAGTGGGGGGCTTGGGCTAATGCGGCGGATCTGCGGAACTATTTGAGTACCGGGAGCCGTCTATAATGATAAAATGTAGTCAGTAGTGAGGTCCCTGAAACGGGTTCCTGGAACGAGGCGCGTCAAGCATGGCAACCCCTACAA
This sequence comes from Pirellulales bacterium, assembly GCA_040901675.1. Taxonomy (GTDB): domain Bacteria; phylum Planctomycetota; class Planctomycetia; order Pirellulales; family JAICIG01; genus JBBDNX01. Next base: position 110,820 of record JBBDYJ010000041.1, on the reverse strand, counting down.
TCCCCGCCCCGCGGGATGTTCCCAGCCAGCATCCGACCGCCGCCGCACCGGCCGCCGGGTACGACCGGTTCATCGAAACACAGATCCGCCGTACCCGCCGGCAGGTGAAGGGGGTCGATCTGGTCGGTTCGCTGATGCTGCTGGCCGCCGGCACCGTCGTGTACCTGCTGGCGGCCGCGCTGGCCGACCATTGGCTGGTCACCGGTGGCCTGGGGTTCTGGGGGCGCCTGCTGGCCTGCCTGGGGCTGGTGGGCGGCGTGCTGGTGTTTGCGGCGGTCAGGCTTTGGCCGCTGGTGGTGGGCCGGATCAACCCGGTGTATGCGGCCGAAGCGATCGAGCGGGGGCGGCCCAGCCTGAAGAACAGCCTGGTCAATTTCCTGCTGCTGCGGTCCCGGCCGGAACAAGTGCCGAGCGTGGTTTACCAGGCGGTCGAACAGCAGGCGGCCCGGGGGCTGTCGGGTGTCTCGATCGATTCAGCCATCGATCGGTCGATCTTGATTCGGCTGGGGTGGGCGTTGTTGATCGTGGTCTCGACCGGCATGCTGTACTGGGCCTTCTCGCCCAAAGACATGCTGCAGTCGGTCAGCCGCGTGATCCTGCCCTGGTCGGATATCGAAGCGCCGACCAGCGTGCAGATCCGCGACGTCCAGCCGGGCAACGCCCAGGGCTTTCACGACCAGCGGTTGACCGTGAGTGCCAGGGTGTTGGGCGTGGCCGCCGGCGAACCGGTAAGACTGCGGTACACGACTGCCGACAACCAGGTGGTGGACAAAGAGCTGCGGATGCACCTGCCGGAAGGGGGCTACCGCTACCAGGTCGAACTGCCGGCGGAAAGCGAGGGCCTGCAGGAAGACCTGCAGTATATGATCCTGGCCGGCGACGCGCGCACGCGGGTGTATCAGGTCAAGGTGCTCACGGCGCCGTCGATCGAGGTTCAATCAGTCGAATACGAGTATCCACCATACACCGAGATGCCGCCCCACAAGGTCGAGCGGTTGGGCGACGTGCGGGCGTTAGAAGGCACCAAGGTCACGATTCGCGCCTTGGCGAGTCACCCGATCAAAAGCGCGTACCTCGACTTCGATTGCGACGGCCGCCGCGACCTGTCGCTGACCGTGGCGGAAAAATCGCCCGATGGCTCCAGCGGCCGCCGGGCCCAGCGGCATGCCAGCGTTTCGTTCACGCTGGCGCTAGCGCCCAACACGGATCAACCTGTCCACGACAGCTACCAACTTCGCTTCAGGAACTTCGACGGGCATGAGAACTCGCAGCCGGTGCGGCATTCGATCGACTGCATCCGCGACGCGGCCCCCGAGATTGCGCTGGCCGAACCGCAGCTCGACCCCAAGGAACCGGTCGATCTGCCGGCGGGGCAAGCGCTGCCGTTGACGCTTGTGGCCTCGGACCCGGACTTCAAGCTGGCCGACGTGCGGCTGCAAGCTCGCCGGCCCAATTCCAAGCTGGCCGACAAGTTGGTCTTGGACGAGGGGCTGCTCAGCGAGCCGCGGGCCGGCCAGTTCCGCCGCAACTTCGTGCTGAATCCCGGCCGCCACGGGCTCAAGGCGGGCGACGTGGTGCAGTTCTGGGCGGCCGCCTTGGATAACAAGCAGCCGCAGGCAAACCGGACGGAAACGCCCCGGTTCACGTTGCGGATCACGTCGCCCGATGGCCAGCAACCACAAGACCAGTTGGCCAAGGCAGAGGATAAGAATCAGCAGCGCGACGAGAGCCAGGACCGCCGCGATCAGCGGCCGCAGGATGGCGACCAGCGGCCGAATGAGAAACAGCAGGACCGCGGGCAACGGAACGACGACCAGAACGACAGCCAGGACGAAGGTCAGCCGGACGAAGGGGAGCAACAGGAGCCAGGAGAGGCGAAGTCGGGCGGGAAGCAAGGTAACCAGAAGCAAGGTAACCAGGCCCGCGACGGGAATTCGGACGACCAGCAACCGGGCGAACCGGATAGCCAGGAGCAAGACGCCGGCGAACAGCCCCGGGGCGGGCGGCAGGCCGATAGTGGCCAGACGAGATCGGGCCAAGCCGCGGACAGTCAATCCGCCGACGGCGAAGCCGGGTCCGACGCCGAGTCGTCGAAGCAGGAGACGTCCGAGCGCGTCGACCCCGAAAGCGATCCGGGAGCGGCCATCGAGCGGATCAACAACCTGCTTCGCCAGCAAGGGCAGCAGGACAACCAGCCCGCGGGCGAGGAGCCGCAGCGGCAGCAAAGTACCGGCGACAAGCCGGAACAAGCGGGCCAGCCTGATGCGGCCGAGCAAAAGCAGGAGTCGGGCGACAAGCAGCCGGCCGGCGACAAGCCCGATGCCGCGCAGAAAACGGATTCGGATCAAAAGCGGGATGGCCAGCAAAAGGACGGCCAAGAGCAAACCGGTCAGCAGCAAACCGGTCAAGAGCCGGCAGGCAAAGAACAGGCTCGCAAAGAGCAGGCTGGCAAAGAGCAGCCTGGCAAAGAGCAGGCTGGCAAAGAACAGGCTGGCAAAGAGCAGCGGGGCAAGCAGGGGTCGCGTCCGATGGGCGATGACTCTCGCCAGGAAAAAGCACCCGCCGACGATCAGCAGGCCGGTCCGGGCCAAGAAGCGGGCGGCGCGTCCGACCAGCCGCAAGCACCGGGCTCGGATGCGGCGCAGCAGAACGACCAGCCCGGCGACCGCAGCCGGCAAGCCAAAGGGGGCAAAACGCCGCCGGCAACGGGCGAGAAGATGAAGCCCGGCGAGGGCGGCGAAGAGTCGCGCGGGCAGGGCACACCCAACGCCGGCCAGGAAAAGCGTGATGCTGCCGGCGAGAAGGCCGGCCAGCCGTCGCGGACCGGCGACGAGGCGCCCAAGGACGCCGAAGGCCAGCGCAAGACCCAGCCCGGCGAAGGAGGCCAATCGAAAGGCGCCGGCGAGCCGGACGAGCGGGAAAAGCCCGAGGGCAAACCTCAGTCGTCGACGCCGATGGGCGGCGATCCCGAATCGAAGGACAAGGGCGATGGCGGCGCCGGCAGCTCAGAAGGGAACGAAAAAGGCTCGCCCTCACCGCAGGAGGCCAACGCCCAGCGCGAGAAAAGCCAGGACAGCCCGGACACGGACGCCCACGCCGACTCCGCCGAAAAGCCCGAGTCGCCCAGCGGCAGCAAGAAGCAGTCCGACTCGCAAGGCGGCCAGGCCGGCGATCAGTCGGGCGGCGGCCAGAAGGGGGGCGGCCAGCGATCCAATAGCCCAGGTGTCGGCTCAGCCGGCCAGAACACCGCGGCCGACCAAGGCGGCGGCGAAGCCAACCAGGAGGGGGACGGACCGACGGGCACCGAGGGAGGCGACCAGGCCGCCTCGAAGCGGCGAACCGGCGGCAAGGCCGATCAGCAGGCAGGAGAGGGATCGCGCACCCGGCCGGGCGGAGAAAAGGCGGGTAAGGGCCAAGACGACGCGGCTCGACAACCCGGCGAGGACGGGGATAACGAGCAGCCTGGCGAGGACGGGTCCGATCAACGAAAGCCTGCTGAGGGGCAAAAACCTGGGGACCAGGCCGCTAAGCAGCAAGACCGGCCGGGCGATCAGCGTGGCCGGCCGGCCCAACCCAACGATCAGCGGGGCCAAGCGGGCAGCCAGCGGGGCGAGCCGGGCGAAGGCCGCGGCTCTGCGCAGGACAATCCAACCCAGGGCGGAATGCCGGGAGACGACACGCCGCCTTTGCCCGAGAAGTCGCAGGCGCCGGTGCCCGAGGGGGACGAAGCGAACCTGGAGTATTCGCGGAAGGCGACGGAGCTGGCCTTGGAGCATCTGAAGGACCAGCTCGCCAAGGAGAAGCCCGACCAGGAATTGCTCGACGAGCTGCGGTGGACCCGCGACGACATTGAGAAGTTCGTCGAGCGCTGGGAACAGCTCAAGCGCGAGGCCAACGAGCCGGGCGACGAAGGCAAGGCCGCCCGCGATCGGCTGGACGAGACGTTGCGCAGCCTGGGTCTGCGTCCGCGGGGCACTTCGCTGGAAGGGGGCCGCGTCCGCGATGATCGGGGCCGCAAGCTGCGCGAGTCGCGTCGCAGCTCGGCGCCGGCAGAGTACGCCGAGCAGGCTCGGGAGTATCAGAAAGGGACCGCGCGGTCGGGTTCGGCCGGCGACCAGTGAGCCAGGATCGGATGTCATCCATTGCTTCGCACGAGATGCCGCCGGACTGGTCGGGTCCGCGTTACCTGGTGCCGTTTCATCCCAAGCGCGTCCCCCACCATTTCACCGACGTGCTGGTGATCGGGGGCGGACTGGCCGGGCTGCGGGCGGCATTGGCCATCGAACCGCCGCTGCGGGTGCTGGTGATCACCAAGGACTCGCTGCCGGAGTCGAACTCGAGCTATGCGCAGGGGGGCATTGCGGGGGTGCTGGACCCGGAGGACCGCTTTGAGAATCACGTGGCCGATACGCTGCGGGCCGGCGGCGACTTGTGCGACGAGCAAATCGTGGACCTGGTGGTGCGCGAGGCGCCGGGGCGGATTCGCGAGCTGATCGCCTGGGGCGCCCGCTTCGACGAGGAATCGGGCTCGCTTGCCCTGGGGCGCGAGGGGGGGCACAGCCACGACCGCATCGTCCATGCGCTGGGCGACGCCACGGGCAGGGAGGTGATGCGAGCGGTCATCGATCGCGCGCGGGGGATGCCCAACCTCGACATCTGGCCGGATACGTTCACGCTCGATCTGCTCACGCACGGCGGCGTCTGCCGCGGCGCTTTGGTCGATAATGCGCATCACGGCAAGACGCTGGTCTGGGCCAAGCAGACGATCCTCTGCACGGGCGGCGCCGGCCAGCTCTATCGCGAAACCACGAACCCGCCGGTCGCCACCGGCGACGGCCACGCGCTGGCCTGGCGGGCCGGCGCCGAGCTGCGCGATATGGAGTTCATGCAGTTCCACCCCACGGTGCTGTACATCGCCGGCAGCAGCCGCAGCCTGATCACCGAGGCCATGCGGGGCGAAGGGGCGCACCTGGTCGACCGGACCGGCTATCGCTTCATGCCCGACTACGACAGCCGGGCCGAATTGGCCCCTCGCGACATCGTCAGCCGGGCCATCGTGAGCCAGATGGAAAAGACCCGGCACTCCAACGTCTACCTCGACCTGGCGCACCTCGAAGCGGACCGCGTCCGCCGGCGGTTCCCCGGCATCGCGGCGGTCTGCGCGGAGTTCGGCCTCGACATAGCCCGCGACGCGATTCCGGTGCGGCCCGGCGCGCATTACATGATCGGCGGCGTCTCGGTCGACGCCGAAGGGCGCACCACCCTGGAAGGGTTGTGGGCCGCCGGCGAAGTCAGCTCGACCGGGCTGCACGGCGCCAATCGCCTGGCTTCGAACAGCCTGCTGGAGGGGCTGGTGTTTGGGGCATACGCCGGCCGGGGAGCCGCCCGGGCGGCCGCCCGGCTGCCCGACACGTTCTCGGCCCCGCCGTTGGAAAACCCGGCGGCCGTCGAGCCCGCGGAGCCTTTGGATCTCGCGGACATCCGCAACTCGCTCAAAAGCCTGATGTGGCGCAGCGCGGGCGTGCGCCGCGCGCGGGCCGGACTGTCGGAGGCCCAGGAGACGATCGACCGCTGGTGCGGCTATGTGCTCAACCGGCAGTTTTCCGATCCGGCCGGCTGGCAACTGCAGAACATGCTCTGCGTGGCCCGGCTGATGATCGCGGCCGCCTTGGCCCGCGAGGAGAGCCGGGGCGTGCACCTGCGGGTCGATTTTCCGGAAATGGACAACCAGCAATGGCGGCGGCACCTGGCCTTTCGCCGGCGGGAGCCAGCCGTTTAGCGTGCCACGATGAGCAACCTGGCCTAGCCGTTGCCTCTCGTAGCAGAGTCTCCCGAATTCTGGCGAATTCGGCTACCGCCAGGGCCCGAATTCTGGCGAATTCGGCTACCTGCTAGCGAGACGGGCTGGGAAGGCCGTCCTACTTTACGAGAGAGCCTGGGGAGCGGCATTTTGGAGGGTGGGGGCGAACCGCGGCCCGGCGGGGCGCGTAGGTATGGACAGGGGCATCAGGTAATGATTACTTTTTAGGGTTTGGCCTGCCGCCACGACGGCAGCGACTGCTCCCTCCCCCCGGCGCTTGGGAACCACTTGACGATGACAGACGCATCGCGGCCCGCCATGATCGAGGCGATTGGCCTGTCGAAGTATTATGGCGATTTTGCCGCTATCGACGACGTGACGTTCAAGGTCCACCAGGGCGAAGTGGTGGCCTTTCTGGGCCCCAACGGAGCCGGCAAGAGCACGACGATGAAGCTTTTGACGGGCTATCTCTCCCCCACGGCAGGGGTGGCCCGCATCGCGGGGCACGATATGTCGACCGATCGGCTGGCGGCGGCGGCCCGGCTGGGGTATCTGCCGGAAAACGGCCCCCTGTATCCCGACATGACGCCGCGAGCGCTGTTGGAGTTTTTTGCCGATGCCCGCGGGATGAACGGCTCGTACCGGCAGGAGCGGATCGCGGCGGTGGTCGAGCAGTGTGCCCTGGGAAGCGTGATCGGCAAGGCCATCGGCAAGTTGTCGCGGGGCTACCGGCAGCGCGTCGGCATGGCCCAGGTGCTGCTGCACGAACCGGACGTGTTGATCCTCGACGAGCCGACCGCCGGACTGGATCCGAACCAGATTCGCGAGGTCCGCGACACGATCCGCCGCCTCGGCCAGAACAAGACGATCCTGCTCTCGACCCATATTCTGCAGGAGGTGGAAGCCATGGCGAACCGGTTGCTCTTTATCAACGAAGGCCGCTTGAAATACGATGGCAGCGCGTCCGACCTGACCAAGGACGGAAAGCCGCTTGAAGTCCACTTCCACGAGTTGACCAGCGAGGCCGCCTGACCGAGTGCAGCGTCTGGCTTGGGGCTTGAAATCCATTGGCAGCCTGGTACCCGAAATGAAATTCAACGTCATCAGCGCGATTTTCCGGCGCAACTTCTATAGCTACTTCAGCAACCCCACGGGGTACGTGTTCATCTGCGTGTTCGTGTTGCTCAACTCGTTTGCCGCTTTCTGGCCGCACGAGTTCTTCAACGCGAACCTGGCCAACCTGGACCAGCTCAACCGCTACCTGCCGTACATCCTGCTGGTGTTCATCCCGGCCATCACGATGAGCATCTGGGCGGAAGAGCGGCGGCAAGGCACGGATGAGCTGCTGCTGACGATACCGGCCGGCGACTTCGACGTGGTGCTGGGCAAGTATCTGGCGGCGGTGGCCATCTATACCGTGGCGCTGTTGTTCTCGTTGATCTGCAACCTGGCGGTGCTCAATTTCCTGGGCCGGCCGGACGTGGGCTTGTTCCTGGGGACGTACGTCGGGTATTGGATGGTGGGGGTGGCGATGCTGGCCGTCGGGATGGTGGCTTCGTTTTTGACCGGCAACTTGACGGTCGGTTTCGTGCTGGGTGCCTTGTTCAACGCGCCCTTGGCCTTTGCCGCCAAGGCGGACGTGATTTTTCCGGCGGAGATGGCGTTGGCGGTCAAGCGTTGGAGCCTGGAAGAGCAGTTCCGCGACTTCGGCCGCGGCGTTGTGAGCCTGTCGAGCGTGGCGTACTTCCTCTTGATCGTGGCGGTGATGCTGTATTTGAGCATGGTTTTGATCGGCCGCCGCCACTGGCAAGGGGGGCGCGACGGGACCTCGCTGGGAGGGCATTACCTGGCGCGGACGCTGGCCCTGGTATTGATCGCCGGCGGCTTGATTTACGTGTTCGACCAGTACGACCTGCGGGCCGACGTGACGAGCGAGCGGCTGAGCTCGCTGTCGCCTCAGACGCGCAAGCTGATCCGCGAGCTGGACGCGAAGCGGCCCGTGCGGATCGACGCCTATATCAGCCCGGACGTGCCGGAGGCGTACGTGCAGACGCGGCTGGACCTGGTGTCGACGCTGCGCGAGTTCGATTCCCTGGGGGGCAATTCGGTCGTGTTGCGCATTCACGACACGCTGCCGTTGAGTCGTGAGGCCGAACAAGCCGAGCAGCAATACGGGATCACGGCCCGGGCCATCCTGTCGCGCAGCCGCGGTGCGATCAGCCGCGAGCAACTGTACCTGGGCGTGGCGTTCGCTTCGGGGTTGGACAAGGTGGTCGTGCCCTTTTTCGATCGGGGGATCCCGGTCGAGTACGAGCTGGTGCGGTCGATCTGCACCGTGGCCCAGCAGGAGCGGAAGAAAATCGGGGTGCTGGCCACCGAAGCCGGCCTGTTTGGCGGCTTCAATCCGCAGACCATGTCGCCTATGCGCAACGAGCTGTTGATCGACGAGCTTGAAAAGCAATACGAGGTGGTGCCGGTCAGCTCTGACGCGCCGATTGCGACCGACGTGGACGCGCTCTTGGCGGTGCAGCCATCGTCTCTGAGCCCGGAGCAGATGAGCCACTTCATCGAAGCGGTCCGCAAGGGCGTCCCGACGGCCATTTTTGAAGATCCCTTCCCGGCCATGGCGGGCAACGTGACGCCGACCAGCGCACCCAAGCGGCCTCCGCAGATGAACATGTTCTCGGGCAATCAGCCGCCGATGCCCAAGGGGGACATCGGCCGGCTGTGGGAGATGCTGGGCGTGGACTTCATGGCCGACAAGATCGTCTGGCAGCGCTTCAACCCTTACCCCAAGCTGGGCGGGTACGTCACCGACGAGTGGGTGTTTGTCAATTCGAGCGCCGGCGAGAACGAGGTGTTCAGCCAGAAGCAGCCGATCAGCTCGAAGCTGCAGACGTTGTTGTTTCTGTTTCCCGGCTCGATTTCGCGGCTCAACGCCTCCAGTCTCAAGTTCGAACCGCTGGTTCAGACGGGCGACCTGACCGGCACGGTCAGGTTCGATGAAATCCTGGAGCCTTCCATGTTCGGGGCCGGCGGCGGGCTGAACAGGCACCGGCGGCACATTCCCAGCCGCGAAATCTACGTGTTGGCGGCCCACGTGCACGGCAAGCTCGACAGCGAGAACCTGCCCATGTCCGACGCCTTGGCGCAGGCGCCCGAGGAGCGGCCGCCAGCCGGCGACGATGAAGCGAACGGCGATCCTGAGACCGGCGCGGCCGACGATGATGCATTGGACGGCGAGGCCCAGGACAGTGACGCATCGGAGGGTGACGCATCGGAGAATGATGCGTCGGACGGTGAAGGCGATGCAGGCGAGAAACCAGCGGACCGCGACGTGAACGTCGTGCTGGTGGCCGACATCGACGTGCTTTATTCGGATTTCTTCCGTCTGCGCGCCCAGGGCGACGACCCTGACCAGGAATTGAGCTTGAACTTGGACAACGTCACGTTTGTGCTCAACACGCTGGACGTGCTGGCCGGCGATCAGCGATTTGTCGAGATCCGCAAGCGGCGTCCGCAGCACCGGACGCTGGAGCGGATTGAAGAGCGGACCAAAGAGGCCCGCCAGCGGGCGCATGAGAAGACGGAGATGTTCAGGAAAGACTTCGACGAGGCCAGGCAGAAGGAAGAGCAGAAGCTTCAGGACGAGATCAGTCGGCTGCAAAACCTCAAGAACGTGGATGAAATCACCAGGTTGCAGCGGGTCGCCATGGCGCAGCAGAACGGCCAGCGGCGGCTGCAGGCCGAGGTCGACCGGCTGGAGAAGCGCCGAGACAGGGACGTGAGCCGGATCGAGCGCGAGCTGGCTCTGGAGGTCAATCGCGTGCAGGACGGCTACAAGATGTGGGCCGTCGTTCTGCCTCCGATCCCGCCGCTGTTGGTTGGATTGGCCGTGTTTTTCAACCGCAGGGCCCGCGAGCGCGAGGGCGTGTCGCGTGCCCGGCTGAGATGAACGCCGTAATTTCACCCAGACAAACCGAGACTTCACCCGCCGACGGATCATGAAAGAGAACACCAAGACGCTGACGTACGCAGGCGCGGCCCTGGCCGTGCTGCTGGGGGCCTGGATGAGCCGCCCCTCGACACCGGTCGACTATCTCAAGGGCATCGAAGGGACCGCGTTGTTCCCGGAGTTCAAGGATCCCACGACGGCCAGGTCGATGGAAATCGTCGAATACGACGAAGACACGGCCGAGATCCGTTCATTCGAGGTGGCCCAGAAAAAGGGCCTCTGGACCATTCCGTCGCACGAGGATTATCCGGCCGACGCTGCCCAGCAGCTTGCCGAGGCGGCCGGCAGCCTGGTGGACCTCAAGGTGGTCGCGGTGGTGAGCGAGGATGCCTCGATGCACGAGACGTATGGCGTGGTGGAGCCTGACGTGAAGAAGCTTTCGGCCGGCGCGGAGGGGGTGGGCAAGCGCATAGTGTTGGAAGACAAGTCGGGCAAGAGCCTGGCCCAGTTGATCATTGGCAAGGAGGTGAAGGGGCAACCGGATCTGCGCTACGCGCGAAAGCCCAATCAGAATCCGGTGTACACGGTTTCCATGCGCACCGACAAGCTGACGACTCGTTTTGATGAATGGATCGAGAAGGACCTGCTCAAGCTGAACGCGTTCGACGTCAAGCAGGTGACGATCGACGACCACTCGGTGGACGGGTTGAACCAGGCGCTGATCCCCAAGAGCAAGATGGTTGTGGCCTGGGAGGATTCGAAGTGGCAGCCCCGTCAAATGCAGCTCTTCGAAAAGGGACAGTTCCGCGAGGTCCCGCTGTCCGAGGACGAGGAGCTCGACGAGCAGAAGCTCAATGAAATGAAGAATGCCCTGGACGATTTGAAAATTGTCGACGTGCGGCACAAGCCGGCGGGGCTGGGGGGCGATCTCAAAGCCGGCAAGGACGTGCTCGACAAGCCGGAGTGGCAGAATGCCTTGCGGCAGCGCGGGTTTTGGGTGGCCAAGCTTTCCAACGACCGGTTCGAGCTGTTCTCCAATGACGGCGAGGTCCGTTGCGGCATGAAGGACGGCGTCGAATACGTGCTCCGCTTCGGCGGCATCGCGGGAAGGGGTGAAGAGCAAAGCGAGCCCCACGCGCCCCACGAGGGCCATGAGCACGAAGAGCATCCCGAGGAACCCGAGGACGCCGGCACCAACCGCTTTATCCTGGTGACCGCCCAGTTCAATCAGGATCTGATCGCCAAGCCCGAGTTGGAGCCGCTGCCCGGCGAGGCTGCGGCTCCCGCCGACGCCGATCAGGGCACCGGCCCCGCTGGCGCCGACGACGGCGAGTTGAATCGCGGTGGCGGCGATGGCGCGGCGGCATCCGGCAATCAGCAGGCCGATGGGGATGGAAGCTCATCCGACGAGGCCGCCCCCGCCAGCCAACCGGCCGAACCTGGCAATGCCGCCCAGGCGGGCCAGGCGGAGGATCAGCAGCCGGCGGCCGAGTCGAAACAGCCGGCCAAGCCGGCCACGAAGGCGCAGCGCGAGCGGATCGAGAAGGAGAACAAGCGGAAGCAGGACGACTACGAGAGCCAGGTCAAGAAGGGCCAGGAGCGCGTCAAGGAGCTCAACGATCGCTTCGCCGACTGGTACTACATCATCTCCAATGACACCTACGTGAAGATTCACCTCAGCCGCGAGGACATCGTCCGCAAAAAGCCCAAGGCCGCCGGCGACGAAGATGCCGACCCCGCCGACGAAGACGCAGACGACCACACGCTCGATCCGCTGCGAGAGCTTCCCGCGGAGGAATAGACGCCTTCTGGCGAAGCTACGAAGGAGCGCGACGGCGCAACGCTCGCTAAGACGGCGCTCCGAGGACGAACCACAAAGATCACAAAGAACACGAAGACGACGAGGGTCGAGGGGATTCTTGCCTCATTCGGTTCTCTGCGGCGCTCCGCGCCCTCTGCGGTAAACCCTTTTTCGTCTCTCCTCGTACGTCGTAGCGTCCGTAACCTAGTAGCGTCTTCGTGGCCTTCGTGGCCTTTGTGGTTTCTTCGTCGTCTTTATTGGTTCTTGGCGCCTTGGAGAGAGTCTTCCGTCCGTCTTCTTTCCGTCGCGGACTCAGCGCGGAGGGTCTTCCTCGCCAAGCTGCCCGAGCAACTCGAAGGTGTAGATGCCCGAATCGTGGTCGTCGCTGAAGCGGATCGAGTAGGCGTAGTTGCCCACCGGCGACATCGCGAGCAGCTTGAGCGGCCTGGCCTCGGCCGGCGACAGCACGGGCAACAAGGTCGGCGGCGGCGGCTGCACACGCTTCTCGCGGCAGGTGGCGCAGGGACACGCCTCGCGCAGTTGCCGGATCGTATAGCTCCGGCGGCGGCCGTCGCTCCACTGAATCGCCAGCCGCCCGTCGTCGAGCATGCTTAGTTGAGTCGGTCGAGGTCCCATCGGTCGCCTGGTCCTTTCTCCGCTATTCGGCAGCTTCGCAAAACAGCTCTTCCCGCAGGTCGGTGACGAACATGCAGCCGGGGCTGTGGGTAATGGCAATCTCGGGCCGCGCGGCCGCCAGCGCCAACTGCGGTGTGACGCCACAAGCCCAAAACACCGGCACCTCGCCGGCGCGGATGCCGACCGCCTCGCCGAAATCGGGAAGTGCCAGGTCGGCAATGCCCAGTGCCGCCGGATCGCCGGCGTGTACCGGCGCGCCGTGCATCCGCGGATAGCGGGCCGTGATCCGACGCACCTCGTCGACCTGGCCGGCGGCAAAGGGGCGCATGCTGACCACCAGCGGGCCCGCGAAGCGGCCCGCCGGGCGGCACGCCAGGCTGGTGCGGTACATGGGCACGTTGCACCCCTGGTCGATGTGCCGCACTTCCAGCCCGGCCGCCTGCAAGGCCGCCTCGAACGTAAACGAGCAGCCCAGCAGAAAACCGACCAGGTCGTCGCGCCAGAGGTGGCTGACATCGGTCGGTTCGACCGGGTCGGCCTGGCCGTGCCTGAAGACGCGGTACCGCGGCACGTCGGTGCGCAGGTCGCTGCCGGGCGCCGACTGGGCGGCCTGCGGGTCGCCCGGCGTGGTCTGTTCGATCAGCGGGCAAGCCTGGGCGTTGAGCCGGCAGAACTGGGCGAAGTCGGCCGCCACGCCGGCGGGAAGGATCACGACGTTGGCCTGCACGAAGCCGGGGACCAATCCGGCGGTCGGGCCCTGGTGCAGCCCGGCTCGGACGGCGCGGCGCAGCTCGGCCGCACTGGGAAAAGTTGTTGGTCCGGTCATCAGTTGAGCGTCCACTGCTTCGTGTCGCGGCGCAGTTGATCGTTGCGAGCCGCGGAAGTCCTCAGGCGGTCGAGCGTTCGTCGATAAACCGCTTTCCTTTGCCCTCGAAGCGGGGCAGGGAGCCGGTGGGCACGCTGCGCACGTCGACCTTCAGTCCCAGCCGCAGCCGAAGTTCCTCCGCCACCCGCTGCGGCTGGTCCAGCCGGTCCTCGATGTCGATCGACAATTGGTCCATCTGCTCGTTTTTGTAAACGGTCATCCTGTATTCCAGCACTTCCGGAAAGCTGCGGAGGATCTGCTCGATGGCGCTGGGAAACACGTTCACCCCCCGCACGATCATCATGTCGTCGGCCCGCCCCAGCACGCCGCCGTCGAGCAGCACGAAGCGGTTGGTCAGCTCATGCTGCCACAGCGGCCGCACCAGGTCGCCCGTGCGGTAGCGGAGCACCGGGCAGCCGGCCCGGCCCAGATTGGTCAAGACCAGCTCGGCGAGCTCTCCCTCGCTGGCCGGCTTGCCGGATTCGACCGAGAGGAACTCGGCGATGAACTCGGATTCCAACACATGCAGCCCGCGGCCGTCGCGGTCGCCGTAGCCCCAGGGCCCGACTTCGGTGGCCCCGCCGTGGTCGAGCACGCGGGCCTGCCAGGCCAGCTCGATCCGCGAGCGTATGGCGGGCACCGAGCCGCCGGGCTCTCCGGCCAGGATGAGCACCCGCACGGCGAGCTGGGCCACGTCGATCTGCCGCTGGGCGGCCAGCTCGGCCATGTGCAAGGCGTAACTCGGGGTGCAGCACACGACGGTCGCCTGGCTGGCCCGCAACAGCTCGAGCCGCGAGAGGGTGTTCATTCCCCCGCCGGGGATCATCAGGCAGCCGCGGGACGAGGCGGCATCGTACGCGCTCCAGAAGCCGACGAACGGCCCGAACGAAAATGCCATCATCACTCGGTCCGACGACGTGACCTCGGCGGCGTCCAACACGTACTGCCAGCAGTCGATCCACCATTGCCAGTCGTCCGCCGTGTCGAGCACCGTGAGCGGGCGGCCGCGGGTTCCGGAGGTCTGGTGGAATCGCACGTAGCGGTCCAGAGGATACGTGCAATTGGCCGCCGCCTGGCCCGCCTGCCGCGATCCGAGCAGCCCTTCCTTGAAGGTGTAAGGCAGCTCGGTCAGCTCTTCCAGCGATTCGATCGGGCGGCGCAAATCGTGCAGCCGCTGGGAGTAGAAGTGGTTGTGGGGCAGGATCCGCCGGAGGAGCTCGTTGAGGCGGGCAAGCTGGTGCCGCTGGCGCGCCTCGGCGTCCAACGACTCCAGCCGCCGGCGCTCGTCGTACGTGCTGCGGGTCATGCGCCCATCATAAAGCGCCTGGCACGCGCCGGCCAGCCGTTGCGTGGGCCATCGCCCCTGAGTACAAACGGGGCTTTGCCCGGACCCCCCACCTCGCATTTCGGCATGTCGCACGCTTCCGGCAAAGGCTCGCTGCTGGTCGTTTTTCTGGCGGTGTTCATCGACCTGTTGGGGTTCGGCATGGTGCTGCCGCTGCTGCCGATTTATGCCCAGCAATTCGCCGCCAACTACGGGCTTTCGGGGCGAGCCTTGGGTTGGACGATCGGCGGCCTGATGGCCAGCTTTTCGGCCATGCAGTTTTTCTTCTCTCCGCTGTGGGGCCGCGTGTCCGACCGCTTCGGCCGCCGGCCGGTGATCCTCATCGGTCTGGCCGGCTCGACGTTTTTCTATGCTCTGTTTGGAGTGGCGACGCTCAACCAGAGCCTGGAGTGGCTGTTCATCGCCCGGATTGGGGCCGGCATCTCGGGGGCCACCATCGCCACGGCGCAGGCTTACATTGCCGACACCACCACCCGCCAGAGCCGGGCCCGCGGCATGGCCTTGATCGGAGCCGCGTTTGGATTGGGTTTTACCTTCGGGCCGCTGCTGGGCGCCGCGGCGCTGGTGTTTTCGCCCGACGTGGGCGTGAGTCCTTGGCCCGGCTACACGGCCTCCGCCTTGTCGGCAGGGGCCCTGCTGCTGGCTGTCTTCAAGCTGCCTGAATCGCTGCGGCCTGAAAGCGCGCGGGCCGGCCAGAGGCTGTTCGATCCGCGGAGTTGGGGCGACGCGCTGGCGACACCATCGGTCGGCGCACTCCTCGCCACGTCGTTCATCAGCGTGTTGTCGTTCGGCAGCTTCGAGCAGACGCTGTCGCTGTTGTTGAACTCCGAGCGCGGCGGTTTTGGCTTCGAATACCACCAGGTGCTGTTGTTCTTCGCCTTCGTGGGCCTGGTGCTGAGCGCCGTGCAGGGCTTTCTGGTGCGCCGGCTGGCGACCCGGCTCAGCGAGCCGGCGCTGGCCAACATCGGCGCCGTCTTGTCGATTCTGGGATTCGCCCTGCTGGCTTGGGCCGCTACCCGCACCAGCCTGGGGATGCTGTTGGTCGCTTCGGCGACGGAAGTGACCGGCTTCGCTTTCATGACTCCTTCGCTGGCGGCGCTGATCTCTCGCCGCAGCGACCCGGCCAGGCAAGGGGCGATCCTGGGGGTCGCGCAGAGCATCAGCTCGCTGGCGCGGATCGTCGGCCCGCTTGTGTCGATTCCGTTGTTCTACATCGCCGCCACGCTGCCCTACTGGGTGGCGTTGGGGCTGATGTGCGTGGCGCTGGCGCTGGTGGGCGTGGCGGCCCGCGGCGGCCACGATTTTGCCGCTACGGGCGAAACCTGACCGATACAGCACGCGTTCTCCCGGACGCACGTTACGGACGTCTACGAAGACAACCACAAAGAACACCAAGGACACGAAGACGCTACGGAGGAGGTTTACGGCACGCGTTCTCCCGTAGCCGAATTTGCCAGAATTCGGGTCACGTGCCCCCGCTTGCAGCAAGCCGCTCGGAGGTCCGCCGAAGGCGTGAGATGCAGGTGCCATCGCCGCTGCACCCGTCCTGCCAGCGGTGCCACGTGACCTACCAGGCTGAGCCGTTGCCTGCGCTCAGCGGGCTTTATTCCTCCTCGTTCCCTGCTCGCGTCTCCAGCTAAGCAGCCGCGCGGCGCCCAACCCGTTTACGCGGGAGCACCAGCGAATGTCCGGCGTAATCCTGCCATCGCCTGACGGCAGCGTTGGGGCGTTTTTCTACCCCATCTGAGGGGTATGGAAGCGACGGATGGCAGAATTTTTTCCCGCCCAACCCGATTTTTTCTGGGAGTTGCGGCGCAAGTGCTTTTCCGGATGCTACTTATGGCACCAATTTATTTTTGAATATTTCCAGGAATTTATGTCATGTTTTTCCCACGGATCTCGACTGGTAAGGAGGAGGAATTGACGCGATCGGATCGGTCGCGCGGACCAGCGAAGCCTTTTGGCCGGCTCGCGGGTGCCGCACCAAGGAAATTGGGGGCAACATAAGGAGACCACCATGCCAGTCGAACGCGCAGGGCAGCCATTCAATGCTTTCGCCGATGCGAACGGGATCGAGGGTATCCGGGCGGCGGTCCGCCTGCTGATCGAGGCGCGTGACCTGGCGCGCGACGCGGAGGCCGATACCTGGACCTTCGCCGTCGAAGCGGAGGAGCTGCGGAGGCAAGGAACGACGACCCCGGAACTGCGTTGGTTGGTACAGAAGAAGTACGCCTTGCACCAGGACGAGACAAGAAGAATCGGGGGCAAGAGCCGTTGTTTTCGGCCCGCGCCGCCGCTTGTATTCAGCGACCGCACGTGCTTCGTGCTCACTGAGCAAGGCGCGGCCGCCTTGGCGGGGTGTGCGGCAGCTTTGGTTGGCACGCCGGCCAGCGGGATTGTCGAGCCCAAGCAAGAGCTGCTCGTGCCCGACTGGGACAGGTGCCGACGGACCCTATTGCTCGGCGCTGTGATCGTCAAGCGGTTCAGAAGATGCGCCCCCGACCAGTGGTGGATTCTGGACGCCTTCGGCGAGGAGGGGTGGGTGATGACGATCGACGACCCGCTGCCGCCCCATCCGGACATGGACCCCGTGCGACGCCTGCACGACACGATCGGCAACTTGAACCGCAACCAGGTCCACCCGCTCATTCGTTTCCATGCCCAAGCGGTCCTCCGCAGGGTCCATTGGGAGCGCCGTTGAAGCCCCACGGTATCGACCCGCCAGCGACCCTAAACACCCTATCAACGGAATTATCTACTGTAGACGAGCGCCGCGGGAGCGCATCAAAATCGCCGGCATCGAGTTGCTCCACCCGCGTTCAAGGAGTCGGTGCCATGGCCAAACGCTCGAACCGGCACAAGCGGAACAACACGCCTTGGCGCAGGCGTCAAAAGGCGCGTCGGCGCGTGCCGCGCTTCGACTTGCTGGAGCGCCGCGACATGCTGGCCAACACGGTCCACATCTCGTCCAGCGACATGTCCGCGGCGGAACCGGACCAGAACGCGTTTTTTGGCATCTTTCGTTCGGGCGACTCTTCGCCGCTCACCGTGAACTTCACGCTGACCGGCACGGCGACCAACGGAGCCGATTACGAGAATGTTCCTCTATCGATCACGATTCCCGCGATGCGGCAGCATGCGATCGTCGACATCACCACCATTGATGACACCCTGTACGAGGGCGCCGAAACGGTCATCCTCACGCTGCAGCCCGGCGCCAATTATCAAGTGGTCAGTCCCAGCACCATGACGGCGACGATCGGCGACAACGATCTACCGGTTCCGCTGCTGAGCATCAACGACCGCACGGTCAACGAAGCCGCCGGCACGGCGCAGTTCACCGTGACTCTTTCACCGACCAGCGGCCAGCAGGTGACCGTCTCCTACGCGACCGCCAGCGGCACCGCCACGTCGGGCGCCGACTTCACCGGAGTCAGCGGGACGTTGGTCTTCGCTCCCAGCGAATCGTCGAAGATCATCACGGTGCCAATCATCGACGACCTCATGGACGAACCCACGGAGAATTACTTTGTCAACCTTTCCGGAGCAACAGGCGGCGCCCAGATCCAGGATGGCGAGGGGCTCGGATTGATCATCGACAACGACGACCCGCCGAAGCTCAGCATCGACGACGCCCAGGATTGGGAGGACTTGGGCGAACTGGTCTTCACGGTCACGCTGAGCCCCGCCGTTTCGTACGCGGTCAGCGTGAACTACACGACCTATGAAATGAGTGCCATCGAGGACGTCGATTATGCTCTCACGGTCGGTGGGTTGGTTTTCCAGCCCATGGAGACGACAAAGACAGTCTCGGTCCCCATCATCGACGACCTGCTCATCGAGGGGGACGAACAGTTCCTGGTCGTCCTCAGCAATCCCTCGGGCGCGCGGATCGAGCGTGGGATCGGCATAGGCACGATCCTCGACAACGAGGTCCTGCCCGGCCAGGTGATCCACTGCGTGTGCTACTGCGGCTGCGACAATGCGCAAACGGGCACGACCGAGGCCGACGGCTCCGTGCAGGCCAAGGACGATGGAGGCCTCACGCACTCGACCAGCTCGAACCCGCACCCGATCGTCACCGTCGACACGCGCTTGTCGGACCAGGCGGCCAGCGCCGACCACGTCAAGATACAGCTCACGTTCGGCGGGATTGCCGGCGCTGCGGTGTACTACGACCCCACCGGCTACGTGCCCGGCGAGACGGTCCGCTTTGTGCTGCAGGCGGACGCCAGCACGCTGCCCACCGGCCGCCACTACTGGGAAATGCAAATTACCGAGCAATACGGTCCGACTCCCCAGACCCGGAAAATGACCGGTTTCGACGTCATCAACAACCTGATCGACAGCGAGTTCGGCAACCGCTGGACGCACGGGCAGTTCGAGCGGCTGGCGATCCAGGACGACGGCGTCACCTGGGTCCGCGGCGACGGCAACCTGTTCTGGTTCGGCGAGAACCCCGACGGCAGCTTCACCCGACAGGAGGGCGAGCTCGCCTTTTCCACGCTGGTCAAGAACCCCGACTCCAGCTACACGCTCACCAGCAAGGACGGCGGCCGCCGCGACTTCAACTCGACGGGAGTGCTCGTCGCCCGCGCCGACCGGCTGGGTAATACCAGCGCCTTCGCCTACGTGGATGCGGACGGCGACACGCTGGTGGACGAACTTTCCACGATCACCGACGCCGTGGGACGGATTACGACCCTCGTCTACTCCGGCGGCCTGATCAGCACGATCACCGACTTTGACGGCAGGACCACGCAATATCTGCACGATGGCGCGCGGAGGTTGATCTCCATAGCGCGGCCGGATCCGGATCTGGGCGGGCCACAGGCCAGCCCAGTTACCACTTTCGGATACCACCCGGTCACGAACTTGCTGGCCCAGATGACCAACGCCGCCAACAAGACCACCCTGTACGACTATGGCTTTGCCCGGACGCTGACGACGATCACGAACCCGGATTTGAGCACGCGCGAGCTGCGCGCCTACAAGGCGGAAGGCCTGGTCAACACCGGCGCCGGCACCGGAACGCTGGGCAATCCGGCGGCGTTGTTCCGGCCGCATGAGGCCGAGGGGAGCATTACCAACGAGCTCGAACAGACGACCACCTTCCGCACGGGCCGATACGGATTTCGAAGCGAGGTCATCGACCCGTTGGGCAACAAGACCGAATTCCTGCGGAACGAAGATGGGCAAGTCGTCCAGGTGCTCGGCGTGGATCCGGACGGGGCTGGCCCGGAACCGCGGCCTGTCACCGAATTCCAGTATGACCAGCGCGGCAACGTCATTTTCCAGGAGCTTCCGGACGGCTCCACCCGCGTCTGGACGTATCATCCGACGTTCAACGAGGTGACCAGCTTCATCGACGAGCTGGGCCGCAAGACGCTCTACGGCATCGACGCGGCCAACGGCAACGTCCTGTCGATCAGGGAGGTGGTGGGGCTGGTCGATCCGGCTGGCGGCGAAACGAACGACCTCGTGACTACGTTCACCTACACCACTCTGCCCGGCGGCGGGGGCGGGCCGCCCGCGGGGCTGGTCGCCACCATGACCGATCCGATGGGACGCCTCACCGACTTCGATTACAGCTCTCGCGGACTCGCCACGCGGATCACGTTTGCCGTCGGCACGCCAGCCGAGGCCTTTATCGAATACGAGCACAGCTCGGCGGATAACCTCACGGCCGAGATCGATGAGTTGGGCCGCCGCACCGAAGGGGTGTACGACGAACTGGACAGGTTGACCCAGTTGGTGCTTGAGGACCCAGACGGCGCCGCCGGCAGCCAGGCAAGCCCGATTTGGGCATTCCACTACTCCGCCATGTCGCACGTGGTCAAGGAAGTTGATCCTCTGGGGCGGGAGACCCTCTTCGAGCACGGCGCTTTTGGCAACCTCAAGAAAATCACGCAGCCAGACCACGACTCCAACGGCCAGGCCACGATCACATCGCTGGGGCATGACCTGGCCGGAAGGCTTGTGGCCGTGACGGATCCACTTTTGCGGGTCACGACGCTCACGGTCGACGCCCTGGGACGCACCACGGCCACGACGCTGGCCGATCCGGATGCGGGCGGCCCTTTGACGAGTCCTGTCTTCCAAACCCAGTTCGACCCATACCATCGCGCCACCCGCGAGATCGATGCTCTTGGCAACGCCACCGACTACGCCTATTTGAATTTCGGTAAGAGGGTGGAAATCCGCGAGGCAGATCCCGATGGTGGGGGGCCGGCGCAGCGGCCTTTGTCCGTGGCCGAGCACGACAGCGCCGGCCAGATGTTCCGCTGGACGGACGCCTTGGGGCGCGTGACCGAATACGCGCGGGACGACTTGGGGCGGATTGTGCTCATCGTGCATCCCGACGATTCGACCACCGAGATCGAATACGATAAGAACAGCAATGTTCGCTTTGTCACCGAGCCTGGCGGGGCGGTCACCGAATACGTCTATAGCGAACGGAATTTTCTCGTTCAAACCGTGGGCAGCGACCCAGACGGCGCGGGCGCTGGCACGCCGCCTGTCACCACGTTCGAAGTAGATGCCGCCGGCCAGGTGCTTTCGGAAACGGACCCCCTGGGCAGGGTCACCCGCGGCGAATTCGACGGCCTGGGAAGGCTCGTGCGCCGCGAGCTCCCGGACCCCGACTTCGGTGGCCCGGCCGAGCCGGCCGCGTTCGACTACCATTACGACGCTGCCTCCAGGCTCGTGCGCGTCGTGGCGACCGACCCGGACCCGCTGGATAACGTGCCGGCGCCGGAGACCACCTATGCCTATGATCTCTTGGACAACCTCGTCTCCGTGGTCGAGGCCGATCCGGATGGCCCCGGAGTTCTCGAATCGCCTGAAACCACCTACGTCTTTTCAGCTGCCAGCGAGCTATTGCGGCACACGGATGCGCTGGGGCGCGACACGACCTGGGTCCTGGACAATTTGGGCCGCCCCACGAGCGTCGATGACGAGCTGGGCCAGACCACGGCCTTCGCCTACGACGGCAATTCGAACCTGCTCACCGCCACGAACGAGCAACTGCAGGTCACGACGCACAACTACGACAACCTGTCGCGCCATATCCGCACGATCGACCCGCGCGGCGGCATAACGCAGGTCACGTTCGACGCCGTGAGCAACGTCACTCGGCTGACGGACAGCGCCGGGAACGACACATCCTGGTTCTACGACTTGTTGGACCGGGTCACCAGCGAATTCAACGAGCTGGGTCTGTCGCGGCAGTACGTCTATAGCGAGTCGGGCGATCTGAGCCAAATGGTCGACCGGACCGGCAAGATCCGCGATTTCAGCCACGACGCTCTCCACCAGCTCGTCAAGGAAGAATGGATCGGCAACGTGGTCCTACCCACGGTCGTGGTGACCACGCTGACCGAGGGGCGCGCGGCGCGGAACGAAGTGCAGCAGATCGTGCTGCCGGCGGCCACGGGCGGCAACTGGACGCTCTCGTTCAACGGCCAGACCACCGGGCCGATCCCCTTCAACGCCACCGCCATGCAGGTGCAGTCGGCCCTGCAGAACCTGGGCACCATCGGTTTCGGCAATGTGGCCGTGACCGGCGCCGGCACGCCCGCCAGTCCCTTCCTGGTCGCGTTCCAGGGTTCGTCGGCGGCCACCGACGTGCCGGCCATCACGGCCAACGGGAACGGCTTGTCCGGGGTGGAGCTGGTCTCGGTCGGCACGACGACGCCAGGCCACAACCTGACCAATGAAGTCCAGCACATCAGCTTCCAGCCGAACGCGGGCCGCTACATCCTGGCCTACGAAAGTTCCGACATTTACGTCTACGAGCTCTTGACGGCGGCGGAGCTTCAGAGCCGGTTCGACTGGATGTGGGCGGTTGGCCCGGGCAACGTTGTGGTGACCGGAACCTGGCCCGAGTTCGACGTGACTTTTCAGAACGAGCTGGGCGATACGGACGTGGATTTGATCCAGGCCGAAATCGGCGTCGTCACCGAAGTCGTCAAGGGCAAGTCGCAGCCAACCAACGAAGTGCAAACGATCGCGGTCTCCAGCCAGGCGGCCGGCGGCAGCTTCACGCTCTCATTCAATGGTCTGACGACCGGCTCGATCGCCTACAACGCCATGCCGATGGCCATCCAAACCGCCCTGGAAGGGCTGTCCAACATCGAAGTCGGCGACGTGCAGGTGAGTGGAAACGTCGGCGGGCCCTACGCCGTCACGTTCCAAGGCGCCTGGGCGGGCATCAACGTCTCCCAGTTGACCGTGAACAACTCCAGCATGCTGGGGGGCACCATCACGGCCTCCACCAACATCCAGGGGCTGACGCAGCTCAACGAAGTCCAGCGGATCAACGTCAACGACGCCTACTCGGGCACGTTCAGCGTACGCTTCGACGGCCAGGCCACCGGCTCAATCGCCTACAACGCGGCGGCCTCGGCGGTGGAGTCGGCCCTGGAGGCGCTGACCAATATCGACAACGTGTCGGTCTCCGGCGGCGCGGGCGGGCCGTACACCGTCACGTTCCAGCCGCCCCAGGCCGGGATCAACCTGCCGCAGATGACCGGCAATCCGATCAACCTGCGCGAGCTGGTCCACATCATCACGCAATCGTTCGACGCGGCCGGGCAGCTCGCCACGGCCGGCGACGCCAAAAGCGCCTACGCCTTCACCTACGACGGCCTGGGGGCCGTGACGCGGGTCGACAACCAGAACACGCCCGGCGCGCCGCGGGTGATCCTGGACAGCGCCTACGACGCGCTTTCGCGCCGCACGTCGCTCTCGGCCGAGATCGACGGCGTGGACGACCTGTTGAACACCTACCACTACGATGCCCTGTCGCGGATGACGGGCGTGCGGCAGCAGGGGCAGACCGGCGGCAACACGGTCGCCACCAAGGGGGTCGATTTCGGCTACAACGCCATTCACCAGTTCACCAGCATCGTCCGCTTCACGGACCTGGTCCAAAGCCCGGCGCCCGACGTGGCCACCAGCACGTTCACCTATGACACGCTGGGGCGGCTGGAGGGCCTGGAGCACAAGCACGCGGGCGTGACGCTGGTCGGCTACGCCTGGCAGTTCGACAGCCTGAATCGGGTCACCGAGTATTCTTCGACGATCGACGGCACGAGCACGTACAGCTATGACACCACCAGCCAGTTGACCGGGGCGGACCACAGCTTTCAGGCCGACGAGGCCCACACCTACGACCTGGCCGGCAACCGGACCGACACGGGCTACGCGACGGGGACGAACAACCGCCTGTTGTCGGACGGCACGTTCAACTACACGTATAACGGCGAGGGGAACCGGCTGACCCGCACCCGGATCTCCACCGACCCGGCCGACGACCACCTGGTAGAGTATTCCTGGGACTACCGCAACCGGCTGGTGGGCGCCGTTTTCAAGGACAATTCGGGCGCGGTCACGAAGCGCGTCGAGCTCGACTACGACGTGTTCGATCGGCGGATCGCCAAGCGGGTCGATTCGAACGGCGACGGCAGCTTTGACCGGATCGAGCGCTGGGTGTACGATGGGGACGACGTCCTCCTGGATTTTGTCGATCCGGACGGGGCCGGCCCGCAGCCGTTGGCCTTGGCGGCCCGCTACCTGCACGGCCCGGCCGTGGACCAGGTGCTGGCCCAGGAAGACGTCGCCACGGGCGAAGTTCTTTGGCAACTTGCGGACAACCTCGGCACCGGCCGCGACCTGGTCGACAGCGACGGCGTGCTGGTCCACCATCTCGTCTACGAGGCCTTCGGCACGCTGACTTCCGGCGACGCCACGGCGACCCGCTACCAGTTCACGGGCCGCGAGTGGGACGCCGATCTTGGGCTCTACTACTACCGGGCCCGCTGGTACGATCCCCAGACCGGCCGCTTCATCAGCGAGGACCCCATCGGCTTCGAAGGCGGAGACGCGAACCTGAGCCGGTACGTGGGGAACGACCCGACGAACTATGTCGATCCCTTCGGTCTTCAGCCGCCACGCTTCAACATCCCGAAGACGGGTCTTAGGCCCGTCGATGCCGTAGGTAAGGAAATCGAACGTGGTCTGAATACCCCCCTCCCGCACCCTATACCCCGACGGATGCGTGGCAAAGTCCCCTCTCTTCTGTTTAATCCGGTCTACGCTTACGAGCGCTTCCGTGCTGGCGATCCGGAATACAGCACTACGGTAGGGGAAACGATCTTCGAGGCGCAAATGTTCATAGCGGAGGTATGTGTGTCCGTCGTGCCGGCAGGCGGGCAAGCGTCCGCTGCCATGCGGGCAATGCGCGCTTCTCGAGCGGCCACAAAGGGGGCGAGCAGCGTCCGAAGGATTGGAAAGGTCACGAACAAGCTGGACGATGCCGCCCGCGCGGGGGACAAGGCCTCGGACGCGGGTCGCGTGGGTTGTTTCACGGCAGGTACGCAGATTTGGTTCGCCCCTGAGAGCTGCACTGGAAAGACGACGGAGAATGCCGTTAAGCTGAACACGGGTGATTCAGCCCTTGGTAGGAAGGGCATGTGGCTAATTGGCGCGGGAGCATTGCTTGTCGCGACGAGCACCCGCAAGATCGGCAGGGACAAGAAACAGAGGCTCGCCCAGGACGACAACGCGATGCCGGAAGCCGCCAGCGCTGGGCACAATACGGAGTGTGTTTCCGCCCGTGGCAGCGAGGGGCGAGACAACTCGTCAGACCTCGCCGCCCAAAAGACCGACCATGTTCCCTGGACGCATGGGTGTATTGCGAGGCTCCCTTCGTGCCAGAACGTGTTCGCCGCCCTGCTTGTTGTCGCTGGTTTGGCGGTTAACCTTCTTTCCGATGGGGGTGGAACTAGTGCGCGTGGTCGGAGCGATCGGTTACCATCCGAAAACGCAGCCAGCCCCGAATTGGCTACGCGGAGCATCGAAGAGGTTCGGGCGGGGGACTGGGTGTGGGCGCGGGACGAGCAAACGGGTCAGGTTGCCAAGAAACGCGTGGCCCACGTTTTCCGGCACACTGCTGACCACCTCCGCGTTTTGGATCTTATTGCCGCCGATGGCGGTGCGTCTCAGCGAATCGAAACAACCGACGAGCATCCCTTCTGGGTGGAGGCACGCGGTTGGGTGGAGGCCGGGAGTCTCGTCGCGGGCGACCAGGTGCTGCAGGCGGATGGTCAACTCGGCATCGTCACGGCGACTCGCCGGGTCGACCATCCGAAGGGCGTGCCGGTCTACAACATTGAAGTGGAAGGCTTCCACACGTATTTCGTGGCAGCGCATGGCAGCCGCGCTCCGCCGGTCTGGGTCCACAACAAGCCCAAGCGGTACGAGCCTCCTTCAGGCCGGGCTGACGGAGTGGAGCGGGCTGCGGGAAAAAACAACACTGCGTCTCCTGCGCTTGAGGGTTCACCCTACAACCCCGGCACTGTCGAACGACGAATTCGGCCCCCGTACCGCACCAACCCAGCACATGATCCGAAAAGTCCTCACTTCGATCCTCGAAAGACTCCCGAACCCGCAGATGCAGCGGAAGTTTACGGAAGGTCTGTTCGCGGTAGCATGAAGCATTGTTATGCAGTCGGAGCAGACGGCAAGGTATACAGGTTCACCGGCGATAACGCTGGAACAGTTCATTTTACGGGCTTTGTAGAGCCGAAGGACCTACCGAAGGACGTTCGTAAACAGCTTGGGATTTAGTCCGTGCCAGTAATGATTCATGGGGAAACTGAACGATTCGCCATCGAATGGGAGCTCGATCACGACCTAGCAGGGCACTTTCTGCTGGGAAAAGTCTGCTTTTGGGCAGGAAATGCAAGAATTGGGGACTACGATTTGGGAGCAACGTTGTCCGACGTTCTAGTTCTAGTTGGGGTTTTGTGAAGGGGGTTGGCTGCCGTGGCGGATCTGTTGACCGAGGTCGATCGGTTCCGCGAGTGGGCGGACAACTATCCTCCCGGGCCCCGGTCAGGGGAGTGGGAATGCGACTACGGCCATTGGAATGACCTCTACGCCGCCGTGCTGAACCACGTGGCCGCGAGTCCGCCTGAAGCATGGTCGGACGAGGCGTTACAGGCTGTCCTGTACGCCATAGCCCGTGACAACGAGTGCCGGTATCTCGCCCATGAGGTTCGACTCCATCATCCGGCGACACTCGTCGCCCTGGCGAGGGCGGCTTTGTCCCGGGGCGAGCCCGACGCCAAGTGGCAACTGGCCGATGAACTCGGCCATCTCGGTGACGAAGGCGGCGAGGCGAATCAACTGCTCCTGATCCTCGCACGCGACGAGCACGAGTACGTCCGGCGGCGTGCCCTCGGGGCGTTGGCCCGGGTCGGCTCACCGGCGGTCGAGCCACTCGCACTGGAGGCTTGGCACAGGCCGGACGAGCACCAGGAGTGGGCACGGATGATGGCCCTAGATTGCCTCCACCGGATCGGCTCGCCACACCTCGAACCTCTCCTGGCCGAGGCCGAGCGGGATGAAGGACAGCACCTCCGAGACTTCGCGAAGCGTATCCGACAGGGGCGAACTGAAGACGGTTAAAGGTTCCAGCAACCGATTCCGGACTCGGTGCGGTCTTGAAGGACAATTCGGGCGCGGTCACGAAGCGGGTCGAGCTCGACTACGACGTCTTCGATCGGCGGATCGCCAAGCGCGTTGATTCGAACGGCGACGGCAGCTTTGACCGGACCGAGCGCTGGGTGTACGATGGGGACGACGTCCTCCTGGATTTTGTCGATCCGGACGGGGCCGGCCCGCAGCCGTTGGCCTTGGCGGCCCGCTACCTGCACGGCCCGGCCGTGGACCAGGTGCTGGCCCAGGAAGACGTCGCCACGGGCGAAGTTCTTTGGCAACTTGCGGACAACCTCGGCACCAGCCGCGATCTGGTCGACAGCGACGGCGTGCTGGTCCACCACCTCGTCTACGAGGCCTTCGGCGCCCTGACCTCCGGCGACCCCACCGCGACCCGCTACCAGTTCACCGGCCGCGAGTGGGACGCCGATCTTGGGCTCTATTACTACCGGGCCCGCTGGTACGACCCCCAGACCGGCCGGTTCATCAGCGAGGATCCCATCGGGTTCGAAGGCGGGGACGCCAATCTCAATCGGTATGTGGGCAACGATCCGGCGAATTTCACCGATCCCTCGGGATTGGTCGAGCGTGACGAGAATGGCATGATTACTGGAATTGTGCCGGGGCAGACGTTTGGCCCAAAGGACCTCTACAACGACAAGGACATCCCGTTACTGCTTCGGCTGGCGATTGAACGGCGCTACAGAATTAGATACATCGGCAACGGAAAGTATCTAATCTCAAACCCGGATGGCAGTGTAACGGACTCCACCGGTCCCAAGAGCTCAGAGGAGGTGATTAACCAGCGAAAGCGGGAGCGGGATACCCATCGGTTCAATGATAAAGTCCTGGGAGCCGTCGAGACGGTGTGCGAGAAGGGGGCGGCACTGGGCACAGCCGCGGACACCGGCCTTGTGGCGAGCGGCGTTGGAGCCCCGGTTGTAGCCGGTAAGCAGGCCCTTAAGAAAGGCCTCCAACGAGCTGCCAAAGGTCTCGCGGGAAAGAGAGGCGCGAGCGACGGCCTGGAGCAGGGCGCAAAACGCGCAACAACGCGGTCATCGAAGGACGTGCCAAATCCGCACGGCAAACTTGGCAGTCCTGCCCATCGCAAAAAGGTTCAGGAAGTCGCCGACGACATCCGTTCTAGGGGCCTCGAACCCGACTTCGAAGTGCCGGTCAAAACGGTCAATGGAAAAAAGAACACTCGCTGCATGGACGTTGTCGCTCGTGACCCGGAGACTGGACGGATTGTCGAGGTCCACCAAGTTGGAAGGACGCTGAAGACAAAACCCAAGGTACCCGTTTCCCGGGAGCGGGACGCATTACGTGACGTTCGAAACAGCCCGGACGTCCGAGGGGCGAAGCGCCACTTCCACGAATATTGATCGCCGTGAGGGCCTAGCATGGGAAAGCAAGTCAATTTTTATATGACGGATAGCGACGAGAAGGAATTCATCGAATTCGTTCAATCGGATCGATCCGTCGGCGTGTTCACCTACGCGATGCCAACCGAGGAACTGCGACTGCTTTCAGCGTTGCCCGAGCGAGGCACTCCATTTTGGTACTCAGTGTACCTCTGGGATCGCGATAACAGCCCGAAGCCGATCGTCGAGTATGTTCCGGAACAGCAATACTATGTGGTGGAGCCCCTAGCATCGGAAGTCATTAAGTTCTCACGAAGCTACATCGATGAAGGGCAACTTGTGCGAGGGCGGATTTGGGCAGAAACCGTAGGTTGGCATAGGGAGGATCCCGCTCGTACGTTTCAGAAGAGTGAAGCATTCAGGAGATGGTTTTCTCGGCTGGCAAGCTGGATCAAGCGTAAGGGAATCCGTGATCATGTTGGAGATTTTATGCTGCCGGGGGCCGCGCAGTACGCGAAAGACGGTGGACGGCTTGCTCAAGTAGTATTTGCAAGAGGAGACGAACATATACAAAAGCGATAACTGCACGGTTTGAACGAGATAGGCCCGCTTGAATCGGTCTAGCCCCTGGTTTTGGCCGTCCGGGGTGGAAAGGGGGACGGGAGTCGAATGGCACTTGAACTTTCCTAAGTCTTAAACTGCTATGGACATAAGGGCCTGAAGACGGTCCAAAGGTTCCAGGAACCGATTCATAGCCGAATGAAGTGCTGAAGTCCGCTCTCCGTCACGAAGCGGGTCGAGATCGACTACGACGTCTTTGACCGGCGGATCGCCAAGCGGGTCACAAGACGGTCCAAAGGTTCCAGGAACCGATTCATAGCCGAATGAAGTGCTGAAGTC
>JBBDYJ010000041.1:74743-81550 GCA_040901675.1 Pirellulales bacterium | reverse complement strand
GAAGCGGGTCGAGATCGACTACGACGTCTTTGACCGGCGGATCGCCAAGCGGGTCGATTCGAACGGCGACGGCACTTTTGACCGGATCGAGCGCTGGGTGTACGATGGTCGTAGTCCGCGTGCTTCTTGAAGATCACCATCCGCGCATTCGCGCGGTTGAGCACGTGGTAAATCAGCTTGCCCGCCGACAGATCGCCGTCGGATCGTGGCCAGAGCACAACTGAGGGCGAGTTGGCGGCCGTTCGCCAGAGCATTCGCCGCGGGCGTCCCTATGGCGACCCCCGCTGGATCAAGACCACCACCCGTCGTTTGGGTCTGGAAACCACCCTCCGCCCGCGCGGACGACCCAAAAAAGGTTCCTGACACCTTTAATGCCCCCGCGCGGACGACCCAAAAAAGGTTCCTGAATGCCACGCCCGCGCGGACGACCCAAAAAAGGTTCCTGACACCTTTAATGCTCTGACACCTTTAATGCTCTTGAATGCTCTTGAGAATGTAGACGCGCTTGACCGTAATGCTCTGACACCTTTAATGCTCTTGAATGCTCTTGGGAATGTAGACGCGCTTGACCGGCTGAGGCCGATAGCTTTTGCTGCGGAGTTCCTCCTGCAGGTCTTGCAGGAAGACGGCCGCACCCGGACCGTCGATGATGTCCTGACAGGACATGCCATCCACGCCCGGAGCACCGTTGTTCTTCCACACCAGCCACCAGGCAGCCGTCAGCACGTCGAACCGATAGACCCGGTCGTACAAGGCGTAGAACCGGAATTTCGGCTCCTGTTTGGCCTTTTGGCCCAGCTTCCGCCTCAGTTCAGAGACTTTCTCCGGCAGCTTTACGCCCGAGCGTACTTCGGGTTCATCCGAAGCGTGCTCTTGGTCGTTCGGCTGGGGTTCTTCCGTAGTGGGATCGTCCAAGCGGATCTCCTTACATCTTGCGGAAACATGTTTTCGGCAGGGGTCCTTCGCTCCGCCGGCATTACCCGGTTTCCTCGCTACTACGACCCCCTCCGACTCCCGACGAGGCCGGACGGCGGTTATTTATTCCCGTCGCCCGTCGCCTGCGATGCGCCCGCATCGCGAACCGCCCCGCCGGGTCTCCCAGGTTCCTTGACTGATCTGTCGGCATCCGCCGTCCCCTATCACCCCGGAGAGCCCGACCGCTGCACGTGCTCGTTGCTTGGCGGTCGGCGTCAGGCTTCAACATCTTTGGGAGGCTGGCCACTCTCATCTGGTGTAACGAGGCCGAATCGGGTTCACTTGCGTTACGGCTGACGCCTTTGTCTTCCGCAGCCTCACACCACTGGGTCACCCCGTGGCATGTACGGTCGACTACATGGCGAACGAGCAAGTACCATGGTCAATACCTTTCAACTGACAAGATCAGCCAGGCTTCACCTGGCGCACCAAAGAACACCAAGGACACGAAGACGCTACGGAGGAGGTTTACGGCACGCGTTCTCCCGTAGCCGAATTTGCCAGAATTCGGGCGGGGTAGGTCATGACGGCACTGCTTCTCGGACGCCGCGGCCGGCGTCCTCCAAGCAGTGGCACCCGGCCAGAACTCTGGCGAGTCCTGCTACCGGGTACATGTCACCAGAACTCTGGCGAGTTCTGGTACAGGCGCGCATGTCAACCAGAACTCTGGCGAGTCCTGCTACGAGCAGACACCCGGCGTGTTTTTATTGCTCCTCGTTGGGTGCTCGCGTCTCCAGCACTGCCAACAGCTCGGCGGCGGCGCCGGCGGGGTGGGCGGCCTGGGCCACCGCGCCGCTCACGGCGACCCGGGTGAAGCCGGCCGCCAGCACCTGGGGCAGGTTGCCGCGATCGATGCCGCCGATGGCAAAGGCAGGCAAGCGAATCTCGGCTGCCACGGCCCGCAACAACTCGATGCCCTGCAATTCGCCCGGTTCGAAGCGCTTCGTGTTCGACGCGAACGTCGGTCCCACGCCGATGTAGTCGGCCCCGTCCGCCTCCGCCCGCCGCGCCTGTTCCAAGGAATGCGTCGAAATACCCACCACGGCCGAGCCGGAGACAATGGCGCGGGCCTCGCTCACGGCCAAATCGTGCTGGCCGACGTGTACGCCGTCGGCATTCACCAGGGCCGCCAGGTCGGCGCGATCGTTGATGATCAACAGCGCCGCGGCGGCCCGGGTCAAGCTGCGCGCCGTCCGCGCCCGCGCGAGCAGCACGCGATCGTCGAGGGTCTTATCGCGCAATTGAAGCAGCCTCACGCCGGCCGCCAGCAGGGCCTCGATCCGCTCGGCGAACGCGGCTTCGCCGGGTCCGCCATCGACGAGCACGCAGAGGCGCGGCAAGTCGGGCCTGAAATGCGTTCCGCCGGCCAGCACAACCGCTCGGTGCAGGGTATAGCTGCGATAGCGCCACTGCTTGCACTGCCCGGCCAGCGCCGGGTCGAGCAACTTGCCGTACTCTTCCAGGCTGCGGAGCGCTTCCTCCAACCGCTTGAAATTCGCGGTCAGAACACTCTCCAGGTCCGCGCGCCGGCCTTCCGAGGCGGCCGTCAGCCCGGTTCCCACGTCGGCCTCGGTGTCTCTGGCCGCCAGTGCCTGGCGGGGCACGAGGGCGGACAGTGTCTGGGAGATCGCGTGGCGCAGTTGCTTGATCTGGGAAGTCAGCCCGGCGTCGTCCAGCGCGAACCTGGCGTAGTCCTCGATCACGCGCAGCGCCTCGCGGGCCCGATTGGCGGCCGCATCCAGAATTCGGGCCACCCGCGGCCGTTCGTAGGTGCTGGCGGCCGGGTCGGGCGGGGCGGACTCATCGTGGGCAGCCGGCTGGTTGCCACCTTGGCTCGTCCGCTGCCCGGCCTGCTGGCTGGCCCCCAGCGGCAAGGGGCCGGCCGCCAGGCCGTACAAGCGGTCGATCTCGCAGGCCAGTTCCTCCGCCGCAAAGCCGTGCTGGGCCAGCCAGCTCGATACCTCGTGCTGGTGCGAGACGAGAGCGAGCAACAAGTGCTCGGTCGCCAGCACCAGCGGCCGCGGGTGGTCGGCCAGCCGCATCACGGCCGCTTCCAGCGAGCTGGCAAGCTGGTCCGAAAAGGTCCGGATGCGGTTGCCAGGCTGGCCGGCACGGACCTTCAATTCGGGCCATTTTGCCTGAACCAGGGGGGCGTGGACGCCTTTGTCGGCCAACATCCGGGCGGCCCGGCACTCGACTTCGTCCAGGAGTCCAAGCAGCAGCTCGGCCGGCTCGAGCGCGTCACAATCGTTGCCGCTTGTCCAACGCGCCGCGGCGGCCAGTGCTCTTTCGGCGCCGGGTGTAAACTGGTATCGCATCAAGGTCTAGTTTCGCAAGAATCAACCTAACTTCAAGGCTCACTTTCGGTTGCCTTGATCGATGGGGCTTTGATCGTTAGAATTCTCCAGCGGGGTTTCCGCACCGTCGCCGGGGGTAAAGAAGGAGCTTTTTTCCGATGCGCGGCCCGCGGATCGATCAAGCCGGTTGTTCGACCATTGGCTGGGCGGCTTGTCTCTGGCCCGGCTTGCCCCAACTATGGTTGCGGGGGGCCTGGTCCGGGTTGCTGCTGGCGGCCGGCTTTTCTTGCCTGTTGAACCTATTATTACTGACCAGCCTGGTGTGGACGGAATTGTTCGCTCCGGGAGTGCGGCTTGCGGCCTGGACGGCCGTGCTGGTGTTCTGGAGCGGTTCGGCCCTGGCGGGCCGCCGCTGGATTGCAGGCCAGTGCGACGGATCTCGGCCGCCGGAGAGCGAGGACTTGTTTCCGCGGGCTTTGGGGGAATACTTAAGGGGGAACTGGTTCGAGGCGGAGGCGGTTTGCAACCGGCTGCTACGCGGCCAGGTCCGTGACGTAGAGGCACACTTGCTGCTGGCGACGGTCTTCAGGCACACCGGCCGCATCGAAGACGCACGCCGGCAGCTCAACGAGTTGATGAAGTTCGACGGATCGGCCAAATGGCAGTGGGAGATCGCCGCAGAGCTCGAGCGCCTCGCCGAGGCGACGGGCAAGGCCTCCGCCGTTGGCCGGCCGGACGTGGCCGCAGAGCCGGGGGGTATGCTGGGGGCGGCTGGGGGTATGCTGGGGGCGGCCTGACGAAGGCAAAGGGAGAACTGGAATGTACGAGCGATTCACGGACCGTGCCCGCAAGGTCATGCAGTTGGCCAACCAGGAGGCGCAGCGGTTCAATCACGAATACATCGGCACCGAGCACGTGCTGCTGGGGCTGATCAAGGAAGGCAGCGGGGTGGCAGCCAACGTGCTGAAGAACCTGGACGTCGATCTGCGCAAGATCCGGCACGAGGTGGAAAAGCTGGTTCAAAGCGGGCCCGACATGGTCACGATGGGCAAGCTGCCGCAGACGCCGCGGGCCAAGAAGGTGATCGAGTATTCGATGGAAGAGGCCCGCAACCTCAACCACAACTACGTCGGCACCGAGCACATCCTGCTGGGCCTGCTGCGCGAGCAGGAAGGCGTGGCGGCCCAGGTGCTGATGAACCTGGGGCTGAAGCTGGAAGAGGTGCGCGAGGAGGTTTTGAACCTGCTGGGCCATGGCATGGAGGGGAGCGAAGGGGGCGAGCGCAGCGCGGCGGGCGGCGGCGCGAGCTCGGAAACGAGCAAGTCGAGCAAGTCGAAGACGCCGGCCCTGGACAGTTTTGGACGCGATCTGACCGAGCTGGCCCGCCAGGGCAAGCTCGACCCGGTCATCGGGCGCGAAAAGGAGATCGAGCGGGCCATCCAGATCCTCTGCCGCCGCACCAAGAACAACCCGGTGCTGCTCGGCGAGGCGGGGGTGGGCAAGACCG
Organism: Pirellulales bacterium; assembly: GCA_040901675.1. Taxonomy (GTDB): domain Bacteria; phylum Planctomycetota; class Planctomycetia; order Pirellulales; family JAICIG01; genus JBBDNX01. The sequence goes on along the minus strand of JBBDYJ010000041.1, from coordinate 76,771 downwards.
CGATTGTCGAAGGTTTTGCCCAGCGGGTGGTCGACGGCGACGTGCCGGAGCTGCTCTCAGACCGGCGAATCGTGGTCCTGGACCTGGCCATGATGGTGGCCGGCACCAAGTACCGCGGGCAGTTCGAGGAGCGGATCAAGGCGGTGATGAACGAGGTCCGCCGTGCCAAGAACACGATCCTGTTCATCGACGAGTTGCACACGCTGGTCGGCGCGGGGGGGGCCGAAGGCGCCATCGACGCCTCGAACGTGCTCAAGCCCGCCCTGGCCCGCGGCGAGATCCAGTGCATCGGCGCCACGACGCTCGACGAGTACCGCAAGTACATCGAGAAGGACAGCGCCTTGGACCGCCGCTTCCAGATCGTCATGGTCGAGCCTTCGACCAAGGCCGAGACAGTGGAAATCCTCAAGGGGCTCCGGGACCGCTACGAGTCGCACCACCGCGTGCAGATCACCGATGACGCGCTGAGCTCGGCGGTCGAGCTGGCCAGCCGCTACATCACGGCCCGCTGCCTTCCGGACAAGGCCATCGACGTCATCGACGAGGCCGGCGCCCGCGTGCGGCTGAAGGCGATGACCCGTCCGCCCGACTTGAAGGAGATTGACGAAGAGGTCGAGCACCTGAACAAGGAAAAGGAAGAGGCGGTCGCCAACCAGGACTTCGAAAAAGCCGCCGCCCTGCGCGACCAGGCCGACAAGCTCAAGAAGAAAAAGCAGTCGATCACCCGCGACTGGCGGGAGAAATCGCGCGAGGCCGATGGCGTGGTGGACGAGGAAGTGATCGCCGAAGTCGTCTCCAAGATGACCGGCATCCCGCTGACGCGGATGACCACCGAGGACTCGCTCCGCCTGATGGAGATGGAAAAGGACTTGCACAAGCGGGTCATCAGCCAGGACGAGGCGATCAAGTCGATCTCCAAGGCGGTCCGCCGCAGCCGCAGCGGGCTGAAGGATCCCAAGCGGCCCACGGGCTGCTTCATCTTCGCCGGGCCGACCGGCGTCGGTAAGACCTTGCTGGCCAAGGCCCTGGCCGAGTTCATGTTCGGCGACGAGGATGCCCTGATCCAGATCGACATGAGCGAGTACATGGAGAAGCACAACGTCAGCCGGCTGATCGGCGCGCCGCCGGGCTACGTCGGCTTCGAGGAAGGCGGCCAGCTCACCGAAAAGATCCGCCGCCGCCCCTACGCCGTGGTCCTTCTGGACGAGATCGAAAAGGCCCATCCCGACGTGTTCAACATGCTCTTGCAGGTCATGGAAGAGGGGCGTCTCACCGACAGCTTCGGCCGCAACGTCGACTTCCGCAACACCATCCTGATCATGACCACCAACGCGGGGGCGGAGGCGATCAAGAACGAGACGGCCTTCGGCTTCCAGAAGCCCGAGGACGATTCGACGTACGAGAGCATGAAGACCCGCGTCAACGAGCGGATTGAAAAGGTCTTCCGGCCTGAGTTCCTGAATCGTGTGGACGACATCATCACGTTCCGGCACCTGAGCCTCGAGGATCTCAAGGACGTGGTCGATCTGGAGCTGGGCAAGGTCCGCCATCGGCTCGAAGAGCGGGGCTTGAAGCTGGTGCTGACCGACGAGGCGAAGCAGTTCCTGATCAAGAAGGGTTCGAACACCGATTTCGGCGCTCGGCCGCTGCGGCGGGCGATCGAGAACTTTGTCGAGGATCCGCTCTCCGAGGAGCTGTTGAAGGGCGAGTTCCAGGGCAAGGACCTGATCAACGTCGAGGTGCGCAAGGTGGGCGACGCCAAGCAGCTCGTCTTCGAGGGCACGGTCTCCGAAGCGGCCGAGCCCCCGGTGGGGGCCGGCGCGGCCGGCAGCGCCGGCGATTCCACCTCGAGCGCCGAATAACGGCGGGCCGAAGGTTTTCAGCCGTCAGCGTGCGCGCCGAACGCTTGCGAGTCTCAAGTCTCGTCAAGTCTATTAGAAAACCTGGCGGAATCGAGGGACGCGCGTGCGCCCCAGACATCCACGTGCCAAATCGAGCAACTGGGGCACGCTAACGCTTTGCCCCAGG
>JBBDYJ010000041.1:74574-74643 GCA_040901675.1 Pirellulales bacterium | reverse complement strand
GCTAACGCTTTGCCCCAGGCACCCGCGAGGGACGCGCGTGCGCAGACATCCACGTACCAAATCGAACGA
>JBBDYJ010000041.1:0-74474 GCA_040901675.1 Pirellulales bacterium | reverse complement strand
CTGGGGCACGCTAACGCTTTGCCCCAGGCACCCGATGCGCCCCAGACATCCACGTACCAAATCGAGCAACTGGGGCACGCTAACGCTTTGCCCCAGGCACCCGATGCGCCCCAGACATCCACGTGCCAAATCGAACGACTGGGGCACGCTAACGCTTTGCCCCAGGCACCCGATAGACATTCAACTCGCGCTGGCGCTCCAGGCCAGCGCCTGCCGCCGCCAGTCTCGGGCGTAGTTCAGCGCGCCGAATAGGAAGAACAGCGCGAACAGGTGAAAGCCAAAGCTGCCTAGAACGCCTCTTCCACCTTGCCTGCCCAGTCCAATTGATCCGTAAACTTCCCTCATGCGGCACGGTTTGACCAGCCGAAACAAGAGCTGACTATCTGCGTCCACTCGGCGCGCGGGGTGTTGTCCGCCGCCCGTACCAGGGGAAGAAACTGCTCCGATGTCACAGGGCGCGACGGATTTCGCCTCACCCCACGGGCCGGCAGGCTGGCGGCCGGCCGAGGTGGCCACCGACTGGATCAGCCGGCTGGGCGGACTGGTGCTGGGCCGGGTGGCGGCCCTGGGCGATATCTCGCTGTTCGGGCTGCGGACGTTCACGTGGTTGTTGACCCGGCTGCCACGCAAAGAAACCTTGCTGCCAAACTTCTACCAGATCGGCGTGCTGAGCCTGCCGGTCGTGGCCCTGACCGGCACGTTCATCGGCATGGTGCTGGCCGAACAGAGCCACTCGACGTTTCGCTACTTTCACCTCGAGACCCGCCTGGGAGGGGTGATCAACCTGACGTTGCTGCGCGAGCTGGGGCCCGTGCTGGCGGCCACCATGCTGGCGGGGCGGGTGGGCAGCGCCATGGCTGCCGAGCTGGGAACGATGCGGGTCACCGAGCAGATCGACGCGCTGTCGAGCATGGGCGCCAACCCGATCCATTACCTGGTCGTGCCCCGCTTCCTGGGCTGCCTGTTCCTGATCCCCACGCTGACGGTGATGGCCGACTTCATGGGGATCATCGGCGGCTGGCTGTACAGCACGATCCGCCTGGACATCGACTCGCACCACTACTGGGAGAACTCGCGCAAGGTGGTGGGCCTGTACGATGTGTTCAGCGGCGTGTTCAAGAGCCTGTTCTTCGGGGCGGCCATCGCCCTGATCAGTTGCTATCGCGGATTCAACTGCGACCCGGGGGCCGAAGGCGTGGGCCGCGCGGCGACGAGCGCCTTTGTCTACTCCTTCGTGATGATCCTGATCCTCGACCTGCTGCTGGGCATTCTGATCAACACCGTGTATCACTACCTGTGGCCCGAGGGGGTGGGGTTCTTTTAGGCATCATGGCAAGCGACCGTTCCAATCCGAAGGCCGCCGAGCCGCTGGTCGAGGCCCGCGGACTGTGCGTCGATTTCGGCCGGCATCACGTGCTGCACGGCATCGACCTGGTCATTCCGCGAGGCCAGACGTTGGCGGTGATCGGCGAAAGCGGCTGCGGCAAGACGGTGCTGATGAAGAGCATGATCGGGCTGGTGCACCCCACGCGGGGGCAGGTCTTGTTCGACGGCCGCGACCTGGCCGGCATGAACGAGCAGGAGCTGAGCCGCCAGCGGGTGCGTTACGGTTTTTTGTTCCAGCAGGCGGCCCTGTTCGACAGCATGACGGTGCTCGAGAACGTGGCCTTTCCGCTGCGTCAGCACAGCGACAAGCCGGAGGGCGAGGTGCGCAAGATCGTGTTGGAGCGGCTGGCCCAGGTAGGGCTGCCGGAGAACGTGCTGGCGCGCAAGCCGGCCGAGCTGTCGGGCGGCATGCGGAAACGGGTGGGGCTGGCCCGGGCGCTGGTCATGGATCCCGAGATCATTCTGTACGACGAGCCGACCACGGGGCTGGATCCGATCATGAGCGACGTCATCAACGAGCTGATCCTCCGCACGCGGCGGCTGCAGCCGGTCACGGGGGTGGTGGTCACGCACGACATGAACACGGCCCGCAAGGTGGCCGACCGGATCGTGATGCTGTACCCGCTGGCACGGCTGGAGGCGGGCGAACCGCAGGTGATTTTCGACGGGCGGCCCGACCAGCTCGAGGCGGTGCGCGACAAGCGGGTGGCGCAGTTCATCCGGGGCGAGGCGGGCGAGCGGTTGATGGAAATGCGCGAACAGGCCCAGGCCTCGCGCGCCTAGGAGCGTTCGGCGGCAGAGGCTGGAACTTCAACGCGGCGATAGCATGGACGAACGAGTCGTACAGTTCCGCGTGGGCGTGATGGTGCTGGCCTCGATCATCATCACGGCCATTCTCGTGCTGCTGTTCGGCCATTTCCCCGCACTGGTCCGAGGGACGTACACCTTGCACATTCACTTCCTGCAGGCGCCCGGCGTGGTGCAGGACACCCCGGTGCGCAAGTTCGGCATCCGCATCGGCCACGTGTCGCAAGTGGGCTTCGCGGAAGACGAGGCGGGGGCCGAGGTGACGGTGGAGATCAACTCCGACGTACGGCTGCGGAAGGACGAAGTCTGCCGCATCCAGAACTCGCTGCTGGGGGACGCGGTGCTGGAGTTCATCGACGGAGACCCGGCCCACACCCCGGACGAATACTTCAAGGACGGCGATTGGGTGGTCGGTGTTCAGCAGTCCGACCCGCTGCAGGTGATCTCGAACCTGGAAGGCAACCTGGCGCAGGCGATCGGCTCGGTGGGGCGGACGAGCGAAGAGATCGGCATCCTCGCCCGCCGCGTCAGCGACGTGTTGGAAACCAACGAAGAGCAGATCGCACGCATCGTGGACAAGAGCGAGCAGACGATCGACCGCCTGCGGGCCACCATCGAGAGCACCGACGAAGTGCTCAGCGACCCGGTCGTCAAGGAGAATCTCAGGCGGGCCATCGCCGATCTGCCCAAGGTGCTCGACGAGGCCCGCGATACCATCGGCGGCCTGCGCAACACGCTGTCGGGCGTCGACCGCAACCTGGCCAACCTCGAAGGTTTCACCAGGCCCTTGGGCGAGCGGGGCGGCCAGCTCGTCGAAAACGTGGAACGCGCCACCGCCAGGCTCGACCAGGTGCTAACCCAGTTGGGCACGTTCAGCGATTCGCTCACCGACCCTCGCGGCTCGCTCGGGCAGTTGCTGAGCAACCCCGATGTCTACCAGCAGATCAACTCGGCGGCCACGAACATCAACGAGCTGACCAGGGAGCTGGGGCCGATCGTCCGCGACGTCCGCACGTTTTCCGACAAGATTGCCCGCCATCCGGAGCTGCTCGGCGTGCGTGGCGCCATCAGGCCCGGCGCCGGCATCAAGCGGGCCCCTTCCGAGCTGATGAATCACGACCCGGAGGTGAAACGGACCAGCCATCTCCGCTGGGGCGTCGGGCATTGAGGCCCGGTGCCTAGTGCCACTGCTTGCCGGATGCCGCGGTGCGGCATCCGGCAAGCAGTGCTACGTGAACTCAAGGGGTGCTATACAAACGGCCGCTAGGTGAGCTTTTTCGCGCACCGCGGGCATCGCTTGCGCTGCGGGTTCAGCTTGCCGCCGCACTTCGGGCAGCGCCGCCGCTTCAGAGCCATGGTTCTTGCTGTTCGTGGCCGGATCGTCATGGCAAACTCTCGGTGGGTGCGGGGAAGCGAGGCAAACTGGAAAGATAGGCCTTTTCAGGAAAGTTTCAAGTCCGCTGGCAGCGGGCCGGCATCTGCCGCCGCGCCAACTGCACTTTCTCCGCTGCCGGGTTTGTGCAATACTTCGCCCCCCCGGCCGGCCCTTGTCCGGCACTGGGCGACCCCTTCCGGCACGCGTGAGGTTCCGGTGATCTGCTACACGGTCTTGCTCGCCCAGCGCAACGCCGCGACGCAAGTCGGCCGCTTGCTGGCCGAGTTGTGTACGGTGATGTCGACCCTGGGAAAACCGTACGAAGTGATCTGCCTCGACGACGGCTCGCCGCGCGAGGCGCGGCAGGCGCTCCGCGGCCTTCTGGCCGGCTATCCCGCTCTGCGCGTGCTGTGCCTGGACCCGGCGGGCGGCCCGGCGGCCGCCCTGGGTGCCGGCATCGCCGCCGCCCGGGGCGAAGTGGTGGTGGCCCTCGAGGCCAGCGGCCGCTATCCGGTCCAGGAGATTCCGCGGCTGGTGGCGCGGCTCAACCGGGCCGATGCTGTGTTCGGCTACCGCCGCGCGTCCGGTCCGATGCGTTTTTGCCGCCGGCTGCTCTATCATCCGCGGCGCTTGTTCCGCGGGCCCGACATCCACGATCCCGGTTGCCTGCTGTGGGCGGCCCGGCTCGAGGCCGTCCGAGGCCTCACGCTCTTCGGGCGACGGCACTTCGCGCTGGCCGCCTTGGTGGCCCGCCGAGGGTACCGCGTCGGCGAGCTGCACGTCCACTACCAGCCGACCAAGGGCCGTCCCGTGTGGCCCCACTGGACGGGCCCTGCGGGCCTGGTGTCGCACTGGCTGCCGCTGGGGCGTCGGCCGGTTTGCCGGGTGACGCAGCTCATCGGGCCTGCCGCGGACGGCGGGCGGAAGACGACCCGCATCGACCCGGCTCAGCCGCTCGATCGCCGCGAAGCCCAAGCGCCTGAGATTCCCCGCAGCGACCAGCGCAACAGCACTGCATGAGCCGCACTTTCCATCACGGCCCGCCGGCTGGAACGGATGCCACCCGCGGCGCGGGCGGTTCCGCCCGGCCGCCGCACCATGCCGGCCCGGACCGCCGCCTCAAGATTTTCTTTTCGGTGGGGGAGCCCAGCGGCGACCTGCACGCGGCCAACCTGATCCGTGCCCTGCGCGAGCGGCGGCCCGACGTCGAGTGCGTCGGATACGGCGGCCCGCGGATGGCTGCCGAAGGTTGCCGGTTGCACGCCGACCTGACCGCCCTGGCGGTGATGTGGCTCCTGCGGGCGCTCTTGAATCTGCACAAGTTCCTGGCACTGGCGAGCCAGGCCGATCGATATTTCCGCCACCACCGGCCCGATGCGGTGGTGCTGGTCGACTACCCGGGCTTCAACTGGTGGATTGCCCGGCGGGCCAAGGCGCACAACATTCCCGTTTTCTATTACGCCGTGCCGCAGATCTGGGCCTGGGCAAGCTGGCGGGTCAACAAGATGCGGCGGTTCGTGGACCACGTGCTGTGCAGTCTGCCGTTCGAGCAGGACTGGTTCCGCCAGCATGGCTGCAACGCGACGTTCGTCGGCCACCCCTTCTTCGACGAAGTCCGCGAGCAGCGGCTCGACCAGGCATTTCTCGACCGGCAGATCCGCAAAGACGGGCCGCTGGTGACGATGCTGCCCGGCTCGCGGACGCAGGAGGTCGAACACAACCTCCGCTGGTTCCTGGCGGCGGCCAGGATCATTCGGCAGGCGGTGCCCGACGTGCGATTTGCCGCAGCCGCATTCAAGCCCCACCACGCCGAGCTGGTCCGCCGCATGGCCGCCTCCACGGGCGTTGCGTTGGAAGTCTATGTCCGCCGCACGCCCGAGCTGATCGAGCTGGCCGACTGCTGCATGGCCGTGTCGGGCTCGGTGTCGTTGGAGCTGTTGTACCACGCCAAGCCCACGGTGGTGCTGTACTGGATCAGCCGGTTCGCCTATTTCGTGCAGGGGTTCTTTCGGAAGGTCAAGTACATCACGCTGGTCAACCTGCTGTCGGCCGACGAGCTGTTCCCGGCCGACGTCACGCCCTACGATCCCAACGAGCCTGGCGCCGATCGGGTGCTTTTCCCCGAGTACCTGACTTGCGAGGACCGCTCGGCGCAACTGGCCGGCCACGTGATCGAGTGGCTGACCGACGACCGCCGCCGGCACCAGCGCGTCATCGAGCTGGTGCGGCTGAAAGTCCGCGTGGGCCACGGGGGCGCCTCGCGCCGGGCAGCCGACTACATTGTGCAGGCACTCGACGAGGGGCCGCGAGCGGTTCCGCGTCCCCACTTTTTGCCCGGCATGGCCCTGGCCAGCAGCGGCGGCTTTTCCAGCTCGTCGTGAGGTGGGAGGGCAGAGGGCAGAGGTCAGAAGGCAGAAGGCAGAAGGCAGGGAGCAGAGGGCAGAGGGCAGAAGGCAGGGGGCAGAGGGCAGAGGTTTCGCCCGGGGCGGACTGTCCTTGGTTCCGCGCCCCCGCTTCCAGCTCCCGCGCCGGGCCGCTATGTTGGAGACACTTCGCTCGCGCTGTCGAACATCGATGGATAAAAACGGTGATCTCGGCTGAACCTCCACGCACCGCATACGACCTCAACTTCCAGGTCGTCGGGTTCCCGGTCAGGGTCCATCCCTTTTTCTGGCTGGTCGCGATCCTGCTCTCGGCGCGGCGAGAAACGGAGCCTTGGGAGGTTCTCCTCTGGATCTGCGTTGTCTTTGTTTCGATTCTGATCCACGAACTCGGCCATGCCCTGGCCTTCCGCTACTTCGGCCGCGACTGCCACATCGTGCTCTACCACTTCGGCGGGCTGGCTGTGCCCGACGAGCGCTTCGGGGGTTTCGAGCCGTACCGGACTCAGGACGATAGCGACTCAGCGCCCCAGATCATCATCTCGCTGGCCGGTCCGGCCGCCGGGTTTCTGTTTGCCGCCCTGATCGCCGCCGCCGTCTATCTCAGCGGGTATCACTTCAAGTACGTCTCCATGTTCGGTTCATGGCTCGGTTTCGAAATCGGTTCCTCCGGGCCGGTCATCCCCCCAAAGCTCGACCTGTGCCTCATCATGCTGTTTCACGTGAACATCACCTGGGGTCTAGTCAACCTGCTGCCGGTTTTTCCGTTGGACGGCGGGCGGGTGTCCCAGACGCTTTTCGAGAAGTACCGGCCCCACGACGGCCTGCGCCAGTCGCTCGTCTTGTCGATCGCCGCGGCGATATTCGTGGCCGCCGTGGGACTGCTGAAGTACAACGAGATCTACATCGCGGTGATGTTCGGCGTCCTGGCGTACATCAATTACCGGCTGCTCCAACAGGTCTCAGGCGGCGGCTACGGCGACTATGGTGACCGCGGATGGTAAGCGCCGGTCCGCTCGGCCCACCCGACGTTACACCGCCTGACCGCCGCCTCGTGCTGTTGGGCGCGAGCAACCTGACGCGCGGCATTTCCACGGTCGTCGAGACCGCCTCGCTCACCTGGGGCCGCCCGCTCGACGTGCTGGCGGCCATGGGCCATGGCCGCTCGTACGGCCAACGCAGCACCGTCGTGGGCCGCAGGCTGCCGGGCATCGTCGAATGCGGCCTGTGGCGGGCACTGGCCGACCGCCCCCGCGGGCCGATCGCGGCCCTATTGACCGACGTGGGGAACGACCTGTTCTACGAGGTTCCCGTCGAGCGGATCGCCGGCTGGGTCGAGACGTGTCTCGAACGACTCGCGCGGATCGAAGCCCGGATCGTGATGACCCGCATGCCGGTGGCGAACCTGGAAACGGTGGCCCCCTGGCAATTCCGGCTGATGCGGGCGCTGTTCTTCCCCATGTGCCGGTTGGCATTCGACGAGGTCGCTCGGCGGGCGTTGGCGCTCGACGAGCGGCTCTGCCGGCTGGCGCGGGAGCATGGCTGCTGCCTGGTCGAGCATCGCGCGGAGTGGTACGGGCTCGACCCGATCCACATCAAGCTGGGCCACTCGCCCGCCGCCTGGTGCGAGCTGCTGGGATCCTGGGCCCAGCAGGCGCTTCCGGCCCCGGCCACCGCGTCGTTCTCGCGTTGGTTCTACCTCCGGCTGCTGGCACCGGAGCTCCGCTGGTGGTTTGGCATTCCCCAGCGCAGCGCGCAGCCCAGCGGCCTGCTGCCGGACGGCACCGCGATTTCGCTGTATTGAGGGAAGGGAGTCGGAAGGAGGAAGGAGGAAGGAGGAAGGAGGAATCAGAACGCGCACGCGGTCGTTGTCCTCCCTTTTTGGCTCCTCACAGGACGGGCAGCGAGGGGAGGGGGGGCGACTGGCGGCGGCTCTCGGCCAGGTTCTTCACCAGGGTGTAGCAAATCGATTCGAAGTACTCGCCGCCGGCCTCCGAGGAGAAATTGCCGGCGATCCGCCCCTCGTCGCCGTTGACGCGGATCTGGATGTTGATGGGCACCTCACCCAGGAAGGGGATGTCGAGCTCCGCCGCCCGCCGCTTGGCCCCACCGCTGCCGAAGATGTCGTACCGCTTACCGCTGTCCGGGCAGAGGAAGTAGCTCATGTTCTCCACCATCCCCAACACCGGGATGTTCACCTTGCGGAACATGGCGATCGCCTTGACGGCATCCAGCAAGGCCACATCCTGCGGCGTGCAGACCACCACCGCTCCGGTGAGCGGCAACAACTGCGACAGCGTCAGCGCGATGTCGCCGGTTCCCGGGGGCATGTCGATGATCAGGTAGTCGAGCTCGCCCCAGGCCGTGTCGCGGAGGAATTGCGTGATCGCGCCGTGCAGCATCGGCCCTCGCCAGACCACTGCCTCGCCGGGCGGCACCAGGAAGCCCATCGACATCACCTTGAGGCCGTCGAGCTCGATCGGCTGGATCCGCTTGTCGACGATCTCGGGGCGCTGGTTGATGCCGATCAGGTGTGGAATGCTGGGGCCGTAGACGTCGGCATCCATCAGGCCCACCTGGCAGCCGGCCCGCTTGAGCCCGTAGGCCATGCTGGCGGCAATGGTGCTCTTGCCGACGCCTCCCTTGCCCGATGCGACGGCCATCACGCTCTTGGCCGCCAGGCCGATCTCGCCCAGCTTCAGCGGCGGCCTGTGGTGTATACCCAGGCTCACTTCCACCTGTTCGAAGGCGGGAAACCGGCTCTTGAGCAGCTCGGCGCACTGGGCCTGCACCTGTTTCCACAAAGGGGCGCTGTGCGTCGTCAGGGCAAGCGTCAACGACAGCGACCGCCCGGCCACACGGACGTCGCGGACCTGCTCCTGCTGTGTCAGGCTGCGGCCCGTTTCCGGGTCCTTCATTTCCGAAAGCGCCGCGAGCACTTCGGTCTGGGTCGGTTCAGCAGGCATTTCGTTCCTTTCAGTTTTCCCAGGGCAGCATGGACCAGATCCGCTCGGCGGTCCCCATCGCCGGGCCGGGCGACGGTTCGAAGAATCGCCGCACGCAGGGGGACAGTGCCGCCAGGCCACGGTGGGAAGTCACAAAATGCACGGCCCCCAGCTCGCGCACCAGCCACTCGTAGGCTTTCATGTCGCGGTCGGCCAGCACGGCCGCCGGCCATTTGCCCTGTTGTCCGACGTGCAGCAGCAGGTCGAGCACGGCTTCGCACTTGGGCGCGGTCAGCTCGATCGCCAGGAAGCCGCCGGCCCCCGACTCGATCGCCTCGCGGCACTCAGTCACGCTGCGCGTCTCGACGACGCGCACCTGCTGCAAATCGCATCCGACCCGTTCGGCCCGCACTTGGCACTCCCGCCGCCAGGCGCTTGCCCAATTTCCGCTCGCTTCGCAAAAGACCAGCGTTCCCGCATGCATGTCCCTGCATCATAGGCCCCCCCGCCAGCCACGACAACCGGCCCCGTGAGACGCCCCGAGTGCCAAGCCAGGTAATTCATTGGAGCCCTAGCGTAGACGTGCTAAAAACCTGCATAAGTGGCTCCGCGCGGTCGCGATTGGAACGCTGGGCGTCTCCTCTTCTCGCTCGTGCACGAGGGCGTTTCGGTATTCTCTGACTTCGTGGTTGCCTCGAGTAATTCGGTGGCACGCCCAAGATCGCGCGGCCTCACATCGTCCCGGAGCAGCGTTGGATCAGCCAGCAGTTGGACCGAAAGGCGGTCCGCCCCCAGCCGCTCATCAGCAAGCAGTCGTTGGGCTCGATCGACCTGGAGGAGCACGGCCAGTTGGTGATCCGTACTCTGTAGCGCGGCCGCTGGCTGCAAACCGCCGCCGCCGCTACACTGGACGGATTGATCAACAGAGGGAGCACTCCATGAACAAAGACGAGATCCTGAAAAAGCTGGCTTCGGGCGAGATTGCGGTGGACGACGCCTCGCGGATGCTGGCCGAGATCGAGCCGAAGCGGGGCACGTTGTACTGCAAGGTCAGCGAGAAGGGGGCCGTGAGCGTCTACGGCCTGCAGCGGATGCCGGTGACTTTGTACCTGGAGCAGTGGCAGCGGTTGTTGGACTTCGGCGACCAGATCCGAGCGTTCATCCAGGACAACGAGTCGAAGCTCAAGCGCAAAGACCGCCAGGCTTGAACTTCGCGTGCAGCGAGTGAACCGGCTTGGGGCGTCTCCGCCTGCCGTTTGACACTCCGAACCGGCGGCCCTACTTTGGGTGCAAGTCCTTCTTTCGGACCGGCATCTCGACGGCGCTGGGAGTACGTTGCATGCCCAATCCTCTTGGCGACGAAAAACGCAAAGTCCAGCCAAAGCTCCGCATGATTGCCGACTGCTCGGCGGAGGTGAACGCCGTCCGGGCCGAATTGTCCGCCTCGATCACCGTCGAGCCGAGCGTGGCAGACCGGCTGCCCGTTCTGCGTGGCATGGAGCCGGTTACCCTTACGCAGAGTTTGGTCGCGCCGCCGCCACCTCCGAAGCTGTTGAAGATGGCCGAAGGCGTGCGCGTTAACGTGTTCGTCGAAACGCAGGACCGCTCCGGCGGACTGCCCGATGCACTCGAGGGCCAGGCCAGGCGGGGAAACGTAGTGGCTGCCACGATCGCCCTCGATGAGCTGCCGCGCATCGCCAAGGACCCGCGCGTTCTGAGCGTTGAACTCGGCGATCCGATTGCCACACCGACGCCCCAGATTTCCGGCGGAGGCAAGGAACCGGATACTACGCGCTGGAAGTTCGGCTCGTCGCAGCAGCATCGAGAAGGCCGGGGTGTGCTCATCGGCATTATCGACGTGCAGGGTTTTGATTTTTCCCATCCTGATTTTCTCGACGGCAAGAAGACGCGCTTCGTTCGCATCTGGGACCAGGGAGGCAATGCCCGTCCCTCGCCGCATCAGCAGGATAGCAAGCGCTTCGGGCCGCAATTCGATTTCGGCGCGGAGTTTCGGCAAGAGCATCTGAACAAGGCGATCGTTGCGTCGGCCAAGCTGCGCTTGCCGCCGCATGAGATCGAAAAGCAGTCCCAGATGTCCCCCGGCTCCCACGGAACACACGTGGCGAGCATCGCCGCCGGAAATCATGGCGTGTGCCGGAAAGCCACGATTGCCGCGGTGCTCATTTCGCTGCCCCAAGGAGATGCCAACCGGCGCAAGACGTTCACCGATTCCACCCGCATCGCCCACGCCGTCGACTACCTGCTGGCCCTGGCCGATGAGCTGGATATGCCCATCTCGATCAACATCAGCCTGGGAACCAACGGCCACGCGCACGATGGCACGGCGGCAATCAGCCGTTGGATCGACTCCTGCCTGTCGGTTCCTGGCCGCAGCGTCTGCGTGGCCGCCGGCAATGCCGGCCAGGAAGTGGCCGCGTTTCCCGGCGATCTTGGATTCGTGATGGGCCGCATCCACACCAGCGGCGAGGTCGCCGGCCGGCACCTGCACAAGGACCTGGAGTGGGAGGTAATCGGCGATCGCTTCGTCGACGTTTCCGAGAACGAGCTGGAGATCTGGTACAGCGCCCAAGACCGCTTCGCTGTATCGGTGCGGCCGCCCTGGCAAGGCGCCGACCTGATCGGGCCGGTCGAGCCCGGGCAGTACATCGAGAATCACCAGTTGCGCAACCAAAGTTTCCTGAGCATCTACAACGAGCTGTACCATCCGTCGAACGGCAGCAATTACATCTCCATCTACCTGACGCCGTTCTTCGGCAGACACGGGGTGATTGGCGTTGCCTCGGGGACGTGGGTGGTGCGCCTGCACGGCCTCGACGTGCGCGACGGCCGCTATGACGGCTGGATCGAGCGCGACGACCCGCGTCGCCTGGGCCGCCTGGCTGTCCAGGAAGCTTGGGCCTTCCCTTCGTATTTCAGCGAATCCTCGCACGTCGACGACTCCTCCGTGGGCTCGCTGGCCTGCGGGCGCCGCGTCGTCTCGGTCGCCAACCTGCACGAGCTCGACGAACGCATCAACATCACCAGCAGCCAAGGTCCCACCCGCGACAACCGCAACAAGCCCGACGTCGCCGCTCCGGGCACTGACATCGTCGCCGCCAACGGCTTCGCCGGCGCCGACGATCTCTGGATTGCAATGAGCGGCACCAGCATGGCTTCCCCTTTCGTCGCGGGCGTAGCCGGCTTGATGCTGGCCTGCCAGCCCCAGCTTACGGCGGCCCAGATCGAAGGGATCATTCATCGGACGTCGCGGCCTCTGCCCGGGCACTCCTTTGAGTGGGCCAACGACGCGGGCTTCGGCATGATCCAGCCCGGCGCGTGCTTGAGGGAAGCAGAGCTCGTGAACGAGCGCAAGGAGGCTCCGCCTTGAAGATCACCGTGTTTCAGTCGGACAAAGGGGACTGCCTGCTGCTTGCCGGCGAGGGGGGCCAGGGGCGGATCCTGATCGACGGCGGCATGCGGGATTCCTACAGCAAGTTCGTGGCACCCCATCTGGGCGAGCTGGCCGAGCAAGGCGTGCCGCTGGACCTGGTGTACGTATCCCATATCGATCAGGACCACATAGCCGGCGTGCTGCAACTGATGGACGATCACGTCGAGTGGCGCGTGCATGATTTTCAGTTGAGCGAGGGGAACGACTCGCATCCCGAGCCCGATTCGCCCCGACCGCCGGAAGTGAAGGAAATCTGGCATAACTCATTCCACGAGATGCTCAAGGACAATAAGGGCAAAATCACCGATCTTCTGGCAGCGAGCTCGGCAGGCGGGCCGGTCTCCGACACTGCCGCCGCCACCCAGATCAGCGAGCTGCTGGCAGCCTCGGCGAAGTCGCTGCTCGGCACGAGCCATGCTGATTTGCTCGAAGCGGCGGTCGAGCAGCAGGAGATCGCCGCCAGCATCCCGGAGGCGATCCAGTTGTCGCGGCGCGTGTCGGCGGAGCAACTCGGCATTCCGCTCAACAAGCGGTTCAAGGAGAAGCTCGCCTTCGTCCGCGAGGCTTCGCCGCCGCCGAAACCGATCCGGATCGGCTCGCTGCGCCTGTCGGTCATTGGTCCATTCGAAGCAGACCTGGCGGTGCTCCGGAAGAAGTGGAATGAGTGGCTGCGTGCCAATAAGGAGCGGCTCGAAAAAATGCGCAAGCAGGCGCAGCGCGATGCCGAACGGCTCGGCACGAGCGACATCCGCAAGCTGCTCGAAGTCCAAATCGCGGAGGCGGAGCGTCTTGGCGATCGCGCCAAGGTGACGCCGCCGAACCTCGCCTCGCTGATGCTCCTCGTCGAGGAAGGCAAGAAGACGCTGCTCTTGACCGGCGACGGCCACGCCGGCGACATCTTGAAGGGACTCGAGTTCCACGAGAAGACCGACGGTCAGGGCCGCATGCACGTCGACGCGCTCAAAATGCAGCATCATGGCTCGGAGCACAACATCGACGAGGAGTTCGTGAAGCGAGTCACGGCCGACCATTACATCTTTTGTGGCAACGGCAAGCACGAGAACCCCGATCTGCGGGTCGTCGCCTTGATTCTCGATTCACGTCTGGCCGGCGTCCCTTTCGCCGCGACGCATCCCAAAGCCGCCGGCGGATTCAGGTTCTGGTTCAACAGCAGCGACAGCGCGACGGAGAATTCCGCGGCAAAAGAGCACATGAAAGAGCTGCAGAAGCAGTTGAGCGATCGGAAGAAGCAGAGCGACGGGCGATTCTCGTTTGAACTTCTCAAAGGAGACACGCCCTCGTTCGATCTTAGCATCGCCTGAGGCGCGCATGGCTCATCTCTTCGGGCTTAAGACAACCGCGTTCGTTCTTTGGCGCCCGCACAATACGCAAATCGCACCAAAGCTCGTGATCGGCCAGTTCCAGGCCGGCAACCCGCCGACGCTCGCCAACCGCCGGGAGTTCGATCTCGAACAGATGGCCCAGCATTCAGACCTGTGGGGCATCAACGTCGCCTCGTGCGGTCTCACGGACGGATCGGTTTATCACTACTGGTTCGAAGTCAGCGACAGCAACCCGTTTCGCGGCGGGCGCCGAATCTTGTGTACCGACCCGACTGCGTTTACGGTGGATTGGCGCTTGCTCGCTGAGCGCCTGCCCGCGCCGTACGACGCCGACGACCAGGATCCGGCGGCGGTGGTAAAGTTCGAAAACGGTCAGCTCGTCCCCTGTGATGCGGCCGGTGAGACGTTGACTCCGCCGCCGGCGATCGCGCCCGGCAAGGCGAAACCGAACAACCGGCTGGTCATTTATGAGTTGCCGACCTCGTGGACGAAGACCAACGTCCACGGTGATCCGCAGATCGGCATCGGCACTTTCCGCGACGTGCTCGCGCTCGTGGACTCGGATGCCGAGGCAATGAACTTCGCCGCCCTACCGGCGTTGCAGCCGGGCCGCAGCCACCTGCAGGAGCTCGGCATCAATGGGCTCGAGCTCTTGCCGCCCGCCGACAGCTTCGTGGAGCGCGAGTGGGGTTACGCCACAAGCAACTACTTCGCGCCGGACTTCGATCTCGGTTTTCCGAGCGGCAACTCCTCGCCGACGTCGAACACCGATCTTGTCAAGCTCGTCACCGCCTGCCACGCGCTCGGCATCCGCTTCGTCATCGACGTGGTGATGGCCTTCGGCACGCGCGCGGCGATGGAGAACATCAACTTCCCCGAGTTCCACATCGATCCGCAGCTCACGCCGCACGATCCCGACACGCAGCAATCCAGCGGGCAAGGCACTCGCAACGGCTTCGGCGGCCGGCTTTGGCGCTTTGCTCGCACCGCATCCGGCTACGATCCTGTCGACGGCCAGGCCGGCGCCTTTTCTCCGGCGCGGCAGTTGATGAAGGCCTGCCTGCTGCGCTGGATGTCGGACTTCGCCATCGACGGCGTCCGCATGGACAGCGTCAACAACGTCGCCAACTGGGATTTCGTGGGGGAGTTCAAGGACCTGGCTCGGCATTCCTGGCAAGAAAGCGGCGGGGCGCCCGGCGAGTTCCTCGTGGTCGGCGAGGAGCTTTCCGTGCCGATCGACTTGCTCAGGCAGCACCGGCTCGATGGGCTTTGGAACGAGGACTTCAAGCGCATGGTCCGCAACGCCATTCGGGGCCGCAACGACGACGAGGAGCCAAGTTTCGAGTGGTCGATTCGCAAGCTGATCGACTGCCGGTTGATAGGTTTTCGCGATGGGGCGGAGGCGGTGAATTACGTCGGCAGCCACGATGTGGAAGGCTTCCGCAACGAGCGGCTCTTCAATTTCCTTCAGAACAACGGCATCGTTTTCACTGAGGAGCGCATCAAGCTCGCCTTCGCCTGCCTGCTGACCGCGGTCGGGATCCCGATGATCTTTGCGGGCGACGAGTTCGCGGACGAGCACGACTTGAGCGTCGCTCATCCGCCGAAGCAGCGCGACGCGGTAAATTACGAGCGTCTTGAGGAGCCCTTCCGGCGCCGCGTCTTCGACTACGTCGCGCGGCTGGTGAAGTTCCGCGCTTCCTACCACGCGCTCTCCGTCAACGACACCGATTTCATCCATGTCGATTTCAACGATGGCAAACGCGTGGTGGTTTGGCGCCGCGGCCTGCCCGGCAGCGGCGAGCAAGTGGTCGTCGTCGCCAACTTTTCCGACTTTGTCACGGCCAACCCAGCCAGCCCGGGCGCCGAGTATCGCGTGCACAACTGGCCGGCCACCCCTGCCGGCAAGAACTGGCGCGAGATAACGCAAGGACGCGATGTCCCCGGCCAGTGGGTCGGGCGCGAGCCGATCTTTGCCTGGGAGGCAAAGGTCTACGCCCTCTTCGACGCGTAAAGCAGGCCATCCGATCGCTGGTTTGCCCTGGGCCGTGGGCAGATATGCGGAGCACGCGAATCAACTATCGGCGTGTGGCGACCAACGTGCCGGCCGTGTCATCGTACACGAGGCGGAATCGGCGGGGTCCGGCTCGATCGAACAAGATGGGCTGCGTCTTGTACTCGGCGCGGCGCGAGCCGAGGGAGAAGTGATATGCCTTGAGCGGCACGCTTTCGAACTCGAGGCGTCCATGGTCGTCGGTTTCGGCGCCCGCGAGCACGCTGCTCGCCGGATACAAGTCGTCGCCCGTCA
Organism: Pirellulales bacterium; assembly: GCA_040901675.1. GTDB lineage: Bacteria > Planctomycetota > Planctomycetia > Pirellulales > JAICIG01 > JBBDNX01. Next base: position 58,478 of record JBBDYJ010000041.1, on the reverse strand, counting down.
GAGCCACCTTGTAATGCGGCAGCGGCGCACCGTCAGGGTCGACAAGCTCCAATGAGATCGACGCGGCGGGCAGCATGGTGAAGTCAAGGCGATACGGGTTTCCCGGATAGACAATTCCCGCCGCCCCCCAATCGGCCTGGCGAACGTTCTTGGGCTTGAAATTGGCCATCGCCAGGTTTCCATCACGGCAGAGATTCTTTTCGTAGAATCCCGGCTTGCGTGCAAACGCGCAGGCATATTGCATGTTGGCCCCCTCGGTAAACATGCCCGGACCAAAGTGGATCTCGTACCGGCCGTCGGCGTCGCTCGTGACAGGGTACGTGCTTCGAAGGCTGCCGATTCCGCGCGCTACATGAACCTGGACGCCTTCCATCGGTTGGCCTGATGCGTCGGTGATCCGCCCCTGGATGGTGAACGCACCGACCGGCGCCGCGGGCGTTGGTCCAAGGGCCGCGGCCTCCATCTCGAGATCGATCCGACCGAATCGCCCTTCCGCCACCCACAGCAGCGCGCGTCCGTCGGCCGTCCAGGCGAGCTCGGATGCCCCATGATTCAACACTTTTTTCTCGCCGGTGCCATTTCGACGGACCACCCACACCTCCTCGCGGTGCTCGGCCTGGCGGCCGGCGCCGCGCGCGTGTTCAGTTCGCCGATATGCGATCCACTCGCCGTCGCCCGACCAGACGGGACCGTGACTGCCGCCGTTGACCCAGGAATACGGTTCCTTGACGCTGACGTTCGAGCCGGGCGGTGAGACCGGCGTCCGCTGCCGGGCCGGCACGTCCCAGACGCACAGGCCGCCGTCCATGGGCACGCCGCCGCGCCAGCTTCCACCACGGACGACGTCGGTCGTCATGGCCAGGTGCGAGCCGTCGGGCGACCAGGCGACGCCCACTCCTTGCACGTCGGGCTTCTGAACTTCGCCGGTTTCGACGTTGATAATTGCCAACGGGTAATGCGCCACATAATGTCCAATGCCCGCGGCGAGATACTTTGAGTCGGCCGACCAGGCAGGCATGTTCGCGACCGTTTCCGCGAGCAAGTGCCGGACGGTCTGCTGCTTCAGATCGACCGCGAACAGGCCGTGCTTGACCTGGATCTCCGGGTGCTCTTTCAAGAACCGCCGGCGGGCACCCTCCGAAGCGACGTCGCTGGGAACGTCGGCATAGTTTCCGCAGAATGCGATCCAGCGGCCGTCGGGCGAGAGGCACTGGTGAAAAAACGAATCGCACCCGGCGGGCATGGTGATCCGGCCATCGGCCTTTCCGTTGTCGTCCATCAGGAAGTAGCCATCCTGGCCATGATCGGTGACGTAGGCAATCCGGTCGTTACCGTACCAACGGACTTCGTCGACGGCCTCTCCATCGACCGGCAGCGGGCGCCGATTCGTTCCGTCGACGTTGCCAATGATGATCCGCACGCGTTGCTCGCCGTCGGGACCGACCGCGATCTGACCATAAGCAATTCGTTTGCCATCGGGCGAAACAAAGCGTGTTACGCTCAAAGGCGACTCCTGTGCCGGCGGTGCCGCTTCGATCACCGTTGTGTCGCCTGCGTCCCCGTCGGCGCCTCCGCTGCGGCCTGCTCCAGGAGCCAACATGAGCACTCCGGCGATCAGAACCAGCCAATAGCGGCGGGGCATTCTGGTTCGAAAGTGGTCAGAGTGCAGCATGAGATGCTCCAATCGCCGTTTGGTAAGCTCGAACAGACGGACGCCGGGCAAGGCCGACAGCCAACGCAATTGCCGCTTGAGGTGCAAGACGCCAACCAGGCTCCTGGCATACCAGCCCGGCTGATACGCAAGCCCGGCCACGACCTCTTCGTCGCAGCATCGCTCGCGCTCGTAAGCGATCCGGCGGTTAGCCCACCAGACCAGCGGGTGAAACCACCACAGGCACTGGACGATGATTTGCACCAACCCGATCAGTGCGTCGCCGCGTCGCACATGCACGAGCTCGTGTGCGAGCAGTGGTTCGAGTTGGTCCCTCGAACGGGAGGCGACCAGCGCCCGCGGCATGACAACGGTGGGCCGCCGCCAGCCATACGTCATTGGTCCGAGCGGTTCGCTGATCACCGACAGCCGTACGCTGCGGCGAATGCCGAGCCGGCCTCCAAGTTCCGCCGCCAGCGCGGTCAGCGATTCATCAACCGGCACCTGGGAGTAGCGGATTGTTCGCCAGCAGCCGGCCGCGGTCACCGAGACCAGGCCGGCGTAGACGGCCGCCCCAGCCAGCCACACCATGCCCAGCACCGCCCCAAGGTGGGTGATTCGAGTGGGCACGGCGCCCGGCATCACGGCGGGATCTGCCGTCCGAACTTCCAGTGAAGAGCGCGCAGAATCTGGACTCGTCCGCGGCAGTGGTTGGCCACGGGCCGGCTCTTGCTTTGGCGTTCGGTCAGCTCGCGCGGGGCTCGGAATGGCAGCGACGTCATTCGGCTGCTTGGCGGTTGCACGCTCGACCGGTCTTGCGGTGGCAAGTCCGGGTGCGGCCCAACTGAAGACACCTGTAGGGCTGCTCCACAGAGGCGGAGCCAGGCATTTGACCAACACGACCATCCAGAGCACGTAGGCCAGGTGTGGGCGCCGCTTGCAGAACCAGTGGGTGGCCAGGCCGATGCCGGCCGCGACCATCGTGACTTGCCAGAACTGGGTCCAGGCCAGATGACCCATCGCGTGCATCGCTGCCGTCATGGTTTTCGGTCCTCCAACTCTTTCAGCATGGATCGCAACTGGCCGATTTCCGCGTCGGTCAGACCCCGGTCTTGAATCAGATGCTGGAAGAGGGGCAGTGATTCCCCTGCGAACAGGCGATGGACGAGGTCGTCGACGACCTCGCGAACGACCTGGTCCGGACGAACACGAGGCGCGTAGAGCTTGGCCCTTCCGTCGCGTCGCGTACGCAGATAGCCTTTGGCCTCGAGTCGGCGGAGGTAGGTTTGCACCGTTTTGAAGTCGAGTTTGCGCTGGGCGGGGAGGGCCTCGAGGACCTGTCGGACGCTGGCTTCGCCCAATTGCCAGACGATCTGGACGACCTCCAATTCAGACTTAGCGACGGGGGGGCGCTTGGCCATGGTGGCTCCGGATCGATTGGCTTTCATTTGAACGCAATTCTAGCGTTCAAATGAACGCCGTCAAGACTCCATCGAGTCTTAGTCTGCCGGGACTGCCAGCAATCGTGCGGATGATGCGCCTCATTAGTAACATTAGAGACGGATATCTCTATGGACAAATGAGGCATAGAGTGTATACTTGGATTCCTGGAGGAGAACGCAGGGATTGAGATATGGATGAGACCGTCCTCGACGTGCATGCTTTGCGATCCAAAATGGAGTCGCAAGGCATTGCGCAATCTGAACTTGCGAGGCGTTCTGGCGTTTCCCGGGCCCAGTTGAGCCGGCTTCTTTCACGGAAAACGGCGCCGGTCCGGGAATCGACCGTCCGGCGGCTGGCCGATGGGCTTAACTTGCCTCCTGCAGACCTCTTGGTTGGGGGCGGACTGAGCGATTATCTCCGCTGGGTGGCGGAGGAGTACGGGAAGGTTGATTTTCGAGGGATTGGAATGCCGCAATTCGAGCGGCAGCCGATCGACGAGATCTTTGTCGACTTGACCCTTCGTGAGCAACCCGAAGAGTCATCCGATGACTGCCGCCCTCGCACAAGTGGAACCGCTAAGCGTCAACCGAGCCCGCCCCTTTCGGCCACTCAGTGCGTCCAAACCTCGGATCGAGTCGTTGTTCTGGGCGATCCAGGCAGCGGAAAGACAACGCTGCTTCGCTACCTGGCCCATTCCCGGGCAATGGTAAAGGACCAGCAAGCCCAGTTGCCGGTCTACATCCGCCTGGCGGAGTTTGGCCGCGCCCAGGAACTCGACCCGCGCGTTGACCTGCTGAAGTTCGTTGCCGCCCGAGCGGCGCATGGCGGATGCGCCGGTATTGAAGAATCACTTGCCAAGGAACTGTCCGACGAAAAGCGCGGGTGCCTCGTGCTGCTCGACGGCCTCGACGAGGTAGGCGATCACAAGCAGTGTGAAAGCCTGATCCAGGCTGTGAAGGCCTTCATCGAAAGCTACCCGAAGAATCGCTTCGTGCTCGCTTCGCGAGTCGTGGGCTTTGAATCCGGACCGTGGACTGCGCTGGGCTTTAGCGTGTTTCGCGTCCTGGGATACAACCGTCAGCAGCTTCTGGACTTTGCGGAAAAGTGGGCCAAGGTGCTTTCTCGTATTCAGGGGCAGCCGCATGCCGCCGTCTTGGATGACCTGCAATCGGCGATCTTCTCCAACCCTCGGGTACGGGCCCTCGGATCGAACCCGCTGATTCTGACGATCCTCGTGCTCCTTTTTGGCGCACGCGGCGGAACATTGCCTCGGCGGCGCGTCGACCTTTACGAAAAAGTCGTCGATGTGTTCCTGGACACTTGGGAAAAGACCAAGCGCGCGACCGAGAAGTTCGACGAAACTTACAGCATTACTCTGGATGCACGTGAGTTTCGGTGGCTGCTCTCCGACGTCTCACTGGCAATGCAGAAAGCCCAGCGCACGCTTGTGCCACGCTGGTGGCTGGCCGACACGCTGCGAGATCACTTGCAGCAAAAGCTCGGTTTCGATTTGAAAGAAGCCAACGATATTTCCGATCGAATCGTCCGGTATCTTGCGGAGCGGACGGGATTGATTGAAGAGCGGGGTCTTGATTTGTTCGGCTTTTCGCATCGGACATTGCAAGAGTATTTTGCGTCCCTCGGCGTCATTGACGAAGCAGATGCATCGCGTTCCCGGGACGTGAGCGACTGCTTGAAGGGCTATTTGTTCCACCCGCAATGGTGCGAAGTAGTGCGCCTGGTTGCTGCCCAGCTCACGCCGCCGCTGGCGGAGTCGCTTGTCTCGAACATCGTTGACGATCCGGATCCAGTCGGGCGGTTTTTGAAGCGCGGGCCGCTGCTTGCGCTCAACTGCTTGTCGGACGGCACAACGCTGGCCAACCGCCGCCTCGTTTCAACGCTCTTTGACGACCTCGCCGAACTTGGGCGGTCGAAATGGCTCGGCATAACGCTGGAAGCATTCGAGATTCTCGAGAACCTGGAGGGCACCCGATGGGAAAGGGAGGCGCAGGAAGCGATTGCCAAGATCCTATCGGCGGCCCGGACGGAACTTGACGCGGATGATTACAAATGCCTGTACGACCGCATCAAGTTGCGGGAGATTTTCGAAAAGGCCGGCGACGAGCTTTTCGAGGGATTCGAGTCGCAGGCCGCCCGGGAGATTTCCGTCGAGCTGGATGGCGACACGCGCCAGGTGGCCTTCTTGAATGCGACCATGTTACTGGAACATCCGGACGCGTGGTACAAGAGCGCCTGTTCGATCCTGGAAGATCAGCGGCAGAGTGTACAACTGAAGCACCTGTTGGTTCGAGAGCTTGGCCGACGAGTCGGCACCGATCAGCGATCCCGTGTGCGGCTTCGGAAGATTCTGTCGTCGGATGCTCCCGTCTCGCTGCGCGTGGCGTCCGCATGGGCCTTGGGTTCCGCATCGAAGGGGCGCCACAACACGAGGCAGCTCCTGGCTCGCGTGCTCGATCGCGACTCCGACGAGCGAGTCCGTGCCGCCTGTGCGGCGGGCTTGGACGAGGCCGCATCGCGAGACAACACACTGCGGGATCGACTGTTACAACTGCTTGAAGGCAAACACTCCAGCGAGCTTCGCGCGGCTACGGCTATTGGGCTGTCCAAGGCCGCCGTAACCGAGCCGACCGTGACCGAGTTGTTGCTGCGGCTTGTCGCCGACCCGTCCGAGGCGGATGAAGTCAAGTTGTCCGCTGCCTGGGCCTTGAAACCGTCGATCGGCAAGAGCGACAAGATCACGGAAGCCTTCAAGGGCTGGCTGGACGCGCCGGAGCCATTGAGCATTCGGCGGGTCGCCGCTCAATGTCTGGCAACTGCTACGGCGGCTGAAAGAATCCCCTGGGAACATTCGCTTGTCGAGAAGGCCCAAGAGCTGTTGATGAGTCTCGACCAGCCCTGCTGCCATGCTCTGGAGAGCCTCGCGGCACTCGCGGCCGCCAGACAAGCCCGGGGTGGGATCCGGTTGGAAGCGGTTCTCGCCCAGTCGCTCAAGCCGTTCGGCGACGGCGTCGAGATTGCCTTCGTGTTTGGCTCCACCGCGCGCAGCCGTCAAGCACCAGACAGCGACATCGACTTGTTGATCATCGGCGCGATCAGGTTGAAGGACCTGTCAACCCCGCTTCGAGACGCCGAGCGCGCGCTGGGGCGGCGCATCAATCCCGCCATCTACAGCGGCGATTCTTTCCGGAAAAAGTACCAGGCCGGCGACCCGTTCCTGCTGGACGTGTACCGCCGGGAAAAGATACCGGTGATTGGCCCCTCTCCCGATTCGTCACGGAAGGCTTTGGACGATGAGCTTAGAGCAATGGTTGCGGAACGGCTGGCTTCAACCGTTTGAAGCCACGGTCGCGGGAATCCAAAAGGGGTTCCAAGTCGTTGATCGGGACATCTCCGATGCCCAGGTGCATGGCCTTAGCTCCGATGGCCGCTTCCAGCATGCCTACGACGCGGCGCTCCAACTGACGATCATAGCGCTCAAGGCCTCGGGCTACGTTGTGAAGAAGGGGCAGGGGCACCACAAACGCAGCATCGACTCGCTCCGGTACACGCTGGGCGCCCCATGGTCCACGGTGGCCGATCACATCGAACGGTGCTCCAGGCTCAGAGGGCAAGTCGTCTACGACGAGATCGGCGTTGTGAGCGACGAGGAAGCAACCGATCTTTTGGATGCCGCCAAGCAACTACGGAGCGACGTGATGGATTGGTTGAAGATGCATCATTCCGTTCTGCTTCCGCCAGGGCTCTAGCTTTTGCCCGCTGGCCGCGAACCGGCGGGCCTGGTTACGTCTCACGGCATTTACCCCTCCAGGCCGAGCTGGACGAGGCGGCGGTAGAGGCGGGGGCGGGTCATGCCTAAGAGGCGGGCGGCCTTGGTCTTGTTGCCCTTGGCACGCTTCAAGGCGCGCTCGATCAGCTCGCGCTCGATGCGGCCCAAAAACTCCTCCAAGACGATCACCTCTTCCACCTTGCGCGGACGGGCGGACGCCTCGGCGGCCAGGTCGATCCGGGGGGGCAAGTCGCGCGGCATGATCTCGTGACCCTCGGCCCGGGCGTGCGCCTCGTTGACCAGCGCTTCCAACTCGCTGACGCCGCCCGGCCAGGCGTAGCCGTGCAGCCGGTCCAATGCCTCGGGCGTGAAAGCGCCTACCTGCTTGGGGCCGCGGCTATTGGCTTGCTCCAGAAACCACTGTGCCAACAGCGGCAAATCGTCCAGCCGCTCGGCCAGCGGCGGAATCTCGATCACCAGCGTGCTCAATAGCGAAGCCAGGTCGGGCCGAAAAGTCTTCTGCCCGGCAAGCTCGAGCAAGGGCCGCCGCGTGGTCGAAATGATCCGCACCGGCAGATCGGCGAGCGTGAGAAAGCCGGCCAGCTCGGCCTGCGCGTCGGCGGGAAGACGGTCGGCATCGATCAACAGCAGGCTGGCCAGCCGGGCGGCATCAACCACTTGCGGAGCGAGTGGACCACGTTCGCCCTGCTTGGGCCGGGCCAAGGCGCGGATGGTCGATTGCAACAGCTCGGCGCCCAGCAGCGGGCAGGCCAGTGGGACCAGCGGGCCCGATGCGGCCTCGGCCTGGGCATAGTGGATGGTGCGGGCGACCTGCTGCCGGCCGCTGCCCGCGGGTCCGATCACCACGACGCTGGCCTTGCCCGTGGCCGCCAGCGCGACCTGGGAACGGACCCGCTTCATGGCCAGGCTTTCGCCGACGAGGCGGCCCAATTGATACTTGGCCCCCAGCAGCCGCCGATAGCGTGCAACGCGGGCGTGCAACTCGGCCGCCGAGGCTTCGGCCGCGTCCGCATTCGCTGCCGCCGGCTGGCCCGCAACGCCGACGAAAGCGACAACGCCACCGACCTGGCTGCCGCCGGCGAGCGGGACGAACTCGACGGCGCGCTCGGATTCGTCCGCGGCCCCGTCGCGCAGCCGAACGGTGGAAGAAACACTGCGTCCGGTTGCTGCAAACACCTCGGGCGGCGGGCACAGCGCGGCGGCCAGTGCGGCGGGCCCGGCCGCTTCCGGGCTGGAGTGATAGCGGCACTCCTGGCCCAAGAGCTCGTCGCCGGCGTCGGTCCACTCGCGAAAGGCCCGGTTGTAGTAGACGATCCGCCGCTCTTCGCTCACCGCGTAGACCGGCTGGTCCACCGCGTCGAGCATCCGGGCCAGCTCTGTAGCGGCAGCGCGAGGAGGAGGCATAAAACAAGGCGACAGGGCGACAAGGAGACAAGGCGAATACGGCTACCTCACGCGGAGCGTGAGGGCTACTATACGAAGACGATTAAGCCCCGACTTTGGAATCTGTAGTTTGCTCTCTGGCTTCTTTGCTTTGGTTGCGGCTGACCGCTTGTTCCGATTCATCCTTCTGCCTTTTGGCTTCTGCCTTCTGAACCGCCTGGCTGGCGCGCTGGGAGCTGCCGACCAGCGGACCAGGATAGAGACCGATCGCCACGACGGCCACCGAGCAGAGCAGCATGGCCGTGGCCGCGCCCCAACCTCCCTCGGCCCGGGGCACCGCAATCGGTGCCCGGAAATACATCACGCCAATGATTCGCAAGTAATAGGCCGCACCGATGGCCGCGTTCAACGCGCCCACGATGGCCAGCGCGATCAACCAGGGATAGACCGAGCTGACCGGCGGCTCGGCCACCAGCGCGCTGCCGAAGAGGGTGAACTTGCCCCAGAAACCGGCCAGGGGGGGGATGCCGGCCAGGCTGAACATGAAGGCGGCCATGCCCGCGGCAGTGCCGGGATGCGTGCGGGCCAGGCCGGCCAACTCGTCGACGCCGTCGATCTGGCGGTGGCTGGTGCCCAGCCAGGTGAGCACGGCGAAGGCGCCGATGGTGGCCAGCGAATAGACGGCCAGATAAAACAGCATGGCCCCGATGCCGTCGAGCGACCGAGCGGCGCCGCTGCCTCCAGCCAGCCCGACCGTGAGCCCCAGCAGCATGTAGCCGGAGTGGGCGATCGACGAATAGGCCAGCAGCCGGCGGATGTTGTCCTGCCAGAGGGCCAGCACATTGCCCAGCGTCATGGTGGCCACGGCCAGGATGAACGCCAGCCGCCAGCCGACGCTCTCCGATCCCGGCATGGCGATGGCCGCCACGCGCACCAGCGCCACCAGGCCGGCGATCTTGGGCAGCACGGAGAGCAGCGCCGCGTTGGCGTGCGTGGTCGCCTGGTAGACGTCGGGCGCATAAAAATGGAAGGGCACGGCCGCGATCTTGAATCCCAACCCGGCGAAGATCAGCACCAGGGCCACGGCCGCCAATGTTCCGCTGCCGTCGCCGCCGGCGGCCAGCGCCGCCTCGATGCTCGCCAGGTCGGTCGAGCGGCCTATGCCATACAGGAAGCTGAAGCCGTAGAGCGTCAAGGCCGACGCCAAGATGCTGAGGAAAAAGTACTTGACGGCCGCTTCTTGCGACTGCATATCGCGCCGGCCCATGTACAAAAGCACGTAGGTGGGGATCGAGATCAATTCCAGGCCCAGGAACAACAGGACCAGCTCGCGGGCCGCAATGGCCAGCATCAGCCCGGCGATGGCCAGCAACAGGGTACCGGCCGCCTCACCCTCGAGAGCCTGTGGCTGGGGCCGCTTGGACAACAACACCAGGGCGAGGCCGACCACCAGCGTCAACCAGCGTCCGTAGCGGGCGAGTGGATCGAGACCGCCGGCGTCGTCGATGGCCAACGGTCCGGCCCGCATGATTTCCATGGCCGCCGACCCGAGTGGCTCTTGGAGCCCCCACGACTGGTTGAACAGGACCAGGGCAGCCAGGATCAAGCCGGCGGCGGCGACCCCGTGCCAGATGCCGCGAGCGGGCAAGAAGGCGGCGCCCAGGTAGATCAGCGTCGCGGTGGCGACGAGGATCACTTCGGGCGCGAGGGCGTAGATGGTTTCAATCGACACGGGGCGGTTCTCTGCTGGGTTGCGGCGTGGCGGCCAGGTCCAGCCGGGCCGGCGGACCGAAGCGCTGCTCGACGCGCGCGCCGAGCTGGGTGGCGAGCTGGTTCAGGTCGCCTTCCATCGGTTTCAAAAAGTGCTGCGGCACGAGCCCGATCCAGAACACGAAGACCGCCAGCGGGGCGAGGGCCAGCACTTCGCGGACCGACAAATCGCGGACCACGGCGGCGTGCTCGTCGTGCTGGGGCTCGCGCAGGGGGCCAAAGAATACCCGTTCGACCAGCCATAGCATGTACCAGGCGCCCAGCACCACGCCGAACACGGCGAGCACGGCAATCGTCAGCCACTGACCGGCGTAGACGGCGGGCGCCTCGGCCCAAGCACGCTGGAACATGCCGACCAGGATCAACAGCTCGCCGGCAAAGCCGTTCAACCCCGGCAGCCCGATGCTTGACAGGGTGAAGAGGACCATGAAGAAGGCCAAGAGAGGCGTGCGCCGCGAGAGGCCGCCCAAGTCGGCGATCTGGCGCGTGTGGTAGCGTTCGTAGAGCATGCCCACCAACGCGAACAGGGCGCCGGTCGACAGGCCGTGGTTGACCATCTGCAGCACGGCCCCGTTGATCCCCAGCCGGTTGAGCGCGAACAGCCCCAGCATGCAGAAGCCCAGGTGGCTGACGCTGGAATAGGCGATCAGGCGCTTGATGTCGGTCTGGACCAGCGCCACCAGGGCCCCGTAGATGATCCCGGCCACGCTCAACCAGAGGATCCAAGGCATGCAGGCGGCGGTGGCCTCCGGCAGCATCGGCAGGCTGAAGCGGAGGAACCCGTAGGTGCCGACCTTGAGCAGGATGCCTGCCAGGATGACGCTGCCGGCGGTGGGAGCCTCCACGTGCGCCAGCGGCAGCCAGGTGTGCAGCGGGAAGAGGGGCACCTTGATCGCGAAGCCGGCGAACAAGGCCAGGAAGATCCAGAGCTGGACGCTGTCGTCGATCGGCCGCTCGGCCAGGCGGGCGGTCAGCTCGGGGATCGAAAACGTCATCGTGCGCGAGGGCGAGTGGTGGTAGTCGATCAACACGATCGCCAGCAGCCCGAGGAAGGTCAGCAGGCTGCCGGCCAGGGTGAACAGAAAGAACTTGATCGCCGCATACCGGCGCTCCTCGCTGCCCCAGATGCCGATCAGGAAGAACAAGGGGACCAACGTGAACTCGAAGAAGACGTAGAACAGGATGATGTCGCGAGCGGCGAAGACACCCAGCATGCCGGTCTCGAGCACCAAGAGCAGCGAGTAGAAGGCCACCGGCCGCTCGCTGATCGCCTCCCAGCTCACCAGGACGCTGGTGACCATCAACAGCGCGCTCAAGGCAAAGAGCCATAGGCTGAGGCCGTCGAGGCCAAGGCTGAAGCGGATGTCGGGGGCGCCGCCAGGTGATGGCGACAGCCAGGCGGCATCGACGCCGGGAACGCCCTGGGGATAGTGCATCACCAGCCAACCGGTGAGCCCCAGCGTGATCAGGCTGGTGGCCAGCGCGATCCAGCGAATGACCTTCGGGCCTCCTTCGGCCAGGATCCAGATCACCGAAGCCCCGGCCAGCGGCAAAAACACGGTCACGAAGAGCAGGTTCACCATGTTCGTTTCAATGGCCGCAACAGCATCAACATCAAGCAGTAAAGGACCGGATAAATCCGGTCACTACAAACCGGGCCACCACAACAGCGTGCCGATCAAGACCAGGAGCCCGAGCATCATGGCCAGCGCGTAGAACGGCACCAGGCCGTTCTGCAAGGCCCGCAACACCGAGCCCATGCCCCAAGGCAGGCGGCCGCTGGCGTTGACCAGGCCGTCCACCAGCCAGCGGTCGAGCCAGTAAGCCACTTGTGCGACGAGCCAAAGCGGCCACACGACGAGCACCTGGTAAATCTGGTCGAAGTAAAACCGGCCCGACGACAGTTGGTACAACCGCAAAGCGTAAGGCGAGCTGGCGAGGCCGGCCAGCAACTCGACCCTGCGCCGATCGCCCAGGTACAAGAAGGCGGCCAGCGCCACGCCCGACACCGCGATCAGCGTGCTGAGCAGGGCAACCTGCCAGTGACTGCCGTGGGCGGCGTGTTCGATCTCGCGGTAAGCCAGCGATGGTGTCTGCGCCAGAAAGTCGGCAAAGCCGTGCGTCCACTCGAACCAGGCGCCCACCAGCAGCGAACCGGCGGCCAGCACCACCAGCGGCACCAGCATGACCGGCGGCGATTCGTGGGCGTGGTGGCCCGCTTCGGGCGGGATCCGCAACGGTCCGAAGAACGTCAGGAACAAAGCCCGGAACGTGTAGACGGCCGTCAGAAAGGCGGTGAACAGGGCCGCGAAGTAGAGCACCTGGTAGAAGGCCGCGTAGTCGGCCGCGGCTCCGCTGCGCTCGTGGACCGCCGCCAGGATCGCATCCTTGCTCCAGAAGCCGGCGAAGGGGACCACGCCGGCCAGCGCCAGGCAGCCGCACCAGAAGGTGAGGTGGGTCCAGGGGAGCAGGCGCCTGAGACCTCCCAGCCGCTGGATGTCGATCACGCCTCCCATGGCGTGCATCACGCTGCCGGCGCCAAGGAACAAGAGGGCCTTGAAGAAGGCGTGCGTGAAGAGGTGGAACATTCCGGCCGTGATGCCGGCCAGCGTGCCGGTGCCCAAGCCGAGAAACATGTATCCCAACTGGCTGATGGTGGACCAGGCGAGCACGCGCTTCAGATCGTTCTGCGTCATGGCGACGATGCCGGCCAGCAGGCCGGTGAAGCAGCCGACGGCGGCCACGGCCAGCCGCGCCTCGGGCGCCGCCGCGAACAAGGGCGCGCAGCGGGCGACCAGGTACACTCCGGCCGTGACCATCGTGGCGGCGTGGATCAGGGCGCTGACCGGCGTGGGGCCCTCCATGGCATCGGGCAGCCAGACGTGCAGCGGAAACTGCGCGCTCTTGCCGCAGGCGCCGGCCAGCAGGCATAAGCAAATCGCCAGGCCCACGGTGCCGCCCACGTAGTTCAGGCCGGAAGCGGCGAGCCGCGACTGGCCGAGCACTCCCTCGACCGCCACCTCACTGCCACTGGCCACTTCCGCCCCGAGGGCCACGGGCCGGCCGACGCGGTCCGCGTCGTGAAAGTTGAGCGTGCCATAGGTGGTCCATAGCAGAAACAGGCCCAGGGCGAAGCCGAAATCTCCGACGCGGTTCACCAGAAAGGCCTTCTTGCCGGCGGCCGCGGCCTCCGGCTTCTCGTACCAGAAGCCGATGAGCAGATAGCTGCAGACACCGACCGCCTCCCAGAACACGTACAACAACACGAAGTTGCTGACCGAGACGAGCATGGTCATCGAGAACACGAACAGCGACACGTAGCTGAAGAACCGCCAGTAGCCCGGATCGCCCCGCATGTAGCCGGCCGAGTAGATGGCGACCAGCGATGAGACGAACGTGACCATGGCCAGCATGACCGCGGTGAGGGGGTCGGCCCGCAGCGTCACGTCGACGCGGAAGTCGCGATCGCCGCTCGTCCGCCGGCTGACCTGGCCCGCGGCAGCGTCGGAATGGGATCCGGCCGCATAGGCGTCGTCGACGGCGGCCCCCTCGACAACAGCCCACGTCCAGAGCGTGTGGAAAAGCTCGACGCCCACGGCAGCCGGCTGGGCCGCCGCGCCGCCGGTCGCCGGCTGCTCAGCCCGCTGGGCGGCCGCGCGGACGTCGAACAACAGGAACATGCTGAGCACGAACGACAAGACCAGCGCGACGATGGTCGGCAGGTGGCTCTGCTCTCGCAGCACGCGCTTGCCCAGGGCGGCGGTGATCAACGAAGCCGCCAAGGGGAGCGCGGGGACCAGCACCATCAAGGTTGGGGTGCTAAACATGGCTGCGGTGGAGGATCTCCTCGAGGCTGACCTCCGGCTCGACGCCTGCCGGCGGCAACGTCGGCCAGTGCTCGATCTGGATCGGCTCGTCGGGCAATTCGCGATCGACAAAGGGGGGCTGGTTGGCCTCCCGCACGTGCTGCCAGAAGGCGATGTCCAGCTCGCCGCTTTGCTGGAACAACATCAGGATCAGGGCCAGGGCGATGGCCGCCTCGCAGGCCGCCACGGTGAGAACAAAGATCACCAGCACCTGCCCGCCCCAGTCGTTGTGGAAGCGGCCCCAGGCGACCAGGCTGAGGGAGACGCCTTGCAGCATCATTTCGGCGGCGAGGAACATGACGATCATGTTTCGGCGGCTGAGAAAACCGGCCACGCCGATGCCGAACAAGAGCGCTCCCAACGCCAGATAGCGGTGCAGCAGCTCCAGTTCAGCCACGGTCCGATCCCTCCCCGACCGCCGCGGGCCTGCCGTGGCTGACGATGGCCACCGCGCCCACCAGCGCAACCAGCAGCAGCGTTCCGGCCACCTCGATGGCCACGAGGTGGCGGCTGAACAGTTGGCCGCCGAGCTGGGCCACGTGCTGGGGATGCAAGATCCGCTGCTCGCGATCGTGCTGGCTGATGGTTGTCGCCAGAGCGGCCGCGGCGGAACCAGGTTCCTTCTCGCCGGTTTGACCGACCAGCACCGCGGTCAACATACCGACCAGCATCGCGCCGGTGGAGGCCGACAGCAATGCCTCCCAGCTCAACCGGTCGTAGTGGGTCTGGCCGCGGGGCTGGGCCAGCATCAGCACGAACAGAAAGGTGACCAGGATAGCTCCCGCGTAGACGACCACCGTGGCCACGCCGAGAAACTGCGCGCCCTGAAACAGGAACAAGCCGGCCGTGCCCAGCAGCGTCAGCGCGAACCAGATGGCGCAGTAGACCGGGCTGCGCATGGTCACGGCCCCCAATGCGGAGACAACGGTGGTGGCCGCCAGAGCCCAGAAAACCGCCTCGGCGCCCCAGTGCCGGCCGTCGAAGCGGGCCACTTGCCAAGCCAACAGTGCCAGCCCGGCGGCGGCCAGAACGGCGCCGGCGCGCCGGCCCCGTGCGCCGCGCGGCAGCAACAACCACAGCCCGGCCGCCAAGAGCACGGTTGCCAAGGCCAGCATGATTTGCCCGGGTGTCACAGCGTTCCTCCCAGCTCGGTCGACCGCATCGGCTCGGCATCCTTGGTCTGATCGAACACGCTGAGCAGCTTCTCCTTGTCGAAGATCATTTCTTCGCGGCTGCGGCCGGTCAGGTCCATCAGGCTGGTCAGCTCGATGGCGTCGACCGGGCAGGCCTCTTCGCACATGCCGCAATAGATACAGCGCAGCTCGTCGATCGTGAAGCTCTCGGGATACTTTTCGCGGTCGGGCCAGGGACTCTCGGCGCCCACGATATCAATGCAATGCGCCGGGCAGGCCGTGGCGCAGAGGAAGCAGGCCACGCACTTGACGCGGCCTTGCTCGTCCTTGTTGAGCCGGTGTACGCCCCGATAGATCAAGGGGTTGTCGATCTGGGGACGTTCTTCCGGAAAGCTCACCGTCCGTTTCGGGCCGAACAGGTGCCGGGTGGTCGTGGTCAGGCCCTGCACCAGCAGCGGCAGGTACATCTTGCCGGCCAGGCCCAGCCGCGGCTCTTGGATCCAGAGGATATTCGGGTCGTCGGCTTTCATTCGATTATTAAAGCGAACTGTGGTCCAGTTCCCAACGCGGGCGGTTGTCGGTCTGCAACGGCGCCGCCAGGCCGGCGATCAGCCAGGCCGCGATTGCAACCGCCCACATTCCCACGAGCAATGCCCAGCGGGGCACCCCGGCCGCCTGCTGGAGGCGATCGCCGTACTCGGCCAGCACGGCCACGGCCACCAGGTTCACGAGGCCCAGGGGGAGCATCACCTTCCAGGCCAGCGCCATGAGCTGATCGAACCTGAATCGCGGCCAGCTCCAGCGGACCATCATGAAAAACAGGATCACCAACAGCACCTTGGCCATGAGCACCAGGACCCGCACCACCGCACCGAGCCAGGTGACCTCGTTGCCGCTGCCGGTCACGCCCCACAAGTGCCAGCCGCCGAGGAACAAGATGACGATCAAGAACGAGGCGGTCACCATGTGCAGGAACTCGGCGATCAAGAACATCAACAGCCGCATCCCGGAGTATTCCGTGTGGTAGCCGCCGATCAGCTCCTGCTCGGCCTCCGGCAGATCGAAGGGGAGGCGGGCCGCCTCGGCAAAGGCCGCTACCACGAACACCACGAACCCCAGCGGCTGCCAGAACACGTACCAGATGCCGCTTTCGGCCTGGGCGCCAATGATCGTGTCGAGCCGCAACGAGCCGGCCAAGAGCACGACTCCCAGGATGCCCAGCCCCAGCGGCAACTCGTAGGCGATCAACTGGGCGCTGGACCGCAGGCCGCCCAGGAAGCTGTATTTGTTGTTGCTTGCCCAGCCGCCCAGGATCACTCCGTAGACCGCGATGCTGCTCAAGGCGAAGACGTAGATCACGCCCACGTCGACGCCCGGCGCCACCACGAGCTCGATCTGCCGGCGATCGCCCGGCTCGGCCGCGGCGGCGGAACCCGTGGGGAGCACGCTGCCGAAAGGGATCACGGCGAAGATGGCCAGGGCCGTCGCCAGGATCGTGATCGGCGCCAGCGTGTAGAGGAACTTGTCGACGTGGCGGGGCGTGATCTCCTCCTTGAAGATGAACTTGAGGCCGTCGGCCAGCGGCTGCCCCAGCCCGAACAATCGGATCCGCGTGAGCGGAATGCCGACGCGGTTGGGACCGATCCGGTCCTGCGCCCAGGCGGCAATCCAGCGCTCTAGCAGCACCAGGTAGGCGGCCGCCGTCATCAGGGCGAAGATCAACAGGCCGATCTTGACCAGCGACTCGACGACGATGGCTTGAACGTCTTGGGACATACTCGCGTCGCTAGGTGGCTGCGGCCAGGCGGTTCAGCTTGAGATCGATGCCCACGGGGCTAACGCCGTCGGCGGCCGCCGAGAAATACATGATGTCGTTGGCCACCTCGGCCAGCACCTGCTTGGGCTGAAACAGGCCCGGGCGGTCCAGCAGCCGCCAGTAAAGCTGGCCTTCGACCCAGGTGCCCTGCGGCGGGCGGATGGCCCAGGCGGCCGACTGCATCCGCTCGGCATAGTTGACGTACGAGCCTTCTTTCTCGGCAAACGAGGCGCTGGGCAACTGGTAGGTGGCCCGCTCCCACAGGGGCGAAGCAAACAGGTCCTGCACGACCAGCACCTTCGCCGCCTCGAAGCGCGAGGCCGCCGCCTCGTCGATCCAGGGATGCGGGTATCCGCCGGTGACCCAGACGCCGCCGTAGCGGCCCGGCTCGAGGTCGCCGAGCAGCTCGTCGAACGTCATGGCTTTGCCCGTGAAGTGCCAGAGCACGGCCTCGACGCCGCGGCGGTTGGGGCATTTCTCGGCGTGGATCACGAAACCGTTGGGGAAACGCTCGTCCTGGCCCACGACGGGCACCGGACCTAGCGCCAAATCGGCCCCCGGGTCGAGCGCGCGGATGTAGGCGGCCAGCAGGAACGCCTCCTCGACGGTCAAGTGGGGCGAGAGCACGGCCGCCAGCGGGCCGGCGGCCTGCAGGCTGGCGTTCAGATCGGCGGGGAGGGCGGCCCACTCGATCGGCTCGAACGAGTCGCCCTGGCGTTTGCGCAGGCCGACCTGGCGCTGGTGGCTGTGGATGTAGTGGTAGCCGTAGCGTCCCTCGTCGCAGATCCACCACTGGTTGACGTGGGGGTTTTCGCGGGGCTTGAGCCGCCAGACGCGGTCCTGGTTCTCTTCGGTCCAGATGGAGCAGCCGGTGGAACAGTTGGTGCAGACTCCGGCGTGCCGCTTCATGAACCAGACCCGCTGCTGGTAGAGAAAATCCTTGTCGCCCAGCGCGCCGACCGGGCAGAGATCGACGACGTTGCCGGAGAGCTTGTTGGCCAGCGGGTAGCCGGGGACGACGTCGATTTCTTCGTGGCTGCCGCGGTTGACGACCATCAGCTCGCCGGTGCCGCTGATCTCGCGGCAGAAGCGGACGCAGCGGCTGCACATGACGCAGCGGTCGACGAACAGCGTGACGGTGTCGCCCATTTCGCGTCGCCGGCTGGTGAAGGGCCTGATATCGGCGCGCCGCTCTTTCTGGCCATGCTCGAAGTGGTAGTCCTGCAGCAGGCACTCGCCGGCCTTATCGCAGATGGGGCAGTCGATGGGGTGATCG
This sequence comes from Pirellulales bacterium, assembly GCA_040901675.1. Classification (GTDB taxonomy): domain Bacteria; phylum Planctomycetota; class Planctomycetia; order Pirellulales; family JAICIG01; genus JBBDNX01. The sequence goes on along the minus strand of JBBDYJ010000041.1, from coordinate 40,332 downwards.
ATGAGCAGGGCCTCTTCGACCTGGGCCCGCGCCTGGCGGACCTTGTCGCTATTGGTGACGAAGACGGTGCCATCCTTGGCGGGCGTCTGGCAGGCGGGCACGAGCTTGGGGACCATGGCGATCGCGCCGGTTTCGGCGTTGCGGCCTCCGGTCTCGACAAGGCACATGCGGCAACTGGCGACGACGGTGAGCCCCGGGTGCCAGCAGTAGTGGGGGATTTCGATGCCCGCCTTGCGCGCGACCTGGATGCCGTTGAGGCGTTCGCCTTCATCCAACTCGATCTCTTGTCCGTCGACGACGACGATAGGCATAGGGCTAGGCCCTGCCGGGCCGAGGGTTTTTGGTAAGGGGGCCGCCGGTGGGCCGATGGGGCTTTGTGAATTGTTTCACAAGGCCTGTCAAAAACAAAACCCGACATTCCTCCGAGAAGTGTCGAGTTGGCCCAAATCTATCGCTTAGGGTCCAGATCGTCAAGCAGAAGGGCTTAGCTGCCATGGCATTAGGCGTTCTTCCACGAAGCGGGCCACATCCTCAACGACAGCAAGAAGGAAACTTTCATCGACGTGGAGTACGCCGACGACGAGCGTGAGCGGCAGGCGAACCGCTTCGCGGCAAACGCGCTGATCCCAGCGGGCCACCAAGGCGAGCTGCGGCGGCTGACGCAGTACGGGCTGGTCGAGGCCTTCGCGGCCAGGCTCGGCATCGCGCCGGGAATCGTTGTCGGCCGGTTGCAGCGCGAAGGAATCATCAAGTACAACCAGTTCAACGGCTTGAAACAGAAACTCGAATGGGCTGAAGACGAGCGCTAGCCCACGGCCCGGCTCCAGCTTGCATGTCATTGCGTAAGCAGATCGAGTTCCAGCTTCGCGTAGCCCGGCGAATAAGGAAGCGACGGTTCTTCGGGCTCTTTATCGGCCTCGCCCTGCCGACGATGCTGATGTTGAGCGCGTTGATCGGCTGGCATAACTCAATCTTGGGCGATCCGACGACCGCGGACGTCGTTCTTCGTTCAATTGTCATTCTCGTGGCGATGGCGGCGATTGGGGTCCTCGTCTTCTGCTGGGCCATTCTTCCGGCCATTCGAGAGGAGAGATGCGAAACGGGACGGTTGACGAACCGCCGGGAGCACGAAGGAGAGGAGCAGGAAGACAGCAAGCGACGGAATTAACCGCTGAGGCACGCTGGACAGGAAGCGGAAGAGCGAGCGCGGCCGATGTTTTACTTCAAGGCGCCGGGGAGTTGCATAACGCGAAGACTTTATCGCGGCTGGATGGGGCGAATTTATCCGGTACGTCGAAGTCGGCGATGACCAACACGCCGTTCGGCAGGTCGAGATCTTCGACAACGGCAACATGCTGCGGTATGATCGGTCGCATTGGTGTTACGACTACGGGCTGCTTTTGAGGCTGCGGTTCAGCCGCAAGCCGAAGTGGGCGAAATCCTTCCCCGGCGTTGAAATGATCGCGACCTCGACTTCGAGCGGGTTTGGCGCGCCGCCCGGAGGTCGCCGCTGTGGGAGCAGCAGGTAGCACACTCTCGTGCCGCGCAGTGGGGCACTTGGGAGGCGCAGCGTGATCCACAACCGGAGCACGAAGAAACGGATTACATTGCGTTCCACGGAGGCTGGCCGGTAGAATGCCTTTAAGTTCCATCGGGCAGCGACCGCAAAAGGTGGATATCGATGACTGCACTTCTTTGGCGTAGTGCCTTCTTTGCGGCATTGTGGTCCGTGGCAGGCGCCGCCTTGGCGGCCGAATGGCTGAGGGACTTGGATGACAAGGGAGTCCGTGGATTGAAGAAGGCTCCTGGGGAACCTTGACCTGTCGTTGGAGGGAAGGAACGCAGCGACCGAGGACAAGCTTGGCTGACAACTGAACTGATTGTAAGGCCATTGGGCCGGGAGCGGTGTCCGCATGGCACGGATTGGCTTCATCATGTCCATGATTCTGACACTTCTCGGGGTGGTGCTGCTCTCAATCAGCCTGCTTGTGCATGCTCTGGTCCCAAAGGTCGGCCACATAGCTTTCCAGATCGGCGGGGGCTTTCCTTCATACGAGCCGAGTCCAGTGCTGTGGTTGCACCACGCCCTTGCCGTTGGGTGCATCATCGTCGGCGCGAGCCTCAGTAACTGGTTCTGGAAAACGGATCGAGCGCGCCCTTCGGGGCCCTGAGGTGTTGTTGCCGTTGGATGCCCAGCCGGGTTGGCCGGTTGCTGATACGCGTGAGCCGGGACGCTCCAGAGGCGTTTCGACCGGCTCTCGATCCTGGCCAATGCCCCTTTCGAATCAGCGGGCAGCACGCCGGAAGCCTGAGCGGTAACTGTAGGGCACGTCTGCTTCTGGGGGGCCGTAGCGGGGCGGGGATATTCCCACTTGCCCACTTTCCCACCTGATGGTAGAGTTAGGAGGACCCAACTCCGGAGGCAGTGATGGCAACGGAAACCAGAACGACCGATTCGAAAGCGCGGGTGACCCTTCCGCGAGGGTTCGCCAACACCACCGTGGTCGTCGAGCAACTGAGCGCGACGGAGATCCGCATCCGCAAGGCCCTCGTCATCCCTGAAGACGACGTGCCGTTTTACGAGGAGTCTGCCAGACCGCTCTCGGACAAGGACCGTGATCGCTTCCTCGATTTGTTGGACAACCCGCCCGCGGCGAATGAAGCTTTGCGCCGGGCGGCCCGGAAACAGAACGGGCGACATGGATGACTGGCGAATCGAGCCGCTTGACCGCGCGCACGAGCGGGGAGAATTCCGTTGCGGAAAACCTCCGCTCGACGATTTCCTGCGCAGCCTGGTCAGCCAGTACGAGAAGCGAAACCTAGGACGCACCTACGTCGCCGTGCGTCCTGGCGAGAACGACAACCGCGTCTGGGGCTATTACACGCTGGCCTCTGGATCCGTCTCGTTTCAGAACATTCCGAAAAAAGCGGCCCGGAAGCTTCCCAAGCATCCACTTCCGGTCGCTCTGCTCGGACGGCTCGCCGTGGATCAGGCGGCGCAAGGCCAGGGGCTGGGAGAGGTCCTGCTTATTGATGCCCTCAAGCGCTGCCTGGAACTTTCAGACCGTATGGGGATCCACGCGGTCGAGGTCCACGCCATCGATCCGCCGGCGAAAGGCTTTTACGAAAAGTACGGCTTTGTTCCGCTTTTGGACAGCGAATTGCACCTGTACTTGCCGATCACAACGATCCGAGAGGGATTTGGATTGTAAAGAAATGAAGGTGAGCGACGGCTCCGGTTCAGCCGCAAGCCGAAGTGGTCAAAAACCTTCCCCGGCGCGGAGATCATCGTGGCCGCGGAATTCGAGCGGGTTTGGCGCGCTGCCCGGCGGCCGTCCCTGTGGGAGCAGCAGGTAGCGCACTCTGGTGCGGGCACATCGTGGACGTGAGCAGCATGGCACAGTCAGATCTGAGTCCCGGGGATGAGCCGGTTCAGAAGAATCGCTCGGAAGGGCACGAGCAGCCGGCATCGACTCGGATCGGCATAAAGCATCTTATGTTATACACACTGACTTGCGCCCTCTACGCGGCCTGGCTGAGATTCGTGCTGGGCGAGCAAGCAGCGCTGGTAGGTTTGTTTCCCGGCGCGCTGGTGGTGATGCTTGCCGGCCTGCTCTTGTTCGGAATCATTGTATTGTCCGCGAGGTGGCTGCGGAGATTTGGAGCGATCATCGAACCTGGGCAGTGGCTTCTGCTCGGCTACGGCGTCGCTTTGCTACTTATAATGTTCGCATGGACTTTTATCGAGCCTTCGTCGCCCATCTTTTACGGGGTACTACCCGCCTTTGCCACAGGCGCAGTGTTTGTCGTTGGGGCCTGGAGGATGAAGAGAGCCCGCGCCTGGCGGAGTGCCCTCGCTGTTTTTGCGCTGATAGAGTCTGTGCGCCCTGTTTTGGAGCAAGTCACTACACCGGACATCGATCCAATCGAACTTGCGCCGGCGGCTGACATTGTGTTGGCCGGCCTGTTGGCCGCGGCGATCATAGGTGACTATCGTCATCAACTCAGACGCACATGGCTGCATTGGTCGGGTGTCGTGGCGTCTTGCGGTCTTATGGCGTTGAGATGGCTCGGTTGGGTATAACGGGCTTGTCTCCGGCTGTCGACAGGCGTTGGCAGCCTGGTTAGCATGCGGATGACGACGAACGTGACAGGCGAATGATCGTGGACTCTGACTCGCGGGGCGAGCCGGCGCGGTTCCGCACCCTGGCGGACCTCGAAATCGCGCTGGAGGCTCTGCCGGCAGCGCCGACCCAGCGCGGATACGTCGCCTTGGTGGTGAGCCGGCGAGAGAATGGCAGGAGGGAGACTCCCGCGCGGGTCCGCCTGACGCCGGAAGGGGGCGTGCCGGGCGACGCCTGGGGCCGCCACAATAGACGGCAAGCCGACGAGCAGATCGCCGTCATGCAGCTCGACGTGGCCCGGCTGGTCGCCAACGGCCAGGCGCTGACGCTGTCCGGCGACAACTTGTTCCTGGATCTCGATCTATCGGCGGGCAACCTGCCGCCCGGCAGCCTCGTGCGCGTGGGCAGCGCCGTGCTGGAGGTGACGCCTACGCCGCATGACGGGTGCCGGAAGTTCCGCGGCCGCTTCGGCGACGGGGCGCTGCGCCTGGTGTCGAAGGCCGACCTGCGCCACCGGAACCTTCGCGGCATCTATATGCAGGTCGTCGAGGAAGGAGAGGCCGGTCCGGGCGATCCGGTGGAGGTGATCGCTCGAAGCGGCAATTGATCCGCCTGCGGCCGGAACTCTGGCGAGTCCTGCTAGGGAGCGGCGGGGACGGCCTGGGTCACCATGTAACCGCTGGGATTGGTGCGGCGGATGTAGTCCTCGAACTCGTCGCCGAACTTGCGGATGGCGTTCTTGATCGGCCAGGCGGCCCCGTCGGCCAGGCCGCAGATCGTCGTGCCGGGGATGATGCCGATCGAGTCGCCGATCTCCAACAGCAGGTCAAGGTCGCGCAGCCGGCCGCGGCCCGCCTTGATGCGGTTGAGCATCGAGAGGGCCCAGGCGGTCCCCTCGCGGCAGGGAGTACACTGGCCGCAGCTCTCGTGCTGGAAGAAACGGCAACTGTTGTGCAAGAAGTCGACCATGCTCACGGTCTCGTCCAGCACGACCACGGCCGCCGTGCCCAGGCCCAGGCAGCCGGCCTTCGTGGGGCCGGTGAAATCGAGCGGCGTGTCGAGCTCGGCCTCGGACAACAAGCCCATGCTGATGCCTCCGGGGATGGCGGCCTTGGCCCGCCGGTTTTTCCAGACGCCGCCGCCGAAGCGGTCGATCAGCTCGCGGCAGGTGATGCCCAAAGGCGCCTCATAGCAGCCGGGCTTGTTCACGTGGCCGCTGAGGCAGTAGAGCTTGGGGCCGTAGCTGCCGGGATCGCGGAGGTTGTTCGGGTCGGCGGGCGTGCCCATTGACTTGAACCACTCGGCCCCCCGCGCGGCAATGTGGGTGACGCAGGCCACCGTCTCGATGTTGTTGACAACCGTCGGTTTGCGGAATAAACCTTCGACGGCGGGGAAGGGGGGCTTGATCCGGGGCCAGGCCCGCCTGCCTTCGAGGCTCTCGATCAGCCCGGTCTCCTCGCCGCAGATGTAGGCCGCCGCCCCGCGGTGGATGTACATCTCCAGCGAGAACCCGCTGGCGAGGATGTCCTTGCCCAGGTAGCCGGCGGCGTAGCACTCGTCGATGGCCTGCTGCATCCGCTCGAGCGACAGCGGGTACTCGTAGCGGAGATAGACATAGGCCACGCTGGCCCGCGTGGCGAAGCAGCTCAGGATGGTGCCCTCGAGCACCTGGTGGGGATCCTGCTCCATCAGGATTCGGTTGTTGAAGGTGCCCGGCTCGCTTTCGTCGGCGTTGATGCACATGTAGACGGGGCCGGGATGGTCCTTGGGCAGGAAGGTCCATTTCAGACCGGTGGGAAAGCCCGCACCGCCGCGGCCCCGCAGGTTGCTGGACTTGACGACTTCGACGAAACGCTTGGGATCCCCCTCGGCCAGCACCCTGCGCAGGGCCTGGTAGCCGCCGGTCGACTCGTAAACAGCCAGCGTGTGGCTGCCGGGCCGATCGATGTTGGCCAGCAGGACGGGTTCGAATTCGGGCACGGGTGAAGGTCCGTTCTACAAAGGGATAAACTGGGTTCTACAGAAACAAACGGAATGAATTCCGTTCTACGACAATAAACGGAATAGATTCCGTTCTACGACAGGGAATCGAGGAAGGCGTCGGCCTTGGCCGGCGTCAGGTCTTTGTGCAATATCTTTCCGACCAGCATGCAGGGGGCAAAGTCGCAGGCGCCGAGGCACTCGGCATACTCCAGGGTGAGCTTGCCGTCGGCCGTGGTCTCGCCTGGCGACAGGTTCAACCGCCGGCAGAGGTGATCGAGGACCTCCTCGCCACCCCGCAAGGCGCAACTGATCGAGCGGCAGACCCAGGCCCGATGCTCGCCGTGCGGGCGGTCCTGCTTGAAGAAGCCGTAAAAACTCAGCGTGTCCTGCACGTCGGCCGGAGCCAGCCCGAGCAGCTCGGCGATCTCGACCACGGCCTGGATCGGCACGTGGCGGAGCCGCTCGTTCACCACGTGGAGGGCCGGCAGCGTGACGGCCTGCCGCGTGGGATATCGGGGGAAGAAGGCGCGGATGGCTTGGACCATCTCGTCGGTGAGGATGCGCTGGGGGACGGGGCGGGCGTCTTCGATCATTTAACGGTCGAGCTCCGCGGCGATGATGTTCAAGCTGCCCAGCACGGCCACGACGTCCGACAGGGTATGTCCGCGGATCAAGTGGGGGAAGATGGCAAAATGGATGTACGAGGGGGGCCGGCAGCGGGCGCGGTAGGCCACGTGGGTGCCGTCGCCGACGAGGTAAAAGCCCAGCTCGCCGTTGGGGCTCTCGACGGCGTCGTACGATTCCTCGTTGGGGGTTTCGAAGCCGCGGTTGCTCATCAAGAGCTCGAAGTGCGAGATGGTGCCCTCGATGGTCGAATAGACGGGCCGCTTGTCGGGCAGCGTGGTGCGCTCGCCGATTCCCACGTTGACCGGGCCGGAGGGGAGGTTCTCGATCGCCTGGTGGACGATCCGCAGGCTCTCGCGCATTTCGGCCATCCTCACCAGGTAGCGGGCATAGCAGTCGCCGGCCGCGGCGCAGCAGACCTTGAAATCGAAATCGGCGTAGCTCAGGTAGGGCTCGTCCTTGCGCAGATCGCGGGTGACGCCGCTGGCGCGGGCGATCGGGCCGGTGCAACTGCGCGACAAGGCCTGCTCGCGGGTGAGCACGCCGACTCCCTTGGTGCGGTCGACGAAGATGCGGTTGCGGTTGAGCAGCCGCTCCATGTCGTCGAGGGTGCGGGGGAAGGTGCGGATGAACTCCCGCACCTTGCGGATGAACCGCTCGTCGGCGTCGTACATCAGGCCGCCGACGCGGGTGTAGCTGTTGGTGAAGCGGGCGCCGCAGACGGTTTCGAAGATGTCGTAGAGGTCTTCGCGTCGATTGAAGGCATAGAGGAAGTAGGTGAAGGCGCCCGTGTCGAGGCCGGCCGCGCCGTTGCAGAGCAGGTGATCGCTGATGCGGGACAGCTCGGAGACGATGGTGCGCAGGTACTTGCAGCGCGGCGTGATCTCGATTCCCAGCAGCTTTTCCACGGCGCCATGCCAGGCGACGTTGTTGGCCATGGGCGAGATGTAGTTCATGCGGTCGGTGATCGTGACGTACTGGTTGTAGTCGAGGTGCTCGCCCAGCTTCTCGAAGCCGGAGTGCAGGTAGCCGATGTCGGGCATGGCGTCGACGACCCGCTCGCCGTCGAGCTTGAGCACGATCCGCAGCGTGGTGTGGGTGGCCGGGTGCTGCGGGCCGAAGTTCAGCGTCCAGAGGTAATCGGCCGCTTCGTCGTGAGCGATGTCGCGGGAGAGCGTGGCGGGGGTGAGCGGCATCAGCCGTCCTTCCGGGTCAGGACGGGGAAGTTGTGCCGCTCGCCGCGCCCCTGCAGCGGGTAGTCCTTGCGCAGGGGATGGGCCGTGAACTCGTCGGGCAGCAGGATCCGCCGATGGTCCGGATGGCCGTCGAACGTGACGCCGAACATGTCCCAGACCTCGCGCTCCATCCAGTTGGCTCCTTCCCACAAGGGCACGGCCGAGGGAACGGTGAGATCCGGCTCGTTGAGAAAGACGCGGAGCGTGATCCGCTCGTTGGTCGCGGTCGCCGCCAGCAGGTAAACCAGGCCAAAGCGGTCGATGGCGTCGCGGTAGTTGAGATAATCGACGCAGGTGATGTCGACCAGCAGGTCGAAGCCGCACTGGTCCCGCAGCGTCGAAAGGGCGGTCAACAACAACTCGCGGGGCACCACGGCGCGGGTCTGGCCGCGGAACTCGCTGGTCGCCAGGCCGGCGACCGCGGCGGCCAGTGCCTCGAGCGTCTCGGGCCGGACCATGGGGCTCACCCTCGCTGGGCGTGTGAGGCGCCGGGCAGTCGCGCGCCGGGTTGAGCCGGCAGGATCGGCAGCTCGATCAGGGCCCGCTTGGGTCCTTGCCGGGCGGGCAGGTCGAATTCCTTGCCCGACACGGTACCTTCCGCCTGGATCATGTCCTGCAAGTCGATGATCGACTGGATCAACTGCTCGGGGCGCGGCGGGCAGCCGGGCACGTACATGTCGACCGGCATGAAGCGGTCGATCCCCTGGACCACGCAGTAGGTGTCGAAGACGCCTCCGGTCGAGGCGCAGGCCCCCATCGAGATGCACCACTTGGGCTCGAGCATCTGCTGCCAGATGCGCTGCAACACCGGCAGCATCTTCATCACGACGCGCCCGGCGACGATCATCAGGTCGCACTGCCGCGGGCTGAAGCGGAACACTTCCGCGCCGAAGCGGGCCAGGTCGTGCCGGCTGGCGCCGGTGGCCATCAGCTCGATGCCGCAGCAGGCCGTGGCGAACGGCATGGGCCAGAGGCTGTTCTTGCGGCACCAGCTCGCCAGGGCGTCGAGCTTGCTGACCACCACGTTCTCTGGCAGCTCTATCGCCATCGGAAGACCCCCTTGCGCCACTCGTAGGCGAACCCGGCCGCCAACAGGCCGATGAACGCCATGGCGCTGAAGAAGACGATGTCGCGTCCCGAGACGAGGCCGCCGGCGACGGCCGCGTCGACTCCCTGCGGGGCGCGGCTGGCCACGGCCCAGGGATAGAGAATCAGCAGTTCCACGTCGAACACGAGGAAGGAGATGGCCACGAGGTGAAAGCGGACGTCGAAGCGGCGGCGGGTGTCGTGGATGGGATCCATGCCGCTCTCGTACGGCATCTGCTTGACCGAGCCGGCACGGCGCGGGCCAAGCAGCCATCCGGCCGCTAACAATCCGAGTGCCAAGGCCGTCGCGCAGACGGCGAACAGGAAGATTGGCACCGTGGCAGGCTGCATAGGGGAAACGTGCGACGATTTTTTCGAAGCGAGGGCGACTTTGTGAATGCTTTCACAAAGTGGAGCCAAAAACGAGACTCGAAGCTGTTTCGAGTCCTGGAAAAAAATGGTATCGGCACTGGTTAAGACGGTCAAGGCAGGGAGGGAAGGCAGAAGGACGAAGGCAGAAGGCAGAAGGCAGAAGGGCAGAAGGCAGAAGGCAGAAGGCAAGAGCTGGGGCACGCTACCGCTGCCGCAGGCACCCCGAGGGACTGAAGGGGGGGAAGGGGGAGCGGGGGAAGGGCGGAGACGGACGGACGAAGACGGGGGCACGCTACGACTCGACTGAGCTCGCCGAAGTCCGCTTTGCCATCAGCCACCCGACGAGGGACGAAGGGGGGAAGGGGAGAGCGGGGGAAGGGGGGAGACGGACGGACGAAGACTGGGGCACGCTACGCTTTGCCGCCAGGCACCCGAATAAAAAAACCCTTCGCAGGCGGGGCAGGTACCTACGAAGGGCACATGTGGGGCGAACCCCACAGATCTCATTGTGCAGTCCGTGAAAGCGACATTCAAGAGTCTTGGGGAGATTTTTTGGCGGAGCGGACGGGAGCGCGGGCGTCGGCGTTGCCCCGGACCTGAACTCTGGCGAGTTCAGCTACCCGCACCACCCGGCCTCTTCCATCTGCCCTTGGGCCACATTACGATTGACCCGGCCGGGTAACTTACACCGGGGCCGTGCCGCTACAACGGGACAGAGCCTCTCCATACGAGCAGACCCAAGAGCGCAAGAGCATGCCGCTGGACCTGGTGCGGACGCTGAGCGATCTGGTTGCGATCCCCAGCATGAACCCGATGGGGCGCGGCTTGACGGGCCCGGATTATTTCGAATATCGGGTGACCGAGTACCTGGAGCAGTTGTTCAACGGCCTGGGACTCGCCTGGCAGCGGCAGACGATCGAACCCCGCCGCGACAATATCATCGCCCGGCTCGACGGCGACGTGCCGGCCACGGAAGGAGGGGCGTTGATCTTGCTGGAGGCGCACCAGGACACGGTGCCGGTCGATGGCATGACGATCGAGCCCTTTGCACCCGCCGTTCGCGATGGCCGGCTGTATGGGCGCGGCGCCTGCGACATCAAGGGAGGCATGACGGCCATGCTGGGGGCGGTGGCCCGGCTGGCCGAGGAGAGGCCAACGGGCATGCCGACGGTGCTGATGGCCTGCACGGTGAACGAAGAGCACGGCTATAGCGGGGCCAGCGAGCTGGCCAGCTTGTGGGCGCCGGGGGCCCGCTCGATCGTGCCGCGCAAGCCCGACGCGGCCATCGTGGCCGAGCCGACCGATCTGGACGTGGTGATTGCCCACAAGGGAGCGGTCCGGTGGCGGGCGCGGACGCAGGGGAGGGCGGCGCACAGCTCGCGTCCGGAGGCGGGCGAGAATGCCATTTACAAGATGGCCCGCGTGCTGGAGGCGCTGGAGGCCTACGCCGGCCAACTGCGGCAAAGCGGTCGGAGGCATCCGCTTTGCGGCCGGGCCACGCTGAGCGTGGGCATGATCCAGGGGGGCTTGAGCGTCAACACCGTGCCCGACGCGTGCGTGATCGAGATCGATCGGCGGGTGCTGCCCGGCGAAGAACCGGCGGATGCCTACCGCGAAGTGATCGAGTTCGTGGCAGGGCACGTGCCCAGCGGCCTGGCCGTCCAGCACGAGCGGCCGTATCTGTCGGGCAATCCGCTGCCGGACGATCAGAACGGCCCATTGGCCGATCGGCTGGTCGCCACGTTGCGGGCTGCGTTGGGGCGTGGGGAGAAGATCGGCGTGGCTTACGGCACCAATGCGGCCAAGATCGCTGCCGACGGAGTCCCGTCGGTGGTTTTTGGGCCCGGCTCGATCGAACAGGCCCATACGGCCGACGAGTGGCTTTCGATCGATGAACTGGCGCAGGCCAGCGAGGCGATCTACCAGTTCCTCATATGCCGCCCGTAGACTCATACGCCCGTAGAGACAAGGGCGACGGCAGGTTCGAGGGGAGCACGGCAAGGGCCGTTGCCGGGGCCGCGCTTGGCTGCGGCGGTACAAAGGGCGCCGGCTCGCGGGTCGGCAGCTCCATGCAGTCGAGCAGGGTGGGCTTGCCGTTGGTGTTCCAGAGCATTCCGTGGCATTCGACGACGTGCTTGGCGTATTCGGGACTGTTGTCGACCAGCAGGCGGTGCAGCTTGCGGAGGTTGTAATGCGGCACCGCCGGATAGAGGTGGTGCGTGAGGTGGATGTCCTGGCCATAGATGAACATGGCCCAGCGGACCAGGGGGTTGGTGAACATGACGCGGCTGTTGGTCAGCTTGCCGTCGTCGGCGTTGGCGTGCTGGTACAGGTCGCGCAGCAGCATGTAGTAAGGGAAGCTGGTGAACAAGGGGAGCAGCCAGAAGAGCCAGAAGTAAACGCCCCACTCAACGCCGGTGGCGTAGCGCGACCAGGCCAGCACGCACTCCAAGCCGGTGATCCAGCCCAGCCGCAGGTTGCTGGTCAACTTGGCGGAGTGGACGGGCCGCAACTGCGATTGAAAGAACCAATCGTCGGGCAGCGTCCGGACCAGGCCGGCGGCGGCGAGCCAAAACGCCAGCGGAGTGACGACGAGCAGCGTCCAATTGCCGTGCCAGCTCAGGTAACCCATGGCCAGGACGATGGCGACCAGGTAGGCGACGCCCAGGAGGCTGGTGATCCGCACGGTTCCGATGCGGCCGCGTGGCTTGCCGGCCGACTTCTTGAGGTAGGGATGGACGCCGTTGCCCAGGGTGGTGACGTAGATGTTGTCCCACATGTAGCGCAACAGCTTGGGAGGCCAAAAGATGCGGGCGAAGAATTGGGTGACGAACTGTCCGCGCGTCATGGGAAAGCGGTCCATCATCCGCGTCTGGCCGAGGTTCAACAGCTCGGGGTCGCGCTGCCAATCGTTGGTGTACTCGTGGTGTCCCAGGTGGATCTGCCGGTATTGGGCCGTGGTGGAGAAGAGCGGGAACATGCAGAACAGGTCGGACACCAGCTCGTTGAAGAACCGATTCTTGAGCAGGATGTAATGGGCCCCTTCGTGCGCCAGGCCGGCGAAGCGGTGTTGGACCGCGCCGACCAGGAGCACCGTGACGATTACCACCGGCACATTCCAGAGCCAGGAGAGGCCCCACTGCGGGCGGAGGTGGCAAGAGCCGATGGCCGCGGTCAGGATGACCGCCAGGGTGAGATAATCGGCGGCCAGGTAGAAGAGGTTGGTGTGGTTGTCCAGGAACCGCAGCGGCCGGATCCTGGAGTTCAGCTCGCGGCTGTTGAGCGTTTTGCCTAACAGTTTGGCTCGCATGGCAAGGGCCGGGAGGCGGGATTGGGCGACAGTCGGCCGTCGCCGTGAAGCGGTTGTTTCGGTAGGCACCTCCGTGGCCCGGACAACGTTCCAATCCCCCCGGAAGGCAAATCTCGGGCCACCCGAACGGGGACTCAAACTACGCAGCAATCGACAAAGTCACCTCAGTCAACGCATCTTCCACCAAAGAAACCAGTTGGCCGTATTTTTGTCAACCCGCCGGAGCGTGCTCAAACCGGCAAGAGCGGGGCGCAAAAGAAACGGCGAGCCGGGCAGTGGCCCGGGCTCGCCGCATTTTTTGGTCGCCCTTCGAGCAGCAAGGTGGCCGACCGGCCGATCTGCCCAGGTCCAACGTGGCTGAGGACTAGAAGGTGTCGAGGATGAAATGGTGGCCGTAATGATACCGGCGGCTTTGCGGGTAGTAGTTATGCCACTTGCGGTTATAGACGGGGATCCGCATTTCGGGCGGATAGCGGTAGTAGAGGCTCTCCGAGCTGCGGTAGTAGTCGGAGCTCCAGAAGTTCTGGGGATAGAAGACGTACGGGTAGTGATAGAAGCGCTGCCAGTCTTGCGTGTTGTAGCTGTGTCCCCACTGACGCGCAAAGGCTTGCTGGGCTTGGGCCTCGGCCGCCGGCACGGCGGCCCACAAGCCCGCGGCGCACAGCAGGGCCAGCATGGTCCGGCGGATCATTGATTCCCCCCTTTGGAGTGGCAAGGGCCTCGTTTCGCACGGGCTTGCGGTTGGTGCGGTTGCACCGGTCCGGCAAGCCGTTCGAGGTCGGTATCTACAGAATCGGCACCGCGCCCGGGCGGCGTTGAGGGAATATCCCGCACAGGCGTCAGGATGGGTACGAGTAGAACGGAATTCATTCCGTTTCGTCGGGAAAGTGAATGAATTGGGGTCGACGGGGAAACGGAATGAATTCCGTTCTACGACGGGGGAACTGACGTTCGGTTCTACGGGGCGTCGGGCAAGCGGCCTTCGGCGAGCTCGCGGTCCCACTCGTCCATCAGGGGCCAGTCGATGGCGCAGGTTCCGAAGTCGGCCATGTGCAGATAGCTCTCCAGACGGGTGATCGTGCGGTCCATCAGCGCGTTGTCCTTTCGAAAGATCGGCCCGTGGCTGGGCAGGAGCCACTCGACGTCGCTGGCCCTGATCCGCCGCAGACTCTTGACGAAGGACCGAATGTCGCTGCCGTGGTGGGCGTCGATGGCGCCCACGCAACCGTCGCGATAGATGTTGTCGCCGCTGAACAGCAGCTTGCCTAGGCGGAACGAGAGCTGGCTGTCGGTGTGGCCCGGCGTGTGCCAGACCTCGAGCCGCAGGTTGCCCACTTGGAGCGTGTCGCCGTCGTCGACGAAGGCGTCGATCTTGACCGGCGGCATCTCCAGGTGAATGTTCTGGGCGGCCACTTCGGCGAAGGTCTTGATCCGGTCGCCCGAGGCCAGCGGCTCGGCCGCCAGGCGGTGGCCCGTGACGGTCGTTTTGAGCAACTGCTTGAGCTTGGCGAGGCCCTGGACGTGATCGACGTCGGCGTGGGTGGCGACCACGGTCTTGCAGTTGGAAAGGGGAAAGTCGAGCTGCCGGATCATTTCGACGATCTCGTCGACCGTCTCGTCGTAGCCGATGTCGATCAGCAGCCACTCGGGCCCGTCGAAGACGAGGTAGACGTTGCAGCCCAGCCGCTCGCCGGCCTGGTAGTTCACTTCGATGACGTGAGGGAAGACCGGCTTCCGCTCGAGCATGATGCAGTTCCTTCCGGTTGAAGCAAACGGAATGAATTCCGTTCTACGACAGCCAAACGGAATGAATTCCGTTCTACGAATGAATTCCGTTCTACAGCCAGATTTTAGGGCCTTCAAAACTTTGCGACAAGAACCAGGCAGAAGGTAGAAGGAAGAAGGCAGAAGGCAAAAGGCAGAAGGGGGCAGAAGGGCGCAAGGTGAGATTTCCCGGCTGCTTGGCGGCTGCTTGCCCGACGCCGGGTGTTACATGAGCTCCCTGAACTCTGGCGAGTTCAGCTACGACACGGAATTCCGTTCTACCACGCCCCAGATGCGATTTGGGCCAAACCCTCGCGGTAGGAGCCGTACCGCGGCACCACGCCCAGCTCGGCCATCATCCGCGCGTTGCTGATGCGTTTGTCGGCCGCACCCCCGCGCGACATCTGTGGGGCCGCCGGTGCTTCGAAACGAGGCGGCGGTGCGCCGACCAGCCGGGCGCACTGGGCATAGAAGTCGCGGCGCAGGCCGGGGGCTCCGTCCGAAACCAGGTAGGTCCGGGGCAGCCGCACATCAACGCGCTCGGCGGCCAGCACGGCCGCGACGGCGTCGTCGACGTGGATCAGGTTCAGGTGCGCCTCGCCGGCCGCCGCAATCGGATCGCCGGCCAACAAGCTCTTGAGGTTGGGAAGGCGGCCTGGGCCGTAAATGCCTGCCATTCGCAGGATCACGGCGCGGCTGGCCAACGGCCCGGCCAGGAGCACTTGTTCGGCCGCCAGGCAAGCCTTGCCGCCCGGTCGTTCTGGGTTGCAAGGGGTGTCTTCGTTGACCAAGGCGCCTCGGCTATCGCCGTAGACGCCGGTGGAACTGATGTAGATGAACCGCCCGGTATTGGCCGGGAGCGAGTCGAGCACGTTGGCAAGCCCGCCGACGTAGATTTGCTCGATGGAGTTTGACGTTTTGCGGTCGTAACCGACGGCGTAGAGCACCGTCTCGGCCGGCGGCCACTGGGGAAAACCGTCCGGCAGGGTCACGTCGGCCACCAGCGGGCGATACCCTTCGCCAGCCAGCTCGTCGGCCCGCCGGCTGCTGCGCGTCACGACGTAGACATCGTGACCGGCGGCGCGCCAGGCACTGGCGACGCGGGAGCCCAGATATCCGCAGCCAAATATCAGCTTTGGCATCTCGATCTTCCCAAGAAAGCCGGTTCAATCGTCGAGCGCGCCTGGTACAGCCTGCCCGCGCGACTTCGATTCCATGTAGGCCGACAGCAGGATTTGAGCGGCCAGCATGTCGAGCCGGGCCCGGCGGCGTTTTTTGGTAAGCCCCGCCTCGCCCAAGTATTGCTCGGCCTCGCTGGTCGTGAACCGCTCGTCGAAGAACTCCACCGGCCGGCCGGTCACTTCCGCCAGCCACTGGCCGAACGTCCTCGCTTCGAGCGATTTGGAGCTTTCGCTGCCGTCGTTGTGGACCGGCAGCCCCACGACAAACCGCTCGATGCCTTCTTCAGCGACCAACCGCCGGAAGCGCTGGGCGTCGGCCTGGCGATCACGGCGCAGATAGTTTTCGTATGGGCTAGCCAGCGTCTGCCGGGCGTCGCTCACGGCGATGCCGATCCGCACCGTCCCGTAGTCGATTCCCGCCAGCCGGCCGGGCACTTTCACCAGGTTGTCAGGATCGGAGGCTTGCACTACAGGTATTCTTGCCAGCCGTGCTCCTGGATCAACTGCACGATCCGCCGGATCGCTTCCTCGTCGTGCTTGTTGGCCACCAGCGTGGCGTCGGGCGTGTGGACCACGATGCAGTCGTTGATCCCCAGCGTGACGATCAAATGGTCCGCCGTGCCGCGGACGATCGTGCCGCTGGTCTTGAGCCCGACGTGGCGGCCCGCGATAGTGTTGCCGTCGCCGTCGGAGCCCTCCAGCCGGGCCAGCGCCTGCCAGCTTCCCACGTCGTCCCACTCGAAAGGTGCCTCGACGACCACGACCTCCTGGGCATGTTCCATCACCGCGTAGTCGATGGAAACGCTGTGGATCGCGGCAAACTCCTGCTCGAGCACCTCCTGGTAGCGGGGTGAACCGTGGGCCTCGGCGATCCGCTCCAAGTGGGCGAACATGGCGGGTTGGTGCTCGGCAAGGGCCGAGAGAATCGTGGCCGCCTTCCAGGCGAAAATGCCGGCGTTCCAGTAGAAGTTGCCCGCTTCCAGGTATTGGCGGGCCAGGTCGGCCTTCGGCTTTTCGCGGAACTGGCGGACCTGGTAGGCGGCGGGCCGGCCGGGGGAAGCCGCGACGGCGGTCTCGCAAGCGGCCCCCCGCTCGATGTAGCCGAAACTCTCGGCGGGGTAGCTGGGCCGCACGCCGAAGGTGACGATCCGGGCGGGCCGCTCGTCGACCAGGGCGGCGGCAAACCGGATTGCGTCCTGGAACATGGCCTGGGGCGCGATCACGTGGTCGGACGGCATGACCAGCATGGTGGCATCCGGGTCGGTGCGGCTGATGCGGATGGCGGCCAGGCCGATGCAGGGGGCCGTGTCGCGCTTGCACGGCTCGCCCAGGATAGCTCCGGCCGGCAACTCCGGGAGCTGCTTGGCCATGGCGGCGGCGAGCCTGGCATTGGTGGCGACCAGGAGCCGCTCCGGCGGCACGAGCCCCGCCAGGCGGTCGACGGTGGCCTGGATCATCGTCCGTCCGCCGGCGAGGTTCAACAACTGTTTGGGGCGCGCGTCGCGGCTCTCCGGCCAGAAGCGCGTCCCCGATCCGCCGGCCATAATCACCGCGTGCAGCATGGCAGGAGCCGTCCGGTTCGCATGGATTGATGGATTGGTCGACAAGCTTTCAAGTACGACGATCTATGTCAATCGCGGCCTGGCCAAGCCAGGCATGGTCAGCGGAACCAGGGGCGTGCGATTCGCAGGCCGGGATCGATCTTGCCCGACAGCTCCTCCGCATCCAAGGCGAACAGCGGGCTGATCTCCACGGGGACGCCGGGCTCGACGATGGCGCCGGCCTGGCGCAGCCAATCGGTGTGCAGGGCCACCATCTGGGCCTGGACGGTTTCGGGGCTGTCGCGGTCGGAGCCCGGCGCGTTCTTCAAGGGGGCGAAGTTGGTCGCTTCGTCCACTTCGAACACGACGGCATTGCGGGCCTCGGGCAGCAAGTCGAAGATGAACTGTTCGAATTTGATGGCATTCGGTCCGTCCGGCTCGATCCGCCGCCCCGAGGGATCGACAAAGGGCACTTTTTTCCTGGCCCGGTGAAACGGCAGTCGCTTCCCTCCGGAGCTCATCCGCTCCAGCAGCGAGACCGAAAAGACGTGCACCGCAATGCTGCCGGCCCACAGCTTGAGCGAGCCGTCAGGCAGGCGCTGCCGGGCCGCGTCTTCGGGCAGGTCGCTGTACTCGATGATCCGCACTTTGCCGTCGACCAGCACGACGTTGCCGACGCGATCGAGCGGGTCGCGCTTGGCCACCACCTGGGTCGATACTTCCGAATCAGCCAGGAGGTGGTGCCCGATGAACTCGGGGTCGCAGACGCTGACCAGCGGGTTATCCACCTGCATGTAGAACAACTGCTCGATTCCGCGACGGGCGACGTCGTCCAGGCCGCCGCTGTTGCGCAGCGCCGCCAGCATGCCGCCATGGCCGTCGGGGCTCAATGCCAGCTCGCCGGGCTGGTCCAGCAACAAGCGGCCCGTCCGCTCGTCGACGGCCGGCATCATTCCCTGCCGGAAAATCATCAGGTCCTCGGCCGCCAGGCTAAACCGCCCATGGTCCTGGAGAAAACCGACCGTCTCTTCGTGCGTGGCCTCGCTGGTCATCAGGTAGAGCGGAATGGCGCGGCCGTACCGCCGGCCCACCGCTAGCAGCTTTTCCAACAGAATCTGGAAGAGCGTAGCCTGCGAGACCGGCCCGATCGGGTACATCCCCTTGGGATGGTCGAACCCCAGCCGCGTCCCCTGGCCGCCAGCCACCAGCACCGCAGCGACTTTGCCCGCTGCCAAGGCTTGTTCGCCTCGTTGCCGGCACTGTTCGGGCGAAAAGGCACTGCCGCTGCCATCGAGCCGCACGGCCGGCGGCCCGGAGGCCCGGGCGGCCATGGCTGCCCAGTCGTGGCTGCCGGCTTGCTGCCGCCAGAGGCGGTCGATGAGGGACAAATCGAGCCGGCGAATCTGCCGGGCCAGCCTGTCCTGGCCGCTGCCGGACAGCCGGTCCCAAAATGCCAGGACGTGTTCCTGTCCGTGAGGTTTGAGAAGCGCCAGCAGTTCGTCTGGGCTTACCATCGTTTGGGCTTATCATCGTCCGGGCTTGTCATGTGAGGGGCACTTTCAGCCCATCGTAGGCCAGTTCCATGCCGGCGGGCAAGGCGGCATTGGTGGCCTGGTGCTCCAGCTCGTGCGACATGTGGGTGAACAGCGTCCGCTTGGGCCGCAGGCGGCGGGCGACTGCCACGGCCTCGTCGAGGCTGAAGTGAGTGACGTGGGGCCGCGGACGCAGGGCGTCGAGGATCAAGAGGTCGAGCCCCTCCAGCAGGGGCCAGCTCTCGTCGGGGATGTGGTTGGTGTCGGTGCAGTAGGCCACGTTGCCGAAGCGAAAGCCCAGCACCTGGAACTGTCCGTGGTGCAGTCGCATCGGGACCACCCGGCAGCCGAGCAGGTCGAAGGGCTCGGTCGAGATCCGCTCGAACGACAGTTGCGGCACGGCGGCGGCATAGGGCTCGGGCTGTTCGGTGAAGGCATAGTCGAACGAGCGGCGGATCCGCTCCTCGACCCGCTGCTCGCAATACAGGGGGAGCTTGTGGCCCAGGTAGTAGGGGAAGAGCCTCACGTCGTCGAGCCCGAACAGGTGGTCGGCGTGCTCATGGGTGAACAGCGTGGCGTGGACCAGGCCGATCCCTTCGCGGAGCAACTGGGTACGCAGGTCGGTGGGCGTGTCGACCAGCAGGTTTCCGCCCGGCAGGCCCAAAACCAGGCCGCAGCGGGTCCGCTGGTTGTGCGGGTCGGGGCTGCGGCAGGTGGGGCAATCGCAGCCGGGTACGGGGACCCCGACGGAGGTGCCGGTGCCGAGAAAGATGAGCTTTCCGCGGATGTCGGTGGTCAGGGGGCACTTGGGGAGCATGCGAACAAGCCTTATTGACCCATCGTAATAAAAGTTATAAATTACGTGGCTGGACAAAGTTGCGTCATTATAAACGACGCCGGGCCCGCAGGGTGGCCCGGCCGAATCTTTTCTTGCCCGCGGCAGCCCGTGGCGGGCCGAGGTCCATGGAAGTTCTAGAGCGAATTTGGGAGATCCTGGGCGTCGTCTTCGGCGGGTTGGCCCGCGTGCTGGAGCGGGGGCTGACCTCGCTGTTCGGCTCGTCGAACGCCCGTTATATCCGGAAGCTGCAGCCGAAAGTCGTCGCCATCAACGCCCTGGAGCCGAAGTACCAGGCCATGAGCGACGACGAGCTGCGGCACCAGACCACCGAGTTCCGCAAGCGGCTGGCCGCCGGCGAAACGCTCGACGACCTGTTGGTGGAAGCCTTTGCCGTCTGCCGCGAGGCGGGCCGGCGGTTCATCGGTCTGCGGCACTACGACGTGCAGTTGATGGGCGGGATGGTGCTGCACTCCGGCAACATTGCCGAAATGGTGACCGGCGAGGGGAAGACGCTGGTGGCCACGCTGCCGGCCTATCTCAATGCGCTGGAGGGCAAGGGCGTTCACGTGGTGACCGTGAACAGCTACCTGGCCCGCCGCGACATGGAGTGGATGGGGCCGATTTACATGGGACTGGGCCTTTCGGTCGGCTCGATCTATGCCGGCATGGACGCGGACGAGAAGCAGCGGGCGTACGAGTGCGACATCACCTACGGCACGAACAACGAGTTCGGCTTCGACTACCTGCGCGACAACATGAAAGTGGCGGCCAAGGGGGACGACCGCTTCCCCAAGTGGCAACAGCAGGCGCAGGGCCGCTTGAACTTCGCCATCGTCGACGAGGTGGACAACATCCTGATCGACGAGGCGCGCACGCCGCTGATTATCTCGGGCCCGGCCCACGACGACGTGACGCGTTATCCCAAGGCCGACAAGATCGCCCGGCAGCTCAAGAAGGAAGTGCACTTCGAAGTCAAGGAGAAGGAACACTCCGTTCACCTGACCGACGAAGGGGTGCGGGAGGCAGAGCGGCTGGCCGGGGTGGAGAGCTTTTACACCGCCGGCAACATGGACTGGCCGCACCTGATCGACAATGCCCTGAAGGCCCACCATTTGTACAAGCTGGACGTGAACTACGTGGTCGTCGACGACGAGGTGATCATCGTCGACGAGTTCACCGGCCGGCTGATGCACGGCCGCAACTGGAGCGACGGGCTGCACCAGGCGGTCGAGGCCAAGGAGGGGGTGAAGGTCAAGGAAGAGACGCAGACCTATGCCACGATCACGCTGCAGAACTTCTTCAAGCTGTACAACAAGATCAGCGGCATGACGGGCACGGCCATGACCGAAGCCTCGGAGTTCTGGAAGATCTACAAGCTCGACGTGATCGCCATTCCCACCAACCGGCCGCTGTACCGGACGAACTATCCGGACGTGATCTACCGCAGCGAGCGTGAGAAGTTCGAGGCGATCGTCGACGAGATCGAGCGGCTGCACAAACTGGACCAGGTGCGGCTGACCGACGGCCAGATCGTGTGCGGCAAGATCATCAGGGAGCAGGAAGGCCGCATCGAGTTCGAGCCCCTCGAGAACAAGAACCGGCAGTGGCTGGAGTCGGACCAGGTGGCCGAAATCGAGCGGCACGGGCGGCCGATCCTGGTGGGCACGGTTTCGATCGAGAAGAGCGAACGGCTCAGCGGCATGCTGGGCCGCCGCGGCGTCCAGCACGAGGTGCTCAACGCCAAGCACCATGAGCGCGAGGCGGAAATCGTGGCCCAGGCGGGGCGCAAAGGCGCGGTGACCATCGCCACCAACATGGCCGGCCGCGGCACCGACATCATCCTGGGCGGCAACCCCGAAATCATGGCCTGGGCCCAGTTGCAGGACAAGTACGAGACGCGGCTCGACGTGCCCCAGGACGAATGGAACGCCCTGGTCGCCGAAATCGAAAAACGCGAGCAGATGAAGGCGGCCGGGCAGGAGGTGAAGACGCTGGGCGGCCTGCACATCGTGGGCACCGAGCGGCACGAAGCGCGGCGGATCGACTTGCAGTTGCGGGGCCGCTGCGGCCGTCAGGGCGATCCGGGGTCGAGCCGGTTTTTCCTGTCGCTGGAAGACGACCTGATGCGGATCTTCGCCGGCGAATGGGTGAAGAACATGCTCACCCGGCTGGGGATGCAGGAGGGAGAGGCGATCGAGAGCAAGATGGTCAGCCGCCGCATCGAAGGCGCCCAGAAGAAGGTGGAGGAGCGCAACTTCGAAGTCCGCAAGAGCCTGCTGGAATACGACGAGGTGATGGACGAGCAGCGGAAGCGCGTCTACGGCTTCCGCCAGCAGATCCTGGACGGGGTGAACTGCAAGGTCAAGATCCTGGAGATGATCGACCGGCAGATCAACCGCTACCTGGACGACTTCCTGGCCAAGGACTACGGCAGCACCACCTTTGCCAAGTGGGCCGGCGGCGAGATGGGCGTCGAGCTGGTGGCCCGAGATTTCCGGGCACTCGATTTCGAAGCGGCCGAGCGGCTGGCCAAGGACGAAGCCCAGCGGATGGCGGAAGGCCAGGTCCTGGAATCGATCGACGAGAACCTGCCCGAGGACGTGGAAGAGGAGGAGTGGAACTGGGAGGCATTGGCCAAGATGGCCAACACCCGCTGGAACCTCAACCTGCGCGACCGCGATCTGCGGAAGGCCGGCCGCGAGCAGGTGGGCGAGCTGTTGATCACCCGCTCGCGCGAAGCGATTGCCGAGCGGGATTTGTCCGAGGGCGCTCGCTTTCTGGATCCACTGTTCGGCGTGCGGACCGCCTGCGGATGGGTGCACTACAAGTTCGGCATCGACCTGGATCCGGACGAAGTCAGCACGCTGGAGCCGCCGGCTTTCAAGGAGCTGGTCCGCGGCAAGGCCGAGCAGATCTACGACGAAAAGGAAATCGAGTACCCGGTGCTGGCCGGCCTGTATCACTTCACGACCCGCGACGCCAGCGGGCAGAAGCGGTACGACCGCGAGCAGTTGGTGTCTTGGGCCCGCGAGCGGTTCCACGTTGAGCTGAACGTGGACGACCTGCGGAACAAGCAGCGCGAGGAAATCCGGGCCCTGCTGATCGATCAGAGCCGCGAGTGCCAGCGGCAGGCTACGCAGGCGCTGGCCGAGCTGCGCCAGCAGGTGGGGGCGCTGTTCGGCGGGCACGATGAGCACGGCACGACCGTGGCCCAGGTGACCGGCGGCAACGGCACCCTGGTCTCGCTGACCGACTGGCTGCGCCAGACCATCCAGCGCGACGTGCGCCCCGACGAACTGGCCGACTTGAACCGCGACGCCCTGGAACAATGGCTCTCCACCGCCGTTGAAGACCACTACCATCCCGAGATCCGCCGCATGGAGCGGCGGCTCGTGCTGGAGATCCTCGACAACACCTGGAAGGACCACCTGCTGGCCATGGACCATCTGCGGTCCAGCGTCGGCCTGCGGGGCTATGCCCAGGTCGATCCCAAGGTGGAGTACAAGCGCGAGGGGATGCGGACCTTCGAGCTGATGTGGGCCGCGGTCGGCGAACGCGTCACCGACATGATCTTCCGCGTGGAACAGCTCGACGAGCGGTTTGTCAAATCGACCTGGGCCGAGAGCACCGCGGTCCACGAATCGCCCCCCTCGACCACGCAGTTGAGCGCCGACCAACAAGCCGCCATCCAGGGCTCGGACGGTGCCGTCAAGCAGGAGCCGATCCGCAACCGGCGTCCCACCGTGGGCCGCAACGACCCCTGCCCCTGCGGCAGCGGCAAGAAATACAAGCACTGCTGCCTCCGCTCCGGCGGCGTTGCCGCCGACGCCTAGGAACGACCGAAAACAACTTCGACACAGTCGAGCGAGCTGGGTGCCTGGGGCAAAGCGATAAGCGTGCCCCAGTTGCGATGTGAGGTGCGATGTGAGGAAGTAATTCTTCGGCTGGGTGCCTGGGGCAAAGCGATAAGCGTGCCCCAGTTGCATTGATGCGTAACATCGCCAGGGAAAGGATGTCCCGGTGCCGTACCTTCTCAATTGCGTCTACCTGGCCCTGCTGCTGGCGGCATCTCCCTGGCTGGCCTGGCGCGCGCTTCGACAGGGAAAGTATCGCGGCGGCCTTGTCGAGAGGTTTTTGGGCCTGGTGCCGCAGCGCCAGGGCGAGCGGCCCTGCGTTTGGCTGCACGCGGTGAGCCTGGGAGAAGTGAACCTGCTGGCCGCCCTGGTCGAAGAGGTCGGCCGCCGCAGGCCTCACTGGGAGTGCGTGGTCTCCACCAGCACGCTCACCGGCTACGCGCAGGCGAAAAAGAAGTACTCGGGGTGCTGTGTCTTCTACTGCCCGCTGGACTTCAGTTGGGCCACGCGCGCGGCGATGCGCCGCATCCGGCCGGATGCTCTCGTGCTGGCGGAGCTCGAGCTGTGGCCTAACCTGGTGCGTGCGGCGCGCGAGCAAGGGGCCCGCGTGGCGATCGTGAACGGCCGCCTGAGCGATGGCAGCTTCCGCGGCTACCGGCGGCTGCGATGGCTGGTCGGCCGCTGGCTGGGCCGGATCGACCTGGTGGCGGCCCAGACGGCCGAGTACGCCGAGCGGTTCAGGACGCTGGGCGCGAGAGGGGAGGCGGTCCACGTGACCGGCTCGATGAAGTTCGACGGCGCGCAGACCGACCGCAACAACCCGGCCACCGCCCGGCTTCGCGCGCTGGCGGGTTTTGCTCCAAACGACATCGTGTTTCTCGCCGGCAGCACCCAGGAGCCGGAGGAGGTTTTGGCCCTGGACGCCTATCAAAAGCTCCGCGGCCGCTTCCCGCGTCTGCGGCTAGTGCTGGTGCCCCGGCATCCGGAGCGGTTTGCCGCCGTCGCCCAACTGCTCGACGCCCGCGGCCTGCCGTGGCAACTTCGCAGCCGGCTGGATCACGAGCCCGCCGCGCCGGTGGCGCGGATTCTGCTGGTCGACGCCATCGGCGAGCTGGCCGCCTGGTGGGGCACGGCGGCGATCGCTTTCGTGGGCGGCAGTCTCGGCAAGCGCGGCGGTCAGAACATGATCGAGCCGGCCGCCTACGGGGCCGCCGTCTGCTTCGGTCCCAACACCCGCAACTTCCGCGACGTGGTGGCCGCCATGCTGGCCCACCAGGCGGCGGTGGAAGTCCACGACGGCGCGCAGCTCGCCGCCTTTGTCGACCTCTGCCTGGCCGACCCGGCGTTTGCCGAGTCGCTCGGTGGGCGGGCGCAGCAGCTAGTCGCTTCACAGCTTGGCGCGGCCGGCCGCACGTTGGACTTGCTCGATCCGTTGGTCGAGCCGGCCCGGCAGAGCATCGCTGGTCGCGAGGCCGCCTGAGCCCCGTGACTCGGGCACCAGAGTCTTTCTCAGGCATAGCTCCGGCGAAACGTACCCGCGGTAGACGCCGACGGCATTGGCCCACTTCAGAAGGCAAATCCAAGGCAGATAGAGCCAGGCACGTGGTGCGTGGCGGGCGTACTGGACAAGGACCAGAAGAACATTGGCGATGGCGATTGGTGGCACGAGCGCCATCACCAGCTCTACGCGACAGTCGCTATCGAGCAGCAGGACGATTTGGGTGCCTTCGGCGAGCGCTTTCCGGATTCCCCGGTTCCGAGCGACCGACGGACCGGAATTCGCCGGCAGCGTCAGTATCTCGGCGTGCACCGGCAAGCCGCCGAGGCGTGCCTGCATGCGTTCGAGGGTATCGTCGGTGGAGTGATCGTCCACCAGGTAGACCTTGAAGTTGGAATACGTCTGAGCGGAAAGGCCATCGAGCCAACTATCGACATGCCTCGACGCATTGAAGAACGGGCCGATCACGGCGATTTTCGAGCGAGTTTCCATCAGGTTTTCGATCTACGTTTGAAGCTCCACTCCGGCCAGGAGCGGTCCGTAGCTGCTGGGCCGGTAGAGGATGCTGTCCAACATCGCGCAGTTGTGGGTGCAATGGCACTGCTTGTCCTTGATCGACTGCCGCTGCCGGTTCATTTCGTGGCCCTTCCAGATCGTTTGCCAGGATGCCTCCTTGAGATTGCCAACGGGTGGCAGCATTTCGCACGAGCTGACGTCTCCGTTTCCCATAACCACCGCATGGGCCTGTCCTGCCAGGCAGGGGATCACCTGGGTGCGCTGCTTCAGCGTGGCCAGCGAGAGGTTCCACAGATAGCGATGGTAGTTCCTCAGCATCCGGCTCGTCAGGCTCTTCTGCCCGTAATCGTAGCGCCGCAGGATCTCGAACAGCGCCTCTTGAATCCGGTGCAACTCCTCGAATGAGGGAAGGCCGTAAGTGGGGTCGATGGGGTTGCCCCGCAAGAGGATAATCGAGTGGAAATCGGGCCGTCGTTGATAGACAAGCTCCATGAGCTCGACGATTTCGCAAAAGTTCTCTTTGCAGAGCACCGTGTTGATCTTGACCCGCACGTTGGGGATCGTCCTCAACTCTTCAAATGTGGTCCAGAGTGTGTTCCAGCTTCCTGCTTGCCGGATCCGATCGTGCGTGGATTGCAACCCGTCAATGCTGATGGCGACTGTCAGCTCCCCGGCGATATGCTCCCGAATCTCTCGGGTGGCCTCGATAGTCCGCTCGACGAAGAATCCATTGGTCGGAATGGTGACCACGTCGGCGTCGAAGGCGCGCACGATCTCGACGATGTCGTTGCGCAGGAAGGGCTCGCCGCCGCCAATGTCGAGCCAGAACAGTCGGCCAACGTCGCGGGCGAGCGTCTGGTAGACCTCTAGGGGGAGATCCCGTTTCGGCGAAAAATCGATGAAGCAGTGCCGGCACCTGAAATTGCAGTGATTCGTCACGTGGACGATCAGGTGCTTCAGGTTTCGATGAAGCTGAAAGTCGGCGAAGTGGGTCAGAAAAATGGCTGCTTTTCTCTTTTCTGGCGGCTTTCGGCAATCGGTTTCACTTACGGGGCAGGCGACCGGAAGTTCACGTAGTTTACCAGCGCGCAGGCCTGCAACAACGAACCCACTAAAAGGTAAACGTACCAGGCCGCGGGCCGCCGATGGAGCCTTGCGATAAGGATGAATGTCGGGAACAGCAAGAGCGCGAATCGCGGCAGCCCCCACGTCGAGCCGGAGAACAGCGTCAGGGCGGCTCCCAAGGCGACGTAAGCCGAGGCATGCCAGCGGCGCTCCACGGCCAGCACGGCGCTAGCCAGTGCCAGCAGGTACAAGCACGGCAGTTCGAGCAGCACCGTTAATGACCCCAGGTCAGCCTGCGCCAACGCGTTGTCGATGCGCTGGAGCGCATTGTCGATGGTCGTCCACGGACTGCTTAATCCGATCCGCCAGTGCTCTCGCTTGGCGGTGAAGTATCGCCACGGATCATCGAACTGGGCCGCGAAGTAGGAACACAACAGAAGCCACGCTCCCATTCCACCCGCGGCGGGTGCGAATGCGGACAGCGACCGGTCACGGCGCCATTGGGTCCAGCCGAGCGCAAATAGCGCGGGGACCAGGGCCACGGCATGGATTCGGGTCAATCCCGCCAAGAAGGCTGCCAGAGCCGCCGGCCAATACCTTTTGCGCTCGGCGAGGACGAAACTTGCCAGCGCCGTCGCAAGGAACAAGCTCTCTGAATAGACCGATACCAGGACAAATGCCGAGGGGAACGCCAAGAGCGCGAAGATCGCTGGCCATCCGGCGTCGTTGGTTTCGGCATGCCGGGCATGGGCCGACAGCAAAAACATGGCGGCCAGTAAAGACAGCCGGCTGACCCACAGCCCGGCGGTAAACAGCTCGCCTCCCAAGCAGGCGGTCGTGGCCCTCATGGCCAACGGATACAGCGGGAGGAAGCCCGGCGCGTGGCGGCTGGCCGGCGCCCGGCCGTGGTAGCCCTGTTCGGCGATGTGGTAGAACCAAACTGAATCCCACCGCGCCAGTGGAGGGGCCGGCGATAGATCCGCCAGAAAGCCGTGCAAGGGACCGTTTTCCGCGAACATGGCCGAATCGCGGTGCACCGCCCTGGCAATGGCCTCAATAGCCACCACGTAGACCAGCCATATCAGCACGATGCCGCCCGCGCGCCGGACCGAATCCGATCGCACGAAACCCGTGAATCGCCGAATTCTCGTCTTCGTAGCGGATTGCGATCCTGGCGCGTTCACGTGCGGCCCATTCTGATTCGCAACAGGCCGCGGACCAGCAGCCGGGCCAACTGCCAGCCGTCGCGAAAGCGGCGGATGTTGGTGGCTCCATAGACCCTGGCCCTGTAGGGCACCGGCACCTCGACGATGCCCAGCCCCAGCACCGCGGCGGCCGACAAGAGATCGAAGTCGCCGAACGGATCGTGGCCGCCATACTCGGCCTGCCAGGCCGCCATCCGCGGCCAGTCGCACCGCGCAAAGAGCTTTGCCCCGCACAGAGCATCGCGGAGCCGAGGCTCGTCGAGGACATAACTCAGCATCCGGCCCAGCAGGCCGTTCGCCAACCGGTTCAGAAACCGCATCGCGCCGTGTTCCATCGGGTAGACCAGGCGGTTGCCGTTGACGAAGTCGCCCAGGCCTTGGCAATAGGCGTTGTAGAACCGCTGCAGAAGCTCCGGCTCGACCGCCAGATCCGCATCCCAGACGGCCACCAGGTCGCCGGTGGCCTGTGAGAAACCGAACCGGACGGCGTCGGCTTTCCCTCGCCCGGGCTGCTGCAAGGACCGCACGCTCACTCTTCCATTTGCGCGCCGCGCGACGCGCTCGACCTCGTCCCACGTGCCGTCCGACGAGCCGCCTTCGACCAGCAGCAACTGCAGCCGCGGAACGGCAAGTTTTTCGAGCCGCCGCACCGCCAGTTCGATGTTGTCGCGCTCGTTGCGGGCGGGCATAACCACCGACAACGACGGACGATGCTCCGCAGCCGCAATCGGCCGCAGCACAACTACGGTGGCCAGGCTCATCCAGCGCAGCAGTGCCACCGCCGGGAGGAGCCAGTTGACCAGCGTGCCGAGGCCGGCCAGGCGGAACGGACAGTGCACCACCGGGCGAACCCGAACCACCTCGAACCCGGCAAGCCTTGCGACGTTGTCGACGTCCGCCCGCGTCAGGAAAGTGCGGGGCAGCTCGCCACGCCGCACTCCGACTCGGTTGGCGAACCGATAGAGCCAGTGCAGGTACGGGTTATAGAGCACGGCCGCAACGCGATCGCGACGGCGCACTTCGGTTCGAAGCTCGGCCAAGAATGCCTGGACGTCGGGCGTGTGGTTCAGGTTGCCGTTGAGCACCACCAGGCGGCGTGCCGCTTCGGCAAACGGGTTGGAATCCTGATCAACAATTGCAGCCACACGCTTTTGCGGGCATTCGATTCGTTCGAGGAGGTGGCCGGAATCAATGCCAAGCGGCCGGAACTGGACCACGCCGTCGCAGTGTCTGGAAATCGTGGAGATCTCTCGTGCGACCAGTTCCAGGTAGTAATCATTCCAGCGCCAAGTGCCGCTTGCCTTCACGACTGCCTGGTCCACCGCGTCAGTGCTCTGGGTGGTTGGCGCCGCTGGCATTACGTTCCCCCGTCCTGCGAATGCGGGGCTGTGCGAACATACAAACGCAGCGTCAGCTTGTCACGTTTTGACCCTGCGAAGTGCATGGCTGTCCGTAGATCCCAGAAAGGGTACGGTGCTGGAGCCAAATGCGTCACCCAGACGCGCTCTATTGTCGAGGGGGGCTGCCATCGCCGCGACACGACCATGTCCTCGACTTCGAGCGATGCAACGTGCGCGATCTGCCCAGGCGCGGACAAGTCCACGTGGCAGCGAATGTCAATGGTGGCCATGCGACGACGCTCGGCGTAATATCGGAATTGGTTTACCTCCTGGGGCGATGAAGCAAGGACCATATCGCCTGGGCGATACCGATCCACTACCCAATCCACTGCTTGGGCTATTGACGTTGAAGTCGAGGTGCCACCAGACAGTGCGGCGAGGCCCCCGCTGCCGCAGTAAAGCAATAAGACGCTCGACCAAAGAACACGTTCTGACCAACGCGGTAGCCGACAGCACACCACTCCCCAAAGTCCCATTATGCTAATTTGCGAGATGGCGAAGTACCTCGCTTGAAAAATCGGTCGGTCGCCGAGAAGCGAGATACCGAACGTGAGCAGCCATGGAAGCGCAGCCTGAACGACGAAAAACAGTGATGGCAAATCCGTTCGCCACGCAGCTCGGAAGATGACTGTGCAGACAACCAGGGACCATCCAATTTGTTCTACCAGATGCAAATGCTCGCGCCCCGTTGCCCATTCGAAGAAACAGCGCGACGTTTCGCGCCATGTCATCTCCGGAACCCAGAATCCTTCGCGCACCCTATCTGCCTGGGCTAAGAAAACTGGTAGCCAGGGACTATAAAGAACCAGCGCTACACCGAACCCAATGGCTGCTCCACGAGCCGTATCTAACGCCCCACAAGGGTCATGGCGAGCCTTTGCGACGATGCATCCCGCCAGAAATATTGCCTGCGCGCCTAGAGTGAAGAGAGAATAATGGTGGCAATAAAGCAATCCTGCCGCGGCGACGCCATAGGTGAACCAACGATTATACCTTCCCTCTCGCAATGCCCTGAGCAAAAGCCAAGCGCTTACGGTGGCCAAGAGCGCCCCGAGGCTATACATTCGGGCGGTCCTCGCTTGCTCAATCTGTACCGCGTGCAGAGCCACCAACACGGCAGTCAATAGCGCTGAGCTGTTTGCCCGGGTCCAGTGGCTTATAGCTGAGTGGGCGTATCCACTCAATGTGTCCTGGGATGAATGCCGCGGCCTCTGGTGCCATTCCAGCGCGCTCTGCTTCTCCACCTCGTCGAAGGGACCCTGTGTTTTTGAGCGCACCTCCGTTAGCGAGTCTCTTACCATGCAATAGACGGCTGGTATAAGAACCACGCCGCAAACCACAGACAACAGGCGCAACATAATTAGAGAATCTCCCGCAATTTCCGTCCAGACCTTCAATAATAGAAAGTGGCCGGGCGGATGAGTGTCATCCGCGACTCGCGAAACTAGCCCGAGAAATGACGCCTTTGAGACGCGCCAGGAGAACGCCTCGTCATTTGTCATGCCTTCGTCGCCCAGGCCGTACAGACGCAAGCAAGCGCCCAGCACAGTCACGGCGAGCAAAAGCCGGCCTGGCCGCATGGCAGCTAGTACTACAACGCTAACGAACGAAATCCGGGTCGCCAGGCTCACCCATCCTCCGTAGATTCCGGTGGCCACTTTGGGCAATATCCCCACAGCGATGCGTGCGTCGTGCGATGGGCAGCAGCGGTTGCGACTGCAGCGTGTCGAGAACGCTTACGTCTTAGGTACCCCGCACTCCCCGTATTCTGCGTCTAAAAACGTAGTAAGAAAGCAGGGCACAACAGGCGAGAATGCTCGCGCCGATGACGATTGCCCAGCCCGCTGTCCGTCCATCTCGCACTGGACGCGAAGTAAGCGGGGCTGACTCAGGTTTCTTAATCAGGATCGGCTGTCCCAGGCGGGTATCAACGACGAACAACTCATCGGTGTCGTCCTCCATTCCTTCAACGGCAAACAGTCGATCGGGTACCGGACCATTCACCTGTTTCCAATAGAACGCTATCGAGTAACTCCGAATGTCTTGCGTCTCAAGCGAACCAGTACGTGTCTCTAGCCGTGCGGTGGATGGAACCCAGACGCCTGATTCGTTGGACCACGCAACCTCGACGATAGCCATGGCTTCGCCCGGTACATATCGGTCTTCAAGGCGTATCGGAGAGTAACCCGCGGCTGCGTCGAACCAGATCGTGCGCCGCGCTTGCCCGTTTGCCAGCAGCCAGGACAACCGATAGATGCGGTCGGATTCGGCGACGGCCGCTTCGATCTTCTCCTCGGCCAAAAAGCCGGCTGGGCTGGCAAAAGCGCGCTCGACCTGGGTACCGCGCTCTACTTCTGGAAGATTCAGGCTGCCGATGCCACGAATGTCAAATGGGAGGATCCCGTGAAGCGGCCGAGCGCCGGCCGGTTGGATCGTCACGGTGTCGCCCCCGTCGTGGCGCTGGATGACGCGATCAACTGTGCGGACAAACTTTCCACCCATCGAGTCCCCAGCGGTCTTTGGGTTGAAATGAGGTTCGGTTCGATCGAAGCGGAAGAGCTGACGGTCAAAATCGAACGCGCAGAACAGCGACATATCAACCGTGGTGTCAAAGCCGTGTCTCTTCGAGTTGTATGAGCGCTTGCCGGTCGCCCGGTATATCCCCGATCGAAGACGTTCTCGGTTGTCTCGGTAGCCTGCCAAAACAAGCCGAGCTACGTCAGCTTGCCCTGCTGCTAATGTCTCAGCAGACAGCACCATCCTCGACGATCCAGCAAAAATAGCCAACGCGGAGAGGACAGATTTCCCGATACTCGATCGCATAACTGGTCCTTTATCGGATTGCCACTGCACTTAAAGCGGTGTGGCGACTTCAGCGCGCCAGCAGAAATCGTCCACTCTCCCATTGCGCCTATCGATTCTGCGGATTCCCCTCTGCGGCGAGCGTAAACATCCATGGCTGGCCGGCCGCGCTTTCATGCCGACATGCCGCACCCGTATGAGTACGAAAACTCACTCTCCACAGAGTGCTGGGGTTGACCTGTGCCCATGTCGACCAAGCAAACCAGATTACCCTCTATGACAAAGCAATCGTGCAGGCACTGATACCGAATAAAGCAGTGCTTTGTGGTAGGCTCCATACAGAAGTAATCGCCCACGAGCGCTTCATCACAGGTGAACCAGTTATACTCGTCTTGTACTTCCTCCCAAAACACCTGGTAGTCATAGCAGTGACGTTCTGGAACGATACATGTTGCCCACTCTTCGCAACTGGTCACTGGCTCTGGACAGTTATGAACAGTAGTCCGATAACATGCCCCGGCGCGAATATTGTGCAATGACTGAGATGCCAGCACGCTCCAGTGAGGCGGAGCGGTGAGTGAACCAGCCGCTCCAGCAATCAGCAGCATCCAACAGCTAAGCAGAGCCCAATGGCGACCGTTCATTTTGCTTTTCCTCCTTGGTTGTTAACAAGCTTCCAAGACGCGAGTAAGAGGCCAACGACAAGTACCGATATGATTGAAAGGCGAAAACGCCGGGACGACCGACGTAGTCGAAAGGCGCTGCCAGCATCAGTGATCGGCTGCGCGGCGGTGAGAAGAACATTACCAGAGCGCAAGTCCGCGAACTTCTTTTCGTCGACAGGTCCTGCGCCTCTCAGACCGTCCCATACCTCGGCGCCTGGCCCAGCAGAAGGCAGCCATACCACGTAGTGCTCCGGAACGCCCTCTTGAGCTTTCAGATGGACAACCACTGGAGCTGACCAGCACAATTTCACATCTGTGTTGATGTGCACGGGCAATGTGTAAATTCCGGTCTTCCGAAGGGTGTTGTTGATGCACTCGAAAGTCGAGCCTTGCTCGATGTCTGGCCATTGCATAGATCGAACCAGGTTAATGAGTTCGGGCTCCTCTTTCCCATAGTATCGCAATAAAAACTGGACGCAGCGTGGGCCGCACACATTGTCCCCCCCAACCGCGTTCTGGGTGTCATCGCTTCCAACGGTAGGACGGCCAGCAAAGAATACGATAGCCCCGGTAAGCCCAAGAAATAGGACTGTGTGAATCCGCAGAGGAACTCGGACGGAATGGCGCGGTTCCAGGTTGCGACCCCTTATTTCGCGGCTGGCTGTCGTGACTTCTGCTGATCGAATCACTCGGCTGCTCCTTCAACGGTGGCGGTGACCGGCACCTTCAACTCCGGAAAGCCATTTCCGAATGAAATATAAACTGCACCGCGAAGGCTTCGAGAGCGACCGGTTTCTGGAGCAAGCTCTGCGACGACCTGATGCATCGTGTTGGAGATCCTCTCTGTGGTGACGGTCAGTTCATCGCCGACGTCATGCCTGATATGAATGTGACGAACCGTATCCGGAAGCTCGCGGGCTATAAAGCGCAACAGTAGCTTACGGGCGACTGATTCGCGCGCAGCAATCTGCCCGAAAAACAGTTGGGATGGGACAACCGTTACGGGAGGATATACCTCCAGAATGGCCTTTTGGCGACGTACTAGCGGCCCATTCGAAGTCTGCACTGCAACGTCAATGTGCCCTTGATGAGGCCCGATGTCGAGGTCTTTTGTTCTGACGTTGACTATCACTCGCCACGCTTGCCGGGGCCCACCCGGGCCGGCAGACGGGTTCAGGGATAACTCTGGACGAATATCGCAAGTTAGCCATTCCGCTGTTGGAAGTACCCTAACGCTTGACCAGGGCGTAACGCTGTAGTTAAGGATGTCAAAGTGAGCTTGGGCGTTCGCATTGCTGCCGATCGCGCCGAACAGAATTGCGGGCGATGAAAATGAGATCAATTCCCGAACTTTGGCGCGCACTTGAAGACTGATGGCTGGCGCGCCGCGCTCGGCAAAATGAACGTGTAGAAGGCGCTGATCGTCGAACTCCTTTGATGGCGCGCGATACCGGACATCGACATAGCCATGGCCTCCCGGCTCTATTGCAGTTCCAGATATACGCGGCACAGTGCACGTACACGTCACGTCAACCTGCTTGAAGGTCCAAAGTGAGTTGGTTCTGTTGGGAATCGAGAACCGGCACGTGTGCGTTGTGTAGGGAGCAACTACGCCAAGGTCGTGCGAGAGGCGCAACGAGGCGGACAGTGGGAGTGCATCTTGAAGAGCCGTAGGCGCATCGCGGACAATGTTTCGTTGAACGGGAACGCGTACGAATCTGGGCTGACCTGGCTGCGGACGCTCCTGAATGTACGAAGTGGCGCCGATGGCGACGGTAGCCACCAGCAGAGCCGCGATCCATTTGCGAAGCATCGTTCAATCCACAAAACATGATTCAGAAGCGAAGTCTCCTGGCGGTGGCCGCCGAATTTTCCGAAACGTACCCCGTCGGGTGGAGAATCGCAAGTGTTTTTTCGGAAAGACCCGGAAGTGGGGCGCACGCCCCCGTTTGCACACCATCTTTCACGCGACGCAGAAGCAGCCGATTCTGCCCGCTGAGAGCGATGCAAATTCGACGCGGAGCGGCTGCTGGCGGTGATTGAGTCGGGTAACCGCGTTGCGGCGGGCATGCTCGGCGTCTTCTCCTGTGAGGGGGTTCTCGATTACCGGTATCCAGCGGTGACGCTCGAACTCCCGGACGATCGCCCGTTCGGTCTTGGCCTGGGCCGCCAGGTGCAAGACAAAGCAGTCCGGTGACGAAGGCGGTGCCGGCGCCCGTGAGGACGATGCACGACCCTGGCGCAAAGGCCCGCCTGCCGCCCTCGACGAAGCTTCGTAGGGCTGCACCCGATTTTGTCGTCTCCGTCCGGGCCTCGGCGTACGCTTCCGCCAAGAGATACTCAACGGCCGTGACGGATGCACCGGCTCGGACAAGGGCGGAAACGTCTACAGCGGACTGCCAGACGTCGCCGCCGGACCCCTGGGCTTGTTGCCGGGCCTTCATCAGAACCCGGCACAGGTGGGCGCCGCCGCTGGCGAGGAAAGCCTTAAGCTCTTTCATGGCAGCACCTTCTGTTATCAATTCCGGCGTTTTTGCAGTCCCAATTCCTTCGCCGACCGCGCTGGCGCTCTGCCCGCCCAGTAACAGTCGAGATTCCGGCAAAAAACCTGACATGAATTCCGGAGATTGTCCGCCGATTTCCTAAAGTTTTCTCCAATCGGGGGGTGGCGCATGGACTGGTCATATGTTTACACGCTGGCCTTAGCGCTCGGCTCGACCGGCCAGAGTTCGCACCGGCAAAGCCGCGAAGGGAATGGAGTTTGCCTGCTGCGGGTCTCAGACGACCAGCAGCTACGCAACACGTTCCGTGGGCGGCGCGGGCGGGTCTACCGCCGGAGCCGTGGTTGCCGAAGGCGAAGCGAACGATCTTCCGGGAGAAATTATCTTTGCGGTGGCCAAGCGACGTGGTAGCATTGGGGCGCCGCGACCGCTGAAAGCACACTTCATTCGAGCCGGTCGGGGTGAGACGCTTTGCCGTGGAGGTCCGAAATGCCACGAAGCAAGCGCGCGGCGTTCACTGTGATCGAGCTGTTGGTCGTGATCTCGATCATCGGCATGCTGATGGCACTGATCCTGCCGGCCGTGCAGATGGCACGCGAGGCGGGCCGCCGCACCCATTGCCTCAATAATTTGCGGCAGCAAGGGCTGGCCATGCTGTCACACCATTCGGCGTACCAGCGCTTCCCGTCCGGCGGATGGGGCTGGGCTTGGGTCGGCGATCCGGACCGCGGCACCGGAGTGCAGCAGCCGGGCGGCTGGCTCTACTCCATCCTGCCGTACCTGGAGCGCAAGGACCTGGCCGGGATGGGAAGGTTCGCGGACCCGCTCGCCAAGAAAGCCGCGCTGACCAAGCTGACGCAGACGCCGGTGTCCGTCTTCGTCTGCCCGACCCGCCGCGGGCTGGAGCTGAGCCTCTACAACCTGGCCTACCTGCCGCACAACGTCGATGCGGTCGGCATGGTCGCCAAGAGCGACTATGCCGTCAACGCCGGCGACTTCGACGGCGGCGGAGGCGCCGGGCCGCCCACGCTGGCCGACGGCGACTCGCCGAGCTGGCCCTGGAACGATTTTTCCCAGGCCAACGGCATCTGCTACCTGCGCAGCAGCGTCGGCCTGGCGCACATCCGCGACGGCAGCGGGCTGACTTACCTGGCGGGCGAGAAATCGGTCAGCGATTCGGGCACCGATCCGGGCGACGACCAGAGCATGTACATCGGCTACGACTGGGACACCTACCGCTGGGCGATGGGCGTCCACGGACCCTTGCCCGACAGCGGCGCAATCAATCCGGCCAGCTTCGGCAGCAGCCACCCCGGCGGGTGCCAGTTCGTGTTCTGCGACGGCTCGGCCCGCTTGATCAGCTTCGACATCGAGCCGCGCATTCACCGCCTGCTCGCCAATCGCCAGGACCGCGAGTTGTTCGACGAAAGGGACCTCGAGTAGGGGGAGGAAGACGACAAGGAGACAAGGAGACAAGGTGACAAGGTGACAGGAGACAAGGTGACAAGGTGACAGGAGACAAGGTGACAAGGTGACAAGGGGAACAAAGACGACGAGGTCGTCTGACTTGTGACCTCCGCCTGTGCTGCAAGTCCGCCGCAGGAGGAAGTTCTGACTCCTGCACACTGGGGCACGCTAACGCTTTGACCCAGCCACCCCGGCACTGCCGATCACGACGGCACTGCTTCTCGGACGCGACAGGTCGCGTCCTCCAAGCAGTGGCACGGCCCTCTGCCTTCTGACCTCTGCCTCCTGTCCCCCGATGCCCTTCTCTGGCCCCACTTGCGTAACTATAATGGCAGCCACGAACTGCGTCGTTTTCGTCGGTTTGGTGGAGTTTGTTCAAGCATCACCGGTTTGGAGGTAAAGGCCGTGGCATCTGGAAAGTATCTGTTCACGAGCGAATCGGTCAGCATGGGACACCCCGATAAGCTGGCTGACCAGATCTCCGACGGAGTGCTGGATGCCTTGCTGGCCCAGGACCCGTACAGCCGCGTGGCGTGCGAAACGATGGTCACCACGGGAGTGGCCATCCTCGCCGGCGAGATCACCAGCAAGGCGGTCGTCGACTACACCGAAGTCGCACGCAACGTGATCCGCGAGGTCGGCTACGTCGACGACCAGATGGGCATCTGCGCCGACACCTGCGCGGTGATGGTCGCCATCGACAAGCAGAGCCCGGACATCGCCCTGGGCGTCAACGAGAACCAGGATACGGGCAAGGACATCGGCGCCGGCGACCAGGGACTGATGTTCGGCTATGCCTGCAGCGACACGCGCGAGCTGATGCCGCTGCCCATCGCCCTGGCCCACCGGATCACCAATGCCCTGACGGCGGCCCGCCGCCAGGAGCTCGTACCGTGGCTGCGGCCCGATGCCAAGAGCCAGGTGACCGTGGAGTACGACGGGCTCAAGCCGGTCAGGATCGACACCGTGGTGGTCTCCACGCAGCACGCCCCCGACGTCCAGCAAGAGGAGATCCGCCGCTTCGTGATCAACCAGATCGTCAAGCCCGCGCTGCCGCCGGAGTTGGTCAACGGCGACATTACCTATCACATCAATCCGACGGGCCGCTTCGTGGTCGGCGGGCCGCACGGCGACTGCGGACTCACCGGCCGCAAGATCATCGTCGATACGTATGGCGGCTGGGGCCGGCACGGCGGCGGGGCGTTCAGCGGCAAGGACGCGACCAAGGTCGACCGCAGCGGTGCCTACATGGCGCGGCACGTGGCCAAGAACATCGTGGCGGCCGACCTGGCCGAGCGCTGCGAAGTGCAGTTGGCCTACGCCATCGGCGTTTCACAGCCGATCAGCGTCCACGTCGATACCGAGGGGACCGGCCGGATCGACGACGGCCGCATTTGCGAGCTGATCAAGGAGCTGTTCCCGCTGGCGCCCAGCGGGATTATCAAGTACCTCGACCTGCGGCGGCCCATTTATCGCCTGACCGCCGCCGGCGGCCACTTCGGCCGCACTGAACCGGGCTTCACCTGGGAAAACACCGACCGCGCCTCGGAGCTGGCCGAAGCTGCGGGGGTGGAAGCGGCCGCCCGCTAGCCATGCAGAGCCGGATCGCCATCGGCCCGCCGGCCGGGTGCACGACCATCCTGACCGAGCGCCGTTCCCGCCAGGAGAATCTGCTCGCCTGGGCGGCCGGATGCTTGACAGGCCTGGTTTTTCTGGCCGGCCTGGTGCTTTGGGCGCGCCGGCTGGCCGGAGCGCTGGGCAGTGCGCCTGGCATGGCCGAACTGGCCTGCGCCGGCGTTGTGGCGGCGCTGGTCGTCGCGGCGGCGCGGCTGGGCTGGTCGTTGCCGCCGGCGCGCGAGCGGCCAGGCACCGATTGGATGCCGTGGCTGCCGACCGCCGGTTTGCTGCTGCTGGGATCGGCACTCGTGCTGCCGAGTGCGAGCGTCGCCGGCCTGGTCGTTTTCTGGGCTTTGCTCCTGATCGAAGAAGTCGCAGCCTGGAGTCTGAGGCGGGGCGGATGGCGCCGCCCGTCGGCCCGGTCCGACGTTGCGTTGAGAGCTCCGCCGGAAGCCGCGACGGCCGAGCCGTGGGAAGAGAAGGGTGGAACGGGGGAGGAGACGAAGGGGGGAGACGACGAACGGGAGCGCGTGACACAGCACGTGGTAAGGGCGTTTACCGCGGCCGGCGACGACGTGCTGCGAGCCACGCTGGGCGTCGACATGGCGACGGGCCAGCGAGGGGCAACGGCCCACCTGGCGTTCTGCCCACCGTTCGCCGTGACTCCGCAAGCGCAGGTGATCCAGACCGCCGGGCCCGCCTGCCGCATCAAGCTGGCCCAGTTGCTCCCCTACGGCGCGCGCATCGAGATCAAGCTGAGCGCTCCCGCGCCGCAAGAGTTGAGCATCCAGATGCAGTTCACGGCGACTGCGAAGGACTCCTGAGGTCCCGCGCGCCGTCTAAGTGGCCCGAGCCGATGGTGAGAAGGCACGCGAAGTTCAGACCGTCTTCAACGCGCGTTGGAGAAATGCCTACCCTTAGCGCACACGTGGGTTGGGCTCATGTATCGAGTCGTAGGCATCGATTACACCAACCGCGATGACTA
Source organism: Pirellulales bacterium (assembly GCA_040901675.1). GTDB lineage: Bacteria > Planctomycetota > Planctomycetia > Pirellulales > JAICIG01 > JBBDNX01. The sequence continues at coordinate 1,167 of JBBDYJ010000041.1, read as the reverse complement.
ATCCGGTTCACCCGACTCAAGCTCGTGGATCATTCTCCAGATCCGGTCGGCTTCACCGCGTTCGATCACTTCCAACGGCTTAAGTCCGGCGAATCCCTGGTTGGGGCGCTGGAGCCACTCGCCGATGTATTCGGCTCGAATCACGCGGGCCAACGCCTTTTGGAGCCGCTGAATCTCGGCAATCCGCTGCAACCTCGTGCCGCCCAAAGGCTGGCCGCTTTCCCAGTTGGCAATTGTGCGTTCGGAGTAGCCGGTCAGGCGGGAAAAGGCCTTGCGCGTCATGCCCAGCTTCTTGCGCACGTCTCGCACGGCAGGCTGCTTGGCGGCGCTTCGCAACGTCGCGCGGCTGGCCTTCGCCCGTCTGCTGCCCAATGCTTCCGGGGCTTTCCGGGCAGCACGGGACTTTCGGGCTTTGGTAGACATCGAACCGGATCCTGGAAAGTGGCTGATCGGCTATTCCAATTATCGCTCTCTCAGTTGAATCGGTCAAAGAAAAACTTCATGAAATTGTGCATGGAGGGCTCCGGCCATCGCCAACCCGCTGCCAGGCGGGCACCAGCGCCGGCAGTTTGCTAGAATCGCGGAGGGAAAGTTGCACCCGAAGAGGCCGCCCCCATGGCGCGTTGGCCACGGCATCGCTGGACCACGGTGTTCACCTACGGCACGATTTTCGTGCTGTTTCCGCTGATCTGCCTGCTGGCGTACCTCTGGGTGCGCCATGGGCTGCCCTGGTGAATACAAGACTGGAGGCTGGAGACTGGAGGCTGAAGGAAGAGGGACGACGAAGACTGGGGCACGCTAACGCTTTGCCACCAGGCACCCTGGAGGAACGACACGGCGACAAGGAGACAAGGCGACAAGGGGACAAGGAGAACGGACGGAGACTGGGGCACGCTTGAATCAGACTGGAAGCCGGAGACTGGAGGCTGGAGGAAGACGGACGACGAAGACTGGGGCACGCTAATGCTTTGCCACCAGCCACCCTGGAGGAACGACAAGGCGACAAGGCGAACGCGAAGACTGGGGCACGGTGACGCTTTGCCACCAGCCACCCGGAAGGGAGCAAGGAAGCTCGTCCTACTCATCACGGCGCATGACTACTTTTATGGGGCGGGCCCTGTAAGAAATCTTGTGTCAGCTAGCAGAAATGGGTAGCTTTCGTAACCT
>JBBDYJ010000040.1:0-71489 GCA_040901675.1 Pirellulales bacterium | reverse complement strand
CCTTCCAAACTACCCCTCAGTGGCCAAATGGGGAAGTTATTTTTCGGCCGTTCCCGAGCAGGGCAGCCGAGATTGCGGAGCTCAGTCAGAAGCTCGAACAGCTTCGAGCGCGGATGGCTGGCATCCGCGGCACGACCCGGGTGGATGAAGAACAAGCTGAACAATTCGAAGGGTTTGATCTAGCGAATCTCGTAGGCAGTGTCGGGCTGCCTGGCGAACTGCAACGAACGACCCGGGATGTGTTTGGGCCCGAGTCGGACGTCCGAATGCAACTGTTGCAAAAGCTGCGCCCCGAGGTCGCGCCAGTGCTATACGACGCGCGGCGCAGAGTCCGTGTTGAGCCGGAGAACACCAGGGTATATGTGCTGCGTACAAAAGCCAAGCTGTTTGGAGCAACGGCTCCGGTTCAGTATCTTAAGTACCGCATGGACGGAAACGTGCCCGCCCTACAGTCGACTGATGACCTGACGACTGTTCCCGATAACGAGACTGACAGTCAGCTTTTCCTAGACGGTGTCCACGAGGGCGTGGGCCCCGACTCATACATAATTATTAGAAAGCCCGGCCGTCAAAGTACGGCCACGGATCTGTCCGACGACGAGATCCATACGGTTCGTCATGCTACCGTGCATCCGCGCACAGCGTATGGCGTCAGCCAGATGACAACGGAGATTGTATTAGAACGCGCCTGGCGCAAAGGTGACGGGGATTTGTCGCCGTTGCTGCGCGGCACGCTTGTTTACGCCGAAAGCGAGGAGCTTGAGCTGGCCGAGGCTCCCATTGACACCGAGATCCCAGAGACTCCGTCGCGCAAGAGTGAGGTGGAAGCAGACGGCTTGCTCGATGGATGGGAAACCGGACGTTTCCTGGTAGTCACGGGCGAGCGCGCGGATGTTGCCGGTGTGGCGGGCTTGCGGGCAGCGGAGCTTGTGCAGTTATTGGGCGTGCGAGAGGTGCTGGCGCAAGAGTCGCCCAGCTCGGCGCCTGCAACGGCGCCCCTCAAGAGGATTAGCAGGATTCTGTTTACGAACGACCTCAAACACACCTACAAACGCGACACGGTCGTTATTCACGGCAACGTCGTCGAAGCGACGCATGGCGCTACCCAAGCGGAAGTTCTCGGCAGCGGGGATGCCCGGCTGCAATTCCAGCGGTTTACGATCAGTAAGCCGCGGATTACGCACCTTTCCGCGCCGACGGCACTCGGCGCGGAGCAGCAGCTCGAAGTGCGGGTCAATGACGTGGAATGGACACGGGCCGATGATGCTGCCGACCTCGGGGACGACGATCGCAGCTATGTCGCGGCCACCGATAACTCAGAGAGGACGGCCGTCATGTTTGGCGATGGCCGGCACGGAGCGCGCCTGCCGACCGGTGTGGAAAACGTGCGGGCGGTGTACCGTGCCGGCGGCGGGAAGGCGGGAAACGTGGGGCTCGATCGGATCACGCAGTTGGCTGACCGTCCGTTGGGCGTGAAGTCGGCCCGCAATCCGCTTCGCGCCTCGGGCGGGGCCGACCCCGAATCGAGGGATGACGCCCGGCAGACGACGCCGCTGGGCGTCATGTCGCTGGATCGGCTCGTCTCCGTCCAGGACTACGAAGATTTCACCCGCAATTTCGCCGGCATCGCCAAGGCCAGCGCCACGCGAATACACGTGGATGGACGTGACGTGGTCCACGTCACGATCGCCGGAGCCGACGATGGGCCGATCGATGCCCAGTCGCAACTGTACCGCAACCTGCTGGAGGCGCTGAAGGCCGCCGGGGATCCCAGCAGCGCCGTCCAACTCGACACCCGGCAGCTCATCCTGCTTGTTGCGCAAGTGAGTGTACGTATCGACGAGAGGTACGAGTGGGAAACGGTTGAGCCGCGCATCCGCTCGGCCGTGCTCGACCGCTTCAGCTTTGCGCGCAGCGGGCTCGGCCAAGATGTGCTGTTAAGCGAGCTAATCCGCGTGGTCCAGGCGGTGCCCGGCGTCGTGTACGTCGACATCGACGTATTCGACGGCGTGACTGACGCGGATGTGATTGCCACCACAAATGCCGATTCGGAACTATTGACACGCCTGGCAGCCGAGCAACCGCTGGCGCGCATTCGAGCGCAACTCGCCAGAGTCGAGGCCGCCGTCAAGCCGGCGCAGCTCGCTTACTTTGCGCCGGAGATCCCCGACACGCTGATTCTGCTGGAAGCCAGTCCATGAACCGTCCGCACCTGAATCTGTATGAGCTGCTGCCGGCCGTGTACCGGCTTCGAGACGCCGACCAGGGCCACGTGCTGCGGGCGCTGCTGGGCGTGATGCAGGAACAACTGGATGTCGTTCGCGACGACATCCGGCAAGGCTACGAGAACTGGTTCATCGAGACCTGCCAGGAATGGGTCGTGCCGTACATCGGCGACCTGGTCGGCCACCGCCGCAGGCGCGACGCCGAAGAACCCGGCGACGCCGTCGACCCGCACGGCGCATCACGGCAGCGGTTCATGACGCCGCGCCGCGAAATCGCCAACGTCGTCCAGTCGCGCCGACGGAAGGGAACGTTGGCCGTGCTGGAGCAGCTAGCCGCCGACGTGGCCGGCTGGCCTGCCCGGGCGGTCGAGTTCTACAAGCTGCTGGCGTGGACGCAGAACCTCAACCATCAGCGGCCACAACAGGGCCGCTATGCCGATCTGCGAGACGCCGGCGCCCTGGATCTGGTGGATACGCCTTTCGATCCGCTGGCCCATAACGTCGACGTGCGGCGCATCGACGCGTGCCGGTCGCCGGGGCGCTACAACCTGCCCAACGTCGGCCTGTTCGTTTTCCGCCTGCGCAGCTTTCCCGTCACGCGGACCCCGGCCGGTTGCCTTCATCACCGCACGGTCCGCTACTACACGTTCAGCGCGCTGGGCAACGACGCGCCCCTGTTCACAAAGCCGGAGCCCGAAGCCGTGCCCACCGACATCGCCGGCGAGTTGAACCTGCCCATCCCAATCCGTCCGCTGGCACTCTTCGACCGCGCCCCTGATGGCCGGCCGCGGATCTCGGCCCGGTATTACGGCCCGGCGAAGAGCCTGGCGATTTGGAAGAAGGGGCCCGGCGCAACCGAGCCGCGGCTGATCCCGCAACGCTGCATTGTGCCGGCCGATCTGGGCGACGACCACTTGCGGTATCCGCCGCCGGGCCGAGTGTACGTCGATCCCCGCCTGGGCCGCATCGTGGTGGGCGAGCGGTCGGCGCGGGACGAGATTTCGGTCTCGTATCACTACGGCTTTAGCGCCGAGATGGGAAGCGGCCAGTACCCAAGAAAGCTCGCGCCGCTCGGCGATAACAGGCCGATTTCCGTCGGCAACGGGGAGTCGCTGAACGATAAAGTCAAAGGGATGGGAAATACCGCAGGCATTGCCACGGTGATCGACATCACCGAGAGCGGAACGTACGATCTCGATCCCAAGCACATCGTGTTGGGGGAAGGCCAAAAGCTCCACATCCGGGCCCGAAGCGGCGTCCGTCCGGTGGTTTCCCTAACCGGATCACAAGGCCATTGCGGCGACGAGTCGGCGGCGAGCTGCGCCCCGGACAGTTGCCTGGTGCTGGATGGACTGCTGATCCACGGCCAAACCCTGCAAATTAACCTGCCGGCGGCACAAAAATCGGGCGCGAGTCTCGAGCCGGCCCGGATCGTCATTCGCCACTGCACTCTCGTCCCCGGCGGAACTGGGGCCCACGGCTGTGAAGGCTGCACGCACCAGGCGAGCTTGCGGCTGACCGGTCCGGCCGGGCACGTCGCTATCGAGCACAGCATCGTCGGCGCCATCGAACACAGCGCCGGGCACGACGGGGCTGGTGAGGCGCTGCTCGGGCCGCTCTCGATCCGCATCAGCGATTCCATTCTGGACGGCGCCGGGCACGGCGGCAGCGCATTCTTGGGCCCGGCTGCCCGGCTGAGCGTGCTGCGCTCGACGGTCGTGGGCGCTGTGGAGGTTCAGGAGATCGACCTGGCGGAGAACAGCATCTTCGCCGACTTTGTCCGGGTGCATCGCTGCCAACGCGGCTGCCTGCGCTTCTCCTACGTCCACCCCAATTCCAAGACGCCGCCCCGCTACAACTGCCAGCCCGACGCGGCCGAGGCCGCCGCGCCAAAGAAGGCCTGCGGCGGCGCCGGCGAACCATCACCGGAAGAGGGGAAGCCCGTCTTGCCAGCAGTGCAGGTCCGGCCCCAGTTCGAGAGCACGCACTACGGCACGCCCGACTACTGCCAGCTAGCGGTCGGTTGCGACGAGGCCATCACGCGTGGGGCCGACGACGAGTCGGAGATGGGCGCATTCCACGATTTGTTTCAACCGCAGCGGGCGGCCAACCTGCGCGCCCGGCTGGCCGAGTACACGCCCGCGGAAGCTTCGGCAGCAATTATCTATGCAAAGTCGATACGACGTGACGGAGGGACGAAACCATGAAAGGCGATTTCAGCCGGCTTGAAGAGAACTCGCCCTATAGCTGTGTCTTGATGCAGCAAGGCCGCGTGCAGCTCGACTCGGACTGGAACGAGCAGGCGCTCATTCAGCGGCGGCTGCTACGGACGCTGGCCAGGGACATCATCGGCCCTCACGGACGCCCGCTTCATCAGCCGGGTTTCAAACTGTCCCCGACCGCCGGCAAACTGCGGGTGACCGCAGGCAATTACTACGTCGACGGTCTGCTTTGCGTGAACGACCGTCTCCGCACGTATGCGATCGACAGAGGACAGCTTGTTGAAGGAGTCGCAGGCCAAGGGTCGGAGCGGCTGAGCGTTGACAACAATGGCGGCGAGAGCGGCATCGCTCAGGGATTCTACGGCGTCTACCTTGAGGTCTGGGAGCGACACTTAACGGCCGTCGAGGTTCCCTCGATCCTGGAGCCGGCGCTTCAAGGGACCGACACGAGCACTAGACTCAAGGTCGAGAAGCGCATCCTGCTACACAAACTGGACGCCAATACTCCGAATGACGCAAAGAATGAACTATCGGCCTATCTGAAAACAAAAAGCGAGAATAGCGAGCCTCGCGGACTGAACCTCAACCTCCGGCAGGTCCGAGTCCCGGAAGGCCAAGACGCGTGCGCGGCCGACCTCGTGCAGCGAGACGGTTTACGCGACAATCAGCTCTACCGTGTTGAAATTCACGACTCGCCGGATAAGGCTACACCGCGATTCAAGTGGTCGCGCGACAATGCGTCGGTCGCATTCAGCATCGTGCGTCCAAGCAAGAATGGCGAGTCGCAGTTGCCACTATCGAACGGCAATCAAGCATCCCAGATAACCGCGACCCTCTCTTTGCGCCTTCCGAAGGAAGACACTACGTTTGGCCTGACGGCGGGCGATTGGGTAGAGATCGAGCACGATGGGGCGACGCAACGACCCCGCGCATTGGAACCAGACGTATTGTCTGAAATCCAAAGTATCGACCTGGCACTCGGCACTATTACGCTCCACAAGGAAGTTCCGATTGACTATGCCAGGAATCCCAGGCTGCGCCGCTGGGAGGACGACGTGAAGGTTGGCAAAGTCGAACCCGAAGAAGAACACGGATGGCTCGAACTGAGGAACAGCGGCATTGAGATCAAGTTCACGAACTCGGAGGATCTTGATTTCCGGGGCGCTGACTACTGGCTGATTCCCGTCCGAAACGGCGTACCGCAAGCTGCGTCGATCCCTATGGGGCGCATGCCACACTACTATGCCCCAGTCGGATTCATCCAGATTCGTAAGGAGGGACCGCAACTCATCATCGTTGAAGCCTACGATATCGTGGACGATCAGGACCATGCGAATGGGTCAGCTACAGTAGGCAGAGAGGTACAACCGCATTCTGACGATGGCGACGAGGCGCCGGATAGTGTTGAAGAACCCGAAGAGGGTGCGCCCGATGTGCCACCCGACGAGGAAGCGGCACCACCAGCAGATGCACCCCCTCCAGCGCCCCCGGGGGACCTCGGCGCCTTGCTGAAACCGCATGGCATTCGGGCGTTGAACCGCAACCTGGTCACGCCGCGGGATGTCATCCGCGATATTCCGGCCAAGGACCTGAATCACGATGTTCACTCGGAGCCGCTCAACGAGTGGCTGGCCAGCGCGCTGGTGAGCGAAGTAGCCGGGTTGACTCTCGAACGGTTTTTGACCCGTGTCGAGCGCTCCGTGACTGTACACGACCACGAGCGCTGGCTGTTCGTGGCCGACGCCCAGGCCGTGCTCGATAGGGCCAACCGGCTGGACGAATTCCTGGTGGCCAACGTCACCCGGCTGCCCGGCAGAAAACATTGGGTGTAATCCGCTTTCCCAACAACCCATGAACAGGGCTGATTCCATGGACCCATCGCACATCGAGATCGACGACTTTTTGCTGGAACTGACCCATGCTCTGGTCAAATTCGGCACGCGTTCCAAAGAGGTCAAGACGCTGGTCCGGCTGGCCGAGCGGCACGAAGACCCGGAAGTCAAACGGCTCGCGGAGGCCAAGCTACGCTTGCAGCGCGAGTTCGAGCAGAGGCATCGTCTTCCAGGACCCTGGGATTGGCTTCCCACCCTGACCCTATGGGCGCGGAACGCCTTCAGCGGGCGGCCCCCAGGACGGGTGCTGCACACCGTCCTGCTGGTGGTGGCCACGCTGTTGGGCGTCGAGTTGGGCAAGAACTGGCTCGGCGGGCCGTCCGAGGCTTCGACGGACGAGTTCAACCTGTCGCGCCACTTGGATCGGATCGCCGCGGCGGATCCGCCTGCCATCCCGTTGGCGGACGATAGCTTCGACGACTGGCTGCTGAACAAGATCAACCAGGCGCTCCAGGACGACCAGTTCGTGGATAAGGTCGCGACGGCCGTCAAGAACCAGGTGGCCGTCCCCGGCGCGGCGGCGCCGCCGGCCGGCTCGGGCGAGCCGGCGGCTCCCGGCGGGGCGACTTCGCCAGGCACCGGAACCGCGCCTGGGCTTGGCGAGGTAGACGCTCTCGACCCGGCCGCCCAGCCGGACTCGACTGCACCACGGGAACAGTGAGCATCTTGAAGATACTCGCCGCCATGATGCTGCTGGCCGTCGCGGGGAGCTGGCTCCTCCCGTCTCCCGTCGAGGCGCAGATCCTGCGCCGCCGACAAAGGCAGTTCGCGCCCTTGCCTCGAGCGGCCCCGTTGGCCAGGCCGGCGGCGCCGGCCGTCGCACCCGCCGCCCGGCCTGCGTCGCCCGGCCTGGCTGTGCCGCTCGATCAGGACAAATATCGCAACGCCGAACGCAATTACCGCCGAGCGCTGGCGGCACTCGAGCAAGGCGGCTCGCAACAGGAGCTGGCCGCGACGCTCAGCCAGGCAGGGATATTGGCCACGGTGTTGGGCAAGTACGACGACGCGGAATCCTACCTGCGGCGCTGGGAGCGCCTTCGCGAGCACCTGCCGCCGCGCGATCAGTTCGAGGGCCTGCACCACCTGGCCATCTTGCACTTCAAGCAGGGCAACTACCCCCTTTCGGCGAAGCTGTATCTCGATGCGATCGAGTTGGGCAACAAGAACCAGCTTGGCGATGTGCACGCAGCCGAGATCAATTTGGCCAAGCTGCACGCCGTTGCGGGCAACGTCGCTGCCGCCAGCAAACGGCTTTCGCTCATGAGCGACCTTCCTCGGTCCGGCGACCAGGCGGCGAGCGGACACTATTTGGAGGCCCGGATCCTCGATGTCAGCGGGCTGATTGCGAGTTTTCAGTGCCGCCACGCCGCGGCCGTCGAAAAACTCAAGGGGGCGCTCGCCAAGAAAGAGAGGCTTCACAGGAGCGACCTCACCCCACTTGTTCATTCGCTGATGGGTCTCGCCACGGCCTATCAAGCGCAAGGGAACATGGCCGGCGCACGCCCGTTGGCCGAGCGAGCATTGGGCATCCAGCGGGGCTTCCTGGCTCAGAACCACTTCGAAACCGGTCGCACGTTGAGGCTGCTGGCCCTATTGGCGCTCGACGAGGGCAACGGCAAAAAAGCCCTGGATCATTGCGGGCAGGCCCTTTCCGTGCAGGAGATCGTCTTCGATGCCCATCCCGACGTGGCCGACACGTTCCACGCCCGCGCGATTGTGCATTGGAGCCAGGGGCGGCTGGACGAGGCAAGGAAGGATTGCCAGCGCGCCCGGAGCGTGCGCCAGCGGTGGCTTCTACGTATCGGCAAGGAAGGCAAGGATACGTCGGACGACGAGCCTTGGATGGCGGGCCTCCTCCATACGGAGGCTTTCATCGCGCAGTGCGGAGGCGACGCCGAGAAGGCCCGGGAACTCTTCGAACAGGCGCAAAACATCTTCAGCCACAAGGAGCATCCGTGCAGGGCCGACTCGCTGTTGGGACTGGCGGTCGTCTGCGTGTCGCAAGGCGAGCAGGCGGCCGGCTCGTACAACCAGGATCCGGAGCGTCTCTACCGCGAGTGGTGGCAATTGAGCTGGAAATCGCTAGACAACGCGCAGCTTGCCTACCGGTTCTATTGGCTTGCGACCGTGTTTCGGACCAACGGGAGGACGGCGGAGGCCCGTTGGTGCGATCGCCACGCGCGGGCAATCCATGATTGGTTCAAGGCGGACCAAAGAGCTTACGGCAGCGACGTGGCGCAGCTCGAAGAGCAACTGCGAACGCTTGGGGCGAACGCAATGAGTCGCCCGGTTGGGAGTCATTAATTCCGAGCATACGCTTTGAAGGAGCTCGACATGTTGAGGGACAAGCCTGGCAGCACCGTGTGGCCGATCCTGGGGATCCTTTCGATCAGCGGCGCGCTCGTCGCGCTGCGGATGGATCTGCCTAGTTACTTCTCAGCAGTGGGCTCCAAAGTCGAGGATGAAGTGCGGGCCAACGTTCCGATGGAACTGGAAATCGAACGAGCGCGGGGAATGATCGGGAATCTCATTCCGGACATCCAGAAGAATACCTACATCATCGCCGAGGAAGAGGTCGAAGTTGAGGAACTCCGCGACGAGATCGGCGCCGACAAACAGCGGCTGGCCGAGCAACGCGCCGCGCTGTTGCTGCTCCGAGCCAGACTGGACGACGTCGGCCAAGAGCCGCACTCGCGGGAGTTGCTCGTCGAAAGCGAAGTTCGCACCGAGCTCATTCAGCGGTTCCGGAACTATCAGACCGCGGAGGCGACGATCGCGGCCAAGCAACAGATGCTTTCAGCGCGCGAACTCTCGCTGGCCGGCGCACGGCAGATCGTGAATAAGATGGTGGGATCCAAGCGCGAACTTGAACTGCAGGTCGAGAACCTGGAAGCGCGGTTGGATATGCTCCAATCCCGCAAAGTTTCGCAACGCATCCAATTGGACGACGACAAGTTTCAGCGGTGCCGCCGGCTGATCAATGGACTCCGCAAACGGCTGGACCTCGTGGAGCGTCTGCTGAAGCATGATCGAAATCGTCTGCCCGAAATCATGCTCGATTCAGAAGACATGTTCGATCTGCGTGACCAGATCGATGCGCATCTCGGCACGGGACAGGCCAAGGACGGATAAACCGATCTTCCCACCGGCTCGCTCGTTAGCGGCGGGCGGCGTCGGTCGCGGGACGCCATTCGGAGCTGAGGCTGGTGTCGCCTGGAATGCGAACCAATCGGCTGGCCCCACCCGCCGACCCCCGGCGAGGCGGATCCTTGTCCAGGTTGGCAATGCCACCCATCTCCAGCCGGCTGCCGGCCAGCGATGAACCGGGGCCGGCGAACGGATCGCCCGAGCTGCTGCCGCTGACGGCCATGCGGCTGATCACCTCTTCCTCGACTACGCGGTGCGTAGTGACTGGAACTCGGACGGTGGAGATCTCCGGCACCAGCTCCCGGCGAGTCACGGGAATCCGCACCACCTCGCTGCGGGCCTCCCAGCGCGTGCAAGGCACCAACTGCTGCGCCAGGTACGGCTGCACGAACGGGTTGAATCGCCCTCGCCAGTACGACTGCCAGCGGTACTCCGTGACCGGCACCGTGTAGTTGCGAACCGTCTCCCGCAGCTCGACGTCGAGCCGCTCGCGGTACACCGTGCGGTCGTGCTCCTCGTAACGGGTCTCCGCCACCGGACGCCGCACAATCCGCCGCGCCTCGCGGTAGGTGACACCATCCTGCTCGTAGTACCTGACTTCGTCGGCTCCGGCCGCCAGGCCGCACGACAGCAACATCATTGGAGCCGCCACCAGCAGCTTGCGAATGGTCATGGCAACTTCCTCCAGGATGGCGGTTTCTCGGGCGAACCCTAGTCCTCTATCGGCAACTTCCGTATAAATGCATTAATCCGCCTAATGTCACCCCCCGACGGATCCCCCAGCGAGCCGCCCGTGATCAGCAAGGAACTGCTGGAGATTCTCGTCTGTCCCGAAACCCGCACCCCGCTGTCCCTGGCCGGCGAAGAACTGGTAGACCGGGTCAACCGGGCGATTGGGGAAGGCCGCCTGCGGAACAAGGCGGGCGAAACGCTGCGGCGGCCGCTGGAAGGAGGCCTGGTGCGGGCCGACGGCAGCACGCTGTATGGGATCGTCGACGGCATCCCCGTGCTGCTGATCGACGAATCGATCGAGCTGGGGCAGCTTGCTGATCAGTGAGGTTGCGACATGGCCGAATTAACGCTGTTCGAGCGGATCATCAACCGCCAGATACCGGCCGACATCGTCTTCGAAGACGACCGCTGCCTGGCCTTCCGCGACATCAAGCCCGAGGCCCCGGTGCACATCCTGGTGGTCCCCAAGCGGCCAATCCTGTCGGTCGCCGAGCTGGCCGACGCCGACGCCGGGCTGGTCGGCCACTTGTTCCTCGTGATGCGAAACCTTGCCGCAAGCTTGGAACTCGACAATGGCTACCGCATCGTCGTCAACTGCGGGCGCGACGCCGGGCAGTCGGTCGATCACCTGCACTTCCATCTCCTGGGCGGGAGGCAGATGAGCTGGCCGCCAGGCTGAGAGAGGTGGCGGGGCGTGGGTGGCGCGGACCGGATGAATCCGGTCATTTGTCATTTGTCATTCGTCATTTGTCATTCGTCAAGCCGCCCAATGGCCACTGACCACTGACCAATGACGAATGACCAGTGACCAATGACCTCAAGCCTTAGCGCAGCCAGCCGCCGACGGCCCGCTTGACGCGGTCGAGAACGCCGGTCTTTTCAGTGGGCGGCTCGGCCGGTGCCGCGGCCTTGGGTCGCGAGGGCTTGTCGCCGACCAGCGGTTGCTCAGTGAGCACGACGTGCGAGGTGAGATACCGGGGCCAGTAGCCGTCGAGCAGCCGCAGGCAGTCGGAATAGCGGCGATTGTCCAACGCGACCCCCGCGCTGCCGATGGTCTTGGCGAGCGCCAGGAGCTGGCTTTCCGCGAGTTGTTCGAGATTGAGCAGCCGCACCTCGTCGATCCAGACTTCGCCCGGACCGCTCAGCTCGAAGCGGATCTTCAAATCCGAGAGTCTCGCCGTGGGCAAATCCGGGAACTCGAAGGAATACTGCCCCCACTGGGCCGCCAGCTTCGGCACGCCCGCCCCGCGGCCGACGGCGGCCGTGCGTTTGTACTCCCGCCCGTCGAGCAGCCCCTCCAGGGCCAGCCGCAGCTCCGGCTGCCGATCGGCGTCGGCCAGGCGCAGCCAGACGGTCATCGAAAGCCAGCCGGTCTCGGGTGGGCGAAACGCCTCACTGGAGAGCCAGCTCGTTCCCGGCCCGCCGATCAATCGAAGCGACTGCTGTCCCGATTGGGGGTTCATCGTATCCAGCTCCGCGCCCGCCTCGCCCTGCGTTTCGGCACCGGCGGCGGGCTCACCCTGTTCGACGAGCTCCCAGCCGGCGATACCGCGCCGATCGAACGGCTCTTCAAAGCCGGCGTTGGACAGTAAGTCGACCGGCGGAGGCTGCTTCAGGACATTCGCCCGGTCCCAGAGATCCTCGATGCGCGACTTCAACAAGGCCGGCACCTGGCCGTCTATTTCGACCTGCGGATCGGTGAGCCGCACACCCGGCCCCAACAGCGCTGCCGACGCCAGGTCGTAGGGCGCCAGCTCGATCGTCCACGTCTGCTTGTCGCCGCCAGGCAGGCCCGGCAGTCGGCGTCCCCCCAGGCTTTGCACCCGGCAATCGGGCGGAGCCTGCACGGCAATCCGCACCGTGGCATTCCAGGGCGAGTCGTTCACCAGGTAGACGTAGGTGCGGTCCGGACGGGAGAGCGTGCGGAGGGTGACGGGCTGCGTTTCTCCGGCCAGCGTTTCAAAGGGCTCGTCGGGCAGTTCGCGATACACGGCGAAGAGGTCGCGCAGCTCGTCCTCGTGGCCGATTGGCAGCAGCCAGCCGCCGTCGAAGATGGCGCGCGCGTCGAGGGTCGCCAGGGCGTGGACGAATCGCTTGCGGTTGTGGGGGCCGGCCGACACGGGCTGGGCGACCAGCCAGGCGTGCGTCCGCTTGAAGGGACTCTTGGCGTCGAACGACTTCAGCCGGGCTGATTGCGGTTCGTGAAAGAACAGGCTCCCGGCGCTCACTGCCGGCCCAAATTGCCGGTCCAGTTCCGCGTCTTGGCTGCCGAACAGCCGGTCCAAGCGGGCATCGTGATTCAACTCCAGGTTGACTGCCTGCTCGGCCAGCGAATCGAGCGGAGCGATCCGTTCCGGGCGCAGCAACATGATCTGATCCCGGCTCCGATACAGGCTCGGATCGATGCCCGCCGTGCGCAAGACCGCCTCGTTGCTGGTGCTCCTGGGCAAGGCCGGACGCAGTTGCCGGGCGAAGTCGGGAGAGTCGAGCATGTTGGCGCCGGCCAGATACAAGCGCGTGCCGGGCCGCGACCTGGCCAATGCCGTTTGCAGTTGCTGGTGGAACGCGCCGAGCCCGCGGCAGCGCCAGGCAAGCCAGGCCTCCTGGTGAGTGCCCGACAGCAACTCGACCCGGCTGGTGAAGTGCGCCTCGCCCATTGGCAGGGCGACCTTCGTCTCCCGGCTGAAGCGGGATACCGTGTCGTCGTCGTACGCCCATGCCGCCCCCGGCAACTGCGCATAGCCGTCGGCCGACAACTGCAAGGCCACCCCGCTCAGCGACGGATGATGCCCGTAGCGCTCGACCAGCTCGTCCACCACCGCCAGCATCGCCTGCTGGACCTCGGCGTTGAGCGGATTGTAGTACGGCGCCAGCCCACGCCGCGGGGCCCGCGTTTCCAGCCAGGTGCGGCCATCGCTTCCCACCAGTTCAACGCCCGGCTCGCCGCGCCGCCGGGCCGCTTCCAGGGCCGGCAGCGGAGCCGCAAACTCCAAGGCCGGGATCAGCCGCAGCCCCTCGCGGTCGAACAGCCGCAGCAGCAGCTCGAGCACGTCCTTGCGGAACGGATCCTGGCCGTTGGCAAAGAAGACTCCCGTGTCGTAGCGAGGCGTCGCATCCAGCAGTTGGCTGGGGTAGATCGCGCTGCCGTCGGCCAGCACCGAGAGCATCACGCCATTGTGTCCCGCATGCTTCAGGTACTCGACCAGCCGCGTGGCCCCCTCGTAAAACGTCTGCCAGTCGTCCAGGCTGCGGCCGCTGAAGTCGTCGACGTCCTCGGTTGCCGAGAAGTTCTCGGCAAACAAAGGCCGGTCGTAATAGGCGGCCAGCAACCGCTGCTCCTGGCCGGGCGGCCCGTCGAAGGCGGGCGGCAATTGGCTGCGGCCGCTTTCGCGCACCAGCGACCCCATGCCGGTGGCGCGCGGACCCAAGACGCGGATTTTGCCGTACACCGCCCGCGAGCCCTCGCGCCGGTTCGTCATCAACAGCAACGGGGATTTGGTCCGGGGCCAGAAGATCAGCCGGTGTTTGGCCAGGCGGGGCAGCGTGCCGGCTGCCTCGGCCGGGACGTAGATGCCCGAGTCGAGGCCGATGGGCAACACGGCCCCGGCCGCGTTCGGCTCGACCACGCTCAAGCCTAGCGTCTGCGGCACGTCCGAGGGATACTCGACCTCGATGACGTGCGGCTGACCCGGCCGGTGGATCGGCAGCGGGTAGGCCTCCCAACTGATGTCGGGCTCCCTTCCGCCGGGCCCAAGCTGGACCATCTCTCCCAGCGGGTGCTGCCAGGCGGCCGCATCGCCGTTGCCCAGGGGCCCCTTGTTCAAGCCGGGGATCAACGGCACGTGGGCAAAGCGCTCCCACCAGGCGGGCTTGGCCGGATCGAGCTCCACCAAGGTCTGCATCGGCGGCACCGTCTCACGGGCGCGCGGCTTCTGGCCGGACAAAACCACCACCTGCACCTTGCGTTGCTCGACGACTTGTCTGAGTCCCAGGCGATTGGGCAATCCACCTCGGCAGGCCGCAATCAACAGGTCGTACACTCCCTCGGCTTCCGGCAACGCCAGCCGCACTCCGACGGCGTCCGCCGAACCATCGGCGTCGAGCGAGATGTCTTCTTCCTGCGACCAGAGCAGCCGCTTGCCGCGGGCAGGCTGCAGCCGGCACTCCAACCGCAGCCGCCTCCCTTGCGACAAGGTAAGCCGATGCGGTTGCACCAGGAAATCGAGCACCTGGCCCGTCTCGTACACCACCGAATCGCCTGGCAGCACGACGCGCAGCTTGTCGCCGGGCGCGCGGCGGATCATCAGCCGGTTGTTCTTGTCGTCCAGCCCCCGGTTATGAAAACCATCGAGCACGTCGGCCAACCGAATCTCGACTCGAGCCGGCCGCTCGGCGTTCGACGCTGGGTCGTCGACCTGGCCGGTGAGCTCGATCAGCAGCCTGGCATTCAGGTCCGCCGCGACCGTGAGATCCAAGCCGTCGTACACCCGGCGACTGCGCTGGTTGATCTGCAGTCGGCGGCCACCCTCTTCCAGCCACATCGAGCCCGGCTCGTCGGCCTCAACCCCCAAGAGCCGCGGGTCTGCCAGCGAACCGTGGCTGATGCTGATGCTGCCCCGCCACTGCCGCTCCAGGCCGCCGCCCCACTCGATGCGAAGCCGCACACCATCCGCCGAGCGGTTGTCGTCCCCGACCCAGGCCGAAGCCACCGGCGGGCCGGCAAAAAGGTCCGGCTCGACCGCCGTCGCGCTGCGGCAACAGACGGTCCAGGCGAACAGAACGGCCAGGCCCAGGCGCCCGCGCGCGGCACGGCCCACGGCGCAAGCAATCACACTCCGCGATCGATCCGGACGTCCTTGTCCGACCATCGATGGCCCAGCGTCTTAAGTGTTGTAGCGGCAGAGAGAAAGCTGCCCAAATGGGTAGCCCTCACGCTGGACCGTGAGGAAGCCCGTCGTCAAGTAGCCCTCACGCTTTGCGTGAGGAAGCCCGTCGTAAGGTGTTGTATCGCCAGAGAAAAAGCTGCCCAAATGGGAGGGCCGATTATAGCCCGCGCCCCGGCATGGCACCTATGCCACAATCGCGGCGGAGGGGCAGTGTCAGAATGGGTGTTGCCGGTCGCTTCGACCCATTCAATCGGGCTTGGACCATAAGGCGATTTTCGGCCCGCTCCCAGCTTGCCGAGGGCCGCCTTTGCCCCTATATTCTCAGTTAGTTAGATATCTAACTATCTGGAGGCACGCCTTTGCTGCAGTACGACTTCGAAGAGAGCGTCGGCTATTGGGTCGTGTATACGGCGCACCTGTTTCAGCGAGCGCTCAACGAGGAGCTGGCGCCTCATGGCATCACCTACCGCCAGTGGCAGGTGCTGGCCTGGCTGGCGCTGGAGGGCTGCCTGACGCAGGCCCAGCTTGCCGAGCGCATGGATATCGAACCGGCCACGCTGGTCAGTGTCCTGGGGCGCATGGAGCGCGATGGATGGATCACGCGGGAGGAGTGCCCGGGCGACAAGCGGAAACGGCTCGTCCGGCCCACGCCGCGGGCCAAGCCGGCCTGGGAGGAAAGTGTGGCCTGCGCCCGCCGCGTGCGGGCCCGCGCGACACAAGGCTTCACGCCCGAGCAAATGGCAACCGTCAAGCAATTGCTGGCCGCCATGCGGGAAAACCTGTCCGCTGAAGTTCTCACGACGGAGGCCAACTGATGCTTTCTCCGAACGCTCCAGCCCGCTGGCGCACAGCCCGAACGGTCTGGCCTGCAGCGCTCGTCTTGCTGGCCGGCGCCTGGCTGAACCAGCCGGCACGTGCCCAGCTCCCCCCGGCAGTCGTGGCCGTCGCCCCGGTCATCGAGCAGGCCGAAGTGGCCGCGGCCCAGACCTTCGTGGGCGAGATCCGCCCCGCGCGTCACAGCATCGTGGGCAGCGCCGTCGGCGGCCGCGTGGTGGAGTTTCTGGTCAAGGAAGGGGACCGCGTGGAAGCGAGGCAGCCGCTGGCGCGGCTGCTGACGCGGGCCATCGAGATCGCGCGCGACGCGGCCCTGGCCGACGTCGAGCTGCGCACCCAGGAGTTGGCCGAACTGGAAAGCGGTTCGCGACCCGAGGAGATCCAACAGGCCGAAGCCCACATGCTGGGCGCGAAGAGCCTGATGGAATATGCCAAGTCGAAACTGGAGCGGACGCGGAACCTGATCGAACGCCGGGCCGCCAGCGAGGACCAGTTGCAGGACGACGCCGCGGCGGCGGAAAGCAGCCTGCAGGTGTACTTCGAGGCCAAGGCCGCTTACGAGCTGGCGGTGGCCGGTCCTCGCAAGGAAAGGATTGCGCAGGCGAGCGCTCGGTTGGCGTCGGCCAAGGAGGAAGTGGCGCGGCTGGAAGACCAATTGGAAAAGCACACGATTTTCTCTCCCTTCGACGGCTACGTGGTCCGGGAGCACACGGAGGTGGGCCAATGGATCGACGCGGGTGAACTGGTGGCCGAGGTGATCGAGGTCGACCGGGTCGACGTGGAGGTGATGGTGGCGGAAACGTACATACCGCACCTGAGGATCGGTACACCGGCGCGCGTCGAGGTGGATGCCCTTCCGACGCACTTGTTTTCCGGCACGGTGAGCCACATCGTGCCGCAGGCGGAGGCCCGCTCGCGCGCCTTTCCGGTCAAAGTGCAACTGGCCAACGAGATCCTGGCGGACGAGGGTCCACTGTTGAAGCCGGGCATGTTCGCCCGGGTGACGCTGCCGGTCATGAAGAAGCAGTCGGTGCTGATGGTGCCCAAAGACGCCTTGGTGATGGGAGGCCCCGAGCCGGTGGTTTACCGGGTGGAGACGGACAAGACGCAAGCGGGCAAGATCAGGGTGCAGCCGGTGAGGGTGCGGCTGGGTGTGGCCTACGAGGGGCTCGTCGAGGTGAGCGGCGATTTGCAGCACGGCCAGCAGGTGGTGATTGAAGGCAATGAGCGGTTGTTTCCCGGTCAAGAGGTGGTGTTGCTGGCCGAGAAGCAGCCGGCGCGCGGCGGAGCCAAGGCGGCGCCGGCGGACAGCGGTGGTTCCAGGACCGCCGCCAGGAAGGCTTCCGGCGCCGGCAAAGCCGCCAACGGCTCGCAGCCCTCGACGAGAGGAAACAAATGAACTCCATCGAAGCTTTCGTTCGCAATCCCGTCAAGGTCTGCGTGGGCGTGATCCTGCTGGCCTTATTCGGCACGCTGGCACTGTACAGCATGCCGATGCAGCTCACGCCCGAGGTGGAAATCCCCACCTTGACCATCGAAACAAGCTGGCCGGGGGCGAGTCCGCAGGAAGTCGAAAGCGAGATCATCCAGGAACAGGAGGAACAGCTCCAGAGCGTTGAGGGCGTTACCAAGATGACGTCCGAGAGCATGGACTCGGTGGGCCGCATCACCCTGGAGTTCGCGGTCGGCGCCGACATCAGCCAGGCATTGCTGCTGGTGAATACGCGGTTGCAGCAGGTGCGGGAGTACCCGGAGAACGCCGACGAGCCGGTGATCACCACCTCGAACTCGGCCAACCAGTTTATTGCCTGGTTCATTATCAACCAGCGCACCCCGTCCAAAGACGAACTGGACGCTTTTGCGGAGAAAAACCCGCAATGGTCGGCGGCGCTCGACCCTGTGCGGCAGGCGCACAACGCCGGGCTGGCCTTGTTCCGTCTCAAGGAGCTGGCCGCGCGGGAGCCGGCCTTCCAGCCGCTCCTGCCCCCCGACAACGACGTAACCAAGATGCGCCGCTTTGCCGAGGACTTCATCGAAGCCCGCTTCGAGCGCGTGGAGGGGGTCTCGAATTCCAACGTCATCGGCGGCCGCGAAGAGGAAATGCAAGTCGTCGTCGATCCGCAACGCCTGGCTGCCCGCCGCCTGACGATCGCCGACGTGCGGCGGGCGTTGAGCGGCCAGAACAAGGATACGTCGGGAGGCGATTTCTGGGAGGGCAAGCGCCGCTACGTCGTTCGCACCCTGGGCAAGTTCCGCTCGCCCGACGACGTGGCCAGCGCCATCCTGGCCCGCCGCGACGGCTCGCCCGTCTACGTGGGCGACGTCGCCGAAGTCCGGCTAGGCTACAAGAAACCCGACGGCCTGGTCCAGCGGTTCGGCAGCGAGGTGATCGCCGTCAACGCTTCCCGCGACACGGGCGCCAACGTGCTCGACGTGATGAAGGGCCTCCGCCACGCGGTGGCCGAACTGAACGAGGGCGCCCTCAAGCAGCAGGGCCTCGAGCTGCGCCAGGTGTACGACGAGACCGAATACATCTACTCGTCGATCAACCTCGTCAACGACAACATCGTCGAAGCGGCCGTTCTGACCTTCATCTGCTTGATGTTGTTCTTGCGCAGCGTGCGGTCCAGCGTGGTGATCTTCCTGTCGATCTCGGTCAGCATCATCGGCATGTTCCTGTTCATGCGGCTGATGGGCCGCTCGCTCAACGTGCTGAGCCTGGCTGGGATCGCCTTCGCGGTCGGCATGCTGGTCGATAACTTCATCGTCGTGCTGGAAAACATTTACCGTCATTACCAGACCGGTGAAGACGCCATGACGGCCACGGTCAAAGGCACCAAGGAAGTCTGGGGAGCCGTGCTGGCCTCCACCCTGGCGAACCTGGCCGTGTTCTTGCCCGTGATCTTTGTCCAGGACCAGGCCGGCCAACTGTTCCGCGACATTGCCCTGGCTGCCTCCAGCGCCCTGGTCGTCTCGCTGCTGGTCTCCTTGACCGTGGTGCCCACCGCCGCGTTTCGCCTGCTGCCGGCGCGCAGCGCGGCGATCGATGCCAACGGGCATGGCGATCCCCAGCAGGCATTTGCCAAGTCGCGGGCACAGCGAGCCGGCGCTGGGCCCGGCCGGCTCCGGTCGCTCGCCGAGCGGGCCCAGACGGGGCTGGCCGCCATCACCCGGACCGTGCTGTGGCCCATCGATGCCTTCGGCCGGGCTTTCGTCCGTACGGTCGTCGGCATCAACGGCTATTTGCAGCTTGGCGTATTGCGGCAGGTCGCCGTCGTCTTCCTGTTCGTGGGCGTGTCCCTGGGGCTGATCTGGGTGATGTTGCCCAAGGTCGAATACTTGCCTACGGGCAACCGCAACCTGGTGATCGGGCTGATGCTGCCGCCGCCCGGCTACAACCTCGACCACATGCGGAAAATGGGCACGCAAATGGAGGCCCGGCTGCGCCCCTACTGGGACGTCGACATCGCCGTGACGGGCGAGGCCAATCTCGACCACCCGGCCATCGAGGATTTCTTCTACGTGGCGCGGGGCCGACAGTTGTTCATCGGCGTCCGAGCGCAAAACCCACTCAAGGCGGCCGGCCTGATCCCCCTGCTCCGCGAAGTCACCGCCGACATGCCGGGCGTATTCATGGTGGCCGCTCAACGCAGCCTGTTCGAACAGGGTCTGACCGCCGGGCGAACCGTCGACGTCGAGGTCAGCGGCCCGGACATCAGGAAGCTGGTCGCCTTGGGCGGCCAGATTATGGGCCAGGTCCGCGAAGTGGTGGCCGTGGACGTCCAGCAGAACGGGAAGAAAACGCGCGAACCTCCCCAAGCACGCCCGAATCCGAGTCTCGACTTGTCGAGCCCAGAGATGCACATCGTGCCCAAGTGGCAGCACGCGGCCGATATGGGCGTCAGCGCGGACGAGCTCGGCTATACGGTCGATGCGCTGGTCGACGGCGCCTATGCCGGCGATTACTTCCTCGGCGGCGACAAGATCGACCTGACGATCATGGGGCACGAACAGTTTGCCGCCCGAACCCAGGACTTGCAAGCCCTCTCGCTCGCCGTGCCCACCGGCGAGCTGGTTTCACTGGCGGCCGTGGCCGACGTGCGGTACTCCAGCGGCCCGGAACAGGTCAACCACCGCGAGCGCCAGCGGGCCATCACCATCGAGGTCACCCCGCCGCTGGCGATGGCGATGGAAGATGCGATGGACGTCATCCAACAGCAGATCGTGGTGCCGATGGAGCAAGGCGACCAGTTGGAAGGCGGCTACCAGATCAAGCTCTCCGGCACCGCGGACAAGCTGCGGGCGACTTGGATCGTGCTGCGTTGGAACCTGGCCTTGGCCGTGGTGATTACATACCTCTTGATGGCGGCCCTGTTCGAGTCGTGGATCTACCCGCTGGTGATCATTCTCAGCGTACCGCTGGGAGCCGTGGGAGGCTTCGCCGGGCTGAAGCTGCTGAACGTGTTCGTGCTGCAGCAGCTCGACGTGATGACGATGCTGGGCTTCATCATTCTGGTGGGGACGGTGGTCAACAACCCCATCCTGATCGTGGAGCAGGCACTGGTGCACATCCGCGAAGAGGGAATGGCCCCCCGCCGCGCAGTCTTGGAGAGCGTGCGGACCCGTATTCGCCCGATTTTCATGACGGCCATGATCGGCCTGTTCGGCCTGTTGCCGCTGGTCGTTTCACCCGGCGCCGGCAGCGAGCTCTACCGGGGGTTGGGCAGCGTCGTGCTGGGCGGCCTCGTCGTATCGACCATTTTCACGCTGGTGCTGGTGCCCACGTTGTTCAGCCTCACGCTGGAGGCCCGCGAGGCGGTGGCCCGCACGATCCGCGGCCAGCCGCCGCGCCCCCCGCGGCAACCGGCCATCGACGAACCCCAGCAGGTCGTATCAACCCCTTCGTCGTAGAGCGGTAGCCGGATTCGCCAGAATTTCTTCCCGTAGCTGAATTCGCCAGAATTCAGGTCGCCGATTCCTGCCCGCAATCCACTCCACCAGAACTCTGGCAGTTCTGCTGCCAGGCGGCGCAAAAGTCAAAGCCGGACGCGGGAGCTGGCCGAATAATTCTTTCGGAGTGCAACCGCTGTGCTGATCCACACCCGCCGAGAGGGAGGGCAAACAGGTGACGCCGGAACACGAGAACCCGCAAACGCCTCAGACCGCTGATCCCCGCAGCGGCCCGCCGGCCGATGCGCCGCTTTCGATCGAGGAGTTCATCGAGCGAGCTGGCGGATTGGAAAACGCCCGCCGGGCAATCGAAATGCTCGAAGGGCTCGGCGAGGCGGCCTGAAGTCGGCGCGCCTGGCACGGATCGCGGATCGCAAAGCAGCGAGCCGGACCCGTCGGACCCGTTGTTATTGGTCCGCGTCCAGCGAGTTATTGAACACGCGGGGTCTTTCGGGGCGGGGTCTTTCGGGGCTGCGGGCGATCACCGCGTCGTCGAGCCCGATACCCGCGCCAACGTAACCCATCGCGTTCTGGTAGATGTGGTCGTCGCGGAAACTTAACCGGCAGCTACGCGAAAACTCGACGTGGCCGTCCACGAACAGGATGTTCTGCCCGCATGACCCATGATTGGCGCTCGGACCGCCGGTCTCTTCGTGCGGGGCGTCGGCCATCAGCGGAAAGTTGCCGCGGCTATGCTTGCCATGCCCGTGATAACGGTCGTCTTCGTCAATGTAGCCCAGGCCATATCCAAAACTGCCCCCCACCGTACTGACGAGGCTAATCCACTGCTCCTCGCTGGCGTTCAGCAAGTCGTCCACCGAAGGTACCCGGAAATCGCCCTGCTGCAGGGCCGCTTCCGACGGCCTCGCCAACTCCGACGAGGGACAAATCACCAGCGAGTCGGTTTCCAGCAACCCGGCATCCTTCAGCGTGGCCGCATACACGCCGGCCACCGCCAGCGGCCCCCGCTCAGGCACCGCGGGAAAAAATCCGCCGTGCAGCTCGCTGTAGTTCAACAGGGCAAATCCCAACTGCCGCAGGTTGTTCTGGCAACCGGCCAGCCGGGCATTGAAGCGGCTGTTGGAAATGCCGGGAAACAGCAGCATGGCCGCCGCCAGACCGATTCCGGCCGCCACCAGCCAGTCTTGCAACCGCCAGCCCCCCGCGGGAGCCAACCCGCCGCTGGGCACGAGCGATCGGGCGGCCACAAAATTGCAGGTGCGGGCAGCCAACCCCGGCGGCGACGGCAGATAGGGAGGCGGCGCATACGGATCGTGCTGCCCGCCCGCCTCGGACAGCGGCTCCAGGCCCGTGCGCATCAATGCCAATTCGCCTCTGAGCTGGTCGTCCTGACCCAGGCGATCTTCCAACACCTCGCGTTCCGTCGGTTCGAGTGCTCCCAGCAGGTAGCCGAGCAACTGCTCTCGCATGGGGCTAAACATCTCCAGACAAGTGGGCAACGTTCCAGGCTTCGTTCAGCCTGAGGATGGCTGTGTGCAACCGGCTCTTCACCGTCCCCACGGGGACGTCGAGCACTTCCGCCGCTTCTCTATATTTAAGGCCCTGGTAATAAACGAGGGTGACTGCGCTCAACAACGGTTCGGGCAACTCGCTCACGGCCCGGCGGACCCACTGCTTCCGCTCGTCCGCCTCCAACCTGGCCGATGGCCCTGATTCCTTACTTACCAGAAGTTCCAACAAGGTGCCAAGGTCATCCTCGCCCTCGTGGCCGCTCCGCCGATCCAGGCTAACCATGCGGTGCCGCTTGTTTCTCCGTTGGGCATCGATGGCCTGGTTGGTGGCAATCGTATATAGCCATGGGCGGACCTTCCGTCCCGCCTCGAACTGCTCGCATTTCAAATGTACTTGCAGGAATGTCGCCTGGAAAGCGTCCTCGGCCATTACAGCGTCGCCCAGGTAACGCCGCAGATAACTGTAGAGTTCCCGCTCATAACGATGAACCAACTCGCCAAACGCCTGCCGGTCGCCGTCCTTGCAATAGATCTCCAGCAACTCCTCGTCGGTCCGCTCCGACCAAGGTACACCCCGACCTGCGTCGGATCGATTCATGGCGAACGTTCGGCTCATCTATTCCTACGGACCCCGCAGGGGAGAGTTCAAACCCGCGCCTCCACACGCGGGTCGGACCGCTCACGCGCTCCTTAATAGTAACAAAACCAACCGGTTTGACGTGCGAAAATCTATCGGCCGGGTGTCAAATTGACAGGCCGCATCCACCCTACCTACACTCATGGCGGCCAATCCGCAACTTCCATGCCCCCCATCGGATGCACCCCCGTGAAAGGCTACCACTGGGCCGCCCCGGGCGACGTTAACGCCTTTTTTGGACTCATGTTAGATAACGTCGCCAATCTCGTCTTGCTGGTCGGTCTGCTGGCCGCCCACTTCGATTTCGATGCAACTTTTGCCTTGCGTTACATGATCCCCCCAACCGCCCTGGGCGTGCTGGCCGGAGATCTCGCCCTGACCTGGACCAGCATCGAGGCGCTCGCCGAGCAGCCGCGGAATTTGTTGCTGGCTCAGACGCTGCAAACCGTGCGGATCCTGTCGGGCGGTTTTATCGTGACCAGCCTTCTCTGGGCCTCCGGTTTGGCTGCCCTCGTCGATCGCCGCCTGTTGAGAGGGGCCGCGTTCTTCGGCGTGGCGGCGTTGGCCAGCCTGTTTGGAGTCATTCATTCGCCCTTGGCCGGCAACCCGCTGGTGATTCCCTGGGACATGCCCGACCTGCCCGCGGCAGCCCATGGCCAGACGCCGCTGCACATGGCCGCCGGCTATGCACTCTTGGCCGTGCTGCTCGTCGCCTGGGCATGGTGGGCCAAACCAAAGCCCTTGGACGATGTCAAGTCATGAGCCGCATTGCACGCGTCTTGGAAGTGGAAGTGATGGATAGCCCGGCCGACGCCGAGGCCTACGACTCCATGGACCACGAGTTGGTGAACCGCCTGTTCGTGGACGATTTTCTGGCGGCCGCCGGCCAAAATCCCGACAGCGTTCTCGCCGACATCCTCGACTTGGGCACGGGGACGGCCCGCATCCCGATCGAGCTGTGCCGGCGAACGCCGCTGGCCCGGGTGTTAGCCGTCGACCTGGCGGCCAGCATGATCGAGCTGGCCGAGCGCAACGTGGCCCAGGCGGGGCTCGCCGCGCGAATTCGACTGGATCGCGTCGACGCCAAGCGCTTGCCGTACGCCGACGGCCGATTCTCCTCGGTCATCTCCAACAGCATCGTCCACCATATCCCCGAGCCGCGCGACGTGCTCGCCGGCGCCTGCCGCGTGCTGGCCCGCGGCGGACTCTTGTTCGTCCGCGATCTGCTGCGCCCGGCCGACGGCCGCGCGGTGCGCGAGCTGGTGGACCTGTACGCGGCCGACTGCGATGCGCGGCAGCGGCAACTCTTCGACGACTCGCTGCGGGCCGCGCTCAGCCTCCACGAGATCCGCGGACTTTGCACCGCGCTTGGCTTCGACCCGGCCACCGTGCGCCAGACCAGCGACCGCCACTGGACCTGGACGATGAGGAAGAGCGGGGAGTAGCAGAACTCACCAGAGTTCTGGTGGAGTGCATGGGCCCCTGGATTCCGGCGACTTCAGCTACACCCGCAGCACCAGAGTGCCGCTCACGCGGCGGACGAGACGCCGCATTTCCAAGACGCTGATCGTGGCCAGCACCTGCGGCGCGGCCAGCCGGCTGGTCGAGATCACCTCGTCGATCGGGGTCGGATCGACCCGAATCGCATCCAGCACCTGCTGCTCCAAAGGATTCAACAAGAGCTCGGCCGGGTGGTGGATCGCGCGGCCGTCGGGCCGCTCGGCGGCTTCGACCAATGGGCCAAGCTCCTCCAGCACGTCGTCGGCCGTCTCGACCAGCTTGGCGCCGTCGCGGATCAGGCGGTGGCAACCGTGCGAAAGGCGGCTGTCGACCCGGCCCGGCACGGCGAACACCTCGCGCCCCTGCTCCATGGCATGGCGGGCCGTGATCAACGCGCCGCTGCGGTCCGAGGCCTCGACCACGATCACGCCCAGCGACAGTCCGCTGATCAAACGGTTCCGCTGGGGAAAACTGGCGCTGGAGGGCGCCGAGTGGACTGGCATCTCGCTGATCAATGCCCCGCTGTCGATCACTTCGGCCGCCAGCGGCTGGTGCTCCGGCGGGTAAACGTTCAGGATGCCGCTGCCCAGCACGGCCAGCGTCCGCCCGCCGGCGGCCAGCGCCCCGCGATGCGCGGCCGCGTCGATGCCGCGGGCCAGGCCGCTCACAATCGTCAGCCCCGCGTGCGCCAAGCTGCTGGCCAGCCGTTCGGCCTGGGCAATGCCGTAGTGCGTGCCATGCCGCGAGCCGACGATGGCAACCGCCACGGCATCGGCCGGTGCAATCCGCCCCTTGACGTAGAGGACGGCGGGCGGGTCGTGGATCTCACGCAACAGCCGGGGATACTCGCTGTCGGATTGGGCGACCATCGCGACGCCACTCCGCCGGCAAATGTCGATCTCGCCGGCCACGTCGATCTCGTCGCGGGCCCGCACCAGGGCCTTGGTCAGCTTGGGCCCGATCCCCGGCACGGCCCGCAACTCACTGGGCGCGGCGGCCAGGACCGCCCGTGGCGTGCCAAACCGTTCCAGCAGGGCCAGGCGCAACCGCGGTCCCACGCCGGTGACCAGCGACAGCAGCAGCGTGTCGGACAGTTCGTCACCCGCCTGCTCTGGGCGCGAGTCGCCGGCCGGGCCGATCGGAGCGTCGTCGTCGATCATGGGTGGATTGAATCGCAGGCTTGTCGTGGCCCCGATCGCACACATCGCGCGAGCCCTCGAGGCTCACTCGGCCAGCGCCCCACGCACGTCGTCCGCCGACACGTCGTCGACCAGCTCCGCCTGCCCCATCCGGCTGGGGAGCACAAACCGCAGCCGCCCATGCTCCGCCTTTTTGTCGCGAGTCATTATCAACAGCACTTGCTCGTGGTCCACTCCCGGCGGTGCAACGCTCAGCCCCAGTGCCGTCAGCAAGTCCCGCTGCCGGCCGGTGAACGTTTGGTCGACGCGGCCCAGCCGCTCGGCCAGCCGCGACGCGCACAGCA
Organism: Pirellulales bacterium; assembly: GCA_040901675.1. Lineage (GTDB taxonomy): Bacteria > Planctomycetota > Planctomycetia > Pirellulales > JAICIG01 > JBBDNX01. The sequence goes on along the minus strand of JBBDYJ010000040.1, from coordinate 45,509 downwards.
TACCGGCGGCCACCGCCTCGCCGTGCAACAGCGCGCTGTAACCGGTGAGCGATTCGAAGGCATGGCCGAAGGTGTGTCCATAGTTGAGCACCGCCCGCAGCCCGCTCTCGTCCCGCTCGTCGGCGGCGACCACGTCAGCCTTCAGTTGGCAGCAGCGCCGAACCACGTGCCGCAGCACGTCGTGCCGGCGGCCGAGCAGCGGCTCCACGTGCGCCTCCAGATACGCAAACAATTCGGCGTCCAGGACCACGCCATATTTGACCACTTCCGCCAGGCCGGAGCGATACTCCCGGTCGGGCAATGTCGAGAGCACCTCGGTGTCCACCAGCACCGCCAACGGCTGCCAGAACGCCCCCACCAGGTTCTTGGCCCCCGGAAGGTTCACGGCCACCTTGCCGCCGATCGAGCTGTCGACCTGCGCCAGGAGCGTCGTCGGCACCTGCACCAGCGGCAAGCCGCGGGCATACGTAGCCGCCACGAACCCCGCCAGGTCGCCGACCACGCCGCCCCCCACCGCGACGACGATTGTCTGCCGGTCCGCGCCCAGGTCCAAAAACTTCTGCCAGAGGCGGTCGGCCATCTCGACCGACTTGCTGCTCTCGCCCGCCTCGATCGCCAGAATGTCGACGGTCAGGCCTTCCTCCGCCAGGCTCTGGGCAACCGCCGCGGCGTGCGGTTCGTGCACATGCTCGTCGGTGACGACGATTGCCTGGGTCGCCTTGCGGCCGGCAGTCACCAACCGGCCGGCGCGCGCCACGTTGCCGGTGCCGATTTCAATCGAGTATTCGCGGCCCGCCAGACGCACGCGCACCTCGGCGGCGGCGCTCACTGGATCCTCTCCAGGTCGGCCGGCGTGACCGTAATCTGGCGGCAGAAACCGGTGTGCAGCCGGATGTAATCCATTTCGGCGGCCGACTTCGGGTCGGCGTGCAGCCGCTCTTCGATCCGCTGCCGGTCGGCCGCCTCCCAGGCATCGTACTCTTCGGGCCAGATCGTCATGGTCTCGACCACCAGGGCTTCACGATACGGATCGAAGGCGTTGGCCATGGGACTCGCTCAGTATCAATATCTATTCAGAGTTGTCGGTTTCGCGGGATCCCGCCAGTATACTACCGGCCAGCCCCGGGGGAAGTCATGAACCAGCCCGCTTATCCACTCCAAGGAGTCAAGGTCCTCGATCTTTCGCGGATCCTGGCCGGCCCCTTCTGCACGCAGCTCCTGGCCGACCTGGGGGCCGACGTGGTCAAGGTCGAGCGGCCCGGCAGCGGCGACGATACCCGGCAATGGGGGCCCCCGTTCGTCGACGGTGGCGGCCCAAGCGCCTACTATCTGTCGACCAACCGCGGCAAGCGCTCGCTGGCCTTGGCGCTCGACCATCCGGCCAGCCGCCCGCTGCTCGACGACCTGCTGCGGCAGGCCGACGTGCTCGTCGAGAACTTTTTGCCCGCATCACTGGAACGGTTCGGCCTTCAGTCCGATCGGCTCCGGCAACTGAATCCCCAGCTCGTCGTCTGTTCGATTTCCGGGTATGGCCGCACCAGTCCGCTGGCCGACGTGCCCGGCTACGATCTGATGATGCAGGCCGAGTTCGGACTGATGTCGATCACCGGCGAACCGGACGCAGCGCCGATGAAGGTGGGCGTGGCCATCACCGACGTCATCACCGGCTTGTACGCCGCCGTCACCGCGCTGGCCGGCCTGGTTGCCCGCGGGAAGGGCAAGGCCGGCTGGGCCTTCGACCTGGCGCTGGCCGACTGCACGTTGGCCAGCCTGGTCAACGTGGCCCAGGCCGCGCTGCTCACCGGTGAGCCGCCGCGCCGTTACGGCAATGCCCACCCCCAGATCGTGCCTTACGAGTCCTTCGCCACGGCCGACGGGCACATCGTGCTGGCCGTCGGCGCCGACCGCCAGTGGCAGCGATTCTGCCAGGCGGCCGGCCGGCCTGACTGGGCCTTCGACCCCCGCTTCGCGACCAACCCGGCCCGCGTCCAGCACCGCGATTCCCTGGTTCCCCGCCTGCGCGAACTACTTGCCGAGCGGACCACGGCGGCCTGGCGCGAGCTGCTGACGTCGGCCGACGTGCCGCACACCGAGGTGCTCTCGCTGGACCAGGTGCTCGCCTCGCCCCAGATGGCCGCCCGGCAGATGGTGCTTCCGGTCACCGACGCCCAGGGCCGGTCCTATCCCCTGTTAGGCGGCGCGGTACATTGGAGTGGCGAACCGGCGCGGCACGCCTCCGCGCCGCCTGAAGTCGGGCAGCACAGCGACGAGGTGCTCCGCGACTGGCTCGGCTACACGGCCGAGGCGATCCAGGCCCTCCGTCAGTCCGGAGCAATGGAAGGATGAAGAACACCAGCGTGGTGGGTGGCTGGCGGCAAAGCGTCAGCGTGCCCCAGTTCTTCGTTGCGTGGGGCGACCATGTCTGAACCACCGCGGATCCACTTCATCGAGGGCCGGCACGCGATCATTGCCGTGCTGCTGCTGGGCGTGGCGGGCGCGATTGGCAGTTGGTTTTACTACGCGCGGCTGCAGCGGCCGGCCTTGGAGCTTTGGGGCAGCCACAACGCCGAGTTGATGCTCAGAGCGCCCTCGGCCGAGGCGCTGTTGCTGGCGCCTCGCAATGGAAAGGCGTCTGCCGGGTCCTCCGATCAGGTTATTATCTCGGGCCAGACTTACCGCGTCGCGCGGCGTGCCGACGTGAGCCAGGCGCCCGGTTTCAGCCACATTCGCAACAGCCTGCTCGACGAGCGCAGCTTTGGGTGGTCGGATGTGGCGGGCGACTGCCAGCCTGGTTGGCGGCATGCCCTTCGATTCAGGCGAGGCAACGAAACGGCGACGCTCGCCTTCGCGCTGAACTGCTCCCGTGCCCGGCTGATCGAGACAGGCGCCGAGGTATCCATCCGGCCGATTGCCGAGGCCCTGCGCCACTTCTTCGACGAACAATTCGTCCAGCCCACCGCGGCCGAGAGGACACGGTGACAAGGCGACAAGGCGGCGGGGGAAGACTTCGGCAACGGTTGTTGCTGGTTTCTGATTGCCTGCTGCCTTCCCGCTCCAGCCACTGACCACTGGCCACCGAGCCCTGCATTTGAGTTGTTTCCGAGTTTTCGGTGATTTAAGGGCCAGAAGTAAGAAGTCGTTGCTGGTTGCTGGGTCGGTTAATAAGAGGGCGGCCCGGTCAATGATGCGCTCGACGTCGGTGCCGCCGAGTTCGACGGTGTCTGCTCGCCGCTCGTATCGGTTCCTGGAACCTTTGAATCGTCAGCCAGCGCAAGGCCGCCACAAAGCTGACGCGAGCCAAGGGCACTCGTTGCGTACTTGCGGCAGAAAGCATGACGAGCCGCGCCAGGTTGTAGACCAGCGCGAACACGTGCAGTTCCTTGAGCACGCCATCGACGGTCTGGCAGCGCAGCACGTCCATGCGCATGGTGGTCTTCAGGTGCGCGAAGTTGGTTTCGACTTCCCATCGCGTCCGGTACAACGCGATCAATTCGGCGCTCGTATATCGATCGGGATCTAACAGCGTGGTGACCAGGGTAATCTCGCGCGTGCGGCAGCCCTTGGTCTTGGTGCGAAAGCGCAACTCGCGGACGATGATTGACTCGGGCACCGTTGCAAACTCGCCCTCGCTCATCCAGGTCGGGCGGTTCTCCGGTTTGCTGTACTCGACGATTTGATCGTATTTGCCCAGCTTGCGGATCAATCGGCTCGTGGCGTACAAGGCGACGGTGCCCCGGGGTTGCTTGCCGATCAGCTTGCGGTCCTTTCGGAAGCTCACCAATTGCCGCTGATGGACGCGGAACAAGCCGTGCAGTTTTCGCCCCGAAAGCAGGGCCAAATGGGCATAGGAAGCGAACGCTCGATCGCCCACGATCAGGTCCCCGGAGCGCAACTCAGAATGGAACCGCGTCACCTGAGAACCCTCGTGCGTGCGCAGCGGCGACACCAGCAACTTGACCAGCAGTCCGCTCCGCGCATCGAACATGCCCCACAGGCGCGCCACTGGAAAGCCGCAACCTGCTTGCTGGCCACCGGGTTGGCCGAAGTGCTCTTGCAACGCGGGCGTGTCGGCCATCGACGTGCTCGAGCCATCGATCCAAAAGGTGCGATGCCCATGCCAGAGGGGCAGACGCCATGTACCCCGCGCGGCCAGGGTCGTGTCTTCGAGTAGCCGCTCCCAGACGGCCAGCGGCAAGCGACTTCGCGCTTGGCAATAGGCACTGGCGGAACACGACAGACCGGCCAATCGAACGGCGTGCTCACAAGCCGTGTTGCCGTGTAACACCTGGATAAGGAACGGCCGAAAAATAACTTCCGCATATAGCAAAGACGCCGTGCTGGGCACCTGATGCTAGCACTCGCGAAATCGGGAAGTTATTTTTCGGCCGTTCCTAAGAAACGTCCACGCGGTTTTCGCGGGTCCCAAGTCACGACGACGCCACGAGTGTTTCGCCTGGCGGCAGGCTTGCTCAATCGATTCGGCCGACAACGACTCCGCCACGTTCCGCTTGATCCGCGTTACCGCCTCGACGATACTGACATGCATGTTCAGGGTCTCCTGTTGGGGTGAGGAATGTTTACACCCACATTCTGACAGGAGGCCCGTTCTTATGCGCGTCCCTCGCTAGCACCGCAAGCACGTTCGATGCTAGCATCGCTAACCGCAGTCAAGTCCGGCCCTTGTGCCTTATCTTCATGGCATTCAGACCTGTCCCGTTTTTCCCGCCCTGGAACCTTTGAACGGTCCTGCCCGCGAACGAGGTTAGACGACAAACCGTCCTCTCCTCAAAATGGCTGGTTTTAAGCGCCCCTTGACAACGGAGGAGGAAACGTGACGCTTCAATTGCTTGCGCGCTCTTCGGCAACACGCAGACCGAGAGCACCTGCAATTCGCTCTGCTTCGGCCAGAGCTATATTGTACTTGTCAATCCCCATCCGCAGAGGGATTGTAGTTTCGGGACCCCGGATGAAAATATCACAATCAAAGCTACTGGCAAAGAGCCCGCGTGTCCTCCCACAGCTAAGCACGACTGAGTCGAACACGGATGCTGAATAGGTCTTCGTCCGCAAGTGGACGAACGGCAGCCCCGCTCGCGTGACAATGCGCTGATTGCCGAAATCAATACTTACGCTATGGCGGGCGAGCAGCCAAAACAAGCCCACCAGGGTCCATGCGCAAAACACTCCGGCCAGCAAGGTGAGTAACACGATCCCCACAACCCGCGCAAAGCCCTCAGCCATCGGCCTTACCGAGGCTATGCCCCAAAGGGCAGCGATACCCGCTGTTGTCACGATGACACCGGCAAGTGACGTGATGCCACCGCCACTCTTTATTTCGACGGGCTCCAATTCACTAGGTCGCTCGATCATTACGGATTCCCCGATTTGCTGCCTTTCAGGTTAATGCCAAACTCGATGAAGCCCCCGAGGCAGACGGTCAGTTCGTCGCTGGTGATGCCGCCCTTTGGCGGGCTCCGCCTCCGTGGCGTCCTCCGGCAGCGGCACCAGGTCAAAGACAGCGGTCACGAACTTCCGGACCTCATGGCCCCGCTGGTGGGCGATGTTCCGGGCCATCCATCGCGTCAGGTTGGGACCAGCGGTCGCACACGAACCGTAGAAGGCGACGCTTGTAGAACATAAATGGTCCAAAGTGCATGCCGTAATGGAACATGATGAAAATGAGCAACAGCATGACGACCATCGCACGACCGGCTGATGGCGAAGGCACAACCATGTAATGCCAGACCACAAGAAAGAGAAGACCAAGTAATATAGCAAGCATGATTGCTGCCATTACCGGAGCAATGGCAATTGTGAACATAACCCTTGTTCCATTCGCAGCTTCCACGAACCGGGCGCGGAGAACGGGCCTATACGCGTTGTGCTGGTAGGCGTTGACCATGACGAGCCCATCGTCGCATATGATGCCTGTGTAGGGCTTCGCGCCTTCATGCCAGAGCGGGCGTCTCCAACCACCCCGCGTTAAGTGAACATAAGCGTCGAGCCGGCGGTGGAGTTCGCTGGGTGGCAATGGAAAGAAGGCGTGACACCGCTGAAAAGGAATACCCAGCAGCAGCAGCATGCGGGACACTAGATCTGTTTTGACACATGGAGCATCCATAGCTTTCCTCCCTCCGGAACTCGCGCCTTTGATCGGCGCTAACCGTCGCAATAGTAACGAATTACCGCGATGACAGTATAGCTAGTTGGACCACTACCGGGCGACGTTCCCCCACGTGATGCGGGTGGTCGGCTCCTGCCGGAGCGCCGCTCTGTAAAGTGGCCGTCGCAACAATCCCGACGCGTTCGCTTCTTGCTGCAAGAGTTGACACGGGACCAATGCCCTTCACTGCTGCGAAGGCAACAGCGAGGAGAGCTCGCCGGCCTCCAGGCTGGCCTGGGCCCGCTCGACCTCGAGATAATAGTCCTTCCGCTTCAGCAGCCGGGCCGCCTCGACGTCGATGATCGCCACCACCTCGCGGTGCAGTTGCAAGGCCGAGGCGGTCACCTGCGCGGTCACGGGACCTTCGATCGTGTCGCGGATCGCTTCGGCCTTCGACTGGCCGGCGGCCAACAGCAGGCAGCGCCGCGACTCCAGGATCGTGCCCACGCCCATCGTGATCGCCAGGCGGGGCACCTCGGCCGGGCTGCCGAAGAAACGCGCGTTGTCGCGGATGGTCTCGGCCGTCAGCGTCTTCAGGCGGGTCCGGCTGCCCAACGAGGAGCCCGGCTCGTTGAAGGCGATGTGGCCGTCGCTGCCGATGCCCAACACCTGCAAATCAATGCCCCCTTCCTCCCGGATCATCTCCTCGTAGCGTTCGCAGTAGGCCTCGAAGTCGAGCGCGCGCCCGTCGGGCACGTGCGTGTTGCGCTGGTCGATGTTGACGTGGTCGAACAGGTTCTGCTGCATGAAGTACCGGTAACTCTGCGGATGGCCCGGACCCAGCCCCACGTACTCGTCGAGGTTGAACGTCACCACGCGGGAAAAGTCGAGCCCCTCCTCGGCGCGCATCCGAATCAGCTCGCGGTACATCCCCAGCGGCGTTTCGCCGGTCGCCAGGCCCAGCACGCACGTCGGACGCCGCCGCACCAGCCGCGCCACGAAGTCGGCCGCCCGACGGCTGACCCCCTCACGGTCCTGCTCTACGATGACCCGCATTACGCCACCCTCCAAAGAACTCGCCGGTTTCGCGGCCTGGGGCGGTCCCGCCCGGCCGAGACCCCCCAGCAAGACCGCCGATTTCAGCCCCCTGCTGATCTAGGCCCCCCCGGCGGACCTTTCTATAATCCCCGTCCCTGTCCGGCGTGGCTGCGCCGTCAACCAGCAGTCTGCCAAGCAAACGGAGTTCCGATGCGCACGATTGCAATCATCAATCAAAAAGGGGGCGTGGGCAAGACCACGACGGCCGTCAATCTCAGTGCGGCCCTGGCCGCGGTCGGCCGCCAGGTCTGCCTGGTGGACCTGGACCCGCAGGCACATGCCACGCTGCACTTGGGGGTCGAGCCCGGCAGCCACGAGCCCTCGATCTACGAAGTGCTCTGCGGCCAGGCGTCGCTGGACGACGTGCGGCGGCAAGCGGCAGACAACTTGTGGGTGGTCGGCTCGCACATCGACCTGGCCGCCGTCGAGGTCGAGCTGGCCGGCGTGGTGGGCCGCGAGCTGATCCTCCGCGACAAGCTGGGCGAGGATCCGCGTCCGTTCGATTTCGTGATCGTCGACTGCCCACCCTCGCTGGGCATCCTGACGCTCAATGCGCTGGCGGCCGTGGATGAAGTGTTCATTCCGCTGCAGCCGCACTTCCTGGCCTTGCACGGCTTGAGCAAGCTGCTGGACACGATCGACGTGGTGGCCCGGCGGCTGAACCCGCGGCTGAGGCTCAGCGGCGTGGTGCTGTGCATGTTCGAGTCGGGCACCCGGCTGGCGGCGGAAATCAGCCGCGACGTGGAGCTGTACTTCAGCAGTTGCCGCGGCGAGCGGACTCCCTGGGCCCAGGCCCGCTCGTTCGAAGCGCACATCCGCCGCAACATCCGCCTGGCCGAGGCGCCCAGCTTTGGGCAGTCGATCTTTCAGTACGCGCCCGCTTCGCACGGCGCCGACGATTACCGGCAGCTCGCCTGGGAAGTGCTCGAACAATCGGCGCGTCCACCGCAGGCGGAGCAAGGCCAAGAACAACCGGCCGCCCACGTCTGAAGCCGTAGATACGGTTATTGCCCGGCAGCCGCGGATCCCGCCACCGCCGCCGCGCAACATCGACGACGGTGCCACCGTCGTGGCCTTCAAGGCCTCCCCGTGCCCGCTCGCCGTCGAAGCTGCCGGTGGCCAGGCGCCGCGTCGGCTCGTTGTACGAAAGCGAATAGATCCAGTCGGCGTGGCCTTCGATATAATAAGAACGGCGACACAATGTCTTTGCAAAGGAAATGGCCAGCATGAAACCGAGTCAAGTTGTGGTGCACGGAATGTTGAGGCCAGATGGCAGTATTCAATTGGACAGCCGTCCGAACCTGCCCGCTGGTCCTATCGAAGTAGTGTTGCGTCCTTTGTCCGTGCCTGTGCCCGCCGAGGACGACTGGTGGCAACAGTTGCAGCGTGCCAGGGCCGAACTGGAGGCAGTGGGAGGACCATTCCGGACCAGTGAAGAAATCGAGGAGGAACGGCAGGGCTTTCGCGAGGACTCTTGACCAATGATGCAAAGTTGAGCCGCTTTCCAGACCTCACGGTCGAGACGATTTGACCGCCCATCGAATTGCTGTCCCTGCCGCAGGTCCGAAGGTGGATTTCGTCTGCTTTTCCTTCTCCCCTCCTAATCACTGGGTGGCGGCGGTGGCGGGAACGGCGGCTGCCGCGGGCGCGGGGAGGCCGGGGGCGGCCTTGAAGGCCACGACGGTGGCGCCGTCGTCGATGTTCCAGATGCGGACCTCGCCGTCGAAGCTGCCGGTGGCCAGGCGCCGCGTCGTCTCGTTGTGCGAGAGCGAATAGATCCAGTCGGCATGGCCTTCGAAGCTGCGGACCTGGGCCCGGTCGCCTTCGTTGTGCTGCCGCAATGTCTTGTCGCCCGAACAGCTAAAAATCATCCCTGCGCGGACGAGCACCTTGTAGATGTCGCCGCCGTAGCCGCCGATCTCGGCGATCTTGTTGCCGTCGGCCGGGTTCCAGACGTGAATCGTCTTGTTGCCGCCGCCCGTCAGCACCTGGTTGCCGTCGGCGCTGAAGGCCGCCGCGTAGACCGCCTCGCCATGGCCCGGATACGTGGCCAGCGAGTCGCCGGTGGCCCCGTCGAACAGCTTCGACGTCTTGTCGCGGCTCGCGGAAGCCAGCCGCGTGCCATCGTGGTTCCAGGCCACGCCCATCACCCAGTCGGCGTGGTCCTCGATCAGCCGCTCCTGGGCGCCGCTGGCCACGTCGAAGATGCGGATCGAGCGGTCGGCCGAGCAAGCCGCCAGCTTCGTGCCGGCCGGGTTGAATTCCACGTCAAAGGCCACGTCGGACAGGGTGGCCAGGTCGTTGACCACGGTCCCCTGGCTGGGATCGAACAATTTCACCTCGCCCGAGATGCCGGGCGTGCCGCTGGCCGCCGCCAGCAGCGTGCCGTCGCTGTTGTAGGCCAGGCCGTAGGTCCGCTGGTCGACGCTGCCGATCCGCCGCACGAGCTCGCCGGTGGCGGGGTTCCAGATCGTGATCTCGTGGTAGCCGCCCACGGCCAGCTCCTGGCCGTCAGGCCGGAAGGCGAGCGCCGTCACGGCGATCGTGCGGTGGTAGGCCTCGGGCGCCGCCGGATGCGGCTGCTTGGGAATGATCGAGGCCAGCGTGGCCTGCTGATCGCCGTCGAAGGCCGCCCCCTCGGCCACCCAGCGCTTGACGAGCTCGACCTCCTCGGGCAGCAGCGGATCGCCCTCCTTGGGCATTCGTTCTGCTTCATCCTCGGAGCTGACCAGCCGCACGAGCTCGCTGTCGTCCGGATCGCCCGGCGTGACCGAGGCCAGAGTGGAAGCGCCGGCCTTCATCAGCGAAGCAAAGTTGTGGAGCTGGAATTCTCCCTTCGGTTCGCTCTGACCGTGGCAGCCCAGGCAGTTTTTCACCAGGATCGGCGCGACGTGCTTGGCAAAGCTGACGGGCTCCGGCGCCGCGGGCTGCTCCGCTTCGGGCGGTTGCTCTGCTTCGGCCGCGGGTTGTTCCTCGGCCGCCGCTGGTTGCTCTTGTTCGGCCGCCGGCTGCTCCTCTGCGGCCAGGCGCGCGGCCGGCACGGATACGGCCAGCACAATCGCCGCTCGCGCCAGAATCATGACAGGCACCGATCGAATCGTCGAACGCATGGGGAAATTCACCTTGGGCGAAAAGTCGATCAATGTTGGAATAAAAACTCGTTGGCGTTCAGCAGGGCCCACAGCACGTCCTCCAGGCCGCGAACCTGGTCGCCGCTGGCCGCGATGTGATTCACGGCGGCGGCCATTTCGGGCTCGCCGGGCCGGCGGGCAAAGGCGGCCAGGTAGAGCTCGGTGATGATTTCCTCGTTGGTCTTGCCCTGCGCCAGGAGCTGCCGCAGCCGGTTGTTCTCATCCCGGACCTTGGAGTGGACCAGCGGGCCGTTGATCATCTGCAAGGCCTGCGAGAGGTTCGATTCGTTCGACCGCTCGCATTGGCAGGCGGTTTCACGTGCCGGCTGGCCGAAGACCTTGAGGAAATAATTGTCGACGTCGGGGCTGGGCAACTGAGTGGCCCGCGTGCCGGCGGGCAGCCCGGCATACTTCTCCGGCACGCCGGTTACCTGGCAGATGGCGTCGAGCAACTGCTCGGCGGAGAGCAGCCGAGTGCGGGAGTGCGAGAAATACTTGACGTCGTTCTTGTTGAACTCGTTCTTCCTCGAGCTCAACTGGTAGGTGCGGCTGTTCAGAATGGCCCGCAGCACGTGCTTGCGGTCGAAGCCGTGCTCGACGAAGTCGCGCGCCAGCGCATCGAGCAGCGCTGCGCTCGACGGCGGGTTCGAATCGCGGAAGTCGTCGACCGGCTCCACGATGCCGCGGCCTATCAGGTGCCCCCAGATGCGGTTGACTTCCACCTTGGCGAAGAACGGGTTGTCGGGCTGCACCAGCCAATCCACGAAAACCTGGCGGCGGTCGCCTTCGCCCGGCAGCTCGGCGTCGCCGGTGAGCGGCAGCCAGGGTTTCATCTGCTGGCCGGTCCGCGGCTGGGTCACTTCGCCCGCGCGGGCCACGTAGACCACCAGCTCGTCGGGCCGCGCGCTGGCCTTGCGCTGCACGCGGTTGAAGAAAGCGCCGATGCCGTAGTAGTTGTCCTGCGTCCAGCGTTCGAATGGATGGTTGTGGCATTTGGCGCACTGGATGCGGATGCCCAGGAACAATTGCGAGGTCGTTTCCGTGCAGTCGTTGGTGTCGGCCGCCGTGCGGAAATAATTGGCCGGCGGATTGCTGAACGTGCTGCCGTCGGCCGTCAACAGCTCGCGGGCGAATTGGTCGTAGGGCATGTTGTCGCGCAGCGCCGTCGTGAGCCAGCGGTGAAACTTGGGCACGCCGGCCGGGGTCACTTTGTTGTTGCGCAGCCGCAGCAGGTCTCCCCACTTCAAAGTCCAATAATCGGCGTACTCCGGCCGCTCCAACAGCGCGTCGACCAGCCCGGCCCGCTTGTTTGGATCCTGGTCGCCCAGGAAGGCCGCGACTTCGGCGACCGTGGGCAGGACGCCGATCACGTCGAGGTACACGCGGCGGACGAACTCTTCGTCGCTGCACAGCTCGGAAGGGAGAATCTGCAACTGCTGCAGCTTCTCGAACACGAACCGGTCGATGTAGTTGTTTTCCGGCGGATCGTTCCACTGGAACCCCTCGATGTCCTTCAGGAACATGACGTAGGCCGTTTCGATCTTCTCCAGGTAACGGACCAGGATGGCCGCCTCTCCCCGGTCGTGGCCGACCACGAGGCCGTTTTCGTCGACGGTGGCCACCGCCTCGTCGGAGCTGGAGAACGCCGCCAGTTGGGTGATGTCGCGGACCGAACCGTCGGAGAAGCTGGCCAGCACGTGCAGTTGCTGCGTGTGGGCCGGGCGGTGCAGGATCCGCTGCCGCGGGTAGACGTCGACACGGACGCAGGTGGGCGCGTCGGGCGGGTCCAACTGGCAGCCCTGCTGGATCCAGTCGTGCAGGATCTCGTAGGCCGGGTCGGTCGTGCGCAGCCGCCGCCCGCCGCCGTGTGCGATCTGCATCAGCGGCTTGCGCAACAGCAGGCTCTTCTCGGGCTCGAAGCTGTTGGTACGGCGGTTGTACGACTCGCGGATCAGCGTCAGCGTGTCGAGCGCCGGATCGTAGGCCCGCAACGAGAGGCGAAAGCCGGCCTTGCCGCTGGGCGAGCCGTGACACGCGCCCGAGTTGCACCCCTGCTTCGATAGCGCCACCAGCGTGCCGTAGTTGAAGCTCACCCGCTCGGCAACCTGCTGGTTGCTCACCTGGACCGGCACACGGAGCTCCTGCCCACCCACGCGCACCAGCACGTCGGCGCTGCCATCGGCCACCCCGGTCGCCAGACCGCCGGCCACCTTGAGGACCGCTTCGTTCGTCGAGACCAGCTCGGCCGCCCGCGTCAGGTCCTGCACGCCGCCGCCGGCGTAATGACCGCTGACCACCAGGTGCATCCGCGCTCGGGCCGACTCCAGCTTGAACTCGGTCGGGTAGACCTCGATCCGCTCCGGCGTGCCGATGACGATCGGCTCCAGAGCCGGATCTCCGGCATCTTGGGCCTCCTCGGCGTGTGCCGCCGGCAGCCCCAGAGCTGGAAAGGCCGCCGAGAAAACCGCCAACAGGGTCCAGCTTACGGCCCGCCGGCCCGCTGGTCCCAACTTACGGCAGGGCTCGTGGATGAACAGCCGCATTGCTTCTCCCTTGCTTTGAGCCGCGCGGGTGTCCCGCGCGCGATCGCAACGCTGTAAGTGGATGTTTTAAGGCATGCTGATCTCGAATGCCACTTGCGGGCTTTCGACGGTAAACGGTTTGTCGTTGATCTTGGTGGTGGCGACCACGGTCAGCCCAGCCGGCCCGACCGCCGCGTCGACCGCCGCTGCCAGGTCGATCTCGACTTCGTTCTGCCCCTCGGCGATAGTGATTTCGGCGGGGACCGTCAGCCCAGCAGGCAGATCCTTGAAGGCGATCGTCACCGCGCCGGCGGCGGCCGGGTTGCGCGTGAGCACGATCTTCACCTTTTGGGCGGCGCCGCGAGCCACCGCTCCCGCCGGCGCGACAGCCACCTCGATCGGCTTGACCACCCGCAGCACCGCGGCCGGCAGCGCCACCTGCCGCGGCTGGTTCTGGAACGTGGCCGACCCGGTCACGCGGAATGGGTACTCCGCCTCGGCCAGCGAGCCGGGGCCGGTCAACTGCACCGCCACTTCGGCCTTGCCCTTCTCGATCGGCGCCACGGTGGCCGTGACGCCCGGCGGCAGCGAGTCGACGGTCAAGGCGATCGGATCGTCAAAACCGTTGAGCTTGGTGGCCTTGACTAAAAACGTGGCGGTGCCGGCGATCTGCGGAAATGCCACCGGATCGACGGCCAACTGGAAGAAATCGGGGAATACGGGAGAAACGCCCAGACCAATCGATCCATCCAGCTCGGCGGGCGGGTAAGCCAGGCCGTTGAAGGCGGCCCGCAATGGCGTGAGCGTGCTGGCCCGAGCGGCAAACTCCACCTCGCCGATCTTTGCCCGGCCGACCACCTGCATCGTCAACCATTGGCCCGGTTCGAGTGCGGACGGCAGCGTAACGTTCATCACGACTTCGTTCTGCCCCTCGGCGATGACATTGTTCGCCAACGTACTGTTGGCCAACGTAAATCCCTCGCCCGCGCCTTCCAGGCCCAGCGTGATCGGGCCGTTGTAATCGCGGCGGGCGCTGGTCACCTTGACTACGAAGACGCCGGCCTTGGGCGCGTCGAACTTGTCCGCCTCGACCGCCAGTGTGAATCCCGGCCGGTAAGCCTCGGCTTCGATCCGGTACACGTGCTCCGGCCCGCCGCGTCGATTCAGGTCCTCGACCATCAGACGGTACACGCCGTCCTCGGGAAACGTGTAATCGATCAGCCCGTCGTCGGTCCCTGCATCTTCCGCCTCGGCCACCATGGCGCCGTCGGCCTTATACAACCGCAGGAACAGGTCGCTGGGCGAGCCGAGGCTGCGCGTGCGGCCCCGCAGCCAGAATCGCTGGCCCGCCTTCCCTTGAATCGCATAGTAGTCGCGGTCCTTGGCTGTCTCGAAACGGCCGTTGACCGCTCCCGGTACGGCGATCGTCGAAGCCGACTCAGGCGCGTCGTTTGGTTCAAACTCGACTTGTTCGGCCAACGGCGAGACCACCAGCGAGAGCATCGCCGATCCCTGCCCATCGGGATACTTGACGGCCAGCGGCAGGCGCCCTCCCGGCACCGATGCCGGAATCGCCACCGTGATCGCGGCGAGCGACTCGACCGCCGGCCCGGTAATCGTCAGCTTGGGCGATGTGCCCAACCGGCCCCCCATCGGAAACGGAGCGGTCGGCAACGGGAAATCGCCCAATCGCAGCCGGTAGCGATAGTTGGCGCCACCCTGGTAGCGGATGTCGCGAATCTCGATGAAGTACGTGCCTCCCTCGGCAAACACGTGAACGAAGCGGCTGTCGGCGCCGAGCCCCGCTTCATCGTCGCTGTACGCCAGCTCGCGGCCCGCCGCATCCAAGAGCCGGATCACCGGATCGAGGGCCGAACCCAGCCGCCTGGCCACCGCCTCCACGCTCAGCCGCTGTCCGGCGGTTGCATTGATCTTGTAGAAGTCGTAGCTCTCGGCCTCGCAGGCCCCGTCCACCGCGATGGGCAGCGAAAGCTCCTGGGCCGTTTCGACCGTCTTGTTAGCGCCGCTGTCCTGGATGCTGGGCAGATCGTCGATCATCCACAGCCGAAGGCCGGAGATGCCTTGGCCCGTGGCCAGCCGCAGGCCGTAGATGCCGAGAGGCGCTTCGGGCGGCAGCGATACCCGATACGACACGGTGTCGGCCTTGGTGCCATTGCCCTCGATGCCCGGCGTCAGTTCGATGGCGGCCGAGGGCATGTTGGTCCACACTCCGGTGGCACCGGCCAGGTTGCCGCCGACCAAGGCGATGTCGGTCGGCTGTCCAGGCACGGCCGCCGAGGGAACGGTGTCGCTGACGGCGGGCGCCTGTGCCCAAGCCTGGTGAGCGGCAAGCGCACTGGCAATCGCCAAGGCGGCCGCGATGAATCGCTTCATGGCAGCTTGGTCCCTCTGGTCTTGCGTCAGGGCTTGGCCCTGAGAGTCGTAGGATGATCGCGCGGGAGTCGAGGCAGGTGGCGTGAGGTTCCCTCGGCCGGACCGATGGTTTCACGGCTGCAAACGGGCTTGCCGTAAGCCGGCGGCAAGCAATCGGCGGGCGTTGGGGCGGTTAAAGTCTTCTGGGTATGGGGCACATAGCCCGTCTAGGCTACGGGTGACGTTAAGCTGCCCAGTGCGGGGTTGTCAAATAATAAATGGGTTTTCCGGACTTCGCGGTCCCGCAGTTCGCGGCACTCACGTGCGGCCGCAACGATTCATCGGCGGCGCTTGATGGATTATAAGCAATCGGCTCACCCGGCCACAAGCAGCCCGGCAGTCTCCGGGAGTCGCCAGGGCGCGAGCCCGGAGGTGAAGGGAGGCGAGGTTTGACAGTTTCAGGGGCTCGTTGGTAGACTCGTGGCGCTGTTGGAGCCGGAACACGTGGTCTTGCGAGCCTTCTGTGCCCAATGGTGGGCGCCTCGCCGGTCGCGATGCCGATGCGCGGCATCCGTGTCTGACTGCCGGGTGATTTGCCGGCCGGATCCGCCACGGCGTGTTCAACGGCGTCGCACGCTTGTCCGGCTGTTTTCCCCGTCGCCTGAAGGGCGGTATGGAAGCGCGCGTCGGTGAGTTGCCGCGGTGCTTGTAGCTCCGCGAGCGAGCGTGAACTGGGACCCAGTCTGGAGGGTGACACATGAGGTACTTGAGTGTCTGTTTCTTGGTTTTGAGCCTGGCACTGGCCGGATGCGGAAGCGACGACACTCCCGCGCCCGCGGACGGCGCCGGGGCCGGCGCGGGAACGGGGCCCGATACGGGGGCGGGAGACACCGAGGGCACCGAGAAGGGGACTGGTCAAGAAGGCGCCTACTGATCCGGGCCGCTAGTGCTCGTCCGAATGAAATCCCTTCGAGGCAGGAGGACCGACCGGTCCTCCTGCCTTGTTGCTTTGACAGGCCCGACCGCTGCCACGAGGGTGAGGTTGGGCATAAGTTCCTGTGGTTGCGCGGGTTGCGCGGTGTTTTGCCGTGCTGCCACAAGGCGTCGGCAAAAAATTCCTGGTCTGGACATGTCCGCGGCGCAAGAGAGGCCCACGCCAAGCCGTTACGCAGCAGCGTGTTACGATCCTGCCCAGGCGGCAGCGGCTGGCGGGTCGCTCGGCTGAACAATTCTCTAACATGCGTGCTGGCAAGCATTTCGACGAATCAAAAAAACTGATTGACTATGCATTTGAAAGGTGTAAACTCTGAACCAAACAACTGCATATTGTGGCATGGACGCAGTCCGATACAATATGTTGTTGTCATCTGGTGACGCATACGACCCTCGAGCGGTCGGTGAAGGCGACGATTTGGGCCTGAGAATGGCATCCCCACGGCCCCAAATTGCCGAAGACTTCACCAGGTATGTATACTTATGTATACTAAGCACGGATGCCCGAGCCTTTCTCTGAGGGGGGAGTTCTCATGGCCGAACCAAGCGCTGCTCCATTGAAGGGCCAGCCAGCGACGGAGCGTTCCAAGACCAGCCGGGAACGCCGATTCGCCGGCGCCCTCGAGATCGATTCCGTCTTCTGTCCCGACCACGTCGGCAATCCGTTTGAGACCGTCGACTGGGAGGTGCGCACCGCGGCCATCAAGGGCGAAGCGGGGGAGGTGCTCTTCGAACAGAACGACTGCGAAGTGCCGGCCGGTTGGAGCCAGTTGGCCACCAACGTCGTCTGCAGCAAGTACTTCTACGGGGAGGTGGGCACGCCCCAGCGCGAGAAGAGCGTGCGGCAGTTGATCCACCGAGTCAGCCGGACGATCGCCGACTGGGGCGCCAGCGACGGCTATTTCGCCACGGCCGAGGACGGCGAGCGCTTTTACCGCGAGCTGACCTGGTTGTGCCTGCACCAGCACGGCGCCTTCAACTCGCCCGTCTGGTTCAACGTGGGTCTCTACCACCAGTACGGCGTCAAGGGCTCGCAGTGCAACTGGCACTGGGACACCGAGGCCGGCCAGGTCCGCCAGCCGGAGAACCCGTACGAGTATCCCCAGGGGTCCGCCTGTTTCATCCAAAGCGTGCGGGACGACATGGAAGACATCATGGAGCTGGCGCGCAGCGAGGCCATGCTCTTCAAGTTCGGATCGGGCACCGGCACCGACCTCTCGACGTTGCGTTCGCACCGCGAGAAGCTCTCCGGCGGCGGCAGGCCTTCCGGGCCGCTCTCGTTCATGCGCGTCTACGACCAGATCGCGGCCGTGGTCAAAAGCGGCGGCAAGACGCGCAGGGCCGCCAAGATGCAGTCGATCAAGGTCGGCCACCCGGACGTGATGGAGTTCATCGAGAGCAAGGCCAAGGAAGAGCGGAAGGCCCGCATCCTGATCGCCCACGGCTACGAGGCCAATTTCAACGGCGAGGCTTACAGCTCGATCCTGTTCCAGAACGCCAACCTGTCGGTTCGCGTCAGCGACGAGTTCATGCAGGCCGCCGTCGACAACCGGCAATGGACCACTCACTGGGTCACCGATCCCGCGCGCGAAGGGCCAAGCTGGCCGGCCCGCGACGTGCTGGCCAAGATGGCCGAGGGCGCCTGGTTCTGCGGCGACCCGGGCGTGCAGTACGACACCACGATCAACCGCTGGCACACCTGCCCCAACTCGGGCCGGATCAACGCTTCGAATCCGTGCTCGGAATACATGTTCCTGGACGATACGGCCTGCAACCTGGCCAGCATCAACCTGATGAAGTTCCGGCAAGAGGACGGCGGCTTCGACTTCGATCGATTCCGGCAGGCCTGCCGGATCTACTTCATCGCCCAGGAGATCCTGGTCGACCATGCCAGCTATCCGACCGCGCGGATTGCCGCCAACAGCCACCGCTTCCGCCCGCTGGGCCTGGGCTATTCGAACCTGGGCAGCCTGATCATGTCGAGCGGCCTGGCCTACGATTCGCCCGGCGCGCTGGGCCTCTGCGGCGCCATGACCGCGATCCTGCACGGGGCCGCCAACCTGGCCAGCGCCGAGCTGGCGGCGGCCGTGGGTCCCTTCGATGGGTATGCCGAGAACAGCGAGCCGATGCTGCGGGTGATGCAGATGCACCGCGACGCGGTCGAAGAGATCGACGAGGCCTGCCCGGACTATCTCAAGCAAGCGGCCCGTACGGTCTGGGACGACGTGCTGGCCGCCGGCCGCGCGCACGGCTTCCGCAACGCGCAGGCCACCGTGCTGGCGCCCACCGGCACGATCAGCTTCCTGATGGATTGCGACACCACGGGAATCGAGCCGGAGATCGCCCTGGTCAAGTACAAGCAGTTGGCCGGCGGCGGCATGCTGAAGATCGTCAACCAGACGGTGCCGCGGGCCTTGAAGACCTTGGGGTACGGCGAAGCCCGCATCAAGTCGATCATCGATTACATCGACCGCCACGACACGATCGAAGGTTCGCCCGATCTGCTGGACGAGCACTTGAGCGTCTTCGATTGTGCCTTCCAGCCCAAGAACGGCACGCGCTCGATAGCCTGGGCGGCCCACGTGCGGACGATGGCCGCCGCGCAGCCTTTTCTGTCGGGCGCCATTTCCAAGACGGTGAACATGCCCCGCGACACGACGCCGGCCGACATCGCCGACGCCTACCTGGAGGGGTGGCGTCTGGGTCTCAAGGCCCTGGCCGTGTACCGCGATGGCTCGAAGGAGAGCCAGCCGCTCTCGACCAGCACCGAGGGCGACAAGGCGGCCGAGAAGCAGAAGGCCGTGCCGCGCCGCGAGCGTCTGCCCGACACGCGGCATTCGATCACGCACAAGTTCAGCGTGGCCGGCCACGAAGGTTACATCACGGTGGGTCTCTACGACGACGGCCGCCCCGGCGAGCTGTTCATCACCATGGCCAAGGAGGGGAGCACGGTCGGCGGACTGATGGACTGCTTCGGCACGGCCGTGTCGATGAGCCTGCAATACGGTGTTCCGCTGGAGGTGTACGTGAACAAATTCTCGCACACGCGCTTCGAGCCGATGGGGCACACCAAGAACCCGGACATCCGGATTGCCAAGAGCATCGTCGACTACATCTTCCGCTGGCTGGGCGTGACCTTCCTGCCCGGCTACCGGGAAGCCAGCTCGGGGCTTGCGGCAACCGACACTGCCTCGCTAGGCTACCCGCGAGGTCCTTCCGACGGAGAAGATCCGCCGGGGGACTCCAGGCCCGCCGCCAAGATGGCCGGCGGGCTGAGCGCCGGGCCTGGATTGCCCAAGGAGACCGAGTCCGACCCGCGGATGACCAATGGTAAACGGCCGCATGCCGCCGAGAGTCAAAGCAAGAATGGGTCGAGTCACGGCTCGACCAACGGCAGCAGCGAGAAGGCCACGGCCTTGTTGGAGCGGGCAGGCATCGCGCCCAAGTGGGAATTCGATTCGGCCGCCGGCTCGCCGGGGCGCAGCGAGCAGTTCGCCAGCTTCCAGGCCGATGCGCCCGCCTGCGACAACTGCGGCGCGATCACGGTGCGTAACGGAAACTGCTACTTGTGCCACAACTGTGGAAACAGCATGGGTTGCTCGTAACGGAATGTCGGGAATGGATCCCGCGGGCAACCTGTTTTTTCCCGGCAGCCGGTCCCATGGCGGGGCCGGCTGCCGGCGTTTGGTAAGCTGAGAAAATGAGCGACGGCACCGTGTTGAAAGTCGATGGCGAGGTCGAGCGCCCGCTGGCATTGTCGTTTGAGGATCTCCAGGGCATCGATCCGCGATACCAGGTGGGCGACGTGAGCCAGCTCGATCCGAAGCGCGCCGGGCAGGCGGTCACGCTAGCCGGCCTGCTGGCGTTGGCCGGCGCGAGGCCCGCCGCCCAGTATCTGACGCTGCACTCGTCGGCCGACAACTTTCACGCCAGCATCCCGCTGGCGGCGGTCCGCGACCGGGCCTTGTTGATCTACCGCCTCAATCGATCGCCGCTGGATGCCAAGGCGGGCGGTCCGATCCGGTTTTTGATTCCCGACTTCGCGGCCTGCCACACGGCCGAGGTGGACGAGTGCGCCAACGTGAAGTTCGTCGATCACATCGAGCTTTCGCGCCAGCGGGGCTTCGACAACCGGCCCACTGAGGACGAGGAGCACGAAGCGCTGCACCGGCGCCAGGATCTTGGATCTTAGGGCTACCAGCCCAGCAGCGACGCCAGGCGGTGGATGAAGATGATGGCCCCCACGGCCGATGCGCCCAGCGCGGCCAAGAGCACGGCGCCGCTGCCCATGTCCAGAGCGTCGCGCAGGTGGGGATTGTACTCTCGGTCGATGGCCTTGGCCAGCGTTTCGAAGGCCGTGTTGAACATCTCGGCCGTCAGCACCCCGCAGATGCAGAGGATCAAGAGACACCATTCGGCAAGCGTGGCGCCCAGCGCCAGGGCGGCGGCCAGCACGGCGCAGGCGGCGAACAAGTGTACGAAGAAGCTGCTCTCGCGGCGCACGGCGCGCCGGGTGCCGCGCAATGCGTCTTTGAACTTATGCCGCCAGGAGCGGGCGCGGAGCCGAGTTGGTTCGTCCATGATGATTGGTTGATCGATTACTCGAGCCCGTACAGGCCGGCCACGGGAACCGGCACGCCGCCCACCCGTCCCAGCCGGCCGGTCGGCAGGAATCGCGGCTCGACCAGCAAGCTGACACCCACGTTGTCTTTGCCGGAGTCGCCGTTTAAAGCGAAGCTGGTGAGAAAAGATTCCCCGATCCGGGTCAGCGCCAGGTGCTGGCCGATGTTCCCCTGACCGCTGAAGTCGTAGGAGGCGCCCGTGCTCGTGATCCACTTGGGGCTGAGCCGGTACGTGTACGACGTGGCCACGACGTTGCTGTCCAGCGGGCCGCCCAGCGATCGAAACGTGAGGAACCACGTGCCCCGCGGCGGCCGCGCCAACGAGGCACTGACGGTGACCGTGCGCTGCCCCTCGTCAAAGAAGTCGAAGGCGCCGTCCGACAAGAACGTCAACCGATCGCCGGCGTGCCAGCGAAAGTCGTAACCGGCCAGGCCCAACGTCTCGCCGAAGTTGTCCCGATCGGCGTTGGGAAAGAACGCCGCCTCGGTGTCCAGCACGACCCAGTCGATGATCCGCCGCCTGCCGGGAAACCCCCGCTTGGTCTGCCACCGTTGACGCACTCCCAGGCGGACCGCGGCCAGGTCGTCGGCAATCTCGCTCGACGGCGAGGTCACCCAGTTCTGCAGGCCGCTCCGCAGCGCGTAAAACCGCTCGTCGAACTGGATCGGCGTCATTCCGCCGAACGTGTTGAAAGCGAAGCGGCGGCGGAAATGCTCCACCGAGTCGTCGTCGAGCTGGTCGTACAAGGGCAGCTCGCTCATGTCGCGGTTGGCGTCGGCGAACGAGACGTCGGCGTCCAGCACGATCTTGTGGGCCAGGCCGTGGACGTTCAACAGCGAGCTCTCGATCGCCGGGTTCGCCGCCCAGAAGGGGATGCTGGCCCGCAGACCCACCTGCCCAAAGGCCCGATCGAGCGGCTCTCCCGAAAGGTCCTCGCCCCAATGCGCCAGCTCGCCCATCGCATAAGGGACCACTTTGAACGGCCCGGCATCCAAGGGCAGGTCGATCTCCTGCCGCGTAACGAACCGCTCGCCGCTCGAATCGCTTTCCCACGGCAACAGGCCGAATGCCGACGCGTCGGCCGGGTCGAGCGGGGTGCTGGCCGTCTTGAGCCGGGCGTAGCCGATATTGGAGTGCTGGTACCAGCTAAGGCGGTTGCCCAACAGCGGCTGCCCCAACCAGAAGTGGTCCAGCCGCGGCAGCCATTCGGTCTGCGTAAAGAAGTCGTTCAGCCGCGCGTCGGCCGTCAGGCTCACCGAAGCGTTGTCGCCGATCCGCTTCAACTCCAGACCGGTCGTCTGGTCCTTGCCCAGGTCCCACTCCGACTCGTAATACTGCTCCAGGAAGTTGCGGTCGCTGATCAGGCCCAACTCGGCCGTCAACTGAAAGTCGTCGAGCTGCTGCCGGTGACGGCCCAGCACGCGGTAGCGGAAATCCTCCTCCGGCAAGAGCTCCATCCGTCCCCCGCCCAGGCTGTCGCGGCCGTTGTCGTTGATGCCCCAGGCATCGATCAGCCCGACGGCCGGCCCGCCCAGCCCGAAAACGTCGCCCCGGTTGTACTCGAACGTCGTGCCGCCGCCGAAGCCGCGGTCGGTCAGCTCGTCGAGGCTGAACTGCCAATCGGTGCCGGCCGGCGCGTTCTGCCAGCCCAGTAACTGGTAGGCGTCGAGATCGACGGAGGCCCACACCCCAAAAATGCGGTCGTTCTGCAGTTGGGCCGAACGGACGAACAGGGTCGGATCTTCCAGGTCCGTCGCGAACCGCGGCCAGTAAAAGACCGGCACGGGGCCCAGGTACAGGAAGTTGTTCCGGCTGGTGGCCAGCTTCTGGTGGTGGACCAGCGGCTCGTTGGTGGCGGGGTTGATCCGCGGACTGCCCGTGAACGGGTCGACCAGGACCCGCTGGTTGTCTTCAAAGTAGATTTCACGCGCCTGCAACCGGTAGCCCGGCCGGCCGAGACGGCTGGACGTGATGAAGGCATTGTGGGCGAAATACCGATCGCGGCCCGTCTGCTGGATCAGGTCGGCCTTGAGCCGCGCCAGGCCGTTGTAGTTGGGCACCGGGGTCAGGATCTCGGCCCCCAGCACGGTTCCCACTTTGTTGTTGGCGTCGTAGAACATGCTGTCGGCGTACACCGTGCGTTCCTGCTGGCGGAAGACGATGTTGCCTTCCATGTAGATCTCCAGCGGCGTGTCCTGTCCCTGCAGCGTCTCGGCATCCAGGCTCGGGCCGATCGAGCCGGCCGTCCAGATCACCACGTTGTCGGCCAGTACGTCGACCTGGCCGATTTCGTCGAGGCCGTCCAGGATGAAGTTGACGCCGCCCGTGATCACCAGCACGCCTCGCCGCCCGTCGGGGTCGGGGATCCACTCGATTTGCGGCCTTACAGTGCTGCGCTGAAAGATGCGCAGCCGCCGCGTGCCGGGCGTCACGCCCTCGATCAGCCCGGGACCGCCGTCGGACTCGAACTGCGTGCGGCGAATCGCTCCGAAATCCGGATCGCGGCGGGCCATCGCGCGCTGGAACACGGCCGGCTTCACCTGCGGCTCCGGCCCCGGATCGCTCATGGTCAGCCGTAGCGGAGCCGTCGAGTAAAACGTGCCCAGCCAACCACCCTGAGGCCGGTTTGCGCCGGCCTCGGCCAGCCCGCCCGGCTGGTTGGCCTGCCCATGATCGAGCCGGACCTGCCCCTCCAGGTAGGCGATCACCTTGCTCTCCGGGTCGCCAAACCGCTCGCCCCGCTTGATCCAGAGCACGGCCTCCTGGCTGCGGCAGTAGGTCAGCCCCTGGTTGATGTAGCAATTGCCGCGCAACAGCCAGACCTCGAAGTCGCCCTGCGTCCAGCGGTTGGAGTAATCGGCGCCGACGACGATCGGTTCGCCGGGCAGGCTGGGCGGCAACTCGATCTCGGCCGCCGCGACGGCGGTGCTAAAGACCCAAAGTGCGATGGCCCACAACGCCCAGCGCAAAAGCGGCCGAACAATAACTTCCCTACAATGGACTGGGGCACGCTTATCGCTTTTCCCCAGGCACCCGCGCAAAAGCGGCCGAATAACAACGTCCTTGCAATGGACTGGGGCACGCTTATCGCTTTGCCCCAGGCACCGGGCGACAAGCTTGCCCCAGTCCATGGTAAGGAAGTTGGTTCGCAGGCGCGCGGCTGCCTTCGCCGCGCGCATAGCTTGCGCGCAGCGGAACACGATCGATCGATCGGCAATCGACGTTCTCAGCAGAATGGCATCCTTGCCGGCCGCAACCAATTCGGCGCAACGCAACCGGCGCGTAGTTACAAGACGAAAGGCACGAACGGTTTAGAAGAAGTGAGACGCGGCCAGTGCCGCGGCCGGATTATAGGTTTGCCGGGCCTGATCGGTCAATATAGGTTCGAGCGCTCAGCCAAGCCGTTAAGCCGCGACCGTTCAACGCTTTGCGCTCAGCCAACGGCTCGCCAGCCAGCCGGCGCCGGCCGCCGCTGCTAGCGTTACGACTGGAGTCAGCGGGGCCCGCATCCGCATGTCGCTCCAGTACAGCGTGTGCACGGCCGTGAACGTGGCAGCTTGCAAGAGCCCCCAAACCCATGGCCGACGCAGCAGTCGCCTGCCGATGGCCCAGACTCCCAAGCTTGCCAACAGATACAGGGCGGCATACCAGGCGCCGACTGCCAGGCGGAACCTGTCACGCCCAAACGCCTGGCCGTCGTCGATCGGCCTGGGGGCCACTGCCCACAGGCGCCCAACCCGCCGGGTGCAGGCTCGCACGAACATTCCCGGCTGCCGGGCGATGTTCTGCCACGCACGGCGGTATTCGCGGCGGTCGTTTTCGACTTCGTTCCCCTTGCTCTCCAGCCGCCAGCGACGGACCTGTCCGTCGAGCTCGGTCGCCTTCCACACCTGTTGCCGCGAGCTTTCGGCCAGGTGTGCATAGAACGATGGATTGTTGCCCAGCAGCAGTGTGTAGCCGCCATGCGTCGTCGAGATCACGGGCCGGCCAAAGTGCCGCTGGTTGCGGATCGCCCAGGGGCTCAAAACCAGGCCGGCGCCGAGGCACAGTGCGCCGGCCACCCTCGCTCGCACGGCCCACCCCTCCAGCCGCCATGCCGACCACAGCACGACCGCCAGCGTCCAGGGCAGGAACGTCGGCCGGCACAGCGAGGCCAGCCCAAGGCAGATGCCGGTCACTAGAGCGCGCCTCGCCGCGGGCTGCTGATCCAAGCGCGTCAGGGCCGCCAGACACAGGGCCGCCAGAAACGTCGCCAGAGTTTCGGTCATTACCAGCGACGCCTGGTTGAGCAGGATCGGATCGCAGGCCACCAAGCCGGCGGCCAGGCAGGCGATGCCGGTTTGAATTCTGGCCTCTGCTTTCTGGATTACGTTGGAGCTTGGTGCATTGAGCCAGTTCAGTGCCAGCCAGAACGTGACCAGCACCGTGGCTGCGCCGAGCAACAGGTGCGCCACGCCGATGGCCCATGGGCTGCCGGTCAGGGCCAGGCAGGCGGCCAGCAGCAGCGGATAGAGCGGTGGGCGATAAGCGGTCGGCCGGCCGCCCGAGCCCAGCACGCCGTGCTCGAGCAGGTTCTCGGCCAGCGCGCGGTAGCCGTCGGGGTCGGCGGCGAGCTGCTCCGCTGTCAGCGCGAGCCAGCCGCCTCGCACCAGCAGCGTGAACAGGAGCAATCCCAAAACCCAGACGGTACGCCGGTGAGCCATGCCTCAAGTGTAAGCGGGCAGGCGGCCTGCATCGAGTTGGGCAGCTTTAGGCGGGCCTTGCCGATAGAATACGCTCGGCGTAGGCGAGAACAGTGCGAGGCTCGATGATGGCTACTCCTGCCCCCGACGGCGATCGCTCGGCATCCTGGCGCGTCAGCCGCTGGCTGATCGCCTGCCGCTGGCCGCTGTTGGCGCTGGCCCTCGTTCTGTCGGCGGCGGCCTGGCGAGCCGGGCGGAGCCTGTCGTTCGACCGCTCGATCGAAAACATGTTCGCCGACGACGATCCGGTGCTCGGGCCCTATCGCAAGCTGAAGCGGACGTTCGGCGGCAACGAGATCGCCCTGGCGGCCTATGTCGATCCCGATTTGCTCACGCCGGAGGGAATCGACCGTCTCGAAAAGCTTACGCAAGAGCTGGCCGCTGTGCCTGGCGTCGGCGGTGCATTCAGCCTGGCGGAGGCCAGGCTGCTTCTGTTTCCGCCAATCCGGCTTTTCAGGGAACAGGCCGAGCGGCTCAAGAAGCGGTTCCTTGAGGTGAGCGAGGGCTATACGGTGGGTGCCGACTTGCAAACGGCCGCAATTGTCTGCGTGCTGCGCCCCGAGCAGGCCAGCGACGAGCGGACGGCCACCGTCGACCGGCTCCGCATGCTGGTCGAGCAGCACGACTCCACGGGCGTCCTGGCCGGCGAGCCGGTGATGGTCGTCGATGGTTTCCGCTACCTCGACCAGGATGGCCGGCTGCTGGGCACGGTATCCACAACGCTGTTGATGGTGACGATCCTCTTTTTTTTCCGCAGTCTCCGCTGGGTGCTGGTGCCGATGGCCGTCGTCGGCGCCGCGCTGGTCTGGACGCAAGCCACGTTGGTCGCCGCCGGCCTGGAGTTGAGCCTGGTCAGCTCGATGCTATGGGCCATTGTGACCGTGATCGGAATTGCCACGGTCGTGCACCTGGTGCTGGGCTTTCGTGGGGCCCGCGCCATGGGGCTGACGCCTCGCGCGGCGCTCGAACTGGCCGGCGGAACGCTGGCGGCGCCGATCTTTTGGGCCTGCGCCACCGATGCCGCCGGCTTTGCCTCGCTGACGGCGTCCGACGTCGGACCCGTCCGCGACTTCGGCCTGATGATGCTGATCGCCTCGCTGTTGGTGCTGCCGGCCATCGCCACGATCGTGCCCGGCCTGTCGCTGATGGGCCGGCTCGATGTGGACCCTCGCCGCGCGTGGGGCGAGGGGATCATCGACAGGTTGTTGCGGCGGATTATCGACTTTGTCCACGGCCATCCGTGGGCTACAGCCGTGGTCGTCGGCCTCGCCGGCCTGGCCTGCTCCTTGGGCGTCGTGCGGCTCGAGGTCGAAACCGATTTCACCAAGAACTTTCGCCGCACCAGCCCGATCGTCCACTCCTACGAGTTTGTCGAGTCGCGGCTGGGCGGCGCCGGCGTCTGGGACGTCATTTTTCCAGTACCCGAGGAAGGGGACCGCGAGGTGCTCGATCGCATGCGGCGGCTGCAGGCCCGGCTGAAAAGCGAAGTCCTTGTCCGCGAGCCCTCGGGCCGCGACGTTCCGGGCTTGACCAAGGTGCTCAGCGCGGCCGACGTGATGGACGTCTTTTCCATGCGTGCTGACCCAGGCCGCCTGGAGCAAACGCTCCAGGGCCTCGGGCAGCGGGCGCCGATCGTCCGATACCTGCACGGCCGCGACCCTCGCGACCCGGAGCGGATGTATTTGCGGATCATGCTCCGCGCCCGCGAGCGGCAGCCATCGGCTGAAAAGGAACGGTTGATTGCCGAGGTCCGCCGGATCAGCCTGGAAGAGTTCCCCGAGGCCGAGGTGACCGGCTTCTTCGTGCTGCTCACCCGCCTGATCCAGAGCCTGATCGGCGATCAATGGCTCACGTTTGGCCTGGCTTCGGCGGGCATCGGCCTGATGATGCTGCTGGCATTTCGCAGCCTGCCTTTGGCCCTGGCCGCCCTGGTGCCCAACGCGCTGCCGATCCTGGTGGTCACCGGGTGGATGGGCTGGCTGGGAGTGCGGATCAACATGGGAGCGGCCATGATCGCCGCCGTGTCGATGGGGCTGGCCGTGGACAGCTCGGTGCACTACCTGACCGCGTATCGCCGGCAGCGTGCGGCCGGGCAGAGCGTGTACGAGAGCCTGGCCGCCGTGCACCAGCGAGTGGGCCGGGCCATGATCTTCTCGACGCTGGCGTTGGTCGTCGGTTTCAGCGCGTTGTCGCTGAGCCGCTTTGTGCCGACGATTTACTTCGGGGTGCTGGTGAGCTTGACGATGCTGGGCGGAATGCTGGGCAACCTGGTGGTGCTGCCGCTGTTGATCAGGCTGATCGAGTGGGAAAAGCCGCCCGCGTAAAGTAGCAGGCATCCCGGCGCGCCGGGATGTGCCGTGGCTGGTCGTGACCAGGCGGTACTCGACCCAGCGAATCGCGGGCGGTAAAATCGCTCGCCAACGCAGCAGCAGGAATTTCAATTCATCCCGCCTGACGGCGGCTCCAGCACAGCGAGCGGGCAGATTCTGATGACGCCAGCGATCCGTTGCCGCGACCTGTTCAAGCGCTTCGACGGGCGGCCCCCCGTCGACGCCGTGCGGGGTCTGGACCTCGTCGTCGAGCGGGGCGAGTGTTTCGGCCTGCTGGGACCCAACGGCGCCGGCAAGACCACGACGATTGAGATCATCGAAGGCCTCTTGCCGAAGACGGCTGGCGAGGTGGAGGTCCTGGGCCTCACTTGGGGCGGCGACGACGCGCGGATCCGCGAGCGGATCGGCATCTCGCTGCAGGAAACCCGGCTCTCGGAAAAGCTGTCGGTCCGCGAGACGCTGACGCTGTTTCGCAGCTTCTACCGGCATGGCCGTCATCCGGACCAGGTGCTCGCCCAGGTGGCGCTCGAGGAGAAGGCGAAATCGTGGGTAGGCAAGCTCTCGGGCGGGCAGAAGCAGCGGCTGGCCGTGGCCTGTGCGCTGGTGGGCGATCCTGAAATCCTGTTCCTCGACGAGCCGACGACCGGCCTCGATCCGCAATCGCGGCGGCAGTTGTGGGAGATTATCCGCGAGTTAGGCGCCCAGGGACGCACGATCCTGTTGACCACCCATTACATGGAAGAGGCCGAGCGGCTCTGCGATCGGGTGGCCATCGTCGACCACGGCAAGGTGATCGCCCTGGGCACTCCCCGCGAGCTGATTGCCAGCCTGGGCGGCGAGCACGTCGTCGAGCTGGGGTTCGACGCGGTGCCGGCCGCCCCCCCGGACCCAATGCACCTGGAGGATCTGCCTTCAGTCAGCTCGGTCTCGCTCGAACCGGGCCGGGCTCGTCTCTCGGTGCGAGAGCCGCACCTGGTGCTGCCGGCCTTGCTGCGCCGTATCGACGAGCTGGGCGTCCAGCTCACCAGTCTCACCACGCGCCATGCCAGCCTGGAGGACGTGTTCGTCAAGCTGGCCGGGCGGCACCTGTCCGAAGAGGAGGCCACGGCCGCATGACCGGCGATCGCCTCACGCCATCGGCTCTCGACCAGCCCGCCGCGCGATCGTGCGAC
Organism: Pirellulales bacterium; assembly: GCA_040901675.1. Lineage (GTDB taxonomy): Bacteria > Planctomycetota > Planctomycetia > Pirellulales > JAICIG01 > JBBDNX01. The sequence continues at coordinate 16,422 of JBBDYJ010000040.1, read as the reverse complement.
GGCGGGCAGCCGCGGTTCGGGCCCTTGGGGCAACTGATGCTGGCCAGGCTCCGCGAGTTCTACCGCGAGCCGGAGGCCGTGTTCTGGGTCTACGGCTTCCCGCTCTTGATGGTGGTGGCGCTGGGCATCGCCTTTCGCAACCAGCCGATCGAGCGGCTGGTGGTCGACGTCGAGCAGGGGCCGCAGGCCAGGCAGGTAGCCGAGGCGCTGGGCTCGCGCGAGGGCTTCGAGGTTGCCATCCACACGCCGGCCGACTGCCGGCGGCGGCTGCGGACCGGCCAGGCCGGTTTGTATGTCGTCGTCCACGAGTCCCAGGAGGCGCGTTACGACTACTACTTCGATCCCCAGCGGCCGGAGAGCCTGCTGGCCCGCAACGCGGTGGACGACGCTTTGCAGCGGGCAGCGGGCCGCAGCGATCCAGCCGCCACGAAGGACCATGCCTTCAGCGAGCCGGGCGGGCGGTACGTCGACTGGCTGGTGCCCGGCCTGTTGGGCATGAGCCTGATGGGCGGCGGGTTGTGGGGCGTGGGCTTCGTGATCGTCGACATGCGGATCCGCAAGCTGCTGAAGCGGTTCCTGGCAACTCCCATGAAAAAGACGCACTTCATGGCCGGCATCATGCTCAGCCGGCTGGTGTTCATGGTGCCCGAGGTTTTTCTGCTCTTGCTCTTTGCCCGGCTGGCCTTCTCGGTGCGGAATCACGGCAGCCTGGCGGCCGTGACGGTGCTGATTCTGCTCGGCGCCTTCACGTTTTCGGGACTTGGCCTGTTGGTGGCCAGCCGCGCCCGCACGATCGAGGCCGTCTCCGGGCTGATGAACCTGGTGATGTTGCCGATGTGGATGCTATCGGGAATTTTTTTCTCCGCCTCGCGCTTTCCGGAGGCCGTCCAGCCTGTCATCCGCGCGCTGCCGCTGACGCTTTTGATCGATGCCTTGCGAGCCGTGATGTTGGAAGGCGCGCCGTTGGCATCCGAGTGGATCCGGCTGGCCGGCCTGGCCGCCTGGGGAGTTATCTCCTTTGCCCTGGCCCTCAAGTGGTTCCGCTGGATCGTCTAGGGCTCTAAGGCCGATTCGCTGCCATCAGAAGAGCACGGGGCGTCGCCCGCCGTGGCTGCTGGTGCAAAGACAGCGGGGTACCGACGCCCCGCCCGAAACGTGTTAAACTCGTAGCTGCGACCTGGCGGCGAAGCATCCCCTGCGCAACCGCTCAAAAGCCCCACCGATGCCCACAGACTCCGACCCTGCCGCGACGCTTCCTGAAGTCGTGCCGCCTGTGGCGGACGCCTCGCTGCAATCTGGACCACCCTCACCCGGACATGAACCGCCGACAGTTGGCGCGGCGACGGGTCCCTTCGGCGACTACGAGCTGCAGGAAGAGATCGCCCGTGGCGGCATGGGCATCGTGTACAAGGCGCGGCAGGTCAGCCTCGATCGGATCGTAGCCCTGAAAATGATCCTGGCCGGTCAGCTTGCCGGGCCAGACGAGGTCCAGCGGTTTCGCACTGAAGCGCAGGCGGCGGCCAATCTTCGCCACCCGAACATCGTGGCCATTCACGAAGTCGGCGAACACCAAGGCCAGCACTACTTCTCGATGGACTACGTGCCAGGCATTAGCCTGGCCGCGATCGCGCGCGAAAGCCCGCTGCCCGCCCAGCGGGCCGCTGGCTATGTAAGGACAATCGCCCGCGCCATCCAGTACGCGCACGCGCGAGGCATCCTGCACCGGGACTTGAAGCCGTCCAACGTGCTGATCGACGTGCACGATCAGCCGTGGGTCACGGACTTCGGCCTGGCCAAGCGATGGACTTCGGTCCCCGGCCAGGATGAGGACAAGCCGGGTCTCGCGGATTTGACGGCTACAGGGCAGATCCTGGGGACGCCCAGCTACATGCCGCCGGAGCAGGCTTCGGGAACGCGCGGTCAAATCGGACCAGCCAGCGACATCTATTCGCTGGGCGCGATCCTGTACGAACTGATGACCGGACGTCCGCCGTTCCGCGCGGAGACGCCCTTGGACACGCTGTTGCAGGTGCTGGAGAGCGAGCCGGCCGCTCCCCGGCTTTTGAATCCCAAACTGCCGAAGGACCTGGAGACGATCTGCCTCAAGTGCCTGCGAAAGGACTCGAGCGAGCGCTATGTCAGTGCGGCTGACCTGGCGGAAGACCTGGGCCGGTTTCTCGCCGGGGAGCCGATCCGCGCACGGCCGCTTTCCGCGGCCGAGCGTCTATCTCGCTGGGCCTGGAAAAAGCGGCGCAGCGTGCGCCTGGCTGCGTCGGCGGTGGCCGCGGCCGTCACGCTCGTCGCGATCGCGCTCTTGGGAAAGCAGTATTACGATCAGTATCAGCTTGGTTTCGTGGCGATCCAGAGCCAGGACGGCGTGCCGCTTGGTGCGGAACTACTGGATGAAGGCGGCGCCGTGCTACGGGCGTTCTCCGTCCCCACCGAGACGCCGGAAGCGATCCCCGCCGGCGCGTACCGCGTGCGGTTCTCCGCGGCCGGACTGCGAAGTGAAACGTACCAGATGCTGGTGGACCGCGGCGGCCGCCACGAATTCGACGTCGAGATCACCGACCGACAGCTTTGGCAACCGCTCAACCTGCGTCCCAGCGACCGCGTGGAAATCATCCAGCTCGATCGCCGTGCGGACCTGGTGCTTGTGGAAAACCACTTTGGGCAAGTCTCCCTGCGGCGGCTGGACGGCGCCACGGCCAGCCAGGTCTGGGCGCTCGCGCTCGACGCCGACAAGCGGCAGGACATGTTCCAGACGGACGCCGATCGGACCGAGTGGGCCATGATGCTGCAATACTGGCCGGGCGCGGATTCCGCGCGGCTCGTGCGGCCCGCCGGCGACCTCGACGCCGACGGCGTGCGCGACCTGGTCTGGACATTTCCCCGCAGCCTGCTGGCGGTCTCCGGCCGCGACGGCAAGGTGCTGTGGTGGCATCGGTCCCCGCCCGCGGGCGACAGCCGTGTGGAAGGCACGCCCGTCCTCATCGACACACTCGACGACGGAAGGCCCGACTTGCTGATCACGCATGTCTTGCCGAACGGCCAGGTGATCGTAGAGGCCCTGGCGGGGCACACGGGGGCGCCGATCTGGAAGAAGGACATTCATCAGGGTGCAAGGGCAGCGGGCGATTCGAGTACGTCGCTTGTTCTACCCGTCACCATGATCCGAGTGGGCGGCAAGCCGCTTGCGGCACTGGTTGTGGACCAGTTCCTGTTCGGCCTCGATCCCGCCACGGGTGAATCGGCCCTGCCCGGCGGTGCAGCCAATCTGGATTTGGGCGTTGCCCCGCTGCGCGCGCCAGAGTTTGCGGACCTGGATGGCGACGGGACACAAGAGGTCGTATTCGTTGATCCCGCCGGGGCGGTCGCTGCCGTTTCGCTCAAATCCGCCGGTCCACTTTGGGAAGCCAGCCTGCGTGTACCGTACGCGCGTGCCGAAAACGAGAGCGAACCGTTGAACTGGCCTCTGGTTGTCGATCTGGAAGAAGATGGGCGGGCGGAAGTGGTCGTGCCCGGTTTAGCGGGCAGCGGGACGAACCCCTGGCTGGCAGTCGAAGTCCTGGATGGTATGACCGGCAGTCCGCGCTGGTCGCAGCCGTTGATGGAGTACGATGGAACCGCGACTTGGCCGAGGGTCCACCAGTTCCTGGAGGCTTTGGACTTCGACGGCGACGGTCTGCGTGAGTTGGCGGTCGCCTCATCGGGTCCGCTGGCGGTCGATCGCGTCTCCATCATCCACCCGATCCACCCCTACATCATGCACCCCCGACGCGTTTACTTGTTCGTGGACCTCCTCTCGGGGCGTGACGGGCGTTCGCTGGCCTCTTGGAAAACGTCCCGCGTCGAAGGATTCGAGGTCGGTCCCATGCTCTGGTGGAATGTGGGCGCCAGCGGCCTGCCCGACCTGTTGGTCTCGAGCCAAACTCACCAAGCCCGCCCCGGCTTTTGGGAGGCGGGTGTGGACATCGTGTCGCTCGCCGGCGACCAGGTCGAGCGTATTCAAGGCGTCAGCGGCCAATTCGGCACGGAAATGATCAAACCGCAGGTCGCCGACTTCAGCGGCGACGCCATCCCCGACCTGTGCTACGCGCGCAAAACCGGCGAGACGAGCCAGCTCGTGGTCATCGAGGGCACGCCGCCGGAGCCGTGGCGTCATCTTGGCGTCTGGGTGCCGGCCCAGGATTTCAACGGCGACGGCTACGATGACCTGGTCGAGGCGCCGGGAACAGACGACTCGCCCGACACCAAGGTGATTTCCGGCCGGGACGGAAGCCTGATGGCCCGCTGGTCCGTGGAGTGGGGAGCCGGCGATTCCCAGAGCACTGGGAAGTTGTTTTCGGTCCCGCCTCCTCTCGGGGACCTGGACGGCGACCGAACATCGGATCTGATCGTCAGCAGACATGACAGATGGCCGCAGCGGGGGGGTGAGATCGCCGAGGCCCCTGGTCTGATCGTCAGTAGACATAACGGATGGCCGCTGCAGGGCCTTTCCGGTCGGACCGGCCGGCGATTGTGGCTGACGGTGGACAGCCCCTACCCGGCCGCACTGCGGCGCGACGGCATGACGGTGAGTGCCCTGGACCAGTACGGCACGGACCTGGATGGCGACGGACGAATGGATCTGATTCACGCGCTGCACGTCTGGCGTCATCAGAACGGGTTCCTGCTGCGGCTGATGCTGGTGGCTGTCTCCGCCGCCGACGGCAAGGTCCTGTGGTCCCAGGTTCTCAACGACGAACAAAACATGGGTGTCTTTTTTTCCAGGCAGGACCAGCCGGTGCGCGTCGTGCTGGGCGCGGACCTGAACGCCGACGGCTGGCGGGATGTGGTCGCCACCGTGCCCGTTCGGCCGGCGGGTTCGGGAGCTTGGCACTGCGAGCTGCAAGCGCGCAGCGGGCGCGACGGGGAACTGCTCTGGTCCCCGCGTCCCGTCTCGACGCGGTTGTCCGGTTTCGCCGGGGGGGATGAGGTTCCACCGCCGCCCGCCGGCGACCTGGATGGCGACGGTGGCGCCGACATCGTCGTGCTCGACTACGCCGAGCAGCCGGAGGGGAAGCCCGGCACGCGATACGAACTGACCGCGCTGGATGGCGCCACCGGAGAGGCGAAATGGACTTGGGGCTGGTATGACGCAGCCAACTGGCGGCCGAAGCCCAGCCCCGTGGTGGGGGACTTCGACGGCGCGGGGCGGGCGGGCGTCTGCGTCGGCCTGCATGAGACGGGCGACAAACCGGAAATTGTCGTCCTGGACGAAAAAGGCCAGCCGCGGCAGCGATTGCCAGGCGACATTCCCCCCGGCGCGCATGACCTGGACGGCGATGGGCGCAGCGAGTTGGTCTTCACTCTTGACGGCAGAGTTCGCGCGATGAACCGCGGCCCGAGCGGGCAGCTCGTGGACAAATGGGAATGGACGGCGCCAAGCGAATTTCTCGGCGTCAGGGAGATACTCCCCGCAGGCCAGGGCCGGTCCGCGACGGTGGTGGTGCTGGCACGAGGAAACACGCTCTATGGTCTGGAAGGCGCGACCGGTGCGTTGCTTTGGCACGGCAAGGGGGTGTCGGGTTCATCGCCGTGGTTAACCCATATGGATGTGCTAGGCTCCGCCGATGCCAGCGGATTGCCGCGCGTGGTCTCGCGCCGCCTGGGCACCGTTTGCCGCCTGAGCCTGCCCGGCAGCGAGGGAAGCGGCCTGGTTTCGGGAAAGGCGACCACCCGCGGCCAGGTCGTGTTTGGGCCATCCTCCGGCGCGGCCGACCCGCGGCGATTGCGCCCTTTGCCGTGGGCGGGGCCGATTATTGGGTGGGAAAGCATGTCGTTACTGGCGTGGTGCGCGCCCGTGGTGTTCCTGCCGGGCGCGTGGCTGGTATTCGCCATGCGCCGCGGGCGGTGGAGCCTGTGGATGATCTTGGCCCTGCCGGCCGCCATCGCCGTCTCCCTCTTCTGTTACAACTATGTTTCGGCCCGCTCCTTTGGAATTCCACTGAGAAAGTTGGTGCTTCACATCTCGGTGATGGAGCTGCCTGTCGTGGCCTCGGTGCTGTTCCTCGGGGCTTGGACGATCCAGCGAAGGTGGCGTCGGATCGGCGCGCTTGCCGTCGCAGCCATCGTGTTCTCGCTGGTGGCGGCCGCCGACGCCCTGTGGACCGACACGCGCCAGATGGATCCGATCCAGAGTTACACTTGGGACGACTGGCACCTGGTCGGGCTTATGGGAGCGTACCAGGCCTGCGCATTGACGCTGGTGGTTTTCCTGACCGCGCCTGTGGCGCGCGGCCTGTGGCGTCTTACCCGCCGGGGCCTGGGTACGGTGCGCCGCTCATTGACGCCTTGCGAGCCGTGATGCTCGAAGGCGCGCCCTTGGCTTCCGAGTGGATCCGCGTCGCCGGCCTGGCCGCTTGGGGAGTCATCTCCTTTGCCCTGGCCCTCAAGTGGTTCCGCTGGATCGTCTAACGCTCCGGCTGGCATGGACCGGGGTGGCTGGGGCAAAGCGGTAGCGTGCCCCAGTCTTGGTGGTCTTCAGTCTTCAGTCTCCAGTCTGATCCATCGGGTGGCTGGGGCAAAGCGGTAGGGTGCCCCAGTCAGGATTCTGCATAGTTCTGTCGGGCGAACTACACCTCAACTCCTTCCGTCCGGACCAGGTCGGCAAACCAGGCTTGAATTTGGACGGTGATCGGGCCGGGAGCGGGACCGCCGATTGAACGGCCGTCAACCTTCACGATCGGCACGATCTCGCCCATGGTGCCGGTGCAAAAGGCCTCGTCGGCCCGGTAAACCTCCGTGAGCGAGATGTCGCGCACCGCGTGCGGCTGGCCGTGGTGGCGGCAGAGATCGAGCACCGCCTGACGCGTGATCCCCTCCGGACAGGCGTGCGTGTGAGGCGTGAGCAGGTGCCCCTTGTCGACGATGAACACGTGCGTGGCGTTGGTCTCGGCCACAAAACCCCGCGGATCGAGCATCAATGCGTCGTCGGCGCCGGCCTGGTTGGCCTGGATCTTGGCCAGGATCGAGTTGATCAAGTTGCAGTGATGGATCTTGGGATCGAGACACTCCGGCGGCGGGCGGCGAATGGCCGACGTGATCAGCGTAATCCCCGATCGGTCGTAAACGGGCGGCTTGTGCTCGGCCAGCACGATCAGCGTCGGCCCCTGCTGGTTCAGCCGCGGGTCCATGCCGCTGGTGTACTTGACGCCGCGGGTCAGCGTGAGACGGATATGAACGCCGTCGGTCATCTGGTTGGCCGCCAGCGTGCGGCGGATTTGCTCGATGATCGCTTCCCGCCGCGGGATCTCGTCAAAGGCCAGGGCCAGGGCCGAGCCGCGCAGGCGGTCGAGGTGCTCGACGAGCTTGAAGATCCGCCGCTGGTAGAGCCGCAATCCTTCCCAGACCGCGTCGCCCCCCTGCACGCTGGAGTCGAAGGGGCTCACGCCGGCCTGGTCGCGGTGGACCAGGCGGCCGTTGATGTTGACCAGCAGGTCGCGGTTCTTTTCGTTGAACGTTTGCAGCATAAGGGCACAAGGTGTTCAGACAATGGGGTGTTTTCAGACAATACGGTGGCGGTAGAGCGCATCGTACAGCGGCTGGCACTGTTCGAGCAGCCCTGCCAGATGATCGTCCAGCGCAGGTTCGCCCCCCCGGTACGGCCTGAACGTGGTGGTGTTCACCACCTCGGCGTACCAGTGCTTGGCCCAGATGCCGTCGGTCTCGCGCGGTCCGGGCTGCCAGGAGAGCATGGCTTCGTCGAACGGAACGCCTGCCGAGTCGCACAACCGCGACAGCACCTGCCGCGGGTTCTCCAGGATGTCGCGCGAATCGACCACTGCCGCCGGCCGGCCCGTGCGGCGCTCGACCCACTTGAACAACTCGACCTGTTGTGGAAGACCGGTGTCGGCTAGCGTCGGCCGGGGCAGGAACTTGGCCAGCGACGCCAGCATCTGCCGCGGTCGACGGATCAGGAAGGCGTGCGTCAACCCGGCCAGCCAGTCGCGGCCCACGTGCGGCAGCAGGTGGTGGCTCATCTGCTTCTGGTAAAAAATGCGGCGGCCCTCGGGGACAGGGCCCGTCAGCCACTCGACCACCCGCCGCCAATCCGTTTCGTGGTGGGTGATGACCTCCTCGGCGCCCGGGTGCGCCAGGCCCGTCTCCGCCAGATAATGCGCGTAGAGCGGCTCGTCGCAGACAAACGTGTCGCGGCGGCTGCCCCAGGAGCGCATCAGGGCCGTGGAGATGTTGCGGGGCCCCGACCACATCGCCAGGCGCAGCGGTTGATCAGGCATGCTCTCAAGGGCCCAGGGATCTCTACTTTGTCGCTCGCCGGCCACGCCTTGGTTCAGCGCGTCTTGGTTCGTTGCGTGCAGGCCGGCCGCCGGCGGCTTCAGTGCGTGCTGGCTTGCCTCGGCCCAGCTCGTTCAAGACACGGTCGGCCTGGTACACCTTCTCGAGGGCCTCGACGATGGAGCTGGAGTGGACCGAAACGGCCCGCGCCTGCTCCGAGGTATAGACGAAATCGAGCACGAGCGAGTGGATGTTGCCGTCGAAGATGATGCCGACCACCTCGCCCTGGCGGTTGACCACCGGGCTGCCCGAGTTGCCGCCGATGATGTCGGGCGTGGAGACAAAGTTGAACGGCGTGTCGAGGTCCAGGTCTTTTTTGTGCTCGATCCAACTAGGCGGAAGCTGGAAAGGGGGCACGTTGCCGTGCGCCTTGGCATGCTCATAGGCGCCCCCAATCGTGGTCCAGGGCGGAATTTGCACTCCCCGCTCGCGGTACCCCTTCACCTGGCCGAAGGCCAGCCGCAGCGTGAACGTGGCATCCGGATAAATGTCGCTGCCGTAGAGCGCGAACTGCGCCTTGGCGATCTTGCCGTAGCCCTGCTGCTGCGGCTCGTCGACGTGCTCTTCGTACGTCTTGCGCACGCGGCGCGCCGGACCATCCACCAATTTCGCGAGCAGGATCATCGGGTCGTCCGAGGCCGCCAGGGCCGAGCTGCCCCCTTCGACCAGTTCCTTCCGCACTGCCACGTCGGCCAGCCGGCTGCCTTCGACCAGCTCGGCCGCGCGTTCGGCGGGCGACTTCTCGGCCAGCACCGCCCGCACGAGTTGGTCGTCGACCCCGCTGCCAAGGTCGCTGCCCGTGACACCGCCGGCGCGGCGGCCGGTCATCTCCAGCAGCATTCCGAGGGAGTCGGCCAGCTTGACCGTTTCCAGGTCGGGATAGATCGGCGCCTCGGAAAAAAGCTGCTGCTTGAGAGAGTCCAGGCCTGCCTCGCCGTACTCCCGCAGCCGCTCAGGGTTCGGCTTCTCCGTCTCCTCGACCAGCCGCACGATCGTGCGGGCGATGTGGAACAGCTCGCTGTTGAAGGCCGTGCCCCGCTCCAGCAGGTAGTGCGCGTTGTAGATCTCGTCCCACACTTCCAGCGATTGGGCGATCTGGTCCCAGGCGTCGCCATACGGTCCGCGCAGCTTGCTGTCGTCGTTGACCGCCTTGCGCAGATTCTGCTCGTTGTCACGCTTCCTGTTGATGATCGCCGGGTCCTGCAGTCCAGCCAGCCCGCCCAGGCGCGCCTTGCGGCTGTTCTGGTAGCCGAACAGCTCATCCTGGGCCCGCCGCGCGTTCTCCCGGCTGCGCTCGCTGTAGGTCCGCAGCAGCACCTCGCGGCGGCGGATCAGGTTGAGCGTCAGCGGCAGCACGCGGTCGCGGATGAATTCCAGGTGCTCCACCGTGTTCAGCCGGTTCGTGCGGCCCGGATGCCCCGACACAAAGACCAGCTCGCCGTCGCCGGCGCCCGCGGCGCTCCAATTCAGATAGTGCTCGACCCGGGCCGGCTTGCCGTCCTCGTAGGCGCGGAAGAAGCAGACGTCCAAGTCGTAACGGGGATACTCGAAGTTATCCGGATCGCCGCCGAAGAAGGCGATGTCCTTTTCCGGGGCGAACACCAGCCGGATGTCCGTGTATTTCTTGAACCGATAGAGGTGGTACATCCCTCCTTGGTAGAGCGTGACCACGTCGCTGCGCAGGCCGGTCGCATCGAACGATTCTTTCTCGATGGTGATCATGGCCGCCCGCCGCGCGGCGCCGGCGGCGGCCGGATCGAGGTCGGCCGCCACGGCCTTGTTGACCCGGTCGGTCACATCCTCGATGCTCAAGAGCACGTTGATCTCCAGGTCGACGCACTTTTCCTCCTCTTCCGGCGTGCGGGCATAGAAGCCCGTGTTCAGATAGTCCTTGTCGGGCGTGCTCATTTTCTGAAACGCATCGGCGCCGACGTGATGGTTGGTCATCACCAGCCCGGAGGCCGAGACGAACGAGCCGGAGCCGCCGCTGTTGAACCGCACCGACGCCTTCTGCAAATGCTCGAGCCACTCATCGGTGATCTCGAACCCGTACCGCTCCTTGAGCTGCTTCCGCGGCGGGTTGTTGAACAGCCACATGCCCTCGTCGGCACTGACACGATCCGCCGCACCGCCAATCAATAGAGCCATGAGCAAAGCCAGCCGAAGTGAAAAAATTGTTCGCATGGAATCGCGGCCTTCAAAAAGCCTGTTGAAAAGACCCAGTGGCAAAACGCAACGGGCGGGCCTGTTGGCCGGCTTGGCCCCGCTGGTCCGGCCGCCGCGCGGATTGTACCTTAGTGCACGCGCCGGTAATAGGTGCAGTCGGCCAGGCCGCGACCCGGCACGTGGGAATCCAGCGGTTGGGAGGCCGTCAAGCGAGGATTTCCTTGACCACGCGCCCATGGACCACTTTTCATCGGTCAACGAAGCCTTGCGACATGCCGTATATGCTTGGCAAACGGCGTCGAAGCAAGTGCGTTGACGAACCGCTCGTCGGCCGTCACGAGGCGGCACTTGCGATCGATCGCCATCGCCAAGTACATGCAATCATAAACGGTACGGTCCGTGGCGATTGCCAGTTCAAGAGCGGGCGCGAGCAGCCCCAGCGTCGGGACAACGTCCAGCGGCAACCGTATCAGATCGGCGACGATTTGAGCTGCCTCCTCCCTCTTTATTTCGCCGCGGCGCACTCGTTTCCAGGCGATATCTCCGAACTCGCTCCAAATCAGGTCGGGCGCCAGCAACGTGCGCCGCGGGGAAAGCAGACGCCGCGATTCGGAGGAGTGCTCTTCCGGAAAAAACCACTTCGCGGCGACGCTCGCGTCGACCACAAGCATCGTCATCGACTTCGGTCCTCGCGGAGCAGTTCGACACTGTCGGAAAACTTGCGGCCTGCCAATCGCCGTTGCCAGTCGTCGACGATCCGGCGGGCTTGCTTCGCGGTGAAGCCGGCGGCCGACTCAAGAATTGAGCGAGCCTCGCTCTCGAGGGATCGGCCACGCGAGGCCGCGCGGTCTTTCAGTCGATCGACGATCTCATCTTCCAATCCGCGAACCAAGATTTGCGCCATGGGTTGCCTCCTAGATTGACTATACGTGGAATGATAGCATATTGCTATCATTCGTCCAGATCGTCCCCGGTTGCTCGCTGGCTCGCTCACGAGATGCTGGGCGATGCGACCGCCATAATCGGACTGACGGGCACGTGCGGAAGACGGGCGTAGCGGGAAGTGGCCGAAGGGCGCCATCTTGACGTTCTTGCGGTCCGCCACGCTGGTCGGGCGGGGCAAAAAGCTTAGCGAAGCCACTGCACGCGTGGCCGCCCGGGGACGACCGAGCCGTCGATCAGCGCGATTCGTCCAGGGTGACGTTGTTCTGCCGGGCGTTGCGGCCCTGCCGCTGGACCACTTCCTGCATCAGGTCCGCCGTCTGGCCGGCCGGCACCCTGGCGCTGTACTGCACCGTCTGGTAGTCGAACAGCACCGGTTCGAGCCGCGAGCGGAAGATGACGTGGCCGGGGAAGCTGCGCCGGATCTCGACGTCGATCGGCTTCGCCGTGTAGTTGCGGATCCGCTGCGAATAGAGCACGTGGTCCTCCCAGCCGGCCACGCTGCTGCGCTCGTCGATTTCCAAGTTGCCGTTGTCGACGCGGCGGAAGACATCCTGCCCATTCAGCTTGACCCAGATGTTGTCGCGCCAGACACGCAGCTTGACCAGCTCGAAGATCACCTCGCGGTCCGGCCCCAGGTTCAGCTCGATCTTGTCGCCGATCGGCACGTACTTGATCGACTGGGCCGTCAGGTAGCTCAAGCCGTCGCGGCCATTGTCGCGAAACACGCGGACCACCCCGTCGGGCAGCGGCGTTGTTCCTAGCTTCGACTCCTCGTTGTTGGTCAACAGGTACATCCGCACGAGCTGGTCGCCGTATTCGGCGGGCCGGTAGCGGTACTGGATCGTAAACGGCACGGTCTGCCCCTCGAAGCTCCGCATCCGCTTCGACCAGCCGTTGGCGATCGTCTCGGTCCCCTCGATCGTGTAGATAAAATACTCGCTCAGCCCCTCCTTGATGATCTCTTTTTCCTTCTTGGCGTCCGCGGCCACTTCGTCGCGCGATTCACGGCCGAAGAAGTGCAGGGCACTGTCTCGACGAAGCTGCCGGAACCGGTCTTCGGCCAAGGCCTGGACTTCCTGGGGCGGTATCTGCGCCAATTGGGCGATCTTTTCGACGAGGTTGATGGTGCCGACGACCAGCCGGACCTGCGCGTTCTCGTACTCCTCGCCCGAGTTGTTGTAGACACGCACAAAACCCTCAAAGCCCATCTCGGTTTCTTCCCGGTTGGCAATGCACAGGTAGTCGGCCGACCAGGTGATGCCGCTGGTGAAATACGTGATCTCGACCGTGGCCTCGCCGTCCAGCTCGCTCTGGACGTTCCAGTAGAGCATCTGCGGCTTGTCGTGCGGGAAGGTGGTGTCGAGCACGTCGAGCTCGTCGGCGTGCGAGACAAAGCGCAGCTCGACCGACGTGGGGTCGATGAGCGTGTTGGCCCAACTGAACTGCAAGGGGTTTTGGCCCTTCTTGAAGCTCACCTGCCGGGTCTCGCGGACCAGCGTCAGGTCTTCCGAGTTGTAGATCGTCAACTGCACCGTGTCCCTGGCCGGCACCGTCGAAAGATCGACGTTTTCAGCCGCCAGCGGCACCGCACCCAGGGCCAGCGCAGCCACGAGAATACGCGTCCAAGACTTGCAGAACTTCGCGGTCTTCATTGATCGACCCGGGCCTCTTCGAGCGTGACGTTGTTCTGCCTGGCGTTGCGGCCCTGCCGCTGGACCACTTCCTGCATCAGGTCCGCCGTCTGGCCGGCCGGCACCCTGGCGCTGTACTGCACCGTCTGGTAGTCGAACAGCACCGGTTCGAGCCGCGAGCGGAAGATGACGTGGCCGGGGAAGCTGCGCCGGATCTCGACGTCGATCGGCTTCGCCGTGTAGTTGCGGATCCGCTGCGAATAGAGCACGTGGTCCTCCCAGCCGGCCACGCTGCTGCGCTCGTCGATTTCCAAGTTGCCGTTGTCGACGCGGCGGAAGACATCCTGCCCATTCAGCTTGACCCAGATGTTGTCGCGCCAGACACGCAGCTTGACCAGCTCGAAGATCACCTCGCGGTCCGGCCCCAGGTTCAGCTCGATCTTGTCGCCGATCGGCACGTACTTGATCGACTGGGCCGTCAGGTAGCTCAAGCCGTCGCGGCCATTGTCGCGAAACACGCGGACCACCCCGTCGGGCAGCGGCGTTGTTCCTAGCTTCGACTCCTCGTTGTTGGTCAACAGGTACATCCGCACGAGCTGGTCGCCGTATTCGGCGGGCCGGTAGCGGTACTGGATCGTAAACGGCACGGTCTGCCCCTCGAAGCTCCGCATCCGCTTCGACCAGCCGTTGGAAATCGTCTCGGTCCCCTCGATCGTATAAATAAAATACTCGCTCAGCCCCTCCTTGATGATCTCTTTTGCGGCCTCTCCGCCACCGGCACTCCCGGCGGCCATCGGCGCCCTGGCCGCGCGGAGCCGAAACTGCTGCCGGTCGGCGTCGTCCATTTTGGCCACTTCGTTCAAAGGCACCTGGGCCAACTGGGCGATCTTTTCGACGAGGTTGATGGTGCCGACGACCAGCCGGACCTGGGCGTTCTCGTACTCCTCGCCCGAGTTGTTGTAGACCCGCACAAAACCCTCAAAGCCCATCTCGGTTTCTTCCCGGTTGGCGATGCACAGGTAGTCGGCCGACCAGGTGATGCCGCTGGTGAAATACGTGATCTCGACCGTGGCCTCGCCGTCCAGCTCGCTCTGGACGTTCCAGTAGAGCATCTGCGGCTTGTCGTGCGGGAAGGTGGTGTCGAGCACGTCGAGCTCGTCGGCGTGCGAGACAAAGCGCAGCTCGACCGACGTGGGGTCGATGAGCGTGTTGGCCCAACTGAACTGCAAGGGGTTTTGGCCCTTCTTGAAGCTCACCTGCCGGGTCTCGCGGACCAGCGTGAGGTCTTCGGAGTTGTAGATCGTCAACTGTACGGTGTCCCTGGCCGGCACCGTCGACAGATCGACGTTTTCAGCCGCCAGCGGCAGGGCGGACCAAGCGGGTGTCGAAAGCACGATCGCAAGAATCAAGGCGTGTCGCATGGTCGATCTCCTGCCTACCATTCGTTCTTGATCGTGACATGAAGCTTGTGCACGATCTTGGCGGCTTTGCCCGATGCATCCCGGGCCGGCAGGTCGGCATGAAACACGACCTGGTCGTAGGTGCTCTTTTCCTTGTCCGCCCCTCCCTGGAAGGTCGTCTTGCCTCCCAGTTGCCACTCGACGTCGCGGCCCGTGTCGCCGTGGACCTCGTTGCGGATGTGGTGCAGGCTCTCGACCACGTCGAGCGTGACCGGCTTGTCCTTGAAGTTCTCGATCTCGTACTTGATCACCACCTCGCGATTGCTGAGGTTGCCCGCCACGCGGTGGACTTCGTTCGTCTCGATCGTCCGCTTGACGACGATGTCCTGGGCCACTCCCAGGTAGAGCTGCATCTCGTCGTCGAGCGGCGTGAACTTGCCCCAGTCCTCGCCGATGAAGGCGGTGGAGCCGCGGCTGTCTTGCTGGAAGATGCGGACCTTGCCGTATTCCAGCGGGGCCTCGCCCAACTGGTTGGCCTTGTTGTTCTTGAGCACGTAGTGCATGGGCACCCGCAGCTTGTTCTGCGGCTGGTCGAGATAGCCATACGCCTGCGGGTTGCAGGTATAGGTCTTCTTGATCGGCACGTTCTGGTGCCGGGCGGCCAGCATTTCCTTGGTCTCGTTGATCCCGATCGGCTTCAAAAAATTCTTGCCAAACCCGGCCCACAAGCCGGTCGAGCCGAACGACTCGTTGGCCAGGTTCTGCAGCCGCATGTACTGCGACAGCGTCAGCGTGCTCTCATCCTGGGCGGCCACGGCCCGGTAGTTGAAGCTCTTGGTCAGGTTGCCCAGCAGGTAGCTGATCCGCACGCGGGCCGAGCCCGAATCGCCGGCCGACACCTGCCAGACCAGGGCCGCCTCGTTCGGCGGGTAACTCACCGACAGCACGTTCACTTCGAACGGCCCGGCTTGCTCCTTTTCGTCGTCCGGCTGGCCATCGGCAGGCTGCTGGTCGCCGCGGCCCAGGACGCGAAAGACGATGGTGTTGGGATCGATTTGCGTGTTGGCCCAGGAGAAATCGACCTGGTTGATTCCCTTGACCAGCGGCACGATCCGCTCTTCTTCGACCAGCGTGGCATGGGGGTTATCGAGTTGGATTTCCACCCGTTGGCGCACCGGCAGCGTAATCAGCTTGATTCGCGCCTGGGCGGGAGTGGCCGGAATGAAGTGTCCGGCCGTCACAAGACATAGGATCGCTACCAGCCGCCTCATATCGTCTGCTCCTTGGTTGGGACGCTTGATGCCCGACAAGGGAATAGACGACCGAGCCGATTGAATAGTTCCCGCTCCAATCACCAATTAAAACCGTCCGCCGGCACAACGGCCTGCCGCAGAACCAACGGCGACCACTTGTTGTGCCCTGTCAGGGCGGCCTTGTCTGGATGGGCGACGTTCCCAGGGCGGCGCTACGCGGCTTACGCCGCTGCGCTCTGCCCTGGGCTGATCTGGGATTGCCCCTGCGGGGCGTCGACGGCACGCGGAGTGGACGTAAACAATGCTTCGTCCGCCTTGGGCGGACCGCAAAGCGGCATCCTTCAAGCAGTGTCTCTGCTACTTTCAGGATTTACTGGTGCAATGAGTAGAGCACGACGTTCAATCCCAGCCGGGCGGCGTCTTCGCGGGTGTAGCCGGGACACTCGATCGACTCGTGCTTCTCCAAGGCGCAACTGATGTCGTAACGAGAGAAGATCACCGCGTAGCGCTCGCCGACCTTGATCCCTTCCAGCTCCGGCTCGACCTGCCGCACGGCCGCCTTCAACGGGCCGTCGGGGCCGCGGCGCTGCGGGTCGCGGCGGGAGACCGTCTTCAAGTCGAAGCCGCCCAACTGGCTGCTGAACATCGGGTGCGAGGCGGGGATCGCCTCCAGGCTCCGCTCCGGAA
>JBBDYJ010000039.1:0-81828 GCA_040901675.1 Pirellulales bacterium | reverse complement strand
GTCGACCGCGGTCACGATGCGACCGTTGACGGCAACCACCAGGTCGCCCTCGCGGAGGCCCGCGGCCTGGGCCGGCCCGCCGCGGTCGACCGAGACGATCTCGATTGCCATGTCGTTGAGCAGATCCATGCGGCGGGCGAGTTGGCGGCCGACCACCTGCACCGTTACCGAAACGCCCAGCGAAGCCCGCCGCACACGCCCGTAAGCCAGCACCTCGCCCAATACCCAACGGGCCGTGTCGGCTCCAACCGCGAAGCCCAGTCCTTGAGCCATGGCGATAATGGCCGTGTTGATTCCCAACACGCGTCCGTGCGAATCGACCAGCGGACCACCGGAGTTGCCCGGATTCAAGGGAGCCGTGTGTTGGATGACGTTCTCGATCAGCCGGCCCTGCTGGCTGCGCAGCGAGCGGCCCACGGCGCTGACCACGCCGGTCGAAACCGTGGATTGGAAGCCATAGGGATTGCCCATGGCGATCACCAGTTGGCCCACGCGAATGCCGGCCGAGTCGCCCAGGCGAGCCAGCGGCAAGTCGGCTGCCGAGACGCGCAACACGGCCAGGTCGGTGGCCGGGTCGTCGCCGACCAGCCGGGCGTCGAGCCGGTCGCCTTCATGGGTCGTGACCGAAAGCCGCTGGCGGGCCGCGACGACGTGGCTGTTGGTAAGGGCATATCCATCGGCGGAGATCAAGACGCCGGAACCGATACCCCCTTGCCGCTGTGCGCCCGGACCGCTCACCAGCACGACCGACGGGCCGACCTCCTCGACGACGCGAATCACGGCCTGCGAATAGGCGTCGAGCAGCTCGGAATCGGCAGGGCCGCCCGGCTGGGTATTGCCGGGTGAGTCGCCGGGATTCAGCGGACCCGTGGTGCCGGGGTCCTGGATCCAGTGCAATGGTTTTCGATAGGGCGAGTGGAGGGGGCGCATGTGTTTCTCCCGGTGATTGGTCTACCGCTGAATTGTAGGCAGGGTGCCAAGGGCCGATTAGCCGCTACAACCGGCAGCCCGCGGTGTGCCGGGCGGGACAACGTTCGGAAGTGAGCTACGCTTAAGCGGTTCCGGCCACCGATTCGATGCACGACCTGCAACTTTTGGCAGTGATCCATGGGCTTTGACTACGCGAAATGTTGGGCTCGCCGGCCCCGCTACGAGGCGCGTGCGGGCCACCAGGCCCAACTGCGCATTGAACGAAGCGGCCGGTTGCCCCCCATCGTGCCGGCGGAGCTGGTCAATTTTTCGCGTCACGGAGCGCGGCTGGCGGTCGGCAGCCCGCTGGAAGACGGCGAGCAGTTCATGCTGCTTCTGACCCATTCAAAAGCGGGAATGGCGCTCACGTTGGCCGGCGAGCTGCGCTGGCAGACTCCCTCGCACGCGGGCCGTTGGCTCATGGGCTGCGAGTTTGTCACCGAGGTCTCGATGGAAACATTAGGCGAGATGTTTCTGAACGAGATCCTCGACGATCAGCCGATGCAGCCGCCCGTGTAAAAGCAGCAGGCCACCGAGCCTGTTTGGCGAATGCGGCTGCCCTTGTCCTCGAAAATCGCCTCGCATTCCCGGTTATCATTCGCCTTGTCCCCGTGTCCCCTGGTCCCCTGGTCGTCCCTTCTCGGCCTGCCGCTCATGCTTGCGCGAGGCCGTTTTGCTTTGCAGGATTGCCTCCGTGATCCGCATCGCCCCTGGCCTGGGCACGATCCGCGAGCCCTTCCTGCGGGCATACACTTGGGTGAACTCCGCCCCCAGGAAAAGAATCTGCGCCGAGTAATAAGTCCACAACAGCACGATCACCAGCGACCCGGCCACGCCGTAAGCCGACGCGGCGCCGGCCCGGCCCAGGTACATGCCGATCAGCTCCTTGCCGGCCATGAACAGCAGCGCCGTGATCACGGCCCCGACCCACACGTCGCGCCAGCCGATGATCACGTCCGGCAGCCATTTGAAGATCGTCGCGAACAAGAGCGTGATGACCACGAAGGAGACAAACAGGTTGGTCAGCCGGGCCTGCGGCAGCCAGGCGGGGATCCAATCGACCGCCAGGGCGCTCAGAGCATTGAGCACCGCCGTCAGCACCAGCGAGGTCAAAAGCAAAAAACCGACCGCCAGCACGATGGCCAGCGACAGAAGCCGATCGCGAATGGTTCCCCACCAGCCGCGCTTCGGGCTCGGCATCACGCCCCAGATCGTGTTCATGGCGTCCTTCAACGCGACGACGGCGCCGGTGGCCCCGAACAGCAAGGCCGCGATCCCCAGCCACGTGGCCAGCCGTCCCTGGCCGGTGGTATTGACGTTGTTGATCATTTGCTCGACCGTCGTCGCCCCCTGCCGGCCCAGCAGCCCCTCGAGCTGAATGGCCAGTTGCCCGCGGATGGCGTCCTCGCGATAAAACCAGCTCGCGGCCGTGACGGCGATGATCAACAGCGGCGCCAACGAGAAGATGGAATAGTACGCCAGGGCGGCCCCCAGGCGAGGCACCTTGTCCTCCCGCCATTCCTGGAAGGTTTCCTTGAGTATTTGCCAGGTCTTGGCCGCCCAGTTGTTCATAGTCGATGTCCAGGCAGGGGCCGGCCGAGTGCCCGCCGATCGGAGGAGTCGATGGCAGCGGTCTTATGGTTGAGCCGATCGTTTCTCGCGAACGCGGACGGTGACGTTGACTTCGCTGACGTCGGCCGAAACGTAGCCGACGCCCTCCGGCAGGTCCAAGAGCGTGCTGACGGTAGTGGTGCGGGTGATTTCGGCCAGGTCGACGGGCATAGTCTGAATCTGCTGGAGTTTGCCCCGGTCCTCTCGGGAGACCGTGACGCGGACCTGGCTCGGAACGACGGAGATACCATCCAGCTCGAGGTGGACCGGCAGTTGGCCGCGGGTCCGCGGCTCGACCGCCAGCCGGATGCGCGTGACGGGAAAAGCCTCCAGCGACAACGAACGGGGTTCGAGCTGAAGCACCTCCAGGTCGGACGGGTTGTTCAGATTGGCGGCGGTCAATGCGATCTGCTGCTCTCCCTGCCGCACGCCCGCCAGGTCGACGGAGGCCCGCAGCTCACCCGGTTCCATCAGGTTGAACGCCCGCTCGGAACCGGACAGCGTTGCGCGGATGTCGCGCGGCCGGGTTTCGCCCAGTTGCCAGTCGGCTTGCAGGTTGCGGTATTCGATGGGCACGAGGAATGTCCGCTGCACGGTTTCCGTGCGGAAGGCCAGCGAAAGCCATGCCAAAGCGGCCAAGGTGACGGCCAAGGCCTTGGTCCCTCCATCGCGCCAGAGGCGGCGCTTCCAGGATTGACCGACGCGCCGCGGGAAGCGGCTTTCGTGGAAGCCGGCGAGCCGCTGCCGCAACTCGGCCGGCGAATTGAGCTGCGACAATCTGCCCCCTTGGGCGGCGCTGATCTCGCCCCGCTCCTCGGAAACCACCAGCACCAGCGCGTCGCAGCGTTCCGAGAGGCCCAGGGCCGCGGCGTGCCGCGTGCCCAGCCCTTTCAGCTCGTGCGAACTGGTCGAAAGGGGGAGGTGCACTGCGAACTGCCGGATCCTATTGTCTTCGACGACGATGGCCCCGTCGTGGCCGGGCGAATGCGGGTCGAAGATGGAACACAAGAGCGGCACGCTGATCTGGCCGTCCAGGGGCGTGCCCGCCGAGATGTGGCGGTCCACGGCGCCGTGACCCTCGACGACCACCAGGCCGCCGCGCTTGAGCGATGCCAACAGCGTCAAGCCATCGGCCAGCACCTCGCTGAAGCGGGACGCTGCGTCAGCGGCCGGCGGCTGGGGGAATCGACTCCAACTGGCGATCCACTCGAATGCCCGCCGCAGGTCTTCCTGGAAGATGACCACCATCGCGACCAGGCCCACCGTCAAGCCGGTCCGCAGCAACTGCGTGGTCAGGTACATGTCGAGCACGCGGGCCAGCACGTAGACGACACCCACCACCAGCACGCCCACGGCCATGCGGCGAGATGCCGAGGTCCTGAACCAGGTAATGACCAGGTACAGAAACAGCGCGACCAGCAGGATGTCGAAGAGATCGGCCAGCCGGAACTGGCTCTGTAACTCGCGGAGCAGCGACCAGGCGGTGTTTGCCATCTATCAGCAATCGTACCGGGCCGGCTCCTAAAGGCCAAAGTCAGGCTTCGGCCCCCGTGTACAGGCAATCCATGACTTCGCCGGAATTCAGCCGCAACGGCCGGCCGAAGTGGTCCTCGCCTGTTGGCCGCTGAACCCCACGCGACGATCCAAGTCGTTGGTCGTATTAGACCTGATCGAGGGCAAAGGATCAACGCCTGTCGATCTATTCCGGAGAACCGGTTTGCCGAACTGCTTTTTGCGAGGTATAGAAACTCTGGCCACCTTGAATCCCGGCGCAGGGGCAGACCGCTGGACCCGCTACCCGCCCGCCCTACCTGCACTTCGATCGAGGCCGCCGCGGTGTTGGTGCCCGAATGATCCATCCAAGGTTTCCCGTCATGACCGGTCCCGTGAAACGGATCCTGGTGGCCGAAGACGATTTCATCACGGCGACGACGATCCAGTTCGGCCTCGAATCGGCCGGCTTTGAGGTCCGCACCGCGTGTAATGGGATCGAGGCCTGGAGGATGCTGCAGACCGAGCGGTTCGACGTGTTTGTGACCGACGAATGGATGCCCGGCATGTCCGGCTCGGAAGTCTGCCAGCGTCTCAGGCAGCAGCCTTTGCTGGCCAGGATGCCGATTGTGATGGTGACGGCCAAGCACCTGGGGCACGAGCTGCAGTGGCTGCGCGAGGAGTTGGGCGTGCGGGCCCTGGTCTCCAAGCCCTTCAGCACCCGGGCCCTGATCCTGATCGTCGAGCATTGCCTGCACAACGACGCCGACGTGCGGGGCATCGAGGCCACGGCGGCCCTGCACCAAGGACCCACCTCATCGTAGCGAAGCCGGCCGCAGAATCGAATCGCCGAAAGATCGGATGAGCACGAAGCACCTGTTGTTGCTGGCAGCCTCCTTGACCGCGGGCGGCCTGCTTGAAGCCGTCCTGCACTACGCGGACTACGTGCAGGTCTATCACGACTGGTTCGTTTAGTCGGCCTGGATCAACAGCTCAAGCGCCCTTGTAGCTGAGCAAGGGGCGCAATGTCCTCACGATCCGCGTGAGTTCGCGCTGCGCGCGCATCACCCCATGGATGTCCTTGTAGGCCGCCCGCGGCTGGAATTCGCCGAGGCGATCCGGTATTCTATCCACTCTCGACACCGCTTCCCCCTCCTGTTCCTCCCCACCGGCATGAAAAGCTTCCTCTCGGTCTTGGCATTCATCGCACTGGCGGCCGTGAGCTGGGGCGTCTACGGCCCGGTGCTGCGCGCAGGGCAGGCCGATATGGGCGGCAGTCACCTGCGGCCCTTCGTTTGCGTGGGGATCGCTTACTTTCTGATCGCCATCCTGGTGCCCGGCATCCTCTTGACATTGAAGGGCGAGCGGGGACGTTGGACCGCCGAGGGAACGATCTGGAGCCTGGCCGCTGGAGCCGCCGGGGCGATCGGCGCCCTGGGCATCATCCTTGCTTTTACCCACCACGGCAGCCCGCTGTACGTGATGCCGCTCGTGTTCGGGGCCGCGCCGGTGGTCAACACGTTCCTGACGATGTATATGTCCAAAACGTATCAGCGGGCTGGGCCCGTGTTCTTCGCGGGCTTGATCCTGGTGATCGCGGGGGCCGTGGCGGTGCTGGTGTTTAAGCCGGCGACAGCCAGGCCGGCGGCCGTGGCCGAGGCGAGCCGGACAGTCGAAGAGGAGGCAACCGAGACGCCAGGAAATGAAGCCGATGAGCTTCGGTCCGCCTCGGCGCGGCTCTCGCTGGCCGATATGACCATGATCACGCTGTTCGTGGCACTGACCGCCTTGTCGTGGGGCATTTACGGACCGGTGCTGCACAAGGGTCAGATGGCGATGGCGGGCAGCCGTCTGCGGCCCTTCATCTGCGTGGGTATTTCGTATTTCGTGATCGCGGTGGTAGTGCCCATCCTGATCCTGGCCACGGCGGGGGAGCATGGGGGCTTTAGCATCGGCGGCACTTTGTGGAGCCTGGCGGGTGGGGCGGCCGGAGCGCTGGGCGCGTTGGGCATCATCATGGCCTTCAACTTCGGCGGCAAGCCGGTGTACGTCATGCCCTTGGTCTTCGGCGGCGCGCCGGTCGTCAACACGTTGGTGACGATCCTGACGGCTGGCGAATTGGAGCGGGTCAGCCCCATGTTTTATGCCGGCCTGATCACCGTGGTGGCCGGCGCCGTCACCGTGCTGGTCTTCGCCCCCAAGCCCGCGGCCCCCGGCCATTTGCCAGGGGAGAGGGAGACGGCGGAAACCCAACGAGAAGCGAGCAAAGAAGAGGAATAGGAATCCGGGATCACCCAGACGGGTCACTCCGTACCCTTCAGCCTGCCTTCGTCGAGCTCGACGCGGCGGTCGAAATGCCCGGCGAGATCGAGACTGTGCGTGACGACGATGAGCATCGTCCCCTCCAGGCGCTGCAGATCCAGCAGCATGCGGCCGATGGCGGCCGCCGTGGTGCGGTCGAGATTGCCCGTCGGCTCGTCGGCCAGAACCAGCGCGGGGCGCCGCACCAGCGCGCGGGCCAAGGCCACCCGCTGGCGCTCGCCGCCGGATAGCTCGGCGGGACGATGGTCGAGGCGGCCGCTCAGTCCCACGCGGTCGACCAGTTGCCGTCCACGCTGGATCGCCTCGCCGCTGGCGCCGCCCGTGGCGATCGTCGGAATCAACACGTTTTCCAGCACCGAACATTGCGGCAGCAAGTGATGGTCCTGGAACACAAAGCCGATTTGCTCGTTGCGGAACGCCGCCAGCCGCGGCTCGTCCAGTGCAAATGGATCCTGGCCGCCCAACGTCACAGTCCCCGACGTCGGGCGGTCGAGCGTGCCGATGATGTGCAACAGCGTGCTCTTGCCCGAGCCGCTGGGACCCAGAACGGCCAGGTTCTGCCCCTTGGACAGCTCGAGCGAGCAGCCGCGCAACACCACCAGCGGCTCGCCGCGAGTCGGGAACTCCTTGCCCACGTCGGTGACAACCAGGTCGGCCATGCCCGTTCAGCCACCCACCGGCGTCGTCGGATCCCTGCCGTCCTCGACCCACACCCAGCCATACTGCGTGTTGGACGGCGCGGGCTGGCGGCGGTATTGTTCGCGCAACTGGCTGAGCTTGTCGGCCCGGATCGCTTGCCGCCGCTCGGCGGGGTCGAGGCCGAACAGCTTCGCGGCGTTCAACCCCAAGATCTTGTCCTTCACCTCGGCCGTCAACTGCGGGTAACCGTACCGCTCGACCAGCTCGTCCTTGATCGCGAGCCGCCGCAGCCGCTCGATCTGGCTCTGCGGGCTGCCGTTCCAGATCGAGTCGGTGCCCCACAGGATCCGCTCCGGCCCGGCCGTCTGCAGCATCTGGCCCAGCATGTGCATGCAAACCTCGGGCGCGTACATCGAGGTCATGTTGAAGGTGGCGCCCAGCTCGAAATAGATGTTCTTAATGCCGGGATTGCGCTGGAGGATCCTGAATACGTCGCTGGTCCAGGCGATTTCCTGCGCGCCGGCATCGGGCCGGTCCGCCACGCGCGGCCCGCTGCCGCGCGCCAGCCAGCCGAAGCCGCGAAACGCCGAGTGATACACGATAAAGTTCAGCTCCGGCCAGTCCTTGGCGGCCCGCTCCAGGTCGCCCGGCGTACAGGCCTGCTCGTTGAAGGCACCCAGCGGCAGCCCCTTGTGGACGCACAGGTTCTTCACGCCCAGCCGGCTCGTCTTTTCCCAAAACGGATAGGCCACCTTCTCGTCGTCCATCCGCCAGGCCTGCTCGCCCAGCTCGGCGCCGGTGTACATCTTCCAGGCGTCGATCTTCAGGTCCTTGACCTGCCGCTCCATCTCGTCGAGCTCCTTCGCGCCGAGGTTGGGACGCAACAGGCCGTGCGACAGCACCCGCTGGCTGCCGGCCAGGTCGTTGACGAACTGGCGCGTGGCCACCATCTGGTCGGGCGGCAGCGGGTTCTTGTCCCACTCGCGGCTGGGCACGCCGCTGATCACGGCCATCAGCGTGTCGCTGTCGCCAAACACCTCCTTGACGTAATGGGCCCGGTTGAGCTGCTCCAGGCTTTCGCGCAGCGTGCCGGCGGGCCGCAAGCGGGCGAAGAACGAAGTGGCGGCCTTGCCTTGCGGCGTGTCCTCGTACCATTGCCGGTCGACGTCGACGTGGTGCGTCTGAACGTCGAAGATGAACTGGTCCTTGGGCCACTTTTCCTCGAAGGCCTGCTGGTCGTCGACTTCGTCGGCATCGACCGCGTAACAGTTGCCGAAGACCTGGTTCAAAGCCAGCAGGGCCGCCGCCATGCCGCTGCCGCTCTCGAGAAATTGCCGGCGGCTCAATCCCTGGCGCCGCGCGGCCCGCTCGGCGATGTGCGCCAGCCGCGCCTCGTACTCGCGCTGCTGGCGCGACTGGGGCGGAGGAATAAATTCCTCGTTCGACGCGATCCGCGCGGGAATCGGCGGCGTCACGGCCCCGGCGTCCAGCTTGCACTGCCGCACCCACATGGCGCGTCTCCCCGCAAAGTTAGAAGATGGCGGTAATGGGCCGCCCCTCGCAGATGCGGTGCGGGCGGTTCTCGCGGTCGAGAATCGTCGTCGCCGGCGAGACGCCCAGGGCGTGGTACATGGTGGCGATCACGTCCTCGGGCGAGACGGGATGCCCAGCGGGGTAGGCCGCCTGCTTGTCGCTGGCTCCGTACACCTGCCCGCCGCGCACGCCTCCGCCGGCCAGCACGATCGACTGGCACGGTCCCCAATGGTCGCGCCCGGCCGTGGCGTTGATCTTGGGCGTGCGGCCGAACTCGCCCAGCATCATCACCAGCGTCTCGTCGAGCAAACCGCGCAGCGACAGGTCTTCCAGCAACGCCGAGTAGGCCTGGTCGAGCGGCGGCAGGCAGTATTTTTCCTTGAGCATCTGGTAGCCGGTGATCGAGCCGAGCGAGGGCGTGCCGCCGTGGTTGTCCCACACGTTGAGCACGTTGCCGTCGGGGGCGATGTGCAGCCAGATCACGGTCACCAGCCGCACGCCCGCTTCCACCAGCCGGCGGGCCAGCAAAAAGCTCTCGCCGTACTCGTTGCGGCCATACCGGTCGCGGAGCCTGTCAGGCTCGCGATCCAGGTCGAAGGCGCCCTTAGCCTCGGGCGAGCTGAGCATGCGGAAGGCCTGTTCGCGGAAAACGGCGGGACCGTGGCTGGCTCCTTCGCCTTCCAGGATGCGCTGCTGCGACTCGATCAATCGCAACAGGCCCAGCCGCGAGATCAGCCGGGTCGTGTCGAGGCCTTCGGGCAGGTCGAGGCTGTGCGTGGCCGGCAGGTTCACTTCGGCCGCCGCCCTCAGCTCCATCGGGTCGTGCCGCGAGCCGAGAAAGCCGGCGTAGGTGCCCGCGTAGGTCACGCCGTCGTGCCCGATAGGCCGCGGGATCGTGACGCTGGCCGGCAGCCCGCCCACGGGGCTCAGTTGCGAGAGCACGGCGGCGGGGTTCGGGAAGTCCTGGCGAGTCCGCTGATTGCGCGGAACGGCCAGCGTCGGGTTCACCTTGCCGGTCAGCGTGTGATAGACCGAGACTTCGTGGATATTGCTGGGATGGGTCAGCGAGCGGACGATGGCCATCTTGTCGGTGTGCCGGGCGATCTGCGGCATCTGATCGCAGATCTGGATGCCCGGCACGGCGGTGTCGATTGGCTGGAATTCGCTGCGGATGCCGTCGGGCGCCTCGGGCTTGAGGTCCCACATATCCTGCTGTGGCGGCCCGCCCCACAAGTACAAGAGGATGCACGAGCGGGCCTTGGCCGCACCTTGGCCCGCATCGGCCCGGCCCTGCCGCGCCAAGAGTCCCGGCAGCGTGAGCGCGCCGGCGCCCAACTGTCCCAGCCGCAGCATCGCATCGCGCCGGTGGAGCATGGCGGTAACCCTTCGCGTCTCAGGGACGGCCCCGTCAAGCTAGCGGCCTTATCCTACCGCGCCGCCAAGCATTCGCAAAGCTAGATGCGTTTGGAGTTTTGGTTTTGGAGGATCCTGTTGGTCTTGCTTGATTTGGCGTAAAAAAAGGGGATAAGTCCAATTAAACTGCAAACAAAAAGGGGATAAGTCCAATTAACGGTACACGTAATTGGACTTATCCCCTTTTTTCCAGCCCCGCGTCATCGGAACGCGCAGGCCACCACCAGAGCCAGCACGACCGCCGAACAGCCAGCGATGAGGGCGCACTGCTCGCTGCGGCGCAATCAGTCAATCCGTACTGTACGCGCTGCGGGTGCAACAAGCGAGGCCCGCCGGCCTTGCGGGGCCGGGGGCCTCGAAGTGCCCTTGCTGAAACGGCGTGCCCGCTGCCTACCGCCTCTCTTTGCCGGCGGGCTTGGGCCGGTCGAGTCGCTCCCAGGCGTCGCGGGAGGCATGTTTGGCCTTGTCCCACGTCAGGGGCGTATCACTGCTCGCTGTTTTCCAGCCCCGCTCCAGCTCGGGCTCCACCTCGCCAAACTGCCGGTCGGCGTAGCGGGCCCGCGACTCCCAACCATAGCGATATGCCGGTCCGTAGACTTCGTACTCGACATCCTTCTCGACGTAGGGACGGTTGCGGTAGTTCTCGCGCCAGTAGGCCTCTTCCGCCGTGGGATCGATTGATTCGGCCACGGCCTTGCCGGCCAGGCCGCCGGCAATCGCGCCCACCGCCGCTCCGACGGCCACTCCCACGGGTCCGCCGGCCGCGCCGATGGCGGCGCCCGTCACGCCCCCACCCGTCGCCCCGATTCCAACTCCGACGGGATGCGAGCCCGGCGCGCCCGTGATCGGATCGGGATTCCGCTCAGCCTCGCGCTCGCGTTCGGGCTGCGAAGACATATTTTCTTTCCTGTGAGCCATGGTCAATCTCCCATTCGAGATGTTGATCTGCATTAAGTTTCCGCTCGTTTCAAGGAACGCAAACGACGTGCCGGCGACGTTCCCATTCCGACGAGTGGCAAACGGCGTTCTTAAGCCGTGTGCGGCGGCGGATTACGGTGAGATCGCGTCGCCGTTAAGAAAGGGGCTTGGCGCGTCACGAGCTGCTGGACTGGTCGCCGCGGCGTCAGACAGCAGGCCGGCCGGCGCGCGCCAAGCGGCGTGGCGACGGGGAGATTAGAAGCATTCTACAGCCGCACGTTGGGCCGGCGCGGCTTGGGCTTTTCCAGCCGTCGGAGTTGATCGGCCGGTGGCGCGGGGTTGCCATTGCCGCTGGCCGCCATCCGCTGCCGTGGAGGGTTGGAAACCCGTTCCGACCATTTCCAGCCGATGGGCTCCTTGAGCTCGCGGTCGGCCAGCAGGGCCCAGGGCGTGCCGGCGTGCTCCACCCGGACGCGCTCGAGATATTCGCGCCCCTGCTTGGCCAGTTTTTCCAGGGCGCTGCCGACGCTGATCTCGTCGGCCGGCACGAGCACGTGGGTATCGCTGCCGGGCTTCTCGAACTTCAACCCGTTCTTGGCCTTGGCCAGCATGGCGTTGTAGCTCTCGGTGCGGGCCTTGACGGCCAGCACCCGCCCCATGGCCAGGTCGTAGCCGGCCCGCCACCGCGGCTCGGCCAGTTTCGATCGGTCCGCCTCCCCCTGCTTGAGCACCAGGTACAAGGCGTCGAGCTTGGGACCGATCTTGGCCGCCAGGCGCTGCGCGTCGTCGAGGCTGCGTTTCAACGCCGCCTCATCGGTCCTGGGAAAATCGAGCCGCGGGTTTTCCATCGGGTTGACCAGCGACATCGTGGCGGCCTCGACCAGCGCGGCCCGAGCCCGGTTGCGCTGGAGCCGCTTCTTGTATTCCTCGACCGAAAAATACTCCGGCTGGTAGCGGCGCATGATCGAAGGATCGAAGAAATGGTCGTAGCGCGGGATCATGACCGGCGTTTCGCCGCCGTCGCGATTGGGGCGCACCATGAAATAGATGCCCCCCGTCTCATAACAGAGCCGGGTCAGCGCAAAGGGCCCGAAGCCGGAGGCAATCCGGTCGAGGTCCTGGTTCCGCGCGCCGGCAAAGCCCAACTGCACCCCCTCGGGCAGGAGCGACTCGGGCCCCTGGCGGACCGGCAGCCATTGGGGCGATTGATCGTAGTTGGGGTCGGGGTCGACGTACCGCACTTCCACTTCACGGCGGCCAAACGGCGCCGGAATTCCCACGCAGTACACCGGCATGGCGTGCCGGCGGCACACGGCCAGGGCGACGTCCAACTGCTGCTCGTCGTCACCCACCTCGTCGCTGAAAACCACGATCATCACGTTGCGGCGGGGACTCTGGGCGGCGTAACTCTGGTATTTCTTGGCCGCCATGGCAACCGCGCTGAAGACCATCTCCGTGCCGCTCGGGTCGTTCTCGATTCGCTCGACCGCCTTGGTGACTTCGGCCATGTCGGCAGTCGGCTTGGGAGTGCGGAAGGTCACCTGCTCGCCGAAAGCCACCACGGCGCTCAACAGCGGAGCCTCGCCGTCGGCTGCCGCCGTGGCGCCGACCACTCCCAGTTCCTGGTAAATCCGGTCCAGCCGCGCGGCGATCGCCTTGCGCTGCGGCTCCATGCTCAGCGATTGATCGAGAATCCACACCACCAGCGTCCGCCGCTGCTCCAGCGACGTGGCGATTTCCTGGGTGATCCGGTCCACGGCCCCCATGGCGCCCGTGGCCCCGATGCCGGCCGCCCCCTTGACCAGCATTCGTTCGTTGATCGTCGGGGCCGTCGATAGATCGAGCAAGAGCGGCTCAACGACGCTGGCCAGCTCGGTGGGCTCGTTTTCCCGCCGGAGCTGCGACACCTCGTTCAAGGTCGGCGCCATGGCCAGGGCCGCCCGGCTGCCGGCCAGGCTGTTCGATCCGATCTCGACTTGAGGATCGTTGGAGTACTCGAACTCCTCGGGCGTCGCCTCGGGCTCTTGGGTGTTGAGCGTCGTGATGGTGAGGTCGACTTCGGCCTCGGTCCGCTGGTGCCAGGCAAACGCCAAGGCCACCAGCAGCACCAGGTGAAATGCCAGGCTCAGGAGCCAGGCCGGCGTATCGCCATCCAGGGGAGTTTCGTCTTCGCCGGCCCACCCCTGCCACCAGCGGCGCAGCGCGTCGATCGCCTTCACCGGTCCAACTCCTGGTGCCTGCTTCGTAGAGTCCCGCATGTTTATTCTGCGGAATCGGCACCGCGGTTGCAAGCTTCGGCGGCCAAAACCGAAAGTTCTTCGACGATACCCGGCCGCTTCGGCCGGGAAAGCCAGCCGCGCTGCCAGGGCCATGGGGGCCCGCGCAAAGCGGCCGCGAATAAAAAAGTTGACGCTCGCCGTCGTCGCATCTACCATGACAGAAGGGGGTTGCAGATGGACGCAGGCAATCCACCGGAACTCACCTCGGCGGTACACCGCAATCTGGAAAGGTTTTTAGAAAAGCCATGTTCAACGCCCCCTGGTCGATGTCGCCACGGCGAAGCACCGTCGTGGCCGCCCGCCTGCTGGCGGCCCTGCTGCTCGCGTTGAGCATCTTCAGCCAGGCAGCCTGGGCTCAGGACCCGGCAGCGCCGGTACGGCAACGGCCGCTCGAGTTGCCGCCAGAAGAGGTCGTGAGCTTCGACACCAAGGACGGCGTCCGCCTGGTGGCCACCTACTATCCCGGCACCAAGGGTAAGGACAGCGTGCCGATTATCATGCTTCACGGCAGCATGGGAAACCGCGCCGATTTCCACGGACTGGCCAGGCACATGCAGGAGCAAGGGCACGCGGTGATCGTTCCGGACCTGCGGGGGCACGGCGAGAGCACGATCGTGCAGGGGACGACCAAGAAGCTGAGCGCAGATACCATGCCCGTCCGGCAGTATGCGTACATGGTCCAATTGGATGTGGAGAGAGTCAAGTCGTTTCTGCTCGATCAACACAGAGACCAGAAACTCAACATCGACAAGCTGGTCGTCGTCGGCGCCGAGGTGGGCGCGCTGATCGCGATGAATTGGACCGCGATCGACTGGAGCTGGCCGGTGCTGGCCACCGGCAAACAGGGTCAGGATGTCAAAGCCGTCGTGCTGATTTCGCCTGTCCAGTCGGACAAAGGACTTCGGATGACCACGGCCACGGCGCATCCGGCGGTCCGCAAAATGGTGTCGGTCTATATCGTGATGGGGTCCGGCGATCCCAAGTTTCTGAAGGAAAGCCGGCAGCTCTATAAGGCACTCGAACGCGACCGCGAAAAACCCGACGACCCGGAGCAAATGACGCTGTTCATCGACGAAAGGGAGACCCAACTGCAAGGCACGAGCCTGCTGGGCGAGCCGAGCCTCGAGCTCCAGGAGCGGATTGCCGCCTTCATCCAGATGCGCGTCATCAACCAGAACATCCCCTGGAAAGAGCGCAGGCGACCGCTGTAGGAAGGAAGTGCAACGATCCGGAGCGGGGGGACCTCTGACCTCTGACCTCAGGGAATCACCAGCAGCGTTCCTTCCCGCAGATCGTCGGGGCTGGCCAGCCGATCGCGGTTGGCTTCGAACAGCTCGCGGTAGCGGCGGCCGTCGCCGTAAAACCGGCGTGCAATCTCGGCCAGCGTATCGTCGGCCCTGACCAGGTAGGTCCGTGGCGAATTGCCCGCCGCCTCGCCCCGCGCGAGCGAGCCGGGGGGTATCGCCACCATGTCGCCCGCCGTCGCGGTGTGCCGCTGAGAGGCCGGTTCACTGGGCGGCTCCGGCCGGGCCGCCGCCCCAGCGCCGGTCGGCGGGATATCGAGCTGGACCCCGATCGGCAACAAATCGGGACTGGCGAGCCGATGCCGGTTGGCCTCGAATATCTCCAGGAAACGCTCGCTCGATCCCAGGTACCGCCCGGCGATCGACGACAGCGTGTCGCCATCGCGGATCGTGTGCCTGAACGAGCTGCCCGTGCCGCCAAGCGACTCGCCTGCCCTTGCACTCGGCCGCTCGCCTCCCGCTCCGTGCCAGGACGAAGTTTCAAAGGGGGGCCTTCGGCCTGTTCCCTCGGATGCTTCAGCCGGCTCATCGTCGGGCGTCCAAGCTGGGTCCAATGCGGCGGCCGGGTGGTGCCGCGAGGCGTCGTCGGGAGCGATTTCGCCGGCCTGCTCGTTCAGATCGATTCGACCCAACGCGCGAGGCGCGGCGCCGGCCTGGGGCGGACGCTCGGCCGTTGAATCTTGCGGGCCGGCGGCCGCCGGTGCCACCGGCTCGACGTCCGTGCCGGGCCGCCGGCGAAACAGCGTGGCCCCCACCAGTCCGGCCAGAAGCACGGCGGATACCAGGGCTATCTTGGCTCGACCTCTCGGCACCGATCCTCTCCCATTGGCTTTCCACTGGCGCGGCTCGTGCTGCTTCTCGGTTCCGACACGGCGGAACCTCCAAGCAGTGGCACTCAAGTTCCGCGCCGGCTGGGCAATACACCGTCTTCTTGTATCGGGATCCGGTGGCGTCGAGTCCAGCGGCGGCATTCCCGCCGGCCGCACCGTTAGAACGCGCACGGCTTCGCGCGCGGCAAGGAGTGTGGCGATTGCGCCGGCCGTGCCGGCCAGTCACCGCCTGCTCTGTCACCATGGATGGACGAATACGTAGGACGGCCTTCCCAGGCCGTCTAGATCTAGACGGGCAAGGAAGCCCGTCCTACTAGCACTAGCGCTAAGCAGCACTAGGACCAGAGCAACTTGCGAACGAAACGTCCCGGCAGCGCCATCATGCGGCTGGTGAAGCCTCCGGGCGAGGGGGCTGCCGGCGCCGGCGCTCGCCGGTCCTGGCTGGCGCCTGGCGCGGTCGTGCCGCGGCGCCATCCGCGGTTCATCCAGATCAACACCGGCGTGGCAATGTAGACGGTGCTGTAGGTCCCGGAAATCGTGCCGACGACCAGCGTAAAGGCAAAGCCGTGCAGCCCCTGGCCGCCAAAGACATAGAGAATCACCACCACGATGAACACGGTCAACGAGGTCAGGATCGTGCGGCTCAACGTCTGGTTGATGCACAAGTTGACCAGCTCGGGCCCCAACTCCGTGCTCTTGCCCCGCAGTTCGCGGATGCGGTCGAAGATCACGATCGTGTCGTTCAGCGAGTAGCCGATAATCGTCAGGAAGGCCGCGATGATCGTCAGGTTGATCTTGAACGGCTCGATCAACACGAACCCCAGGTAGTTGGCCAGCCAGAGGCTCAGGGCCAGGGCTCCCAGAGCGACCAGCACGTCGTGAACCACGGCCAGCACGGCGGCAAAACCGAAGCTCACCTGCTGGAAGCGGATCCAGACGTAGACGATGATCAAAAACAGGCTCGCCAGCAGGGCGTAGCTGGCTTGCCACTGCGTGTTGGCGGCCACGCTGGCCCCGATCTTGTTGGACGAGGGGAAGACCGGTTCGCTGGCGAACTTTTCTTCGAGCTGGCCGAGCACCTGGCGGGTCTCGTCCGGCCCGAGATCGACTTCGAGCGTCCACTGGGCAAAGCCGCGCGTAATGCCCTCTTCGTATTCGGGGTTGTCCAGGCCGAAGGGCACCTCGTCGCGCCCCTTGGTCGCCAGCACCGCTTGCAGCTCGCGGGCCAGCGTGTCGTGGTCGATTTTTTCCGTGAACTTCAGGGTGGCGCGCGTCGCTTCCGCGGGAGCAACCGCCCCGCCGCTCGTCGCACGGCCGGCGTCCGCGGCCTCGGATTGGGGCTTCTCGGCCTGCTCGGATTCCCTATCCGCCTCATCGCTCTGGGCGGCGGAACCGGCGCTGGGCGGCTGGGGATCGGCCGCGGCGCCGGTGTCCTGCGCCAAGGTCGTGTTCTGCGCCAAGGTCGTGGGCGCCGATGTCCACGGCGCGCCGTCGGCCATGGCCAACAGGCCCTCGTCGGCGCGGGCCCGCAGCGCACCTTCGTCGGCGCTAGGCCGCTGGTCGGCGGGATCGCCGGCCCCTTGCCGGTCCTCCGCGGGCCGAGGCCGGCCGGCGGGCGGCTGTTCCTGGCCGGCGCCGCGGGCTGGCGCTTCCTGGCCGGGCGGCGGAATCGGTTCCAAGCTCCACTCGAGGTGATTGAAGGCCAGGTGGTGATTCGGCTCATCGAAGATCGACTTCAGCTTTGCCTTGACCTCGTCGATTTTCGGCTCGGAAGTGACGATCAGAAACCGCTTGCCGGCCGGCTCGTCGGAAATCTTTACATCCTGCACCGTGACGTCCGGCAAGTCCTGCACCCGCTCGCGCACGTAGGCGATCGATTGCGGTTCCTCGAAGAGCGCTTCCACCGAGACGCCGCCCGTGAAGTCGATGTCCAACAGGCCTTTGCCGCGGGCCACCACGGCGGCCAGCCCGATGCCGATCACCACGATCGACAGGGCGATGGCCGGCTTGCACTTGCCCACAAAATCGAAGTTCGGGTTCTCGAGGATCCTCAACATTTTGAGTTGGGTGATCCAACGCATCTTCTCCGAGACGTCGAAGACCAACCGCGAGCACGTAATGGCCGTGAAGAGGTTCATCATGATGCCGAGGATCAACGTCACGGCGAAGCCCTTGACCTGGTCGGTGCCGATGGCGTACAGCACGATGGCCGAGATCAAGGTGGTGACGTTGGCGTCGATGATGGTGGTCGTCGCCCGGTCGAATCCGTTGCGGATTGCCATCCGCATCGTGGCCCCGCGTTTCAACTCCTCGCGCATCCGCTCGTAGATCAACACGTTGGCATCCACGGCCATGCCCACCGTCAAGGCCAGGCCCGCCAGTCCGGCCAGCGTGAAGGCGGCGTTGAAGAGGATCATGAAGGCCACGATCAACATCACGTTCAGCAACAGTGCCAGGTTGGCCACGCAGCCGGCGAATCGGTAGTAGACGATCATGAACAGCACCACGATGATCGTCGAAACCGTCATGGCGCGGACGCCCTTGTCGATCATGTCGCGGCCCAGCGTGGGTCCGGTCAGCAGCCGGCTGGTCGGCTCCTTCACCAGCGTGGCGGGCAGGGCCCCGGCGGTGAGCACGGCGGCCAGGTCCTTGACCTCCTGCTCCGTGAATTCACCCGTGATCTCCCCATCGCGGTTGATCCGCTCGCGGATAGCCGGGGCCGAACGCAGGTACCGATCGAGAACGATCCCCAGCGCGCGGGTCTTGTTGGGCTGGGCGGGATCGGGCAGGTTGCGGCCCGTCAAATTGCCGAACCTGCGGGCCCCGGCCGAGTCAAAGGAGAAATTGACGGCCGGCCTGTTGTTGCGGTCCACCCCCGGCGAGGCTTTGGTCAGGTATTCGCCGGTGACGTTGAACGGATCCATCAGCACCAGCACTTCCAGCTCGCCCCGTTTATTCAGGCGCGTGGCATAGTAATCGCTCGCCGCGTACCTGGCCGCCTCCTCCTTGGCCACCGGCACCCACTTGGCGACGACTTCCTGCGTGCCGTCCTCCGCCTCGTCGGTGACCTCGGTCACGTTGTCAAACTGCTCCCCGGTGGCCAGGGAGACGATGTCCTCGTCGTCATCGCGGGTGGCCAGGATGCGGAACTCCAGTTGGCCGGTCGTGCTCAGGATGTACTCGATCCGCTGCAGCTCGTTCTCGTCCGCCTCGGGAATCGAGATCTGGATCTCCCTCTCGCCGTAAGGGCGCACCGCCACCTCGCGGATGCCGCCCGGATTGACGCGCTGAGTCACCTCCGTGACCAACTGCTCCATGTTGAAGTCGGCGTCCTCGACCTGGTAAATCAGGATCGCACCACCGCGCAGGTCGAGTCCCAGCTTGGGCGGCCACCCCAACACCGTGATCGTCAGCCCGGCCACGATGGCGAACAACGCCACGCTGATCCGCCATTCGTAGTCCGGCATCCGCAGCACGCCGGCCAGGTAATGGCCCAGCAGCAGGGGGATCAGGAACACGGCGGCCACAATGCCGATCCGCGCCAAGGGAGACAGGCCCGTCTCGCCGGGACGCGCCACCCGGCGGTCTGGATCGGCCGCGGGTTCGCCCGGCGGCTGGGCCGCTTCGCCGTCCGGCGCCGTCTGCCCCGGCAGCTCGCCGCTGACCGGCTGCTCTTCGGCCAGGCCCGCGGGCGGCGTTTGCTGGGCCAGGGAAATATCCGGCCCGGTTGCCAGCAGCGCGCCGGCCGACAGGCAGACCAGTGCCAGCACGAGTGCCCGCCAGCTCGGCCGCAGTCGGGCCGTCGATTGCTTTGCCATCATCTTGTCTCCAGGACGATGAGCTGGCGGGCCCACCGGCTTTGAATTCTTTCGAACCGCCTGTTCATCCTGTTTATTTTGACTCTTTCTTTGCCTCGGCCCCCGTTTCGTCGCCCAGCACGCGGGCAATCGCCGAGAGGGTCAGCCGCAGCTTGGCATTCGAGGCCTCGTCCACGCGTATGGTCACTTCATCCGCGTCGGCCTGAACGCTGGTCACCACCCCGTAGATCCCGCTGTTGGTGATCACGCGATCGTTCTTCTTCAGACCCGCCAGCATGGCTTGCCGGGCCTGCTGTTCGCGCCGCATCGCCGGCCGGTGAATGACCACGATGTAAAGCACGAAAATCGCCACGATCGTGAACAGCGGCATGGCCGACTGCAGGCCGCTCACCGGCGGCGGCCCGCCATTCTGGGCCAGCAAGGACCACGCGAGAAACACGTCCGATATCACCCACGACCCCCCTGAGTTCTGGAAGCCCCGCTTTTACGTGTCTGGGCCGCCGCGTCGCGGGGGAACCCGATAGGAACGGCCCAACGCGCAACATCCTGCCCGCATATACCGGGCGAAGTGTAGTCAAGTATCATAAGGCGAAGCGCCGCAACCGACAAGGGCAAGGACGCAGGCAGAAGGCAGAATAGGAGCCGAAACGCGGAGTGTAGCAGAACGCGCCAGAGTTCTGGCCAAACCGGCACCGCCCCCGCTGGTTTCACGGTCAGGCTGCTCTTCATCCTTCCTTCATCCTTCATCCTTCATCCTTCTGCCTTCACCCTTCTGCCTTCGTCCTTCTGCCTTCCTAGGCCTTCACCTCCCAGGTCTTCAGCTTGCTCTCGCGAAACGCCACAAAGCGGTCCGCGGCGATGGCCTGCCGCGCTTCGGCCAGCAGCCGCTGGTAGTAAGTAAGGTTGTGGATCGACAACAGCATGGCCCCCAGCATCTCCCTGGCCATGAACAGGTGCCGCAGATAGCCCCGGCTGTGCCGGCAGGCCGCACACGGGCAAGCGGGCTCCAACGGCCGCTCGTCGCGCTCGTATTTCCGGTTTCGCAACCGCATCGGTCCCTGGTCGGTAAAGGCCAGCGCGTTGCGGCCGTTGCGGGTCGGCATCACGCAGTCGAACAGGTCGATCCCTCGCTCGATCGCCGACAGCAGGTCCTGGGGCCGGCCGACGCCCATCAAGTACCGCGGACGGTGTTCGGGCAGGGCCGGCACCGTGAACTCGAGGACCCGGAACATCTCGGCCGGCGACTCGCCGACCGACAAGCCGCCCACGGCATAACCATCGAAGTCGAGCGCCCGCAGCCGCTCGGCGCACTCGACCCGCAGCCGCTCGTCCAGGCCGCCTTGCACGATGCCAAACAGCGCCTGGTCCCCGCGGGTGGCCGCCTGGCGGCTTCGCTCAGCCCACAACAGCGTCCGCTCGACCGCGTCGCGCAACTGCTGGTCCGTGGCCGGCAGCGCCACCACGTGATCCAGCGGCATGGCCACGTCGCTGGCCAGCGATTGCTGGATGGCGATCGCCCGCTCGGGCGACAGGGTCACGGTCCGGCCGTCGATGTGCGAGCGGAACACGGCGGCCTCGTCGGTCACCCGTGTCATGGCCGCCAGGCTGAAGACCTGGAAGCCTCCGCTGTCGGTCAGGATCGGTCCGCTGAAGCCCATGAAGGCGTGCAGGCCTCCCAGCGCTTCGACCACTTGTTCGCCGGGGCGCAGTGCCAGGTGATAGGTGTTGGCCAGCACCATTTCGGCGCCGGTGCCCTTGAGTTGTTCGACGGTGAGTCCCTTGACGGTGCCCTGCGTGCCGACCGGCATGAAGGCCGGCATGCTGACGGAGCCGTGTGGCGTGTCGAACCGGCTGAGCCGGGCGGCACAACCGGCGTCGGCGTGGTGGACTTGGAACGCGAAACGTGGGTGATCAGTCACCGCGCAACTTGAGCCCGTGTGCGGAAAGTTTTTCGCGGACCTCGTTCAGGCTGGTAACGCCGAAGTTCTTGCACTCCAACAGCTCATCGCCGGTCCGTCGGATCAGGTCGCCGATGGTGCTGACGCCCAAGCGGATCATGCACTTGCGTGCCCGCACGGAGAGGTTCAGGTCGGCAATCGGCTTGCCCAACAGGGCCTGCTCGTCGGCGCTGACGGTCTCCGGTTCATAACCGACCTCGATGGCCTGCTTCTCGCCCGCGAGCTGGCCGAGTTCCAATCCCTTGGACGCCATCATCTCCTTGATCTCGACCAGCGAGGTCTCGCCGAAGTTCTTGCTGGCGAGCAATTCCTGCTCGGTGGTCCGGCTCAGGTCGCCCAGCGTCAACAGGCCCATTTTGTGGAGGCAATTGCGGCTGCGCACCGAGAGCTCGAAATCGGTCACCGGCACGTTGAGAATCTGCCCCAACCGGTCGCGGCGGCGCTGCGCGTCCTCGTCGTAGTACATGTCGCCCGAGGCCTGCGCGTCCTTGAGGAACAGCCTGGCCCGGCCGTGGTTGGGAAACACGTCCAGGATCCGCTGGTAGCATTGGCGGGCGCGTTCGTACTGCTGGCGGTCCTCGTAGAGGATCCCCAGGTTCAACAGCGCGCCGATGTGCGCGGGGAAACGGCCCGCCGACCGCTGATATAGCTCCAGCGCCGTCTCGTCGTTGCCGCGGCGATCGTTTTCGAGCGCCAAAGCGAACAACGCGCCCGGATGACGCGGATCGGCCTCGACGGCTCGCTCGAGCAGGGCCACGGCCTCAGCCGGGTTGCCTCCGATCGCGGCCACCGTGGCGCCGCGCTGATAGAGATAATCGGCGGTCTGCTCGATGGCCCCCGAAAGTCCGTCCAGCACGGCCAGGCCGCCCTTGGCGTCGCCCGCATAACGCAGGGCTTCGGCCCGCGCCAGCGCGCAGGCGCTCGCCTCGTAGCCGGACTTGGCCGCTGCCTGGTACGCATCGACCGCCTGCTTATACTCCTGCCGGGCGAAGTGCGCTCGGCCCAGGTAATAGTGTGTCAGGCCGGCGTTGTCGGCGGCGGAAAGCGCCTCGACCGCCAGCCGGTAACGGCCCAACAGGTAATAGCAAATGCCCATTCGGACCTTGGCCGCCGCGGCGGTTGCCTGCTTGGCCTCCAGTTCCTGGACCGCCTCCCGCAGCAAGCGGTAGTTGGAGAAATCGGCGGCCAGCCCCTCGATCAATTGCCGGACTTCCGCCGGGCCGAACGACGGGCTGGAAACCACCAACTGTTTGAGGTCGAACTCCAAAGCTTGCGCCATACGCAGTTATCTCCCTTTGAATACGCAACACCGCGCTGGATTCCGGCGGTTGCAAAACCCAACAGCCAGCGGAGGGAGTCGAACCCTCAACCCCCGCATTACGAA
The DNA here is from genome assembly GCA_040901675.1 of Pirellulales bacterium. GTDB lineage: Bacteria > Planctomycetota > Planctomycetia > Pirellulales > JAICIG01 > JBBDNX01. The sequence goes on along the minus strand of JBBDYJ010000039.1, from coordinate 59,359 downwards.
TGCGGTGCTCTGCCAATTGAAGCTACGCTGGCAAGCCTTGTAGGCAGTTAAGCGACACTTCCGGGTGTTGGGCGCAAAGGCGTCGCCCAGACTCAGTTTGCGCCTAAGCCCATGAAGATACCACTGGCACCTACCGGCGGGAAGAGGGACCGGCAAGAGCGCAGACGCGCGAGACGGCCGGCGGGCGGGAAAGTGTGGAGTGGGGGACGGCCCGGCTCAGACGGCTCAGACCCGCCCAAGCCGACCCGCGGCGTACGCCGGGTCGCCCGAAACGGTGCCCACACGGCGCCAGGGCGCAAAAAAAACGGGGGCCTCTGACGTGCCACATACACATTGGCCATTGCTGGACGGTCAGGGGCAAGTCAGCCGTCCGGCTGAATAGAGCGTCAGAGGCCCCGCGGGCCAGTTCTCGATTTGTTTGGAGGTCTTTGCGAAACCCAAACCTGGTGGATGCATAATGCACTCGCTGTGCCAGCATCCGAAGGACCGACGCCCGGCGCGGCGCGATTCAAGACACAACTCTTTTAATAGTAAAATCTTATGATAATCGCAGGATGCCAGAGCGGAGGGGGCGGCTAGCACTGCACCCCCCAACCAGGCGGTTGCGATCGACGACAGTCGGCGCAAGATCGTGTTGCGAGTCGCACCAGCCGGGCCAATCGCGCCGGGGGTTGATCCGTCGAGTCTTAAAATGAGACAGCCACGCCTCGAATCGGCTCCCCCAGGCAGGCTAAAGAAAAACCAGTGCCGCGCCGTTTGCGTAATCCACGTTGGGCGACCCTGGCCGGCCGGTCCGTTAACGGCGCACTCGCGGTCCGCTATATTACCGGCTCGCCCGCACCAGACCGATCAATTCACTTGCCAGAGAACCCAGCCACTATCGGACCCTATCGTTGCGGCGGCAACCAGCCGCTGCTCGTGATTGCCGGCCCCTGCGTGATCGAAAACGAAGAACTGACGCTTTCGATCGCCGCCGAACTCAAGCGGATCTGCCAAGACTTGCCGGTGCAATTGGTGTTCAAGGCCTCGTTCGACAAGGCCAATCGAACCAGCGTCGATGCCTTTCGCGGCCTGGGGCTCGAAGCCGGCTTGGCGATCCTGCGGCGCGTGCGGGACGCCACCGGCTTGCCGGTGACCACCGACGTACACGAATCGCAGCAGGCCGCCGCGGTGGCCGAGGTTTGCGGCCTGCTGCAGATCCCCGCTTTCCTGGCCCGGCAGACCGATTTATTGACTGCGGCCGCTCGCACCGGCAGGGCCGTGAACGTGAAAAAAGGCCAATTCATGGCCCCCTGGGACATGCGGCACGTAGTGTCCAAGCTCGAAAGTGCCGGCTGCCGGCACATCCTGTTGTGCGAGCGGGGCACCTTTTTTGGTTATGGCCGGCTGGTCAACGACATGCGTTCGATCCCCCAGATGCAAGCCCTGGGCGTGCCGGTCATTTTCGACGCCACTCACAGCGTGCAGGAACCGGGCGGCTTGGGCTCGGCCACCGGCGGCAACCGGGAGATGGTCGAACCGCTGGCGCGGGCGGCCACCGCCATGGGTGTTGACGGGCTGTTTTTCGAGACCCATCCCCAGCCCGAGTCCTCGCCCAGCGACGGCCCCAACATGGTGCCGCTGGACCAGGTGGGCGGCCTGTTGACGCGGCTGATTCGAATCCGAGAGACCGTGGAGATGCTACGTGCCTGAGAGCTGCCTTATCCCCCTTTCCACCCGCCGCGCACGTGCGCCACAGCTTCGCAGCCCGCGCGGCTGGCTGCCGCTGGCGGCGCTACTGGCCGTGCTGGTTGTGGGTTGCCGGCCCACCGTGCAGACACCGGCCAATCCCGGCCAGGGTGCCGCCGGCGCGCAATCGAGCGAGCGGGTGTTTCGCTTCGCCATCGAGCTCTTGAATGGCCTCGCCGAGTTCGACTACGTACCGATCACGGTCAACCAGCGCTACAACATGAACGTCGCGGCCGCCGACCTGCTGAATGCCCAGGCCCTGAAGGAAGTCGTCGACCGGCTCAACCAATGGGCAATTGCCGCTAAACCGAACGCAGCGTGGCAAAACGCAGCGTGGCAGAGGGATCCCCTGCTCGACACGCTCGGCGATTGGGCCGCGCTGCCCGCGGTCGAGTCGCTGGACGAGCTGACGTTCGCGGCCGGCGACGCCGTCGAGCTGCGGCAGGCCATCTGGCACCGCGAGGTGGCCGAGTCGGTCTGCCGCGACTCCACGGACGACCTGGACCGGGCCAGGCTTCTGTTCGAGTGGGTTGTTCGGAACATCCAGCTCGAGCCGCTGCCCGATCCAACCGAGGCCGCGCTTCCTCCGCACATGCCTTGGCAGACGCTGCTCCTGGGACGCGGCACGGCCCTGGAACGTGCCTGGGTCCTGATGTTGTTGGCGCGGCAGCAGGGCCTCGATATTGTGCTGCTCGACAGGCCCGGCGGCAAGGAATCGCTCGACGTTTCGCTGGCGGCCCTGCTGCTGGACGGCGAATTGTACCTGTTCGACACGCGGCTGGGCCTGCCGATCCCGGGCGAAGGGCAGCCGGTGGCCACGCTCTCCGCGGCGGCCGAAGACGATTCACTGCTCCGCCGGCTCGACGCCGGCGCCGACCACCGCTATCCGCTCACCGCGGCCGACCTGGCCGGCGTTGTGGCGCTGGTCGAGGCCTCACCCGCCTATCTGTCGCGGCGGATGGCGATGCTCGAACTGCAGTTGTCCGGCGGCGACAAGCTGGTCCTTTCGGTGGCGGCCTCGCCGCTTGCCGAGCGGCTCAAACAATGTGCACACGTCGAAGACGTTCGACTCTGGTCGCTGCCTTACAGCCGCCAGCGGCAGCAGTCCAAGCTGAGCCGGCCCCAGCGGGCCGCCCAACTGGCCGAGATGCACCCTTTCGTGCTGCCGTTCGTCGAAATAAAGAACAATTTGCCGTACCCGATTGCGGCCCTGTGGAAGGGGCGGGTATTGCAGTTGCTGTCGGCCAGCGACGGCGAGCACGGTGCGATTCACTTCTATCAATTGGCGAGGGTGCCTGATACTCGTCTCGGTGAACACGCCTTCATGGCCCAGCAACTCCTCAAGCTTCCCGGCCAGCAGTTCGTCGAGATCGCGACGCGGGCCAAGCAGGATGCCAGCTATTGGCTGGGACTGACGGCCTCGCAGCGGGGGGACTACCGGACTGCCCTGGACTACTTCGGCGAGCGGGTGTTGGAGGCGACGCCGGACGGCCCTTGGACCGCCGGCGCCCGCTTCAATATGGGGCAGGCCTACGAAGCGCTCGGCCAGCCGGACCATGCCATCGAGGCCTATCTTTCGGACGAGTCGCCCCAGCGGCACGGCAGCCTGCTGCGTGCCCGCCAACTCGAATCCGCCCCCGCACCGGCACCGCCGTAAGGACTTGCCGCACGGCTCCCCTGCCCGCTGCTCACCGCTTCCGCTCCGACCAGGCCTTGCCGCGACGGGCCCCGGGTAGTAGACTTTTTCATCTGATTGCGTCCAAAATAAACTGATTGCGTCCAAAACAAACGATCCCGACGCGGGCACAGGCGCTGGCCGGCAGGCCACTTTCCGGGCGCGACGGGCGGCGAGCATTCGAGGAACCGGGCCATGAAAAAAGGAATCCATCCCAAGTACTTTGAGACCACGGTCAAGTGTGGCTGCGGCAACTCGTTCACCACCCGCAGCACCATGCCCGAGTTGAAGGTCGATATCTGCAATGCCTGCCACCCCTTCTATACCGGCAAGCTCAAGTACGTGGACACGGCCGGGCGCATCGAGAAGTTCAAGACCAAGTTCGCCGGCGCCGGTTACGCCAGCTTGACGCGCGGCAAGAAGGCCGCCAAGGCAACCGCCGAAGCGACCGAGTCGTAGCTGTTTTCCAGCGAGGCCGCCCGGCCCGATCGCCCGGCGTGCCTGCGCGCCGGCCGGCCGGGATACGCATCGCCGGCCTGCGCCCACGGCCGCCGGGCGCCCAGCGGTCTTGCCCGTTGTTCATATTCCCATTGCGTCGAGTCAATCTGTTAAAGTAATCCGCCATGCGTGACCTATTGGACCAGAAGCTGGCCCGCTTCGAGGAGTTGGACCGCCGGCTCATCGACCCGGCCGTGTTGGGCAACTCAGGGCAGTTGGCCGCCGTGGCCCGTGAACGCGGCTCGCTCGCCAGGTTGGCGACCAAGTACCGCCGTTTCAAGGAGCTCAACCGGGAGATCTCCGAGGCCCTGGCCATGCTCGAAGGGCACGACCCTGAGCTGCGCGAGCTGGCCGAAGCCGAACTGCCCAAGCTCAAGGCCGAGCGGGAAGAATACTGGAACGAACTGCTGGATCTCACCGTGGGGGGCGAAGATTCCAACCGCGCGCGCTGCGTGATGGAAATCCGCGCGGGGACCGGCGGCGACGAGGCGGCCCTGTTCGCCCGCGATCTGTACGAGATGTATAAGAGGTTCGCCGAGAACAAGGGCTGGAAAATAGAAGTCCTGGAACTGCACGCGACGGAGCTGGGCGGTTTCAAGGAAGTCATCCTGGGGGTCGAAGGTGAGGGCGCCTACCGCGAGCTGCAGTACGAAAGTGGAGGCCACCGCGTGCAGCGCGTGCCGGAAACCGAGGCCAAGGGGCGGATCCACACCTCGGCCGCCACCGTGGCCGTCATGCCCGAGCCTGAAGACGTGGAGATCGACCTCAAGCCCGACGATTACCGGCTCGACCTGTTCAGTGCCAGCGGCCCCGGCGGTCAGCACGTGAACAAGACCACCTCGGCCGTGCGGCTCACGCATTACGAAACGGGGATCGTCGTGAGCTGCCAGGACGAGAAGAGCCAGCACAAGAACAAGGCCAAGGCGCTGCGCGTGCTCAAGACGCGGCTGTACGAGCAGAAGCGGGCCGCCGAGCACGCCCGCCGGGCCCAGGAGCGCAAGACGCTGGTCGGGTCGGGGGATCGCAGCCAGCGGATCCGCACCTACAATTTTCCCGAGAACCGGCTGACCGACCACCGCATCAACCTCACGCTCTACAAGCTCGATTCGATCATGCAAGGCAACCTGGAGCCGGTGCTCGACAAGCTGATCGAGTACGATCGCCAGGAGCAGCGTACGGCGATGGGCGCCGTCGACTGAGCCGCTCACCGCCTGGCCGCCGGGTCCTAGCGACATGCCCCACAGCGAATCCTGGACGATCGGGCGGTTGCTGGAGTGGACGACCGGGTATCTCGAACAGCGGGGCGCCGACGCGCCGCGGCTGGATGCCGAGGTCCTGCTGGCCGAGGCGCTCTCGTGCCAGCGGATCGAGCTGTACACCCGCTTCGACGAAATCCCCGCCGAGCCGGCCCGGACCGCGTTTCGCGAACTGGTCCGCCGCCGAGCGGAAGGGGCCCCCGTGGCATACCTGGTCGGGCGGCGCGAGTTCTACTCCTTGTCGTTCCGTGTCACTCCCGACGTGCTGATTCCGCGGCCGGAAACCGAGTTCGTCGTCATCCGGCTTTTGGACCTGGCGGCTGACCGTGCCGCGAGGCTGGGGCAGGACGCCCGCGATGCGGGGCCGGCCATCGCCGACGTCGGGACGGGCAGCGGCATCATCGCCATTTGCGCCGCCCGGCGAATCGCCTCCAGCCGCGTGCTGGCGCTGGACGTCAGCCGCGCCGCGCTGGCCGTGGCCGCCGCCAACGCCCGCGACCACGGCGTGAGCGAGCAGGTCGAATTTGTCGAAAGCGATCTGTTTGCCAAGGTGCCCCCCGACCGGCGCTTCGATTTCATCGTCTCCAATCCGCCCTATGTCTCATCCGGCGAGATGGCGGCCCTGGCCCCCGACGTGCGATCGCACGAGCCCCGCCTGGCCTTGGAGGCCGGCCCGCAAGGCACGGCGGTCATCGAGCGGCTTGTGCCCCAGGCCGCCGAGCACCTCTTGCCCGGTGGTTGGCTGTTGATGGAGATCAGCCCGCAGCTCGACGCGGCCGTTCGCGAGATCGTCGAGCGCAGCGGCGTCTTCGAGCTTTTTCCGACGGTCAAAGACCTCGCCCATCTCCCCCGCGTCGTGCAGGCCCGGCGCAAGGAGGACGGAGAAAGGAGGAAGGAGGAGTAGGAAACGACAAAGACCAACGGACAGACGGTGGAGGGACGAAGCGATTTGACCGCGAGAAACTTGCCCGTTTCTGATTCCTCCTTCCTCCTTCTGCCTTCTGCCTTCACCCGTGTTATCATGACCAGATGCACACGCTGAAACCCCGCCGCTGGTTCCAGTTCAGCCTGCAGTCCAGCCTGATCCTGCTGACCGTGCTGGGGATCTGGCTCGGCATCCAGGTGAACCGGGCCCAGCGGCAGCAACAGGCCGTGGTGGCCATCCAACGCCTTGGCGGCCAGCTCCGCTACGATTACGAAGTGCCGGCCCTCGTCGGGAAGAGCACCTGGATCCACGAGCGGTCCGGCACGACGTGGCTTCGCCGGTTGATCGGCGATCACTATTTCGACCGCGTGGCCTGGGTCGCGTTCGACGCCGGCCCTGATTCCGGCAGGCTCCCGCCTGGGATTAGCGGGATTATCGGTCCATCACCCTACTACAGCGCGCATCCGCTACACGGCGAAGTTTTTTCGATTCTCACCCAGGCCCGACGGCATCATGTGTCCATCTGGTTGCCAGAACACGCCTCCCAATTGCGAGAATCCCTGCGTCATCTCAGCGGCCTGACCCACTTGCGAACGTTAAGCCTTGGTGGCACTCCGATCGAAGACGCCGATCTCGTTCACATCTCTGGCCTCCGTCGGCTCGAAGTGCTCGGCCTCCACGGTACCAAGATTGGGGACGCTGGTTTAGAGCATCTCGACAGCCTGGCAAACCTGCAAGACCTGTATCTCGAGTCCACGTCCGTCACCGATGCGGGATTGGCGTCTCTGGCCCATTTGCCCAGGTTGAAGCGGCTATGGCTCGGCGGCACGAAGATCACCGACGACGGTATGGTACATCTCGCCAAGCTGACGAGACTCGAGCACCTATCGCTCTCATACACTCAGGTTGGCGACGAGGAGGTGATGCGCCTCGCGTCGCTTACCGGCCTGCGCACCCTGGACTTGTGGAACACCCGCGTCACCGCCAGAGGCGTCGCGGAGTTGCGACTTGCATTGCCTAGCTGTTTAATCGCGACTTCGGACGCACATGATTCAGACTGGCTCGACGTGTCAGCGGCCACGGCACGGTCTCCCAAATAGACACACCTCCCATACCCCGAAAGCAATTGGCATGGTTCGCCTCGTAGCGTTACTCAATGCAGCCGGACTGTTGGCTTTTTTGACGGCCGTTCAACCGGCCGCCGCGCAAGACCCCACAGTCCCGCCGGACGGCCAACAGCCAACCACGGCCCGTGTGCCGCTGTTGTCCGACGCCCAGGCTTGGCAGCGGCTGCCTGAAGTCCGGCAAGGCCGCAGCGGCCCATTGCCCGTGTGGGCCAGGGCCCTGGCAGGCAGCCTGCCGCGGACGACGGCAGCCATGCTCGAGCTCGATTGGCTGCACAGGGCGGCCGGCCCGCTCGACCCGGTGCTGCGCGGAAAAATGCGTTGGATCGTGGCACGGGCCAATCGCTGCGACTACAGCGAGGCCTATGCCGCCGCGGACCTGGTCCGCGCGGGGCTGGACGACAACGACATCCGGGCATTGTCGGACGATGGCTCGCCATCATCCGAGGCGGAAAGGGCGGTGCTGCGGTTTGCCCGCAAGCTGACCGTGGCCGCGAGCACGATTACCGACGAGGAGGTGGCACGGCTGGTCGAGCTGTACGGCGACAAGCAGGTGGTGGCCATGGTGCTGCTCGTGGGGTATGGCAACTTCCAGGATCGGCTGCTGCTGGCGCTGGGGTTCGAACGAGAGGAGGGAGGCCCGCTGCCGCCGCTGGCGGTGGAGTTCTCCAAGCAGCCCTCAGCCGGCCGAGCCGTTGCGCCGTGGCGCAGACCCCCGCTCGGACAGACGGACGCCGGCGTGGCCGCGAGAATCAGCGACCCGCAGTGGCTGGCCATGGACTTTGCGGACCTGCAGGAACGCCTCGAATCGCAGCGTAACCGCCGCTCGCGGATTCGGGTGCCGAGCTGGGAGGAAGTCCGGGCGTTGGTGGCGCCGGGATCGTCCGGCGGGCCGCCGGTGCGGATCGGTTGGAGCCTGGTGTGCGCCGGCTACCAGCCGGAGCTGGCCAAGGGCTGGGCGGTGTGTTCGCGGGCTTTTGCCCAGGAGTCGAAACAGGACCGGGTTTTCGAAGAGAGCGTGTTCTGGGTGACCACGCGCTCGATCGACTGTTTCTACTGAATGGGCCACACGGAGATGCTGCTCGCGGTCGCGGGCCTGGACGCGGTGGAGGTGGCCGAGCGGACGGGCCATTTGGCCAGCGGCGACTGGTCCGGCTTTCCGGCCGGCGACCGGATGGCCTTTGCCTTTGCCCGCAAGCAGTCCACGCAACCCTGGTCGATCAGCGACGCCGACGTGCGTCAACTGGTCGACCATTTCGGCGTGGACCGCACGCTCGACATCATCTGGTGGTCGTGCCGCTGCCACTACATGACCCGCGTGGCCGACGCCTTCCAGTTGCCGCTCGAGCGCGAGAACGTCTTCGAATAAAAAGGGGATAAGTCCAATTAACCAGCGTAATTGGACGCGCGTAATTGGACTTATCCCCTTTTTTCAATGCGCGGAGCATGACGGTAGAGTCCGGAAGTCAGGCGGCAGCGAATCGAATCCTGGTCCCACCCACTTCCTCAGGCTACTTCCGTCGCGAAGACTTCTCGACGATCTCGGCATCCTCCAGCGCTGCCGCGGCAGCAAGCGCCTTGGTGAGATCGATCCGCGGTTCGCCCATGGCGAACGCTCTTTCGCGATAGCTTGTGGCGTTGCCCTTCTTTTTGGCGCGGCCGGCCAGGTCGAGCGCGCGCCGCAGCAGTCTGTTGACCAGGCTGGTCACGGAGACATTTTCCCGGCAGGCCCGCTCCTCCAGCACTCGCATCAAGTCGTCGTCGATCCGCAATGTCGTTCGCAAGACTTATCCCCTTTTTTCCTTCCGCAGCGCGAGATGGATGCTGGTCCAAGTGAATCCTTCGTGCTCCAGCACGATGTGCGGATACCTGGCCCACTCGAGCCGGTGAAAGATGATCTCGCGCTCGCGGGCCAGGTGGCGATTGAGATCGGCGCACGCCTCGGCGAACGGCTGCCGCGTGGCCAACGTGGCCGGCGAAGCGGTGAGGTCGAGCTGGGAAAGCGGCTCCCAAGCCAGCTTGCCCAGCACGTAGTCGCCCAGCGTGCCGGCATCGAACAGCACGATGCCCGGCAGGCCGCTCCCCTTCGGCCCCGCCAGCCGGAACTCGGTCGACAAGCTCAACACGCCGCCCGGCTTCAGCACGCGGAACATCTCCCGCATGCTCTGGGCAATCTCTTCCAGCGTGCCGAAGTGCTCGAGCGAGCTGGACGAAAACACCGCGTCGAACGACTCGTCCTCGTGCCACAGGTCCAGGGCGTTCATGTGCTGGACCACCAGCCGCCGCCGGTTCCACCGCGCGGGCCAGTACCGCTGGGGGTGGAGGAACATCCCCGCGTTGGCACTCTGCTGCCAGTCCTCGGTCGTCCCCAGGTACAGGTCCGTGGCGAACACGCGGCCCACGTGGCCGGTCAGCCAGAAGATGGTGGGCTCGTTGCCCGCCCCGACGCCCAGCACGTCGGCCTTTGGGTGGAGCACGCCTGCGTCGCGCAGCGCCCTGGCCCCCATGGCGACTTCCCAATACTTGCGGTACTCACGTCCCCTGGGGAAGTCGGGCCCGAAGCGCCCCACCTCGTGGGCGAACACCTCGCGCACGGTGGACCGCAAATCGGGATGGGCAAAGTCTTCCAGGTTGCAGAGCTTGTTGTAACCCAACCGGCCCCTCGCCGTGCCCGTCGTTGCCAAGCCTTCAGGCTGCGTCATGCGATCAATTCTCCCCAGTCCAATTGGAACTCGTGCCCGCACTTTTTGCACCTGGCCCGCCGCGCGAGCACGTGTGGACCGAAACGGACCTGCTCGGCGCAGCCGGGACAGTCGGTCGATAACCGCCGCGATCGGAGCTGCTCCTCGCCAAAAACCTCGGCAGGCACGTCGGGCAGGGCGATGTCCTGGGCCTCCAGCCGCGTGAGCAGCTCGGTCGTCAGCGGGGCGATCGAGGCAATCCGGTTGGCCAGACGGCGGATCGAGGCCTCGAAGACATTGCGCGCCAGCCGCCCGTTGCCAAAACTCTCATCCCGCCGGTCGAGCAGGTTCTGAAATCCCAGCAGCAGCTTCATGCGGGTCTCGCCGGGCAACACGTAGTGGTTTCGCTCGCACATCGACTGGAAGATCCGCCCCAGCTCGCCGGCCGTGTAGTCGGGAAAATCGAGCTGGCGGTTGAAACGCGAGCTCAGCCCGGGGTTGGCCGCCAGCAATTCGGCCATCGGCCCTGGATAACCAGCCAGCACCACCACCAGCCGATGGCGATCGTCTTCCACTCGCTTCAGCAGAGCCTGGACTGCCTCGTTGCCGTAGGGGTCGTCGCCGCGCTCGGCCACCAGGCTGTACGCCTCGTCGATGAACAGCACACCGTCCAGCGCCTCGTCGATCTTCTTGTGCGTCTTGGGTCCCGTCTGTCCGGCATATTTGGCCACCAGCCCCGAGCGGTCCGTCTCGATGAGATGTCCCTTCTTCAGGATGCCCATGCCGCCCAGCATCTTGCCCAGCAGCCGGGCCACGGTCGTCTTGCCGGTCCCCGGGTTGCCGCAGAACACCATGTGCAGGCTGACAGGAGTCTGCGCCAGGCCGAGCCGGACCCGCTCCTGCTGGACCTTCAGAAAGTTCACCAGCTCGGCGACGTCGTGCTTGATCGAGGCCAGCCCGATCAGCGCGTGCAGTTCCGCCAGCGCTTCGTCCAGTTGCCTGGCGCGCGCCGTCTCGTCCAGCTCGCCCGTTGTTCGCGGCTGGCCCTTTGCGGGTGCCGGGCTGCCCAACTCGGTGTCCAAGGTCCGCGCCACTTCGCGGCGTTCGGCCGCGGTGGCTGAGCCATCGTCGACGGGCAGCGGCTCCAGGTGCCGCTCCAGCTCGCTTTGGATCCATCGGAGGCGTTTCGTTTCCGCCTCGCACGTCCGGCCATCGATCTTGGCCACCACGTTGGCCAGCCTCACCACGACGGTCTCCAGGTCGCCGATCCGTTCCTGCAATGGCGGCAGTTGGGCGAAGGGCCGCACGAGGCCGCCCCAGTTCAACGCGCCGGCCTGCTCCACCACTCTCTTGAGCGCCCTGCGCAGCCGGTCGCCCTCGGGCCGCGTCGACCAGACGTACTCGAAGAGTTCCGCAGCCAGGGCCAGCTCGGCCGGGCTCCAGTGCCAATCGCACTGGGCGATCTCCACGAAGACTTTGACCAGCAGGCCCCGCTCCAGATCCTGCATCAGGGCCACGAATTGCTGCGGGCTCTGCCCCAGCGAGGCGGCATGCTCCTGGATGCACTCTTCGGTCCCCTCGCGATAGAGCTTGCGGCAGTCGGCCAGCGCCTGGCGGAATTGGGCCAGCAGCTCGGGATCCGGGTGCTCTCGATCGGCCATGGACCGAGTGTATCGCGAGCGTCAGGCCCACGCCACTGCCCGCTGCGACAAGACGACAAGGCGGAGGCACGACAAGGAGACAAGGAGACAAGGTGACAAGGTGACAAGGAGAACGAAGACGACGGGGTCTATACCCTGGAACCTGCGCTTGCGCGTCTCCTTCCTCCTTCCTCCTTCCTCCTTCCTCCTTCTGCCTTCCTCCTTCTGCCTTCTAGTCCCCGTACCCGTGAGGATGCGTCGAATGCCAGCGCCAGGCGGTCTCGACAATCGAGTCGAGCGTTTGATAGCGCGGCTGCCACTCCAATTGCCGCTGGGCACGGCTGGAGTCGGCCACCAGCTCCGGCGGATCGCCGGGCCGCCGCGCGCCGATCGAAACGGGGATCTCGCGGCCCGAAACGCGGCGGCACGATTCGATCACCTCCCGCACGCTGTGGCCGCGCCCAGTGCCCAAGTTCAACTCCAATCCCTTGCCCGGCGCCAGCCGCGCCAGAGCCTTCACGTGCGCGTCGCCCAGGTCGTCGACGTGAATGTAGTCGCGGATGCACGTGCCATCGGGCGTGGGATAGTCGTCGCCAAAAACGGTTACCCCGTCGCGCAATCCCAGCGCCGCCTGCAGCACGATGGGAATCAGATGCGATTCGGGCGTGTGGTCTTCTCCCAGGTCGCCGTCGGGGCTGGCGCCGGCGGCGTTGAAGTAACGCAGGGCCGCGTAACCGAAGCCGTAGGCGCGGGCGTAATCGGCCAGCGCCCGTTCGACCACCAGCTTCGAGAACCCGTAGGGATTGATCGGCCGCTGCGGCTCGTCCTCCGTGATCGGAATCCGCTCCGGCGCTCCGTAGGTGGCCGTGGTGCTCGAGAACACGATGCTCGTCACGCCGGCCGCCCGCATCGCCTCCAATAGCGACAGGCTCGAAACCACGTTGTTCTGGTAGTACCGGGCTGGGTCGGTCACCGACTCGCCGACCAGGGCAAAGGCCGCGAAGTGCATCACCGCTTCGATTGCCTGCTCGCGGAGCACGTGCTCGAGGCGGTCCCGGTCGGCCAGGTGGCCTTCGATCAGCTTTCCGGGCAGAGCCGCCGAGCGATGGCCCACCGAGAGGTTATCGTAGATCCACACCTGGTGTCCGGCGCGGTCCAGCAGCCGCGCCGCATGACTGCCCACATAGCCCGCCCCTCCCGTCACCAGAATGTTCACGTGCCAGATCTTCCTTCCCGGAATGTTCGCTACCAACGTTAACTCTTGCCGCGCGGCAGCCTGCTCGATTGTAGCATGCCGCCCGAACGCATTCGGGTCGTGCAGCTCCGGACGGCCGGGGGGCGAAACTATGAACTGCCCGCGAGCGGCGGACCGAACGTAGAGAGCATGGGCAAGCCGCCATCCAAGCCGGGCCGGACCAAAGCGGCGCCGCCGGCCGCCGCGCGGGCGGAGCATCGCTGGTCGGAGGCTTTCGTCGGCTACCTGGCCAGCGAATGTCACCTGGCCGAGAACACCGTGTTGGCCTACCGCCGCGACCTGCGCCGCTTTCATGCCTGGCTCGGCAACCGCTCGATCGCCTCGCTCACTATTCGCCACCTGGCCGAGTACGCCGGCTGGCTGCACAAGCAGAGCCTTGCCCCCGCCAGCCTGGGGCGGCACCTGGTCTCGCTCAAGCTCTTCTTTCGCTATCTGCAGTTAGAAGGCATCCTGACCGAGAACCTGGTCGAGCTGTTGGGCAGCCAGAAGCTCTGGCAGCGGGTGCCCGAAGTGCTGTCGCCGCAGGTCGTCGACCGGCTGCTGGCAATCCCCAGGCCGGGCGAGCCCTTCTGGCGGCGCGACCGGGCCCTGCTCGAGCTGCTCTATGCGACCGGCTGCCGCGCCTCGGAGCTGTCGCACCTGGCCACGCGCGACGTGCACCTCGACGAGTCGTACTGCCTCTGCCGCGGCAAGGGCGACAAGCAGCGCCTGGTGCCGCTGGGCAAGCGGGCCGCCCAGGCCGTCCGGGCTTATCTGGAGCACGAGCGTCCGGCCCTGGCGGCCCGCGCGTCCGCTCCGCCGGGCTGGCTGTTGCTGTCGCGCCGCGGCCGGCGGCTGCGCCGCGAGCGGATCTGGGAGCTGGTCAAGCATTTCGCGCTGCGGGCCGGCGCCTCGGACCGCGTCAGCCCGCACACGCTGCGACACAGTTTCGCCACGCACCTGTTGGCGGGCGGCGCCGACCTGCGCCAAGTGCAGGAGATGCTGGGCCACGCCAGCATCACCACCACGCAGATTTACACGCACGTCGACTCGTCGCGGCTGAAGGCCGTCCACCGCCGCTTTCACCCCCGCGGCTGAAACTCACTCCGGCGGCGGTTCAGGCGGCGTGAACCTGAGCTTCTCGATCAGCTTGACCACGTGACCGTCCTTGTTCACGTAGCCGGAGATGGCCGTGATCGCGTCGACCGTGTTCACATAGCGCAGGTTGTAGTCGGCGTCCAACTCCACTTCGAGCTGGTCGGCCAGTGGGTTGGGTCCCGTCGCGCTGCCGACCAGGCCCAGGATCTCCCGGTGCAGCGCGTCGAAGCCCGTCAGGGGCCTGTCGCCCAGGCGGATGGCGGCCAGGTTCCCTTGGGCATCGGCCACTAATTGCACGCGAAGCGGCGGAAACTCGACCGGCCCCGCGCTGGGCGCTTGCGCCGGCATCTTGATGTTGAAGTCGCCTTCCAGCGTCGTGATCTTGAACGTCATCAGGAAGAAGGCCAGCATTTGAAACACGATGTCGATCATCGGCGTCATCTGCATCTCGACCTTGTCCACCTTGTGGGCGGCTGATTTGCGGATTCTCATTCAGGGGCCCCTCGCTTCCTGCTTGGCGCGCAGCAGGAACTTCTCGAAACCGTGTTCCTGGCACTTCTGAATCAACTGCTGCACCACCCCCGTCTTCGCCGAGGCGTCGGCCCGGATGATCACCGAGGCGTCCGCCACGTTCTTGTTCTGCCGCTCGAGCACGGCCGCCTCGTGCCGCAGCGGTTCCGACAAGGCCGCGATCGGCAGCATGTTGCCTCCAAACAGCACGCTGCCCTCCTCGGTGAGCTGGAGCGTCAGCGGCGATTCCAAGGCGGCTTCGGGCGGCTTGGCCAGCTCGCTGGAGGGGAGCTTGATCCGCTCATCCTGCTCCCCCTCGGCAAAGTTCAACAGCACCATGAAAAAGGCGATCAACTGGAACGTCATGTCGATCATCGGCGTCATGTCGGCCTCGGCCGAGACGTTCAGCTTTTTGCGTCGGACGCCCATGGCCGGCTTACCCCTTTTTGCCGACGTTGGAGAAGCGGCTCATCAGCCCCTCGCTCAGGATCCCCACCTCCAGCGTGAGCCGGGCCATCCGGTTGCGCATGATGCCAAAGATGGCGATGGCCGGGATCGCCAGCCACAATCCCACCAGCGTGGTAATCAAGGCCTTCGATATAGCCTTGGCTAGCTCGGAAGGTTTGGGTTGCGTGCCTTGGGTGGCGATTTCCCGAAAGGCATCCACCATGCCGTCCACGGTTCCCAACAGGCCGACCATCGGGCAGATCGTGCCGATCAGGGCGATGTACCCCAGGCGGTGCTCCAGCTTCATCGTCTCTTCTTCGCCCACTTCCTGCATCGCCTCGATCGCCTGGGGATAGCCGGCCGAGAGCTTGCCCAGTCCGGCCGACAGCACGTGTCCCAGAAACGAGTCGTCGCTCTTGGCCAGGTCGTACGCTTCCTGGTAGCGCTTCTCGTTCAGGTGCGCTTCGAACCCTTCGACGAGGTCCAAGGGCACGATGCTCGACCGCCGCAGCGTCAGGATGTTCATCACCACCAGCGCCACCAACGTGAACGACAACGCCAGGAAGATGATCACGTACTTGGCGCCCAACGCGTCGAAGTAGAAGCCAAGCATGCTCTGCGTCTGGCTGTCGGCCTTGGCCGCGGGTGCCTTGGCGGCGCCCTGGCCAGCCCCCGGCGCGGCGGCCCCGGCATCGTCCGCCGCCTGGCCATCGGCGCCCGGCAACTCGGGATCGTCTTCCTGGGCCATGGCGAGCCTCGCTCCGTCCGGCGACACGCGCGCGATTCCCGCGATGGCCATGACCACCAAGGTCAGCCCGCAGATCCCCGTTCCCAGCCATGCCAACGCAAAACGAACACGCATGGTCGCCTCCAGTTTTGACGACGAGAAGATGTGATTGCTTGCTCGCAAGTCGAGCCGGTGAAGTGCCGCCGGTGTTTCTTGGAAGTCTTGGAAATGCAGTTTAAGCGCCGCTCGTTGCCTGGTAAAGCGACCCGCCTGCTGAAGCACTTGCCTGGTAAAAGCTAGCGTGCCGCCCACTGGCTGTTGGCGTATCGATCCCTCAGCAATTGCGTCGCCTCGACCGCCCGCTCCGGTTTGCCGACCTCGTTCCACAACACGGCCAGGTTCCACAGCGCCTCGGCATGGGCCTGCGGGTTGGCGAAATACAAAACGTCCACGTGCAGGAAGGCCAAGAGCGCCTGCTTCGTGGCGCCCGGCTTCTTGCGGTAGCAGTTGCCCAACGTCACGTAGGCCCGCGCGTGCAGCTCGGCGTCCTCGGCCGGCAGGGCGGCGATGATCGCCTCCACCAGCTTGATCGCCTCGTCGGCCTGCCCTTGCTCGGCCAGGCAGGTCGCCTTGCCCAGCGTGGCCGCCTGCCGCTGTGCGTCGGCCACCGGCCCGGCGGCCTCCAGGGCCAGCACCAGGTCGAACTGGGCGGCGGCCTCGGTCAGCTTGTTCTGGGCCACCAGGGCCCGGCCGGTCGCCACGCCGGCTCGCATCTTGTACTCGGGAAACGGCGCCTCGCCCATGGCGGCGTAGTACTGGGTGGCCAACTCGAATTTGCGTGCCGCCACCAGCAGGTCGCCCAACACCTCGTTGGCCACCAGCACGTGGAAATTGTCCGAGTGATCGCGGACAAAGGCCAGCATCTGCTTGCCCGCCTCGTTGACGTCGGCGCCGCCTCCCAGCGCCAGCCGGGCGTTGGCCAGCGCCCGGTAAAACTCGATCTCCTGCTTCACTTCCGCCCGCTCGACCTTGCCGGCGTCGATCTTCTCCAGCGACCGAAGCGCATTGTCGTATCCGCCGTTGGCGACCTGGTTGCGAATCGCGTTGAGCTGGGGGGGCTCCTTGTCGAACCGGATCGATTCGATCTGGACGACCGGCACCTGCTTGTCGTCGAGCGTGACCTCGGTGCGGGTCATCCCCTTGACCGTGCCTCGCAGCGTTTCGCCGCCGACCTTCTTGATCGCGTCCTGCGCCGACGCGCCGCCGCCAACCGCCAGCCAAAGCCCCAGGGCCGCCACCGACACCACGTTTCTCATTGCACGCTCCTCGATTTGCTTGCGACTTACTTGACGGTCGGCCTGGAAGTCACCTGCGGGCCGGCCGGCCTGGTTTCCCCTTGCGTGTCGGGCGGCTGCCGCGACTGCACTCGCTCGGCCGGCAGTCCCGTTGGCCTTTGCCCCTGGGCCTGCTGAATCGTCCGCAGCAGCGCGTCGTACTTCTTGCGCCACTCGTCGCCTCCCATGTCGGGACGCAGGCGGGAAGTGAGCAGGATGTCGAACTCGGCCCTTCTCAACCCTTCGATCTTGTTCGACCCGTCCGCCGCCATCGCCAGGTCAAAACGGCTTTGCGCCAGGTTGTAGCGGGCCTCGTGGAACACGTCGCTGAAGCGCTTGTCGCGCTGCACCATGATCGCCAGCCGGTTCCAGCCCCAGATGACGTTCTCTTCCCTGCCCGCGGCGCCCTTCACTTTGCGGGCGCCGGCGATGGCCAGCCCGTAGTAGCCGGCCTTCTTGCGGCCCCATTCCTGGTAGGTGCGGGCCGCCTCGCGCTGGGCGTCGATCAATTGCGGCTTTTCCTCCAGCACCGAAACCAGCAGGTTCACCGCCTTCAAAAACTCGCCCAGGCGCCGCTGGGTCCGGGCCATCCGCAGCCGCACCGCCAACAAGGCGTCGCCCGGGGCGAACCGGCTGTCCGCCTCGGCCGCGGACAGGATCTTCTCGTCGGTGTGGTAGGCCTTCTCGTAATAGGCCTTCGCCTCGTCCGACACCTGCTGTCCGCCCGCGTCGTAGCCGCTGCCCAGGCTGAAGAACGTCTCGGCCACCCAATTCAGCGAGCGGAACGTGTTGCCCGTCTCGCGGCTCGAAATCCGCTCCAGGAACAACTCGAATCCTTTCGTGACCTTGGCCAGCTCCTCGGCCTTGTTCTCCTGCCGCAGCCGGCTCACTTGCTGCTCCAGCTCCTGGCCGAGCCTGATGTACGTGCGGGTCAAAAGGCTCGCCGCGCTCGTGTCGCCCGTGGCGCCCACGGCCGACTCCAGCTCGTTCATCGTCGCTTCGGCCTTGTCCAAGGCCTCGGTCGCCACGTAGGCCCGCAGCGCCAGCTTGTACGTTTCCACGGCGAAGTTGCCTTCGGCCACCGCCGGGCTCTTGTTCACCAGCAGCGTCATCGGTCCGACCTTCGGATCGTTCAGCAACTCGAGCGCTTTTTCCGGCTGGCCCGAGTCGACCTCGATCTGCCCCAGCGACAGCATGGCCGCCGCCAGCGTCGCATCCACCTGGCCCTGGCCCGAATCGACCGCGGCCCGCATCCGCTGGATGCCGCCGGCCAGCGTCTCGCGGGCCCGCGACTTGATCTGGTCGATCTCAGCCTGCGGGGCCCGGGCTTCGGCTTCCTGGCGGGCCGCCTCCAGGTAAGCACCCCACAAGGCCTGCCCGGCCTTAAGCTCCGCCTCGCCGCGGCGGGGCGAGTCGGCCGCGATATGGCCCAGGTACTCCAAGGCCCTGTCCAACTGGTGCTCGTTGACCGCGATCGACATCAACAGCGTCCAGGCTTCGTCCGCCTCGACCTCGCTGGGCCAACGGCGGGTGATGAACTCGGCGATCTCGACCATCTGCTCTCGGTCGAAGTCGCGCTGGTCGGCGGGTGACGTGCGATACGACTCGGCATACGAGGCCATGGCGATCTTGGCCGCCTGCCGGGCCGCCGGCCCGCTGGGATACTTGGTCGCCACGAACCCGCCCAGCACGGCCGCGTCGTAAAAGTCGCCCGAGTGGTACGCCAGAAACGCCAGGTAATAGCGGACCAGGTTGACGTCTTCGATCGGCGTCGTTTCGTCGCGCAGCTCCAGGGCCAGCCGCAACAGGTTCTCGGCCCGCTCGCGGGCCTGGTGCATTTGCTGCTCGTAGACCGGGACCGAAGCCTGGTCGTTGACGGCCGGTGCCATGCGTATCTTGGCCAGCAATGCCTGCGACACGTCGAGCGCCTCCTGCCCGCGGTCGCGGGCGTCGGCAAACGTGGCCGGCTCCTGCACTGCCTCGTCGTCGAGGCCGGCCAACTGCTGGAACAGCTTGCGGGCGGCATCGCGGTACTCGCCCCCATGCTTGCCGACAAAATTGGCGTGCTTGCGGGCCTCGGCCAGCGAAGACTTGCGTTTGGCCGTTTCCTTGGGATCGAGCGCGTCGGCGTGCGACTTGTGCGCCAGGGCCAGGTAGTAGCGCACGGCCAGCCAGTCGGGGTAGCGCTCTTCGGCGCCGCGGGCGCCGGCGAGCCACTCCTTTCCGCGGGCGATCGCTTCTTCGTGCTTCTTCTCCTGGTCGCTGGTCAAACATTGCAGCGTGAGGTGCAGCGCGGTCGCCTTCAGCTTGCGGAACTCGTCGAGCTCTTCGGGCTGGCTGAGGATCTCGCTATAGAAACCCAACGCCCGCTTCGTGTCGCCCATGTCCTGGTAACACTGCCCCTGTTTCACCCGCGCCAGCAGTCCGGCCAGGCGGTTACGGTACTTCTCATAAATGCTGCCGAACTTGTCGGCGGCCGCCTGCAGTTGCTTCTTGGCTTCCTCCGAGCCGGCGGGCTGGGTCTTGGCGATTTCGTACACCACGCCGCCGGCCAGCAGTCGGGCCTGGATCAGATCCATCCGCGCCTGTTCGCGCTCCTCGATCTGCTGGGCCTGCTTGGGGTCGATGAACTTGGGATATTGATTCAGCCGAGCTTCGAACTTCTGCTCGGCCGCGGTGAACACCGCCTGGGCCCCGGTGAGCAGCTCGCGGGCCTGGTTCACCATTGCGTCTTGGCGGGCCGCGTTGACCGGCCGCTGCGATTGGAATATCAGGCCCCGGGCGCGCTCGACGAGCACCTGCCCCAGTTGGGCCTCGGCGCTGGCCGACAACGGATGCGCGGAGTTGGCCCGGATGAACTCCTGGAACCGGTCGCGGGCCCGGTCCAACAGCTTGGTGCGGGCCGTCAAGTCGCGCTCTTCACGGGCGCTTTCGACCAGGATCCGCCCTTCCTCGTAGGGCATGGTCTGCCGCTGCTCGGCCGTCACCAGCGGGCTGGCCCGCATCGACTCCAGGTATTCCAGGGCCATGTCGTACAGCCGCCGCTCCCGCAGCCCGCTGAGGAACCGCTCGTATTGTTCCGCGGCCGCGGCCTGGCCCGAGGGGAGCAGGGCCAGCGAGGCCAGCACCAGCGGCGCCAAGAGGCAGCGGGCCCGAAAGGCAGGCCAGCCCCTGCGAACCAGGGCGATGTTCATCCTTGTCCACCTCGCAATGCGAAACGCGCTCTAGGGAGAAATGCCGAAGTTCTCGAAAACGTCGGTGGACGGCTCTCGCGCCCGGCGGGTTCCGGATCCGCCTGCCGCGAAACGGTTCGTGGGCGCTGGCCGGGTGCTCGGGCAGGCCCGGCGCACCCGGATGCTCCAGTTGCTCGCCACAAAGTCGTTTCTCGTACCCTGCCCACCGTTTCCAGCTTATAGGCTGCCCGGGGCCGAAGCAAGGAACTAACGGCTTGTCGCCGCTGCGGAAACCGTCGCGCCGCCGACTTCTCCGGCAAATACCCAACGACCGGCAGAACCGGCCCCTGCCTCTCGCTTTCTCGTAGCCGGATTTCGCCCGAATTCGGGCCGTCGAACTGTGCGTCGATCTCGTAGCCGGATTCGCCAGAATTCGGGCCGCGCCTCCACTTCCTCCGTAGCCGGATTCGCCAGAATTCGGGCCGTCGGCCTGTGCCCCAGAACTCTGGTGAGTTCTGCTACAACTCCGGCGGCGGCTCCCGGTAGTGTCCTAAGAGTGTGTTGCTGGCGGGTCGGCTAGAAAAGCCTCGCTAGAACATCCATTGCCCAACCGGCTGCCCAAGCGGCTGAAAGGAGCGCCAGCCACACCGCGAGCCCAACGGCAAGCAGCCAAAGTCGATCCTTCAGCCGCAGCCAGAACCAGGGCCCTTGCTGCTTTCCAGACTCCCGCGGCTGCTTTCCAGACTCCCGCGGCGCCCGGTACGGGTTCTCGGCCTGGCGGTCGTCGGGCTGGTCGGCAAGGAGCACGGCTTAACGCCAGGCAGTGAACAGGAGGTAGAATATTATCCGGCCCAGTGGTAGCCCCGCGACGCAGATGACCGCAGCCACCAGCACCAGCCAGAACATCGTCCGCAGGCGAAATTGGAAGGGGCGGGCCATGGGTTCAGCTTAGCGGGTGCTGGTCCCACTGCCAGGTATCTTCAAACGCCATGAATCCCACGAGCTGGGTGACCTTTACCCTTGGACCTGCATCGACGCCCACGCCTTCGGCGCCGAAGGATACCGCCCCATCGTCCAGATCAGCACGGATTGCTTCGCGGCGTACCCCGAGGCCGTTGACCTGGCTTTCGGGCCATACGTGCGGTTTGGGACGATCCGCAAGGAATACCGAAACGCCCGCATGATCTACACCCCGTCCGAAATGGTCGGAACCCGGCGCCGCGGGATTCGCGGCATATCCGGCCGCCAGCAGCGGACGATATGCAGCAGCCATGTCGAGCGGCTCAACGGAACCCAGCGGGTCTTCCTGAAGCGACTCAACCGGCTTACGCTGTGCTTCTCCAAGAAACTGGCCAACCTGGAAGCGGCCTTCGGGATGTTCGCGCCCTATTACAACTACTGCTGGCAAACCCGGAAGCCGGGCAAGTCAGGCCAGAAGCGGCCCTCGGCGGCCATGATGGCGGGGCTCGCCGGCCACGTCTGGAGCTTTGACGAGCTATTCGCGGCGGTTCTCGGCACGTAGGCTGGCGGCTAAGGGCGTTGACCTGGATTCCCGCCCCCTGTAGGCTTTGGGCGCGGTACAATTGCGTTAGACGCAGGGGAGGCAACCGTTTTCAAGCGCCATTGATGGCCGATTCGCAAGTGTGGGCGTTTTTCCGGCGGACAATCCAATCATGGCAAATCGCTTGAAGTGCTTCTTCAGGGGCTTAGGTTCGGTGCTGGCCATCCTGCCCCCACCACAAACCAGCCACGTAGCCCAAGAGATTATCGCCCGCTCGGACGCCGAGTCCCTGCGATTGGACTGGCAAGCTGTCGGAGATGACCTGTACGCCGCTATTGCGGAGTACGAATCACAACACGAGCATGTCGAAGGGTAAGCGACGACGCGAACCGGCCTCTCCACATTTGCCTGCCACCAGACCGCAGCGCGAGTCGCATGAAACGCGCATCCAGCAGATCAGGACGAGTTTTGCTGGCCCCCTACCCCCGCCAGAAGTGCTAGGCCAGTACGATCAGGTTTCTCCTGGGGCCGCCGGCAGGATTATTGCAATGGCGGAAGGGCAGGCCACGCACCGTCAGGCACTGGAAGCCAGAGCAGTTGAAGCCCAGGTCGAAGAACAAAAGGCCCAGCGCACGGAAACCAAGCGCGGGCAACTGTGCGGCTTGGCAATCGGCGTGGCTGCCATCGTCGGCGGCACGGTGGCCGCATCTCTAGGCGCAGAAGTCGCCGGCTCCGTGATAGGCGGTAGCGGCCTGACGGGCCTTGTTTCGATCTTTGTGCTTGGCCGAGTTCATCGGGACAAGCGCAAGCCAGAGAGCCCAGCAACACACTCTTAGGACACTACCCGGCTCCCGCCAAACTTGTTGGCCCGCCGATCGCCGCATAGAATCAAGTGTTCCCGTCCGCGGCTTTCGGCCTCGAAACAGCACCATATTCCGACAGTCGGCATCGTGCTCAATTTTTCCG
This sequence comes from Pirellulales bacterium, assembly GCA_040901675.1. Taxonomy (GTDB): domain Bacteria; phylum Planctomycetota; class Planctomycetia; order Pirellulales; family JAICIG01; genus JBBDNX01. The sequence goes on along the minus strand of JBBDYJ010000039.1, from coordinate 36,842 downwards.
CCAAACGCAGCAAGCGCCCGCCCAACTATCTCGGTCGCCGCGAGCAGCGGCGGCTGTTGTTTCTGGTCCTGTCGCTGGGGCTGGTGATGCTGCTGATCGGTCAGGCCGGCCGGGCCGAGCGCTGGCAATGGCTCTGGGCCGCGGGCGGCAATGTCGCCCGCGACGGCGGTGCCGTGGTCGAGCGGGCCGCCAAGGCTCCGGCGCGGCCGGGTGGTCGCGATCTGCTTTTTCCCGGCGTCCGAGCCGAGCTGCTGCGCGACGTGCGCGACGACACCCCGTTTCGCTCCGACGAGGCCGACGCTTTCTATCATTTGCTCCGGATCCTGGCCGACACGCCGGCCGAAGCGATCGACCAGGCCAGCACGGGGCTCGTCACCCGCTCGCAGTTGTTCGCGCAGCCGCGCGAGTACCGGGGCGACCTGGTGAGCATCCGCGGCGTGCTGCGGCGCGGTTCGCGGCTGCAGGCCGCCGCCAACGATTATGGCATCGGCGAGTTCTTTCAACTCTGGATCCAGCCGGCCGACGAGGCCGACCCGCTGGTGGCCTGGTGCCTCGAGCCGCCGCGCGGCCTGGCCGGCCGCATGCGGCCCAACGAAACGGCCGACTTCGACGAACCGATCGAGCTGAGCGGTTTCTTCTACAAGCGCTGGGCCTACCTGGCCGGCGACGGCATCCGCACGGCTCCGCTGATCCTGGCCCGCAACGTGCACTGGGAGCCGCCGCCCGCCGCGCGGCCCGCCGAGCCCGCCGCCAACATGGGAATCAGCAGCGCCGTCCTGCTTGCTTTCGGCTTGAGCCTGGCGGTTGTGCTGTTGATCGTGGCTCGCACGCCGCGCCGGGCGCGCTGCGCCTTCAGAAAACCGGCCGCCGACCTCGAGGCCGAAAAACGGCTGCGGCACGAGCTCAATCGGCTGGCCCGCGAACAGCCAGGAGCCGGGAGTCAGGCGTCAGGGGGTCAGGGGTCAGAAGGCAGAGAGACGGATTAAAAAAACCTCATGAGCCTTCACCCGATGCTTCGAGCTAGCCGCGCCGCGGGCCGAGCCAGGCTCTCCGCCCTCGGATGGGCCGGCGCGCTGGCCGCCGCTTTGCTTTGGGTCGCCGTGGCGGGCTCTGCCGGCCCGGCCGCGCTGGGCGGTCAAGAGTCGCCCGCCGCGGGCGCCGCGACGAAAGGCGTTTCCGGACCCCGCGAGCTGCTCGACCTGTTCGGCGCCGGCGACGCGGTCTTCGACGCGCTGGCCGACGGCGGCCCACTGACCGACGACGAGCGCGAGCCGCTGCTGCGGATCCTCGCCGCCGTACGCCGGTTTTCACTGCTCGACATCGATCGCTGGAAGCTCGACGGCGCGTCGCCCCGGCGGTTGGCAGCCGATCCCCAGCACCAGCGGGGCAACATCTTCGAGCTGTCGGGACGCGTGACCCACGTCGCGCCGGCCGAGCTGCCCGCCGAGATGCTGACTCGCTTCGACCTGGCGCGCGTCTATCGCTGCCGGCTGGAAATCGGCGAGCCGGCGTCCCCGGCCACGGTGTACGCGCTGGCGGTGCCTCGGCAGTGGAAGCTCGACGCGCCCGTCGATGAACGCGTGAGCGTGCGGGGCTTTTTTCTGAAGCTTTCCGGCGATGAATCCGGGCCGCAGCCGATCTTTGCCGCCCAGCGCGTGGCCTGGTATCCCAAGAACGTGCTGGGCGACTTGAAGATGGACGTGGGGCTGTTCGACCAGGTCCTGCCGCGCGGGGCTATCACGCAGTCGGCGCCCGGGGCCGAAAAAGACTTCTCGGACCTCGAGTGCTTTTACCAGTTGCTGGCGGCCGCGGGGCGTGCCGGCGCCGGCGATTTGCCGCGGCTCACGGCGGGGCGGCGCGATCGAGTCATCCCACTGCTTCAAAACCCGCGCCAACATGCGGGCAAGCTGCTGTCGTTCGCGGGCACGGCCCGGCGGGCGTTGCCGGTCAGGGTGGAAGATCCGGACATCGTCGAGCGTTTCGGCATCGACCACTATTACGAGGTGGAAGTCTCCGTCGAGCTCGAGGAGCTGCTGAACGTTGATGGCCAGCTTCGGAGCAGCTTTCCCATGGTGTTCTGCGTGCGAGAGCTGCCCGGGGGGATGCCCGGCGGCGAGCGGATCTCCGAGCCGGTGCGGATCGCCGCCTTCTTCCTCAAGGTCTGGACTTATCGCTCCGAGGAGTCGAAGACCAAAGGGCCGGACGCGCGCCAATGGGCGCCCCTGCTGATCGGGCGCGAGGCGGAGTGGATTGGTCCACCGCCGCCCGGTTCGGCGGTGCCCGCCGCGCTGGCCGGCGCGCTGTTCGTGATCGTCACCGCCGCTCTTTGGTGGATCGCCTGGCGCCTCACCCGCATCGACGACCGCCACGTCCGCCGGACGATCGCCCGCAAGTTCGCCCCCGCGCCAGGCGAGCTCAAGCACCTCGACGAGCCAGGCCGTTCGTAGTGACCGGATTGATCCGGTCCCAAGGCACCCCGCCGGGCGCGTCAGTCCCGATATCCGCGAAGCCGTTCGTAGTGACCGGATTTATCCGGTCCGCAGGCATCGCGGGAGAGGCGCGGCCGCGGGGCATGGAGGGCTCAGTGACGGCCAGGGCCGTCCCTGTATCCCCCCTTCCCCCGCTCGCCCCTTCCCCCCTTCGCGTCGTTGCCCCCGCTAGTCGCTCTCGACTTCGCCCCAAGCGTCCTCGGCGAACCGCGACTCCCACTCCAGAGCTTCGTGCCGCACGCGCTCGCCGAAGTTCCGGAAGTCGTCGATGCCGTCGCCGTCGAGGTCGAGGCGGCCAGCCTTGTCACGGGCCAGGCGGCTGATGTGCTCGCCGAAGTTGCGAGGATGCCACTCTTCCAGCTCCGGCGTCTCTCCGTCCGGGAGCTCGTCGTGCAAAGCTTCCTGCTGCCGGCGCGCCTGCTTCCGCGCGGCGTTGCGCTCGTGCGCCTGTTCGCTCACTCGCTCGCCAAAGTTGCGATAATCATCAACGCCATCGCCGTCGGCGTCGAGGCGGCCAGCCTTGTCGCGAGCTTGCTGGCTGATCCGGGGTCCAAACTTATCGCCGGGCTGCCAGGTGTCCGCCGATGACCGCGTGGGCTTTTTATGAGAGTATTCGAAATCGCGTGGCATCCGGGTCTTCGGGGCGCCTCGGAAATCGCTCCGCGATGGACCGGACCAACGCCCCTTCGCCGACGGGCCTCCCCCGCCGCGCCCTTTGCCGCCGCCCCCTCGGCCACCTTTGCCGGCCTGGCTGATGTCAGGCGACAACAGAACGATGGCCGACGACAACGCAATCAATGCTGCCATTCTCTTGCACATGTGGGTCCTCCTGTCTCCCGGCTGGGAGGCATCTTGCAGAAACGACTTGTGTCGGCCCTTACCGGCCGGCATCCGCGGAAGTGAACTGACGCGACGTGAAGGACCTATTGGTTGCGGTCCCAGGTAAACCCTAGTTCGCGTTTTGCGGCTGTCAAAATCGGCGGCGAGGGGGATTGTAGCGGTATTTCCGGCCGCCGTTCACCCGAAGAAGAACCGCGCGGCCAGGCCAAGTGCCCAGCCGACTGCTATGGCACCTGCGCCACCCACGACGACTGCCACGATGGCGGCGTTGCGAAATCTGGGGAACAGATCGTTTATGATCAGTTCGCCATCAACTCGTGCCTGGGAGGAAAGGGGGAAGCACTTGACGCGGATCTCAACTTGATGGGGCTCCGGTCCCTCGATGCTGAAGCGCCGTGAGCCCCACGGGGCAAAGCTTCGACGCCGGAGTACTTCCTGGCCGTCAACGAGGTAGACCTCGAGCCCCGTATTTAAAGACATAACGACGGTCACCGTGTGAACCACGGTATCACCGAAGGTAAACGACGCGCTGGCCGACCCCCAGCCAAACTGCTCAGAAACAACCGGAGCAAAGCGGCCCCGCGGCGACCGGTTTGGATTCTCGCTCGATGGTTCCACGCTGCAAGCCTCAAATCATTCAGGTAAGACCTATCGATTATTCCCGCGCGGGCTTCTGCGATTCCAGCAAAAGTGTCCAACCGCGAGCATTTTTTGCTTGCACCCGGCTTGCGAGCGCATAGGATGGGGTGCGGCCGTCAACAGGTGAATGCCTGTTCACATCCTGGGCTCACGCTGTTTCAAGCAGGAAAGGCAAGGCAATGGCTACCCATCAGGGCTGGGGCGTTGCTTTCATTCTTGCGTGGGCGCTCTGTTCTGGGGGCTGTTCTTGCTCCCGCGATGTTGAGGTCGATCAACCGTCGACGAAACGCGCCTCGAACGACACCGAAAAAAACCCTGCGAAGCCGGCCCCGCCTGAACCCGTCGCCGCCACGAAGGCGTCGACAACGCCGGAGGCGGAGTGCTGCGATGGCGGCAATGGTGGCGCGGAGAAAAACCAAGCGCCGGGAGCAGCCGGCTCTTCCACGCTGCGGTCGGTAGCGCACCGGCACGCCGGGCGCGAACCCGGTCAAAACCAAGGGCCGCCAAAGGGTCAAGCGGGAAGCTTTCCGGTCGAGTCACATGGAACCAGTCCGCCTGCCGGTATTCCCGCCGATCCGCGACGCGCGGCCCGGGATGCGCGGCGGATGTTGAACGAGGCCGAGCGGGCGGCCTCGAGCGGCGATTACGGCAAAGCTTTCGAACGCTCGGTCCGCGGCTGGAAAACCGCGCAGTGGCACGCCAGGTCGGACGATGACTGCGCGGAGCTGGCGCAAACGCTGCTGAAACGGACGGAGCAATACGGCGAGCGCGCGACTGAAGACCGCCAAACCAGCCAAGAGACGAGGGGCAAGACCCTTCAAGTGAAGTAATGGGGGCAGATCATGGCCCAGGCCCGCGCTCAAACTTCCATCGCCGTCCAGGCCAGAGTCGTTTGCCCTCATTGCTGGTCGAGGTTCGCGCCCGAAGAAGTGCTTTGGATCAGCCAGCATCCCGACTTGCTGGGCGATCCGCGGCTGGGCGGCGACCAGCAGCAGCGGTTTCTGCCCACCCGCTTTAACCCGGCGGGCTCCGCCATCGATCCCCGCGGTTTTATCTGTCACGGCCTGGCCTGTCCCGGCTGCCACCTCGGCATCCCGCGGGCATTCGTGGAGATGGAGCCGCTCTTCCTGTCGATCCTCGGCGCCCCCTCTTGCGGTAAATCGTATCTGCTGGCCGCCATGACCTGGCAGTTGAGGCGGACGCTGCCCAAGTGCTTCGGCGTCAGCTTCAGCGACGCGGATCCCGCGCTGAACCATATCCTCAACGAATACGAGGAACAGCAGTTCCTCAACCCCCAGCAGGACAAGCTTGTTTCCATCCGGAAAACCGAGGAGCAAGGCGACCTGTACGACACCGTGCTGTACGAAGACCAGGCGATCAGGTACCCCCGGCCCTTTGTGTTTACCCTGCGGCCGCTGGAAACGCACCCCAACTTTGCCAGGGCCGATCGCATGTCGCGGACGCTCTGCCTGTACGACAACGCCGGCGAGAGTTTTCTGCCTGGCGCCGATACGGCCTCGAGTCCGGTCACCCGGCACCTGGCCCTGAGCCGGGCGCTGTTCTTCTTGTTCGATCCCACGCAGGACGTGCGCTTCCGGAAGGCCTGCCAAGGCAAAACGGACGACCCCCAGATGGCGCTGCGCTCCACGCGCCTGGCGCGCGAGCGGCCGATCCGGCAGGACAGCATCCTGCTGGAGGCGGCCGAACGAGTCCGCCGACACGGCGGCCTGGCCCACCGCGCCAAGCACCCTCGCCCCTTGGTGGTGGTCGTCACCAAGCACGATTCGTGGTCCGCACTGCTGCCTGGCGAAGCGTTGGAGACGCCTTGGGTCGCCAGCCGCCGCAGCGCGGTCTGCGGCCTGGATCTGGAGTTGATCGAGCGCCGCTCTCGAGCCGTCCGCTCGCTGCTCTGGGATCTGTCGCCCGAGATTGTTTCGGCGGCCGAAAGCTTCGCCGATACCGTGGTCTATATCCCGGTGAGCGCGATGGGCCGCGGCCCCGAAGTCGATCCTGGCACCGGCGCGTTGGGCATCCGGCCCTGCGACATCCATCCTGTCTGGGCGGAGGTGCCGCTGTTGTACGTGATGAGCCGCTACTTGCGGGGACTGATTCCTTACCTGAAGCCCAAGTCAGGCCCATCGCGCAACGGCGATCCTGAAGTCAGCGCCGATCAAAGTGCCATCGCCCGGCTTGGAGCCGTGCCCCCCGCGAGGCCCGGCCGATGAGCCAGGAGATCATCTACACGTCGGCGCCGCGGGGGCTCAAGCCGGGCAGCCGGGGCTTCTGCACCGTCGTCAGCACGCAGGGCATGGCCAAGAACCTGGCCGAGCGGCTGGAATCGCTCAGCGGCTACCGCCAGGTGTTTCCGCCGCAGGATCCCAAGGCGCATTGGAACCCGGTGGTCCACTCGCACCTGCGGCTCAGCGTCGGCGGGCGGACGCTGCACGTCTTGTCGCGCATCTCGGCCCACGGGCTCGATTACACGCAGCGGGCCAACAAGTTCGCGCACCACGTCGTGCTCGATCCGAGCGAGCTGCCGGCGGCCGGACCGGCCTGGCTCATCTCGGCCCCCGGCTTTCTCGAAGAGACGTGGGACGGCGAGCCGCGCATCCTGGCCGCTGGTCGAAAGCCGCCGACAGGGGCGGCGGCCGCGGGCATCTGCCAGGCTTGGCGGCAGCTCGCCGGCGACGCGGGTTGGGGCGGCGTGCTGGCCGAGACGGCGCTCGACCCGCTCCGGCAGGCGGTGATCGTCTTTCGGCCCGGCATGGAGATGCTGCCGCTCTTGGTCGAGTCTCTCAACCTGTTGCCTGCCGAGAACCGCTGGGGCATCACGTTCAGCACGTATTTCACCAAGCTGCCGCCCGGCATCGACTGCAAGTGGCGTTGCATGTTGGAAGGCACGCCCGAGATTTTAGCGGCCCGCCGCTCGCCGCACATTACCGTGATCGATCTCTGCCGGCCGGCCGGCCGGCCGCCCGGCGGCTGGCTGATCGAGGCCGCCCGGACCGGCGTGGTCGTCGCCCAGAAGGCCGCCGCGCCTTCGGCGCCCGATCCACAAGATGACGTCGACGCGTGGCCGGCTCCCTCACTCCCGCCCTCGGGTCTCCCTCAAGTCGCCGTCGCGGGCGCATCGATTCCCGTGGGGATCGGCCCGCCACCTCTCAAGCCAGGCGCTACCGCCTTTCGCACCTCGCCGCCCCAATTGAGGACCTTCAAGAAAAAGCGCAAGCGCCGCTGGCCCCTGGTCCTGGCGTGCAGCCTGTTTGCGCTCACTTTGATCGGTGGCGGCGCCGCGATTTGGCTGATGCAGCACAATGCAACCACAGGTTTGATTACGGGCGGTGCGTCGGAGGCGCCTTCGAAGCCCCAGACTCCGACGAAGGCCAGCGTTGCGCCCACGCCGGAGACCGGGGAGAAGCCTCACTCGAACAAGGTGGCGGGCTCGAGCAAACCTGCAACCGGTGCCTCGCCACTGCCTTCCCAAGAAAAACCGGCTCCTGTCAATCCCGAGCCGGTGCCTGCACCGACGGAGAAGATAGATCTCTCGGGTCAAGAAGCGGCCGATGCACTTCGAGTCCTGCCTACGGCGGTGGACTTGCCGACCTTTTCGGATACAGCGACGGCAATTAACGAAGAAACCAGATTGGCGCCGCTGAACGTCCCGGAGTCGCTCGTCTGCTCCTTGCAACTTCATTCGTCAACGATCAATGGTTGGTCGTTTGCAATTAAGGAGGATGAAAGTGCCAGGCAATCTCGCCGCTGGAACGTAGTTGCGCAGAGTACAGCCGAGAGTGAAACCGGCGTTTCGGAGCAGGACGTCGCAGAATTGTCGCTTCGCGACGGGGCTCTCGCGTTCCTTTGGACCAGCAAGGGTGACGGAATAGAAAATGCGATGTTGTCGAACTCGATCCTTGAAGCACGCCTTCACTCCGGCGTCTCAGACGAGCAGGCGGTTCCTTTGCAGACAGCACTAATTGCACTACGGAAGCCCGCCGAAAGTGAACCGCTGCCCATCGGGCCATTTCTTACGGAACCGGGCACAAAAGAACTCCGACGGATCTTGCCAAGAATTCCCAATCTGCCGCCGAAAGCGCTTCTATTCGTGGAGATATTACCCTTCGATGGCGATTCGGTTTACGTCAAACAACAGCACGATGCACGTCGCGTAAAGTTCTCTTTAACAAGCGATGCGGTGGCTCGTCCAACGCTTGAGTTTCACGCTGGTCTCACCTGGAACTTCCAACGGCTCGGCGTTGAGTTCTCAGGAACCGATATAGCATGGGCTTTACCGTTCCATTCTGGCGATGGTTTGGAGCTCACTTTTCTTGAGCGTGTGCGCCGGCACATCGAAAAGGTCCAAGAGAATGAGAGTCAAGCAAAAACACTTCTGGAAATTGATATGTCGCCCCACGTGCGGGCAGACTACTTAAGGAAGAAGAGCGCATTGGATGCGGCTAGGAAACTACAATCGCTGTGCGAACAGGTCAATGGCTTGGCGTTGAATTACAGGATTTATACGAGGATAGGCGACCACAAACTTGAGTTGATTCGCACGCCACCAACGAAGACACCCGTAACAGCACCATTATGATCGACTACCAGCGCGTCGTGGACGACCTGCAGGGGTGGCTGTTCTCCGCCAGCGCGGAGACGGTGGACTTCCTCCGCGCGGCGACGGCCGATTACATGCTGGCCTGCGACGAAGTCAATGCCCGGCTGCGGCAGTGCGGCGCGCTCCTGAAGAAAGGATTGCGGGCCGAGGCGATTCAGCAGTGCGAAATCCAGCCGAACTTGCTCGACATGGTCGCCACGCTCGACTTTCCCGACCGCGACCAGATGGACGACTTGCTGCGGCAGTACGGCATCGTTCCACCGCCGCCGTTGCTGCTCGAAGTGGCCGCCGAGCTCAACGAGGCCTACGCCGTCCAGCAGCCGCTCGAAGCGCTGTTGCGCCGGCACCGCTTGCTGGCCCTGGCCCGCAGCCCGCTCAACTATCGCCTCGAAACGCTGCGCGAGCTGGCCCAATTGGATGCCGATAATACCGTCTGGCGCGAAGACGTGGCGGCCTTCGAGTCGGAACGCCAGAAGCAGATCCTCACCGAAGCCGCCGCGGCCGCCAAACAAGCCGATGCGCCCCAGTTGGCGGTGCTCGAAGATGAACTGCTCGATAGTCCCTGGCAGGAAATCCCTCCGCCGGCGGTGATCCGCAAGGTCTCGGAGAGCCGGCACCTGGTCGCCTGCCAACAGGCGCGTGCGGCGCTCGAACGCCTCGAACCCGAGCTCAACGCGGCCTTTGCCGCGCTCGACCTGGAACAAGCACGCACGCTGCGCGACCAGTGGCAAGCCAACCAGGCGATCTGCGGCCTCCAGCAGGACGACCCGCTGGCTGAACGATTGGCGCCGGCCATGGATTGGCTGGCCGAGGAAGATGCGGCCCGCGAGCTGGCGTCGCGGCACGCTAGCGCCGCCCGGTCGCTGGAGGCCGCCCTGGACGGCGAAAGCGCCAGCCTGCAGAAACTGGAGCGGCTGCACCATGCGGCCGTACGCGACGCTCTCCAGTTGTCGCCTCAGCTCGCCCGGGGTTACCAGGTGCGCGTCGAAGGGCTGCAGCTCGCAGCAATGCGGCGGTACAGGCTGGTGCTCGCGGCCTCGATCGCCGGCCTGGTTCTGATCGGCGGCCTGGTCGGAGCCGGTGTGGTACACCAGTTGCGCAAGAGCGACGTGGCCCGCCGCTCGGAAGGACTCCAGAAGCTGCTGGAGAAAGGAGAGCTGCCGGCCGCTCGCAAGTACGTCGATCAAATGTCGGTCGATGCGCCGCGGACCGCGGCCAGCGACGAGGTGCAGCAACTCATCCTTGAGTTGGACGCTCGCGAGCGGGACGAGACGCGCCGGCTCGAGCGGTTCCGGACCACGTTTTCGCGTGCGGTGGCCGGCGGGCCGGAGTTAGCCGATCGCAAACTGCTGGAGGAATCGCGGAAGCTGGCGCGGACGGCGGACGAGTTGGCCTTGCTGGCCGATTTTGACTTGGAGCTGGCGGCGTTCGACCGCCGCCGCAGCGCCGAGCGGGACGCGGAATACCTGGGGAAGGTCCGCGAATTCGCCCGTCGCATCCGCGAGCTGGAGGGCGACAATCGCCCCGCCGCCGGCGCCTTCGACCTGGCCATCCGGCAACTGCGGGCCGACATCGCCGCGCTCGAAGCCCGCAGCGGCCTGATCAGCGAGGCCGTGCGCTCCCAGGTCGCGCCGCTCAAGGTCCGGCTGGCCGTCCTCGCGAAGGCCGCCGAGCTGGAGATGCGCCACGAGCGCGAGTCGGCCAAGATCACGCAAGCGGTAGGCGACCCCGCCAGGTTCGAGGCGGCGATCAAGCAATACATCGACGCTTTCGGCGACACAGCGCGGGCCGGCGACTTCCAGCGGGTGCTGGAAGAGGCGGGGCTCTGGAAATCGCTCGAAGCCTGGAACCACGTGAGCGAGCGCTGGGCCTCCGTCGATGTCACGGCTTTGCCCATTGAACGAGCGCGGGAGTTGATCGCCGCCACGCGGGCCGTCATGGAGTCGCACGGCGATTTCCCGCAAGTCGCCAAGCTCGAGCAGGGGCTCGCGTACCTGGCGTCGGTCGTAGCCCGGCGCGGCGCTGACGGAAAGACAATCGCCGGCGAGCTCGACCGGTTATTTCACGACAAGCTGGTCGAGAACGTCTGGATGGTAGAGAACGCCGCTGGCCGGCGGTTCTACGCTCCTGAGGAACCCACGGAGGCGGGTGCGGCGATCCGGTTCAAATACTTCAAGGGTTTCGACCTCACGACCGACGACGTGCGTCTCAACCTGGACAACGTGGCGAGCCGCGGCCCCGCACCGCAGTCGATCCTGGCTGAGCAAGTGCTGAAGGAGTTGGCCCGCATCGACAAGACGAGCTGGGAAGGTGTCTTCTACAACGTCATCGTGCGGCTGGCCAACGACGCGGATACCGATCCGCTGCTCAAGCTGACTCTGATCGAGCGCATCTGCGAAGTGGCCTCGCGCGGGAGCACCTGCCTCGCTGAAGCCTTGGCGGAGTTCCGCGCGTCGATCCAAGCCGCGCAAGTCGACCGCTTCGTCAACTGGATCGACGACCCCAAACAGGAAGCGGGCCGAGAGCGAACAAAGGCCGCCGCCGTGCTGGCCAAGATGCCGGACTCCGCCGCATTGCAGGAGCGGATCGGCGCGCATCTCAAATCAATTCGAGCAGCCCGCTACCCGCACTATGCCTGGGTCGGCTGGCTGGGCCGCGATAGCGGCGAGGCGCGACGCTGGCGACTCCACCACAGTGAACAGCCGGGCGAGGGCGAACTGTTTGTCGTTCTCCGTCCCGCCGGTGGCGCGGTTCAGTTGATCCGCGTGGGGACGAGTCGCGGCTCGTCGATCGAGCTCGACGTGTCGCGGCCCGAGCTGTTGCTGGAGGGGCGGCCAGTCTATCTGGCGGAGCCCGAGCGGCTGGCATCAGGTTCTTGAAACGAAGGCGGTGCGCAAGTGGAAGTACAGCTCTTTATACGGGTCCGCGGGCGGGTGCTGGGGCCCTACGATCATGAAAAGCTGCAGTCGCTGGCCCGCCGCGGACAGTTCAGCCGGCTCCACGAGGTGTCGAGCGATGGTGCAAGCTGGGTCCGTGCCTCCACGTATCCGGAACTGTTCACCGCGCTGGCGGCGGCCACGGCCGAGACCGCCAACCCTCCATCGCCGGCGATCGATCCTGGTCACCGGGATCCAAAACCCGCCACCAGTCTCCAGGTTGTGCCGCCGTCCGCCGCGCCTGCCGGCACGTTGTGGTACTACAGCAACTCGGGCACCCAACAGGGGCCGGTGGAGCTTTCCTACCTGGAAATGCTGATTTCGGGCGGGCGGTTAAGCGAGACCGACTTGGTCTGGAACGAAGGCATGACCGAGTGGACCGCGGCTGGTTGGGTTCCCGCACTGGCCCGGCATTTCTCCTCGCCGCCGTCCGGCAAGTCCGGGGGCAGGCAGTCGCGAAGCGGCGAGCAACTGCCGGCAGCCCTGTGCCGCGCCGCCACCGCTTCTCGGGGTTGGGTGCTGTTCATCACGATCACGCTGTTTGTTTACGCCGCGCTCATGGCCCTCGTCGGCGTCCTCTCCTTGGCCCTCGAAATCAATCTGGACCGCACGCAGGCCGTGGCTTCAGGTTTGTTCAGCTTAATTCAAGCCGCCATGGCAACGGTGGGCGCCCTGCTGTTGTTGAAATACTCCAGCCGCCTCGGCCAACTCGCATCCGCTAGGAGCACTGCGGTGCTTGAGGCATCGCTGGATGCGATAAAAGCGTTTTGGATCTACGTGAGCATTCTCATGATCGTGTTCATCGCGTTTATGGTGGTGGTGATGGTCATTCTACTTGCCGCTAGTTCGAGGCTGCCTGCCTAATGAGGTAATCTCATCGGACCGATAACCTGGCCGGAGCAAGCGGCTGACACAGTCGGACATGGAGAAATCAGCATGGCGTTGGCGGTCGAAGTACCCTTGTCGTGGAGCAAGAGCGACATCGAGCAGCGGCTGGGATTCCGAGGCGCGCGCTATACGCGCGTGAATACGTGGCTTTCGTTCCTGATCGCCTGCCTGCTCACCGTCGCCTTTTACGCCGCCTTGCTCCCGCTCAGGCACACGCATTTCGCCGCCATGTTTTTCGAGCGCGGGCCGACGCCCTACTTCATCTGCGGGCTGTCGGCCTGGGCGCTGGTCATCCTTTGGCTGAAAAGCCGGAAACTGGCCCTCCAGCGGCGGGCACTCGATTTTGACGTCGTGCCCGCCGACGCGGACTTCGTCCTGTCGTCGGCCACGGTCGACGACTGTTTGCAGCGCATCTATCTGACGGTCGACGATCCCAAGCATTTTTTGCTCTTCAACCGGATCGTGATCGCGCTGTCGAACTTGCGCAACCTGGGGCGCGTTTCGGACGTCGACGACATCCTCCGCTCGCAGGCGGAGCTGGAAGAGTCGTCGATGGAAACCAGCTATTCCACCTTGCAGGGGTTCATCTGGGCCATTCCCGTCCTGGGCTTTATCGGCACGGTGCTGGGGTTGTCGGCCGCCATCGGCGCCTTCGGCAACGTGCTGGCCGCCGCCTCGGACGTTTCCCAGATTGCCTCCAGCCTGCAGGGCGTCACGGCCGGTCTGAACACCGCCTTCGAGACCACCCTGGTGGCGCTGGTGGCGGCGTTGTTCATTCAATTGCGGCTGACGTTCCTCAAGAAGGGAGAAGAGGAATTCCTCGACGCGTGCAGCGAGTATTGCCTGCGGCAGGTGGTCAACCGCCTGCGCATCATGCCGTTTGAAAAACAGGCGGATTGATCATGTCGCGCCGCCGACGCCATGCCGCCGCGTTCTCGCTGTTCGCATTCCAGGACATCATCACGTCGGTTACGGCGATCATCATCCTTTTGACCCTGCTGCTGGCCGTCGAGCTGGCCCAGCGGCATGCTTCGCCCGGGCCATCGGCGGAGTCGGCCGCGACGGCCCAACGCCTGCGGCAAGTGCTGGAGAGTGCCCGGGCCGAAGCGGCCAGACTTCAGGCTCAACTCGCCCGTAACGAGGCGGAGATCGAGGAGCTGGCCGCGGCGACGCCCAGCCAGTTGCGCCAGCGCGGCAAGGCGACGCAAGAGCAGATCGATCGCTTGGGGCGCGAGATCGCCGAATTGAAAACGCGGCAGGCCCAGGCCCACACCCGCCAGACTGCGATGAATGAGAGCAGTGCCGCTCGCGACGGCGACCGCCGCAAGCTGGCCGCCGTTCGCGCCCAGGCGCAGGACGATCTGGAGCGGGTCGAAAAGCTCAAGCGGCAGAACAAGCTGATCTACAACCCCAGCCCCGGTGACGCCAAGCGGGCCTGGCTGGTCGATCTCCAGCCGGACCGGATCGTCACGGCGCGCCTCGGCCGCGCCGAAGCGCCCATGGTGTTTGATAGCTCCCTGTCCACGATGCGGCGGCGCGGCTTCATGGCCTGGGTGGCGGATCGCTCCAGCAGCTCGGAGTACTTCGTGTTTCTTATCAGGCCGGGCACAATCGAGTTGTTCGCGGAATTGCAGTCTTCGCTGGAGCCGCTGGGCTTCGACATCGGCTTCGACGTCATCGGCGCCGGTCAAACCGTGATCGATCCCGTCGATGGAGCCGGAATCAAATGACCCGCCGCCGCAAGGCACCACCGAGCAGCCTGGAGTTGTTGCTGGACACCATCTGCAACACGTTCGGCGGCGTGCTGTTCATGGCCATCCTGGTCGCCGTGCTGTTGCACCTGAGCGGGAAGGCCCTGCCAAGCACCCAGGCCGAAAACCTCTCGGCCGTCGAGCTGGCCGTCCTCCAAAAAGACGTCACCCAGGCCCAAGCCCAGTTGGAAAGCCTCCAGGCCGCCGCGGCCCAGCAGAGCCGGTTGCACCTGCAGTTTGCCCGGCCGGAAAACGTCGGTCTCATCGCCGATGTGAAGGTGTTGGAAGCCTCTCGCGACCGGTTGGCCGCCGAGCGCTCGACGCTGCTGGGTTCCATCGCCTCGATTGAAACCCGGCTGGAGGAGACCGCCGGCCAGCTCGACGAGCTCGATGCATCCCTGGCCGGCGCCCAGGAGCAAGCCATTCACGCGCAGGAAGCGCTCGATTCGGAAATCGCCTCCCGCTCGCAGGCCGCCCGACTCCCTCGCTTGCGTCCCACGGCCCGCCTGGAAGTGGGACTGGTCGTGCGCTTTGGGCGGCTGTACGTCTGGCACACCTACGATGCGGCCGGGACACGAACCGGTTTGAACACCGACGAATTCGTCGTTGTCGCTGAGAATCCGAATTATTCCGAGACGATGCCCAAGCCGTATGCGGGGGTCCCGATCGACGGCGGTGAGCCGTCCAAGGCCGCGATGCGCAATCGGCTGTCCCTGTTCCACAGCGGCCGGCATTACATCGCCGTTGTGATTTGGGAGGATTCATTCGATTCGTTCGTGCACCTGAAGAACGAATTGATCGGCCTGGGATTCGAGTACCGCTTGATGCCGATCGCGGAAGGAGGATTGGGCGTGTTCGACCGCGGAGGCAG
Source organism: Pirellulales bacterium (assembly GCA_040901675.1). Classification (GTDB taxonomy): domain Bacteria; phylum Planctomycetota; class Planctomycetia; order Pirellulales; family JAICIG01; genus JBBDNX01. The sequence goes on along the minus strand of JBBDYJ010000039.1, from coordinate 21,816 downwards.
CGGGGGAGTGGTCCAATAGGCGAGCAGCCGGCCAGTGCGGCCCGCCAAACTTGTGACCGCCGTGATGCAAAGGAGCGCGCGATGCAGCAGGACATGGACCCCTACGCCGATTGGCTGGGGATCGAAGAGCCCTCCCGCCCGCTGAGCCAGTATCACCTGCTGGGGCTGAGCCTGTTCGAGGACGACCGCCAGGCGATCGAGCAGGCGGCCAAGGACCAACTTCTCAAGCTCGAAGCGCACCTTGCCGGCCAGCACGCGCGGCTGGCCCGCCGCACGGTGCTGGAAATCGAGGCGGCAAAGTCGTGCCTGCTCGATCCCGCCGCCAAGGAAGCTTACGACAATGCGCTCTTGCGCCAAAGTGGCGCGCTGCCGAGCAGGCGGCGAGCAGTGGACAACCCCAAGAACAACCATCTGGCCGACCTCGTTCTCTCCGAGCCGCCCCCGCCGGGCCCGCAGCTCGCGCCCGCTGGACCGCCGAGCCCCGCGCGCCGTGCTCCACCGCCTCGCGACGGCGCCACCGTGGTTCGCATCACCCCGAAGGCCATGCGACGGCTCGTGCTGGTTGCGGCTTGCCTGATGCTGGCGCTCGTCGTCGGCCTGTGGGCCTTGATCGATTCCTCACCGCGGTTGGCTAACGTGCCGGACCGCGCTGGCGCCCCCGTTGCCGGCGAGCTGACCTTGGGCGGCGGGTCCGTCGCGCCTCCGCTGCCCATGTCGGCGCCGCCGCAGACCTGGCTGCCGCCGCAATCCACGCCGTCGCCCGTCGAGATACCGCCCGAGCCGAGTGGCCTGGACACTGAGAAACTGCTGCGGCAGGCAGGCGCGTCGGTAGTCGTGCTGCACGTCGTAACGGCAGCCGGACGCGAAAAAGGACTCGGCTTTCTCGTCGACGAACAAGGCACGGTCGCCACCACGTTCCACTTGATTGAAGAAGCCGTCTCGGCCACTGCCGTTTTTCCCAATCGCCGGACCGCGGCTGTGTCGGGCTATGTCGCCTTGGAAGGCCGGAAGAACCTCGCCTTGCTCAGCATGGATTCGCCGCAGCCCGGCCCGCCGCCGCTCGCTCTGGCCGCGGCTCGAGTGGGAGAGCCCGTCCTGGTCCTATCAACCGATCGGTTTCCCGTCCGCGCCAGCCAGGGAACCATCGCTGCGCTGCTCGGGGGCGACGAGCTGCGCCAGCAGCTCCAGGCCGCGGCCCGGCGCGTCCGCTACCGCCTCCACGGGCTCGACACCTCGGCGGGCTGGGTCGGTGCGACAGTCCCCATCGGATTGGGTGATAGCGGCGCCCCGATCGTCAACGCTCGCGGTGAGGTGGTGGCCATGGCGGCCTGGGGAGCCGAGGACGGGTTACCGCAGACGCTCGCCATCTCGTCGGCGGCAATCGTTGAGCTGATGGCTCGCCGCTCGGCGGTGCGCGTGAGGTTGTCGGCGTTGCCCAGGGCCGGCTCGTTCGGCCAGGTCGCGCTCGATTCCGGTTCCGCGCTTACGGATCAGATGGTGAATATCAACCCGGCGGAAGTGCAGCGGCTGAAGAGCGGTTCGGGCGCCGAGCAGGAGTTCGGGCCTTTCATGCAACTTTACCCCAACGGCGAGACGGGCGGCTTGTTCGGCTATCAGAAGGGCCTGCTTCACGGGCCGTCGGTGACCAGCTACTTGAACAAGCAGCCGATGATCGTGGCGTTCTACGAGGAGGCTCGCCGCGACGGTCCACTGCGCATCTGGAACGAAGAAGGCCGTGTCGTGTTCTACGCCCAGTACAAGCGGGGCCGCCCGGACGGGCTGATGTGCCTGTTCCGCCGAGGCTTGCCCTGGCTCGTTCAGGAGCACGTGCTCGGAACGCTGAAGGCGCGGTACCTGGTCGATTTCAGCACGGGCCAGGCCGCGGTCTCGCTCGTCGGTGTCGCGTTGGGGGCCGCTGACGGTGATGAGCTGCAGGCCGGACTGGCCCAACTGGCCGCGCTCGAGGAGCGGATGGTCGAGGGCGAGAACCTGCTCAAGCGCGAGTTGTTGCAGTGGTACCGGGACGAAGACAAGCTGTTGAAGCAGGACCGCGTCAGCCAGCTTGCGCCGGCCAAGCGCCTGGAGCGCGCCAAGCGGCGCTCGGCCCGGGCCGCCGCCAACGACGCCCGCATGCGAGAACTTTGGCGAATGGCCTTGGCCATCGGAACGTGACTTCCGGGGCTTCCCAGGCACGGTTCAAGGCTGTACAATCAGATGCTCCCGCCTGTACGAAGGTCCCGCCTGATGACACGCCCCTCCTTAGCCTGGTTGGCCCGCGGTTCGTTTGCTGTCTCGCTGCTGGCAAGCTCGGCCTGGTCCGCGCTGGCCGAGCCGACCGTCGATTACAACCGCGACATACGGCCGATACTCTCCAACAACTGCTTCAAGTGCCACGGCTTCGACGAGGCCGAGCGGCAGGCCGACCTGCGGCTCGATACCCGCGAAGGGGCCGTGGCCGAGCTGCTGTCGGGCGCCCAGGCGGTCGTGCCGGGCGACAGCGAGATCAGCGGGTTGGTCGAGCGGATCACCGCCGAAGACAAGAGCATGCGGATGCCCCCGCCCGCCACGGGCAAGACGCTCAAGCCGGAGGAAATCGAGCTCCTGAAGCGGTGGATCGACGAAGGGGGCGAGTATCGGGCCCACTGGGCGTTTATTCCGCCCGAGCGCCCCGTGCCGCCGGCCGTCGCCCACGAGCAGCTCGTCCGCAACGAAATCGACCGCTTCATCCTGGCCCGCCTCGAAAAGGAAGGACTCGAACCCTCCCCGGAGGCGGACAAGGAAACGCTGATCCGCCGCGTCACCCTCGACCTCACCGGCCTGCCCACCACGCCGGCCGAAATCGACGCCTTCCTGGCCGACGACTCCCAAGGCGCCTACGAGCGCCTCGTCGATCGCCTGCTGGCTTCCCCAGGTACGGCGAGCACCTGGCACGCTACTGGCTCGACGCGGCCCGCTACGGCGACACGCACGGCCTGCACTTCGACAACGAGCGGTCGCTCTGGCCCTACCGCGACTGGGTCATCGAGGCCTTCAACCGCAACCAGCCCTTCGACCAGTTCACGATCGAGCAACTGGCCGGCGACCTTCTGCCCGAACCGACGCTCGACCAGCGGGTGGCCACGGGATTCAATCGCTGCAACGTATCGACCAGCGAGGGGGGCTCGATCGACGACGAAGTGCTCGTCCGCTATGCCGTCGACCGCGTGGAGACGACCTCCACCGTCTGGATGGGGTTGACCACCGGCTGCGCGGTCTGCCACGACCACAAGTTCGACCCGATCACCCAGAAAGAATTCTACCAGTTGTTCGCGTTCTTCAATGGCGTCGCCGAGGCCGCCATGGACGGCAACGCCATTGCGCCGCCGCCGATCATCAAGCTGCCCACGGCCGAGCAGGAGGCCCAGCAGAAGTCGCTCGAGGCCCAGGTGGCCGCCTTGCAAGAGCAGATCGCCGCCGAGCTGGCCAAGATCGACTACAGCGAGCCGCCCGGAGCCTCGACCGCCCCGGCGGGACCGCACGAGTTTGTCTGGATCGACGATGAATTGCCGGCCGGGGCCAAGCCGTCGGCCGAAGCGGAGTGGAAGTTCGTGTCGCAGCTCGATCGTCCGGTCTACAGCGGCAAGAAATCGCTCTTGGCCAGCGGCCAGGGGCGGCACCAGCGCGTCTTCCTGGAAGCCGAGCCGCTGGTCGTGGGCGAAGGCGACAAGCTGGTGGCGCATGTCTTCCTCGACCCCAGCGATCCGCCCAAGGCCATCATGCTGCAGTTCAACGACGGAAGCTGGGAACACCGGGCATTCTGGGGTGAGGACGTGATCGGCTTCGGCACCACCGGCACGCCCAGCCGCCTGGCCATGGGGCCGCTGCCCGAGGCCGGCCAGTGGGTGCGGCTGGAGGTCGAAGCGGCCAAGGTCGATCTGAAGCCGGGGGCCAAAATCAACGGCTGGGCCTTCACGCAGCACGACGGTACGGTCTTCTGGGATAAGGCGGGCATCGTCACCCGCACGCCGCAGGCCGGACAGCGGTTCGAATCGCTGGCCGCCTGGGAGGCCGCCCAACGTGTCCAGCCTTCGAAGCGGCTGCCCGAGCCGGTCAAGGCCGCCCTCGCCGCCGACCCGCCCACGCGCAGCGACGAGCAAAAGGCGCTGATCCGCAAGCACTTCCTGGAGCACGCCTACGCGGGAACGAAGGACCTGCTGCGGCCTCTCAACGAGCAAGTCGCCGCGGTGAACAAGCAGTTGGCCGACCTGGACGCCGCCGTCGCGCGCTCGATGGTCATGGCCGACATGCCCAAGCCGCGCGAGACTTTCATCTTGGTGCGTGGGGCCTACGACAAGAAGGGTGAGCAAGTGTCGCCCGGCGTGCCCGCCGTTCTGAACGCCATGCCCGAAGGGGCGCCGGCGAACCGGTTGGGTTTCGCCCAGTGGCTGGTCGATCCAAAGCACCCGCTGACGGCCCGCGTGGCCGTGAACCGGTACTGGCAGCACTATTTTGGCCTGGGCCTGGTGAAGACGGCCGAGGATTTCGGCGTCCAGGGGCAATGGCCGACGCACCCGGCCCTGCTCGACTGGCTGGCGACGCGGTTCATCGACAGCGGCTGGAACATCAAGCAGATGCAGAAGCTGATCGTGATGTCGGGCACGTACCGGCAGTCGTCGCGGGTCACCCCCGAGCTTTTCGAGCGCGACCCGGAGAACCAACTGCTGGCCCGCGGGCCCCGCTTCCGGCTCGACGCCGAGATCATCCGCGACAGCGCGCTGGCGGCCAGCGGCCTGCTGGTCGAGCGGCTGGGCGGGCGCAGCGTGAAGCCCTACCAGCCCGAGGGGCTCTGGGAAGCGGTCGGATTCGTGGGCAGCACCACCTCGATCTACAAGAAAGACGAGGGCGACCCGCTCTATCGGCGCGGAATCTATACCTTCTGGAAGCGGACCAGCCCTCCGCCGATGTTGACCATGTTCGACGCCCCCTCGCGCGAGACGTGCACGGTGCGGCGGGCGCGGACCAACACGCCCTTGCAGGCGCTGGTGCTGATGAACGACACGCAGTACGTCGAAGTGGCCCGGCACCTGGCCGAGCGGATCATGACCGAGGCGCCCAGCAGTCCCGAGGAGCGCTCAGCCTTCGGCTTCCGCCTGGCCACCGCCCGGCATGCCGATCCGGACGAAGTGGCAGTGTTGGCGCGGACGTACTCGGAGCAGTTGGCAGAGTACCAGTCCGACCCCGAGGCGGCCGCAAAACTTGTGGCAGTGGGAGACTCGAAACGAAACGAGTCGCTGGACGTCGCCGAGCTGGCTGCCTGGACGATGGTGGCCAACCTGATCTTGAACCTGGACGAAACAGTAACCAAGCGATAGCGCGCTGAAGGGTGGAACCATGGACCCGTTGCACGAACTGGCATTGCGGGAAACTCGCCGGCATTTCTTCGGCCGGGCGGCGGCGGGCATCGGCTCGGTGGCCCTGGGGTCGCTGTTGAACCCGCGGCTGCTGCAGGCCGCCAGCGGCTCACCCGCTTACACGGTACCGGGCAATATGGAGTCGCTGCACTTCGCGCCCACGGCCAAGCGGGTGATCTGGCTGTTCATGGCCGACGCGCCCTCGCAGCTCGACTTGTTCGATTACAAGCCGAAGATGCAGGAGATGTTCGACCAGGACCTGCCCGAGTCGGTCCGGATGGGCCAGCGGATCACCACGATGACCTCCGGCCAGGCGCGGCTGGCGATCGCTCCCTCGCTGTTCAAGTTCCACCAGCACGGCCGCAGCGGCACCTGGATCAGCGAATTGCTGCCGCACGTCGGCTCGGTCGTCGACGACATCGCGATCATCAAGACCATGCACACCGAGGCCATCAACCACGATCCGGCCATCACCTTCATCCAGACCGGCAGCCAGTTGCCGGGCCGGCCCAGCGCGGGCGCCTGGCTGTCGTACGGCATCGGCAGCCCGAACCAGGCCCTGCCGGCCTTCGTGGTGCTGCACTCGAAGTGGAGCTCGAAGTCGGGTTCACAGGCTCTCTTCTCGCGGCTGTGGGGCGCCGGCTTCCTGCCCACCAAGCACCAGGGCGTGGCGATGCGCTCGACGGGCGACCCGGTGCTCTACTTGTCGAACCCGCCGGGCGTGAGCGAGCGCTCCAGGCGGCGGATGCTGGACGGACTGGCCGAATTGAACGAGAAGCGGCAGCAGGTCGACGGCGACCCGGAGATCGCCACGCGGATCGCGCAGTACGAGATGGCCTTCCGAATGCAGACCTCGGTGCCGGAGCTGACCGACATCTCGACCGAGCCCCAGCACGTGCTCGATCTCTACGGACCCGAGGCCAACCAGCCGGGCTCGTTCGCCTACAACTGCCTGCTGGCCCGGCGGCTGGCCGAGCGGGGCGTGCCTTTCACGCAGGTTTTCATCCGCGGCTGGGACCACCACGGCGACCTGCCCGTCAACATCCGCTTGATGGCCAAGGACGTCGACCAGGCGAGTGCGGCGTTGATCAAGGATCTGAAGATGCGGGGCATGCTCGACGACACGCTGGTGGTTTGGGGCGGCGAGTTCGGCCGCACGATATACAGCCAGGGAACGCTGACCAAGGAGAACTACGGCCGCGATCACCATCCGCGTTGTTTCACCATGTGGATGGCCGGCGGCGGCGTGAAGCCGGGGATCAGCCACGGCGAGACCGACGACTTCAGCTACAACGTGATCGACAAGCCGGTGCACGTTCACGACCTGAACGCCACGATCCTGCACTGCCTGGGCATCGACCACGAGCGGCTCACCTACCGCTTCCAGGGCCGCGACTTCCGCCTCACCGACGTCGAAGGCCACGTCGTCCGCGACATCCTGCTCTAGGCACCTACCAGGCCGTCCAGCCGCCGTCGACCGTCACCACCGCGCCGGTCATGTAGGCGCTGGCCGCAGAGAGCATGAAGAGTACGGCGCCCTGGTAGTCTTCGGCCCGGGCCATCCGGCCCAGCGGCGTGCGCTGGCAGTATTGCTCGACGAACCGGGCCTCCTGGTCGTCGAACACGCCGCCGGGCGCCAGGCAGTTGACGCGGATGTGCTGCTCGCGCCAGTGGACGGCCAGGTAGCGGGTGAGGTTGACCACGCCCGCCTTGGCCGCCGCGTACGAGACCGGCGAGTTCACGCCCGAGTCGCCGTAGATCCGCGGATCGGGCGACACCAGGGCGTACGTCGAGGCGATGTTGACGATCGAGCCGCCCCCGTGCTCCGCCATCGAGCGGCCGAATGCCTGGCAGGCCAGGTGTACGCCGGTCAGGTTCACCTGGATCACTTTTTCCCACGCGGCCAGCGGGTAGTCTTCGACTCGCGATGAATAAAAACCCGCGCCCCGATACTGGGCCGAATTCACGAGCAACCGCGGCGGGCCCAGTTCGTCCCCAATGCGCCGCACGGCCTCGTCGAGGCTGCCGGGGTCCGTGGCGTCGGCGGCCAGACCCAACGCCCGCCGGCCCGACGATGCGGAGATTTCCCCCGCAAGCAGGGCCGCCGCATCGCCATCGAGATCCAAGAGGCACACCTGGGCGCCCGCCGAAGCCAGGGCCCGTGAAAGCACGCGGCCGATGCGGCCGGCGGCGCCCACCACGGCCGCCACCTGGCCCTCGAGGCCGAACAGGCTCGACACGAATTGGGCGGCGTTGGAAGATTCTCGGCTCATGCGATCGTAATTTGGTCCCCTCGCTGGGCGAGTGGTGGTTGCCCTTCCTGACTTCTGCCTTCTGCCTTCTGACTTCTGCCTTCTGCCTTCTGCCCTCAAGCCTCCAGCCTCTCTAGCGGCAGCGCCATCTCGATCAGACTCAGCGAGTCGATGCCGGCGGCCAACGGCACGGGAGGCTGCGGCCGGGGCCTCACGAGGTGCTCGAGAAAATCGGCCAGCATGCCGAGGTACATCTGGTTCAGGTCATAAGCGGGATCGTGCCAGGCCAGTTCGGGCGGCCTGTCCGGGCCGGCCGCCAACTCCAGCCGCCCGGTTTCGAATCGAAAACGCAGAGTCGCCTCGCTGCCCACGAACTCGAAGCCTCGCGTACGATCGCGGCGGCAGAGACTCAGCACGGCATCGACCGCGACGCCGCCGGGATAGCGGATCGCAAGCATGGCAACATCCGGCGCGTCCATATCGAGCGCCCCGGAGCGAAGCGCGCAACCCGTGGCCGACGCCGGAGCGCCGAGACACCAGTTGAGAAAGTCGAGCTCGTGATCCAGCGTCGGCAGCACGCCGCCGCCCAGGTCGAGGCGGGCCGCATAACCGTCTCGATAGTCTTCCCAAGGATGCCAGTCGGGCAGATAGTCCTCGAACCAGGCCTTGCCATACAACAGGCGCCCCACACGCCCTTGGGCGATCGCAGCGCGCGCGGCGGCATAAGCAGGGTGGTAGCGCAGGCAATAGGCCATGCCGATCGGCACGCCGCTGTGCGAGGCCAACTCGACGAGCCTGCCGCACTCGGACAGCTCGGCGGCCAGCGGCTTTTCCACCAGGACGGCCACGCCCGCTTCGGCGTACTCCAGCGCCGTCATGACGTGCAAACGCGTCGGGTTGGCGATGATCGCCAGGTCCAAGCCCTCGGCCAATGCCTCGCGGTGTGAATGCACGACCCGCGTGTCGGCCGGAGGCGTGAAGGCGGCGTTGGCGCCATGCGGGCGGCGAACCACGATCCGGCTGGCGACGCCCAGCCGGCCCAGGTTGTCGAAATGCCGCCGGCCGATCGACCCGTAGCCGACCACCGCCACACGGAGCTGCGAGATGGCCCTTTCGCTCATGCCGTTTTCCTCGCGATCCAGCCGGGCCACGAGTCGCAGAACTCGTAGACTTGCTCGAGCGGAATCAACTCGCCGCCGCCGAGTTGATCGAAGATCAACCGCATCGCGTCCAGGTCGCCGGGCGTGTCGACCGACAGGCGGATGTCGGGCCGCAGACCTTGCCAGTTGGGCGCCAAGCTGGTGACCGCGAAGCGGTGCGGCCGCCGGCGAAAGAAGGGGGTGACATGTTCGCGGCTTTCCGGATCGCAGGCCAGACGTGCCATGGCCCGCAGCGCGCCCACGCGGAACACCTCGGGCACGACGTAGGAGAGGTTCTCGATCGACGTATAGTCGGCGGCCTCGCGGCAATGCCGCTCGACCAAGGCGCGGCTTCGACGAGGGCAATAGAGCGGATTGTCGGCCGTGGCACGCAGCGCCAGGTCGTCGTCGGCCAGGTCGGCCGTGGCGGCCAGGTAGCGGGCCAGCACGTCGTCCTCCGGGCCGCGGAAGCAAGGCACAGCCAGCCGGCGGCACAAGTCCTGGGTGGCATCGTCGGCCGCGGCGGTCGTGCTGGCCACGTGCACCTGCCAGCCGGGCGAGGCGGCCTGCATCCTCCGGACGACGTGGGCGAGCATGGGGCGCCCGCCCAAGGAGGCGAGGATCTTGCCCGGCAATCGCGACGAGCCGGCACGGGCCTGGATCACCACGCGAACCGCTACATCCATGAGCGTTACGACTGCCTGCGGAGACGTGTCAATGGCGGCATTTATAGGCCAGATGGCCCGGATGCGGCAAGGCGGGAAAGAGAAGGAAGAAGGTTGAAGGAGGAAGGAGGAAGGAGGATTGGAACGACGAAGACAACCAAACACCCCCCGCCAGCAGTTTTTACCCAGGTTTTACATTGCCCGGACGGGCCGGTGACAATCCGCTCGCCCAAGGCGGCTAGAATTTCGCAGGTTTAAAAAGCAGTCAACCGTGTCGAGATGCGGCTGATTGGCTCGCGCCGTAGCGAGCACGGCCTGGTGGGATGGACCTGGCCGAGGAAACGGCAAACAACGAATGCCGCAAGCGAGTCGGAGAGGAGACGCCGATGACTATGCCCGCTATCACGACTGGGCCAGCTATCACGACTGGACCAGCTATCACGGGGCCAGCTATCGCGGGAACAGCCAGCGCGACTGGAGCGATTGAGTTTGGGGCCGACAGCTTAACGCTGTTGCCGGCCACGGCCGAGGCAGTGTCCGCCGCCGCGCCTGGAACAGACCATGCAGCGCACGAGGAGTCGATCGCCTCCCAATCCCGGCAAGCCCAGACCGAGCAGGCCCAATCCAAGCACGATCCGTACCAGGCCGGCCAGCGCTGGTCGAAGGGTCTTGATTGGACCAACGTCATCTGGATCGGGGCCATCCACGTGGGCCTGCTGGCGGCCCCATTCTTCTTCACCTTCAAGGCGCTGGCCCTGATGGCATTCTTGCATTGGATGACGGGCGGAATCGGCGTCTGCCTCGGCTATCATCGCCAGTTGACGCACGGAAGTTTTTCGACCTACCGGCCGGTGCGTTGGCTGCTGGCGATGCTGGGCGGGCTGTCGGGAGAGGGATCGGCGATCACCTGGGTGGCCAACCACCGCAAGCACCACGCCTTCAGCGACCAGGAAGGCGATCCGCATTCGCCGCACGACGGCGGGCTCTGGAGCCACATGCTCTGGTTCATGCCCAAGTTCGGCAGGAAATACTACCAGGAACTGCACGACCGCTATGCACCGGACCTCGCCAGGGACCCCGGCATGCACCTGCTGCACAAGATGTTCCTGCCCAGCCACCTCGCCTTGGGGGCGCTGCTGCTAACAATCGGCTATTTCGGCTGGGACCTGCACACGGGGATCTCGTTCGTCGTTTGGGGGATGTTCGTCCGCCTGATCGGCGTGCTGCACGTGACCTGGTTCGTCAACTCGGCCACCCACTTGTGGGGATACCGCAACTACGAGACGAGCGACGACAGCCGCAACCTCTGGTGGGTAGGGCTGTTGGCATACGGCGAAGGCTGGCACAACAACCACCACGCTTTCCAGCGGATGGCCCGGCACGGCCACAGGTGGTGGGAAATCGACATGACGTACTGGGCGATTTGCGTGATGGAAAAGCTCGGCCTGGCTTGGGACGTGGTCCACGACGTGCCCGCGCGGCGGAAGCTCGCCGGCTAAACCCCCCGGAATCCACCCCCCGGGGGCAGCCAAACCCACTCCGCCCGTCAAAAAAAGCCAGCCAAAATTGTGGGTTGCAAAAAAGCCGGACAATGGTAAATTCGGACCTTAAGTTGTTGTGAACCATATACGTAGGTAGAGTCCCAGCTAGGCAAGACCAAGAGGTCGGTAAACGGGTTGTTTGAAGATTGGGGTCGGTCAAGGCCACGGATTGGAGCCGACCAACGTGAGAGATACTGCGGTTTCAGAATGGCTATTACCAAAGAGCGAAAACAGGGACTGATCGGGGACTTCCGGCGCGGTGACAACGACACCGGGTCGCCGGAGATCCAAATCGCCATCCTGACCACCAGGATTGGGGAGTTGACCGAGCACCTGCGGACGCACAGCAAGGACTTCGCCAGCCGGCGGGGTCTTTTGATGATGGTCAGTCGCCGGCGCCGCCTGTTGGATTACCTGAAAAAGGTCAGTCCGCAGCGCTATTTGGACATCATTCGGCGCCTCGATATCCGCAAGTAGCCTCCCAAGCGTGTCTGGCCGGGCCGTGCCCTGTCGATTGCCCGGCCGGCGGACACGCCACGTCGGCGCGTGATCCCTGAATTGGACCTGGAATCCCTGTCTGGAAGCGCGCCGCCAAGGGGCGATAGCCCTCGCAATGGCACGCCCGACGAGCCGCACTCTCTTCTTCAGGCCCCCTCGACGCCGCTTACGGCGTCCGGCAGCCCTTGCTCGCCGCTGGGACGTGGAAAAAGGTAGGAATCAAGCCTTGAAAGTACGTGTCGAGAAACAGATCGGGTCGAGCATTTTTTCTATTGAAACCGGGGTCCTGGCCAAGCAAAGTCACGGCAGTTGCCTCGTGCAGTACGGAGAAACGGTCGTGCTCACGGCCGCCGCGACCGGCCCGCCGCGGCCGGGAATCGACTTCTTTCCCTTGACCTGCGACTACCGCGAGCGCACGGCCGCCGCCGGCAAGTTTCCGGGCGGCTTCTTGAAGCGCGAAGGCCGCCCCACGATGAAAGAGACGCTCACGTCGCGTCTCATGGATCGGCCGATCCGGCCGTTGTTTCCGGACTGGTTCCACGACGAGGTCCAGATCCAGAGCTTCGTGATGGCCAGCGACCGCCAGAGCGACGGCGACGTGCTGGCGATGAACGGGGCCTCGGCATCGTTGGGTCTTTCGCCGCTCCCCTTCGCCGGTCCGATCGCCTCGGTCCGCATGGGCCACATCGACGGGCGGTTCGTGCCGTTTCCGACCCAGGACGAGCTGGAAGTGAGCGACCTGGACCTGATCGTGTCGGGCAGCCAGCAGGCCGTGCTGATGATCGAAGGCTTCGCCCGCGAGATGCCCGAAGAGCAGATGCTGGAGGCCGTGGCCGAGAGCCACCGGGTGATCCGCGAGCTGTGCGCCCTGCAAATCGAGCTTTTCGAGAAGGTGGGCGTCGAGAAGAAGCAGTACGAAATCCCGCCGCCGGACGGCGCCTACGAGCGCCTCAAGGCCCGCTACTACGACCCCTTCAAGTCGGCCAAGCAGACCGTGGGCAAGCAGGCTCGGTCCGAGGCGGTCGCCGCCCTGAAACAGCAGGCCGCCCTGGAGATGGCGACCGAGATGGCTGACGTTCTGGCCGCCGATCCCCACCGTTTCCAGCGGGCCTGGCACGACCTGGAGCAGCGGGTGGTCCGCGACCTGATCCTGGCCGGCACGCGCCCCGACGGCCGCGACGCCAAGAGCCTGCGCCAGATCGAGTGCCAGGTCGACGTGCTGCCGCGGGTCCATGGCTCCGCCTTGTTCCAGCGGGGCGAGACCCAGGCGCTGATCACCGTCACGCTGGGCACCAACCGCGACGAGCAGCGCGTCGACGGGTTGATCGAGGAATACTCCAAGAAATTCATGCTCGACTACTACTTCCCGTCCTTCTCGGTGGGCGAGGTCCGCCCGATCCGCGGCCCCGGCCGCCGCGAAATCGGCCACGGAGCGCTGGCCGAGCGGAGCGTCAAGCCGGTGCTGCCCGATCCGGAGGAGTTTCCCTACACGATCCGCGTGATCTCCGACATCCTCGAATCGAACGGCTCCAGCTCGATGGCCAGCGTCTGCGGCGCCACGTTGGGGCTGATGGCCGCCGGCGTGCCGATCAGCAACCCGGTGGCGGGCATCTCGGTGGGCCTGGTCAAGGAGGCCGACGACCGTTGGGTGCTCTTGACCGACATCATCGGCGACGAGGACCACCACGGCGACATGGACTTCAAGATCGCCGGCACGCAGAACGGCATCACCGGCATCCAGCTCGACCTGAAGATCGACGGCATCAGCGCCGAGATCATCCGCGCCACGATGGCCCAATCCCGCGAGGCGCGGATCCAGATCCTGCGGAGCATGCTGACGGCCATCCCGCGGCCCAACGAGGCGATCTCGGTCTGGGCCCCGCGGCTGCTGCGGACGCGGATCAACCCGGAGAAGATCGGCATGCTCATCGGCCCGGGCGGCAAGACCATCCGCGGCATCCAGGAGATGACCGGGGCGGTGATCGAGGTCGAGGACGACGGCACCGTGACCGTGGCCAGCCACAACGCCGAGTCGGCGGCCGCCGCCATGCGGCGGGTCGAGGCGCTGACCGAAAGCGTCAAGGTGGGCAAGATCTACGAAGGCCGCGTTACCAGCGTCAAGGACTTCGGCGCCTTCGTGGAGATCCTGCCGGGCAAGGACGGGCTGTGCCACATCAGCGAGCTGTCCGACGGCTACGTCAACAGCGTGGCCGACGTCTGCAAGGTGGGCGACGAGATGCTGGTCAAGGTCATCGCCATCGACGACCAGGACCGCGTGAAGCTGAGCCGGCGGGTGGCGATGCGTGAGATGGCAGAGCAGGGCAGCGAAAGCGCAACCCAACCGTAGCAGCTTGATCAAGCCGGATCAGCCAACGGATCAGCCGACGGCGGCCCAGGTCAACCAGAAGCTGGTCGACCAGTACACGGAGATTGCGCGCCTGGCGGGAGGCCTGGCGCACGAGATCAAGAACCCGCTGTCGACGATCCGGCTGAACATGGAGCTGTTGGCCGAGGACCTGGAGCAAGAGGAGGACTCGGCCGGTTGCCGCCGCGCGCTCGCGAAGGTGGCGGTGGTGCAGCGCGAGTGCCAGCGGCTCGAGGACCTGCTCAACGACTTTCTGAATTTCGCCAAGGTCCGGCAGCTTCGGCTGGAGCCGACCGATTTGAACGAGCAGGTGCGGCAGGTGCTCGATTTCTTCAAGCCGCGGTTCGCCGAGTCGAAGATGGAGGTGCTCCCCTACCTGGCCTCCGATCTGCCCGGCGTGTTATTGGACCGCGAGGCCTTCCGCGGGGCTTTGGTGAACCTGGTGCTCAACGCGCAGCAGGCGATGCCCGGCGGCGGTCAACTGACGGTGCGGACCACGGCCACGCCCCGCGGCGTGGCACTGCACTTGATCGACACCGGTTCGGGGATGGACGAGCACACGCAGGCCCAGATTTTCGACGCTTTTTATTCGACCAAGCCTGGCGGCTCCGGGCTGGGGCTGCCCACGACGCGCAAGATCGTCGAGGCGCACGGCGGCCGGATTGCCGTCGAGAGCAAGCCCGGCACCGGCACCCACTTCACCGTCGAGCTTCCCGTCCCCCCCCGCCTCCCCGCGACCCGCAAGGAGGAAGGAAGAAGGAGGAAGGAGGAATAGGACCGCCATTGCCTCCTGACCTTCTGGCTTGACCTCCTCGCCTCATCACCCTGCCCACGAACCACCGCCCACGAACCTCTGACTTCTGCCTTCCTCCTTCTGCCTTCCTCCTTCCTCCGTCTGCTTCCGCCCCCCTCCCTTCACCGTCCAGCCCCCAGCTTGTATGATCCAGGGCATGGTTTCGGTCGAAGCAAGCCCGGTGGCCGCCGGCAATCCGCCGGCAATGCGGGTGCTGATCGTCGACAACGACGAGCCGCACGCGCAGGCGGTCGCCGAAAGCCTAAAGCGCGTGGGCTACCAGTGCACCGTGGCCACCTCCGGCACGCAGGGTGCCGGCCTCATCGAGCGCGAGACCTTCGACGTCATCATCACCGACCTGGTGATGAACGACCTCGACGGGCTGGAGCTCTTGTCCCGGGCCAAAGACGACCTGCCCGACGCCGAGGTGATCCTGGTCACGGGCCACGGCACGATTCCCTCGGCGGTAGCGGCCATGCAGCAGGGGGCTTTCAACTACCTGCTCAAGCCCTTGGATATCAACCAGTTGCGGGCGGTGACCGAAAAGGCCGCCGCCGCCGCCCGGCTGCGGCGGACCAACGCGGAGCTCAACCGCCGGCTGGACGAGAAGTTCGGCTTCGAAGGCGTCGTCGGCTCCAGCCCCAAGATGAACCAGGTGATCGATCTGCTCAAGCGGATCGCCCCCACCAATGCCAGCGTGCTCATCGAGGGCGAAACCGGCACCGGCAAGGAGCTGGTGGCCCAGGCCATCCACCAGAACAGCCCCCGCAAGAACAAGCCCTTCGTGGCGCTGAACTGTGCGGCCTTGAGCGAAAACATCCTGGAGAGCGAGCTGTTCGGGCACGTGCGGGGCGCTTTCACCGATGCCTCGTCCGACCGGGTGGGCAAGTTCGAGTATGCCCATGGCGGCACGCTGTTCTTGGACGAAGTCGGCGACATGCCCATGGCCACGCAGATCAAGCTGCTGCGGGTGCTGGAAAGCGGCGAGATCACCCGCGTCGGCTCGAACGAGCAGGTCAAGGTCAACGTGCGGATCGTGTCGGCCACCAACCGCAACCTCGAACAGCAGATCGCGGCCGGGACGTTTCGCAGCGACCTGTATCACCGGCTCAAGGTGGTCACGGTGGCCCTGCCGCGGCTGGTCGACCGCAGCCAGGACATCCCGCTGTTGATCGAACACTTCATCCGGCAGTTCGCCCGTCGGCATGAGAAACCGATCAAGAGCATGTCGACCGCCGCCCGGCGGCGGCTGCACGCCTACGACTGGCCCGGCAACGTCCGCGAGCTGCGCAACACGATCGAGAGCATGGTCGTGGTCGACTACGACGGCGTCCTCGACGTGGACGATCTGCCCCGCGAGCTGGCAGGCGACGGCGAGGCCGGAAGCGAGCCCCCGCCCGCCGCGATGAGCAACCTGGTGGGCAAGCCGCTGACCGACATCGAACGCCTGTTCGTCGCCGAAACGCTCAAGCTCACCGGCGGCAACCGGGAGGAAGCGGCCAGCATGCTGGGCATCGGCGAGCGGACGCTCTACCGCAAGATCAAAGAATACAAGCTCTAATGCCTTGCATCCAGCAACTTCCCGCCAGCGTCGTCAACAAGATCGCGGCCGGTGAGGTCATCGAGCGGCCCGCCAGCCTGGTCAAGGAGCTGATGGAGAACTCGCTGGACGCCGGCGCCACGCGCATCGACGTCTCGCTGGAGCAGGGGGGCAGCGAGCTGGTGCGCGTCGTCGATGACGGCGCCGGCATACCGGCCGGCGAGTTGCCCCTGGCGGTGGCCAGCCACGCCACCAGCAAGCTGGTCGTGGCCGACGACCTGTTCCGCGTCCGCACGCTGGGATTTCGCGGCGAGGCGCTGGCCTCCATGGCCGAGGTGAGCCGGCTCACGCTCCGCAGCCGGCCCCGCGAGGGCGACAGCGGCGCCGAGATCGAGGTGGCCGCCGGGCAGGCGTCGGCGGTGACCCCCTGCGGCTGCCCGGCGGGAACCGCGGTCGAGGTCCGCAACCTGTTCTTCAACACGCCCGTGCGGCGGAAGTTCCTGCGCTCGATCCAGACCGAGGTTGGCCACGTCAGCGAGAGCTTCATCCGGCTGGCGCTGGCCCATCCGGCGGTGCACATGACGCTCAAGCACAACCGGCGGACCGTGCATGAGCTGCCGCCCGCCGGCGATTGGCGCGAACGCATCGGGCACTTTTTCGGCCGCGAGCTGGCCGACGACCTGTTGTGGGTGCAAAGCTCCGACGGCGAGGTGCGGCTGGCCGGCTACGTCGGACATCCCAACCAGAGCCGCCCCAACGCCCGCATGCAATACCTGTTTCTCAACGGCCGATCGATCCGCGACCGCTCGCTCTCGCACGCCCTGGGCGAGGCCTACCGAGGCCTGCTGCTGACCGGCAGGTTTCCAGTATCTTTCTTGCGGATCGAGATGCCGCCCGAGTTGGTCGACGTCAACGTACACCCCACCAAGCTCGAGGTCCGCTTCCAGGACGGCGGCCGGCTGTATAGCCAACTCTTGGGAACGCTGCGGACCCGATTCTTGACCACCGATCTCACCCATCGGCTGAATCCAGCCCACGCGCCCGAGGCGGCCCAGGCACACGACCCCGCGCGGGCCGCCCAGTTGCGCGGCGAGCTGGTCGACTGGGCCAAGGGGCAGGTGGCCGGCTGGCAGGGCGGCGAGGGCACGTCGCTCGAGCAGGGCGCGGCGGCCGGGCCCATGGATGGCGGCGGGCAGGATCCGGGGCAGATGGGGCCGCCCGCGCAGCCGGCGGCAGGCACAGCGGGCTTTGGCGCATCGAGCTTCGCCATGCCTGCGGGATTCGGCCATGCACAGCAGGGACGCTTCGAGCTCAACATGCCCGAGCCCGCCGGTGAGCCGTTGAAACTCAACCGCTTGGACCCCGCGCGAGCGGCGGCGGCGCACCGTCCGCATTCGGCCGCCGGCAACCAGGAGGCGGCCGGCGCCGAGCCCGCCAACGGCCGCACCGGACGGGTGGCGGCCTTGCAGGTGCACGACCGCTACCTGCTCGCGGAGAGCGAAGAGGGAGTATTGGTCATCGATCAGCATGCGCTGCACGAGCGGATTCTGTACGAGCAACTGCGGGAGACGGTGCTGGCCGGGACGCTCGAGTCGCAGGCGCTGCTGGTGCCCGAGCCGGTCGACTTGAGCGCGGCCGAGGCGGCGGCGGTGCTCGAACAACGCCAACTGCTGGCCCGGCTGGGTGTGGTCGTCGAGCCGTTTGGAGGCGATACGGTGCTGGTCTCGAGCTATCCGGCCATGTTGATGGGCAGCGGTGTCGCCGACATCCTTCGCCGGGTGGTCGAGCACCTGGTCGGCAACGGCCGCCCGCCCGACGAGCGCGACCTGGTCGACGAGCTGTTGCACATGTTCGCTTGCAAGGCGGCGATCAAGGCCGGCGACCGGCTCTCGGCCGACGAAATCGAGGCCTTGCTCCAGCAGAGGCACCTGGCCCGCGACACGCACCACTGCCCGCACGGGCGGCCCACGGCGCTGTTGTTTACCCGCGAAGACCTCGACAGGCAGTTCAAACGCACGTAGAGGTCATTCATGGCAACCACGACTCGCTGACTATGATCTGTGTAAGCATCGGACGCGGCCGGCATCGGCATGTGATCGCGGAGCACAAGCACCTGGTGGAGCAGGGGGCCAAGCTGGTCGAGCTGCGGCTCGACTACATCAACGGCCAGGTCAACCTCAAGCGGGTGCTGCCCGACCGGCCTTGCCCGGTGATCGTGACGCTGCGGCGGCCGCAGGACGGAGGCAAATACGCCGGCAGCGAGGCCGAGCGGCAGATGCTGTTGCGGACCGCGATCGCCGAGGGGGTGGAGTACGTGGACCTGGAGGAGGACATTGCCACGACGATTCCTCGGTACGGCAAGACCAGGCGGATCGTGAGCCTGCACGACTTCCGCAAGACGCCCGACGACCTGGAACAGATCCATGCCCGGCTGGCGGCCCTGGACGCCGACGTGGTCAAGATCTCGACGATGGCCAACCACCCGCACGACAACCTGCGGATGCTGCGGCTCGTTGAGCAAAGCCCCGTGCCGACCGTGGGAATCTGCATGGGCGACATCGGCACCCCGTCGCGGCTTCTGGCCGGCCGCTGCGGCGCGCCGTTCACCTACGCCACCTTCCATCACGAACGCGCCTTGGCACCGGGGCAGCTCAGCTTCCAGCAGATGAACGAGGTCTACCGCTACGATGAGATCAACGCCGATACCGAGGTCTATGGCGTCATCGGCGACCCGATCGGGCACAGCCTCAGCCCGCTGATCCATAATGCGGCCTTTCATCACCTGGGCATGAACAAGGTCTACCTTCCCTTCCGAATGCCGCGCGAGGATCTCAACAGCTTTTTGGACGATGCGAGCGAACTGGGCATCAAGGGGCTGAGCGTGACCATCCCGCACAAGGAGGCGGTGCTCAAGGTGCTCACGCGCATGGACGGGGCGGTCCGCGGCGTGGGTGCGGCCAACACGCTGCTGTTCGAGGGAGACGAGATCGCCGGGTTCAACACCGACTACCGGGGGGCCATGGACAGCCTGGCGGCGGCCTTGAGCGAAAGGGCCAATCAGCGGCCAGACCTGGCCGGCAAGGTGACGCTCGTGCTGGGGGCCGGTGGAGCGGCCAAAGCGATTGCCTTTGGACTGCTGCGCCGCGGAGCGGAGGTGGTGGTCGCCAGCCGGACGCGGGAAAGGGCCGATCGGCTGGCCGAGGCGCTGGGCGCCAAGGCGGTCGACTGGGGATTGCGGCACAACTTCTGGATCGACGTCCTGGTCAACTGCACCCCGGTCGGAATGCACCCCCACGTCGACGAGACGCCCTACGACAAACATTACATGAAGCCGTCGCTGCTGGTCTTCGACACGGTGTACAATCCGGAGAGTACGCTATTGGTCAAGGATGCGCGGGCCCGCGGCGCCAACGTGATCACCGGCGTGGAAATGTTCATCCGCCAGGCCGCCCTGCAGTTCAAGTTGTTTACCGGCCAGGATGCCCCGGCGGACCTGATGCGCGACGTGCTGAAGCGGGCGATCGGACCGGCCAAGTATTGAAATGAATATTGTTCTGATCGGCTACCGCGGCAGCGGCAAGAGCACGGTGGCCCGTGAGCTGGCCGGCCGGCTGGGGTGGCCCTGGCTCGACGCGGACCACCAGATCGAGGAGCGGGCCGGCAAGTCGATCGCCGCCATCTTTGCCGATGAAGGCGAACAGCGGTTCCGAGACCTGGAGTCCAGCCTGCTGGCCGAGCTCGTCGAACGAGACAAAACCGTCCTGGCCGCCGGAGGAGGGGCCGTGCTGCGGCCCGCCAACCGCGCTCTGTTGCGTTCCGCCGGCAAGGTGGTCTGGCTGCAGGCCGACGCGGCCACGATGCTCGCGCGGATCGAGGCCGACCGGGCCAATGCCCAGCGCCGGCCCCGGCTGACCTCGGCCGGGGGCGAAGCGGAGGTCGTCGAACTCTTGGCCCAGCGGGCACCGCTGTACCGCGAGTGTGCGGACCTGGCCATCGAGACTCAGGGGCGAAGCCCGGCCGAAGTGGCGGGCCGCATTATCGAGCAACTTCACCTTTCTACTCTATCGGAGCCGGCGTGAACTGGATCCTTGACATTCCCATGGAGACCCGCCTGGCCGTCCTGTTTCTGGCAGGGGTCATGGCCGGCGCGCTGGTGAATCTGGCCATCGACCTGCTGGGCTGGCAGCCCAAAGGCCGCAGTCCCTGGTCGCCCCTGCACCCGCGCGACGGCGGCAGCCGCTGGCTCGACCGGCTGCCGGTGTTGGGCTGGCTGCGCCTGGCTCGCAAGGCCGACGTGCTGGGACCACGGTTCTGGGTGCGGCCGCTCTGCCTCGAGTTGTTGACCGGGGCGCTCGTGGCGGGGCTGTACTGGTGGGAGATTGGCAACGAAGGCCTGTTGGGCCGACCCCTGCTGCCCGGGGGCGGGGTAGGCGAATTCAGCATTCAGACCTGGACCATTCTGCACGTCGTCTACGCCAGCCACGTGCTGTTGGTGCTCTTGATGCTGGTGGCCTCGTTCATCGACATCGACGACCGGATCATCCCGGACTCGATCACGGTGCCGGGGACACTGGCCGCCCTGGTGCTGTCGGGAACGTACACCTGGAACCTGATGCCCGGCGGGTTGCAGGCCAAGCCGTCCTTTCAGTTCGTGGAGTTCGTGACGCTGGTCTTCCCCAGTCTGTTTCCGGAGCAGTGGCCTCCCATTCTGAAGGGTTTCCCGCAGCCGATTTCGCTGCTGTTGGGCCTGGCTTGTTTCTGGGGCTGGTGCCTGGCACTGTTGCCGCGGCTGTGGCTGCCGTCGCGCGGCTTCGACACGGCGGTGCGGATGCTCGTGGCCCACGCGATGCGGTCGCCGGTCTGGCCCCTGCTGGTGACGATCGCCCTGGCCGGCACCACCTTCATCGTGGCGGCATGGTTCATCGGTCTGCCCAACTGGGCGGGCCTGTTGACCTCGCTGGTGGGGCTGGCCATGTCGGGCGGCCTGGTATGGGGCGTGCGCATCGTGGGGACCTGGGCGCTCAAGAAGGAAGCCATGGGTTTTGGCGACGTCACGTTGATGGCGATGATCGGCAGTTTTCTGGGCTGGCAGGCCGGCTTGATGATTTTCTTCTTGGCGCCGTTCGCCGGTGTGGTGGTGGGAGTGGCCAGGCTGCTGCTCCGCCGCGAGCGGGAGTTCCCCTATGGACCGTTTCTCTGCCTGGCAACCCTGGCCGTGATCGTCGGCTGGAGACCGCTTTGGGACTGGCTGGTGCCGCTCTTCGACCAGGGCCTTCTGGTGCCGCTGGCGCTGCTGGTTTGCCTGGCGGTCTTGGCCCTGCTCTTGTGGAGTTGGCGGATCGTGACCGAGGCACTCACGCACGCCCGAAAGCAGGCCCCCTGAAGGTCAGAGGTTCAGAGGTCAAAAGTACAAGTGCCACTGCTTCGCAGGGCGCCGGCCGCGGCGTCCGAGGAGCAGTGCCGTCGTGACCTGCGACCGGGTGCCTGGGGCAAAGCGTTAGCGTGCCCCAGTCCTCGTCCGTGTTCCGATTCCTCCTTCCTCCTTCCTCCTCCTTCTGCCTTCCCCCGCGCCGGGTGCCTGGGGCAAAGCGGACTTCGGCGAGCTCAGTCGAGTCGTAGCGTGCCCCAGTCCT
>JBBDYJ010000038.1:265475-290594 GCA_040901675.1 Pirellulales bacterium | reverse complement strand
CCGGCCCGAACTCTGGCGAGTCCGGCTACTGGTTTGCGCCGGCCCGAACTCTGGCGAGTCCGGCTACTGGTTTGCGCCTGCCCGAACTCCTTCATCCTTCTGCCTTGGGTTTCAGCTTTCGTTCCAACCGGTTGCCGGCGGCGCGGTAGGAGAGGATCTGCCAGGCACGCTCGGCGATCACGCTGCCGGCTTCCAAGGGGGGCAGGCCGCCTTGATAGATGTTCGAGATCACGCTGTACTCGAAGCGGATGGCCGGGTTGCCGCCGGCGCGGGCGGCCTCGGCCTGCACGGCGGGGTCGGTGAGCTGGTAGACCAGGTAGGCCGACAGGCTGCGCGAAGCCAGGGCGTCGCCGCCCGGCCGCTCGCCGATCAAAAGGATCGTCAGCCGCGTGCCGAGGACGGCGGCGAGATGCTCGGCCAGCTTGACGCGGGCATAACGGCAAACGATGGGCCGGCCCAGCTCCAAGTCGCGGCTGGCCAGCCCGTCGGTCAAGACCTCCAGCAAGTCGGCCAGGTTGGCGTGCACGGCCTCGGCACTGAGCCCGTCGGCCACCACGATCTGCACGTCGTTGTTCTCCGCGGCAAGCTGCCGGCTGCTCTCGTCCGAAAGGCGGGCTCCCAGGTTCGGCGCGTTCAGATGCGCTTCCTTGTTCGGGGCGGTGGTCCGCAGCAGGCGGAAGTCGGCGAATTGCCGGCACCAGTCGATGTCGAGCTCGCTCTGGATCGCGTCGCGGGCCAGGGCCTGGTTGGCCTGCAGCAGGCGGCTGACGGAGTTGGCGGGGCGGGGGCCGGCGTTCTCGAAGCCGTACAAGGCCGGCGTGGCCCGGCACAGCTCGTCGAATTCGGCGTGCGAGCCGCAGAACATCCGCGCGTTGCCCCAGTTCGGCCCGCGCGCCACCCGGCCATCGACCTGTTCGAAGATGCCGCGGGCGATGGCCCAATCGAGGAATTCGGGCGTGGGCGTGCGGCCATGAAGCTCGCGGAGCGTCTGGTTGTCGTGGCCGCTGGTATCGAAATAGGCCAGCATGCGGTCGTTGTTGAGATACACGTCCATGTAGTAGTTGGCGCCGGCCGAGGCGAGCAGTTGGGTGGCCATCTGCTGGCCTTCGAGCGTGATCCGCGAGTGCAGCGTGTAGCAGGGGGCCATTCCCATCGGCAGGCCGAGCAGCTTGCCCATGAAGTGGTCCTGCAGGTTCGAGATGATCATCTCGAAGTTGTCCAGGTGGGTCTCCGGCCCGATGAAGCCAGTGACGTTGTTGACCATGAAGGGCCGGTAACGGCGGGCCAGGCCATAGCACAAGGCTTCGGTGGTGGTCATGTCGATGCCGTTGTGCTTGCCGTAGGTGTACTCGCTTCCCTGGCCGGTTTCGAAATACATGAAGTTCTCGGCCAGGCCGGCCAGCGGCCCCTGGGTGCGCATCAGCTCCCAGGCCTGGTCCAGCAGCTCGACCGAGATATCGAACTCCGTGAGATTGGTCTGTTCGGTGCCGGCCAAACTTTGGAACATAATCTCGACCGGCGCCCCTTGCTGGAGGCAGACCATCTGGGTGCGGAGGTGGGCCAGCACGCAGATCTGCGTGGGAGCGCCGGCCTGGCGGCGGACCATGTCCATGTGCCGGAGGATGGCCGACACGTTCTCGACGGTATCGACGGCCGGGTTGACGCCGATCAGCGCATCGCCGGCCGCCAGGGAAAAGCCGGCGTAGACCAGCAGCGTCAGCCCGCGCAGGTCGTCGACCGGGTGGTTGGGCTGCAGCCGCGACGACAGCGTGCCCGGCAAACCGAGTTGCGTGCGGGCCTTGCTGGGCCGGTTGATCTTGCGGGCCGCCAGCACCAGCTCGTGCGTGTCCATCAGCTTGGCGACGGCGGCGGCCATGACCCCGGTGAGGGCGCGTCCGATCTGGGCGACTTCATCCGCCGGCCCTTCCAGCAGTATGTCTTTGAGCTGGCCGAGCGTCAGGTGTGCCAGCGACTTGAAGCGCTCGGCATCGATGTCGTAGTTGACGCGCATCACGGAGTCGACGCGCCCGTTGTCGTCGGTGAGCGGGTGTTGCCAGAGATGCTCCAGCGTGAGCGACGAAAGGATCGAGCGGGCCGCCTCGCGCTGGACGTCGTCCGCGGCGGCCAATCCCGCCCCGCGATCGCCGGCCTTGCTGAAATCGGCTGCCCCCAGCAGCCGCTTGAGACCCCTGAACGTGAACTCGCGGTCGAACAGGCTGGTCGTGTAGAGCTCGTCCGGAGGTGGAGCAGGGATGGCGATTTCGTCCAGGGGCGTGAGCGGAGTCATGGCGCGCATTTTAGCAAGTCACAAGTGGGCGGTGGCGAGTGGGCCAGTGGAAGGGAAGACGACAGGCGATATTCTCCATAAGGCCGGCGCCGGCTGTTTCCTGGCTTTCACCTTTCACTGATTCCTGTGCATAAGTGGCTGGTGTGCAGAGACTTATGCGGCCTGGTTTCAACCCGGCAGGGGTCGTGCAAAAAACGTATTCTTTGGTGTTGCGCTGGTTCGGCCCGCTCGGCGTATAAGGTCCGCACGGGGATGCCCCGTGAATTCATTGAATCGCCGCGGGACCGTTGGCAATGGCTCAGGCACTCAGTGGACTCGGCACCTATGCCCCCGTCGGCGCTCGATTGGCTGGTCCCCGGCAGCCTGCGGCAGGACGAAATGGCCTTTCGGCAGGCGAAGCGGGCGGCCGCCTTCTGCCTGGCCATGCTGTTCTGGGTGCCGGTGTTCGCCGTGGTCTACTACCTGATCGGCTCGCCCCGCGCATCGTGTGTCCTGCTCATCGCCGGGCTGGCGGGCATCGGCGCGCTGGCCGTGCTGCGGGTCACCGCCTCCGCCTGGTGGACCGGGCAAGTGCTCACCACGGCCGTGTGCGCCTGTCTCACGTCGCTGGCCTCGCTCAGCGGCGGCACCGTTGCGCCGGCGGTCGAGTGGATGGTCACCGTGCCGATGATCGCCATCGTGCTGTGCGGCATGCGGGCCGGAATCCTGTGGCTCATCTTCAGCACGCTGGTGGTGTCCGCGCTGCACCTGGCGGCTGCCTGGGGCCTCGAGTTCCCGCAGGAGATCGGGCCGCAAGGTCTCAAGACGCTGCAGTATGCCGGCTCGTGCGGGATCATGGCCTGCACGCTGGCCCTGACGCTGATCTTCCAGGCCGGCGAATCGGCGACCCGGCGGTACCTGGAGAAGGCCCGGCTCGACGCCGAGGCCGCCACGCGCGCCAAGAGCGAGTTTCTGGCCAACATGAGCCACGAGATCCGCACGCCCATGACGGCGATCCTCGGCTTCAGCGAGGTGCTGGCGGACGCCGAGGCCTCGCCGGACGACAAGCGCAGCGCGGCCTGGGTGGTGCGCCGCAACGGCCAGCACCTGCTGGAGCTGATCAACGACGTGCTGGACCTGTCGAAGGTCGAAGCGGGCAAGCTGCCGATCCAGTTATCGGCGTGCAATCCGGGGCGGCTGGTACACGACGTGCGCGACCTGCTGGCTGCCCGCGCGGCGGACAAGCACATCCGCATCGAAGCATTGGTGCAGGCCACCACTCCCGCCGCGATCGAAACCGATCCGCTGCGGCTGAAGCAGGCGCTGGTGAATCTGGCCGCCAACGCGATCAAGTTCACGGAGCAGGGCGGAGTGCGGCTGGCGGTGTCGTTCGACAGGCTACGGCGGCGGATCGTGTTCCGCGTGATCGACTCGGGAATCGGCATGACGCTCCAGGAGCAGGCCGGGTTGTTCCAGCCGTTCACCCAGGCCGACAACTCCAGCACCCGCAAGTTCGGCGGAACGGGACTGGGCCTGGCGATCACCCGGCGGCTGATCGACCTGTTGGGGGGCGATCTGACGGTCGAGAGCCAGCCGGGGCGGGGCAGCACATTCACGATCTCGCTGCCGGCCGAGCCGCTGGAGGTCGAGTCGGAGGCGGAGCTTTCCAAGACTTCGCGGCCTGGGGAAAAACAGGCCATGGGGAAGCGACCGCGGCTCGATGGCCGGATCCTGGTGGTGGAGGACGGGCCCGACAACCAGCGGCTGCTGAGCCTGGTGCTGACCAAGGCGGGCGCGCGGGTGACGATCGCGGAGAACGGGCTGGTGGGCGTCGAGGCGGCGCTGGAGGCCCGCGATCAAGGGCGGCCGTTCGGCTTGATCCTGATGGACATGCAGATGCCGGTCATGGACGGTTACACGGCCTGCCGCCGGCTGCGTCAAGCTGGTTACGACGGGCAGATCGTGGCAGTGACCGCGCATGCGATGCCGGGCGAAGTCGACAAGTGCCTGCTGGCCGGCTGTGACGGCTATCTGTCGAAGCCGATCCAGACCGAGTCGTTTCTGGCCGAGGTGGCCATGCGGCTGGGACGTGGGAAGGTCGGCTCTCGGTAGCCCTGACGCTCCGCGTGAGGAAGCCTCGTCACGCGGAGCGTGACGGCTACTCTCTCAGCGGGCGCAGCTCGACCTTGCGGAAGAAAATTTCGGCGCCCTCGGTCTGTAACAGGATCTTGCCGGCGGCGGGAAAGGCGTCGGAACCGTCGTTGACCACCACGCCGTTGACGATGTTGGTGATGCGGCCGCCGCGGGCGATGGCCTCGAGGCGGTTCCACTCGCCGCTGGGGCGTTCGACGTCGCGGGCACCGCGGAAACCGAGCACGTCCTTCCAATCCGGGTCGCGGCCGAACCAGTTGATCCGGCCGCCGTTGAAGGTCCGCCGCGCGCCGCCCTTGTGCCAGACCGGTTCGCCGTCGCGGTCCTCCGTCACCTCGCAGGTCAGCGAGACCGGCACGCTGGAACCGTCGGCATAGGTGCCCGACACGACGATGAAGTCGCCGACGCCGCCCTCGATGAGCTGAAACTCGATCGACGCCATCCAGGCGCCGCTGTTGCCGTCAGGCCCCACGCAGTGCAGGAGGATGCCGGAGTCCATGGTGTTTTCCTTGCGCGGCGGCCAGGTCCGCTTGCCCCACTTGAACTCGGCGACGAGGTGGTAATCCCGATATTCCTGTTTCGTGCAGACGTAACCGAAGCCGTCGCCGGAGACGTGCAACAGCCCATCGTGCACGGTGAACACCTGCCGCGGGTCTTCGTAGCGGGTGTCCTTGAGCCAGGTATACCAGCCGTCCAGATCCTTGCCGTTGAACAGCTCGATCACCTCGCCCGTCGGCGTGATCGCCTCGCCCGCTTTCGGCTCGTCGGCGCGGGCGGCCGATATGGAAACCAATGCGGCAAAGGTCGAGGTCAGCCCTAACCGGTGAAGCTTCATGGATAGATCTTGGATGTTGGGTTCTGGTTTTTTCGGTTCAAAGGACAGTCTGTTTCCGCGGTGTGAGGGATCGGACGAGCACGCGGCCAGAGGTAAGGATCTATCGCGAGAACTCCCGAGTCAATCGAAAAAGCAAGAATCGCCTCGGAGCGTGAGGGCTGCTTTGGACCCCATGAATCGGGTCGCTACGAACCGCGTGCTTGACGCGACCCGGGGCGGGCCTACGATTCCAATTGGGTTGGACTCCGGGAAGCCGGCCGTGACTGGATCGAGCATGTGGAACGACTTCAATCCCAGCGAACTCGAAAAGATCGAAGCGACTACCGTCCAGGTGGGCCGCCAAATCTTCGATCGGCTGGGCGAGCGGCGGCCAGGCCTGTTGGCGCGGCGCTGGTGGGACGACCGGATCATGGCCTGGGCGATGCAGGATGAATCGGTCAAGGTGCAGATGTTCCGCTTCATCGACGTGCTGCCGATGCTCGGCACCAGCGCCTCGGTCACCAGGCACCTGCAGGAGTACTTTCACGACGTCGAGGCGCGGCTGCCGCGGGCGGTGCGGCTGGGGCTGGCGGCGGCCAGGCCCGACTCGATCGCCGGCCGGGCACTGGCGCTGGCGGCGCGGCGCAACGCGCTGGGCCAGGCCCGGCGATTCATCGCCGGCACGAACACGGCCGAAGTGCTGGCCGCCGCCATGCGCGAGCGCAAAGCGCGGCGGGCCTTCACGCTCGATATCCTGGGTGAAGCGGTCGCCAGCAACCTGGAGGCCGACCGTTACCTGCAATCGTACCTGAACCTCATCGAGGGGATCGCCCCCACGGTGAATCGCTGGCCCGAGGTGGCCCAGATCGACCGCTGCGGCCTGACCCAACTGCCGCGGGTGAACGTGTCGGTCAAGCTGTCGGCCCTGGACAGCCAGTTCGACCCGATCGACCCGGAGGGAACGAGCCGCCGGGTGGGCGCGCGGCTGCGGACGCTGCTGCGGATGGCGCGAAGCCACCGCGCGCACGTGCACGTCGACATGGAGTCGTACCAGACCAAGGACCTGACGTTGGCCATCTTCCAAGAAATCCTGATGGAGCAGGAGTTCCGAGACTGGGCCGACGTGGGCATCGTGATCCAGTGCTACTTGAAGGATTGCCAGGCCGACCTGGCGGCCCTGCGCGACTGGGTCGAAAGGCGCGGCACGAGCGTGTGGGTGCGGCTGGTCAAAGGGGCCTACTGGGATTACGAGACGGTACACGCCCACGCCCTGGGCTGGCCGGTTCCGGTGTTCGAAGAGAAATGGCAGTCGGACGCGAGCTTCGAACGCGCCACGCGGTTCGTGATGCGGCACCACGAGCTGCTGCGGCCCGCCCTGGGCAGCCACAACGTCCGCTCGCTGGCGCATGGCATCGCCGTCGCGCGGCACCTGGGGATCCCCAGCTCGTCCTTCGAGTTGCAAATGCTGTACGGCATGGCGGACCAGGAGAAAGACGTGCTGGTCGATATGGGCTACCGCATGCGGGTGTACATGCCCTATGGCGAGCTGATCCCCGGCATGGCTTACCTGGTCCGCCGCCTGCTGGAAAACACTTCGAACGATTCGTTCTTAAGGGCCAGTTTTTCGGAACACGCCTCAACGGAGGAACTTTTGATGAATCCCCAGCTTGTGCCGGGCAACGGCCGACCAGGTTCGCGCGAGGCGGGCGCCACGGCCGCGGACCAGGAACCCGCGGCACACGGCTTGCCCGTGTTTCGCAATGAGCCGCCGGCCGACTTTGCGCGCCAGGACGACCGCCGCCTGATGCGCGAGGCGCTCGCCGAGGTCAAAAGCCGGTTGGGAGGCCACCATGCTCTCTGGATTGACGGACAAGCGGTCGAATCGGGCGGGCGGATCGAGTCGCTCGACCCGTCGCGCCGCGAGCAACTTGTCGGAACCGCCGCCGCCGCCAGTGCCGAGCAGGCCGCCCAGGCGGTGGCCGCGGCACGCGAGGCGTTTCCCGGCTGGAGCGCGTTGGGAGTCGAGGTCCGCGCCGAGTTTCTGCTGCGGGCCGCCGAGGAAATGCGCCGCCGCCGGTTCGAGCTGGCTGCTTGGGAGGTGTACGAGTGCGGCAAGGGATGGCGCGAATCGGACGCCGACGTTTGCGAGGCGATCGACTTCTGCGAGTTTTACGTCCGCGACGCGCTCGTGCTCCAGTCGCCGCGGGGCCTCGACGTGCCGGGCGAGGAGAACCGCTTCAGCTACTTCCCCCGCGGCGTGGTGGCTGTGATCCCGCCCTGGAATTTTCCGCTGGCCATCCTGACGGGCATGACCGTGGCGGGGCTGGTGACCGGCAACACGGTGGTGATGAAGCCGTCCGAACAAGCGCCCGTGATGGCCGCCAAACTGATGGAGGTTTTTGCCGGGCTCGATCTGCCGCCCGGCGTGTTGAATTACCTGCCGGGAATCGGCGAGGTGGCCGGGGCGGCGCTGGTCGAGCATCCCGACACGGCGGTGATCGCCTTTACCGGCTCGCGCGAAGTCGGCCTGTTGATCAATCGGCGGGCAGCCGAGGTTTCGGCCTCCGGCATCGGCTGCGTCAAACGGGTCATCGCCGAGATGGGAGGAAAGAACGCCATCATCATCGACGAGGACGCCGACCTGGACGAGGCGGTGCTGGCCGTGGTCAAGAGCGCCTTCGGCTACCAGGGTCAGAAGTGCTCGGCCTGCTCGCGGGCCATCGTTCTGGAGCGAGTGTATCAGCCGTTTTTGGAGCGGCTGGTCGAGGCGACGCGCAGCCTGCAAGTGGGGCCGGCGGAGGATCCGGCCACCAGCGTGGGCCCGCTGATCGACGCCGAGGCGCGCGAACGGGTGCTGCGCTACATCGAACTGGCCCGGCGCGAAGGGCGCGAGGTGCTCTCGGTCGACGTCGGGCCGCTGGCCGAGCAAGGGTTCTTTGTCGGGCCGCACATCTTCGCCGACGTGCCGCCGGCGGCCCGCCTGGCCCAGGAGGAAGTGTTCGGGCCGGTGCTGGCAGTGATTCGGGTGGCCGATCTCGACGAGGCGATCCGCGTGTTCAACGGCACCGACTACGCGCTGACGGGCGGCATCTTTTCACGCAGCCCAGCCAATCTGGAGCGGGCGCGGCGGGAACTGCTGGTCGGCAACCTCTACCTGAACCGGGGCATTACCGGCGCCCTGGTCGGCCGGCAGCCGTTCGGCGGCTTCAAGATGTCGGGCATCGGCAGCCAGGCCGGCGGGCACGACTACCTGCTGCAGTTCATGATCCCGCGGACGATTACGGAGAACACCTTGCGGCGCGGTTTCGCCCCCGCCGTCAGCTCACAGCAAAGCGATGAGTGAGACGGCAGAGAAGGGAGGACTCGCCGGCGTCCTGGCGAAGCGGGCACGGACCGAACTTTCGAGGTAGCAGGACTCGCCAGAGTTCTGGGGAAGAGGACGGCCCGAATTCTAGCGAATTCGGCTACGGGGACGGTGAAGCGGCTGGCGGCCCGAATTCCGGCGCTCTCGGGCTACGGTCTCCGGCGACGGCTCACGCGAAAACGAGTTGGATGCTGCGGAGACGGTTTTCGGTCTCGGCCATCAAGGCGTCTTCGGCCTTTTCGTCGGCCGCTTCGTAGGTCACCGAAAAACGCAAATAGGCCCCGGCGTCGTCCCAGGGAACGGTCGAGATCGAGTGCTCGGCGATCAGGTACTGGCTGGCCGCCTCGGCCGTGTCGAAACGAACGCCGCCGGCCAGGCCGCGCGGGCTGGCCGTATACAAAAAGTACGTGCCGCCGGGCATGCGGCACTGGAACCCGCAACGGCTGAGCACGGCCACCAGCTTCTCCAGCCGCCGCCGATACTTGCTGCGGACCCGCTCGGGGATCGCGTCGTTGTCCAGTGCGGCCGCCGCCGCTTTCTGGATGGCAATGAACTGCCCGGAATCGCTGTTGTCCTTGATGTCGGCGAAAGCCTGCACGATCCGCTCGTGGCCGCAGACCCAGCCCATCCGCCAGCCGATCATATGAAATCCCTTCGACAGCGAGTGGACCTCGACGCCGACTTCCTTGGCCCCGGGCACCGACAGGAAACTGAGCGGCCGCCCCTCGTAGGTGAGCAGGATGTGGGCCGCATCCTGCACGACCACCACCTGGTTCTCGCGGGCAAACTCGATCACCTTGCCGTAGAACGCGCTGGTCGCGAGGCGGCCGGTGGGACTGTTGGGATAGTTGAGCACCAGCAACTTGGCCCGCCGGCGGACATCAGCGGGGATTGCACCGAGGTCCGGAAAGAAGTCGTTCTCGGCCAGCAGCGGCAACGGGTGCACCTGCCCGCCATAGTAGCGGGTGTGCGTGCCGGCGACCGGGTATCCGGGCACGGTCATCAACGTCACGTCGCCGGGGTTGATGAAGGCGGCGGGCAACATGGCCAGGGCCGGCTTCGAGCCGATCGAGTGGGTCACTTCGCGCTCGGGGTCCAAGCGCACGCCAAAGTGGCGCTGCATGAAGCGGGCGGCGGCCTGTTTGAAATCGGCGATGCCGTTGTCGGCATAGCCGCGGTTTTCGGGCTTGTGAATTTCGGCCGCCATGACGGCCCGGACCGACTCATCGGCCGGTTCGTCGTTCTCACCGATGCCGAAGTCGATCAGCGGGCGCTGGGGATGCTCGGCCAGCGCCTTGCGCTTGGCCCGCTTGATCTTTTCGAACTTGTAGATCTCGCTGCCTTTGCCGTAGGCACCGCCGCCGATCCGCTGGGCAAAGAGGTTCTGGAAGTACGGATCGGACATCGGAATCGGGCCTAGCGTCGGCTCTTTTTGCCGCCGCCGGGTTTCAGGTTCCCGAAGTCGCTGAATGGATCCGACTGTTTGTCGCCCTTATCGGCCGACCCATCGCTGCGGCCTTCGGCCCGCCTCTTGAGATCCTCCTGCCGCTTCAACTCGGCTTCAAAACCGGTTAAGTCCTTGACCTGGCTGCGGATGGCCAGGTTGCCGTCGGGGCCGAGCACCAGCAGCCGCCCAGGGCTCTTTTTGGGTTTGCCGCCCAGCAGCAGGCGCTCGCCGCCGATGAAGTCGACGATCAGCGAGTCGGTGGCGAACCGTGCCTCGCCCATCGAAGGGGCTCCCCGCGGGCTGGGCACCGGCACTTCCTCGGAAAAGTTGGCGAAGGTTCCGCGCGGCACGTTGAACAGCCGCGCCACTTCAACTCCCTTCTCCTTTTCGAACTGGCTGACCATCAGGCTGACCGTGGCATCTCTCGAACCGGAGGCTGGATTGACCTCGCCCGCCAGGATTTCGCTGCCGTGCGGGACGAAAACCTTCTCGGTCGGCTCGCTCCATTCCGTAAGGCGCGTTTCTCCCACTGCCAGGTCCTTGCTTTCCAGGTACCTGGCGGCGACTCCGTAGTTCGGATTGCGGAGCACCAGCCGCACGCGGTAGCGGTAGGTCTTGCCCGGCTCGACCGTGAAATCGAAGAAGCGGAACTGCTTGTATTCAATTCTTGGAGACGCCGAGGTTGCCGCGCGAGCGCTCCGGCTGGCGGTTGCCGCCGCCGGTCTGCGCGCTCTCTGGGACCGCGACAGTGGAGTGGCCTTCTCCTCGGCGGGCTTTTCGTCCTCCTTCGCGGCCGCCGGCGCCGGGGCGGCGAACTTAACGGCCAACGGGATGTCCGGGTGAGAGACGGAGCGAGGATCGAGGTTCTTCGATACTACGGGCGGAATCGGATCGCAAACCAGCGGTTCAACGTAGTTGGGATCGATTACCTCCGGATGGTTCGTTGCGTAATGGTCGATGATGTCGATCAATATCTGGTCGACCGGCACGTCGATCCAATCGCCTTCACCGTCTGGCTGGATTTGAACCTCGAAATTGTAATACATGGGAACGTCAATACTGACGGCGGTCGCATTCTGGAAGACTTTGCGATACTCGCCGGCCTGTTCCCAGGTGGGCACGAGCCCCATCACCGCCACCCATTGCATCCCCCTAGGCTCGGCGCCAGAAGGCAATGGAACCAGCCGCTGCTCGGCCGGAGTGGTGGGTGTGGTGGGCTTTTCTTCCTCTTCTTTTTGCCTGCGTCGAGCAGCAGCCTTCCCCTTGGTGGTACCCGGCTGCATGCCTCTCCCTCCTATGCCGGCACCGCCTCTCATCCCCTCCATGCCGGCACCGCCTCCCATCCCTTCCATGCCGGCACCGCCTCTCCCTTCCATGCCGGCACCGCCTCTCATCCCCTCCATGCCGGCACCGCCTCTCATCCCTTCCATGCCGGCACCCATGCCGGCGCCCATGCCGCCACGCTCTCCCATCCCTTCGCCCATGCCGGCACCCAAGCCACCTACCGCGCCGGCGCCTCCGGCGCCGCCCGCCAAGGCACCGGGCGGTTGCCAATGCCCGCCTTGCTCGGACCAGGCGATGGCACCATAGCCGGGTTTAGCGATCAACGCGCCCACTGCCACGTACTTTGGCTCACCGCGGCGCGTTCTTATCTCGCCCGACGCGGGATCAAATGGCACCAGGGGATACCATTGCGGGTCGATCGTCTTGTTGGCAACTCGCGCCATCTGCGTGAAGGGGGGGATCCGGATGCCCACCTTATCCATGTCCACCTCGGAGGTCCGGATCCTCTCCTGGCGGTCCGCCGCCAGCTTGAGGAGATCCTCCGGCCGCCGCTGGTATGGCTTCAGGTTCAATGCGGAGTAACAGAGCCAAAAGAAACAAATCAGCACGGCGCCGAAGACGATCTTCTCCGCGTGCAGCAGGAAGAACTGCTTGATCTTGGCCTGGTCCAGATTCAACTTGGCTTTCATGCTTCGCGCCTCCTGGTATTGTCCGGCCGATGGGGCCGGCGCTTGACGGCCCCGCGGGGCCTGTGTCCGTCAGCTTGCGTCGCTTCAGAGAGATTCCGCTCAACTCCCGGCGGCCGCCTGGGGTAAGGCGAAGACTCTCTGGCTTGGGTCCGCGGCGCTGCCCGTTCCCAGCTTTTCCTTTTCGGGCCTGTTGTAAATGTAGACGACGCCGCAGACCTCGACCACCGCGTCGTAGGGGCCGGTCTCGACGGGCACACTGGACGCCATACCGCCACCGCCGCCCATACCGCCGCCCGCCATGCCGCCCCTACCGCCCGCCATGCCACCCATACGGCCGCCGGCCATGCCACCCATGCCGCCAGCCATGCCGCCCATACCGCCGGCCATGCCGCCCATACCGCCGGCCATGCCACCCATGCCGCCGGCCATGCCGCCCATGCCGCCGGCCATGCCACCCATACCGCCGGCCATGCCGCCCATGCCGCCGCCGGCCATGCCGCCCATGTTACCGCCGCCTCCACCGCCCGCCTGGCCACCAGCAAGCCGGGTGACGTCGCCGCCGCTAAGTCCAAACGTGATGCGTACACGCCTGACCTCAACCGGAATTGGGGCGTTGGCGCATTGAGCCAAAAGGTCGGGGATGCGCCGCTGGTCCATCACGAACTTCATCCGAACGAATATCTGCTTGAACTCAGCGAACGGCTGGGGAGCATTAAAGTCAATCGGCCGTCCCCTTTCGTCCAGATAGCGGCCTATCAAGAGCTTGTCGTCTTCCGATTTCGCGGACGCCGCCGCCGCGTCTCCACCTTGAGCATCGCCCGCACCGCCACCAGCCATGCCACCCATGCCGCCGGCCATGCCACCCATACCGCCGGCCATGCCACCCATACCACCGCCGGCCATGCCACCGCCGCTGCCGGTCGAACCGCCGTCCCCCGCACCTTGCATGGCAAACTGGGCCACGTCGAGCGACTCGATCCCCTTGATCGGTGCGTTGAGTGCATCGGTGGCTCCGTCGTTGGTGCTAACGACGATATTGGCCAGGGCCTCAAAGACCCACAGGTCTTCCTGGGTCAAGCGCACCCGGTTCGTGGAAGGAGTGGATGCTGTAAGATAGCGCTGGACAATACTGTAGCGGTCATTATCCGGCCAGGAAACCAGGCCCTCGTATTGGATCTCGGGGCGCCCGCCGCGTTCCATCGGCTCCGCCGCATCGTCGGCTTCCTCGACCTTCTGCCGGCGCAGGTCGACGATCTCGAACACGCGCTGCCATTCAGCCAACACCACGTTGTCGCGATACAATTCACGCAGATGGCGATCAATCTCTTGCGGCGGCGGAATGTCGGCGATTGCGGCAACGTCATCAGGCCATTCCAGCAAGCCTTCCTGCCTGCGGTACAGCTCCTCCCACGCCTCAAAGACCTCGTTTTTGAGTTGCTCGTGCAGATCCTGGACTGTTTTCGCGAAATCCTCGTTGGGCAACAGGGCGTTCGGATCGGCGCCAATCTGCTCCACCGAATCATGGACCGCGTCGATCTGCCGCCTATTTGTTTCGAACAACTCCGAGAGGCTGGAGGAGGCGGCCGACCAGGAGGCAAATGCCACGATCGCCACGACACCGCAAAGCACCCAGAAATGGTGCTTCTTGAGGACGGCAAGATATATCTTTCCCTTATCCATGGTTGGCTCCTGGAACAGCTAGTTCGGTTGGGCAGGATCGGCTTGCTCGCCGGCGGATTCGGCGGCCTCGGCCGGCTCGTCCGAATCGCCGGACGGTTCAGATGGTTCAGCTTCAACGGGATCCGCGGGCTCGTCGCCGACGACTTCCGCTGGCGGCGGTGCATCAGCCGGGACCGCATCGGCGGCGGCCGGATGTCCTGGGTGCTGTTCGTGACCGGCCGGGCCGGCGGCTTCGGATGGTTCGGGGTTTGCCTCGACGGCATCCGCCGCCGGAGCGGCCGCCTGGCCATCGGCCGCGGCGGGCTGGCCATCGGCGACCAGGGCGGGATTCTCGATCGCCGGCTCCTTCCAGCAAAACTGGACGACGAAGTCGTATCGCGGGGCCGTAATTAGCTTCTTTTTCCCTGCGGCCGCCCCGGGTTGTGCACGCTCTTGCTCGGCGTCGGGGTCATCCACCTCCAGTTGGTATCTCCAATCGGGCCGGGTATCGACGGTCAACACCGGATGGCCGATGCCGAATTCGCCGACCGGAAACGTCGTGCTTTCGCCCGGGCGCCGTTGATCGGGCGGAATGGCGATCCGCTTTTGCCGCAGGTTTCTCAACAGCGTGTTGCGCAGGTACTGGGCGCCTTGATTCTCTATATCGTTCTTCTGGTTGTGGAAATGGTGCCCCGTGAGCTCGAAGATCCAGCCCGGTCCCGTCGGACCCGTCGATGCGTCGGCGGCGGGCGCGGCGGCTTCAGGCGCGGGCCCCGTTTCGGCGGCGGGAGCGCCGCCGTCGGCCGCGTTCGGGGCCGCTGGCTTCTGGTCGGCCGGCGCCTTGGCAACGACTGCCTTGTCCTTGACACTTGCGTACCAATTTTCGAGCCGTTCCACCCGCCAACACTCGACCGAGGCAATCACCACCTCGTTTCGCTGGGTGAGGTCGTCCGGCCGTTCGCCCCGATGGCCCGGGTTGACCTGCGGCAGACAGAGGTTGATCGCTTTGATGATCCTGAGCCAAACATCACGGTTGGCCACGTTAAGAATCAAGCCCGTGCCGATCTCGCCCGTCCTGCCGTAGTCCTTCTTGGCCGCCTCATATTTGGTCTCATATTCCTTGGCCTGGTTGACGACTTGATTGGCCTGGTCGACCGCCGGCTTGAAGTAGCTGTCGTCCAGCGAAACCGACTGCGCCGCCCGCACGTGGCTGACGTAGCTCACCGTCAGCCCCAACAACAGCGCCGCCGCCGCGCCAATGGCCCAAGGCTTCTTGCCGCGGATCAGGCGGTCCTTGGCGATCTCCCGCGGCAACAGGTTGGTCTTGATCTTTGTGTCGCGCAGACCCTGCAGTGCCAGGCCATAACAGACGCCGAAGCCCAGCACGTTTTCCTTGAAGGCCGGTGCATCGACCACCGCCGTGCCGGAAAGCCCCCGGAACGACTCCAGCCGCCCCAGGTCGAAGCCCAGGTTCTGCGCCAGGTAGCGCTGCAAACCAGGCAGCTTCATGGCGTTGCCCAGGGCCAATCCGCGGCCGATCTTGGCCCGCCGGTCCAGGTTCGTGAAGTAGCCGATCGAGCGCTGCACCTCGGTCAACAGGTCGTTGAACACCGGCCGCATCGCCTGAAACAGCGCCTTGGGATCGTCGGCCTGGGAGGCGTTGCGCTTGAGGTGCTCGGCCGTGGCAAACGTGAGCTTGAGATCCTTGGTCAGCGCCTTGGTGAAGTGGTTGCCGCCGATCGGAATGCTCCGCTGCCAGACGCGAAAGCCGTTGGTCACCACCAGGTCGGTCGTGTCGGTGCCCAGCGACAGCAGCACCAACGACTCCGGCGGGTTGTCCGGATCGTATTCGTCCGGCGGCGGCAGGTCGCGCATCTGATCGAAGGCCGCAAAGTTGAACAGCGCCAGCGGCGTGAGCTGAATGATGTCGACCTCGATCCCCGCCTCGCTGAAAGGCTTGAGTGCCCGGACGACCTGGTCGCGCTTCATGGCGAACAGGCCCACCTCGGTCTCCATGGCAAAGCCTTCGACCACGCTGCCGCCCACCATCTGCTGATAATCCCAGACCACGTCATCCAGGGCGAAGGGGATCTGCTGGCGGGCCTCGTACTTGACGATGTCCGGTATTTTCTTGCTCTCGACCGGCGGCAGCTTGATGAACCGCGCCAGGCCGCTCTGGCCGGATACGGAAATCACCACCCGGTCGCCCCGGACCGAGTTGCGCGAGAGAAACTGCTTTAGCGCGTCGCGCACCAACTCGGCCGGATCGACGTCCGGCTGGCTGAGAATCTTGGGGTACTCGATGTAGTCGAAGGCATCGGCGGTAACCCGCTTGGGATCCTCGTGCGGGCGGCCGCGCAGGGCCTTCAGCGCGCACTGTCCAATGTCGATGCCCCATACGGCGTCGCTTCTCGCCATGGGCTTCCCTCAAGCTCTGTTCGCTCTTATGACTCTGTCCGTTTTCGGATCGCGCCGATCCGCGGGGGCCCGCTGCCGGAGACCAAAGAAGATGGTCGAGGATGGGTAATGAATTGCCCGGCGCACGAACCGCCTCAAACGGTACTCTACCGAGTCGCGAACGAAACTGTCAAACAAAAAATTCCCAGGACCAGCCGTTTATTATACCACCCCACCGCAGCCTTGCCTATCACCGGGCCATTTTGACCGCTATACGCCCGCCGTCAATCCCCGGCCGCCTCGACTTGGCCGGCCCGACCGGCTATCGTGGACTCGTCATGAAGTTCGAAGAGCTGATCGTCCTCCTGCCCTGCCACAGCCTCGAGGACTTTCCGGTGCACCAGGAAGGTGCCCAGGCCGATTCGCTGCTGGCGGCCTGGTCGGCTTTGTGGCATCCGGCACTGCTCGCCGCGGCCGGCAAGCTGCCCACTTGGCACCGGGCCGACGGCCCGCCCGGCGACCTGGCGAACCGGCTGGTGGTGGTTCCACCGGCCAGCGAGACGCTGCTGTTGGCCGGCTGGGTCAGCCGGTCCGAGGCCGAAGGGGCGACCGTTGTCCGCAAGTTCGAGACGCGCGAGCAGATTCTCTCGGCCGCGCTGGCCGAACCGGAGGCGGGCGCGGCGCCGGTCGATGCGGAGCTGGCCGCCGACTTTCTGGCCCTGGGACTCTGTTTTCTGCTGGTCGAGCTGCTGACCCGGCAAATGCGCTACATGAGCAACGTGGACGAGATCCACTTGCGCAATGAAACCGTGGCCGCGGCCCGGGCCGCCGTCGAGGGCGACGCGGCCACCGCCCGCGACCGCCTGCAGCGGTGTTTCGACGTGCTGACCGAGGCCCGCGAGCGGTTCTACCCGGTCGAGGCCTACCTGGTCGACCTGACGCTGACGGCCCCGACCACGCTGGGCGGCGGCCTGCGGCGTGAGCTCGCCGACACGACCCCCAAGAACCTGCTGATTTCGGCCGGCACGTTGGAGCTGATGGCCCAGCGCGAGCCCGAATCGCTGGCCGCGTTGCGGCAGGCACTCCAGCAGGGGCACGTGGCCCTCGTGGGCGGTGAACGGGAGGAGATCGACCTGCCGCTGGTGCCGGTGGAGTCGGTGCTGGGTGAGCTGCGGCGCGGCGCCGAGACGTATCGGAACCTGTTGGGCGTGGCGCCGCTGGTTTTTGGCCGGCGACGTTTCGGGCTGACCCCCTTCTTGCCGCAGGTCCTTTCGCGGCTGGGCTTTCAAGGCGCCTTGCACCTGGCCCTGGACGACGGGCACTTCCCCAAAAGCGGCCAGAGCAAAACCCGCTGGGAAGGGCTCGACAGCTCGGCCATCGATGCCCTCGGCCGGCTGCCGCTGGACGCCGATGCCCCGGAAAGCATCCTGCGGCTGCCTCGAAAAATGGGGGAGTCGATGGATCTGGACCACGTGGCCACTGTCGTGTTCGCCCATTGGCCGGGGCAATCGAGTGTTTATTACCACGACCTGCGGCGGATGGCCCGCTATGCACCGGCCTTGGGCAAATTTGTGACGCTCACCGAATACTTCAGCGGCACCAGCCGCCCCGGAGAGCTGACGCGATTCAAGGCCGACCAGTACCGGACGGCATTCCTCAAGCAGGATGCCGGCGGCCAACGAGCCGACCCCATTTCGCGGCATCCGCGGCACCACGGCCTTCGGGTGCGTGCCGAAGCGGAACAAACGCTGGCCACGCTGGTGGAGTTGATCGGCGGCAAGCTGCCCGCCGGCCGGGCCGATCTGACCGCGCAGGTCGTAGCGCGCCAGTCTGACGACACGCCGGCGGACACACCGGATCCGGATGAGGACCTCTCCGGGCGGATCGAATCGCAACTCCTGGCGACCGCCGCCGCGTTTGCCGCCGCCTTGAGCCCCAAGCGGGGCGACATCGGTTACCTGGTCGCCAATCCGCAAAGTTTTCCACGCCGCGTGGGCGTCGACGTCTCGGACCTGCCGCTGTTGCCGGCCATCGAGGGACCGGTCGTGGCGGCCGAGGAGTCGGGAGACATCAAACGAGCGGTCGTCGAAGTACCGGCCATGGGGTTTGTGTGGGTCGGCCCCGCCGCCGAGCGGGCCAAGCCGGTCAAGCTCCGCTCCAAACCGCCCAACACGCTTGCCAACGAGTTCCTGGAAGTGGTGGTGCACGCGGCCACCGGCGGCATTCGCTCGCTGCGCGATCCGGCGCAGCGAGGCAACCGGCTCTCGCAGCAGCTTGCCCTGCGGCTGCCGGGACCACGCCCCAAGCCGGGCGATCTGTATCGCGACCCTGACGAAGAGGCGATTTACTCGGTGATGGCCGCCGACTCGATCGAGGTCACCGCCTCGGGGGCCGCCCTGGGCGAAATCGTCAGCCGTGGCCGGCTGTTGGACCGGCAGGGCAAACGGCTGGCCGGTTACATCCAAACGGTGCGGCTATGGAGCGGTTCTCGCGTGGCCCTGGTCGACATCGAGCTGGACGTCGACTGCCAGCCGGCCGCCGATCCGTGGACCTCGTACTATGCCTCGCGCTTCGCCTGGGGCGACGAAGACGCCGAGCTGTGGCGGAGCGTCAGCCAGACCGGCCAGTTGACCGACGCCCGGCGGCTGGAGGCGCCGCACTTCGTCGAAATCCGGGCCGGCAAGCCGCGCACGGCGATTCTCACCGGCGGTCTGCCTTATCATCGCCGGGTGGGAGCACGCATGTTGGACAGCCTGCTCGTCGTGAATGGAGAAACGACACGGCGGTTCAAGATGGCGGTCGGCATCGATCTGGCCCACCCGATGCAGCATGCCATCAGCCTTTTGGACCCGCCCACGGTGGTGCCCGCCGTCCCGCGGCCGGCCAGCGGCGCTTCGGCCGCCTGGCTGTTCCAGGTGGATGCCAAGAACGTCGTGGCGACGCATTGGGAAGCGATCCGCGACGGCCAGCGCGTGGCCGGCTTCCGAGTCCGCCTGCTGGAGTGCGAAGGCCGCGGCGGGCCGGTGCATCTGCGGGCCCTGCGGGCCTTGGACTCGGCCCGCCAGCTCGATTTTAATGGCCAGCCGCTGGTGGACTTGCCCGTCGAAGGCGAACAAGCGACGATCGACATGGCGGCCTGCGAATGGGTTGAGGTCGAGGCACGTTGGCGCACCTGATCGAGCCATGATTGTGGCAATCGACGGACCCGCTGGAGCCGGCAAGAGCAGCGCCGCACGCGCGCTGGCCCGGCGGCTCGGCTTCCGCTTTCTCGACACGGGCGCCATGTACCGGGCCGTCGTGCTGGCCGCTATCCGCCGCGGCCTCGGCTGGGACGATCCGGCGGCCCTGGCCCGCTTGGCGCGGCAATTGAAGATCGAGGTCGGCCAGGACAGCGAGGGGCGCGACCTGGTGCTGCTCGACGGCGAGGACGTGACCCGCGAGATCCGCACGTTCGCCATCACCGCGGTCACGCACTACGCCGCCAACAATCCGGCCGTGCGGGAACACCTGGTGGAGCTGCAACGCGAGGCGGCCGGCCGCGACAACGTGGTGACCGAAGGCCGCGACCAGGGGACCGTGGTATTTCCCAAGGCGGAGTGCAAGATTTTTCTCTCGGCCAGCGCGGACGAGCGGGCGCGGCGGCGGCTCTCGGACCTGGAAGCACGCGGCGAGAACCTGAGCTACGAGGAAGTGCTGGCCAACCAGAACGAGCGGGACTTGCGGGACGAGACCCGCGCGGTAGGCCCGCTGCGTCCGGCGCCCGACGCCGTGATCGTGCTGACCGACGGCGTGCCGCCGGAAGAAGTGGTCGACCTGCTGGAGGCGCTCGTCCGCTCGAAGATGTCCGGCTGAAGTGTGCGGTAACGTAGGACGGTCTTCCCAGGCCGTTCAGAAAGGCAATCCCGGCGCGCCGGGACTGTCTTGACCCATCCATGCATGACTGACGGAGCGCGATTGACAGAGCACTGATGGCTGAGCGTTCATTTGCCAAGCGCGCCTGGTATTTCGTGCTTCGCGATCTGTTACGGCTCGCGGGGGCGGTGCTGTTTCGGGTCCGCTATCGCGGCAAGCATTGGCTGCCGGAGCAAGGGGGCGCTTTGATTCTGTCGAACCATCAAAGCCACCTGGACTCCATCCTGGTCGGGATGGCCTCGGATCGCCAGTTGAACTACCTGGCGCGCGAGACGCTGTTCGAATTTGCACCGTTTCGTTGGCTGATCAACTCGTTGGACGCTATTCCCTTGAACCGCGAGGGGTTGGGCATCGGCGGGCTCAAAGAGACCCTCCGCCGCCTCAAGCGGGGAGAGATGGTGCTCATCTTTCCCGAGGGAACCCGCACTGCCGACGGCAGCATTCGTCCGTTCAAGCCCGGCTTTACGGCCCTGGCCCGGCGAGGTCGCGTGCCTTTGGTGCCGCTGGGCATTGCTGGCGCCTTCGAGGCCTGGCCCCGCACGCGCCGTTTCCCTCGTCCCGGGCGGATAGCCGTGCAGATCGGCCAGCCAATCTCGCCGGAGGAAGTGAGCGGCTTCAGCGACGAGCAACTGCTGGCTGAAGTGCATCGCCGCATCGCCGCCTGCCATCTCCTCGCCCGCCACTTGCGCGGCCG
This sequence comes from Pirellulales bacterium, assembly GCA_040901675.1. Taxonomy (GTDB): domain Bacteria; phylum Planctomycetota; class Planctomycetia; order Pirellulales; family JAICIG01; genus JBBDNX01. The sequence goes on along the minus strand of JBBDYJ010000038.1, from coordinate 269,917 downwards.
TTCGTAGTGACCCCATTTATGGGGTCCCCGCAGGCCCGCGGGCACTACGAAAGGCCGCGGATATCGGCGAGCAGGCCGGGCGAGGGATCGTGAGGCCCGACGGCGGCAATCCGTGCCAAGGCCTCTTCGATTGAGATGCCCTCGACTCGCACCAATGCCGCGGCGACGATGGCCGGTGATCTGCTCATCCCGCCGCCGCAAGCCACCAGCGCCGGCACGCGCGATTGAATAAGCCGGCTGGTCGTTTCAATTGCCAGCCTCAGGACCCAAGGCGCGTTGCCCGCGCTATCGACGAGTGGAAACCGGCAATACACCGTGTCCCTCGGGTATTGAACCGGAGGCTCCTCGGCAGCCAGGTCGATGACGGCCGCGATCCCGCGCCCGAGCACGCTCTTGACGTCTCGCAGATCATGGGCGTTGCCGATCCAGACCAGGTTGGGAACCAGTTCTCGCATCAGAATGCCGGATCGGCGTCTTCGAAGAGCCCAGCCACCCGCCTGGGGATCTGGGCGAGCCAGCGATCAAGAGGCGGTACAGTCAGCATGTATTCCACGCCGGTCCGATTGAGCCGGCCCAATACATCAACCAGGAACTCGCTCTCGGTTCTCACTGCCGACTCGGTTGTCACTGGAGGCTCAGTTCAATTCGTCGCCTCAAGTGGCGCTCCACCTCGTCGGCGTCGGCATCTGGGAATTGCCGTCGAATGCCAGCACGCGACACGTTGCAGACGAACTCGTGCAAGTCGAGGGCGATCTTGAGGCGCTGTTCGCCGGTCATCCCGCGATAAAGTTCAATCTGTCGCTGGGCGGCGTCTTCGGGCGTCATTCTGCCTCCTCCCGGTACGCGACGTGCTCGGCCGGATGACAAAGCCGCCTGCCCTAAGCAGCCGATGAAGAAAGTGGGCGATACAGGGCTCGAACCTGTGACCCCCAGCTTGTCGAGCTGGTGCTCTAGCCAACTGAGCTAATCGCCCGCAGGGCCGCCGCTCGGACGGCCAAGACTACCCCTGATGAATCTGACGCGTAAACCGCCGCCAGTCAAGGGCAAGGAAGACCTTAGTCCTTGGCACTTGGTGCTTGGCACTTGCGGAGGACACCGGAGCCCAAAGCCGAGCCCAAAGCACACAAAGACCTAAGCACAGCTTCGCCTGAACTCTGGCGAGTCCAGCTACGGACCGCTGAATGCGGATCGCCACGAACTGGCGGCCTTGCTGGAAAAGGGGCCGAACCTATACTTTGCGTGCTGGATCTGTGCAAATGGACCTGGGGCACGCTTAAAGCTTTGCCCCAGCCACCCGGGGAAGAACGACAAGGAGACAAGGGGACAAGGCGAACGCGGGGAGATGGAGATATGGACGAGGACTGGGGCACGCTACCGCTTTGCCACCAGCCACCCGGGGAAGAACGACAAGGGGACAAGGAGACAAGGGGACAAGGCGAACGCGGGGAGATATGGACGAGGACCTGGGGCACGCTACCGCTTTGCCACCAGCCACCCAACGGTTCTGACAACCGACCACTGACCACTGACCACTGACCACCGACCACTGACCACCGACCACTGACCACTCATCATGCTGAAAGTGAAGCTGCCGGATGGTTCGGTCCGCGAGTACGAGCCGCCGGTCACCCCGCTGGACGTGGCCCGCGATATCTCGCCGAGACTCGCCAAGGCCGCCCTGGCTGCCGAGGTCGATGGAAAAGTGGTCGGCGTCGATACCAGGCTGCCGGACGATGGCGAGGCGGCGGTGCGGATCCTGACCAATAAGGACCCCGAGGCGCTGGCGGTGATGCGGCATTCGTGCGCGCACGTGATGGCGCGGGCGGTGATGCGGCTGTTCGACCGGGTGCAGTTGGCCTTCGGTCCGACGATCGACAACGGCTTCTATTACGACATGGAAATCGACCGGCCGATCGGCGAAGACGACTTCGCCGCCATCGAGGCCGAGATGTCCCGCATCGTCAAGGCCGACGAACCGTTCGAGCGGCTGGTCGAGCCGCGCGACCGGGCCGTGACGATCTGCCGCGACCTGGGCCAGTCGCTCAAGGTCGAGCATATCGAGACGGGCCTGGCCGACCAGCCCGAGCTGTCGTTCTACCGACAGGGAGAATTCCTCGACCTGTGCCGCGGGCCGCACGTGCCCAGCGCCGGCGCGATGGGACCCTTCAAGCTGTTGTCGGTGGCCGGGGCCTACTGGAAAGGCGACGCCTCGCGGCAGCAGTTGCAGCGGCTGTATGGCACCGCCTGGTTCACGCGCCAGGAGCTGGAAGAGCACCTGCGGCTGGTCGAGGAGGCCAAGCGCCGCGACCACCGGGTGCTGGGCCGGCAGTTGGAGCTGTTCGCCACCAGCCCGCTGGTCGGCTCGGGTTTGATCCTTTGGCTGCCCAAGGGAGCGACCATCCGCGGCATCCTGGAGAACTTTGTCCGCGACGAGCTGTTCAAGCGGGGCTACGAGCCGGTCTACACGCCCAACATCGGCCGCGTCGAGCTGTACCAGATTTCGGGCCACTACCCCTACTACGCCGACAGCCAGTTCAAGCCGATCGAGATGGCCGAGGGCGAGCGGTACCTGCTCAAGCCGATGAACTGCCCGCACCACATCATGATCTACAAGTCGAAGCCGCGCAGCTACCGCGACCTGCCGGTGCGGCTGGCCGAGTTCGGCACCGTGTACCGCTACGAGCAGTCGGGCGAGCTGGGCGGCATGACCCGCGTCCGCGGCTTTACCCAGGACGATGCCCACCTGTTCTGCACCGAGGAGCAGGTGGCCGACGAGTTCCGCGGCTGCATCGAGATGACGCAGCACGTGCTGGAGGTGCTGGGCCTGGACGACTACCGCGTGCGGCTGGGGTTCCGCGACTGGGAAAGCGATAAGTACGTGGGCAGCGCCGAGAGCTGGCAGCGGGCCGAAGCCAGCCTGGAGCAAGTCTGCCGCGGCATGGACCTGCCGCACCTGGACGTCGAGCGGGGCGAGGCGGCCTTCTACGGGCCCAAGGCCGACTTCGTGGTCTCCGACTGCCTGGGCCGCGAGTGGCAACTGGGCACGGTGCAGCTCGATTACAACCTGCCTAGCGCCGAGCGATTCGGCCTGGAGTACATCGGGCCTGACAACACGCCGCACCGGCCGGTGATGATCCACCGGGCGCCGTTGGGATCGATGGAGCGGTTCATCGGCGTGTTGATCGAGCACTTCGCCGGGGCTTTCCCGCTTTGGCTTTCGCCCGAGCAGGTGCGGGTACTGATCGTGAGCGAGAAGTCGGAAGCGTATGCCCGCCGGGTTGAAGCACAACTCAAGGAGGTTGGCTTCAGGGTCAGCGGCGACTACCGGTCCGAGAAGCTGGGCGCCAAGATCCGCGACGCGCAGCTCAAGCTCGTGCCTTACATGTTTGTAGTCGGTGAGAAGGACGCCGCGGCGGGCACCGTCTCGATCCGCGACCGGCTGGAGGGGGACTTGGGGGCCGTGCCGATTGCGGAAGCCATCGCCCGGCTGCGTGGCGAGGTCGAGGCCAAGACCATTCGCCAGAAGCCGAAGCTGCCCCCCGGCCTGGCCAGCGGCCGCGAAGCGAACGAATACTGAAACAGGCTGAAGGCTGAAGGCTGAAGGTAGCGGGACTCGCCAAAGTTCTGGTGAAGCTGAGGCGTGCTTGGCTCTTTGGGCTTTGCACTTGAATCTTGGTGCTTGGATCTTGGGACGCATCCGCCTCCGGCGGAAAGACCTCACGCAAAGGCGCCAAAGGCGCAAAGGAGGAGGAGGGGAAGGGGCGATACGAGGCTTTGCCTCTTGCGGCGCCCGCTTCGGATCGCCGGCCTGCCAGCGTCGAACCGCCCGCCTTTTGGGGCCTCTCCCCCCTCGCGGCCGCCCCGGCGAGGCTCCGAATGAGCTGCGTCCCGAGCTGTGTCCCCTTACCGCCCCGTGAACTTTCCTAAGGAAAGTTCAAGTGCCATTCGAGCTGCGTCCCCTTACCGCTACCGCCCGGCCGACAGGGGCCGGAAGTGGTGCGGGCAGCGTGGCATCGCGGAATGGCATGGCACAGCAGCCACCGGGACCTGTCCACCGGTGGCTGACCTTCTTTCCCGCTCCCGTCCCGCCCGCTAAGCTGAACCCATGGCCACGCCCGACCAGCCCGACGACCGCCAGGGCGAGAACCCGTACCGGGCGCCAGCGCAGCAGCCGGCGCCTGAATCGACGGCAAAACTGGCCACCGGCCGCATCATGATCGCCGCGGCGTGCTTCGTGGTAAATATCGGGATATTTGTAGGGCTGCTGATTGTGGAGCAATCTCGCCACGTAATACTCGGGCACAACCGGCTGCCCCTCTTCATCATCATGTCGATCATCCTGCCCGGAATTGCTTTGCTCGTCACGGTTTGGCAAGCATTTGCCGAGCGTCGCAGGCAACAACGACGCGTGCCAAACCCCTAAAATCCGCTTTGAAACAACA
>JBBDYJ010000038.1:0-265375 GCA_040901675.1 Pirellulales bacterium | reverse complement strand
TCACTACCCGGCCCGCCGGTCTGGGCCATGTCGCGGAACTGCTTGCACGACGATCCTAAAATCCGCTTTGAAACAACATCACTACCCGGCCCGCCGGTCTGGGCCATGTCGCGGAACTGCTTGCACGACGATCGACGATAAACGGGACAGGTCGGACAGGTCTAATTCTTGCGTTCTTCCCGATTTTCAGTGTCCTTCCGGCAAGCGCGCGTGAGTGAAGCTGGGCGTTCTGCTAGCGTGGCTCTCCCGGGGCGCAATCTGGGGAGGGCGGCGTATGAGTGGCCGGGCATACAGGGGAAGTCCGGAGGAATTGGCTCGGTTGGCGCAGCGATTCGCGGCGTGGCGGCGCTCACGCTCATTCGGGACACGAGATCCCCGAGCCCCTCTGGGATGCTGCCGTCGCCCTGGTCCCGACGCGCCGGGATGAGGGCTGCTGATTTCTGAGAGGCTGTGAATTTTTTACCGATCAAAATCTAAAACCCACGATGGATTGAAGCTAGCACACGAGTGCTGTCGCAAGCTGTAGTTTTGACTGGTAAAAAATTCACAGCCTCTGACCTCTGACTCCCGACGCGGCGCATCACTGCTTCTCGATCCCGCCAGGGCGGGACCTCCAAGCAGTGGCACTCGACTGCGGACCTCTGATTTCTGACTTCTGACACGGCGATCACTGCTTCTCGGTCCCGCCAGGGCGGGACCTCCAAGCAGTGGCACTACGGACTCGGCATATTGAAGAAATAGGGCCGCAGCCGGGCGGCTGCTTGGGGATTCTCGGCATAGCGCGACCAGAGGTGTAAGCAGCCCAGCCAGGGACTGGCATCTATTTCGATGACCTTGGACCGCTGCTCGCCGAGCCGCCATTTTTCCACGAGCCCGGTCGTGCCGACCGCCTCAACCCGGCGGCCGGACAAGCGCGTGAACGTGCGCAGCACGAGATCCCGCCGGTTGACCGTGATCAGCATCCGCTCGACCTGCGACAAGGCGAGCTCATGCTGCTTGCCGGGATAGAGCCAGTCGCCGTCGATGGGGGCGGCCACCAGGGCGGCCTGGATCGAGCGCGGGCCAGCGTACAGGCGCTCGGGCAGGTCGTGCCTGGCAATGCGGCCGGACGCCAGGCCCTGCAGGGCGGCCGAAACGGTGCGGGCGCCGAAGCTGTGCCCGGTGAGGCTGAGCGGCGTGGCGGGGTCGATCTGATCGATCAGCCAGGCCAGATAGTAGCCCTGCGACTCACTGCTGCGAGCCTTCTCGGTCACGTTGGCCCGCACGCTCTTGCCGCGTATCCGCTCGGCGGGCCACGACCAAAGAACCAGGCGGAAGGCAGGCACGCCCCGGCCAAGATGCTCGTACAACACGCGGCCCGCCTCGGTTGCTCCTTCGCTGTCCAAGGTGTTGCCGTGTACGAAGAAGGTGGTGGTCAGCGACGGGTCCATGGCCGCCACGAACTCGTCGACGGTGTGCCGCTGCCAGCGGCCCCGCTCGCACTTCCAGTAACTTAGCCGGTCCACTCCCCGGTCGAGGCCGCGGCAGACCGGGGCTTCGCGGCTGCTGACCATCCAGAACTCGCGGAGGCCGCACGAGCAGGTCCGGCGATCGCAGGAGCAGGTGATCTCGGGCGGCACGACGGCCGGTTCGAGGGAGTCGGGCTCGGCCGCCTGGCCTGACGAGGGCGGTTGGTGGCTTGCGGGACGTGCGTGCGGGGCCGCATCCATAGCGACGCGGCGTGAGGAGACCAGGATTTGGGGTGCGGCAGGGGCAGCGGCCTGGGCAGGCGCGGCGAGGCACGCCGCGATGAGCAGGGCAAGCCGCGCGCAGCGCAGAATCGGCGGGCGCAGGGGGGGCAGTGAGGCCTGCAAACGCCGGGTGGGCGGCCCTGCCTGGTACCCGCGTAGCGCGAAGTTGCCGCCCATCCGAGATTCCACGCTCCTGGTAGCTGGTGCCGGAGGCGATCCGCGGGAAGCGCCGGCCAAGTTTGACACGGGCGCCGTTTGACACTGGCGCGGTTTGGCACTGGCGCGCAAATGCGTCCCTAGGAGACTATCGCCCTTTTTTGGGCGTTTTTTCGGCCGAAGTGCCGCAAACCGGGGCAAGCAGGCAGCCAGCCCGACAAACCCTGCCGGTTCTGACGGCAAGACAAGACGCTCAGTTGCCGTTGTCGAGGATGGGCCGCCGACGGGCGTCGGAGACGAAATAGCCTTCCTCGATGAATCGCAGCGTGTACTCCTGCACGCGGGGATGGAACATCATGAACGAGTGCCAGACAGGCACCGTCATGAAGTCGCGGGCCCCAGCCAGGCGCGTGGTCGAGACGCTGAGGGTGCCGTCGTCGTCGCCTTGCAGCCGCGAGCTATAGCCCCGTTCGTCGCCCCGGCCGCCGGCAAGGATGCCGAACTGGCAGGCCGGCGTGGCCAGCCGGGTCTCGACGCTCGACCAGCCGGAGCCCAACTGCTGCGCGGCGCCACCCAGCACCGCCAGGAACAGGTCGTTGTCCGACCACCTGGCGGCCCGCTCCGATCCGTGGTTGGGGGGGGCCAGCATCACAATCCGCTTGATGCGGGGATCGGCAGAACGGCCTGATTCAGGATCGGCGGCGTCGGCCAGGTAATGCCGAATCACCAGGTTGCCGAGGCTGTGCGCCACGAAGTTGATCTCTTCGATCCCTTCCAGGTTGTCCACGACGCTGGCCAACGCGCGGGCATGATCGGCCAGCTCGCCGCGCGTGCTCGGGTAGGTGATGTTCAGAACGGTGAAATCGCTGTTGCGTTCCAGGTAGTCGGCCAACGGTTCCATCGTGCTCCGCCAGCCACCCAGCCCGTGCAGTACGAGCACCGCGCGGCCCCGCATCGGCGGCAGCTCACGCTGGCGCTTGATTTCTTCCAATCGCCCCCGGCATTGCTCGAATGTGCCCCAGGCTTGCCTGCGATTGTCCGGATCGAGCAGGCGGCAGTGGCCCGTCAAGGCATTGCGCTGAATCCGCCATTCGTGGAAATAGAGCTCGTCGCCCCAGAACTGCACGCCGCCCAAGGTCCGGGTGCCGAGGTTCAGCCGGCGCGTCGGCGCTTCGTCGCGGAAGGCTGCGTCCCGGGCCGCCTCGTCGTCCGCTCGCCGGCGATCCACATCGAGGCCGTCGCGGTCGGCAACCCGATCCGCCAGGCCCGCCTGGGTGCGGCTCGCCGGCCTGGTGGTAGACCGGCGCTCGCGGCGGTCGGCGGTCCCTTCGCCATCGCGTCCTCGCTCGCCTGCTCCAGGCTCACCCGATCTGGGCTCACCCGATCTGGGCTCACCCGATCTGGATCGGGACTGGGCGGCCAAATCTGCCGGGTCGAGCGAGATTGCCCCAACCCACAAAAACGCGGACAGAACGAGGGGTATTCGTTTCATGGCCCTATTTTCGCTCGGTGACCGGAAAAGTTAACTGGTTTTTTTGAAGTTTTTTTCCGCCGCGTCACAGCGGCCGCGCAGGGACCGGGCGACAGCCCGTTATTGCTTTGCTGGTAACGCTTTTTGATTGACTTGCCAGTCGCGAGTTTTATCATGGATCCGGCCGGGTCCCAAGGCCGAAGCACGCAGAAGGCGTCGAAAAAAAGCGAGAACCAGCCATGACCAGCACCACGCTTGCGCGGCTTTTCAGGTTTTCAGCCGGCGGGATGCCCGACCGGTCGCCACACCTGCCACGGCGGCGGATCGAGCCGACGCAGGCAGGCCAGGCGGCCTTGATCGCCCTGGCCGGTTGCCTGCTGGCGACCGCGGCCGACAGGCCTGTCGCCGCACAGACGGCTCGCGCCGCGAAGGCGACGGCCGCCGATTCCAATGCCAGCCGGCCCACGGGCGACTCGGCCCGCTCGCCCGCGGCGGGGACGGCGAAGAGCAAGGCCGCCGCACAGCAGGCCTCCGCCGGCGACCAGGTCCATAGCGCCGCCGGCGACGACGAGATCATCGCCTACATCAACGAGCAGATTCGCAAAGGCTGGTCCGACGCGGGGGTGACCCCTTCGCCGGAGGCGCCGGACAACGAGTGGTGCCGCCGCGTGTATCTCGACGTGCTGGGGCGCATCCCGACGGTCGGCGAGTTGGAGAAGTTCTTGTCCGACCGGTCGCGCAGCAGGCGGGCCGACCTGGTTGACCGGCTGTTGAGCTCGGACGAGTACGTCGAGGAGTACGCCCGCAACTGGACCACGATCTGGACGAACATCCTGATCGGGCGTCCCAAGCCGGACCGCGAAGAACAGCGAGACCTGGTCGATCGCGAAGGGATGCAGCAGTATCTGCGCCGCTCGTTTGTCGAGAACAAGCCGTACGACAAGCTGGTCTACGAATTGATCTCGGCGACCGGCTCGAACAAGCCGGGCGAGCAGGACTACAACGGGGCAGTGAACTTCTTGCTGGACAACCTGCAGGAAAACGCGGCCACGGCCACCGCCAAGACGGCCCGTTATTTCCTGGGCCTGCAAGTGCAGTGTACGCAGTGCCACAACCACCCCTTCAACGAGTGGAAGCAGGATCAGTTCTGGGGCATGAACGCCTTCTTCCGCCAGACGAAAGCTTTGCGGCGGATGCAGGGCCGCCAGGTGGCATCGGTCCGCTTGGACAACGAGGATTTTGCCGGCGAGGGAAATCCATCCGATCCCCGCGAGGCGGAGATCTATTACGAGCTGCGCAACGGCACGATGGAAGTGGCGTATCCCACGTTCGTCGACGGCACGCGGATCAATCCCAGCGGCCACGCCGACGAGGTGAACCGCCGCGAGGAACTGGCCCGTTTGACGATCGGCTCGGAATACTTGGGCAAGGCGATCGTGAACCGCACGTGGGCGCATTTTCTGGGCTACGGCTTCACCAAGCCGATCGACGACCTGGGACCGCACAATGGGCCGTCGCACCCGGAGCTGCTGGATCGGCTGGGCAAACAGTTCGCCGCCGGAGGCCACGACCTGCGGCGGCTGATGCGCTGGATCGTGCTCAGCGAGCCCTACTCGCTCTCGAGCAAGTTCGGCGGCCGCCTGGCCAAGAACAAGGGGGACGATCCGAGCCTGGGCGTGAAGCCGTTGTTCAGCCACTTTTACATCCGGCAGATGCAGGCCGAGCAGTTGTACGAGTCGCTGCTGGTGGCCACCGAAGCGCACAAGACGCAGGGCGGTTACGAGGAGCAGGAACGGACCAAGGCCCAATGGCTGAGCCAGTTCACGCTGGCCTTCGGCACGGACGAGGGGGACGAAACGACGACGTTCAACGGCACGATCCCGCAGGCGCTGATGATGTTCAACGGCGAGATGATCCAGCGGGCCACCAGTGCCGAGCCGGGTTCGTTTTTGCACAAGATCGCCACGGGCAAGCTGAAGAACCCGGCCCGCGTCGACCACCTCTACATGGCCGCCCTGGCCCGCAAGCCGACCGGCAACGAAATGAAGATTGCCGGCAGCCTGCTGGCCGCCCGCGGCGGCGACCTGACGGCCGCCTTGCAAGATCTCTGGTGGGCGCTGTTGAACTCCAGCGAGTTCATATTGAACCATTAGGGCGAATGGGCCCGCGGGTTACACCCAACGGGCTGCTAGAACCGGAAGGCAGGCTCACTCATGTGCCGGGATCTCGTCAGGCGTGTTCGAGCGGTGGAGTTGATCATCGTAGCTGCATGCGTCTTGGGCACAACGGTGCACCTCGCGCCTGCCCAGGAGCCGGCTACCAGGAACGCCGATAAGGCATCGAGGCCCAGGAATCTTGAACGTGAGCGGGCACGCATGCAGGGTACCTGGGAAAGCTCGGTGACCGTAATGACGATGATCGGCGGCAAGGTGCAGCCTCCGCGGGAGGAAACGCTCACCTGGGCGATTGTGGGCGACAAGCTGATCAAGTCGAACGACGGGCAGTATGTCGAAGATGAGTGGGTAGTCGAGCTGGACCCGACCAAGAGCCCTAAATCGATTGATCTATCAAGCTTGAAGTCCGGCACCTGGCTGGGGATTTATGAACTAAAGGGGGACGCTCTAAGGATCTTCTTCAGCATGGGCGGCGAGCGGCCGGTGGAGTTTCCGGACAAAGCGGGCACGCCCTGGCTCCTCAGGCGGGTCAGCCGGGAACCGGCGGAGCTTGTCCAACGTTATGCTAATGCTAGCGGTTGCTTCTGGATGATCGAGCCGACAGGTCTAGCAATGACGAACTGTTTCATGGGTATCGTCTCTGTGTTTGAGACTGATGCCGACGGTGCCGCGCTGTTTACCATGGCCTATGGCTTTCCTGAGGGAACGAATCCCCCAGACTATTATCCCGTATTCCTGGACGCCGATAACAAGCGGTACTTGCCCAAGGTGCACCCCGGTGGCGGCCTAAGCAGCCGAAGCGGCGCGCCCGGTGTGGTCTTGCGCCGCTGGCGAATGGATCCGGAGAAGCTGCCGGCCAGCAAGGTGGCCCTGATTGGCGTCGAAGCCGCCACCGACGAATCCCGCCGCCTCGCCGCGGAGGCCGCCCACATGCGGGCGCGAGACGCCGGCCTGGAAGTGCTGGCCTGGCCTGAAGTCGGGAAAACATATCCCTTTACCCTGACGATGCTGGATGGCCGCATTGTGCGTTCGGCGGACCTGATGGGGAAGGTGGTGGTCATCGACTGTTGGGCCACCTGGTGTTCGCCCTGCATGGCACTTATGCCGGAGTTGAAGCGATGCCATGAGAAGTGGCATCGCGATGGCCTGGAGATCATTGGCATCAGCTTGGACGAAGACCTGGACTCGGTGAGGAGGGTCGTGAAGACTGAAGGCCTTACCTGGTCGCAAGTCATCGTGCCGACTGAAAAGGAGACGCGCCAACTATGGGCGGATGCATCCGGGATCACGGGGATTCCACGGGTCCTCGTGATCGATCGCGAGGGGGTCTTGCGATTCGACACCGCCGGCAATCTGGAAGAGAACATTGCGCACTTGATTACAGCGGCAAAGCCCGGTGCCGCCGGAATCGAACAGCCGAGCGAGAACTGAGCCGGAGCAAGGCACCGCGTCACCAGTTCAGTTTGAGGGCTCATGAAGATGCTCGCCGGCTGGTCGCAGGTAGTCAAGAACCGGCTGCGGGAGTGGTTTCCAAGTCCGCCCTTGGGCCAACGGGGCGAAGCGGCCGCCGCCCGCTATCTGCGGCGGCGGGGATACCGGATCGTAGCGCAGGGCGACCGGGGGCAGTTGGGCGAGCTGGACCTGGTGGCGGTCAAGAAAAGGACGGTGGTCTTTGTCGAGGTCAAGACGCGCCAATCGCAGGCCGCCGGCAACCCGGGCGAGGCGGTCGACGACGACAAGCAGCGGCGGTTGACCCGCCTGGCCTTGTCGTTCTTGAAGCGTCACGGCCTGTTGGAGTATCCGGCGCGGTTCGACATTGTGGCGGTGACCTGGCCGGAGGGCCAGTCCCGGCCGAGCATCGAGCACTTCGAGCACGCCTTTGAAGCCGTGGGATTCAAGGGTATGTTCAGCTAGATGATTCTGTACTGCGTGCGGCACGGCGAGAGCTCGTACAACATCGAGGGGCGGCTGCAAGGTCAATCCGACGTGCCGCTGTCGCCGCTGGGGGTACGGCAGAGCCAAGCCGTGGCCGCCGCGCTGGCCGACCGAGGGATCGAGGCGGTCTATTCCAGCCCACTGGCGCGGGCCTACCAGACGGCGCTGCCGCTGGCCGAAACCTTGAAGCTGCCGGTGATCACCGACGAGCGGCTGATGGAGATCAACGTCGGCGTCTTCCAGGGACTGCTGCGGTCGGAGCTGAGCGAGCGTCATCCGGAGGAAGCGGCCCGTTGGGCCTCGCACGATCCCGACTTTTGCATTCCGCGGGGCGAATCGCGGCGCGACCTGATGCGGCGGGCCGAGGAGGCTTTTGACGCCATCCGCGAGGCCGGCCACGCGCGGGCGGCGGTTGTCGCGCACGGTGGGCTGTTGGCGGCGGCGTTCAAGGTCTTGTTGCAAATACCGGCGGAGTTGAATCCTTTCTCGCTGTATAACGCCTCGATCAGCGTTCTGAGCTGGTCGAGCGACGTCAAGCTGCTGACGCTGAACCAGACCAGTCACTTGCAACAAGCCCAATGCGAGCGGACCGCGAACCCCGGCGAGCTGTGACACAAGCTATAATCGAGCCATGGAAACAGACCCGGAGCTATGGCGCAGCCTCAAGGTCGGGGATAGAATCCGCCTTGTACACATGCCAACGGAGTTCTCCCAGAAGGAATACTTGATCCATCGCGACACGCTGCGAGCGTACCGGCGACTGATCGCGCGTCAAAGGTCGTTGCGCATCTGCGAGATTGATGAAGGGGGCTGCCCGTGGATTCAGTTCCGCTTCAAAAAGAAGGACGCCCGGTGGGAACACCATTGGCTCTTGCTGAATCACGACGGCCTGGTCAAGGTGCGTCCGCGGCATTAGCAAGCTGCGTTGCCATCGTCACCGGCACTCGAGCGGTCTCGGCTCGGAGGTTCACGCCCGACGCCTATTGACATCAACCGTTCCATCTGAAAGGGCAAAACAGTCGGGGGCGGCGCTGGTTTGTGTCGCCCTTTCAGGGCTTGGCATGCGTGGGTTGCCGTGAACCCAGGGCGTCCGCCTCGTTCTACCGAACGAGGGCGTCGCCCTGGGCTAGTATGTTGCGGCCCCTTCGGGGCGGACGGACCGCTCATCGACCGACTCAGGCTAGTATGGGAAGTGCGGATCGGCCGGTCCGCTCGACATCGGCGCGTGTCTCAAGGTAGAAATAATCAATTGGCCCAGCTCAAGCCAAGGTGGAAAGGGAAAGGCCAACGATGCGGAGAATAGTCTGCGGGATGCTGCTTGTGCTGATGGCATCGGCATTGGCCGTCTCGGGAGGCGCGATAGGGGCTGCGGCCGACGAAGGCCAACCGGCGACGAAGGCGGCCAGGTCGAGGGCCGCACCTGAGAGGCAGGCCGCGCCGCCAGCGCGCGGGCGAGCGGGCAGAAAAGGAAGATTTCCGACCGCGCCGCCGCCAAAGTGGGACGAGTCGGTCCTGGAATTGTTCTTTGCCGATGCCCGCGAAAAGCTGGGGCCAGGGGGACCAGGTTTGACCACGTCGTCACCTGAGACCGCCTCCGTGATAAGCGATCCCTCCGATGCCACCGCCGACGACACGGCCGCCGCCAGCGCGCTGGGCTGGTCGAAGTTAGTCTCGGCAACCACGATCGAGGACGCGATCAAGGGCCTGGTGGCCGGCTCGGCCGAGGTGACCCGCTCGCCCAGCGGGTTCAAGGGGGGAGGCAACAAGCAGGCCCGGCAGAACTACAGCGTGGCGGCCATGCTGTTCGGCGTGATCGCCCAGTACGACGGCGACGTGCGCTGGAAGAAAGACGCCCTGGAGCTGCGAACCTTGTATGCGCGGGCAGCGGCCAATTGCAAAGTGGGGACCGACAACTCGTACAAAGAGGCCAAGATGCGAAGCGATGATCTGGCCGAGCTGGTCGCCGGCGGCAAGATCGAGCTTCCCAAGGCCGACGCCGAAGCCAAATGGGCCGACGTGGTGAACCGCCCGCCGCTGATGGCGCGGATGGGAGTCGAAGGTTACAGCCAGCCCCTCAAGGCCTGGACGGCGGACCGGGGCGAGTTTTCCAAGAACCGGGCCCAGCTCGTGAAAGAGGCCGAGCTGGTGGCGGTGATCGCGCGGGTGATCCAGGACCCCAGCTTCGAGTATGGCGACGACGAGACGTACTCGGAGTATGCCCGCGAGCTGGAGCAGCAGGCCCGCGAAATTGTGGAGGCAGTCCAGGCCGACAGCTTCCAGCGAGCCCAGGCCGCCGCCGGCCGGCTGAACCAGGCGTGCAACACCTGCCACGACGGTTACCGGGGAGGATGAGGGGAAAGGCAGAAGGCAGAAGGATGAAGGCAGAAGGGTGCTGGAGGCTGCCGAGCGAACGGCGGACGGGCCGTCAGTTTTCGGCGGTCAGCCATCGGCCAAGCGCGTCTTCGTCTCCCGCCTTCTCCCCTTCACCCGATCGCCCCTTCGCTCCGTATCCCGGCGGCGGGGGCGGGGGGCGCCGTTGTGAGAAAACAGCTCCAGCGGCTTGAGCTCGACCAGCTCGGCAAGGCCGGCTTCGGCCAGCTCGCGGCCCGAAACATATCGGCCGGGCTCCATCCAGCGGGCCATCCGGTCGAAGGGGATGCCGAAGAGACGGGCCAGCAGTTCGTCCATCTGCGTTTCGAGCTGGCCGAAATGGCGGGCCCACTCGGCGGCCTCGGCCAGCCGGACGTGCTCCTCGCTCTGCCACTTCATGGGGTGAAACAACAGCACGCTGCAGGGGGTGACAATGCGGCGCGTGCAGGCACCCAGCAGCCACAGCGCAGCCGACGAACACTCGCCGGTGACCACGCCGGTCGCCCGCAGGCCGCGGAGCAGCACCAGCGACATCAACGACATGCCCGTATACGGGCTGCCGCCGGGCGAGTCGATGTAAAAGATGCATTGGCCGCCCGCCGGCACGTCGAGCAGCCGCTCGGTCAGGTCGCACTCGTTGTCGGTCAGGTCTCCGACCAGGCCGATCTCGGGCACCGGGACGGTTTGGGCCGGTGGCATCTGTTGATTGTCCTTTGCAGAAGTGCTTTCAAGGGGCCGGCTCAACGGCCGTCGCTCGCTGAGCCGGGTTGCGGCCCATCATGATCCGGCCCATCGTGATCTGAATTCTTGCCGGCGTCAACGGGACGCTCGCGAAGACGGATCGGGCCCTGGCAGCACTCGCACTCCTTGAGCTCGTACATCGGGATCGAGCAGATGTCGCACCAGTAGTCGAGCTCGCATTTGCCGTCGGGCTTCAACGAATAGACCCTGACCACCTGGACCATGGGCGAACCGTGGTAGCGGCGCACCAGCAACTCGAGGTCCAGCTCGTGTAGTTGCGGATCGAGGTGAAAGCCTCGCCCGCGAAAATCCTTGACGATCGGGTGGAGTTCCCCTTCGGGGGTCTCGAGCGCGACGGCCGCTTTCTGGGCGTCGGCGTCGGTTGCAACCCCGAAGCGCTCGCGCAGGGCGTCGGCCAGCCAGACGACTCGCCCGCGGATCGCTACGGTGCTGTACTTTGCCCTGCTCTTGGAAGCGCTGCCTTTGGAAGACGTGCCCTTTGAGCCGGACGCGGCTCGCGGTTCGGTCGCCCGCGCTGTTGGCGCGTCGGAAGGGGCGCCGGCGGGCTGGGCTGCCATCGCCAGGCCGCACCCCAGGGCCAACAGTGCCAAACCGGTGAAGGGCCGATGCATCGGTAGGATCGTTCTATTCGGGTGCGGTGCCCACGACCACCAGCTCGATCACCAACTTGCTCTCTTGGCCTTCGGCGTCGGTCTGGTTGGCAAACCGCAGGCTCCACAAGTCGCGATCCATGTTGTGGGTCATGGCCGGCAGCGACTCGCCCTCCCCGGCCGCCAACAGGCTCAGCATGGCCGGATGCGTGGTGCCGGCCGCTTTGGCGCTCAACTCGAACAGCTCGTCCTTGGCCACGGGCGCCGGGCTGGTATCGTCTTCGGCCGGCAGCAGCAGCAGAAAATCGCGGGTGTCCGAGGTGCCGACGTGGTTGCCGTCGACCGGCTGCTGAGCGTACCGCAAGATGTAGACGCCGGAGGCGATTTCCTGCCCCCGGAAGTCCTCGCCCTTGCGCGGATAGCGGATGGCGCCCATCAACTGCCCCATCTCGAACGGGTACAGCACCGTGCCGGACGGACTGAAGTCGGCCTTGACGGGCCACTGCTTGGCCGGCCAGATCTCGCAAACGGTCCGATTCTCTCCCCGCAGCACCTTGAAGCCGGTCGAGGCAAGCTGCTCGGCGATGGCCGGTGCGATTCCCTCCGGAGGAGGCGACTCGAGCCGTTCGACACGATGCTCCGCGGCCACCGACCATGAGTTCCAGGCCAACAAGACGACGAGCGCACAGCTAAGTCCCAGTTTCATCGGTGAACGTCTCCGTGGGCGTGGTGGATCGCCGAAGCCGGCCGCGCTGCCATTATAGGTTGCCTCGGCAGCCGAAGGCAAAGTGCAACCCACCGCCCGGCGGGCCGCGGCCAAAAAAAGAAGGCCACTTGCGTGGCCTTCAAGACGTTTTCGGCGCGTGGCCGCCCAACGGGCGACGTTCGGGCCCGCGGCTTTCTGCGACCCCGACGGCTTTCTACGACAATTCCAAAGACAATAAGCGGAGGCCACGGCCCGCTGCTCGGCAAGAGCCGGCCGCCGGCCGCCTGACCCGCTGTCGATCCAGGCGACTAGTATCGCCCGCCGCCCCGGCCGCCGCGACCACCACCCCCGCCGCCCCGGCCGCCGCGACCGCCACCACCCCCGCCGTATCCTCCTCCTCCGCCGCCACGCTCCTCGCGCGGACGGGCCTCGTTGACGGTGAGCGGACGGCCGTCGTGTTCCTGCTCGTGCAGGCCGCGGATGGCCGCTTGAGCCTCCTGGTCGTTGCCCATCTCCACAAAACCGAAGCCCTTGCTGCGTCCGGTGTCGCGGTCCTGAATGACCTGAGCGCTTTGCACGCTGCCGAACTGGGAAAACATTTGTTCCAAATCGGAGCTGCTGACGTTATAGCTCAGATTCCCGACATACAACTTCTTGCCCACCGTAGATCTCCTGTACGAGGGCGTGACGACCCGCTTTTCGCTTTCCGGGTCAAAAGAAAGGGCCAACATCATGGCCAAAGGTGGGAAGCTCGATAGCGGCAACGGAGTGCGGATTCCACGGGAACCGGCGCCAGCTCGTACTCGTTCACGAACCAACCGCCCAAAGTATAGCGTCTAAATCCCGCGCCGTACAGTGCTTTGGCGAAACATCGCTTGGGGCGGCCACCCGGTCGGCCTGTTGGCTGGGGAACGGGTTTGATAGAACGATTCTTGGGGGCGCAGTGAACCGTTCGCGGCGTCGCGCCGCCACCCGCGAGAACCCATCTACTCGGCGCAGCCATGCAAATCGAGGGCCGCACATTCCTTGTCACCGGCGGCGCTTCGGGCCTTGGGGCGGCCTGCGCCCGGCGGCTGGTCGACCAGCGGGCGCGGGTGGTGGTGGCCGATCGCAATGTCCAACTGGGCGAGGCACTGGCTGCTGAACTGGGCGACGCCGCGACCTTCGTTGAGGCCGACGTCACCGAGAGCGAAACCGTCGAGCGGGCCATCGCGGCGGCCCAGACGATGCCGGGCGGCCTGGCGGGAGCCGTCCACTGCGCCGGGGTGGTGGCCGGCGCGCGGGTGCTGGGCCGGTCCGGGCCGCACGACCTGGCGCTGTTCCGGCAGGTCGTTGACGTGAATCTCGCCGGCACGTTCAACGTGCTGAGGCTGGCGGCGGCCGCGCTGGCCGCCGGTGCGCCGGACAGCGAAGGCGAGCGGGGCGTGATCATCACGACCTCGTCGGTGGCGGCTTATGAAGGCCAGATTGGCCAGGCGGCTTACGCGGCTTCGAAAGCGGGCGTGGCGGGGATGACGCTGCCGATCGCCCGCGAGCTGGCCAGCCACGGCATCCGAGTCGTGGCTATTGCGCCGGGCGTCTTCGA
Organism: Pirellulales bacterium; assembly: GCA_040901675.1. Taxonomy (GTDB): domain Bacteria; phylum Planctomycetota; class Planctomycetia; order Pirellulales; family JAICIG01; genus JBBDNX01. The sequence goes on along the minus strand of JBBDYJ010000038.1, from coordinate 251,896 downwards.
CACGCCGCTGATGGGGAGCTTGAGCGACGAAGTGCGCGAGTCGCTGGCCAAGCAGGTTCCGTTTCCGCCCCGGCTCGGCCGGCCCGAAGAGTTCGCCTTGCTGGTTGAGGCGATCATCGAGAACCCGATGCTCAACGGCGAAGTGATCCGGCTCGACGGCGGGCTACGGATGGGGCCGACTTGAGGCGTCCCGGCCACAGCCACAGCGGGTGACGGCACCAAAGGCATGCCACGTCCCAGGTGCGCTCGTATGGCTGCTCCCGCCAGTTCGTCCGACCGCAGTTGTGGCACCGTCTCGCCATCGCTTCATTTTACCGCGTGCCCGACGAGAACGGCATTGCGGGCGCGGTGCACGCTTGGTTTGCCTTCGGAAAGGCCGATAAGGTAGAAGTGAGTTAGCCGGTTGGAACCGTCAGGACTACCAAGAGGCGAATCATGGCCACGGACGTATTGAAAACGGAATTGCAAACTTACGAAGCCCACAAGGACGAGCTCGTTGCCAAGGGCGAAGGGAAGTTCGTACTCATTTCGCAGCGCGATATCGCCGGGATTTGGGAAACCTACGAGGACGCACTGCAGGCAGGCTATGAAAGGTTCGGCCTGAAGCCGTTCTTGGTGAAGAAGATTGAGAGTATCGAAGGGATCCAGCGCTTCACTCGCGATATGTGGACGCCTTGATTTTGGGGCCCGCATCGAGCAGAATCCGAGGTTTACGAGGGGCACGGCAGCGGGTCGCCAGTGGAGCAAGTCGCTTGATGTTCGAACGGATCGAAGAGCTGAAGCGCAGTTACACCGATAAGTACGTGGTCGTCGACCCGAACCGGCCGGACCTGGCGCGGTTCCGCGGCCAGACGGGTCAGGTCAAGACCGTCAACATGAGCGGCCGGGCGCTGGTCGAGTTCGACGCCTACAACAACACCGGCTGGTACGACATTGAGCTGGACTACCTGAAGGTGGTCGACAAGCCGCCGCCGAAGCCGGCGGAGAAGGCGGAAAAGCCGGCAGCCAAACCAGCGCCCGCCAAGGCAAAACCGGTCGCTGAAACGGCGGCTCCGGCCGAAAAGAAACTTTCGCCGCTGGAAATGGCCCGCCTGCAAGGTGCTGCCAAGAAACCGTCCGCGCCGGCAACCCCTTCGGCCGAAAAGACTGCGCCGGCCGACAAGACCAAGAGCACGGCCGGCAAGACCAAGAGCACGGCCGAGATCCTGGCCGCCGCTCGCACCCCGAAGGCCGCCGCGCAGGCGGCGCCCGTCGCGAAACCCAAGAGCACGGCGGATATCCTGGCGGCGGCGCGAGCCGGCAAGACCGCGGCACAACCCCCCGCCCCCCAAGCTGGGGCGGAGGCAGCCGCCAAACCGGCCTCCGTCAAACCAGCTCCCGCGAAACCGGCATCCGCGGGCAAGCCCGAGACCGCCACACCCAAGACCGCCGCATCGGCAGCCAAGGCCAAGCTCTCAACCGCTGATATCCTGGCGGCCGCCCGCGCGGGCCAGCAGCCCAAGACCCCACCAGCCGAAGCACCGGCGGAAGAGGTTGCGGCCGACGAGGCTTCGGGCGACGGGGAGCAGATGGCCGACGAGACCAACGGATCCGCTGCCGACGAGACCGGCGAGACCATCGGATCGGCCGTTGCCGCGCCGGAGCCCGCCGGCGATACGGCCGGCGAAGCTGAAGCTGCCGAAGCGGTCTCACCACAGGCGGCCAAGAAGCCCAGTCCGCCCGCGGCCGCCGGTTCGCTGCCCACCACGACGGCGGACAAGATCGCCTGGTGCCGCCGCGTCGACGCCAAATAGAAGTAGAACGGAATTCATTCCGTTTGTGCCTTACCGTAGACGGAATTCATTCCGTATCCTGCCTCGCCTCGAAACGGAATAAATTCCGTTCTACTACTTCACCTGGAGCATGCGCTCCAGCGCGACGAGCGACCAGCGGGCGGTGTCGTCGTCGACCTCGATCACGTTCACCGGCGTGCCGGCGGCCAGGTTCTCCAGGCTCCAGCAAAGGTGAGCCAGGTCGATGCGGTACATCGTGGCGCACATGCAGACCACCGGCGAGAGGAAGTGGATCTGCTGATCGGGATGCTCCTTCTTCAGCCGCTCGACCAGGTGCAGCTCGGTTCCGATCGCCCATTGCGTGCCCGCCGGCGAGGCCGCGACCTCGCGGATAATCTTGCCGGTCGAGCCATACACGTCGGCCTTGGCGACCACGTCGCGCCGGCACTCGGGGTGCACCAGGATCTTGATGCCTGGAAACTTCTGCCGGAACTGATCCACGTGCTCGGGCCGGAACATGGCGTGTACGCTGCAATGGCCCCGCCATAGCAGCACCTTGCTGTCGAGAAGGGCCTGTTCGGTGTTGCCGCCCAGCTCATCGGCATGCGGATTCCAGACCGGCATCTGTTCCAGCGGGATGCCCAGGTCGTAGGCCGTGTTGCGCCCCAAATGCTGGTCGGGAAAAAACAGCACCCGGCTGGTCCGCCGCAGCGCCCACTGGAGCACCGCGGCCGCGTTGCTCGAAGTGCAAACGATGCCGCCGTGCCGGCCGCAGAAAGCCTTCAGGCTGGCGGCCGAATTGATATAGGTCACCGGCGTGATGTCCGAGGTATCGAGCACCTGCCCCAACTCGTCCCAGCATGACTCGACCTGGTCGATGCCGGCCATGTCGGCCATCGAGCAGCCGGCCGCCATGTCGGGCAGCACAACCGTGACGCGCTCGCCGTTGCGCTCGGCCAGGCGTTCGGGGCGGTTGGCCAGGACGTCGGCCGTTTCGGCCATGAAGTGCACGCCGCAGAAGGCAATGGCCCGGCAGTCGCCGCTGTCGGCCGCCATCTGGCTGAGCTGGTAGCTGTCGCCCGTGAGATCGGCCAGGGCGATCACCTCGTCCTGCTGGTAATGGTGGCCGAGGATCAGCAGTCGGGGGCCGAGCTGCGCACGGACGGCGGCGATCCGCTCCTGGAGCTCCTGGTTGTCCAGCGACTTGTAGGGAGCCAGCTCCAAGGTGGGCGCCAGCCCCCGGTCGGCAACAGTGCTCATAGCTCTCATGTGCTCGTGGGAAGAAAAGTCGTGGCCGCCGCCGGCCCAACATGCCGAAGGCCGATAGACAAGTATATGCGCCAAAAGTCCGCCGAACAAAGTTTGGCGGGCGCCGCCGCAAGGCAGCTCGCGCTTGCCGGGTCCTGGATGGTGAAATGGAAGCCAGGCAAAGTTTAGGGGTCGTTCCGCCCGATATGAAAGATTACGGCCGCCAGCACCGTCGAGGAGCCTGTTTGCCCGCAAATCGAGCCATGCCAGCAACACCAGCCACTTACGAAACAAAGGGCCTTGCCGAGCTGCCCGCCTATTCGCGCGGGCTGTTGAGGATCCAGGTGCCGGTCACGGCGACTTTGGCTTGGAAAAAGCAGCCGATCGGCCGGATTGTCGAGCTGGCTCCGGGATCGATCATCCAGTTCGACAAGTCGTGCCGGGAGATGCTCGAAATGCGGGTCGGCAACCAGCGAGTGGCCGAAGGTGAGGCGGTCACGGTAGGCGGCAAGTTCGGCATTCGAATCACGTCGCTCGTGCCGTCCGGCGAACGGCTCGTGCCGCTGCGCAAGCCGGCAGCCTGACAGTCCGTGCCGCTTTGTGCCACTGCAGGGCGGCCGCTCCAAGCAGTGGCACACGGATCCAAGCAGTGGCACACGGATCCAAGCAGCCGCACAAGGAGGAGCCGCCCTTCACCCGCCTCCCGCCCCCCTGCTAGACTGCTGAAGGGCCCAGATGGCGATGTTCGAACGGGTCGGCGATGATCCTGCTGATCGACAACTACGACTCCTTTACCTACAACCTGGTCCAGCGCCTCGGTGAAATCGATCCGCAGGTGGAACTCGAAGTTCATCGCAACGACCAGATCACGCTCGACGAGATCGCCCGGCGGAAGCCCTCGCATCTGATCATCTCCCCGGGGCCGTGTACGCCACGCGAGGCAGGCATCTCCTGCGACTGCGTGAGCCGCTTCGCCGCCCAGGTGCCGATCCTGGGCGTCTGCCTGGGTCATCAGTCCATCGGCCATGCTTTCGGCGGCAACATCGTCCGCGCCAAGCGGCTGATGCACGGCAAGACCGACATGATCCACCACGATGGCCTAGGACTCTTCGCGGGACTGGAAAACCCATTCCAGGCCACCCGCTACCACAGCCTGATCATCGAACCGGGCACGCTGGCCGACGAGTTCATCGTCTCGGCCTGGTGCGATGCGCCGGACGGTGGCCGCGAGATCATGGGCATACGCCACCGAAGCTTTCCCCTGCACGGCGTCCAGTTCCACCCCGAGAGCTTCCTCACCCAGCGGGGGCCGGACATACTGAAAAACTTCCTGTCCCTTGGCAATTCATGATCACCGTCGAAGAAGCGCTCGATCGTGTGCTGGCTCGCGCCCGCCCGCGACCCGCCGAGATAACGCCGGTGGCCGACGCCCTGGGCCTGGTGCTCGCCGAGGAGGTAACCAGCGACGTCGACTCTCCGCCGCACGACAAGTCGGTCGTCGATGGCTACGCCGTGGTGGCCGCCGACCTGGCCGGGGGTGAAGCCCGTCTGGAGGTGATCGAGGAAGTGGTGGCCGGAGCGGTTCCCACGCGGCACGTGGCACCGGGTCAGGCAACGCGGCTCATGACCGGCGCGCCGTTGCCGCCGGGGGCCGACGCCGTGGTGATGGTCGAGAATGCCCAGGTGCTTCCTCGCCCGGATGGCGGTGTCGAACGCGTCCTGCTGCGGGGCTCCCAGGTGCGGCCGGGTCAAAACATCATGCGCCGCGGCACCTCCTTGCGGCGCGGGCAAGCGGTGCTCGGCCCCGGCCACCTGCTGCGGGCCGTCGAAATCGGGCTCTTGTGCGAAGTGGGCCGGGTCGAAGTGCAAGCCGTTCCCCGGTCGACGGTGGCCGTCCTGCCGACCGGCAACGAGCTCGTACCGCCCGTCGATTTGCCCGCGGCGGGGCAGATCCGCAACAGCAACGGGCCCATGCTCTTGGCTGCCGCGCGGCGGGTCGGCGCCGAACCGGTGGATTTGGGCGTGGGCCGCGACGATCCCGACGAGCTTCGCCGGCTGATTCAGCAGGGTCTTGCCGCCGACGTGCTGGTGTTGTCCGGAGGCGTGTCGGCCGGGGTACTGGACCTGGTGCCTCGGGTGCTTGCGGAGCTGGGGGTTGAGCAGGTGTTTCACAAAGTGCGGCTCAAGCCGGGCAAGCCGCTGTGGTTTGGCGTGGCCAACGTCGAGGGATTCGACAAGCTTGTCTTCGGGCTGCCGGGCAACCCGGTCAGCAGCCTGGTGTGCTTCGAGCTGTTCGTAAGGCCGGCCATCGAGCGGCTCGCCGGCAGGCAGAAACGAGGACCCAAGCGAACGACCGCCCGGCTGGCAACCCGCCACGTGCATCGCGGCGAGCGGCCCACCTATCACCCGGCCCGGCTGAAACCCGGACCGGATGGCGACGAGGTCGAGCCGGTCGCCTGGCACGGATCGGCCGATCTATTGGGGTTGGTCGAGGCCGACGCGCTGGTATGTTTCCCCGCTGGCGACCGCACCCACGAGGCGGGTTCCCGTTTGGACGTGTACCTGCTCGAATAGAAGTTTGGACCAGGGTCGAGTCTCGCCCTTCCTAAGACCGCCCTTCCTAAGACCATGTCGAGCGTCAAGAATTCACCGAAGCGGCCGCGAATCCCCAACGGCGATGCTTCGCCAACCCAGCCGGCCGCGGTTGATGGCCGCGCCGGCCGCTCCGGCGGCCCGCGCGTGAGCCGCACGTTGCTCTACGGACTTGCCGGCAGCGGATTGCTGTGGGCCGCACAGCCCCCGCTGAACGCCTGGCCGCTGGCCTGGCTGGCACCGATTCCCTGGCTCATCCTGGTCCGCCACCGCAGCCTGACTGGACGCCGGCCATACGTTGCGCTCTGGCTGGCGGGCTGTTGTTTCTGGCTGGCCGCGCTGCACTGGCTCCGCCTGCCTCACCCGGCCACCAGCCTGGGGTGGGTGGCGCTTTCGCTGTACCTGGGGATTTACCTGCCGCTGTTCGTGGGCCTGTCGCGGGTAGCGGTCCACCGCTGGCGCTGTCCGGTCGCGCTGGCGGCGCCGGTGGTTTGGGTGGGACTGGAGCTGGCGCAGGCCCGCTTGCTCAGCGGCTTCAGCATGGCTGGGCTGGCGCACACGCAGCACCGCTGGCTGGAGTTGATCCAGATCTCGGACCTGGCCGGCGCTTACGCGGTGAGCTTTGTGCTGATGTGTTCGGCCGCCTGCCTCGCGCGTATCGTGCCGCTGGACGATGCGGTGGGCGGGCTTGCGCGCCGCTGGAGCGCCGCCGCGCTGTGGCCGCTCTTGCCGCTGGCTGTCGTGCTCGGATCGGCACTCGCCTACGGCCACCTGCGGCTGCGTGACGATCGGACCCGCCCCGGTCCGAAAGTAGCGCTGATCCAGGGCTCGATCGACACCGAGATGAAGCATGATCCGACCGAGCACCAGCGGATCCACGACCAGTACTTCGAGTTGTCGCGGCGGGCCGGCCGGCAGCACCCGGATCTCGACCTGATCGTCTGGCCGGAGACGATGTTCCGCGACCCGTTCATCGTGGCCGGCCCCGACGCCCGTTTGCCTGCCGAGTGGACGGGCTCACGCGAGTCGTTCGATCGCCTCGTGGCCCAACGCCAGGCGTTGATCGAAAGCCAGGCATTGCTGCTCGGCGCGCCGCTGCTGCTGGGGCTGGACACGCTGCACTTCGATTCGGATGCCGCCAGGCGCTACAACTCGGCACTGTTCATCGACCGCGGCGGCCGCCTTGGACCCCGGTACGACAAAATGCACCGCGTGATGTTCGGCGAGTTTGTTCCCTTGGCCAACCACTTCCCATGGCTGTACAAGCTGACGCCGCTGGGCGGAGGTCTGGACGCCGGCGGACAGCCCGAAGCGTTCGATCTCGGTTCCACTCGGCTGGCGGCCAACATCTGCTTCGAGAGCACGGTGCCCCATTTCATCCGCAGCCAGGTGGCCATGCTTGCCCGCCGAGGCCAGGAGCCCGACGTGCTGGTGAACCTGACCAACGACGGCTGGTTTTGGGGCTCCAGCGAACTGGATCAGCACCTGGCCTGCGCGGTGTTCCGGGCCGTCGAGTGCCGCAAGCCGTTCTTGATCGCCGCCAATACCGGATTCTCGGCCTGGATCGACGCCGACGGGCGAATCCTCCGCCGCGGGCCGCGCCGCGACACCGGCATTATCGTGGCCGACGTCCGGTTGGACGGCCGGTCGAGCCGCTATCTGCACTGGGGCGATTGGCCGGCCGCCGCCTGCCTGGCCGCCTGTCTCGGTTTGCTCGTTTCGGGCCTGGTCGATCGCCGGCGAACGGCTCTCCCGGCGAGTTGACCACCGGCCGGGTTGGCTTAGCTTTGCCCTTCCGGCCTATCTTAGCGAAATTGAACGGTTCTTGATTGACTTTCAAAATCGGGCAGGTTTATACTAAAAGAACCAGTCTGTAACTCTATCTCTTGTCATGTGAACCGGTTCAGTCTCGAAACACCTTTGCCCGGCGCCGGCCGCAAAGCGGGTTGTAACACACGGGATGTCCGGAGTCGGTAAGTTATTCCAGGAGTGGCCTCGATGAACCTCGTCGGTAAGATCTTCGTCGTGCTGATTTTGGTGTTCAGCCTGTTTTTCATGGGCCTGGCGGTGACCATTTATGCCACGCACAAGCACTGGAAAGACGAAATCGAGCGGCCGCAGGCCGCCGTCAAGCCGGGCGAGCCCTTGGGTCTCAAGCCTCAATTGGCCCAGGCCCAGGCTCAAGTGACGGATTTGCAGCGCCAGGTCGACAACCTGCGCAACGCCCTTTCGCGCGAGGAAGCGTCGAAGCGGCAACAACTGGCCAAGCTGGAGGCCGAAAAAGAGCAGCTTCGCAGGGAGCACACCCAGTTAGTCAACGAACAGGCCCTGCTGACCCAAGGCGAGCGGCAGGCCGTCGAGGCCGCCAAGGCGAACCAGACCATGCTGGATGCCAAGCTCGGCGAGATCGACACGTTGCGAGGTGAAATCAAGCAGGCCTACGCCGACCGCGATGCGCATTTCAAGGAAGTGGTGGCCAAGACCGACGAGCTGAACAAGCTCCTCGGCCAAATCGAGCGATTGGCGGCCAGCCATTCCGTCCTGGCCGAGCGGGTGGCCAAGGCCAAGCAGGTGCTGGACTCCCGGGGCTTGGACATCAACGAACCGGTCGACGGACCGCCCAAGGTCGACGGCATCGTGCTCAAGAGCAGCTCCAGTGGGCTGGTCGAGATCTCGCTCGGCTCCGACGAGGGGCTTCGCAAGGGTCACCAGTTGATCGTTTATCGCAACGGCGGCAAGTACGTGGGCAAAATCGAAGTGATCGAGACCCGGGCCGATCGGTCGGTGGCCAAGGTCATGCCCGATCCCGAATTCCGTGCAAGTCCAATCCAGAGGGAAGACCGTGTCGCTACCCGAATCAACTGACCGGACTCGAGCGCTCTCGCCGCCCAAGTGGGACATCTACACGACCATGCTGGCCGTGGCGCTGTTGGCGATCCTGATTGCCATCATCTGCCTGCTCGCCGAGCTGGCACGGTACAACTGGGACTACCAGGCGACCGGCGCGCAGGCCCGGGCAACGGTCAGCCGCCTGGTTGAAGTTTTTCTGGCCTAAGCACACCAGACCGCGAACCACAGAGCAAGGATGCTCCATCGGCTCCGCGGATTACTCGACGCCCGGCTTCAACGGACCGCCGGATCGCTTTTGGTCGGCGCCTTGGCGCTGGCTGTCGCAGCCTGCGACCGGAATGCGGTGTAGTCGAACTCGCCAGAGTTTGGGCCGTCATGCACGTCCCAGAATTCTGGCGAATCCTGCTACGACTGTGGCGAATCCTGCTGGCCAAAGCGTGCCGGCCGGAGGCGCGCGCAATAAAAAACCCTTCGCAGGCGGGGCAGGTACCTGCGAAGGGCAGTGTGGTCAGGGGTTTTGCCCCCCTAACCCAATCAGATTATGGCCGCTTGGAGAGGCAGATTCAATAACACTTTTGGGTGGTTGACCGATTTTTTCTCAGTTTCTTGCCGTTGGCGACGATCGGGCACTCCGGGCAGGAGCGATCGTCATTCGGGCGCCGGCGTGAAGATCGACGGGTTCACCTCAGCCGCCCTGATCTCGATGCTATCGAAGGCAGCCTCGCCGGTGCCGCCGAACAGGCCCACCCAGACGATCCCGATTCGCGTGGCGGGCGGCACGACGAACGTGCCTTCTTTGCGCTGCCAGTCGAAACTGCCAAACCATGGGCCGACCTGCTCGCGGCCCAGCAAGCTTTTTGATTCATCGAAAAAGGAGATGGCCAACTGCGGCCGCTGCTCGATCGACTGTCCCGGCCGCACTCCCTTGGCCCTGGTCCAAAACGACACATCGAGCTGGCGGGTTTTTCGGCCATCGAGCGCGAAGGCCTGTTGTGCCTGGCTGTCGCGGCCGGGAACGGCATTGGCCAGCGACAGGTAATTTCCGCCGATCGCCTTCTTAAGGTAGCGGGCATCCCGGACTTCGGACTTCGGCGAGCTCAGTCGAGTCGCGAGCTCAGTCGAGCCGCGCGCCGGGATGTGCCGTCCGCCTTCGCTCTCGTCGTCCCCATCCTTCACAGCAGGCACACTCGGTTGTGCCAGGTGCCCTTGGCGTTGGTCTTCGCCGTGTCGTGCCAGGCGGGCCTGGTGCAGAAAGTACCAGCCGGCCGGTCGGCCCGCGGAGGTCGGCTCGCCGTCGAAATCGCCGTTGGCAATCAGCCCGGCCGCGGCAGGTCCTTCGTCGGTCGTCTCTGGTGGCGTCGTTATCTGCGTGGCTGTCTCTGGTGGCGTGGCGAATACACCACCGGCCAGCACGCATCCGGCCAACAGCAACGATCCTTTCAGCGCGCCTCGCATCGCTTGATTCTAGCACGTAGAACGGAATTCATTCCGTTTCCTCCTCGTCCTTCCTCCTTCTGCCTTCCGCCTTCCGCCTTCTATTTTCCCTGTTGTATGATTGCTCTGACGCCCCGCGACCGTGCTGCACGTCTGCCGCCGTTCGGCCTAGAGGCTCTCGACAGGCAGACGGAACCTTGACCTTTGACTTCTGACTTCCGTCTTCTGACCTCTGCCCTCTGACTTCCGCCTTCCGCCCCCCTCCGATGCGCCGAGCCGTTCTCATTGCCGCCGTGCTTCTGGCTTGGGCCGCCCCGCCCGGCCCGGCTGAAGGGCAGGATGCCCAAGACGGGCCAAGCAAGGCTCGGCGAGCCATTGAGCAACTTGGCGGCCGGATCGAGACGGGCGAAGCCGGCGAGGGCCCGGCCGGCCTGGCAGTCACTTGGGCCGGCGGCGACGAGGGGCTCCGCTGGCTCGGCGATCTGAAGAACGTCGAGACGCTCAGTCTCAGCCGCACGAACGTCAGCGACGACGGGCTGAAACATATCGCCGGGCTCGTCGAGCTCCGGCAGCTCTACCTCGGCCAGACGCGGGTCACGGATGCGGGGCTTGCGTACCTGGAAGGCCTGAAGCGGCTGGAGGGCCTTTGGCTGCACGACACCAGGATCTCCAACCAGGGGCTGGCCCGCGTGGCCCGGCTGCCCCGCTTGAAGTGGCTGAACCTGAGTTGGACCAGGGTCGACGACGAAGGTCTGGCCCACTTGTCCGCACTGCGGCAACTCGAAGGCCTGTGGATGTTCGACACCGGCGTGGGCGACGCGGGACTGGCTCATCTGCGCTCGCTCACTCAGCTCAAGTCGCTCAAGCTGTCTTGGACCGCGGTGACCGACGAGGGACTGGCCAGCCTACGAACATTGACCGCCTTGGACTCGCTTTGGCTCGATTACACGGCCGTCGGCGACCGGGGGCTGGCGCACCTGGAGCCGCTGGAGCGGCTGGAGTGGCTGTCGTTGGGAAACACGCGGGCCGGCGACGAGGGATTGGCCCACCTGCGGCGTTTCAAGCGGCTCGAGACGCTCGAGCTGGTCAACACGCAGGTGACCGACCCGGGATTGGCGCACCTGGCCGGCCTGGAGCGGCTGCAGTGGCTTTCGCTCGCGGGCTGTTCGATCGAGGGCGACGGCTTGTCTCATCTGGCCAGCCTGCCGGCACTGGAGTTCCTGAACCTCAGCGGCACCCGGATTAGCGACGAGGCCCTGGGGCATCTGGCCGGCCAACGGGCACTGACGGGGCTGAACCTGGCCGACACGGCCGTCACGGATGCCGGGCTGGCCCGGCTCAAGGACCTTTCGGGGCTGAAGGAGCTGTACTTGCGGCGGACCCGAACCAGCGAGACGGCCATCCGTGAACTCCAAGAGGCGCTCGACGACTTGGAAGTGGTCCGCTGAAGTTCGCCGGCGGCGCCCCAGCGCGCAGTTTGCCGCTGTCCCGCGGGGCCCCTTTGAAATAGAATCCATGGTACGGATTGAGGCGATCGCACTCGGCAGCGGCGGCCGCGTGGCAACTGCGTGACGAAGGCCGTCACGCTGCTCTGGCTGGTTGGGGTGATCGCGGTCCGCCGGAAGCGGATCAAGCAGTGTCAATCCGCCTTGCCCGCCCGCACACCCGCCTGGGCGGCCGGTTTTTCGCCCGTGAGTCGAGCGCTCGGTATGGGTCTTCCTCAAGTCGTCATCGTCGGGCGGCCTAACGTGGGCAAGTCGAGCTTGTTCAATTGGCTGGTGAACAAGCGGCTGGCGATCGTCGACGATTCGGCCGGCGTGACCCGCGACCGCCAGACTTTCCTGATGTGCATCGGCGAAAAGTACTTCGAAGTGGTCGATACGGGCGGCATGGGCATCGACGACGTGGACAACCTCACCGCTCACATCGAGCAGCAGATCGAGGTGGCGATCGATTCGGCCTCGGTCCTGTTGTTCGTGCTCGATACGCGGGAGGGCCTGGTTCCCTTGGACGAAGAGGTCGCCAAGCGATTGCGCTACGCCAGCGCGCCGGTGATCTGCGTGGCGAACAAGACCGACGCCCCGTCGCTCGACGCCCACGCCGACGAATTCTATCGCCTGGGCCGCGGCAAGCTGGTCCGCGTCAGCACCCGCGAGAACCGCGGCCGGCAGGAGCTGCTCGACGCAATCTACGAGCGGCTGCCGGAGCCCGGCTCGGAGCCGCTGCCCCCCGAACCGACGATGAAGGTGGCGATCGTGGGGAAGCGGAACACGGGCAAGAGCACCTTCGTCAACACGCTGGCCCAGGCAGAACGAATCATCGTCAGCGAGGTGCCGGGCACCACCCGCGACAGCATCGACGTGCGGTTCGAGCTGGACGGCAAGGCCTTCATGGCCATCGACACGCCGGGATTGAAGCGGCGCAAGAGCATCACCACCGACATCGACTTCTACAGCACGCACCGGGCCGAGCGCAGTATCCGCCGGGCCGACGTGGTGCTGTTGTTCTTCGATCCGGCCGAGCGGATCAGCAAGGTCGACAAGCAGCTCGCCGAGTACGTGGCCGAGCAGTACAAGCCGTGCATCTTCGTCGTGAACAAGTGGGACTTGTACGCCGGCGGCATGCCGACCGAGAAATGGGTGGCTTACCTGCACGACACCTTCCGCACCATGCGCTACGCGCCGATCGCCTTCATCACCGGCCAGACGGGCAAGAACGTCAAGGCGCTGTTGAACCACGCCCAGATGCTCTACAAGCAGGCCCGCCAGCGCGTGGGCACCGCCGACTTGAACAAGCTGCTGCGGGCGGCCATCGAGCACAGCCCGCCGCCGCTCTACCGGCGCCGGGCCCCGAAGATCTATTACGCCACCCAGGTCGGCGTCGAGCCGCCCACCATCGTGCTCTTCTGCAGCGATCCGGCCGCCCTCTCGCTTCCCTATCGCCGCTATCTGCTGGGCGTCTTCCGCGACCACCTGCCGTTTCCCGAGGTGCCTATCAAGCTCTACCTCCGCAAGCGCGAAAGCGGCCAGCCCGGCGGCCGCGAGCCGGCCGGCGACGAGGCCCAATTGACGGGCGAGTGACGGCCGCCTATTGTCCGCTCGCGTGTGTCGCACAGCCGCTTGCCGCCCGGGCGGCTTGTTGATAGAAGGAAGGCCCTGTTGGCATTCTGCACGAGGGTGAATCGTTGATCGTCGGAGTCCCCAGAGAGATCAAACGCGATGAGTACCGCGTCGCCCTGCTGCCGGTGGGCGTGGAGGAGCTCACGCGCGCCGGTCACCAGGTGCTCGTCGAAGCCGGCGCGGGGCTCGGTTCGGGCATCCCCGACGACCGCTACCTCGAGAACGGCGCCGAGTTGCTCCACGATCCCGGCGAGCTGTACACCCGGGCCGACCTGGTGATCAAGGTCAAGGAGCCGCTCCCCTCCGAGTGGCCCCTGTTGCGGCCCGGGCAGGTGATCTTCACCTACTTTCACTTCGCGGCCGACCGGGAGCTGACGCAGGCCGTGCTGGAATCGGGGGTCACGGCCGTGGCCTACGAGACGCTCCGCGACGAGCGCGGGCAGCTTCCGCTTCTGACGCCCATGAGCGAAGTCGCCGGCCGCATGAGCATCCAGGAGGGGGCCAAGTACCTGGAGCGGCCCCAGATGGGGCGGGGCATCCTGCTGGGGGGCGTGCCCGGCGTGGCTCCCGCGAACATAACGATCCTGGGCGGCGGGGTGGTGGGCGCCAATGCCGCCAAGGTGGCCGCCGGCTTCGGCGCGAACATCGGGCTGTTGGACATCAACATGGATCGCCTGCGGTATCTGGACGACGTGATGCCGCCCAACGTGGACTGCCTGTTCAGCGACCGGCACACGATCCGCGAGCAGCTCAAGCGGGCCGACCTGGTGATCGGGGCGGTGTTGATTCCCGGCGCCAAGGCGCCGCGGCTGATCGACGAAGAGGATCTGAGGCTAATGCAGCCGGGCAGCGTGATCATCGACGTGGCGATCGACCAGGGGGGCTGCGTGGCGACCAGCCGGCCCACGACGCACAGCGAGCCAACCTACATCGTCGAGCAGGTGCTGCACTATTGCGTGACCAACATGCCCGGCGCGGTGGGCCGCACCAGCACCTACGCCTTGTGCAACGTCACGCTCCCCTGGGCGTTGGAGATTGCCAACCGCGGCATCCTTGCGGCCGCGCAAACCTTGAAGCCGATCGCCCGTGCCGTGAACATCATGGACCACGAGGTTACCAATCAGGCGGTCGCCGCCACCTTCGGCCTCCCCCACAGCCCGCGGTTCGTTGCCTGAGGAACGACCGAAAAACAACTTCGACAGATTCGAGCGAGCCGGGTGGCTGGGGCAAAGCGATAAGCGTGCCCCAGTCTTTCGTCCGTTTCCCTTATCGAACCGGTCAGACAGGTGAGTGAGGCGGTCCAGTTGCTTAAAAAAGAGCTGCCGGCTTGTCGGATCAATTATTGGCCGCCACTTCAAGACGAGCGAGATTAGCCACTCGCTCGGCAAGACGCAGCTCCCCGCCGGCACAAAGACATTGATAAAGCCGCCTTGGCGAGAGGCATTCGTCCGTCCCTCTCCGATCCGCGTGACCACGGCCACTGACCACCAGCCACTGACCACTAGCCACTAGCCATCTGACCTGCCCGTTGCCCCACGCCCCCTCGCGGGGTACCATATCCAGAGCCTACCGCTCGCAATCCCCCCACACGCATCCAACCCAAGGGGCCACTGCCATGTCGACAGCCACGCGCCGCTGGACTGGGGCGGTACTCCTATTGGCCGCTTTTTCGCTGGCCGCTGGGTCGCTGGCCGGGTGGGGCCGGGCCGCACACGGCCAGGCGGCCGGCAAGTTTCCGTTTGCAAACAGCCGGCCGGCGCCTTCGCTCGCCGGAGGCAGCGAATGGATCAATGTCGATGCGCCGCTCGATCTGCCGATGCTCCGCGGCAAGTTCGTGCTCCTGGATTTCTGGACCTATTGCTGCATCAATTGCATCCATATCCTGCCCGAGCTGAAGAAGCTGGAACTGGCCCACCCGGGCAACCTGGTCGTCATCGGAGTGCACTCCGGCAAGTTCGTCACGGAAAGGGACGCCGACAACATCCGCGCGGCGGTGCTGCGATACCAGATCGCCCATCCCGTGGTCAACGATCCCGACTTCGTGTTGTGGAGGCGTTTCGGCGTTGATACCTGGCCGACTCTGCAGCTGATCGATCCCGAGGGCAACCTGGTGGCCGGGACGAAAGGCGAGGTCGAGTTCGCCGCCCTCGACCGCGTGATCCGCAACGCCCTGCCCTACTATCGCCGCAAGGGAGTGCTGGACGAAACGCCCCTGGAGTTCAACCTGGAGCATCACCAGGCCCAGGACACGCCGCTGCGCTTTCCGGGCAAGCTGCTGGCCGACGAGGCGGGCGACCGCCTGTTCATCGCCGACAGCAATCATAACCGCATCGTGATCACCCGGCTCGACGGCCAGCTCGTCGACGTCATCGGCACGGGCGCCGTGGGCCGGGACAACGGCCGCTACGACCAGGCCACGTTCAATAATCCCCAGGGAATGGCGCTGCGCGGCGATACTCTCTACGTGGCCGACACCCAGAACCACATGCTGCGCAAAGTGGACCTTCGAACGAAGCAGGTCGCGACCATCGCCGGCACGGGCCAGCAGCGCCGCGAGGCACGGCCGCAGAGCCGGCGCAACGTGGGCGTTCCGATCCGGACCCGCTTGGCCAGCCCCTGGGACCTGTGGATCCACGGAGATGAGCTGTACATCGCCATGGCAGGGCCGCACCAGATCTGGAGGATGGCCCTGGACGAACGCCAGATCGGCGTTCATGCCGGCAGCGGCGTGGAAGACATCGTGGATGGCCCGCTGGTGCCGCGCAGCGGATCGCAACCGTCGGCCTGCTTCGCCCAGCCCAGCGGCTTGGCTTCCGACGGCCGCTGGTTGTACGTGGCCGACAGCGAGGGGAGCTCGATTCGCGCCGTGCCACTGGCGCCGACCGGCTTGGTGAAGACGGTGATCGGCACGGCCCACCTGGCTGCCGACCGGCTTTTCGTTTTTGGCGACGTCGATGGCCCTTTGCCTCTGGCCCGGCTGCAGCACCCGCTCGGCGTGGTCTGGCACCGAGAGCGGCTGTACGTGGCCGACACGTACAACAGCAAGATCAAGGTCGTCGATCCACGCGAGCAAAGAGTGCAGACCATCGCGCAGCATGCCGCGTCGGCGGCCGACGGACCGCTCTTCGACGAGCCGGCCGGCCTGAGCGCGGCGGCCGGCAAGCTGTACGTGGCCGATACCAACCAGCACCGCATCCGCGTGATCGATCTGGCCCACGAAAGCGTAACGACGCTCGATATCGACGCACTCGATCCTCCCCAGGCGGCCGACTCCGGCGAGGTGGCGCTGGCCGGAGCCGAGCACGTGCGATTGCGCGAGGTGCTGGTCCAGGGCGAACAGGGCGAGCTGTTGCTGACGGTCCGCTTGAACTTGCCGCCGGGATACAAAATGAACGACCTGGCCCCCACGCGTTATCGCGTCGATGCGGTGGATAGCGGCGGTCCCGTCGATCCCTCGGTGCTGGGCATGGCGACGAGGTTGGCCACGCCGCAGCCCGAGTTCGATATCCGCCTGCCACTGACATCGAGCCAAGGGCAGACGACCCTGAAAGTCTCTCTGACTTATTACTACTGCCAGGAGTCGGGCGGCCTGTGCAAAGTGGGCAGCGTAGTGTGGAATGTGCCGATCCGCATTCGAGAGGGCGCCGAAACCAACGCCATCGACCTGCCCCACCGTGTCCAGTGACCCGACCACGACTGAAGCGGAATCCGTCAGTGATCTTTCGGAGGCATCAGGTTGTGCTATAATGCGGTTGACCTTGTCCGTCGAGAATCGGCATGCATTCCACCACGACACGCGATCACGGGGCTGAAATCCTGATCCGCACGATCAAGCCGAATGAAGGCGGGATGCCCGCCGAGGCCGCTCGCGCGATGCTTGAATTCAAGCTCTCGCAGTACGACCGCGACCGAGTAAACCATCTTGCCTCGAAGGCCCGCAAGGGGGCGCTCACGGCCGGGGAGCAGTCGCAGTTGGAGGATTACGAGCTCATTACGGCGCTGCTTGAGTTGATCCAATCCAAGGCACGAGTTTCGTTGAAGCAAGCCGGATTGTCGCCGTGAGTCTGCGATGGATCGCGACCTCGAGCAGCGTGTCTGGGAGCGTGCGAAAGGCCGCTGTGAATACTGCAAGTTCCCCGCCGATATCGCCCTGCTTCCTTTCCAGATCGATCACATCATCCCAGAGAAACTCCACGGTCCGACGGTCTCGGAGAATCTGGCCTTGAGTTGCGAACGCTGCAATTCTCACAAGGGAGCACTCGCCGCGGGCTACCTGGAAGGCAAGCACGTCCCGTTGTTTCACCCCCGAACCGATGCCTGGCCCGATCATTTTGAATGGAATGGGCCGTACCTCGTTGGCAAGACCGACGTTGGACGGGTAACGATCGATGTGCTTGCAGTCAATCTGTCGTATCGGGTTGCGCTGCGAGCCGCGTTGATGGAGGAGGGGAGCTACTCCCTCGACGACTAGGTCGGGTTTAGTGAGAAAATGGGATGGTCGGCTGACTACTACTACTGCCAGCAAGACGGCGGCCTGTGCAAAGTGGGCAGCGTGGTCTGGAATGTGCCGGTTCGGATCCGAGAGGGCGCCGAAACCATGCCGTCGAACTGCCCCACCGCGTCAAGTGACTCGGCCACCAGTGAAGCGGAATCCGTCAGTTGATCTTCGGAGGCCCCAATGCGGATGAAGTGCGCTGACTCTCGCCCGGTGGGACGGAGCCTCTGGGGCGCGGCGATCGTGGTCTCGCTGATCTTGGCGTCCGACGCGCCGGCCGAGGAATGGCCTCGTTGGCGCGGCCCGCACGGCGACGGCACCTGGCAGGGCCCCAAGCTGCCCGAAGCCTGGCCGGCCGAGGGGCTGCGCGTCAGGTGGCGGCAGGCGATCGGCGGCGGTTATGCCGGGGTGTCGGTGGCCGGCGGCCGCGTGTTTGTCATGGACCGGCAGCAGCAGCCGCAAGAAGTCGAGCGAGTCCTCTGTTTCGACGCCGCCACGGGGCAGCCATTATGGCGCGATGAATACAAGGTCACGTACGGCGAGCTCGATTACGGCAGCGGCCCAAGGGCGGCCCCCACGGTGTTCGAAGGCCGCGTCTACACGTTGGGAGCCGTGGGACATGTCCGCTGCCTCAACGCCGCCGACGGCTCGATCGCCTGGTCGCACGACTGCGTCGAAGAGTTCAACGCCCGGATTCCCGAGTGGGGCTTTGCGGCTTCGCCGTTGATCCATGAGAATCTGGTCATCGTACACGTGGCCGCGGAGCCGGGCGGGTGCCTGATGGCCTTCGACCGCGACGACGGCCGCGAGGTGTGGCGCAGCTCGAGCGACCCGGCCGGCTATGCCACCCCGATCGTGATCGACCGCGCCGGCGGGCCGCAATTGGTGGCGTGGACTCCCGAGCGCGTGTTGGGACTGTCTCCGCGGACGGGGCAAATCGAGTGGAGCGTGCCGTACAAGGTCACGTATGGCGTTTCCATCGCCACGCCGATCTGCCAGGAGGGTCTGGTCTTCGTGGCCGGCTATTGGGAGGGATCCAAGGCGATTCGACTTGGCGGCCGGCGGAGCGAAGTCGAGCTGGCCTGGGAAGACAACGACTCGCTACGGGGACTGATGTCGCAGCCGTTGTATCGCGATGGCTTTGCCTACCTGCTCGACAAGCGGTTCGGGCTGACCTGCTTCGAGCTGCGGAGCGGCCGGAAACTCTGGGACGACGGGAACAAGGCGACGCCTCGAGGCCGAAATCCCCAGGCCTCGCTGGTCTGGCTGGGGGACGGCGACCGGGCGATGATCCTCAATTCCGAGGGGGAGCTGATCCTGGCCCGGCTGAATCCGCAAGGCTACCAGGAGCAGTCACGCGTGGGGATACTCGGCCCGACCTGGGCTCACCCGGCCTATGCGGGGCGGATGGTGTACGCCAGGGACGACCAGGAACTGGTGGCGGTCGAACTTCCCTTGGCCGACGGCCAGAGGGGCCAGGAGGGGGCAAAAGGCCGCTGAGGGCGGTCGAGTGGGCCTGGCCGGTCTTAAAAAGGGCCGCCGCGGGGCACTTTTTGCTTGGCTTCCGGGTCCGGGGCGGTTAACCTGGACAAAAGTAGGGGCGTTCTCAAGCTTGCATGCGCCGGCGGATATCCCGCCTGTGTGTAAAACTCCGCGGAACAAGAGCCTGGGAGGATTTGGAAATGACTTCGCTCGACCGTAAGGCATTCAAGGCGATGTATTGTCTGGCGCCGGTGCTGGTTGGCCTGCTGACCGTTGCGCTGACGGTTCCAGCTTCGGCTGCTCCGCGGGGCAAGACGACCGAGCGGCGCCTGAAGCTAGGCGAGTACAATCCGGCCCACGAGTCGGTCGAGATGTTCCAGGCGATGGAGTCGGGGCAAATCGCCGTCAAGTTCATCCCCAAGGACTCGACCCAGGCACGGGTGATGATCACCAACAAGACCGACAAACCCTTGAACGTCAAGCTGCCCGAGGCCTTCGCGGCCGTCCCCGTGCTGGCCCAGATGGGCGGCATGGGCGGCATGGGGGGTGGCGGCGGCGGCATGGGGGGTGGTGGTGGCGGCGGCCAGGGCATGGGCGGCGGCATGGGGGGTGGCGGCATGGGGGGTGGTGGTGGCGGGATGGGAGGCGGCATGGGCATGATGAATGTGCCGGCCGAAAAGGTTGGCCGTCTCACCGTGACCTGTATCTGCCTGGAGCACGGCAAGGCGGAGCCGCGGCCCGCCATTCCGTATGTAATCCAGCCGATCGACAGCTTCACCGACAAGCCCGCCGTGCGTGAGCTGTGCGTCTTGCTCGGTTCCGGCTCGGTGAGCCAGCGGGCAGCCCAAGCAGCGGCCTGGAACCTGGCCAGCGAGATGTCGTGGGAAGAGCTGGCCGCCAAGAGCATCAAGCGTCTCGACGGCCGGAGATATTCTTATTTCTCCGGGCAGGAGCTGGTGGCGGCGATGGGCATTGCCTCGCAAGCGCATCACATGGCCGACCGGAACAGCGCCGACCAGAACAGCGCTGACCAGAACGACGATGAGCCCGCCGTGAGCCCGGGGCTGGCCAGCACACAGGCCCGCACGAGCGTGCCCGAGAGGGCCGGAGCCGTTGGGCGGGCTTCGAAAAAGAACTGAGTCGGCTCGGTCGCCGGCGGGGCTTGACGTGCGGCATCCAGAAGCCAGGCGGGCACGAGTCTGATGCTGGTTCTCTCCCGGACAGCCGGTCAAGCGGCCGTCATTCACATTGCTCGCAACGAATTCTGGCGTTCATCGAGCAGGTCGTAGCCGTTTCGGAGGTTGTCTTGCGATTGCACCGCTTGCTGCTTTGTTTAGTGATGACACTCACTTGCGGCGCCTGGGCCCGGGGCGGCGAAATGGCCAGTGAACAACTCGAGCGCTTGTTCAGCGAGGCCTGGGAAGCCGAGCTGGCCGACGACCCGCTTCTGGCAACGCACTTCGGCTTGCGGCGCTACAACGATCGCTTGCCCCGCGTCACGCTGTCCGACCACCAGCGGCGGCTCGGCCAGCGGCAGGCGCTGGTCGAGCGGCTGCGCGGCATCGATCGCTCGGGGCTCTCGCCCAGCGAGCGGATCAGCTATGACATCTTCGGGCGGTTGAAGCAGGACGAGATCGCCGAGCACCAGTTCCAGACGCACCTGATGCCGATCACCAACCGCAGCGGCTTCCACATCTCGTTTCCCGATCTGCCCAAGGACGTGCCGCTGGACACGGTCGAGGACTACGAAAACTACATCGCCCGGCTGCGGGACTTCGCCCGCTACACCGACGAACACATCGAGCTGATGCGCGAGGGCATCCGCCAGGAGCTGACGTTGCCTGCCGTAGTGCTGGCCGGTTACGACGAGCCGATCCGCGCCCAGATCGTCGACGATCCGAAGCGCAGCCTGCTGTACGAGCCATTCCAGGAATTCCCCACGATGGTGCCCGACGATGAGCACCAGCGGCTGGCCCGCCAGGGGCAGCAGGCGATTCTCCAGAGCGTCGTGCCGGCCTACCAGCGGTTCCTCGACTTCATGCGCGAGGAGTACGTGCCGGCGGCACGCGGCGAAGTGGGCGCTTCGGCCCTGCCCGAAGGACGTGAGTTCTACCGGCACCGGGTGCGGCAGTTCACCACGCTCGATCTTGAGCCGCAGCAAGTCCACGACGTGGGCCTGGCCGAAGTGGCCCGCATCAAGGCCGAGATGCACGAGGTCATCCGCCGCAGCGGATTCGAAGGCGACTTTGCCGCCTTTGTGGAGTTCCTCCGCACGGATCCCCGTTTTTACGTCGATACGCCGGAACAGTTGATGAAGGAGGTGGCCGTTGTCCTGAAGCGGATGGACGGCGAGCTGCCCAGGCTCTTCCAGACGCTGCCGCGGCTGTCGTATGGCATTCGCGAAGTGCCGAAGTTCATCGCTCCCAGCACCACGACGGCCTATTACTCGCCCGGCGCCGGCGACGGCAGCCGGGCCGGTTTCTACTACGTGAACACGTACAACCTCAAGAGCCGGCCGCTCTACGAGATCGAAGCGCTCTCGCTGCACGAGGCGGTGCCGGGGCACCACCTGCAGATCGCCAGGCAGCAGGAGCTGGAGGGCGTGCCCGATTTCCAGCGTTTTGCGGGTTTCACCGCCTTCGTCGAGGGGTGGGCTCTCTATGCCGAACGTCTGGGGCTGGAAACGGGCTTTTACCAGGACCCTTACAGCGACTTCGGCCGCTTGAGCTACGAGATGTGGCGGGCCTGCCGCCTGGTGGTCGATACGGGCATGCATTACCTGGGCTGGTCGCGCGAGCAGGCGATCCAGTTCATGGCCGACAACACGGCCCTGACGAGGCACAACATCACGACCGAGGTCGATCGCTACATTGCCTGGCCGGGGCAGGCCTTGGCCTACAAGATCGGCGAGCTGAAGATCCGTGAATTGCGAGGCATGGCCGAGGAGCGGCTGGGCACGCGGTTCGACATCCGGGAGTTCCACGACGTGGTGCTCGGTTCGGGGGCCGTGCCGCTGGAAGTGCTCGAGCGGATCGTGACGGAGTATTGCGAGCAAAGGACGAAAGAGGAAGAATGAGGGAGGAAGGCAGAAGGAGGAAGGAGGAATAGGAACGCGGACGGACGAAGACTGGGGCACGCTAACGCTTTGACCCAGGCACCCGGCGGGGGGATTTATTCACAGCCTCTGACCTCTGACTTCTGACCTCTGACCCCGGACTTTCCCATGGCGCCTGCACAGTTGCCGTTGGCGGACAAGCGTCTGCTGATGTTCGTCGAGGACGTGTACGAGGATCTGGAGCTCTGGTATCCGAAGCTGCGGCTGATCGAAGCGGGCGCCCGCGTGACCGTGGCCGGCCCACGCGCCGAGCAGACCTACACCGGAAAGCACGGCTATCCGTGCCGCTCGGACGCGGCCATCGCCGAAATGAGGTCGGCCGACTTCGACGGCGTGGTCATTCCCGGCGGCTTCATGCCGGACAAGCTGCGCCGCGATCCCAAGGTGCTGGACCTGGTCCGCCAGTTCGCCGCGGCAGGAAAACTGGTGGCGGCCATCTGCCATGGCGGCTGGATTCCGATCTCGGCCGGCGTCTATCGCCAGGTGCAAGTGACCGGTTCGGCCGGCATCAAGGACGACCTGGTCAACGCCGGCGCAATCTGGCAGGACGCGGCCGTGGTCGTCGACCGGCACTTCATCTCCAGCCGCAAGCCGGACGACTTGCCCGATTTTTGCCGCGCGATCATCGAGTTCCTCCGTTCGTAGCGACCCCATTGATGGGGTCTTTTCTCGTTGCGCGGCAGAAGACCCCATGAATGGGGTCACTACGAACCCAGCAGGACCCCATAAATGGGGTCGCTACGAGCCTATTCCCAGCGGACGACGAGGTCGCCGGTGTCCACCTGGTGACCCGGCTGGACGAGGACCTCGGCAATCTGGCCGTCGCGCTCGGCGTAGAGGGTCGTCTCCATCTTCATGGCTTCCATGGTCAATAGCTTGGCACCCTGGGCCACGGTGTCGCCGGCCTGCACGCCGACGTGCACCACCATGCCGGGCATCGGGGCAGCCACGTGGGTGGCGTTGTTCGGGTCGGCCTTGGGCCGGCTTTCGACCTCCGCATCCAGCGACACGTCGCGGACGGTGACATCGCGGGGCTGGCCGTTGAGCTCAAAAAACACCGTCCGACGGCCATCGGGGTGAGGCTCGCCCACGGTCAGGAGCTTGATGATCAGGGTCTTGCCCGGCTCGATGTCGACGCTGAGCTCCTCGTTGGGGACCGGACCATAGAAAAAGGTGGGCGTCGGCAAGATGCCGGTGTCGCCGTACTTCACCTGGTGCTCCACCAACTCGCCGAGCACGCGCGGGTAGATCAGGTACGAGAGCACGTCGCGCCGCGACGGCGGCCGGCCCCAAGCCCGCGCCAGTTCGTCGGCAGTGGCCTCGAAATCGGCGGGCGGCAGGCTGGCGCCCGGCCGGCCGCCGAGCGGCTTTTGCCCGCGCAAAATCCGCTTCTGTACTTTCGTCGGAAACCCGCCGGGCGGCCGGCCCATCCGCCCCGCCATCAAATCGACCACCGATTCGGGAAAGTTCAGGTCCCGTTTCGGATCCAACACGTCGGCCACCGTGAGGTTGTTGACCACCAGAAATAAGGCCATGTCGCCCACGGCCTTGGACGAAGGCGTCACCTTGACGATGTCGCCAAATAGGCGGTTCACCTCCGCATACATTCGGCAGATCTCGTGCCAGCGCCGTCCCAACCCGATCGCCTGCGCCTGCTCGAACAGGTTGGTGTACTGGCCGCCGGGCATCTCGTTGCGGTAGACGTCGGCCGTGCTGGCCTTCATGCTGGTTTCGAACGGAGCGTAAAACTCGCGGACCGCCTCCCAGTACTGGGCCGTCAGCTCCAGGTCGTCGCCGCTCAAGCCGGTGTCGCGCGGCGTGAACCGCAGCGATTCGACCACCGAGTTCAAGTTGGGCTGCGACGTCAGCCCGGACAGCGGGGCCATGGCCGCGTCGGCAATATCCAGCCCGACCTCGGCGGCCTTCAGAATGGCGGCCGCCTGCACTCCGCTGGTGTCGTGCGTGTGGAAGTGGATGGGAATGCCGACTTCCTGCTTGAGCGTGCGGACCAGAAGCTCCGCCGCGAAGGGCTTGCACAGCCCGGCCATGTCCTTGATGGCCAGGATGTGGGCCCCCATCGACTCCAGCTCGCGGGCCAGCTCCACGTAGTATTTCAGGTCGTACTTGGTGCGCTTGGCATCGAGCACGTCGCCCGTGTAGCAGATGGCCGCTTCGCACACGGCGCCGGTGGAGAGCACGGCGTCCATGGCCACCCGCATGTTGGGCACCCAATTGAGCGAATCGAAGATGCGGAACAGGTCGATTCCCGCGGAGGCCGCTTCCTCGACAAAAGCACGCACCACGTTGTCCGGATAGTTCGAATAGCCCAGGGCGTTCGAAGCGCGCAAGAGCATCTGGAACAGGATGTTGGGGATCTTCTGCCGCAGATCGGTCAGGCGCTCCCAAGGGCATTCCTTGAGGAACCGCATGGCCGTGTCGAACGTGGCGCCCCCCCACATCTCGATGGAGAACAGCCCCGCGTGCCGGCGGGCGTAGGTGTCGGCAATGGCCAGCATGTCGTAGGTCCGCAGCCGCGTGGCCAACAGCGACTGGTGAGCGTCGCGGAGCGTCGTGTCGGTGAGCAGCAGTTGTTTTTGATCGAGCACCCAGCGGCTGAAGCGCTCGGCCCCCAGCTCGAGCAGCCGTTGCCGCGTGCCGGGGGGAATCTCGACCTGGTGGCCGACGTCGGGCACCGGGGCCGGATCGCGGCGCATCCCGGCCGGCTGCGTCTTGACCAGCGGATGCCCGTTGACGACCACGTCGGCCAGGTAATGAAACAGCCGCGTTGCCCGGTCGCGCCGGGCCACGAACTGGAACAGTTCAGGGGTCTCGTCCAGGAACCTGGTCGTGTAACCCCCTTCGAGAAACTTGGGATGCGTGACCAGGTTGATCAGGAAGGGGATGTTGGTCTTGACGCCCCGGATGCGGAACTCCTGCAGGCAACGTTCCATGCGCCGCGCCGCGTCGGTGAAGCGCTTCCCCGACGTGACGATCTTGACCAGCAGCGAATCGTAGTAGGGCGTGACCACCGCGCCGGAGAACGCCGTGCCCGCATCGAGCCGCACGCCGGGCCCGCCGGTCGACCGGTAGTGGTCCACGCGCCCGTAATCCGGGCGAAAGCTGTTCAGCGGGTCCTCGGTGGTGATCCGGCACTGCACGGCATAGCCGTCGGCGCGGATCGCCTGCTGCGAACCCAGCCCGATTTCCGGGTCGTCCAGAGGCAGCCCTTGTGCCACCAGCAACTGGCACTTGACCAGGTCGACCCCCGTGACCTCCTCGGTGCAGGTATGCTCGACCTGGATCCGCGGGTTGACCTCGATGAAATAGAACGCGCCCGTATCGGAGTCGACCAGGAACTCCACCGTGCCGGCGCTCTCGTAACGCACGGCGCGGCCGATCGTCAGGGCCGCCTGGCAGAGTTGCTCCCGCAATCGCGGGTCGAGGTTCAAGGCGGGAGCGATTTCGACCACCTTCTGGTACCGCCGCTGCAACGAACAATCGCGTTCGAAGAGGTGCACCAGGTTGCCATGCCGGTCGCCCATCAACTGCACTTCGATGTGCCGGGGCCGCTCGATGTACTTTTCCAGGAACACGTCCGGGCTGCCGAAGGCCGACTGCGCCTCGCGCTGGGCCTGCTCCAGCGCCCCGGCCAGCTCGGCCGGCCCCTTGACCACGCGCATGCCGCGTCCGCCGCCCCCCTTGGCCGCCTTCAGCAATACCGGGTAGCCGAGCTCCTTCGCCGAGCTCGCCGCCGCCTTGGCATTGGCCAGCGGCTGGCTGCTGCCGGCCAGCACGCTCACCCCCGCTTGCTGGGCCAGCTTGCGGGCGACCAGCTTGTCGCCCAGCTTGTCGAGCAACTCGGCGGGCGGCCCGCAAAACGTGATGCCCGCCCGGACGCAGGCCCGTGCCAGGTCGGGATTCTCGGACAGGAACCCGTAGCCCGGGTGCAGGGCGTCCACGTCGTGCTTGAGGGCCAGCTCGATGATTCCCTCGATGTCGAGGTAGGCCCGGATCGGTTCGCCGGCCCGGCCGATCGCGTAGGCTTCGTCGGCCTTGAAGCGGTGCAGCGCGAAGCGATCCTCGGCCGAATAGATGGCCACGGTCCGAATGCCCAGCTCGTGGGCGGTGCGGAAGACGCGGATGGCGATTTCGCTTCGGTTGGCGACCAGCAGTTTTTGGATGGGCTTCATCGGCAGCGATCGACGGGTGGCGGACAGCGGGCGGTAGAGCGGCTGGGGCAGGCCGGCGACGTGCGGCTTGTCCGGCAGCGCCAGCGCCGAGCGTGACAGGCTTGCGTGGCGATTCTTTTACCCTGTGAGGTCGTCCGCGGCAAACGACTGATGGCGGATTCGCTGCCGCCGCCAGGTGTACGAGACGTGAACGGCGCCGTCGGCGGCCTGGATCACCGCCGGGTAGGAATACTCGCCCGCTTCGCTCTCCAGCACGCGCGCCGATTTCCAGCTCTTGCCGTCGTCGTCGCTGACCGAGAGCACCAGCGGCGTGCGGCCCACGTGCGTCGGGTTATGGACCAGCACGTGGCGACCGTCGGCCAGCGTGACGGCGTCGATGCCGGAGTTGGGGTTCGGCAAGTCGTCCAGGGCCCGCGCCGCCGTCCAAGTCAGGCCGCCGTCGCTGCTGTCGGCCCGGCAGATCTGGCCGATGGCGCGGGTGCTGCGCATCAGCATGAACAACGATCCATCGGCGCTCTTGAGGATGCTGGGCTGAATAATCCCGTCGGCATGCTCCGGGTGGTGGATCGGACCCTGCTTGCTCCAGGTGCGGCCGGCGTCGGTGCTGCGTTCGACCCAGCAGGCCCAGGCGTTGTACGACTCGACCGAGCTGGGGGCGAGAATCGTGCCGTCGTCCAACTGCACCGGCTTGTTCTTGATCGGACCCAAAAGTCCGGCCGGCAGGATCGCCGTTGGTCCGAAGGTGGCGCCGCCGTCCTGGCTGCGGCGGCAGAAGCCGGACCAGGTTTGGGGGCTGGGGCCCGCCTTGTAGTAGAGTTGCACTTCGCCGCTGTCCCGCTCGCGGAACAGGACCGGGTTCCAGCAGGGACGGCCGTGCTCGGCAACTTTCTCCGGCTGCGACCAGCGGCCGTCGAAACGCGAAAGCCAGATGGCCACGTCGTCGGCCCCTTCGCGCGTGCCGCCGAACCAGGCCGCCAACAACTGGCCAGGCGGTGTCTCGAGCAGCGTCGAGGCGTGGCAGCTCGCAAAGGAGGCTTTTTCGAAAATGAACTGCGCGTCCATGGGATGGTCCTTACCTACGGCTCGAGTTGGTCGTCTGATTTGGAGCGCAAAGCGTCGATCGGATCGTGGAATCCCAAGACGAAGATCAGGCAGGCGGCGCCCGCCATGGCGGCCGGCCAGAGCCAGATGGTCCGCCAGCCATGGGCCTGCGCCTGGCGCCATTCGGCGCGCGTCACGGCGCCGTCGTTGTCGCGATCGATTTCCGGGAAGACACGCCTCAGATCTTCCCCGGAGTAGACCAGATCGTCGGGGGATAGCTCAGCCGATTTCTGCTCGACCCACCTTTCCGGGATCTCGTCGCGGGTCAGCTTGCCGTCTCCGTCGCGGTCGTTCAGCTTGGCAAAGTCGGGCGGCGGAACCTGCCTGGTCTGCGGAGACCACCAGGCCCGGACTTGCGTCGAGAGGTCGAGAAACCGCCAGGCGCTGGTGTCTTGCTCGCCGGCCCAGGCGGGCAGAGGCGCCTGTTTGGCGGAGCCTTCGTCTCGTTCCGCGGTGGCCCGCGCGACGGCCGGCACGCTGACTGGCGGATAGAGGCCCACGATGTATCCCGCCACTTTGGTGCCGATGAACATGCCCACGCCGAGCGTCACGAAGGCGATGAAGCTCTGGGCGCTGGCCCGCAGGTGCTGCGGCGCCTTCTTATCGACATAGATTTGGCTGGCCACAAAGAAAAAGTCGTAGCAGATGCCGTGCAGGATCAGCCCCAGCAGAATCAGGTTGAAGTCCAACGTGGCGAAGCAGAAGTAGCGGGCCACCCAGGCCAGCATGCCGACCACGAGCATGTACTTGACGCCCAGCCGCAGGATGAAGAACGGCATCGCCGCCATGAAGAAGACTTCGGAGATCTGTCCCAGCGTTTGCAAGGCCGTGGGCGCCGGCCTGTCGGTCTCGGTGAGGAACTGGTTGGCGAAGCCGTAATAAAAGGCGAGCGGAATACAGATCAGGAACGAGGCGAACACGAACACGGCGAACGAGGGCTCGCGCAACAAGCCGATCGCCCCCACTCCGATGACGTCGGCCTGGGCCGCCTCGGTGCCGCGGGGCGGCGTGTGCGGCAGCGTGAGGCAATAGAGTCCCAAGAGCAGCGACGAGCCGCCTGCCATGTAGAAGAACCACTTTTGCGTGCCGCCCAGCAGGATGCCGACCACCAGGCCGGCCACGATCCACCCCAATGTCCCCCAGACCCGGATCCGGGGGAACTCCTTGTCCGGGTTGCCGATGTTGTGGAACGAGATGGAATTGGTCAGGGCCAAGGTGGGCATGTAACAGACGGCGTAGGCGACCATGATGCCCATCAGCGGTGCGAAGCTGGTTTGCTCGGCGGCGAGGCACAACAGCAGGCCGCCCAGCAGGTGCAAGGCGGCCAGGATCTTTTCCGTGGCGAAGAATCGGTCGGCAAAGTAGCCGACGAACAAGGGGGAGATCATGGCCCCCACGGCGGTGGTCGCGTAGATCCAGCCGATCTGGCCTGGGGCGAACCGCAGCGTGTCGTTCATGTACCCGCCGGCCGAGACGCCCCAGGAGCCCCAGACGAAGTACTGCAGGAACATCATCACCGACAACCGGGTACGCGCAGATCCCATCAGAGGCTCCTGGACAGCCGCAATGAATAAGAAACGAGTTCGCCCGCCTTCACGCCGAAGGTTTTGGCTTTTGCCGCGGAACAAGGCACCATCTTAGATGCCCCGGGCGCCGGAAAAAAGCCTCCGGGAATGACCAAAGAACAACTTCCAGCGACCTGGGTGGCTGGGGCAAAGCGATAAGCGTGCCCCAGTCTTCGTCCGTTCCCGTTCTCCTTGTCCCCTTGTCCCTTGTCGCCTTGTCGTCTTGCCCCGGGCGACCGCTACAGCCGTTGAGGCTTGTGGGACCGTCAAGGTCGCGCTTCGGGCGGATCGGGCCGGATGGCCGATCGGAACTGCCGCACGAGCCTGGTTTCGTCGGCCGATTGCCTGGCGGCCAACAGGCGTTGAGCTTCATCCAGTGGAAAGCCTGGAAGTGCACCGCTCTGGTCCTGCTCGACGTACGACTGCCGTTCATCCAGAACCAGGACCTGCAGCGTCAAAACTTGAATCATCTATCGGGACCAGCCTAGTGCCAGCGGCGAAAATCCGCAGCCACGGATTCTGGGGTTGTATGGTCTAATTGGCTTACAGATTGCGCTACATGGCTGGCGGTCTGGTTCGCGGGGGATTTACGTCTTTAAGCCAGTTGAGCACCTGCTTGAAAACTCTACGAGGTGCTCGGCCAGAGATCCGGATCACACCTGATTGTGGAATGGTTTGGAGCCACGTTGCCTTCACAACACAGGCCTCGTGCAAGCCAGTCAGTGGATGGCCACCAGGTTGACTCGGAATCTCGAACCATCCGGCTGGGAGCGCGTAGCCAAAGGCTGTAGAACACACCGCCACCCGCAAATCCCGGAATGCGTCGATCTCCTCTTGACGGTTGAGCACCATTGCTGGATGCGGGCCAACCGGAGTGCCGTTGGGCTCCCTAACTTCCGCCCAGACGATGGTGCCGAGGAGAATATGGCCGGAGGTAGACACTGAGCGTCATGCGGATGCTTGGCCTGTGGACCGCAAATAATCCGCAATCGCGTCGATTTCCTCGCCAGAAAGGGCTTCGCGGTTGAGTTGATCCCAGTCGTCCTCGTCCTCGTATTCCGCGTCACCCAACGTCAGGAAGATCGGATACTGCTCGCTGTACAGTTCCGCCGTGACCTGGTCCCGACCGCTTACGACCGTGAGTTCGGCCACGGCGGCCGTGCTGTAGAAACTGGGCATGTCGCTTACTCTGGTTTGGACGCGGTGATTGTCACCGGAATTGTCTTGAGTTGCTGTCCGTCGATTCCAAGGTGGAATTGATAAAGGCCGTAGGACTTGAATGCGATGACTAGGGTAAGAAGAAGGACTGCGTTTAGCCGGGATTCTTCAG
Source organism: Pirellulales bacterium (assembly GCA_040901675.1). GTDB lineage: Bacteria > Planctomycetota > Planctomycetia > Pirellulales > JAICIG01 > JBBDNX01. The sequence goes on along the minus strand of JBBDYJ010000038.1, from coordinate 221,603 downwards.
CGGCCGGCGTAAACGCCAGTGGGGACCTCTCTGTGATGATCGACCGCTCTCCGCTGGGATTGGTTAACTCAAGCGAGAGCCAATGCTCCTGGCTGACATCCTCGGGGGGAATGAACGCACGTGCCACCAACTTGAATGGCACTGGGGTTGCCGGAACGGTTGGAACTTGGATGCGATTGAATCCTCCGCCGAAAATATGCAAATTACCGCTCGCCGCCAACTCCGCGTTGCTGGCAAGCATGGCAAAGTCGAGTTCCATAGAGGGGCATCCAGGCGGGCTAGTAACTGGCAGATTCAAGTCTAACAGCGGCCTTTCGGCAGTCAACAATGTCGTCGGCACCAGGACTGCAATCGACAACTGGGCCGGAGGTTATGACCAAAAAACCTTCTGCGGGCTAGTTCAGTTGTCTTCGCTGGGGACGGCCCTGCCCACCCGGGCGGCACCATGCCCCCACGTTGCGGAATCAATTTCCGCCCTAAACCAATCGCACCGGGGAGCCAATCTTTGGTCCGATAAGCGGGGACAAGATGGGCGGGCTGACTGGCTGGCGTCGGAGCGGGCTAGCCGCCCGCAGCCTTCCGTTTCACGGCCTCGGCACGGACGTCTTCCCAGGCTTCGCCCGCAAACGCCCGAACTTCCCCATGCCAGACCGTCACCGGATTCGCCGAGTCGATCTACCAGGCCGATTGGGGCCCATCGGCATTGCCTTAAGCCGCCCATCGCCGGGCAGGCTGCCCTCACCTGTCAGCACGCTCCAAATTGAGGGATTTCTGAAGCTGCAGGCTGTTCAGACGGAGTAGGCAGATCAGGATGATTCGTGGTCATCCTGCCGGACCTTGAACCGTCGTCCGACTGGAGCGGCTTCAAATTGACGAACGAAAGCTTCAAGTAATTCCATCGAAAATGCTGACCGAGCTCGATTTCCAGGTGATCAAAAAGCCACGCGCAGACATGCCCCAACCGAGCGATGACCTCTGTCGGGCTGTCCCGTTTCAGAATGCACTCCATCAGCCGCTCGTCCGGCTCGTTCAACAACGCTCCTGCTTCGGCGACAAGGCAAAACTCGGCGTTGAGTCGCCGATCCTCTTCAATCACGGCAACCAGAGCAACCGGCAACGTTGCCAGGCGGCCATCCTTAACTTCAAACGACCAAGCGGACATCGGCTGACGCTCCTACTTCTCCTCGAGCGCATAGCTCTCGACTTCGCCTTCGTCGCCGTAGACGATACTGCGAATCCGACGCATGGTGTTTTGCTTTTGGTGGACGTCGTACTCTACGCCCTCGGAAAGCGCTTTCAACGCGCGGGCGAGAAACCACTTGAGGCACGTCGTTTCATACCACGCCTCGAGAAGTTCACCGTCGAATTCCTCCTACTCAGGAATGTGCCGGCCCGCTATGACATCTTGCGCGAAGGTCGCAGCGCGTGAATGCGCAGCTTTGATCTCTTCGGCCCGAGCCAACAACACGCGCAACGCATCCAGGAGCCCATTACCGTCCAGGTCGATTGTTCGAGCCCACAGATTTGCCGCGACCGAATCGACGTTCGATTCGGGAAAGAGCACGTCATCGATGCCTGAGGCCGCCATAGAGGTTCTCCGTGTCGAAGGAACTGGCCGCGCTACGCCGCATGACGGTCGGCGAGCTGCGAGGCCGCTACGCAGAGGCGTTCGGCGAGACGACCAACCCCGGCACAAGGACTGGCTGGTCAAGCGGATCATCTGGCGGTTACAGGCCCTGGCCGAGGGCGACCTCTCCGAGCGTGCCCGTCGGCGGGCCGCGGAGCTGGCCAACGATGCCGACCTTCGGCGCAGTCCACCCAAGTCGCCGCCCCAGACGCCCCAGGCGTCCATGCGGACCAGGACGACAAGGTTGCCGGCGAGCGGCGACGGGCGGGTCCCGCCGCCCGGCTCAACGATCACCCGCGTCTACAAGGGTGAGACGCTCGAGGTGACCGTGCTGCCCGCGGGCTTCGAGTACGAAGGCGAGGTCTACAAGTCGCTCAGCGCCGTGGCCACGCACGCCACGCGGGACGCGACCAAGCGCTACCGGTACTACGTCTGCACGGCCGCCCAGAAAAGGGGCCGGCAATCCTGCCCGTCGCAGTCGATCCCGGCTGGCGAGATCGAGCGGTTTGTCGTCGACCAGATCAAGTGCATCGGCCGGGACCCGCAGCTCGTCGCCGAAACGGTCCGCCAGGCGCGCGGCCAGGCGACCGAGCGGGTCGAGCGACTGGCCGCCCAGGAGCGTCCTTTACATAGCGCAAGAGGATGCCCGGCGGAAACAATTCATGCGAGGCGTGATCCAGGGCGTCGGGGCCGTCGTCGTGGTCGGCATTCGGGAAGTCCCGCAGCTGCTCGACCAGCAGCCGGGCGCCGGGCGAGTTGGCCTTGAAGCGGATGCCCCGCCGCGTGAGCCAAGGCGTCAGCCGCCGGATGCGGACCATATATCGGCTGCTGGGAATGCCTATCTCAAACGAGCATCAAGGCGGACGATCCCGTCGGTAGGAACTCGCGCCACTCGTCGATAAGCCGACGATATTCCTTGCCTACGCGACGCGGCTTGCGGTCGAGCCCGTATAAGCCCACCGGGTGGGGTTGATTCCGCTCCTCGCGCAGCGCGATGTCCCAATCAATCTGGTCGGTCAAGCTGTACCACGTGAAGCCGACAATAGGCACGCCATCCTGGCGCAGTCGCAAGAGTGTATTCCATTCCTTCCATAGCCATTGCGTGGCCCCCTGCTCCTCGCGGATGTTCGTCTCGGTGTGCATCAGGGGTAGCCCATAGCGGCTGTAGTACTGCCGGGCCAGCACGTAGTAACCGAAGAACTCGCCCGAGGATACCGTCGTGCCGTCCGGCTTGAGCAGGTGCTCGTTGGTGACGTAGTAGTCGGTCCCCATAATGCAGCGGAACCGGTAGTTCTGGTTCATGAAGAAGTCGTAGTCCGCTTCACTCATGCCGTGGGTGGTGAGGTAGCGGTAGATGGCGGCGCTGACCTGGTGGCCGTAGGTCAAGTCGAGCGGCAGGAATCGGCGTTCGTTGTAGAACCAAGCGGCCTTGACGAGGTCTGGCCGGGAAGGGTGAGTGTATTCGCTCGACTCGCTCTGGATGAAGATCGCGTCGGGGACGTGTCGGAGAATTGCCTGCATGGCTAGCAGATTCGCCCTGCAGAGATTGACCGTGGCGCGGACATAGGCCACGTCCGCGGTAAGCATCTCGTTCCACCAGCCGTATTTGGCCGAGAAGAGGGTGGTGATCAGGATCTCGTTGACCGGGGTCCAGTATTTGACACCGGGGTAACGGCGGGCGCAGGCGCCGGCGTACTCGGCGAAGTAGTGGGGGAAGTCCTCATTCTGGAAGTTGCCCAGCCAGTCGGGGACGCCGAAGTGGCAGAGGTCGAGAATGGGCTGGATGTCCATTCCATTCATCTCGTCTATGACATCGTCGAACCACGCCCAATCATAAGAGTTCGGGCCGAGGAACGTGCGATGGAGAGCAGGTCCCCAACGAAGGTAGTGGATGCCAAGTTCGCGGACGAGGTGGAGATCCTCCCGCCAGTGCTGGTAGTGGCCGCACTTCTCCATCTGATCGATGCGGACGCGGCCAGCGATCGTGGGGTAGCTGTTCTCGATGCCGGTCGCGAACATGAACCCGTGCATGCCAAAGCCTCTCCGCCCTGGCCGGGCCTGCGCCCCCGGCGTGACACCAGCGGCGGGCGCACCGAGGCTGCCGCCATAATGGTCAGCTTGACCCTCACGCTGCCGAGTCACTCCTCACTAATGTCCGCCCCCGGCCACCAGCGTGCGCGAAAGTCCTCGGCTTCCAATCCATCCGGGTCCGCAGCCGGTACCTGTTCGAGGTCTCGAGGAGGTGCCTTTGGCAGGAAGTATTGCGGCTTCTCCACTAGCACCGATGGACTAGCCTTTGGCGAATACGGGATAGCTTGAACGCTCATCAAAGTCTCCGAGGTGGGAACCTGCTGGCAGATGACAGACAGTCCCAACGTAGCAAAACATGTGCCAAGTGCCTGTTGCGGACCTAGGAGTCCCCGCGTCCCGTAAGCACATCCGGGGCGCCATCAGGAGCCTTAATCACTGGGTCGGCGCCCCCCTGCTCGCTGAGAGGCCAACGCGGTAGCTCAGAATCCTCCCAGTGGCCAAACCGTCCTTTCCCGCGTGCGCGAAGTCTGCGGCCATTGACTGCGGCGTCCGCCTCAGCCGTCGTAGCCCCGCGGGTGGACCCGGTGCCAACGCCACGCCGTTTCCACGACCTCTCGCAAGTCGGGATGCCGGGGCTGCCAGCCCAGCTCGCGCCTCGCCCCTCGGCAGACGCCACCAACGCGGGAGGGTCCCCCGAACGGCGCGGCCCGAACTGCACCGGAATACGCCGACCGGTAACCTCCTCACACGCCGCGAGTACCTCCCGCACGCTGTAGCCCGTGCCAATCCCCAGGTTGTAGGCCCTCCCCTGTCCCGGCTCTAACCTTTCCAGCGCCAGCAGGTGGGCTTCGGCAAGGTCGTCCACATGGATGTAGTCCCGGGCGCAGGTGCCGTCTGGGGTTGGGTAATCAGTGCCGAAGACCTCCACCTCCGCGCGAATCCCCAGCGCCGCCTGGAGTACGATCGGGATCAGGTGAGTCTCGGGGTGGTGGTCCTCCCCGAGGGCCCCGTCCAGGCTGGCGCCGGCCGCGTTGAAGTAGCGCAGCGCGATGAAGCCGAGCCCGTAGGCCGCGGCGTGATCGGGGCCAACGCCCACTCCATCGCCAGTTTGGACCGGCCATAGGGGTTTATCGGCGCTAGCGGGTCATCCTCCGTGATGGGCACGCGGCGCGGCACGCCGTAAACCGCCGCCGTGCTGGAAAAGACGAGTCGGCCCACCCCGCCCTGACGCATGGCGTCGAGAAGGCTCAGGGTGCCGCCGACATTATTGCGGTAGTACAGGGCCGGCTCACGCACCGACTCACCAACGTATGTCAGGGGGCGAAGTGCACCACAGCGTCGATCCTCTCCCGCCGCAGCACGTCTTCGAGGGCGAGGCCATCCGCGAGGTCGCCGACGATAAGCCGTCCATCCTGGACCGCTTGCGCGTGGCCCCGGCTCAGGTTGTCATAGACCCAGACTTGGTGGCCCCGGTTTGCAAAGAGGCGGGCCGCGTGGCTGCCGATGTAACCCGCGCCGCCGGTGACTACAATGCGCATAAAGCCTCCGATAGGGAAAGCACTCAGGGAATCTAAGCGCGCAGAACTTCTGCCGCCCGTTCGGGCGTCAGGGCCCGCTGGGCCTCCGCGAGCAGTTCGTAACCGACCATAAACCCGCGGACCGTCGCCGAGCGCAGCAGCGGCGGGTATAGGTGAGCGTGCAGCTGCCAGTGCGACTAATCTCCGTCCGCGTACGGTGCCCCGTGCCAGCCCATTGAGTACGGAAAGGGGACACCCAAAAAGGCACGACAAGCAGTACGCTGCCTGCTGCCAGTTTTCCTCGGCTGGCTCGTTTGGCAAAGGCTTTGAGGGCGCAGACCTGCACGTGCGGGAGACGAGGACCGACTCGCCGGTCAGCGCGTTACACCGCCGGTGTGGGGAGGTTTCACAGTCGGGTGGGTCGATGAAGCTTATCAGTTCTCCTGAAGCGCGGCAAGCGGCACACCATGGGGTGCCTTCATCACGCGAGCCCCATCGACGGGCCGGGAGGTGAACGCCGTTGCCGCGCGGCCGGTGCGGCGGAGGTAGTGTTCCGTGACGATTCGGGCGATTGCCTCGGCCGCATCGCGACGCACGAGGCTGACGGTGCTGCCGCCGAAGCCCCCACCGGTCATGCGCGAGCCGATGACGCCGATCCGCAGCAATGGCTATATGGCGGTCGATGGCCATCGGAAGCACGAAGCCATCGTTGTAGTCTGTGTGTTCGCCGATCAGGTTGATACGCCCGGGCGCGACGACGAGCCAGCTCGGTGGCCGGCCGAACCGGCGGGAGAACGTTCCCTCCGCGGTCTCCGCGAGCCGGTCCAGTGAACTTAGTGCGCGCATGCGAGAACACTCTGCTCGGCAGGGTCCGGAGTTGGGGCCGGTGCGCTCAGCGGCCCGTCCCGGAAATAGCGGCCAAGGGCATCCTCTAGCGGCGGCAGAAGAAAGCCGCGCTCGCTAATCAGCGGCGCGTACTTCGGCCGCTGCGCAGCCAGGCCCAGTGCCGCAGACGGTAGGCCCTGCACGCCTTTCGGGTCCAGCTCGGCTAGGGCGGCGGCGCGCCGGGCGAACCCCGCCCAGGTCGTCTCCCCCTGGTTGGCCAAGTGCCAGACGCCGGACTCGGCGTCGATCAGAAGGTCCAGGCAGGCGTGGACTAGGTCCGGCACGTAAGTCGGCGAGACAATCGTGTCATCCGCGGCCGGGAATGGCAGCCCGGCCCGAAGGGTACGCAACCCGGCCGTCACGAAGTTGTACTCGTCCCACGGGCCGAAAAAGGCGCTGGTGCGGATGACGAGGGCCCTGGGGTGTAGCGCTAGCACCCGCCGCTCCGCCTCGGCCTTCGTCCGGCCGTAGACACCCAGTGGGCCAACCGTATCTTGTTCCCGGTAGGGGCTGCCCTGCTGGCCATCGAAGACGAGGTCGGAGGAAAACGTGACCAGCGGGATCCCGGCCCCGGCGCAGGCGGCGGCCAGGGCAGCAGCACCGCGCACATTCTCTCGGAAGCAGGGGCCCGGCTCCCGCTCCGCGTCGTCGACCCGGACATAGCCCGCTGCATTGATTACCGCCCAGGGGTTGTAGCGGTCGAAGACCGCGTCCACCTGCTTGCGGTTCGCGATGTCCATCTCCGCCCGCCGCAGCAGCCGAAATAGAAGGCCGCGGGCGGTGCAGACGCGGGCGAAAGCGCGGCCGAGCGTCCCAGTCGCTCCAGTGATTACCAGGGAAGGCCCCGCCGACTCGGGCAGCGGCGCCGCGCTGACGCCAAGCATCCGCTCTGGGCGGTGCCACCAGCCGGGCTGGGCAAGCACGGGGAGGTCGGGCGGTCGGCCTTGGGCCAGGTCCCGGGCGAGAGCCGCCAGTGCCGTCGGCCGCCGGAGTGAGCTGCGGACATCAAAGGCGCCCGGCTCGTAGCGGCCGCGCGCTAACGTCATAAGGCTGTCCCAGTCGAACGCCCCCAGCAGGGACCAGACCGTGACCGCGCGCACATCGGCACCGGCCCGCCGCGCGGCCGCGGCTCCCTGCCATACCTCCCAAAGCCAGCGCAGCTGCTCCTCCCGCGTGCAACCGAGGTGGGCCTCGGTGACCGCCAGGGGAAGTCGGTAGCGCTTCCAGGCCTCGCGTAAAAGTATCTCTGGCCCCGCAAGGCCTTCGGCCCGCACGCGCACCGCCTCGATGTCGGCATACGTGTGCCGGCCATTTCCCCCTTGACAGGCGGGCGCGTAACGATCGACCCGCTCATCCAGAAAGCGCTCGCTGGTAAGGTAATGGTTGATGCCGATAACATCTGGCGGGCAGGGGTTGTGGCAGAACCAGAGCAGCTCCAACTCCAGGACACCGAGCCAGAGCAAGAAATGCCCCAGCGGGTGGTGCCGGTCCACGCGGCCGCACAGCAGGTCATAGGTCAGCCAGCGGCGCTCATTCTCGAAGTCGGCTTGGTAGGCGAGCGCTGGCGTGCTGTAGGTCTTGCCCAAGTCCTCGGTCTGCACGAGTCGAGCATCGGGACGGACCTCGCGCACCGCGCGCATCGCCAGCACCACGGCCCGGCACTGGTTGAGCAGCGCGCGTGCGAAAGCGAGCGCGTCTCGGTGGTGAGGATACCAGTGGCCATAGAGCGCGCTGAAGCGAGCCGTAGTGAGCGGCTCATTTACCGGCGTATAGGCCTCCACCCAGGGAAAGCGCTCCGCCAGCCGGCCGGCAAAGGCGGCCAGCGCCGGGGCGAAGGCAGAATCTAGTAGGTCGGTGTAAGAAGGTCCGCTACCGTGGTGGACTAAACCGACGATGGGGAAGACGCCGAGGGAGCGCAAGCGGCCGAGGCGTTCGTCGGCCCACGACCAATCGACCGTCTGCGGGTCATCCGGTGCCGCGCACTCCCAGAGGATGGGGTAGCGGAGCGTTCGGATGCCCATCGCCGCTATGCAGTCCAGGTCGTCAGGCCGCCGGTCGTGGCCGCTCCAGGCCAGCTGGTCAAAGTAGGCGTCGCCGACTCGGTTGCGCGTGCATTCGATGCCGCCCCACAACTCCAGCCGCCTCGCCGCGCTATTCGTACCTTCCATGTCTACCCCCCCATAAGGGACCCACTCCCGGCAGCCTGCTCACACAACGGCGGCCGCGCTCGCGCAGCCCGCAGCTCACGCACCGTCTCGGCCGCCTTTTTCCCGGCCAGGAAGGCGTGGTCGGAGTTGTAGTATTCCCACTCGCTATAGCGCCCGGCCAGCACGATGTCCTGCTCCAGCAGCCAATCGCGAATTGTTGCCACGTTGTTCGGCCGGGCGTGATCGTAGACGACGTAGGCATGTGGCAGGTCGCACTGGGTGGCGGCCCAGATCGAGTCCTCAGGCCGGAAGAAGCCGACTCGGTGACAGTCCGCGATGCAGCGCTGGATGAGAGCGTCCCCCTCGCACGGCAGCGGCTTGTACTCGGGGTGGTAGGTGATCTCGCAGGTCAGGCCGAAGCCGCCGGGCGGGTTGCAGTGGGGGCTGGCGTTGCCCTGCACAAAGATGCGGTGGAAGACCGTCTCCTCGGGGTAATAAATCCAGTGTTTTTCCGTCAGGTTCTCCCGGCCGACGCCCAGATGGATGCAGCGCACCGAGACGTAACGCAGGCCGGCGACGGCCCGGCGCACTTCCTCCGGTGCTTCGTCGCCCATGCAGCGGACTAGCACTGGCAGCGGTATCGTGCTGATCAACTGCTCGTACGGGACCTCGGTCCCGTCCTGGAGCGTTAAAAGGCGGCGGGTCGGGGACACCGCGGCAACGCGGGCGCCTAAGCGGAGGGGCCCTTGAAGGTGCGGGAGGAAGCCGTCCACGAGCGCCTGAAAGCCGCCCCTGAGCGGGTAACCGAAGCGGGCGTTGGGACCCATCGGCTTCGGCACAGGCCGAAGCGCCCCTTCGATCATCTCCCCCAGGTCGGGGATCGGCACCCGGCCGCCCAGCCAGGAGGTCTCCATCTCGGACAACGGAACCGCCCAGAGCTTGCGGTTGTACGGCACGGCGAAGTGCTTGGCGATGCCGGCCCCCCACACCTGGTAAATGAATTCCTCGAAATTGCGCGGCCCGCCGCCCGGTGGCGCGGCACCGTCCCCGTTGGTGCCGTTGGCCTCCACTAGCCGGGCGGTGCTCTCCAGGACGCCATCGGCGCAGCAGTCCTCCACGGCCCCGCCGCAGGGCGCCGCCTGCACGAGCGCCGCGTTGTCGTTGGAATTCTTCAGGGGGCCGAATCGCGCCTCGATGGCGCCCAAGATACACTCCTTAATGACTTCCGCGGGCAGGCCGTAGAGGGCGCCCTGGAAGGGGTAGCGGCTGTAGACGTTCCTGCTGTAGACCCACGCTTCGCGATCCTGCCAGTGGATGTTGTCGCCCAACAAGAGTTTGTATAGCTCGTGGACGTAGAGGTCGTTCGAGAACATGATGTGACCGGCGAAGTCGAACGTGAAACCGTTCTCTTGGACGGAACGGCACCACCCGCCGACGCGGTCGTTCTGTTCCAGTAGGAGGGCGTCTTCACCCAAATGGTAAGCCGCGCTCAGGCCGGTGGGGCCGGCACCCACGACTACCACCGAAGGTTCGCTCCGCTGACCGCCGCCGGCGTCTGTGCCCGTTCGGGCGGACCCACTGCCCCAGAATTCTGCAGGGGCGTGGCGCGCTGCGGTAACATCCGGGCGCTTGGCAACGACCTCTTGGAGGAGGTCGCTCATGCCCTGAGCGGTCTGGTCCCAGGAGGTCCGAGCCAGCACCCTTCGCATCTGCTCCCGACGGCGAGCGTTGTCGTCGGCGCTGGCCGTCAGCGCCCGGGCGCAACCCGCCGTGAACTCCTCCGCGGTATCAGCCAGGTACACGATGTCCCCGTAGGGGCCGGCCACGTCGGCAATGCGCGTACTAACAATAGGTTTCTCCGCGGCCATGTATTCCAGCGTCTTGGTCGGGCTGATGAAGCGCGTCGCCTCGTTGCGGGCGAACGGCAGTAGGCACACATCCCAGCCCGTCAGAAAGGCGGGCAGGTCCTGGTAGGCGCGCTGGCCGAAGTAATGAATGTTGGCGTGGTGCGGGAGGTCTGCCGGGTCAATTTTCACCACCGGGCCCACCAGCACGAGCTGCCAGTCGGGCCGGGCCCGAGCCACCGCGTCGAGCAGCGGTACGTCGAGCCGCTCATCAATGACGCCGAAGAAGCCCAGCCGCGGGTGGGGCAGGGCCGCCTGTGCGGGGTGGTCGGCCAGGCCGCCCTTCGCTTGGCCGAAGTGGGCCAGATCGACGCTGCTGGGGAAGCAGTGGACATGGGGGTGGCGGTCCTTCTTCGACTGGTAGAGGCTGGGCCCGCCGGTGAACACCACGTCGGCTCGGCGCAGCAGCTCCGCCTCACGCTCGAGCATCTGCGGTGGGGCGTCCCGGAACCCAGAAAGCTCGTCCATGCAGTCGTAGACGACGGCACATGGGTTTAGCCCTTTCAGGAGCGGCAGGGCCATCGGCGTATAGAACCACGCTACATGGTCGCCGACCGCTTTTTCTTCCCGGAGACGCTCGACCAAGTCGCACAGATAGGGCATCTGGTCGTCATGAAAGCCAGGAGCTTCGCAGGGCGTGCGCGGCCGGCAGACGGTCACTCCCGGCTCAGGCGACCGGCAGTCCCAGGCAGGCTCGCCGTGGTCGGAGCACACCGGCTCCTCGATAAAGAACACCCGGCGGTCGGCCGCGAGCCGCGTGAGCAGGTGCTGGGGGCGCTGCCATACGAAGTCCCAACGGAGGTGGGAAAATACGATGAGATCGGGGTGTCGGCGCATGAATCCTCCTTGGCGCTGATGCGCCACGCCCACTGTCCGAGTGATGGAAGCCCCCGGGCTAGCTTTTAGCCCCTGTGGCGTCCGTGAGAGACTGCAAACCACATTCCCAGGCGGGGCACACGTCGAAAATTCGCCGGCAACCAAGTCGAGGCAGACCACGATCTCCGGGGGAACCGCCCCGTCATGAGCGTTTCGTTGTCATGTTTGGAAGGCCCTTGTTGGCTTAGCGGTCGCCGCGATGCACTCAGTAAGGATCTAGCGGTGGCGAAAAAAAGAAGCTGCCACAAACGTAGCCAAGGGCTACGGCCGTCTCGATCTCCGCTGTCTGGGATTCCTGAGCCATCATTCTTCTCCTTACAAGTACGGACACTATTCTCCTGTGCGCTGAAACACAGAATGGAAAGCCTGTTCGATATCTTGGTTGGCGAAAGTCGCTCTCTACGCAAAGCTAAAAGGGGGGGAAGACATCTGCCCCACCCCCAGTTCCCGTTAGGGCACCAGTTTCAGCCGTCTATAGGTCACACCTGGGACCGCGCGCTCTCAGTTCGGTCCGACCCGGCGATCTTGACCAGCTTGTTATAAAGGCCGAGGATCAAGAAGGTGGGAGCCCATTGCCCCACAAAGAGGCTCGCTTCCTTCTTGCCCGACATCTGCAGAAAAAGGGAGCCACCGACGGAGGCGAATGCAGCCCACAGGAAGACATCCGACGGAATCTTGGCCGTCTGCTGCTCGATCGTCCGGGCGACTATTCCTTCCGAGTGCTCTTCAGCTTCCTGGCTGCCAAAAGCATATCGCGGTTTATCCATCGTTTCGCTCATCACAAGTCCTCCTTAAAAGTAAATCACGCGGGCCCTGACCGTCAGTGCCCACTCGATACCCACACTTGATTCAGGGGCTTTGTCCGGGACGTTGATTTTCAATTATTGTTCTCGCTCAGCCGCTCATATTGCCCGGCTGTGGCTTCCACGGAGGTGCTCTTCGGCGGGCTCGGCCTCGTGGGCCTCGACATTGATCGTGGTTTCTGCGAGTTTGCTGAGCTTCTTGTCCGCGGCCCCTTCCTCTTGGAGTGTTGTCTGGAGCAGGTCCGCCGCCTCCTTGTGCCCGAGTAAGCGTGCAAAAGTCCGCACACATCCATATCCCGCCATCTCATAGTGCTCGACGCGCTGTGCTGCTGCAATGAGGGCAGCGTCCATCACTGCCGGTGCGGCTTGCTCGGCCATCAACTCCCTACCTTCCTCAATCAAGCCTCCCATTGCCTTGCATTTCTTGCCTTTGGGACTGATACCAAGCTTCTTGAAAATCGTCTCGAGTCGTTCTACCTGGTCTCTGGTTTGCTCAAGGTGATCTTCAAAAGCCGTCCGCAGTTCTGGAGACGAAGCGGCCTTAGCCATTTTCGGCAGCGCGTTGATAAGCTGAGTCTCCGCGCTGTAAAGGTCTTTCAATTCCTCTACGTACAGGTCCTGTAAGGACTCGAGTTTCATCGTGACCTCTGTTGTGTTTGGTGTGAGGGATCTCGCGGCTGTTTCACGACAACCTGCGCTGGGCGTTGGTGACATAGATTCCCAGGACGATTACCGCCCCGATTATGGACATAATCAAGCCGCCAGTATGAAAGCCTGGGTCCGCGGCGCTATAGCCGAAGATCGCTGTCGAGATAAGACCGCCGACCACCGACCCGACGAGCCCGAGGATCATGGTCAATAGTAGCCCCATCGGCTGTCGGCCTGGAATGAGCAGGCGCGCCACGCCACCCGCGAGTGGTCCGATTACCAACCACCAGAGAAATCCCATGTGACTGGCTCCAAAAAGTGTATATGTTCGAAACATTACTTCACGATGCGATAAGGCGGGACGTTTTACGTCGCTGCCGACGACGGACCCTGCAAGATCTTCGCCAGCAGGAATCCCACCCCGACGCCCATCAGCAACGCCGGAAGTGGGTAGCGGCGGATCAAAGCGGTGACTTCCTCCCCGACTTCTCCAACCTTTTCAGCCGCTGCACCGACGACCTCTTGCGCCTTGTCTTTGGCCTGAACGGCGGCACTGCCAACTGACGATGCCCACTCCTCGGCGGTGTCCTTGACGTTGCCGGTCGTCGTCAGTGAGGTCCCCCCACTTCTCCTTGACCTTGCCCTTGAACTGCGTCCATTGACCCTGGATCGTATCCCAATTCATAATTCGGCTCCTGAGCTGGAAATCCCAACTTTCCAGGCAACGGGCCTGAAGAACCGTCGGGGCACTACGTTCTGCGCTGTCAGATGCCCCGATAGCTCTGGCAGTCTGCCTTGTTGTTTCCGGTGACTCGCCCGCGGTTTACGTTCTGGCATGGACCCGGCGGTCCTCATACATCCCACCGGTTGTAGGGGCCTCAATCCCCCGGAGTCGAAACGTCGGACCGGCGCCCACCATGGCTCCAGCGACGGCAGCGGCCATCGAGAGTAGGGTGCCGAGGAGCGTCCACCAGGTCGCCTGGGTCGCTGTCTCAACCGCCGCTTGCTGATTGGCGGGGTCTACCCCGCGGCGAGTTTCGGCCGGGGCATCGGCGGCTTTCTGTCGCCAGTCGTTAATCGTAGCCTGGGGCACCCCGGAGCGTCGTGCCGCGGCCTCCCAGTCTTCGGTCGACGTGTTGCGAGCAGCGTTGCTGCCAACGTAGGCCATCCCCACCATCGCGTTAAAGCCCGCCCGGACACCCGTGGCCGTCAACCACAGCAGCATCGCGAGCACCACTCCCCACATGATGACGCCATGTACGACCGCCTCGGCCTTATTCTCTCCCACGGTACACTGCGTGGTCACCCAACCGCCCACGAACAGAGCTATTGCCGTGGCCAGGATGGCCCAAATTGCACCCCCGGTTTTGAGGCTATCGGTGCGGACGTTGTCGCTGATAGTTAACCCTATGGCCCCGCCCAGGAGTGTTAAGACCAGGTAGACAGCCAAGGCCAACACAGCGCCGGCAATGATAGCGCCCCAGCTCAGCCGGCTGCGGACCGGGACCAGATCCTCCGCACGAAGCGTGGCGTTTTCAGCCATAGAATGTCCTCCTGCAAGTAGTTCTTCGGAGCCAGGGGCTCAAGGTGGTGCGACATACACCATCGCTCGGCGACCTAATCCCCGGAGAAGCGCAGAAAGTAAGAGCAATTCACGGGCCGTGTCACGGTTGTCACGTGTCAGGACTTCCCCGCTGATGTAGGGACTTCGGGCTCCGTTCAGGCTTCGAGTGGCCCCGTTGACGGAGCGAACACGGCTCAGGCGGTCGCGTCGAGCACGACCATGTCGCGAGCCAGCTTCGAGCCGGGAGGGAATGGAACGACCGTGTCGGCCATCGACAAGGCAAGAAGTCGTGAGCGATTCTGTGTTTGTCGGGAGAAAGCGAGATGAGTCAGGACAGTTTCGCGGAGGTAAAACTGGTGGGTTAAGACAACTTGCGTTACCCCGCATCGGTGCAGGCCGCTACAAGGACAACCTTCTGCTCTTGAAGAGAGCATCCTGGAGCGGCGGCAAACAAATGCCCATAGGCTAAAATCCGCAAAGCCGGTCACCCGGTCGTACCGAATTCCTTATCCGTTGGGCGGCGAAGGATCTTTGAGACCGCCCGAACTAGAACTAGATGGTTACGGCGGGCTTCTCGCATGTTTCATCGGCGCAGGACCCTACTGGCAGTTCCGCCCGGCAGCCCAATGTCGCACAGCACAACCTGGGGGTGAAACGCTCGGGCTACGTCAACTCCGGCGGCGCCGGTAGAAGCCGTTTCGACCCGATGGCCGACCAGCCCGAGCAGTATCTTCATGCTCTCGGCCGCGTCGCGATTGTCCTCGATGACGAGATCCGGTACGCTTGCTCGGCAAGTGCGGGAGTGTGACTCGCCGGCTTGGGCGGCTCCGGGGCGCGCTCCATCGGGAGCCGGACCGTGATCTTGCAGCCGCGCCCTGGTCTTTCGCTGGCGGCGTGCACGGTACCGTCGTGCAACGCGACCACCCCCTTGACCAACGCCAACCCCAGGCCAAGCCCCCCCCCGGTTGTGGTCCCGGCCGTTCTCCCCCTGGCGAAACGTCTCAAAGACTTCGGCCAGCATCTTCGGATCCATACCGATGCCCGTGTCGCGGACGGCAATCACGGCCGTGTCGCCGCCCGCATCCTGCGTCACCTGTACGCTCACGTACCCGCCCGGATCGGTGAATTTGCTGGCGTTGTGCAGGAGGTTGCCCACGATCTGCGCCAGCCGCGTCGGATCGCCTCTCACCCAGAGCGCCTGATCCGGCAACTGAAGATCGAGCGTCAAGCCGGCCGCCTCCACAATGGCCTCAGCATACGCTCGCGCTGCCTCTGCGGCCTGCTCCGCCCGCCGACGCTCGGTAATGTCGCGAAAGATCCATACGACGCCTGCGAGCCTTCCGTCGTGGTCGCGGATCGGTGCGCCAGTGTCGTTGATGGGTCGTTCCGTGCCGTCCCGAGCCAGCAGCAGGGTGTGGTTGGCCAGTCCAAGGACCACGCCGCTGGTAAGTACTTTGGCCACCGGGTCCTCGACCGGGTCCGTTCGTTGATGATCCGGAAGACGGCCGGCAGGGGTCTCCCGACCGCTTCTGCCTGTGACCAGCCGGTCAGGGTTTCAGCGACGGGGTTCATGAAAACTACCCGGCTTAGGGCGTCACTGACGATTACCGCATCGCCGATGCTGTTAAGAGCGACACGCGACCAGTCTGCCTGCTTCCAAAACGTTAATTCATCCTGGGACATGCGAACGGCTCTGCCAAAAGTCTCAGAGTTTTCTATCTGAGTAATCGGGCAATCGTAGAGGTGTTTTTACCAGCGAGAAGAAGCAAGAGTGTCGGAAAACCAGCGTCTGCTGCGTCCGAAAAAAGCGCAGGTGTCAGGAGATTCTCGGACAATAGCGAAAGAGGCTCGTTGGACCGAAAGCCAGCACAACGGGCGGCTTTCAAGCCGTCAGACGTTCTGCAACCAGCCCCGCTGCAAAGCGTAGCGCACGAGGTCTGCACGGCTGTCCAGGCCGAGCTTCTCCATCGAACGGGCCTTGTACGTCTCGACAGTTTTGACGCTCAGGCTGAGCCGATTGGCAATCTCTTTATTGCTGTAGCCCGCGGCGATGAGACGCACCACCTCGGCCTCCCGGTCGCTCAGGCCACCGCCCTTGGGAACGCTCTTCCCCACTGGGGCACGCACAAAGCTTCCCACGACCTTGCCCGCAAGCGCCGGGTCCAGGTACACGCCGCCCGCGGCCACCGTGCGGATGGCGTGGATCAGCTCTTCCGCCGCGGCACGCTTAAGCACGTAACCCGACGCGCCGGCCTCCAGGAGCAAGCGCAGATAGCCCGTGTCCTCGTGGACGGTGAGCGCCAGCACCTTGACGCCGGGGCACGTCTCCTTTAACTGGGCCGTTGCCTGAGCGCCACTGACACCCGGCATGGAGATGTCCAT
The DNA here is from genome assembly GCA_040901675.1 of Pirellulales bacterium. Taxonomy (GTDB): domain Bacteria; phylum Planctomycetota; class Planctomycetia; order Pirellulales; family JAICIG01; genus JBBDNX01. The sequence goes on along the minus strand of JBBDYJ010000038.1, from coordinate 205,219 downwards.
GACCACCACATCGGGCTGCAATTCCTGGACGTGCTGGCACGCGGCCCGGCCGTCGCCCGCCTCGCCGCTCACCTCCATATCGGGCTGGGAGTCGATGAGGGCCTTCAACCCTGCGCGGACGACCGCATGATCATCGGCCAGGTAGACGCGCAGTTTCACCATCGCTGTCCTCCTCCCCATCCCCCGGCGACGGAATCCGGGCGAAGATCGTCGTGCCTCTCCCGGGCGTGGATTCGATGGTCAGCGTCCCACCGACTAGCGCCACACGCTCCCTCATCCCCAGCAGGCCCAATCGGCCCTGAGGGCCCCGGGTGCTGATCGCCGCGTCGGCGTCGAAACCGCGGCCGTCGTCTTCGAGGATGGCGAGCACCTGGTCCGGGGAGCGCCGAAGGATGAGGCTGACACGCCGGGCCTGGGCATGCTTGAGCACGTTCGTCAGCCCCTCCTGCACCACCCGGTACAGGGCCGTTTCGATGGGGGAGGGTAGGCGATTCCCGTCCAGGCCTGTGCTGTAGAGATCGACCCCGACCCCTGAGCGTTCGGACCACTCCTCAATGTAGTTGCCCAGGGCCGTGTGCAGGCCGAAGTCATCGAGCGCCGTGGGGCGGAGTTCCAGGGCGAGGTGGTGAATCTCTCTGCCCATGAGGTCAGCGAGTTCCTGTAATTGTTGCAGGCGCTCGCGTGCGGAGGACAATTCCGGCGTGCCATCCCTGAGCATTCTCAACCCGAGCATGAGCGCGGTCAGGTGCTGTCCCATCCGGTCGTGCAGTTCCCGCGCGAGGCGGTGGCGTTCCGCCTCCTTGGCATTGATCAGTTGCTGCACGGCCTCGCTGCGGGCTGCATCCGTCTGTTGGTGCCGTGCAATCTCCGCTTTCAGGACTTCATTCACCTTGGCCAGCTCCGCGGTCCGTTCCTCCACGCGCCTCCCCAACTCGTCGTGGGCCTCGCGGAGCGCCTCCTCGGTGCGTTTGCGGTCGGTGACGTCCACGAGCATGTTGACCGCGCCGACGACCTCCCCCGCGGCGTCGCGCAGCGGCTCGGGGTAGGGCAGGACGCAGACCCGGGCCCCGTCCGGCCGCTCGACGACGATCTCCTGGCCCCGGACGCCGCGGCCCTCGCGCAGCGCCACCGCCATCGGGCACTGGTCGTGCGGCAGGGGCGTGCCGTCGGGCCGGAAGATCCGCCACGAGCCGCACCACAGGTCCTTGCCGACTTCCGGGCGGCGGCCCCAGAGTTTGGCGGCCCGGTCGTTGAAGAGGGTGACACGCCCCTCGCGGTCCGTGGTGTACACCGCCGCCGGCAACGCCAACACCAACTTGCGGAACCGCGCCTCGCTCTCCCGCAACGCCTGGTTGTTCCGCCGCAATTCGTCCTGAGCTTTCGTCGCGGCGTTGTGAGACGAGAGCGTCTGTAGTGCCGCCGCAGTAAATTCGGCGAGGACCGTCATGATGTGCACGTCCTCAGCGTCGAAGCGGCGGGACTCGTCGTGGGTCAGAACCCAGATCGTGCCCAGTGCGTGGCCGTTGAGGGCGAACGGGATTACCAGCCCCTCGGCGATGCGGCTGTCCACCCTCTCGAAGTAGGTGAAGTAGCGGGCCGGGCAGGAGAAGAGCTGCGGGGCACCGCGGTCCAGAGTTGTTCCGCAAGGGCTGAAGTTACGCGGCGTCCGGCCCCCCACCCGGGGGGCGTACACGCCGGCCAGGGCCTCCCAGGAGAAGTATTCGCCCTCCGCGTCGGTCTTGAGCAAGCTGATGCCAGCCGAGCCGGCCCGGCACAGTTCCAAGGCCAGGTCCACCAGCTTCTGCGGCAGGTTCTTGGGATTGGTCGCCATCTCGCGCGCCAGCGCGACCAGTGCGCGGTTCTCGGCGGGGTAATCGGGCGCTCGGGACCTGCGGCGGGAAAGTTCCGGGGTGATGAGGATGTCCTCAAGAGTCACCCCAGGACCAACCGCCAGAGTAGTGATGTTCATCGGCTCGACCTCCCGCTCCGTGACACGGCCCGCACGAAATCTGCTGATCTATTAGTTTATGGATAGCGACCGATGGGGCGGCAGGTCAAGGCTTCTTGAATGGCCCTGGGGTCGGGTGCCTTCGGTAGCAATCGCCTTTCGCGCGGGAGCCTTTCCACTTTGCCAGCGCCTGCCTCATCATCTCGGCGACCTCCTTCGGGTCGGGCGTGGCACAGGACGCGAGCAACTTCCCGCTGGGGGATACGGCGTACTGTCCCTGCCCGATCCCTCCGCCGTTGCGCTGGGAAGGCAGGGTAAACTTGCCGCCGAACTTCTGGAACAGGAGGGCGTCTTCATCCTTACATGCCTTGGATTGGAGCCGGTCGGAGGCGTCTGCGGCCGCGACGAACTGGCTAGCCAGCTTCTGCACCTGCGGGTCGGACCAGACGAACTGTCGGTCGAGGACGCCGTTGCCTCAGGTGTTGCAGAGCGCGTGCCCGTTCATGGCCCATAGGAGGATCGGCCTGTCCTTCTCCTGGGCCTCGACGACCGCCTCCCAGAAGCTCGGCCGCCACGCGATGCGCTGGTAAGCGAGCTCGTTCGGCTTAGGGAGCACGTGGTCGCGCCACTTCGCGTAGGTCACTTCGGTGAGCGGCTGCGCTGGTAGACCGGCCGGCGTGAACAGGGCGCCCAGAGCGAGGAGCGCCACGGCGGTGTCCTCTTCCAACTCATTCTTGAACGGCTCCTTTCCGATGCGGGCTGTGCTTTCGAGAACGTTTGGCGACCCGGCCCATTCATCTTATCCTGACCGTTCGGCAAACTGTCAATCGGCAGGTTACAGCCATGGATCGGCACGTTGGACAGCGGGCTTGATCAGTTCCTGGGCCCGCCGCGGGATGGCCTTGAGCAGCGTGTGGCCGTGGTGGGCCGTCTTGTGATCGCCCGGCCGATAAAGCCAGATGTCGCCGGCCATGTTGATGTCGGCGGCGCGCATGACCACCACCTCGCCGGGCCGCATGCCGCAGAGGTACTGGATCTGGCACATGGCCGCCACCGCCGCCGGCAGCTCCGGCAGCACGGCCACCAGCCAGGCCAGCGGGACCGGCTCGACCGGCTTGGATTCGCGGGCCTGGGATCGGCCGGCCCGCAGCCCCTCGACGCAGGCCAGGCCGTTGTACAGTTCCTTGGGCAGGTGTTCCTCGCGGCAGCACCACTTGAAGAACCGCTTGATCCGGTTGGTGTGGTTGTTGACCGAGCGGCGGTAGCGGTACTGGACGAACGCCTGGCCGTTGGCGTGACGGCGGTACTTTGGTGGCTTGCGCATGGTGCGGCTCCTGGGGTTTGGTGGGGTCGTACGACCCCACTAGGGTTCAACCACAGGCCGCGCCGCCATAGAATGGCGGGAATGCTTAAAACCAGCTCTCGGCCAGACTTGTACCAGTGGAGGATAGGGGACTTGAACCCCTGACCTTCTGGCTGCCAGCCAGACGCTCTCCCAACTGAGCTAATCCCCCTGAAGGACGGAACACAAACCACTCGCCGACAACAACTTCCGCATTTCCGAAAGGCAACCGTCCGAAATGCCCCTTCCAGAATGCCTGCCGACCTGGCCTTGCCGCCGCGATCCAAAAAACTTATCACCGTGGCCGCGGACTGTCAAGCGAGCGGACCCGCCCTCCGGAGTGTGGCTTGAACAAGACCTTGAAGAAGACACTGATCTATCTCCTCAAGTTCGGCATCTCGGCCGCCATCATTGCCTACCTGGTCGTGGAGGCCAGGGCCGACAAGACGTTTTCCAACCTGGCCAGCCAGCCGAAAGATTGGCCGCTGCTCGGACTGGCCTGGGCCTTGTGCCTGGCGGCCGTGGCACTCACCATCGTCCGCTGGTTCGTGCTGGTCCGGGCGCTGGAGCTGCCGTTCAGCCTCAAGGACGCCTTCCGCCTGGGATTCCTGGGCTATCTGCTCAACTTCGTCTCGCTGGGCAGCGTCGGCGGCGACCTGTTCAAGGCGGTGTTCATCGCCCGCGAACACCCCGGCCGCCGCGCCGAGGCCGTGGCCACCGTCGTCCTCGATCGCGTGATCGGCCTGTTCATGCTGTTCGTGCTGGCCACGGCCGCCATCCTGTTGACGGGGCAGTTGCACAGCCCGGTCCGCGAGGTCGAGATCATCGGCCGCTCGACGCTGATGTGTACCTGTATCGGGGCCGCCGGGCTGTTGATGCTGCTGGTGCCGGGATTCACCAACGGCGCCATCTCGCGATTCCTCGAGAACCTGCCGCGGGTGGGCCCGACGTTCGGCAAGCTGATCGGGGCCATCCGTATTTACCGCAGCCGGCGGGGCGTGCTGGCCGCCGCCGCCCTGTTGAGCGCCGCCGTGCACGTGCTGAGCAGCGTGGGCATCTACCTGGTGGCCCGCGGCCTGCCCGGGCAGGCGCCCACGCTGGCAGAGCATTTTGTCATCGTGCCGCTGGCGATGGTCACCGGCGTGCTGCCGCTGCCCGTGAACGGCCTGGGAGCGTTCGAGGCCGTGGTTGCCTTTCTGTACCAGCGGATTGCCAGCGGCGCGGCGGTGACGGAAGGGCAAGGCCTGGTGGTTGCCCTCGGTTACCGGGCGATCACGATTGCCATCGCGTTGGTCGGCGTCTGTTTTTATCTGACCAGCCGCCGCGAAGTCGCCACGGTGCTGAAGGAGGCCGAGCTGGAGGCCGAACGATCCGACTTGCACTTTGCCACTGCCCACCCTGGTGCCGCTGCGGGATCGGGTGCCACTGCTTGACGAAGGCCGTGTTGCGGCCTTCGTCAAGCAGTGCCGTATGGCGTTGCCGAGAAGGTCTCCGATCGGTTCGTCCCAACTCGCGACGAGCTGTGCTTCGCGGCTGCTTGTCCTGGTGGCGCTACGTCGTCTGCCTTCGGGAAATGGCAACTCCAGCAGCCTTCAAGCAGTACCACAGGAGGTCAAACAGTGCGGTGGACTTGGGGGATCGACCGATCGACAAGGCAAAGCGAGTGGGTTGGCCCTCCCGACCAGTCGCATGCGCTCGACCAGGGCCACTCTTCGGCACGCTCGACCAGACCACGCCGTACTGGATTGTTGTGAATGTAGGCAACAACTTCATGGAGGATTCCGGCGTCGCTCACGTTCTCGTCGTAGCCGGATCCCGCTTGCCAGAACCGCCGATACGTCCGGTGGCGATTGCGAACGGTCAGCCGTTGGAGAAAATCCGGCGCATGCTCCTCAAGATACGAGATGGCCCTCTGTGCCACGGGGCGTTTCAGGTCCGCAAGAATCCCCGCAGTTTTGCCCTTGCTAGATGCCGGATCAGCGTCGATCGGCAAGGCAGGAGGCCAGACGAGCAAGTGAATATGTTCAGGCATGATGACCCAACCCCAGAGATGAAAACCGTGAGTCTCCCGCGCTTCGTTCAAGGCTTCGAGAAACCACCGCCGGGTCCGGTCCTTCGACAGCAGCGGCAACCTGTGGTAACACGAAAACGTGAGAAAATGAGCTTCCCCATTGTCGTAGTGCTTGACGAGCTTTCGGCGAACGAACGAGGGGGTCCACATGGCAAACGTTCTTCTATGATTCCCAATTTGGTAACTTTCGGACAATCACTGCTTCTCGCGGCCGCCAGGGCGGCCACTCCAAGCAGTGGCACACGGGACCGGGTCAATCCTGCCGGCGGCCGTCGATGAAGAGGCGGCCGCTGGGGCGGACGAAGGCGGGAGCCGTGTTGGGCAAGAGCTCGCAGTCGATCAGCGAGGCGATGGCCAGGCCTTCGACCCGAAGCTGTGACTCGCCGTTGTCGCCCAGCAGGCAGTCCTGCATCTGAACGCGCGACGAACCGGCCACGGTCACGCCGCTGCGGCCGTTGCCGCGGCAGGTGATCCCGGACAGGTAACAACCGCGGACGCCGTCGTGCGCGTTGATGCCGTCGAGCTGAAAGCCCTGCACGACGAGGTCCACAATCGCCACGTCGTGCACGTGATACAAAGTGATCCCAGTCTGCATCCCAGCGTACGTGAGCGGATATTGCGCGGGAAGCCGCCCGGGCTCGACGCGGAAGTAGATGTGCCCCTCGTGAAGGTACCACTCGAGCGGCCCCAGGTCGGGACGCTGCCCGCTGGCTTTGTCGACGCGATGGCGCAGCGCCGGCCGGCCGTCCAGAAACAGTTGCTGGTAGGCCGACCGCTGGGGACGGAAGCGGAACACGTGCTCGCTGAAATGCTCCCAGGCATCTTCCGGCACGCTGACGGACCCGTCGAGCGTGGCCCCGCGGCCGTCGATCACAAAGGTGTCGATGGCGTTGCCGCAATGGTTGGCCGCCAAGAGACTGATGCTCTCGCGGTATGGTTCGCCCGTGTTGGCCAACACGATGCGGTCGCCGGAGCGGGCCACCAGCAGGGCCTTGCGGAGCGACCGGACAGGGCCGCCGCTTCCCGCGGAGGTTTCCTGGCTGCCATCGAACAGGTCGTCGCCACCGACGTTGTTGACAAAAATGTCGGCCGCCCTGAGCGGCGCCACAAGCACCGCAAGAACCAGCACGGTTCGACCCAGCATCCGCATCATCACGCGCCTCAGCGGGAGAGCACTTTTGGAGTCAACAAGTTTAGCATGCGCATCAGGCCGGGTGTTAGAATAAAGCCGGTTTTGAGGCCGGAGGGGCGGTACGGGGGTACATCGGGAACCCCGGACGGACCAGCAAGACAGGCGCCATCGCCATGCGACTGGAAATCAACCAAAGTGCGATCGAGCTGCACCAGGGCGACATTACCGAGGAAGAGGTCGATGCGATCGTGAACGCCGCCAACAGCCGCCTGGCTGGCGGCGGCGGCGTGGACGGGGCGATCCATGCCCGCGGCGGACCAGCCATCATGGCGGAGACGGGCCGGCGGTATCCGGGAGGCTGCCCGACCGGCTCCGCGGTGATCACGGCGGCGGGCAACCTGGCCGCCCGCTACGTGATCCATGCCGTCGGCCCGGTCTGGCGGGGCGGAGCATCAGGCGAGGCCGACCTGCTGGCGGGCGCCTACCGCCGCTCGTTCGAGCTGGCGCGCCAGCACGATTGCGGCAGCATGGCACTGCCCGCGCTGTCGGCCGGCGCCTATGGCTTTCCCATCGACCAGGCGAGCCGCATCGCCCTGGCGACGGCCCGGTCGTTCATCTTGGAACACGACCGGCCGGAGCTGGTCCGCTTTGTACTGTTCACCGCCGGCGCCTACGGCGCCTTCGCCGCCGCGCTGGACGAGCTGCGGCAGGCTACTTGACCACGAAGTTACTTGACCAGGCAGGCTACTTGACGACGAAGTTGACCATGCGGCCCGGCACCACGATGACCTTGACGATCGTCTTGCCGGCCAACTGATCGGCGATCCGCGCGTCGCCGCGGGCCGCCGCTTCCAACTCGGCCGCGCCGGCGCCGACCGGCACGCTCACGCGGCCGCGGACCTTGCCGTTGACCTGCACCGGCACTTCGACGGTGTCCTCGCGGATCAGCGACTCGTCGAACGCGGGCCACGGCTCGTAGGCCAGCGTATCGGCGTGCCCCAGCAGCCTCCACAGCTCCTCGGCCAGGTGCGGAGCAAACGGAGACAGGATCAGCACCAGCTTCTCCATCGCCTCCCTGGGCCGCTGCTCTTCCTTCAAAAAGAAGTTGGTGAACTCCATCATCTTGGCGATGGCCGTATTGAACGAGAGCTTCTCGATGTCCTGCGTGACGCCCTGGATGGTTTTGTGCAGGATGCGAGCCTGCTGGGCCGTGCAGGGGATGTCCCGGACCGCCGCGTTCAGCTCCAACGCCTCGCTGCGCTCGGTGGTGATCATCCGCCAGGCGCGGTCCAAAAAGCCGCGGACCCCGCTGACTCCCTCCATGCTCCAGGGCTTGGTGGCTTCCAGGGGCCCCATGAACATCTCGTACAGCCGCAACGAGTCGGCCCCATACTCGGCCACGACCGAGTCGGGGTTGACCACGTTGCCGCGGCTCTTGGACATCTTGTGGGCCCGGCTGTCGAGCCTGATCTCCGGCTGCGCGGCGAGCACGAAGCTCTCGCCCTGCTTCTGGGCATCGGCCACCGCGACTCGAACACTCGACACCTGCTCGCCGCCGCGCTTGAGCACCGGCTTGCCCTGGGCATCGAGCACCACTTCCGAGGCGCTGACCCACGAGCCATCGGCGCGGCGATATCCGGTGACTTCGACCTCGCCCAGGATCATCCCCTGGTTCACCAGCCTCTGGAACGGTTCGGGCGTGCTCACCAGGCCGCGGTCGAACAGCACCTTGTGCCAGAAGCGGGCGTAGAGCAGGTGCAACACCGCGTGCTCGGCCCCGCCGACGTAGAGGTCGACCGGCATCCAGGCCCGCTCCACCGCCGGATCGACCAGCCGCTCCTGGTTCCGCGGGTCGAGAAACCGCAGGTAATACCAGCACGAGCCGGCCCACTGCGGCATCGAGTTCGTCTCGCGCTTGTACTTGACGCCGTCGATCACCGGGTAGAGCCAGTCGGCAGGCGCTTGCTCCAAGGGAGGATCGGGGCGGCCATGCGGCTTGAAACCCAGCATCTCGGGCAGCTCGACCGGCAGGCGGTCTTCCTCGACCGGGCGGACCAGGCCGGTCGGCCTGCCCTGAGCGTCGAGCTCGTGCAGGATCGGGAACGGCTCGCCCCAGAAATGCTGCCGGCTGAACAGCCAGTCGCGCAGCTTGTAGTTGACCGCTTCGCGGCCCAATCCCTGCTGCGCCAGGTCGGCCGTGATCCGCTGTTTGAACTCGCCCGTCGGCAGACCATCGTACCGGCCCGAGTTGATCGCCCGCCCCTCGCCGGTGAAGGCCGCCCGTCCAGCCAGCACGTCGCCGCGCGCGATGTCGCCCGCGTCCTGCTCCGGGTCGACCACGGCGCGGATCGGCAGGCCGTAAGCCACGGCGAACTCGAAATCGCGGGTGTCGTGGGCCGGCACCGCCATGATGGCTCCCGTGCCGTAGCCCATGAGCACGTAGTCGGCCACCCAGATCGGCACCGCTTCGTCATTGACGGGATTGATCGCGTACGAGCCGGTGAACACACCCGTTTTTTCCTTGGCCAGATCGGTGCGGTCCAGGTCGCTCTTGGTGGCCGCCCGCGATTGGTAGGCGGCCACCTGCTCTTTCTGTCCGGGCGTGGTCAAGCGTTCGACTTCCGGGTGTTCCGGAGCGAGCACCATGTACGTAGCGCCGAACAGCGTATCGGGGCGGGTGGTGTAAATCCGCAACACGTCGCGGCCCGGTTTGGCCGGATACTTTTTCTCGGCCCGCATTCGCCGCCAGGCCGCGACCGCCTCCGCCGGCGGTGGTTGCCCGGTGGCGCTGCCCAGGGGCGGGCCGATAAAGAAATCGACCTCGGCCCCGGTGCTGCGGCCGATCCAGTTGCGCTGGAGTGCTTTGATTCCCTCCGACCACTGGAGGCCTTCCAGGTCTTGTTCCAACCGCTCGGCATAAGCAGTGATCCGCAGCATCCATTGCCGCAGCGGGATGCGGACCACCTCGTGGCCGCCCCGCTCGCTGCGGCCATCCTTGACTTCCTCGTTGGCCAGCACGGTGCCCAGGGCCGGGCACCAGTTGACCGGCGCTTCGAGCTGGTAGGCGAGCCGGTGTTCGTCGCGGTACCGCCGCACTGCGTCCTGACCTTCGGCGTGGACGTCGGGGGGAATCGGCAGCTCGGCGATCGGCCGTCCGTGCTGGCTGGCGTGGTCGTACCAGGTATCGAACAACTGGAGGAAGATCCACTGCGTCCAGCGGAAGTATTCGGGATCGGTGGTGCTCAGCTCGCGGTCCCAATCGTAGCTGAAGCCGAGCATCTTCAACTGGCGGCGGAAGTTGGCGATATTTTTTTCGGTGGTGACGCGGGGCGGAGTGCCGGTCTTGATGGCATGTTGTTCGGCGGGCAGTCCGAAGGCGTCCCAGCCCATCGGGTGCATGACGGTCTTGCCCCGCATCCGCTGGTAGCGGCAATAGATATCGGTGGCCGTGTATCCTTCGGGATGGCCGACGTGCAGCCCATCGCCGCTGGGGTAGGGAAACATGTCGAGCACATAGAGCTTTTCGCCTCTTGGCAGGCGCGGCGTGGCAAACGTGCGGTTTTGTTCCCAGAACCGCTGCCACTTGGGCTCGATCACAGCCGGGTTATAGCGAGGCATAGAGAGGCCAAAAGCTCCTGGAGGCGAAACCGCCGATTTTATCGGTCGCGCGTCCCCGCTGGTAGGGGCGCTGCGTTTAGCAGCAGGCACACTCCGTGTGCCGTCCGCCGCCGACTGGAACTGCTCCGCCTTCGGCGGACCGAGTGGCCTGGTGCGACTGCTTGAATCCTATCCAAGTTCGGACCAGCACTGCTTCTCACGACCGCCACGGCGGTCACTCCAAGCAGTGGCACACGGCAAGCAGTGGCACATTAAAGTGATCTTGAGGGGGTGAATCGATTCGGATACAAGGCCGCTTCCGACCTTTCCCTTCGCTAGCGAGTTATCTGTTCGCCCAGGAGGCTGTATGCCCCCGCGCGTGACGATCGCCGCGCGCCCGCGCGGCCACTTTACCCAGCTTGCCGCCTTTCGAGCCTGGCCGGCCGCCAGCCTGGTTCTGGCGCTGGCTTGCTGGCAGTCGGCCGCCCAAGGGGTCGATGACCAGTTTCCGTACAAGGCGTACATCACGGCCGACGAGGTGGACGTCCGCAGCGGTCCGGGAGAGAAGTACTATCCGGCGCTCAAGCTGGGCCGGGGCGAAGCGGTCGAAGTCTACCGGCACGACCCGGGCGGCTGGTATGCCATCCGACCTCCCGAAGGAAGCTTCAGTTGGGTCTCGGCCGAGTTTTTGGAAGCGGGAGACGACGGCACGGCCGTCGTGGCGGGCGACCGAGTGGTGGCCCGCGTGGGCAGCGCGTTCAGCGATACCCGCGACGTGATCCAAGTCAGGCTCGACCGGGGCGAAAAGGTAACGCTGCTCGAAGCGCGGCCGTTCCATACCGGAGCGGCCGCCCAAACCTGGTACAAAATCGCGCCGCCAGCCGGGGAATTCCGCTGGGTGTCGGGCAGGTTCGTAGACCGCGAACTTGAAAAACCTCGCCGCCGGCCCGGACCCCGCAATAACCTGCTGATCGCCAAGCACGGCTTCGAACCTGAAGAAGCCGGCGACACTGCGGCGGCCGACGATGATGATGGGGCTGCCGGCGAGCCCGACGACGACTGGCAAGCCGAGGACGAGGACGACGCGGCCGGCGACGACGACAGCGGCGCTGCCGGGCTGCTGCCGGTGGACTACGACGAGCCATTGGACCACGACGAACCCTTGGACGACGACGAGCCATTGCCGGAAGATGCCGCCGATGGAGAAGAAGCAGAGCCGGCCGGCCGCTGGTCCAAAGCGGCGGAAGATGAGCCGACGGCCGACGGCCCGAAGCTCCGCGCCGGCGACCGGCCCGAGCAGGGCGACCCCCGGCCGCGCGTCGCGCCACGATCGAAAGGACCTGCCGGCCTGAAGGACGAACTGGAAGACATCGACCTGGCGGTGTCGGCCATTGTGGCCGAGGAGCCGACCGCTTGGGATTTCGACAACGTTCGCCAGCGGGCCGAGGCGCTGCTCGAGCGGTCGCGAACGGCGTTGGAGCGGGGCCGCGCCCGCCGGATGCTCCGCAAGATCGACCAGTTTGCCGAGCTGCGCGAGCGCTACGAAACCGTGATGGGACTTCGCGCCGAGACCGATGAGCGCGATCAGCCACTGATCGAGACCGCCAACGGGGTCGATGCAGCCGCTCCGAGCAGGCCCGATCCGCGCTACGATGGCCATGGCAGGCTGACGCAGGTCGTCTCGCGGCAGCCGAGCGCACCGCAGTTCGCGCTTTTGAATGAAGCCGGCGAGGTGCTCTATTACGTCTCGCCCGCGCCGGGGCTCAACCTGCGACCGTACTTGAACCGCGAGGTCGGCATCACCGGCACATTGGGCTACCTGCCCGAGCACCGCGCTCGGCATGTGACCGCCAAGAGGGTCGAGGCGGTGGAGGGAAGAGTGGCGGGAAAGGGGCGGGAAGCCGACGAGGCGACAAGGTGACAAGGTGACAAGGGGGGAGGGGGGACGATGAGGCGAGGAGGCGATAGGGCGAGACGAATACCCACAGCACGCTACTTTGCAACCACGTGACCGCACGCCGGAACTCCAGCGAGTCCCTGCGACTTCGACGACGGACTTGGTAGCCCGCGCCGACGGCCCGGGAAGGCAATCCTACCTGCGAGTCCGCTACCCCACCCAGAACCCTGGCGAGTCCTGCTACTGCTCAGGACGACGGGCTTCCTAGCCGCTTCCTAGCCCGGCTCTGACGGCCTGGGAAGGCCATCCTACCTATCTTTTGTGCGCCCTCGCGCACTACGTCCCGCTCCAGACTCCGGCGAGTCTTGCGACCTGCTTCGAGGGATCAATAGGACGACGGGCTCGCTGGCCCGGCTCCGACGGCCTGGGAAGGCTCCTACCTCGGGCGGGGAGGGGGGGATTCTGGCGGTGGGTGCCGGCAATTTGGGCAGCGGAGGAAGAACGGAAAAGCCGTTCGCAAGGCCGCAAAATTTCGCTGGCCTCACCCGCCGCCGGCAGCCGAATTACCAGTAGGACCGGCATAGCCTGCCGCAGCGGGCGTGGCCGGCCTAAGCGTTCGTTCCGAGGGGGGAGCATGTCGCACGTCTTCAAGGCAAGGGCGCGTCGCTGGTCCGACAAGCCGAGGCTTCCGGACGTTGCCGGCAAGCTGTGGCTGGCAATCGCCGTGTTGCTGCCGAGCGGCGTCGTCGCCGCCGAGGCGGAGGCCCAGACAACGGCGAAGGCGAGCAGCAGCCGGCAGGCCCGCGCCGACGCAGTGCGCTCGATCCCTTATGCGAGGCTGAACCGGGAGGCGCGCGCGAAAGTGTCGTCGGTGCTGGCGTCGACGACCATTTATCGGCGGCTGCCGTCCCAGGTCATCGACTGCGATCCGTCGTTGTACTTGTTTCTGGTCGAGCACCCCGACCTGATCGTCAACATCTGGGAGGTGCTGGGGATCAGCCAGGTGGCGCTGAGCCGAACGGGTGAGAACACGTTTCAAGCCAACGACGGCTCCGGCACGCTGGGACGGGTCGAGTACCTTTACCGCAGCCACGATGTCCACCTGCTGTATGCCGAAGGCTCGTACGAAGGGCCTATCTTCACCAGGCCTGTGCGCGGAAGGTGCCTGCTGGTGCTGCGGACCGGATATCGCCGCGAGACGAGCGGCCGCTTCCACGTGAGCTGCCGGCTGGACGCCTTTCTGCAGTTGGAGCACGCCGGCGTCGAAGTGCTGGCCAAGACGTTCCAGCCGTTGGTGGGTGCCGCGGCCGACCATAACTTTCGCGAGACCACGGCCTTCCTGGCCAGCCTGAGCCGCGCGGCCGAGGGAAACCACCCCGGCATGCAAACCATGGCGGCCCGCCTGACGAACGTCGAGGCCAAGGACCGCGAACAGTTTGCGGCGCTGGCAGAGCAACTGGCCGTGAAGTCGGCCTTGCAGCAGACCGCGGAGGCACGTGCCGGAGCGAGTCGGGCCAGACGATCCACAATTCAGGCACAGCAGGCCGCCGGGGCACAGGAGCAAGTGACAGGCCAGACGCCGGGCACGGCCGCGGCGGGCCGTCCACCGACGACGACGCGCAAGTAGTCGAAACGCGTGCTCCGCGAGGCGGTGGACGACTGTGCTTTGTCCGCCTTCCGCGGCCGGCAAGCGCGGCGTCCTTCAAGCAGCGGTAGGGCAGGCTTCGTGGCTGCTTCCTGGCCCGTCTCCCGGGCAAGCTACGATGGGCATAGTTGCGTGCCGGAAGCCGAAACGCAATGATGGGCTGAACGGACGGCAACGAAACCACCCAGAAGCCAGAAGTCAGCACCGCGGATGCAGCTCAATCAGCGGGCCGCCGCCAGCGCCGAACTGTTGATCGTCCACAGCCATGAGCTGCGCGCCGAGCTGGTCCACGTCGGCGGGGGCAGGCTCGTGGATATGGGGGTCGAGTCGCGCGGTGGATTGAGCGCCGGCCTGGAGCTGGCCCGGATTTGCATGGCCACTCTGGGCGAAGTCAGCCTGGTGCCTTGCCCCACGGAGGTCGGCAGTGGTCCCGCCGTGGCCGTGCACACCGACCACCCCGTGGCCGCCTGCCTGGCGTCGCAGTATGCGGGTTGGCGGATCGCGCGGGACAAGTTCTTTGCCATGGGCTCCGGACCGATGCGGGCCGCCGCGGGCAGCGAAGACCTCTTCGACCAGATCGGCTTTCGCGAACAATCGGACCGCGTGGTCGGCGTGCTGGAGACGTCGCAACGGCCGCCAGCCGAGGTCTTTGAAGAACTGGCCGCCCAATGCCGTGTCCGCGTCGGGGACCTGACCCTGCTCGCCGCCCGCACGGCCAGCCAGGCCGGCACGCTGCAGGTGGTGGCCCGCTCGGTCGAGACCGCCTTGCACAAGCTGCACGAGCTGGGCTTCGACCTGGCGCGTGTCGAGAGCGGCTGGGGCATCGCGCCGTTGCCCCCGGTGGCCGCCGACGACATCACGGCCATCGGCCGCACGAACGACGCCATCCTGTACGGCGGCCAGGTGGTGCTCTGGGTGCGCGGCGACGACGCCAGCCTGGCGGAAATCGGCCCGAGAGTGCCCAGCTCCGCCTCGGCCGATCACGGCGAGCCGTTCGCCAGCATCTTCGAGCGGTACGACGGCGACTTTTACCAGATCGACCCGCTCTTGTTCAGCCCGGCGGTGGTGACGTTTGTCAACCTGGACACGGGCCTTTCGCAGCGCTTCGGCCGGATCGAACGCGGCGTGCTCGAGCGCTCGTTCGGGGGCGGAGGGAGCGGCTGAGTTGGGTACCCGCCGGATGCGACTGGCCGTGCTCGGATCTCCGCGGAGCTGGTATCTCAACGATCTGAAGCGCGCTGCGGCCGGAGCCCATGAGCTGGTCCCCCTGACGTTCCGCGACTTGAGCTCGACACTCTCGTCGCGGTTCGGTGAGGCTGCCACGGCCGTCGTCGCCAGTGCCCAGGCGGCGCTCGCGGACTTCGACGCGGTGCTGGTGCGCACGATGCCCCCCGGCTCGTTGGAACAAGTGGTGTTTCGCATGGACGCCTTGGCTCGCGTGGAGGCGGCCGGCACGCTGGTGGTCAACCCGGCCCGCGCGGTGGAGGCGGCGGTCGACAAGTTCCTGGCCTCGGCCCGGCTGGCCGAAGCCGGACTGGCCATCCCCCGCACGGTCGTGTGCCAGACGGCCGAGGCGGCCATGGCCGGTTTCGCCGAGCTGGGGGGCGACGTCGTGCTCAAGCCGCTGTTCGGCTCCGAAGGCCGCGGCATTGCCCGGTTGACCGACGAGGCCTTGGCGTTGCGGACCTTCAAGCTGCTCGAACAGTTGGGCGCCGTGCTGTACCTTCAAGAGTTCGTGGCGCACGAAGGCTTTGACCTGCGATTGCTGGTCATCGGCCAACGGGTGCTGGGCGTGCGGCGGCGCAACCTGCTCGACTGGCGGACGAACGTCAGCCGGGGGGCCAAGGCCGAGCCGCTGGAATTGTCGGCCGAGCTGGTCGAGATGGCGCACCGCGCCGCGGCGGCGGTGGGGGCGCCGCTGGCGGGCGTCGACCTGCTGCCCGGGCGCGACGGCACGTTGTACGCGATCGAAGTGAATGCCGTGCCCGGCTGGCAGGCGCTGTCGCGGGCCCTGGACGTGGACGTCGGGCGGCTGGTTCTCGAGTACCTGGCAGGCGCCTTGGAGGGCCGGGAGTAAGGGGAAGGCAGAAGTCAGAAGGCAGAAGGCAGAGGCACACGGAGTGTGCCTGCTACTATGCGGCACAGGGCACGGTGCCGCTGGGCGCAGCGGGATTTCGCATGAATCGACTTGCAACTGAAAAGCCAATGGCACCCGCGGCCGAAGTGGGGCAGATTGTCAATGTCGCGGCCCGCCTGGCGGCCATGGCGAAGACCAGGCCGGACAGCCTGGCGGTGGTGGCCCCGCGCGGCCGCGGCTATGAGTCGATCACGTTCAAGGAGCTGGACCAGTACAGCGATCGGGCCGCCCGAGGTTTGCGGAAACTGGGCGTGGTGCCAGGCACGCGGATGGCCCTGCTGGTCAAGCCCGGCATCGAGTTCGTGGCGCTGGTCTTCGCGCTGTTCAAGGCCGGCGCGGTTGCGATCCTGATCGACCCGGGCATGGGCCGCAGAAGCCTCGTCGACTGCTTGGACGAAGCGAGGCCCGAAGGCTTTGTCGCGATTCCGATGGCCCACCTGGTGCGCAAGCTGCTGCGGAGCCGCTTCCGCGAGGCCCGGATCCACGTCGTTGTCGCCAGGCATTGGCTGGGACGCGAGCCGACGCTGACGTCGCTGGTGCGGCGGCCATGGAGCGGTGGCGAGCTGGCGGCCACTCGGGCGGGTGACCCGGCGGCCATCATCTTTACCTCGGGCAGCACGGGGCCGCCCAAAGGGGTGCTCTACTCGCACGGCAATTTCGATCGGCAAGTGGATGAGATCCGCGATTATTACCAGATAGCGCCGGGCGAGGTCGACCTGGCCTGCTTTCCCTTGTTCGGGTTGTTCAACTGCGCCATGGGGGTCACGACGGTCATTCCGGACATGGACGCCTCGCGGCCGGCGCGAGTCGATCCGGCCCGCATCGTGTCGGCCGTGCGCGATTGGAAAGTGACGCAATCGTTCGGTTCGCCGGCCGTCTGGGATCGCGTGGGCCAACACTGCGCGAAGCATGACGTTCGCATGCCGTCGCTAGGGCGGGTCATGTCGGCCGGCGCGCCCGTGACGGCCCGCGTCCTGGCGGGAATCAAGGGCTGTATCGCGCCCGGCGGAGAGGTCCACACGCCCTACGGCGCCACGGAGGCCTTGCCGGTGGCATCCATTTCGGCCAGCGAGGTGTTGAATAAAACGGCGGCCCTCACGGCGCGGGGAGCAGGCGTCTGCGTGGGGCGGAGGTTCCCCGGCATCGAGTGGAAGGTGATCGAGGCGGTCGAGGGGCCGCTGGCGGCCGACGGCACACGGAGTGTGCCTGCTACTGTGGCGGACGGCACATCCGGGCGCGCGGCTCGACTGAGCTCGCCGAAGTCCGGGATGCCTGCTACTTTGGGCGTTCGCGAGTTGCCGGCGGGCTCGATCGGCGAGTTGATCGTGCGAGGGCCGGTCGTCACCAACCGCTATGTGACCCGCGTCGAAGCCAATGCGCTGGCCAAGATCGGCGATGGCCCGGAATTCTGGCACCGCATGGGCGACGTCGGCTACCTGGACGAGCAGGGACGCTTCTGGTACTGCGGGCGGCTGTCGCAGCGTGTGCTCTCGGCTGCAGGGCCGATGTACACCGAGTGCTGCGAGGCGATCTTCAACAATCACCCAGCCGTTTTCCGCTCGGCCCTGGTCGGCATCGGCCCGCTGGGCTCGCAGCGGCCGGTCATGATCTGCGAGCCCTGGCCCGGCAAGTTTCCCCGCCGAGCGGCCAGGCGGCAATTACTCGACGAGCTGCGATCGATCGGCTCTGACAATCCGCTCACCAGCTCGATCGACGACTACCTCCTGCACCGCTCGTTTCCCGTCGACGTGCGGCACAATGCCAAGATATTCCGCGAGAAACTGGCCAGGTGGGCCGCCAGGCAGCTCTCATGACGCAGTACCTGGTGACCGGCGCGAACGGCTTCCTGGGCCGCTACGTGGTCGAGCAGCTCTTGGCGCGAGGCGACCGCGTTCGGGCGCTATGCCGCCGCCGCCACGCCGAGCTTGATGCGCTGGGCGTGTCCACCGTGCTGGCCGACCTGCGCAACGCCGATGCGACCCAGCGGGCGTGCCAGGGAGTCGACGTGGTGTTTCACGTGGCCGGAGTGGCCGGCATCTGGGGACCCTGGCGGCATTATTACGGCATCAATACGGTCGGCACGCGCAACGTGATCGAGGCCTGCCGCCGGCACTCGGTCGGCAGGCTGGTCTATACCAGCAGTCCCAGTGTCACGTTCGACGGCGGCGATCAGTGCGGCGTCGACGAAAGTGCTCCCTACGCGCGCCGCTGGCTGTGTCATTATCCGCACACCAAGGCACTGGCCGAGCAGGAGGTGCTGGCCGCAAACGACGACACGGAGTTGCTGACGTGCGCGCTGCGGCCCCATCTGATTTGGGGACCGCGCGACGGGCACCTCGTGCCGCGGTTGCTCGCGCGGGCGCGGGCCGGGCGACTGCGGCGGGTGGGCGACGGCTCCAACCTGGTCGACACGACCTACGTGGAGAATGCGGCCGCGGCACACCTGCAGGCGGCCGATGCGCTGACGGCGGGCTCACCCGTGGGTGGGCGAGCCTACTTCCTCAGCCAAGGCGAGCCGGTGAACTGCTGGCAATGGATCGACGAGCTGCTGGCGCTCGCGGGACTGCCACCGGTGGAGCGTTCGATACCGCTGGCGGCGGCCTGGGCGGTCGGCGCGGCAATGGAGGCGGCCTATGCCGCGGCGCGGATCAAGTCAGAACCGCCGATGACTCGCTTCCTGGCGGCCCAGCTCGGCAAGTCGCACTATTTCGGCATCGGCCGAGCCCGCAACGATTTCGGCTACGAGCCACGGGTGTCGACCGGCGAAGGGATGCAGCGGCTGGCTCGCGGGCTGGGCGGGCGCATGCACCATCCAAAAGCTGCAGCGATGTGATGTTCAATTATCGTACGCCCCGCACTCAGTTTGATTCGCCCTTGGCCAGGTGCACGCTGGTTGGCGGGTAGTTGGTCGTTGCTAGTTGCTGGTTGCTGTGCCGGAACCAGGAGCCAGGAACTAAGAACTAGCAAATCCAGATGCAGTTTGCCCCCGAATGGCACGCCAGTTGCTCACTCGGTTGTTCCATTCGATGAAACCGAAAAACTCGACAGGGCAATTGAAAAGGAGTGCGACTGCCATGAAATCAATGCGAAGGCGGATGACGCCGTCCAACTGGCCTTCTCCCGACGAGGTCGCCAGGCGGGCGGCAGCCGTCCGTGCTACCTGGAGCGAAACTGAACGTTACCGGCGAACCAGCCTGCTGCCCGACTCGATGCAGTTGGCTCGTGAAATCCTCGGCGGTCTCGAAAACCGAGCCGAGTCCTTCGCCTGTTAGAATGTCCTCGCCTGGCGCGGTCCAACGGCTGGCACAACAGATTGGTAGACGCCAGGCGAGGCGTAAGGCCGTAAACTCGGCCTGGCCGGCCCAGTTCAAGACAGTCTCGACACGGGCTGTCGAGGGCCGATCGCGAGTGCAGACTTGCTCCTTCGCGCACGTTGGTTCGGTGCTACAATAGCGGGCGATCCAAGCCGACCGCTGGAGCGTTTCGCCGGCGTTTCTTGCAGGCCACCGCGGACGTCTTGGGGCCACCAGGTCGTCGGTTCGGCATGACCCAACTTACTGTCAGTACATTCCTCGACGTAGTCGAGCGCAGCGGGCTGGTCGACCGCAGCAGGCTCGAGAGCGTAATCTCGGACCTCGAGCGCGACAGCGGCCCCGAGGCCGTCGACAGCCGGGTCGTCTCTTCGCGGCTCACCGAGGCCGGTCTGCTGACGCCGTGGCAAAGCGAGCGGCTGCTGCAAGGCCGGCACAAGGGATTCTTTGTCGGCAAGTACAAGCTGCTGGACCACCTGGGCACGGGGGGCATGAGTAGCGTGTTCCTGGCGGAGCACGTGCTCATGCGACGGCGGGTAGCGGTCAAAGTCCTACCTCAGCACCGCGTTCACGACACCTCGTACTTGGCGCGCTTCCATCGCGAGGCCCGGGCCGTGGCGGCGCTCGATCATCCCAATATCGTGCGGGCCTTCGACGTCGATAACGAGGAGGACGTGCATTACCTGGTGATGGAGTACGTCGACGGGCGCGACCTGAAGCAGATGGTCGAAAGCGACGGCCCGCTCGATTTTGCCACGGCCGCCGAAACTATCCGCCAGGCGGCCGAAGGGCTGGCTCATGCCCACGAGGCGGGGCTGATCCACCGCGACATGAAGCCGGCCAACCTGCTGATCGACTCCAAGGGCACGGTCAAAGTGCTCGACCTGGGGCTGGCCCGTTTCGCGGACGAAGTCGAGGCTTCGTTGACCAATGAGCACGACGAAAAGATGCTGGGCACGGTCGACTACCTCGCGCCGGAGCAAGCGGTCAACAGCCACATGGTCGACGCCAGGGCCGACATCTACGGCCTGGGCTGCACGCTCTACTTCGCCCTGACCGGGTTGCCCCCCTTCCCGACCGGCTCGCTGGCCCAGCGGGTCTTCATGCACCAGACGCAGGAGCCGCCGAGCATTTACCAGAAGCGGCCCGATGCGCCGGCCGAGCTGGTGGCGATCTTCCGGCGCATGACGGCGAAATCTCCCGACGCCCGCTACCAATCGGCCGCCGAGGTCAGCCGGACCCTGGAGCACTGGATCCAAATGTACCGCGACCGGCTGAGCCGGCAGCGTACGGGCCGGGCCAGGAAGGAAGAAGAACTGACGCTGGCTCCGCTCGAAGAGGAAGTCAAACGAACGGCCCAGCCGGCGGCCCCCGCCACGGCGACTCCCATGACCACGACTACCGCGCCGGCTGCACCGGCACGTCGCAAGAGCCCTTCGGACGCCCCCGGGCAAGCCAAACCCCTCGCCAGGCCTGGCAGCACACCCGCCGCGGGGCAGCCGCCTGCCAAGCTGGCGAGCGATTCGACCGCGCCCTCCGGGCCGCCCAAGCCGGCCGAAACGCCCCTGTCGACGGCCGCCAGTCATTTGGATGACCTGCTCTCGGACCTGCCTCCGGCACCCCCGACGTCGTCCGGTCCCAGCCCGCTGGTCGGCCCCTCGGGGTCGGGACGGATGCGGGCCTCCGGCGGCCACAAGACGAAGTCCAAAAGCCTCTGGGATTCTCCCTGGTTTGTGATGGGCGTGGGCGCCTTGTTGGCCGTCGTGATGATCGTGGTCTGGATTCTGTACTCGGCGCTGGCTTGGCTAGGGTTGTAGGGCGGGCTTCCTTGCCCCGTCTGGATCGAAACGGCCTGGGAAGGCCGTCCTGCAGGTAGCTCGAATCCCGGCAGCCTGATTTGGTATAATCCCCGTTGAGCCGCTGGACACAACGAGGAGTACCAACCAATGGCCGATTACGTTCATCCTGAAGTGCTGGTCAGCACTCAATGGGTCGACGAGCACCGCCGCGACCCCGGCGTCCGCGTGGTGGAATCGAACGAGGACATCCTGCTCTACATGCAGGGGCACATACCCGGCGCCGTGCACGTCGATTGGACGACCGACCTGCAGGACGCCGTCCGCCGCGACTACATCGACCGCGAGCGGTTCGCGCAGTTATGCGCGTCGAAGGGTATTTCGAACGATACCACGGTGGTCTTCTACGGCGATAAGAACAACTGGTGGGCCTGCTATGCCTTCTGGACGTTCAAGCTGTTCCGCCATGCGGACTGCCGGATCATGAACGGCGGCCGCAAGCGCTGGGAAATGGACGGCCGCGAGCTGTCGCGCGAGCCGGAGCCGAAGTATCCGCCTGGTCAATACCAGGCCGGCGAGCCCGACCCGGCGGTCCGCGCGTTTCGCGACGAAGTGTTCAAGCACTTGAAGGCCGCCCGGCCGCTGATCGACGTCCGCAGTCCGGGCGAGTACACCGGCGAGCTGCTGCACATGCCCGATTATCCGCAGGAGGGCGCGCTGCGGGCCGGGCACATCCCCGGAGCCGCCAACGTCCCCTGGTCGTGGGCCGTCCATGACGACGGCACCTTCAAGTCGCGCAAGGAGCTGGAGAAGATTTTTTTGAAAGACGCCGGCCTGGGCCGCCGCAACCGGGTGATCGCCTACTGCCGGATCGGCGAGCGGTCGAGCCTGACCTGGTTCGTGCTGACGTACCTGCTGGGCTTCAAACACGTCAAGAACTACGACGGTTCGTGGACGGAGTGGGGCAACCTGGTCGCCGCGCCCATTGAAAAAGGCCCCGGCGGCCGGCAAGCGGCCCAGCGGCCCCAGGAGCGCCGAGCCGAGCGCGAGGAGGTGCACCAATCGTGATCGACCTGGCGGCCCAACCTCCGGCGCGGCTGGACGAGATCGTCGAGGAGTTCGCCGACCTGGAGCCGCGCGAGCGGCTGGAGCTGCTGCTCGACTTTGCCGAGTCGCTTCCGGAGCTGTCGCCGGAGCTGAAGGCCCAGCGCGATGCCGGCCTGCACCGCATCCACGAGTGCCAGACGCCCGTTTACCTGTGGGTGAGCGTCGAGGAGGGCAAGGTCCGCGTCGATGGCGACGTTGCGCCCGAGGCGCCCACCGTCAAGGGTTTTGTCGCCATCCTGGTCGATGCCTTCACCGGCGCCGCCCCGGCCGAAGTGCTCTGCGCCCAGCCCGACCTGCTCAGCCGCCTGGGTCTGGCCGAGACGCTGGGCATGGTCCGCATGCGGGGCCTGTCCGCCATCCTGTACCGCATCCGCGAAGAAGTCCGCAGGGCCGCTGCTTGAACCCGATTGTCCAAGAACGATTGATCATTGCCCTGGGGTGCGATCACGCCGGTTTTCCGCTCAAGGCGCGGCTGGCCCGCGAGATCGAACGGGCCGGGCACAGCCTGCTCGATTGCGGCGCATACGACGATAGGCCCTCGGACTATCCCGATTTCGCGCGGCTGGTCGCCGAGGCGATTCTGGAGGGCCGGGCCCAGCGGGGGTTGCTCGTCTGCGGCAGTGGTGTCGGAGCTTCGGTGGCAGCCAGCAAGATTCCAGGGATTCGGGCGGCCCTGTGCCATGATACGTTCAGCGCCCGGCAAGGGGTCGAGGACGACTCGTTGAACGTGCTGTGCGTGGGGGCTCGAGTGATTGGACCGGAGCTGGCGGCCGAGATCGTGAGGGCTTTTCTGGCCGCCACGTTTTCCGGGGCGGAGCGGCACCAGCGGCGGCTGGCCAAAATCGAGGCGATCGAGGCCGAGGCCCGTGCCGGCCGCTGGTAGTCGGCCGACGTTTTGTGCTTGTTGCTGCTTTCTCGCCGGCGCCCATGGAAGTAGACTATTGGTGTGGGCGTAGGATAGGCTTCCAGCCTGTCGTCCCAGTAGGATAGGCTTCCAGCCTGTCTCGTGCCGTGGGATAGGCTTCCAGCCTGTCATCTCGTGCCGGGAAAAGCCCAGTAAGATCGCCCTTTTCAGCCAGGACAGCCGGATGGAGAGCAGGCAGGCCTTGATGCGAGCGGAACTGATTCTACTGGCGATGGTCGTCGAAGCGGGCCTGGCCTACGGGGCTGCTAATTCGCCGGCCGGTCCAGCGGCGCCGGCGCCGGCTCCGGCCGGCAACGCCCGGCCTGGCGGCGACTCGCCTCGAACGGCAGACGAGCAACGGGTCGAGCAATGGATTTCGGACTTGGACGCCAACCGGTTCGCGGTCCGGCGGGCCGCCGCGCGCAGGCTTCGCAAGGCGGGCCTGGATGCTGTCGCTCCACTGGCCCAGGCGGCCGATGGTGGGCAGCCTGAAGTAACGCGGCAGGCCATCGGCGTGTTGAAGGACCTTTGCCGCTCGACGGAGCCGGCGATCGCCCAGGCGGCGCAGACGGCGCTAAGCGACCTGGCAGGTTCGAGGGATCGGTGGACGGCCGGCCGCGCTGCCGCCGCCTTGAGCGGCCGGAAGCTCGAGGTCCAGCGGCTGGCGATTGCGGCCATTGAGCAGTTAGGCGGCACCGTGTACGAGGTGGATCAAGACGGCGACGAGGTGGTGATCGCCGAGGTGATTTTGGGGAAGACCTGGAGGGGCGGCGACGAGGATTTGGCGCATCTCAAGCCGTTAACCGGCACTCAGCGGCTGCTCTTGTATGGCAACGCGTTCAGCGACGCCGGCATCGTGCACCTCAAGGAGTTGAGAGGCCTGAATACGTTGAAGCTCTACTGCACGGACACGAGCGACGCGGGCGAGGCGATCTTGGCGCAGGCCTTGCCGCAAACCAGGATCGATCGCCGCCGGGGCGCCTTTCTGGGCGTGGCGGGAGTGGCGCATGAAAAGGGCTGCAAGATCGAATTCGTTCAGCCCGGCTCCGCCGCGGCGATCGCCGAGTTGGAAACGCAGGACGTGATCACCCGCGTCGACGACCTGCCGGTCCCGGACTTCGACGGTTTGCTGGCGATGATTTCCAAGAAGCGGCCCGGCGACGAAGTCCACTTGCAGGTGCTCCGCGGCAACCGCAGCCTGACCACCAAAGCCCGGCTGGGCGAACTGGACGTCGACCAGTTTTAGTGACTGGCGATCAAGTCTACCGCGCTGCACCAACGGTTTCCCAGGAGGGTGCGATGTCCATGAGACCATCCGGCCGGCCGCGCGGCAATCTACAACCGGCCCTCCTGCTGGTGGCGATGGTCGTTGGACTGGCTCCTGGATCGCGCTCAGCCCAAGCTCAAGCGCAGCAGAACCAGCCCCAGCCGGATCGACCCAACATCATCTTCATCCTGGCCGACGATTTGGGCTATGGCGACTTGGGCTGCTACGGTCAGCGGCAGATCCAAACGCCCCACCTCGACCGCATGGCCGCCGAGGGAATGCGGTTCACCCATTTCTATGCCGGCTCAACCGTGTGCGCACCGTCGCGGGCCGTGCTCATGACCGGCTTACACACCGGCCACGCGTACATCCGCGGCAATGCCAGGCACGATTTGCGGCCCGAAGATGTGACCGTGGCCGAGGTGCTCAAACAGGCGGGATACGCGACCGGCCTGGTGGGTAAATGGGGCCTGGGGCAAGAAGGCGGCACGGGCGTGCCGAACCGCCAGGGCTTCGATTATTTCTTCGGTTACCTCGACCAGGTGCACGCCCACAATTATTACCCCAGCTTCCTGCTGCGGAACGAAACACGCCTGCCGCTGGCCAACGTCGTGCCGGACGAAGGGCCCGCCGGGCAGGGCGTGGCCGCTAAGAAGGTCGAGTACAGCCCCGACTTGACGACGCGCGAGGCGCTCGACTTCGTGGACCGCAACAAGGACCAGCCGTTCTTCCTCTACCTCGCCTACACGCTGCCCCACGCCAACAACGAGGCCGGGGATGCGGGCATGGAAGTGCCCGACCATGGCCCGTACGAAGACCGCGATTGGCCCCAGCCGCAAAAGGGGCTGGCCGCCATGATCACCCGGCTCGACCGGGACATCGGTTCGCTGCTGGCGCGGCTCAAGGAGCACGGACTCGACGAGCGGACGCTGGTGCTCTTTTCGTCCGACAACGGCCCGCACCGCGAAGGGGGCAACCGGCCCGACTTCTTCAACTCCAGCGGCCCCTTGCGCGGCTTCAAGCGCGATCTGTACGAAGGCGGCATCCGCGTGCCGCTGATCGCCCGCTGGCCAGGCCGCGTGCCAGCGGGCAACGAGTCGGACCACGTCGGCCATTTCGCCGATTTTCTGCCCACCGCCGCCCAGGTGGCCGGCGTCGAAGTTCCCCCGCAGCTCGACGGCGTCAGCTTCCTGCCGGCCCTGCTGGGCCAGGCCGAGCGGCAGCCGCGGCACGACTACCTGTATTGGGAGTTCTACGAGCAAGGTTCGTCGCAGGCCGTGCGAATGGGGCATTGGAAGGCCGTCGCCAAGCCGATGGGCGGCCCGATCGAGCTGTACGACCTGCATAACGACGCGGGCGAAAGCCACGACGTGGCCCAGGAGCATCCGGAGGTGGTCCGCCGGACGCGGGCCGCCATGCGCGAGGCCCACGCGCCTTCGCCGTTGTGGAAGATCTCGAAATCGGCTCCGCGGCCCAACGTGCTGTTGATCGTGTCGGACGACCAGGGATGGACCGATTTTGGGTTCATGGGGCACGACGTGATCAAGACTCCGCATCTCGACCGGCTGGCGGCCGAGAGCGCCGTGTTTGCCAACGGCTACGTGCCGACCTCGCTCTGCCGGGCCAGCCTGGCCACGCTGCTCACGGGCCTCTACGCGCACCAGCACAAGATCTGCTGCAACGATCCGCCCGACGGGGTTGACCGCGCGGCCATGCACCCGTTCATCGAGAATGCACCGGCCGTGCCGCGGTTGCTGAGGGGGGCCCGCTATTCCAGTCTGCAAACGGGCAAGTTCTGGGAAGGGCACTACTCCAATGCGGGTTTCACGCACGGCATGACCACCAAGGGAAGGCACGGCGACGATGGGCTGGTCATCGGCCGCCAAACGATGCAGCCGGTCTACGACTTCGTCGAGCGGCAGGGCAGCCCCTTTTTCATCTGGTACGCGCCGATGATGCCGCACGAGCCGCACAATCCGCCTCAGCGGCTGCTGAGCAAGTACGCCGCGCCGGACCGGCCCGAAAAGCTGGCCAAGTATTACGCCATGTGCGAATGGTTCGACGAGACGTGCGGGCAGTTGCTCGACTACCTCGACCGGCAAGGACTGTCCGACAACACGCTGGTGGTCTTCGTGGTCGACAACGGTTGGATCCAGGAGACGGGCCAGCAGCGGACCACGCGGGGCTGGTTCGCCCCCAAGAGCAAGCTCTCGCCCTACGACGGCGGCCTGCGGACTCCGGTCATGCTCCGCTGGCCCGGCCATACCAAGGCGGGCAGGTATGACGACCTGGTGAGCACGATCGACCTGGCGCCGACCATTCTGGCCGCGTGCAACGTAGCGGCC
The DNA here is from genome assembly GCA_040901675.1 of Pirellulales bacterium. Classification (GTDB taxonomy): domain Bacteria; phylum Planctomycetota; class Planctomycetia; order Pirellulales; family JAICIG01; genus JBBDNX01. The sequence continues at coordinate 178,720 of JBBDYJ010000038.1, read as the reverse complement.
GAGCCTGCGGGCATGCCGGGGCTCGACCTGCTGGGTGTGGCGGCCGGCCAGGGGCGGCTCGATCGCGACGCGGTCTTCGGCGAGATCTACGAGCACACCAGCGTCGACATCGAGCGGCCGGCCTTGAGCCTCACGCACCGCTGGGTGCGCCAGGGCGATTGGAAGCTGATCCTACCGGCCGCCGGGCCGGCCGAGCTTTACAACCTGCGCGACGATCCGTTCGAAGAGACCGATCTCGCCGCCGACCACGCCGGCCGCGTGGAATCGCTCGCCGCGCTGGTCGATCAGCACTGGCGGCCGTAGCTGGCAGGTGGCTGTCAGTGCGCGCGGCCTGTGAAGAAGAGGATACGATGGGTCAGCGCCATCGCTTCCAAAGCAATAGCGACGCCAGATAGATCGTGGCAATTTCCTGCACGCGCACTCTCTTCCAGGCTTGGAAGGCCTGGTCGCCGAGGCTCACGAGAGCTTGAACTTCGCTTCGCGTAAAGATCCGGTCGACTTTGTAATCCGCCTCGTGACGAGCTTCTTGTAGATCGACGAAGACGCTTGCTACAAGTTGCAGGTCCCGTGGAACAGCGCCGGTGAACAGGCCGAGGACGTGCGGCGGCAGGCCGCCCGCGGCAAAAGAGGTTGAGGCCTGTTTCATTTCGTCGTGCAGAAAAGCTCTGCTCACCAGGCACTGTAACGGCTTGCCTCCAACCAGCATTTTCGCCGCTTCATCGACAAGCAGATGGAACAGCGCATAGTAGGCGCTTGAAACCGACCGCCGGAGACTTGCTTGCCGGGGGCGCCGAGACTCGCGCTTGGCCAGATGTTTCGCCTGCTCCAAGAGATCGCCATGCAAGCTCATTCTGGCTTCCGCTCATCCAGGTCCTTTTGCTCGGACACTGTTCGAAAATGGATGTAGGGCCACCGCCGGACGCCGTGGCGGCGCAACGCCGACTGGATCGATTGCCTCACGGTTGCCGTGTGCTCGAAGAACCGGTCGCGCTTGGCAGCCTCGTCGTCAACAATCACCCAGATCCAAACCGCCGGCTCGCCCGAGGAGTCGACGTCGAGTGAATGCCTCAGTTCGGCAATCGAGCTGGATAATGGCTCCTCGAAATGCACGTTCTTCAGGATCTCGGCGATGCGAAGCGCTTCCACGTCGTCGTGCGCGTCAAGCTGCAAGAGATCCCATACGCCCTTGAGGTTGCGCAGTGCTTCGTCGACATGCTCCATCGAGGAAGGCTCTTTTTCCGCGTTCTCCGCCGCCCTTCGAAAGCCTTCCACGGCCTTCCTCAATTCTTCACGCTGGGCGGGAGGCATAAAGGAAAAATCGGCCGCGTCGAATCCTGCCACGGCCGCCGGCGTAAGCCAAAGCGTCGCATGCGCCGCAGGCCGGTGAGGGCCCAGACCCACGGTTTCTGTTTCAAACTCATGGAATAATGCGCTACCGGCAGCCTTGACGTTGGACCAGAATTCTTGAAGAGCCACGGCCATGCCTCGCATTCAAGTTACCCAAACACAGTATAGCCGGCCCGTCCAGATATCAGTAGCGGGGCGCATCGAGCCCGGCACAATAATCCGGTCGCGGGGGATGCGGAGCTGTTCGAGGCGGGCGAGCCGCCGAGCGGCCTTCACGAAAGCGGCAATCAAAACGGAGCCGGACCAGTGCGGCAAAGCGCTGCACTTGCGGAGAGTCGGATTCCAGCGGCCGGGAATATCATGTAGGATGCCGCGTGCCACAACTGCACGCTCCAGCAAGACGTTCGCGATGAAACCTCTCGGAGTGGAACTGCGCATGAGTGCCTCCACCACGGCCGCCCTGGAAACACTGCGATGGGTAGGCGGCGTCGACGGCCACTTGTGGCTGATCGACCAGACTCGCTTGCCCACCGAGTTCGTTGAGGTCGAGTGCCCGGACGCGGAGGCCGTGCATGAAGCCATTCGCGAGTTGCGCATCCGCGGAGCACCGGCCATCGGCATCGCGGCGGCCTACGGAGTGTGCCTTGGCATGCAGAGCGTGCTGCTGGCAGAGTCATCCAAGCCGGCATCCGCGGCGGCGGCCGATCGGCTCGATGAGGTTTGCCGGTACCTGGCCGGCAGCAGACCCACGGCGGTCAACCTGTTCTGGGCGCTGGATCGCATGAAAAGCGTCGTGCTTCGGCATCCGGACCGGCATGGCCGCCAACTGGCCGAACGGCTGCTGGACGAAGCTCGGGCGATCCACGAGCTGGACCGCGCCACGTGCAGGGCCATCGGCCGGCACGGCGCGGCACTGCTGGCCGACGGCCAGGGAGTGCTCACCCACTGTAATGCCGGCGGCCTGGCAACGGCCGACTATGGCACGGCGCTGGCCGTGTTCTTCGCCGCGCATGAGCAAGGCAAACGGCTGCACGTCTATGCCGGCGAAACGCGGCCGCTGTTGCAGGGAAGCCGGCTGACCGCCTGGGAGCTCAAGCAGCGGGGCATCGACGTGACGCTGATCTGCGACTCGACGGCGGCCCAGGTCATGCGCGAAGGGCGGGTGCAGGCGGTGGTGACCGGGGCCGATCGCATTGCCGCCAACGGCGACACGGCCAACAAGATCGGCACCTACGGCGTGGCCCTGCTGGCCGCGGCGCATGGCATCCCCTTTTACGTGGCCGCGCCGAAGAGCACGTTCGACCTGTCGCTTGCCTGCGGCGATGCGATTCCCATCGAGCAACGCTCACCGGACGAGATCACGCATGGATTCGGACGCCAGACGGCGCCCGACGGCGTCGACGTCTACAATCCGGCCTTCGACGTCACGCCCGCCCGGCTGATCAAGGCGATCATCTGCGAACGGGGCGTGATCGAGCCGGTGACCCGGGCCGACATCGAGCGGGCCCTCCGCTGAGGTATCGCCCTTGCCGAGCCTCCGCGCCTTCCTGACCTTTGGCACTCGACCGGAAGCCATCAAGATGGCGCCGATCATCGACGAGTGCCGGCGGCGATCCGATGAGATCGAGACGGTGGTCTGCCTCACGGGCCAGCATCGCGAGCTCCTGGCGCAGGTCACCGACTACTTCGACATCCGGGCCGACGTCGATCTCGCCGTGATGCGTCCCGACCAGTCGCCGGCCGAGGTGACCGCCCGCTGCCTGGCCGAGCTCGACGGCCAACTGGCCCGCATCCGGCCACATTGCGTGGTGGCCCAAGGCGATACATCCACGGTGATGGCAGCCGCGCTGGCGGCATTCTTGCGCCGCATCCCGCTGGTGCACGTCGAGGCGGGCCTGCGGACGGGCAACCTGCTGTCGCCCTGGCCCGAAGAAATGAATCGCCGCGTGGCCAGCCTGGCCGCCACGCTGCACTGCGCGCCCACCATGCGGGCGGCCGCCAACTTGGAGGCAGAAGGCGTTCTCCCCTCCAACATCCACGTGACGGGCAACACGGTGATCGATGCCCTGCTGAGCACGCGCCAGCGCGAGCGGGCCAACGCGGCCCACTGGCAGCGGCAGTTTGCCATGCTCGGCGATCGGCGATTGGTGCTCGTCACCGGCCACCGCCGCGAAAACCTTGGCGCCGGTCTGGAGCGGGTGTGCCAGGCCATCGCCACGCTTGCCACCCGCTTCCCCGACGTCGTGTTCCTGTATCCCGTCCACTTGAATCCACGGGTGCAATCCGCGGTCCGACCGCTGCTGGCCGGACTGGCCAACGTGCAGTTGGTCGAACCGGTCGGCTATCCGGCGTTCGTGTGGCTGATGGACCGCTCGCATCTCATCCTGACCGACTCAGGCGGCATCCAGGAGGAAGCTCCTTCGCTCGGCAAGCCGGTGCTGGTCACGCGGGACACCACCGAGCGGCCCGAGGCGGTCGAGGCCGGCGCCGTCGAGCTCGTGGGCACCGACGTCGAGCGCATCGTGAGCCGGACGACTTTGCTGCTGACCGACCGCGAGGCCTATGCCCAGCGGCGCATCGACGTTAATCCTTACGGCGATGGGCAGGCGGCACGGCGGATTGTCGAGTTGATGCTTGGCCAAGGTTGGGGCGACACACGATGAGACGGTTTGTGCTCTTGGATCGCGACGGCACGCTGAACGTGGAGCGGCACTACGTGTCGGATCCGGACCAGCTCGAGTTGCTGCCAGGCGCCGCGCGCGGCCTGGCCAGCTTGTCGCGGATGGGCTTGGGGCTGGCCGTACTGACCAACCAGTCGGCCGTGGGGCGAGGGCTGTTCGGTCAGGAGTGTCTGGACCGCGTACACGAGCGATTGCGGCAACTCCTTGCACCCCACGGCATCGAGTTGGACGGCATCTTTTGCTGCCCGCACGCGCCGGAGACCGGCTGCCGCTGCCGCAAACCGCGGCCCGGGTTGGTTGAAGCGGCCGCGGCCCAGCTTGGCTTTCGACCGGAAGAGGCCTTTGTCATCGGCGACAAGGCCTGCGACATCGACCTGGGCCGCGCCGTGGGCGCGACGACGCTGCTGGTGCGGACCGGCTATGGAGCCCAGGCCGCCCTCGACCCGGCCGTCGCCCCCGACTACGTGGTGGACGACTTATGGGAGGCCGCCCAGGTCATCGGCGGAATCGTCGGTAGCGAGGATACCGTCCAGCCTGCGGGTTGATTGCACACGCCGCTTTCACCCCTCGGGCGGTATCTGCTTGCTCCTGAGGGTGTTCTGAGGCGTCGAGCCACTCACATCGAGCCTATTGAGTATCGATGATGCACCGCGGCAACGCCTCTTGAAGTTTCGCTACCGCTGCGTCGGTGAGCTTTGGGCAGTTCGAGATACGGAGTTTGTCCAGCGTACTGAGTCCCTCCAAGTGCGACAGCCCGGCATCGGTTACCGCGGTGCCCGAAAGGTCAAGATGCTGCAGTTTGGTTTGTCGCTTCAGACTCGCGAGACCGGCGTCGGTCACCCGAGTGCCGGAGATCGAAAGATCCCACAGGTTCAATAGGGTGAGCCGATCCAACCCCGCATCCGTGATGTTGCTCTGGTCCACGCACAGCACACCCAGGCCGGGCAGTCGCCCCACGTGCTCGAGGGTCTTGTCGTTCACCCTGGTCTCGGAAAGAAACAGCATGCTTAAATCGGCCATGCGGCGCAGATGTTCGAACCCCGCACCTGCTACCTGAGTTCGATCCAGATCCAAGATCCTCAGTTGAGTCAGCGGTGCGAAGTGAGTCAGCCCTGCGCTGGTTACGTTCGTTTCGTGCAGATTGAGTTGTTCAAGTTTGACCATCCCTCGCAGGTGCATCAGGGCCCCATCCGTCACTCTCGTGCGACCAAGCTCCAAGTGCTTGAGATTCGTCAGACCAGCCAGTTGCGCGATGCCTGCATCGCTCACCGCGGTCTGCTCCAAATCGAGGCGCTCGAGCCGGGTCAGGCCTGAGAGGCTGCTCAATCCGGCATCCGTTACGGCACTCCGCGAGAGATTCAAATGGACCAGGCGGCTGAAGCCGGCCAGTTGCGCCACTCCGCGATCAGTGACGGCCTCACTGGCAGCGACAAGGATTTCCAGCCCATCGAGATCCGCCAACAACGCCAGGTCCGCGTCGGTCAAATGGAAGAAAGGAGCCCAAATCCCAACAACTTCCCAGCCGTTGTAGCGAACTTGGCCTCGCGCCTCGATGCGAGACAGGAGTTGCCTTTGCGGATAATTCGAAAAGAAGGCCGCCAAGATGAGGCAGAGGATCGTAACAACCGCCAGCAGCGTCCGAAGGCGGAACTTGAAACCCTTGCGTGCAGCGGGTGCCTCAAGGCGGTCCGACGTGGTCATAACCGGGCATCTTAGTGCCCGAGCAGCGGCCATGCAACGTCGCAGACCGCTCGCGCCAGGCCAGCCCTGAAGGAACATTCAACAGCCGCACGCGAGCCGTTGGGGGACAACGCCCGCTGGCGGGGCTACGGCTGGCTGACAATAAGACGCCTGACAATAAGACATCCAGACCGACCTGCTGGCCCCCTGGCCCGTGTTCACCTACAACCGCTTCAACCAGACCGCCAGCGGCGAGTTCGGCGCCAACTGGGACATGAACTACAAGCAAAAGATCATCGTCGTCAACAGCACCACGGCCGTCGTCCACAAGGGGAACGGCCTCTCGCTGACCTACACCAACAAGGACGCGAATGGCGTCTACACGGCCCCGGACGGGGCCGAGAACAAGCTGGTCCAGAATGCCGACTCGACCTGGTCGGAGACGCAGCTCGGACGGTGGGACATGGCGACCACGGACGAGCGGCGTTCAGCCCTCGGGCGGAATCTGCTTGCCGTGCGGGTCGACTTCGGGGCGGTCGAGCTCGGTGGCCAACCGCTCCTGCAGGTCGGGGCCGATGAAGTGGCTGTTGGGTTCCGCCCAGGGAATGCGAACCGCTCGAACGCCATGCTCCGGGCAGTGCGGGGACGTAAACGGGACACGTCTAATTCTTGACTGGGAGCGTGAGAGGCATTAGATTTCGAGCATGCCGAGGAGTGCTCGTGCCGCCCCAGGGGAATGGTTTTTCACGTCCTCAACCGCGGCGTGGGGCGCATGCGGTTGTTTGCCAAGTATCTCCCGCGGCCAGCCCTTCGGCTGGCCGACATGGACGAAGCGTACGGCCGAATCCCTGGGCTTGGAGTCCACACTTCACCCGCGCAGGCGCCCAAAAAGCCCTAGCACCCTGAAATTAGACCTGTCCCGTTTGCCATCCCGGCCGCGGCCCAGCTCGGCTTTCGACCGGCGGAGGCCTTCGTGATCGGCGACAAGGCTTGCGACATCGAGTTGGGCCGCGCCGTGGGCGCGACGACGCTCTTGGTACGGACCGGCTACGGACTCCAGGCCGCCCTCGACCCGGCCGTCGCCCCTGACTACGTGGTGGACGACTTATGGCAGGCCGCCCAGGTCATCGGCGGAATCGTCGGTAGCGAGGATACCGACCAGCCAGCCGGTTGAGCGGATAGCCTGTGCGCTACGTTGTCCGCGCTGGACGGGAACCTAAACGGACGCCCAGCCGAGCAAATACGTCACCTATTTCGCCCGCCAGCGCTCAGCAGGAGATCGCCGTCTTCGCCTGACCGTCCGCCCTCGTCTGTGCGATTGACCCCGACGCTATACAGCATGTAGCCCTCGCCCTCGAGGCGGTACACCAAGGGCGCTCTGCTAAAGGGGTCCTCAGGCAAGGCCGCGAGGTCGTCGGGAACCAGTTGCCTCAGGTCGCCGGGGAGCTTCCCGTGTTCCAATCGGTACGACCGGATAGCGAGGTCGCAGATCAGCAGCCGCAAGAATGCAGCGACACGCGCCTGGGAGGTTTCCGCCGACGCTCGGTCCTCCGAGTAGCCAGCCAAATCCGCGGCAGCGCGCGTGAGTCTTCCTTGCCAGCCGAACATATGATCCCAAAGGGCGCGGTCACGGACGAACGCATCGTCCAGGGGTTCGCGCGAGGCGTCGGTTGCCGCCAGCGTTTGGACCAACGCGCGGCATTGGCTGGACGAGAGGTTGTGCCGCAAGACACCGAGGCCGCGTACTCCCACCATCTCGATGTCGTCAGCATACTCGCAATCGCCTAGCGTGCCGCAGTGTGCCATGGCTCGCGCAAGCTCGATACAGTTCAAATAGCTGCGGACTGCGCGGGGCGCCTCGTCTTCCTGGATCGCTAAAGTTCCTTCGGCGGCGAAGGCGAATCCCAAGTCCTGTAGCCGGTTGGGCGGTTTCTCCCCGAAAGGCTCAAACGTGAAGTAGTCAATCGGCACAACCGACTCTCGCGCTAGCGCGAGGCGCGCACGATCTAGGAGCGGCTGGTGTTGGGCGACAAAGCGGCGCAGTTCTTCGTCCCCGGTTTCATGTTGAAGGCGAGGATCGCCTCCCTGCGCATCCTCCTTTGGAAGACCGATGATGTGACGCTGAAGAGCGTCATCGACGGCGCTGATGTAGCCTTGGAACAAATTGCGTTCACCGCCGAGCTGCGTTCCCAGCTCCACCAGTGCATCGTAGGCATTGGGGGTCGGCATTCTTGTTGGCGGAATCGGCGTGGGAGTGACGAGGTGGTAGTAGATAAAGGCTTGCGGCAAGAGGATCAGGGCGCCCCCAACCGTCGCCCCCAGCCCAGCTATGCGCGTGGCGGTGGGGCGATTTCGGAAGGCGCTGGCCGGCGGCTTACAGTGACCATGCCGATCGGGCGAAGGCATCACGGCCTGGACGAGCGCGAGCTCGGCCGCCGTAAGTGCTGCGGCCGCGGGAATGAATACGAGCCACCAGGACTCGGTCATGGAGCCTTGATTCGACAAGCCCAGAATGGAGTCCGCCAGGCGCCAGAGAACACCGACCATCAAGGCGAGCAGGCACAATAGCGACCAGCGCGCAAGCGTCCAGCGCCTGCCGAGGGCGGCCCAGGCGGCCGCCAAGGTGACCGCGCCGAGGCTTGCGCCGAGCATCACGAGCGTCGGCCCCTCTCCCCAGGAATCGGCGAACCACTCGGCCCATAGTTCCTTGGGCACCGCGGCTGGTATCGCAAGGAGCCCCCCGGCCAGCACGATGGCGAGGAATAGCTGCCGCAGCCCAAAACGCGCCCAGGCCGCCCGACTAGGACCAGGGTGTCCCGGGTCCGACGCCTCGCTGGAAGACCGTCCGCCAGCGCGAAGCGGTCGGAGGAGCAGGAGCGGAAGAACAACCACGGCCGCCTGCGTGAAGAACATCAGGATCAGGTCGTAGGCCGGAATCGCCATTCCCAGCGAAAGGACGGCAAGGACAACGGCGAGCCTGACGAACCAGTGCCCGCGCCCCCAGGCCGCCCACACAGAAAGAAGGCCAACGGTGCTCGCAGTCGTCGCAACGAGGATTCCGAGAAGGCAAGTTATAACTAGTTCGACTGTGTCCGAGGACATGCGCCAAGTATACCACCTCAGGGACTATGTCGGCTGGCTCGCCGCTCGCCGAAGTCGACGCGGCGTGCAGGGCGTGCAAAGGGGACATTCTATTGGACATTCTACTTTTCAGGGCTCTCGCAACGCAGGGAAGACAGGGACGCAGCGAAATCGCCGGTGAAAAATGGAAATAAGACAGACATTAAGACAGCCATCTTTTTCACGAACACTGACTTCACTTACAACGTCTTGAGCCAGATGGCCACCGGAGAGTTCGGCGCCAACTGGAGCATGACCTACCGGCAGCGGGCGATCGTGGTCAACAGCACCACGGCCGTGGTCCACAAGGGAACCGGCGCTTCGTTCACCTACTCCAACAAAGACGCTTCGGGCGTCTACACGGCCCCGGCGGCTCGACTGAGCTCGCCGAAGTCCGGCGGCCCAGAACAAGCTGGTGCAGAACGCCGACTCGACCTGGATGGAGACGCAGCTCGGACGGTGGGACGCGGCGACGCGGACAAGCCGCTTTCACCCCTCGGGCGGTATCTGCTTGCCGTGCGGGTCGACTCCGGGGCGGTCGAGCTGCGTGGCCAACCGCTCCTGCAGGTCGGGGCCGATGAAGTGCTCGACCCGCTCGGCCGGCTCGTGCAGATGGTCCAGCGGCAGTTGAAAATGCTCGCCCAGGAACGACTCCCACAGCCGGTGCGAACGGACCAGCGATTGGGCCGTCCGGCGCCCCTGGTCGGTCAACTGGTGCTCGCCATTGAACCTGGCCTGGACTTCGCCCCGCCATCGCAGCCTCAGCATCGCCAGCCAGCGGACCAGCGGCGCGGCCACTGAGTCGGGCGCCGGCGGCAACGGCTCCGGATACGGTTGCGCCTGGCGCTCTTCGAGACGATAGAGCCGGGCCACCAGGTCTTCGCCCGCGATTCGCAATGTCAGAGCGAGCTGATGGGCCATCTTGCTCACCAGGCCGTGCCGGGGGGCCAGGAAAACCGCCAGGCCGAACTGCGCCCCGGCCGCCACGGCCATCATGCCCGCCACGCTGGTGTTGAACCAGGCGGCCGACAGGTAACCGAGCACGGACGAGACCACTCCCACCAGCACGGCCCAGCCGATCATCCACACCAGGCGGTCGGTGAGCAGGTGCGCCGTGGCCGCGGGCACGATCAACATGGCGACCACCAGGATCGAGCCAACCGCCTCGAAGGAGGCCACCGTGACGCCGGCCACCACGCCCATCAGCAGGTAATGCACCAGGCCCGCCGTCAATCCCATGCTGGTGGCAAGCTGCGGGTCGAACGAAACGATTTTGAGCTCTTTCCAGAACAGCGTCACGAACGCGGCCGCGCCGGCCAGCGAGATAGTCAATATGCCCAGCACGCGCGGCACCTCCCAAGCGCCCAGCGGCACCGTATCGAGCGAGGCATTGACGATGTCGCCATACAACACGCAATCGGCGTCCAAGTGAACGCTCGACACGAAGTTGGTGACCAGGATCACTCCCAAGGCAAACAGCGAGGTGAAGACCGCTCCCATGCTGGCGTCCTCGGGCACCTGGCCGAAATCGTGCAGCAAGTGAGTGAGGAACGTGGTCAACATGCCGACGGCCATCGCCCCCAGCAACATCGGCAGCGAGGATATCTGCCCGGTCAAAAGAAAGGCCAGCACAATGCCCGGCAGGATGGCATGGCTGATGGCGTCGCCCAGCAGGCTCAGCCGCCGCAGCACCAGGTAGCAACCGATCAGCGCGCAGGCGGCATTGGAGACCGCTCCCACGAGAATGGTCCACGCGGCCATGCTGGCTTCAGGCGACAAGTCGGGCCAGTTCATGGCGTGCCCCCGGCAGGTTCGGATCGCCACCGAGCCGGCAGCCGGCCCGCCGCCTGCAGCTTCGCCTCCAGGTCGGCAATCACCTGCGGCGGCAGCACCTCGTCGGCCGATTCGACGTCGAGCTCCTCGAAGGCGCCGGCCAGTTGTGCATTTTCCAGCAAAAACAAGGTCCACAAGCGGCTGCCGCGGGCGACCTCCGCGGCGCGCGACGCCCCCTTTTCCGACAGCCGGTATTGCCCCTCGCCCTGGGTCTCGACCAAGCCCCTCCTGGCGGCCGAGTCGAGCAATCGCCTGGCTTGCCGGGCGTCCCAGCGGGCGGCGGCGGCCACGTCGTCGACGGAGAACGATTGACCCTGCCGTTGCGGCTCGGCCAGCTCATAGAGCAACTCCAGCAGCATCTGCTCAGCGAGCCGTCGGCGAAAGCGGATGCGGCGGAGCCACCGCGCCAGCCCTCCCCTGCGTGCCGCGAACAGCACCGAAATCAGGAACACGACGGTCCCCGACAGCACGATCACCGGCCCGGCCGGCATGTTGCCGCGATTGGCGCTGATCGAGGTGCCCACCGCGCCGGCCACCAGCCCGAACAGTGCCGAGAGAGCCAGCATCGCGCTCAGCCGGTCGGTCCAAAAGCGGGCCGCCGCGGCGGGCAGGATCAGCATGGCCGCCATCAGCACCACGCCGACGGCGGGCAAGCCGATGACTACCGTCACCGCCAATAGAATCATCATCAGCAGATCGAGCTTCAAGGCCGGCCACCCCTGCGCGCCGGCGAAGCCGACGTCGAACGAGACCAGCTTGAACTCCTTGTACAACAGCAGCACCACCAGCAGGCTGACCAGCGCCACCGCGGCGATCAGGTACAGGTCCTGGCGGATCATCCCGGCGGTGCGGCCCAGGATAAAATGGTCCAGGCCCGCCTTGCTGCCGGTGGTCGTCTGCCGCTGAATCCAGCCGCTCAGAGCGACGCCCGCGCCAAAGAAGACGCTGAGCACGATGCCGATGGCGGCGTCTTCCTTGATCCGCGTATATCGGCGCAGGACCGTGATCACTGCCACGCCGATCACGCCTGAGACCAGTGCCCCGGCCAGCATGGCGGGCAGGCTGCGTTCACCGACCAGCAGAAAAGCCAGGCACAGGCCAGGCAGCGCCGCGTGCGCCAGGGCATCGCCCAACAGCGAGCGCCCCCGCAGCACGGCATAGCTGCCCACCAGCCCGGCGCTGGCGCCCAACAAGCTGGTGCCCAGCAGCACGATCGCGGTGTTGTAGGCGATCATACACTGCGTTCTCGAGCCGCCACGGCTTCGGCTGCCTCGTCCAGGATCGTCAGCCGTCCGCCGTAAGCCTTGCGCAGGTTTTCAGGCGTGAATACCTGCTCGGTAGGGCCGTAAGCCACCAGCCGCATGTTGAGCATGGCGAGCTGTTCGAAGTACCGCGGCACGCTGCGCAAATCGTGGTGGACGACCAGCATCGTCTTGCCCTGCTCGCGCAGTTGCTCCAACAGCGAGAAGACCACGTGCTCGGTCGTCGCGTCGACGCCGGCCATCGGCTCATCCATGAAATAGATCTCGGCCTGCTGCGCCAGCGCACGGGCCAGGAAGGTGCGCTGCTGCTGGCCGCCCGAAAGTTGCCCGATCTGCCGGCGCGCCAGGTCGGCCAGCCCCACCTGGCGCAGGCAGTCCAGTGCCCACTCGCGCTCGCGGCGGCCCGGCCGGCGAAACCACCCCAGGCTGCCGTACGTGCCCATCAGCACCACGTCGAGCACGCTGACCGGAAAGTCCCAATCGACGCTCTCACGTTGCGGCACGTACCCGATCAGCCGCCGTTGCTCGCTGGGCGGCTTGCCGAAGATGCGGACCTGGCCGCTGGCCAGCGGCACCAGTCCCAGGATGGCTTTGAGCAGTGTGCTCTTGCCGGCGCCATTGGGGCCGATAATCCCGATCAGGGCCGGCTGTTCGATGGTCAGATCCACGTCCCACAGCACCGGCTTGCGGTGGTATGCCACCGTCACGTCGTGTACGTCCAGCACCGGCTCGGCCGCGGGCCGGATGGCAGCCGCCGGCTGGCCGGCCGCCTGGGGGTTTGCGGCCGGACCCGGCCGGGGCGCTTCGACGGAGGCCATGGCTGGCTGCACTGCACCGGCACGCATGGCTTCCTGTTGCGATCGAATCATCACTCGAGGGCCTTGGCGATCGTCGCCACGTTCTTTCGCACCATGCCCACGTAAGTGCCTTCCGGCGTGCCGGGTTTGCCCATGGCGTCCGAGTACAGCTCGCCGCCGATGGTCACCCGGTGGCCTTGAGCCTGGCAGCCTTCGACCAGCGCCCGGATGTTGCGCTCGCTGACGCTGGTTTCCACGAAGACGGCCTTGATGCCCCGATCGACAATCTCCCCGACCAGTTCGTTGATCTGCTTGACGCTTGCCTCGGCGTCGGTGCTGATGCCCTGGATGGCTTTGACTTCGATTGTATAAGCCCGGCCGAAGTAGTGGAAAGCGTCGTGGGCCGTCACCAATACGCGGCGATTGTCGGGAATCCGGGCCAACTCGGTTTTCACCTCCGCGTCCAGGGCCAGGAGCTCGGCCCGGTACGCCTCGGTGTTTTTCTTGTATTCGGCGGCGTGCTTTGAGTCGAACTCGGCCAGGGCCTGTTCGACAACGCCCAGCGTTTCGCTCCACAGGGCCACGTCGAACCAGACGTGCGGATCGTAGAGCCCGCCGCTCACCTCCAGCAGTCGCTGCTCGTCGATCCCTTCGGTCACGGCATAAGTGGTTGGTTTCTTCCTGGCCAGCCGCACGAACAGGTCGCCCATCTTCCCTTCCAGGTGCAAGCCCGAATAGAAGATCATATCAGCCCTGTTCAACTGGCTGATGTCCTCGGTCGTCGCCTGGTAAAGATGCGGATCGACTCCTTCGCCCATCAATTGCACGACGTCGACGTGCTCGCCTCCCACGTGCCGGACCAGGTCGGCCACCATCCCCGTTGTGGCCACGACCTTGATCGGGTAAGCGCCGGAAAACGCTCGTCTTTCCGCCTTCGTCGATCCGGCCGGGTTCGACCCGTCGGCCACCGGGCTGCATCCGGCCAGAGCCAACAACGCCACGGCGGCCACACACGGAACAAGCTTCTTCATAAAAGGCGATGGCCTCGGTTACGGGAACCCTTCGGTAGCAGAATTCGCCAGAATTCTGGCGCGTGATGCGCGTCTATGAAAATCTTCGACAAGATGTTTCACACACTTCAAAAATTCTTTTTGACTACTCAAAATATCCTAGGCCGCTTTTGCCGGCTCGTCAAGGCCGCTTTCAGGCAGATTCTCTTGCTGGACTTTGCAGGCCGGCCTGCGCACACTAACTGTCGCTTGACCAAAGAAAGCCGAAAAGATTGCTGTTTCTCCCTCGTCTAGGCCTGCCCATGATCAGTCGCCGACAACTTTTGCACGGGGCATTGGCAGCCGCCGCCGCGAGTGCTTGCCCGATCAGCCGGCGGGCGCCGGCCGCCGAGGGCCCCTCGGCTCGCAAGATGACGATCGACCTGGCCTGCGGGGCGATCGGCGTCAAGGCCAACCAGGTCGAAGCGATCGACCTGGCGCACCGGCACGGGTTCGAGTCGGTTGGTCCCGACGCGGGCTTTCTCGCCACGCGGGACGACAGCCAACTGGCCGACCTGGCGGCCGAGATGAAGCAAAAGGGGCTCGTGTTTGGAGCGGCCGGGCTGCCGGTCGATTTCCGAGTCGACGAGGCCACGTTCCGTGCGGGGCTCGAGGCTTTGCCGCATGCGTCAGCGGCCCTGGAGCGGGCCGGTGTGACGCGCGTCGGCACCTGGCTGAGGCCTTCGCACGGCGAGTTGACATACCTGGCCAATTTCAAGCAGCACGCCCGGCGGCTGCGTGACATCGCCAAGGTGCTGGCCGACCATGGCCAGCGGTTCGGCCTGGAGTATGTCGGCCCCAAGACATCCTGGTCCGCCTCGCGGCATCCCTTTGTCCACTGCATGGCCGAAGCCAAGGAACTGATCGCCGCGATCGAGATGGACAACGTCGGCTTCGTGCTCGACAGTTGGCACTGGTACACGGCCGGCGAAGGCGAAGCCGACCTGTTGACGTTGACCAAGCAGGACGTAGTGGCCTGCGACCTGAACGACGCGCCGGCCGGCATACCGATCGACCAGCAGATCGATTCGAGGCGGGAGTTGCCGGTCGCCACGGGCGTCATCGACGTGGCCACATTCCTGCGTGCGCTGGTGAAGATCGGCTACGACGGTCCCGTGCGCGCCGAGCCGTTCAACGCCGAGCTGCGCGCTCTGGCCACTGAAGAAGCCGTGGCCGCCACCGCCACCGCCATGCGCCGCGCCTTCGCCACGCTCGACTAGGTTCGGTGTGATCCGCATTCATGCGGTCCGTAGTTCGTAGTGATCCGGATTATCCGGTCCTCGCCGCCCCTGGCCTGCAGGATCGGCGTGTCGCGCCAGGGGCTGCCCCGCGACATGCGTGCCGTGATGTCCAGCTTGACGAAACTCACTCGCCTTCGGTGGGCACTTCCGCGTATGCTTGGTAAGGCTTGGTGTTCGTAAGATTGCGGTAGGAAGGAGGAACCATGAAAGAGCGAATTGCCGTGAACCCACGAATTCACTTCGGGAAGCCGTGCGTGGCCGGGACACGAATTCCCGTGCAGAGCGTCCTGGAGTTGGTCCGCGAAGGCCTCTCCTTTGCCGAGATCATTCGGGATTACTACCCCGACCTGGAGCCGGAGGACATTCGCGCCTGCATCCAATACGCCATTGACGTAGTAGCTGCTGAAGACATCCGGCTCGCGACGACGCCATGAAGTTTCTAGCTGACCAAGATGTCTACGCCGGCACTATCGCATTTCTCGGCAGCATAGGACATGACGTTGTGCCTGCCGCTCAACTGGGTCTGGCACAGGCGGAAGATGCCGAGTTGCTTCGTGTGGCTCATGAACAGGCGCGCCTCTTTGTGACTCGCGACCGTGATTTCGGGGCACTCGTCTTCGTCCAAGGTATCGGTCCAGGAGTCATCTATCTCCGCATCTTGCCCTCGACCCAGAATGCCGTGCATGCCGAGCTTGGGCGGGTCTTGACGTTGTACAGTGAGCAGGAGTTGCAAAGCTCGTTTGTTGTCGCCGAACCAGGGCGACACCGCATACGGAAGCTGCCACCTCGCCCTGGACCATAGGATGCTCGGCCGAACGTTATGGCTCTCGCACCTTTCCTCGCTCCCACGTAAAACCAACCCGCTCTCCACGGAATAAGGGGCTCGGGGCCCAACGAGCAAGCACCAAGGCCTGCCTTCCTCCTTCCTCCTCCCTTCTCCCCTCCTTCTGCCTTCAAATCCGGCGCTCCACAAAGATTCGATAAACGGCGGCGACTTTTCCGATACCACAACGGGACATGTGGGCTTCGCCGCAGCCTGCCGCGGAACAGCAAATCGCTCCAGCCACTCAGGAGGAGAACCACGTGAGCACAACCGACACAACCGGTCTGGCCGCCCGCACCAATCCAGGCGAATCACTGCCGGCGCGCATCCCGCCCTGGGCCATTTTTGCCGCGGGGTTCATCGGCGGAATCATCGTCGTTTATTGGGGCGTCACCCGACCCCTCTCCAGCGACCTGGCCCGGCTCGACCGGCAAGTGGCCGGTCTCTCACGCGGCATCAGTCAACTTGCCGGACAGACCGGACAGGCCGCAAAATCGACCGAGCTGTTGGCCGTTCTCGCACGCCAGGGTCAAGAGGCCGAAGCGGCCTCCGAGGCTCTCGCACGGATCCAGGCCCTGCAGGATCAATTGGTGGGCGAGCAGCCGGTCATGGCCGATGCCCTGGATCAGCTCGATGAGATCCAGTGCCGCATCACCCGGCAATACAACGGCATCCTGGCCGCGCGGGAAACGATCGACTCGATGATTCACTTGAGCCAGCACGCGCAGGCCCAAGCCTCGGACGTGCAGGATGCGCGGCAGTCGCTCGAGTCGCTGGTCGAGTTAAAGGATCGGGCCTTGTCGCAAAGCGGGCAACTGGAGGCGGCCGGCGAGGTGGTCGCCGAGTGGTCGCTGCTGGCCGAACGGCTGGCCGCCAGGGCCGGACAGACCGAAGAAGCTCGCCGGGCGAGCGACGATCTGTTGGCGCTCGAAGAGGGCATCCTTTGCGGCAGCGATGTGCCAAGCCGGCAAAAGGCTAGCGAGGCATTGGACGAGCTGGTTACGATGCGCAGCCGGCTCCAGGACCAGTCCTCGGACGTGGGATCGGCCCAGGCACGGCTCGACGGTCTCTTGAGCCTCAAGGACCAGGTGATCGGCCAGACGGGCGACCTGGTGGAAGCGATCGAAGCGCTGGAGACGTCCGCCGACGTGCAGCGGCAATTCGTGGCGGCCTCGCAGTCGTTCGACGCGATGCGGCGCTGGATGGCGGAGATTGTGCTGCTCGAGCCGACGTTTCAGCGGCTGATCGATTCGCTGAAGCCGCTGGGCGAGCTGGCGAATCTGCGCCGGTTGAGCCCGGCCGAGCTGCGGCACGCGGCCCGCGCCATCGCCGACCAGCGCGCCATGCGAACGGCTCAGCCCACAGTGCCGCCCGGGGCCGCCTTGTCGGCACCATCCACCGGCGGCAGCGCCCAGATCGGCAAGGCCGCAGGTAGCTCCTTCCTGCTCGACTCGGTCGACCTCGAGTGAAGTAGCCCTCATCCCGGCGCGCGGCTCGACTGAGCTCGCGACTCGACTGAGCTCGCCGAAGTCCGAAGTCCGGGACGTGAGACGGCTCTGCTTGATCGTTTCGGCCGACCCTGCCAGAATAAGGCCGACCTGACGGCGGGCTAGTCAACTGCCCGGAGCAAGCGGCCATGCACGATTTCAAGCGTCGCGACCCGAGCGGCTTCGGATTGCCGCCGGCCGGCGTTTCTCGCCGCGACGTGTTGCGGCTGGGCGGCCTCCTGGCGACGGCGGCGCCGCTGACCGGCCTGTTTGCTCCGCGTGGCGCCCGCGCCAACCCGGCTCAGCCCGCTGGACGTAAGCGCGGCAAGTCGTGCATCCTGGTCTACCTGCTCGGTGGGCCGCCGCACCAGGATATGTTCGATCTCAAGCCCGAGGCGCCGGCCGAAATCCGCGGGCCGTTTCAGCCCATCTCGACCAGCATCCCCGGCTTCCAGGTTTGCGAGCACTTGCCGCGGTTGGCCGCCATGGCCGACAAGTACGCGATTGTCCGTTCGGTCACCCATCCGAACAACAATCACACGCCGATGATCTACTACACGCTCACCGGGCGGCACGTGCAGACCCCGGAGGTGGACAACGACATCAGCCCGCCGGTGCGGACCGATGCGCCGCACCTCGGCTCGGTGCTGGCCCATCTCAAACCCGCTCCGCCGACCTTGCCCGGCTTCGTGGCCCTGCCAGAGCTGGCCGTGCGCTCCAACGACGACAACATCCGCCCCGCCGTGCCGTTGCGGGGTGGCAGGTCTGGCTTCCTCGGCCCCTACTGCGACCCCTTGATCATCAACGGCGATCCGCGCGCGCCCGGCGCGGTTCCCGACCTGGTGCTCCGCGAGGATGTTACGCGGCAGCGTTTCGAGCGGCGGCAGCAACTGCTGGCGGCCATCGAGAGCCGCTTCCCCGCCGTGGCCGGCCAGAACTACGGCGAGCTGCGCCAGATGGCGGTGCACATGACCGGCTCGGCCGGCGGCGACAAGCTCTACTCGCTCGACCGCGAGCCGGCCGCCCTGCGCGAGCGGTACGGTCAGCACCGCTTCGGCCAAAGCCTGCTCTTGGCCCGGCGGCTAGCGGAGGCCGGCGTGCCGATGATCGCCGTCCACTTCAACCACATGACCCGCTGCGACGGCTGGGACACGCACGCCAAGAACTTCGAGGGGCTCAGGGACGAGCTGCTGCCCCTGGTCGATCAGGGCGTGTCGGCCTTGCTCGAAGATCTCGAAGGCCGCGGCCTGCTGGACGAGACATGCGTGCTGATGATGGGCGAGTTTGGCCGCACGCCGCGAATCAATGCCGCCGCAGGCCGCGACCACTGGGGCCACTGTTCCTCCGTGCTCATGGCGGGGGCCGGCATTCGCGGCGGCCGCGTGCTGGGCTCGTCCGACAAGATCGCCGCCTTCCCGCGCTCGCACCCCGTCGATCCGGTCGACGTTCACGCCACCATGTACCACTGCCTGGGGCTCGACGCCGGCCTCGAGATCCACGATCAGTTGAACCGCCCGCTGGCCATCAGCACCGGCCGGGTGATCGCGGAGCTGGTGTGATCGGGGCCGTCTTTCTTGCACGGGGCGTACCGCCGGGTGCCTGGGGCAAAGCGATAAGCGTGCCCCAGTTCCCAGTCGAAAGCCATTTCGGCATTGCCCAGCTCACCCCTCCGGCTGCACGCCGCTGGCAGCCGCGCGCCTCTTGGGCTATAAACGAGTATTCGGGGCGCTCTTGGCGTGTTATCGGCTTAAGCATGGAAAACCCGACTTCGCAGCGGCCAAATGATCTCGGGCCGTCGGCGATTCGCTCGCCTCTGCCGGTAGCCGTGATTTGCATCGCCGTTGGGCTGGGCGTCTGCGTGACGGCGGCGGCGGCCTGGTGGTGGTGGGGCCAATCGGAACCGGCCGTGGCTGCCCGTCCGAGCGGCGATAACAGCTCCCAGGATGCAGAGAAGAGCCTGCCGCGCAAGGACAACGGCCGGCCGAGCCGCGACAACAGCCAGCCGACTGGCGAAGCTGCCGGGCCGAGTGCCCTGGAGAAGCCAGTCGCCCAGACCGACTATCTTGGCAGCCAGGCCTGCGCCGCCTGCCATGCCGAGCGGGTGGCGGAGTTCGAAACCACGCGGCACTTCCGCACCAGCCGGCTGCCGCAAGCGGGCGACATGCCTGCCGGGTTCAAGGCTGGACAGGGCACGCTCACTACCCGCAATCCGGCCCTGCGGTTCGAAATGACGAGCCAGGGCGGCAAGTTCACTCAGACCGCTATCCGCGATACTCCAGACGGCGAAGAGCGGATGTCGCAAGAGATTGCCCTGGTGTACGGCGGCGGCGCGGGCGACGAGATCTATCACTATTGGCACGGCGATCAACTCCACCAGTTGCCGATCGCCTGGATGTACCCGCTGGAAAGCTGGATCAGCGCGCCGGGCTACATCGATGGCGCGGCCGACTTTTCGCGGCCCACGCTCCCGCGCTGCCTGGAGTGCCACACCACCTGGTTCGGGCACGTTCCCGGCACACCCAACAAGTACGACCGGCACAACTTCATCCTGGGCGTCACCTGCGAACGCTGCCACGGTCCCGGCCGCGAGCACGTCGCCTTTCACGAAGCTGATCCCAAGGCCGAAAAGGGCGAGGCCATTGTTTATCCGCCCAATCTATCGCGCGATCGCCAACTCGACATCTGCTCGCAGTGCCACAGCAATGCCAACAAGCACCGCGCCACCCCTTTCACCTACCGGCCGGGGGAGCCGCTCGACGACTACTTCCGGTCGGACGTCGCCAAGCGCCCCGAGCACGATCATACGGCCAACCAGGTGGAATACCTCCGCGAGAGTAAGTGCTTTCAGGCTAGCGAGACGCTCACCTGCACCACCTGCCACGATCCCCACCAGCCCGAGGGACCGAGCAACTCCGGCTCGATTCTCAAGTCGTGCCTCGTATGCCACCAGCCGGACCATTGTGGCGACCGCCCAAACCTGCCCGAAGCGGTCCGCGATCAGTGCATCGATTGTCACATGCCCCAGCGGGCCGCGAACAATATCTGGTTCAACACCAAGGAAGAAGACTACGTTCCCTTGATCTCGCGGCATGACCACAAGATCGCGGTCCATCCCACGGCACGCCAGGAAGTGCTGTTGGCCTGGCATCGCACGCAGGACAATGACCCAAGCCGCGCCGAGGCGGGTCGCCTGGAAGCGGCCGTGGCTGCCCATTGGCTGGCCGAGGCCGAACGCTTGCTGGGCGAATACCGCTTCCTGGCCGCCATCGCCGCCTACCGCGAGTCCTTGCGGCACCAGGACGACGCGGTCACGCGCGACAAGCTCAACGAGACCGTGGCCATCCAGGTGAAGCTCGACGCCGACATGACGGCGGCCGTGCGGCTGATGGCCGCGGGCCCGCCCAGTTTTCCGGAGGCGAAAGAAAAACTGGAAGCGGTCTTGCGCGCCAAGCCCGACATGGCGGCGGCCCGCGGCCGGCTGGGCACTCTGTATGCCACGCTGGGCAAAAAAGCTGAGGCAATCGCATCATTGCAGGCGGTGGCCGCTCACGATCCGGACGATGCCTATGGCCACTCGATGCTCGGCTGGCTGGCTTATCTCGACGGCCGGCACACCGAAGCGATCGAGGCCTACCGGCTGGCCGACGAGGTCGAGCCCTTTAGCGCCAAGATCAACGTCAACATGGGTCTGGCGTTGGGTGCGCTGAATCGCATGCCGGAGGCGGCCGAGCGGTTTCGGGAGGCGCTGGTGATCGACCCGAACAACGTTGAGGCTTTGCAGCGTCTGGCGATGGCCCTCAACCACGAAGGGCGACCCGAGGAGGCGCTGCCTCACGCTCTGCGGGCCGCCGAACTGACGCGTTACGGGAGCCTGGACGCTCTCAGCATTCTGGCCAACTCGTATGCCGACGCGGGCGATTTCGACAAGGCCGCCGCCACCGCCCAAAAAGCCCTTGTTGTCGCCGAGAAGAGCCAGCCGGCCGACCCGGCGTTGCTTCGCACCATCCGCCAGCGTCTCGAGCAATATCAGGCCCAGGCCCCCGGTGACGCCGAGCGATGAGGCACCGTGTGCCCGGTTGCCCGGTTCGCACTGATCCGCATTCGACGGTGGCTAATTCCAGCTCAATACGGGGAGGTCTTCTCAGGCGGCTTGCTCACGATGCCGGCGCACTGCTGGCAGCGAGGCTTGTTGCCGGTGCCGCCGCGACGATTGATCGTCTGGATCGCGCTGCCCGTCTTGCAACTCGTGTCGTCGTGATAGACCTGCGGGTCCGACGGCTCGATCGAATGCCAGGGACTTACTTTTGCCATAAGTCAAAATCCTCCGAAGAAAGCTGGTCGAAGTCTAGCTACCCAGAGGCCCGCGGCCGCCGGAACTGCGGCGGCTTTCGCCGCAGTGCAAAAACCTTGGCTGCCCCCCAGAACGCGGGGAGAGCCCCGCAAGACCGGGCGAACCGGGAAGGAAGAACGAGTGCCGAAGAGAGGACTTGAACCTCCACTCCCTTTACGGGAACCAGGTCCTGAACCTGGCGCGTCTGCCAATTCCGCCACTTCGGCTCTCAAACACCATTTATAGGACGGCAGCCCACGGATTTCAAGGCACGCTGGGCTTCACCCTGCCCGTAGCTGAATTCGCCAGAACTCAGGCCGTTGCTCTGACCGTAGCTGAATTCGCCAGAATTCAGGCCGTGTCGGCGTCACCGCACGGATCACGACGAACAGGACCTGAATTCTGGCGAATCCAGCTACATCAGTAGCGGGTCAGCCGCGGGTCGATCTGTTCGGCCCACTCGTCGATGCCGCCGGACATGCTCTGCGCGCGATGAAATCCTTGCTGGCGCAGCCAGGCGGCCACCTGCAGGCTGCGGCCGCCATGATGGCAATGCACCACGATGTCGCGGCCGCGGAACGGCTCCAGCTCAGCGGCGCGGGCCATCATCTGGCTCATCGGCAAGAAGCGGGCCTCCTCGATGTGCACCAACGTGTGCTCGTCCTGCTCGCGGCAGTCCAAGAGCACAAAGCCGTCGCCCGCGTCCAAGCGGGCCTTCACCGCCTGGCACGTCGTTTCCAGCGGATATGAGTCATCCATAAGATGAATGCCGCCCGTGTCGTTATGCCGGTCCGTGCCAGCATGCCATCCGCCACCCATTCTAGAGCGATCAAGCGGAGGAGGGGAGTGTGGGCAGGGGGAACGAGCGCAGACGGCGGAATGCAGAAGGAAATGCGGCTGGACGAAGCTGGGACATCCTGGCCCCTGCGGCAGGTCGCGTACGTGCTGCCTACACACGCATCCGAGCCCGGCTTGCAACTGATGTCGACTTTGGCGTATTTACTTGACATTTATGACAGAATGTCTTTACGTCCCGTGTTGGAAACCCGCCACAGGAGAACCCGCTAACCACTACCCTTATACCGCGGGTGGTGGCTGAATGTCAAGTAGCATGTACACAGTTTTGTTCATAATATTGAGCGGCGAGGGCAGAAGCCGGGAGGGTAGGTTTGGCCGGAGGCGGAGTGTCCGAGGACAGGCAGAAGGTCCACGGGAGGCGGACTTACAGCACGGTTCCGCCTGCGGGGAGATGATCACTCCGCGAGGCGCTCGATGGCTTTGCAGATCCAATTTTACAATTGCCGTGGCACGCTGTCGGCTAACGAGGCTTGGCTTTCACTGTCTCGGCGACTCGCGTGAGCCGTTCGGCGGCCTTGGCGATCCGCTGGCGATCGGTGTCGACTCCATGAAACGCCCTGCCGAGGCGAACAGCGGCAGCTCCGCAGGCACAGCGGCCGCAGAGCAGCGACGCGACCTTTTGTCGACGCCGCGTCAGGTTGTCGATCAGCCAGCCCATCACCGAAGTCAGATTCTGGTCGGCTTCGGTCGATTCCGATTCTGGCCCCAACGGTCCAGCGCCAGGCGGCGCACGCCCGCCGCCTGCTTGACACGTGTGCAAGTGGAGGTCTAATGTCGTGGCGGACGATCGGGCATGCCGAGCCATCCCGGCCCGCCGATAGACAAAGATCGGCTGCCAGCAGCGGCCAAAGACGACGCTGCTGCCGCAGTACGCCGTTGTGCGCGCCTGGCTGATCAGCACCTGGTGGTACTGGTAGCCGCACAGCCACTCGTCGAGCCACGCTTGCCCCTCTGACACCAATTCCGGCGTCCAGAAAACCGCGAAGTGGTCCGCCCCGCAGACTGTCCAGCGGTTGCACGCTTCCTCGGCCGACGCGCGGACTTCGGCACTGGTCCACGGCTCCTCCGGCTCGCAAAACGGCAGCCGCACCAGCACCAGCTCGCACGGCACCGCTTCCTGGGCCGACGTGACCTTCCAGCCGGCGCCGCGAAGCTCGAACGGCGGGTCCGGCGGCGTGGCATGCTCCTCGCGCACGCGGGCACGGCGGGTTTTCTTGGACCGCTTGCGCCGCTCGGCGGCGGCAGCTTTCCGGATCTGGGGCGCGCTGAGCTCCCGCTTTTGCTTTTCGGGTGGCGCATGGGCCAGGGCCGCGGCCGTGGAGAGGGGGATCGTGCCTTCATCCATGGCCTGGACGAGCTCCGCCGTCCCTTTCTCAACCACCGTCTTGGCTCTCTGGTAGCTCCCCCGGCTGCTGAAGCCGGCCGAGGTTGCGAGGAACTCGTCCGTGCGGCCCTTCAATTCGTCACGTGTGTGACGAATTGAAGGGTTGCCCCGCCGCTCGGCCAGGGCGGCCTTGACCTCAGCCGCAATCGTCACGCGCTCCGACAGCGTAAGTGCTTTCCTGAACTCGTTCTCGGCGTGTTCGGCGAGAACAATGGCCTTGATGTCGATGATGAGGGCCGGAATTTCTTTCCAGCCGAGCTGGTCGCAGACCCGCAAGCGGCGTCTTCCGTAGAGGAGCCGCCGCTCGGGCGTAATCCCGATGGGCTGCAGCAGGCCGATCTCCTTGATACTCTGGGCAAGCCCTTTCGTGTCCCCCATTTGCTTGCGGTGGCGCTCGCCGATTTCAATCGTGCTAATCTCGACAGTTTGCAGTTCCATGGCCTAAGCAACTCCTTTCGGGGTCTAAGGTTTTCGAGCGATCCGGCAACCGGACCTGTCTCGGGGGATTTGGTCGCCCACAGGTGCAGCCGCCAGACCCCGCCTTAGTAGTCGAGATTGGGCCGAAAAACCTGACATAAATTCCTGAAAGATTTCAGGAATTTTTCGGAGAAGGGCTCAAGATTGCCCCGGACGGGGGGTGGCGGCGAGCCAATCGGCAGGTGGCCACCGTCAGGCCTTGCGGGCTAGTTCCAGTGGTGGCCGTGACCTCGGCCGCAATGGCCACCTGTTCGGACGGCGTCCTTATTACTTGTGTTCGGCCCTTTCGCCGAGAACGGTCGCGTCGATGTCGATGCTGTAGGCGCGAATCTCATGCCAGCCGAGATGGTCGCGGCAGGCCCGCGATCGGCGCCCTCCGAATACCTCACGGAAGGAGTCCACGGCAGTCGCTCCGCCGTATTTGACTTTCTTCCCAACGCTGGTAGTTTCTTGCCTTACATGGCTCGTGGCCAGAGACATCGGCTATCTGGCGGACCAGAGAGAGCACATTCAGCATGGCACGCTGCCCGACGACCCTGAGTGCTGTTCCGATCAGGGTTCACCACTTGGTCCGCGTGGTGCTTGGCGTCATTCTGCTGGCGGCCGCCGGGCTGAAAGGATATCACCTTCCCACGGTCGCATCGGCTGAGGCGCATGTTGTCAGCTTCCGCTGGCTGGCAATCGGTGGCCTGGCGGGGTTCGAATGTATCCTGGGCATTTGGCTTTTGTCCGGCCTCCGGCCTCGCGCTGCCTGGGGAGTATCGCTCGCCACCTTTGGCGGTTTCGGCGCCTACTCGTTGATTGTTGCCCTTCGCGGGCTGCCCTCGTGTGGATGTTTTGGAGGTGTATCCGTCAGCCCATGGGCTACGTTGGTACTCGATCTCACGGCACTCGCCGCCCTGTTTTTTGTGCCGATACCAGTTCCCCAAGGAACAACTCCAGCCGAATCTAAGCCGGGGCAGCTTGACGCCGTGGCATCCACCGTCGCTGGGGCCCCTGCAGTGGGGGTCGTGCCTTTTTTCGCTTGTGTTCTGATGGGCTTTTCAGCCGGTCTCTTTACGAGCGGCGGATGGGCGACTGGCCTCGCCGGCGAGGTTCACGTCTTTCAGCCCGAGCGGTTGATCGGCAAGAGATTGCCATTACTCGCGGACATCGACATCGGCGAAGACCTCTCTCGCGGCAGTTGGACGGTCTTGTTTTACCACTATGATTGCCAGAAATGTCAAGAAGCGCTTGCCGACTGCGAGAAGTTGGCCGCAGAAGTTAAGTCGGGGTCAACCGCATGGTCAATCGCTTTGATCGAGATACCGCCCTACCGCGATTTCCGGGTTCTTTCCGTATCTGCACCGCACTTTCGACATGGTCGACTTGACGATGGCCAGAAATGGTTTGTTTCTACGCCTGCGATCGTCACGCTGAGAAACGGGATGGTGACTTCGAGTTCACTCTCAGGGGGCATCAAAGGGCATTCGGGGCAATTTGGCGCCCGCGGGCCTCAAGACGAATGATGCCGCCCACGTGGGGCGGAGCGGGAAAAATGCAAGCCAGAACTTTGGGGCAATCCGCGGGGGAGATTGGATTTGCCGGGGTTGACCTCCGGTCGGTGTTCCAGCCTGTCCCAGCGCTTTGCCCCGGATTTGAACCAGTTTGGCCGGCAAGGCAGCAGCCGACCCCGGACGCTGAGTTGCGACAGAACGATTCTTTACGATTCTTTTTACTTGACTTATGTACCAGCCACCGCCAATATTACGACTTGACGATCCAACGGCACATCGCCTCCGGCGGGTTGTACGATGAAGGCCTTCGCCTCGCGAGGATTACTGCTGATTCTGGGCATCGGGTCGGGAGGTCTTTCCCTCTGGTCGACGCGTCTTGCGTTCCAGCCCCCTTCGGTGCCTGGACTACACGCGGTGAATGCCGTTTATGCCGCTGGGCCCGTGATGCAGGGACAAGCGCGGGCGCAGTTCGAGCTTATCAACAGCTCCAACGCTCCGATCCGAATTGTGCATGTCGTTAAGTCCTGTCAATGCGCCGACGTCAGATTCAGTCGCAAAGAACTCGCCGCGGGCGAAGGGGTTGCGGTTGAATGCGACTGGAACACCAGCGGGTTGCGAGGACAGTCCAATAGCGAATTTGTCGTCTTCTACACCCTTGGGCCAGACTCGGCACTTAAGCAGCTCCGTTTGCGGATGGAAGCGGACGTCATCCCCTTCTTCAATTACGAACCGCGCCGTTTGGAGTTTGCCGAAACAACCGCCGAATTCGAAGGCGTTCGGCTGAAGTCGAGTACCCCGGATTCTCCTGTAAAGATCGTAGGGGCTAACTGCTCGCACCCAGCGTTCCGAGTACTGACGTGCGCGAGCCATACGGTAGAGGTTGCCTTCCTCCCGGAGCACTGGACCGACGACGTGCGTTTAACCCCGGAGTTGACGATCCTAACCGACTGTCCGACAGAAAGGACCGTCAGGATTCCCCTAACGGTTGTCTCGCAATAGGCGCGTACCCCCCTTCTGAAACAGGCGTTTGTTTCCTTTCCGTGGAAGGAGAATATCGATGACGACGGAATCCAGATTCGTCCGGATTAGTGGATTCGTGGTTGTGGCGTTAATTATTCAGGCGTGCGTCGTGCTGGCGGCGTGTCCAGACGTGAGGGATAAGCGCATCAAATGCGAGACCGTCCCTAACGGATGCGTGGGAACGGGAAGCACTTGTACAAACAACAGGGAGCTTGTGGAGTCGAAAACGCAGCCCTTGAGCTCGGAGAAGCAGGAAGGCACTAAGGTGGAGGTTGACACCGACAGTACGGTCGTCTGCTACACGTATCATCCGTGTATTTGGACTACGTTCACGAAGGTTTGCAAGGCTAATAACAACATAACTAAGGAGCATGACGTGAATCCGCAAAAGACAGTCCCTTGTGAAACAGGTGACTGAGCTTTGATTTACCATCTCGCGAAGGGCTGTGACCGCCAGACGCGGCCAGGTCGCGGGCGGCCGTTGGGTACGCGGGTGTTGCTGCCGTTCGAGTCCACGTCAGAGTCCAGGAGTTATTGATGGGAGGCTTCGTAGCTCTTCTCCTACCCATCGCCTTTGTCGGCACTACTGCTGACGATGAGATTGCGGCCGTAGAGGAAAAAGTGATTGCGAATCGACTGGCCATTAAACGCTGGCATGTTCGCGTCTCTTTTCGCTATCCGATAGGAGGGTCAGGCCAAGAGGTACTGATGTTCACATCTTACCTCGATGGCGACCGCCAGCGGGCAGATTTGCGATCGCTCTATGCTGCGCACGAGCGTTTCCCGGGGCTTACCAGTGATCACTACGACGGGTATCTTATCTGGGGTGACAACGAAGAGATCATGTATGGGACCAAGCAGTCTGCAAATGGCGCAAAGCGGGCTCTGGAGTTTGTTCTGCCCGCTTCTGATCCGACGCAAACCCGGGACGATAAGATAAGAGCCGCTGACATCCGCTGGATTGCGTGGCATCCGGAGGGATCCCAGATGTCCATTCCGATGACGGACGTTCTGCGGAATCCCAGGTTTGTCGATCGGCAAATGGAAGACGATGTGCTTCGTGCAGTTCGCTGCAAGAAGATCTCCTTTCGGCTTGATCGTGCTTATGACTCTACGGACAACAAACACACTATTTGGGTGGCCCCCACGATGGGTTACTCCATCCTCGAGTATCGGCTCGACTATCTGGACGGCGCCGTGCCAGTAAGAGTTCGTACGGAGACGGAGGTTCGAGAATGGCAGGACAGTGGAATCTGGTTTCCGTTCGCGAGCGTGTATGAAAAAACCGTCGACGGCAAAGTCCAGACTCGCCAAGAGGAAACGATCGAAGTCTTCTCGATAAACGAGGCGTTGAAGCCGGAATTGTTCAAGGCATCCTCGCTGAATGTGCCCATCGGGACGGCAGTATACATCCAGCCCAATCCCACGCGCGCCAATAGGATCTGGGATGGGGAGAAGGCGGTCGAAGTCGGCCTGCGCTCTGCGACCCCTCCGGAAGGGGCCCCTCGCCCTAGATGGCTGCTAGTGCTGAATGCCTTTGTGCTCACGCTAATTTGCGTGGGCTGCTTGGCGAGATTCTTCTGGCGCAAGAAGGGCTGAGCGTGGGGACCGAGCCCTCTGAGCTGTCAGTGACGATGGATGCAACTCTCGGCGGTACGCGCGCTGGTGCAGCCAGCTTGCGCCCTGGGCCTGGTTCTGCTCGTCAAGATGACATGGCTGCCTCTCCTCATTGTATGGCCGGTCCCCTGGCTAGTGCTAGTCTCCAGGCTGCCACAGGAGAACTCTCGCGGAATTCATGGCTGCCGATTACGCAACAGCCTCGTTGGGATGCTCGGTCGAGGACGCTGTCGACGCTGTTCTTTCTATCGGGAATGACCGGGCTGTCTTACGAGGTCATCTGGTTCAAGCAATTCTCGCATGTCTGGGGTAGCTCGACGCTGGCGATGGCGTCGGTCGTCGGATCGTTTTTGCTGGGGTTGGGAATCGGCGCCAGGTGTGGGGGGGCGATTGCCGACCGCGTTGCCCGGCCCGTGGTCTGGTACGGCGTATTCGAGATCGGCGTGGGCGGGCTGGCGCTGTTGATTCCAACTGGAACTAATCTGGTGTGGCGTGTTTCCGTGGATTACTACTCGAGTTTGCGGGACTTCCCCATCGCGTATGCCTTGCTGCGCTGTGCCACAACGCTTGCGGTAATTGGTCCGTCGTGCGTGCTTATGGGAGCGACGTTGCCTTTAATGGTACGCCAATTCGCGTCACGTTCGGGGTTAGGACAAGCGACGGGATGGCTTTACGGAATCAATACGCTGGGAGCGGCGCTCGGCTGTTACCTGGTCGGATTCCACGTACTTCCGGAGCTGGGCTTGTTCTGGACCAATGTCGCCACGGCAATGGCGAATCTTGCCGTCGGAATCGCCGCGATCAGCACTGCGTATCGCCTGCCGCTAACCGTTCTGTTCGCAAGCAGCGCAACCGCTCCGGCCGCCGACGCACGCGCCGCAGACAGCAGATTCGGTTACGCCGTCTCTGTGAAGGCGACGTACGTTGTCGCCGGTCTGGTGGGGTGCGCTGGACTGATGCTGCAGACGGTTTGGAACCGCCAGTTGGCCCTCGTGCTGGGAAGCTCGACTTACGCGTTCACCGCGGTCTTGTTTGTCATTCTCGCGGGAATCGGGACAGGAAGCTTATTATTGCAGAAGGCGATCCCTGAAGACAATCGTGTCGTCGCGCTACTGTTCTACGTCGTGGCGGGCCTGGTCTTCAGCACAATCGTGGGAGTCTGGTTGCTGCCGTTTGTGGCGGACTGCGTCGGTTTGTCAATACCGCTTAGGACAAATGGTGTCGTAAATGCTTTGGTTTACTTCGCGGCCAGCATGCTGCTCGTATTCCTTCCGGCGATGGCAATGGGGGCCCTGTTTCCGATTCTTGTGCAATGTACCCGGCGGTCCGCGGCGAGGGCCGGTTTCGCGGTCGGAACCGTTTACGCCTGCAATACCGTGGGAGCGCTGGTCGGCGCCGTGGGAACATCCGTATGGCTTGTGCCGACGTTGGGCACGCGCCTGATCGTGTCGCTTGCGCTAGTCCTTTACCTCGTGCCAGTAGCCCTGCTAGTCGCAGACTCTGGCTGCAGGAGCGTCAAACCGTATCTAGTAATGCTCCTGGTTGGGCTTGCCGTCGCACAGTTTTCTCGCGGTCGCGAGGATCCGCGGCTCACCAACATGGGCATGTTTCTATACGGCTACAGCAGCCCCGCCGAGAGATCAGCGGAAGTGCTTTTCTACGAAGAGGGGGCTTCCTGCAATGTTCTCGTCACGAAACAGGGGGACTCGACTTCATTTCGAGTCAACGGTAAGGTAGACGGCAGCAGCCATGGCGATATGGCCATGCAGCTAGGATTGGCATATTTCCCACGGTTCCTGAATCCAGATGCCCAAAACGTTCTCGTCGTCGGATTCGGAACGGGCACGACTTGCGGAACGGCCCTCTTGTTCCCGGAATCGCGCGTGACGTGCTGCGAGATAGAGCCAGCGATCGTCGCCGCAGCGCCGCATTTCGCGAAGGTCAACCATGAGCCGCTGAAATCGCCCCACTTCACGGTGGTCTACGACGACGCGCGGGCGTATGTCCAGGGGACAGCCGACCGGTACGATCTGATCCTTTCGGAACCGTCGAATCCCTGGATCGCCGGCGTTTCAAACCTCTTCACGGCAGAGTTTTATTGGATCGCGAGCCGGAAGCTGGCCCCGAACGGCATTTTTGCGCAATGGATCCAGACCTACTGCTTCTCCCCCCAAGACTACGCAATGATTGTCCGCACGATGCGCGATGTATTCCCTCATCACCAGCTCGTTCGCATTTCCAACGGCGACACAATCTTACTGGCGTCCAACCAGCCGCTCGATCGTGATGCAACGGCCATTGAGGCGGCACAGCAACTTGTCGATGGCTCGCCTGCGATGCAATCCGATCTGAATCGATACTTCGGAACGACCGACGTTAGGAATCTGCTGTTGACGCGCATCGTTCTCGACGAAGGAGGGCTTCAGAGATTGGTTGCTGCCGATGGCTCCGAGCGCCGCAATCTCGACCGCAATATGCAACTAGAATTCACTGCTGCGCGGCATTTGTATCAATTCCGCGGGGATAAGACCACCGAGCGGTCGATACTGGCTGCCGCGCGGGCGGAGTGGTTTATTGAAGGATTCGACCGGCTGGGATGCGGCGCGCGACAGGTCACGTGTCTCCACGAACTCATAGGACTGTTCAGCGACGCAGGCTTTACCGAAACTGCCGCGGCCATGGTGGAATTCGGACTCCGCACAAATCCGCATAGTCCCGAACTGCTGGCCGATCAAATACTGCTAAAAGAACGCCTTGATCTTGAACTGCTCGATCGCCTGCTCGCGTCGTCGGAAAGTTCCGTCTGCGCCCAGGGAAACCGCGTGGGTGTTGAATGCTGGCGGAGAAAACAATTCGGCGATGCCACAACCGTTTTCGACCGGTTGTGTACACGGTTCCCGACGTCGGCCACGTTATGGACGAATCTGGCGATCAACTACGACCATTTGGGGCAACCGCAAAAGGCGAACAGTGCTCGTCGCCGAGCAATGGCACTCGATCCGACGGGTTTTGAAGCCAGCATGCCGGCGCCGAGAAACAACTAGACCAGGCCGACCGCAGAGAATATATGCTTCATGGCAAGAGGATCGTCGTCGTCCTTCCAGCGTACCGGGCACAGCATACCTTGCGGCGGACATATGCCGCAATGCCGTCCGACGTCGTCGACGAAGTGCTGCTTGTGGACGACTGCAGCGACGATCAGACGGTCTGGGTGGCACGCGAGCTTGGAATAAAGTCCGCGGCCCACGCCCGCAACCTCGGATACGGGGCGAACCAGAAGACGTGCTACGAGCTGGCAATCTCCGCGGGCGCCGACGTAGTCGTCATGCTGCACCCGGACTACCAGTACGATCCGCGCCTGGTTGCGGCGCTCGCCGCGCTCGTCGCCAGTGACGTATACGATGTGGCGCTCGGCTCCCGAATGCTGGGTCGGACGGCGTTGCGCGGAGGTATGCCCCTCTATAAATATGTGGCCAATCGAATTCTGACGCGGGTGCAGAATCTATGCCTGGGCGTCAGGCTGTCGGAGTTCCACACCGGCTATCGCGCATTTTCCCGCCGCGTAATCGAGACGCTCCCGCTGGGCGCCAATTCAGATGACTTTGTTTTTGACAACCAGATTCTGACGCAGGCGATAGCGTTCGGCTTTTCGATCGGCGAGATCTCTTGTCCCACGAAGTATTTTGCCCACGCGAGCACGATCGACTTCCGCCGCTCGTTGCGCTATGGCCTTGCGGTGCTGGCGACGACAGGTGCGTTCCTGCTTTGGAAGTGGGGGCTGCGATCATCTCCGCTCTTTGAGCGCAATCCCAGGTACTGCCTGGCGGCCGCGCACGGCGCCAGCAGAAGGCTGGCTCCAGAAACTGCTCCATCGCGGACGGCGTAAAGATTCCAGCAGGCGTTGGGATACGAGTTGGGATACCTGGAGCGGAGGGGCCAAGGAGCGGAGGAAGCAGTAGCCCGGCTCGTTCCGAGTCTTGGGCGAGCGGTGCACGGGGGGGGGGTGGAGCGTGACGCGACGATGAGATTGGCGGACACTTCACGTTATGCGCCCGAATTGACGAGCATCGCGATGGTTGCGTTTGCGGGGCTCGTCATTTGGCCATTCGGCGAATATGCCATCCTGGACGACTGGGCGTTTGCCAAGAGCCTAGAGCATCTGCACCGGGACGGGCGAGTGGTCATCCTCGACTGGAACCCGATGACCTTGGTGGGTCACGTGGCATGGGGGCTGGCCTTCACAAAGGCATTAGGATTTTCATTCTTCGCCTGCAAGATGTCAGTGATCTCGCTGCATGCCGCACAGTGCCTCGTGTTGTGCCGGCTTTTGAGAATGTGCGGCGTGGCCACCGGCATGATTATGGCCGCCCTCGCGACTTTTATCTTCCATCCGCTCGTCTGCTTGCATGCCTACACCTACATGACGGACGTGCCGACAACTGCCTGGACCATGACGGGTGTCTGGTGTTATGCCAGAGCCATGGCCGGCCAAACACCCCGGCCACTCGTGTGGCTTCTCCTGGGATCGCTTGCAGTCGGGATGGCGGGACTCGTTCGCCAACCGGGTATGCTGGTGCTGGCCGCTTTTGCTACGTATCTTGCGGGGCGCCCCCGGCGATTAGGCCTCAGCGAACTGGCCTGCGCCTTCTTGCCGGCAATTACGATGCTGGGCGTCTTCTCATGGTGGTATCAGGCAGGTCACGGCCCGACCTCGACGTTCGAGCGGTCGATGGACCGCGTGATGCAGTTCGCGGCCGGCCGGTTGTGGCACGAGCTGCCGTTCCTGGGGCTAGGCCTCGGCGTGTACCTGGGGCTATTCATAGCGCCGCTGGCTTTTTCGCTTCCGTGGCGCTCATACGCGTTACCACCAGGCAAGCATGCTTATGGCTGGCTGTTTCTGGCCTGGGGCCTATTATCGCTCTTTGCCTACGATGCGTTGGGCCGCGGCAGGCTTTTTCCTTATATGCCGAACTGCTTTACGCGGTTTGGATTCTTCCCCCAGCATGAATTCATTTTGGGTGAGCGAGAAGCCCTATGGGGAGCGCCAGTGTCTTGGGCTTTCAGCCTCGCCGGGGTACTAGCGATCGTTGTACTCACTCGGATAGTGATCGAAAGTGGCAGCACGGACGACGGCCAGTGCCAAGCCTGCACTGCGCGGTGCGTTACCGGCCTATTGACGATGCTGCTGGCGTGGCAATTCATCTACCTTCTGGCCACGAGTCCAATTCAGTACGACAGGCACCTGCTCCTGATGGGGCCGACAGCGGTTACGCTCTTCTGCTTACTGTCGCGGCACGTTGGGCGCGTCAACTGGTGGGCCTTCACTGTCTGCCTCGCGCCCTTGGCATTATACGGCCTCGCTGGGTCGCACGATATCCACGCCATTTCGCGCACGGCGTGGCGCGCAGGCGACGATCTATTGCGCGAAGCTGTCGACCCGGATCAGATCGATGCCGGGTACGCGTTTACCGCTTGGCACATGTACGAGCGGTCGCAGGCCACTCCTGGACGTGGCGCGCGCAGCAGTGACTCCTGGTGGGTCTCGCGGCTTGCGCCGGACGTGACCGCAAAGTACGTAGTTTCACTTTCCAGCCCGATTCGACGCGGCGATCAACGGCCGTACAAACCGTATCGGCTATATCACTATTGGAGCTATTGGCCATGTGGATGGCGCGATATGTACGTCTTGAAGGAATCAACCGATGGTTCGTGATTCTCTGCCATCCTGTTGACTGCGTTTCCTTTTGAGACGAGACGAGAGAGAATCGTGCCCCCAGTTACTTGATGAAACGCTATTGAATGAATTCGCCCATAACCGCATTCGATCCTCCTCGCATTTGTTGTAACGAAGCTTGGGAGGCGGCCTACGTAAGGTTTGAGACGCCAAAGGAAGAAATCCACAAGTTTACGCGCCGCCTATGCAAGCTAGGCGCGCTCAACTGGCCGCGCGACGCACGGATCCTTGAGCTTTGTTGCGGGCGCGGCAATGGACTCGAGGCGATGTCAAGGCTTGGCTTTACGCAACTGGAAGCGGTGGACCTTTCGCCCTCGCTCGCCGGGCATTACCGCGGGCCTGCGCGCATATACCTGTGCGATTGCCGCAATCTGCCGTTCCACAGAGGTTCGAAAGACATCGTCATTGTGCAGGGCGGGCTGCACCACGTCGGATGTCTGCCGGGGGGCCTTGAACAGACGCTGGCAGAAGCGTCCCGCGTGCTGGTCCGGGGAGGTCTATTCGTGGCTGTCGAGCCCTGGATGACGCCGTTTCTGGCCTTCGTTCACGTGCTCTGTCGCAGCCAACTGGCCCGGCGGTTGTCCTACAAGATCGACTGCCTAGCCATCATGAACGAACACGAGCATTCCACCTATACCTCTTGGCTGGCCAACCCCGCGGTGGTGCTCAAAGCCCTAAGTGAGCGGTTCGACCCCGTTGTGGAAAGGATCGCTTGGGGAAAGTTGATGTTCGTGGGCCGCAAACGGATGATGCCGTGAGCGCAGTCGCAGAACCGGAGGCCACGCGAATTTCACCGCGGCGACCGTAGATGGGCGGACGGCAGGCAAACAGTTCTACAGCGGGCATCGTGTCAGTGCCGACCTTCATCAAAGTGATAAATATAGATCGTGTAACCGGCCCGGGCAACGGGGTCGTAGTCTCGGAAGTACGCATAATCACCCGTAGCGGCGCCCTGCCAGCCACCCTGGCCGTCCGGGATGGCTGCTGGAAGGCCCCGCAATACATTGACGCTTATGGCGTACCAGCCGGGTTCAACAAACGATTGATTGCCAAGCTCGTGCGCCCCGGCAGCGGGTGCCTTTTTAGGGAGCTTGAACTCAATCCCAGCCAGTCTGGGATCAACCAGACCTGAATAGGCAACGTGCAGACGGCGCGCGCCTGGATGCCGCTCGATCCACCGCTTTAGATAGAGAAGATCCTGTCCCCAGTCGATATTGCTGTCCACCAGATGTGCAGGACCCCCGAGAGGGCCGCCGCCCAATTCATTGAAGTATGCCAGGCTGTGCGGATACACGGCAAGGCTGCTGGTGACGGTCCATGAGAGCGCGAACAGCGCAACCTTGGCCAGCACGCGGTGCCTGATCTCAACAGCCCGCGCCAGCTTCCCCATCCATATAAACGCAAACGGCGCTGCCGGCAGTAGGTAACGCATCGTTGCGAATCCCGTCTGTGAGCTCACGAACACCAGGATCGCGCACGGCGGCAGCAATAGCGTGAGCTCGTCGCGCCAATCCGCCCGATAGCCGCGCGCGAGCATCGTGGCAGCTAGGGCGAGGATCGCCAGAAGCCACGTTCCCAGCGGCGTTTTCACGACAAGCGCATAGACATAGTAGTACCACCAACCGCCGTGCTTCCAGCGACCGCGGAGGTATGTGGGACTTCCGAGTTCGAATTGGGCCTTGACCTGGTCAATCCCAAGTAGATGGTTGACCGGCAACGGCAGCGGCAATTCTCCCAGGGCAGTTCCCGAAAAGCGGTTGCCCCAGCCGAGGCCCCGCCCATCGCCTGCCAACGCGTGACTCACGAACTGGAGGCGATCGAGCTTGGTGAACGAACCCTCGAACCAATACCCGAGGTTCATCACGTACAGGCTGATCACTGCGATAAGTAACAGGTCGTACCATTTCGCGACTCGACCGGGTGCGTCGGTGTCTTGCCGCCGGTGCCGGGCCGCCCACAGCATGGGCCACACCAGATACCATGCGAGCAGCGTGGTCTTGGTCAGCTCGGCCAGCCCCAGCAGCACACCCGCGCCAACAGCCGCGCTGATCCTGGGACGGTGGAGATAGCGCCAGAATGAATACGTCGCAGTCAGGCCCAACGCAGCCGAGGGCACGTCGGCCGTCACGAGTCCCGCGTTCGCCAACACGATCGGGGAGAAGCACCACAGCACAAGCGACATCAACCCAGCACCCCTCCCATAGAGGTGCGTGCCCCAGGAATAGCAAACCCAGCCGGCCAAGAGGCTAAAGGGGATCGAAGCCCAGCGGGCGAGTGTGAAGAGCCAAAAGGATCGCGGGCCGTTGGCCTGCATGAAGTCGCGGCCGACGGCGAACTCGGCCCTCGAACCCGGCTCGCCCGAGAAGCGAGTCCAGTCGGTTTGCGCGCCCACGGCCAAAACCGGCAGGGCCGCAATCATCCGCGGCAATGGCGGATTGACCCTCCCCAGATCAAACCGCCCCAATTGCCAATGGCAAATCCCGGCGGGCAACCAGGCGACCTCGTCGTAAGTCGGCGCTTGCCGTGCGGCCGCCCAAGCCAACAGGCCCGCGTGCAGCACGAGCAGCATGACGGCGGCAACACGGATTGGAACACGCATGCCAAAGAATATCCGGGAAGGGCAAAGGGACAATCGGCTAGACGGTGGTCCCGGCCGCAATGATTCACGCCTCGTGCCGAGCAGCTTTTCGGCTCATTTCGTGATGACGGTGATCGCGTCGCCGGGAACGCGGAATTGGGACTGGTCCCCCCAGGCCGTGAACTGCTCGAGCGGAACCAACCCCTGGTCGCGGACGAGCTCCCGAAACATTTCAGCGGTCATCCGCGTCCTCCACCGCCCTTGCCACCCTCCGTCGGCTGTATGGTGGATGATCGCACGCCCTCCCGGGCGCAGTACGCGCCGGAACTCCTTGATGTAGCCAGCCGTAGTCTCGGCGGAGATATGGACGAACACGTCGAATGACCAGATGAAATCCACGGCCTCGTCGAGGACGGCGGTAAGGGCCGCCCCGTCGTTCACGTGGTATTCGATGTTTGGGACGCCTGCGAAGCGGCCGCGGCAGACATCCAATGACCGAGCGGAG
The DNA here is from genome assembly GCA_040901675.1 of Pirellulales bacterium. Classification (GTDB taxonomy): domain Bacteria; phylum Planctomycetota; class Planctomycetia; order Pirellulales; family JAICIG01; genus JBBDNX01. The sequence goes on along the minus strand of JBBDYJ010000038.1, from coordinate 141,401 downwards.
ACATCCACCAGGATCAGCCGGCTGGCAAGCCGCACGAGCGCTTCCGTCCAGCGGCCGGCCCCAGGGCCGATCTCCAGGACCGTGGCACCCGGATCAAGCCACCGGTACATCACGCTATCAACGAGCGCATCTTTCCATTCGGCCGATGCGGTCCACTCTTCGCCACCTCGCCTCCAGTCGTAGAGGTCCCACAGCTTGCCGGCCACCCATGGCGCGTAGAATCCTGGCAGCCCATGCCGCGACTCCAGCAGCCGGAGCCGCCGCTCAATTGCAGCCACAACGCCAGTCAGCACCGCACTGGCGCTGAACAGCAGCGTCCAGCGAAGCCCATTGTTTGCCACCAACATACGAATCGCCCTAAGCTTTGTCGCGAGCGTCATGGTATCCCTTGCCCCTTGATATTAGGCCAGCACGCCATCGGGAGAAGACGCGCTCACCGATCCGCGAGTCGCGGAGATAGCGCGTCCAGCCCATGGGCCCCAAGGCGATGAAAGCCCCGAACAGCCGGAATACGTCTACAGGCTTACGGTGAGCGCGGGCGGCCAAAGCCAGATTCACTTCGACTGAATAGCGTGCGACGCGCGCGACCACCGGATTGGTCGGCGGTCTCGCTTCCCACGGCACCAGATGCCGGCCAAGGACGACATTGTACTGCCGGCGGAGTTCCAGGACTTGTCCGGCACGTGCCCAAGTCTGCGATTCCGAGTGGACGCGGAAGGCGACAAGCGGCCTAGGATGGTACACGATGCTCCCCGTCGAGGCGATTTTTAGCCAGAGGTCCCAGTCCGCCACGTACCAAAGTGTCTCGTCCAGCCCACCCAGCTTTGCGACAGTTTCGGCTCGGAACAGGGGAGCGGCCACGCAAATAAAGTTCTGCACGAGCAACCGCTCGAACACCATCGCCCCCGAAAGTTCTTGGGAAACCGTGGGGAACGGCGGGCGCCAGCCCCCGACTTTGCGTCCTTGCACATCGATGAACCAGGAGGGGTGCAGCGTCATGGGCGCCGCCGGGTACTGCGATGTCATCCCTTTCAAAATCGCTAATCTTTGGGGGGCCCAAAGATCGTCCTGGTGCAACAAAGAAATGTATTCGCCCTTGGCAATCGAAAGGCCGTAGTTCGCATTGGCCACCCAATTGCCGCGGTGCTCCCGGGACACGATGCAAAGGGGCAGACGTTTGGCGTACGATCGTAGAATCGCCGGAGTCGAGTCGGTCGACCCATCGTCCACGGCAATGACCTCCACGCCGTCGTCTACCTGAGACGCCACGCTGTCCAGGGCCGCGCGGAGAAAGCGGGCCCCGTTATAGGTCGGAACGATGATCGACAGCCAGATTGCCTTCGACCGCTGCCTCTGCGGGCGAGGCGTGTTAGCGGCTACGGTGATCGGATGCAGGACGTCCACGGCAGACCAGGATTAGTGCTGCTTGTCCTTCATAATTGCCATGAAGAACGAGAAGAATACCGTTTGGACGCCCGCGGCGATCATGGCCGTCGCCAAGAGAGCGGGCCTCACCCGCTGCAATGCGCCAAACCCGACATCGACCCAGTCGATTAAGACCCATATGTCGATCGCCAACCCGGCGAAGCTGAGAACGCCCCCAATGAGCAGCCCGTGCTCAAGGTGAACGCGGGGCGCGAGAATGTCCAGCCATCGGTCCGGCATGGGAAATCGGTGCCAAACGGTGTAGCAACGTGCGGCCACGCCGAAGTAGAGGATCTGCAATCCCAGCAGCACGAGCAGGACACCGAGCACCATCCAGTGCATGTCGAATCGTGCGGAGCCAATCCGCAAGGGACCGGCCGCAAGGGGGACGGTGAGCAGCAGCCCGGCGAGCAGAAGCACCACGGCTGGCAACAAGAACAGATGGAGCGGACTGAACATCAACAGCAGCTTGAGGTGGCGCCATCCATCCCGCCAAGGTCGCAGGTGCGGCGGCCTGTCCCGGCCGTCGGGCCAGAGGACGGTTGGGACCTCCTGCACGCTCAAACCGATCCGAGCCGCCTTAACGACCATTTCGCTCGCCAGTTCCATGCCAGCCGACTCGAGCCGCATGCGGTCGAAAGCGCCCCGTGTGAAGCCCCTCAGTCCGCAATGAGCATCTCCGATCCTCGTGCCGAATAGGGCGTTCAGTAGCCAGGTGAGGGCCGGATTGCCGATATATCGGTTCTTCCATGGCATCGCGCCGGCCTGGATACCTCCCTGGAACCGATTGCCCATCACCAGGTGTGCCCCCTCCTGAAGCCGGCAGATGAATGGATCGATTGACGCGAAATCGTAGCTGCCATCGCCGTCCCCCATCACGACGAATTGGCCTCGCGACTGCTCAACGCCGAACCGGACGGCATGGCCATAGCCTAAGCGTGGACAGTGGACAACGCGGGCACCCGCCTCGCGAGCCATATTCACCGACCGGTCCGTCGAGCCGTTGTCGGACACCAGCACCTCGCCCGCTATGCCGAGCCGGGTAAGCGAGGCCCGTGCCGCCTGGATGCAAGCCCCGACGGTGCGCTCTTCATTCAAGCAGGGGATCACGACGGACACCAGGGGAGCGTCTTTGCCCAGACTGACAGTGGTCAGTTCACACTGCATATTTCGGGCTCCCCCGCGTTTTCTCCCGCGCCGCCCTAAGTGCCAATCCGGGTTGAAAACGGAGGCTTTCGGCAGTACCATCCGGGCAGGCGGCTCGCCACAGGACTGACAAGCAGCCCGCTCCCGGCAAAGCGAGTGGGCGGTTGCGAGTTCCATTGTCGTAGACGGCATGGTTCGCGTCAACTCTGCTCAGCGAGACAGAGGCATCGGCAAGGGGATGCAACCGGTGAACCAGCAAGGACAGTCCGCACAGACGACGACACGGTCCACGACGGCGTTTGCTCGTCATGGTTCGAGGCCCCCCGTGGGCTTCCAGAGATACATCGTGGGAGGGGTGCTTGTCATTCACGTCATGCTCTTGGCGCTGGGTGCCTCCCGGCATTCGCCGACAGCGGACGAACCATTGCATCTTGCCGCTGGCATTCGACGCTGGTCCGAAGGAAAGTTCGATCTGGACCGAGGCAATCCTCCGACGGTGGGAATGCTCGCCGCCCTGCCGGTCATGGCGCTGGGATACGAGTCGGACTGGACGCGAGTACCTGCTTCCTTCGCGGTCGGAAGCGATTTTTTGAAGGCCAACGGCGAACGATCGCTAAAGCTTGTCATGGCAGCACGTTTGGCCTGCATTCCCTTCAGTGTCCTCGGCGCGATCATTTCTTATTGCTGGGCCGGACGCTTGTACGGACGTAGATCCGCATACTTAGCGCTGGGCCTCTGGTGCTTCTGCCCCAATATCCTGGCCCACGCTCCATTGGTCACGGCAGACGTGGCCACCACTGCCGTAGGACTTGCCGCATTCTACGCTTTTTGGTTATGGCTGCGGACTCCGAGCTGGCCCCAGACGGTTTGGTGTGGTGTGCTACTCGGACTAGCCGAATCGACGAAGTTTGTATGGCTCATGCTCTATGCGCTGTGGCCGCTCATTTGGGTGCTGTGGCGTCTGTTGGATAAAAGCGCGTCCACGCGCAAGCGATGGCTTCACGAGGCGGTTCAGGTGGGAGTGATGGCGCTGGCAAGTCTTTACATCATTAACATTGCCTATGGATTCACATTCACACTGCAGCCTATCGGAGACACGGGATTACTCGACCATCCAAGCCGCGTTCCACGCTGGGATTGGGCGCGCTCCATCCGCGCGCCTCTGCCGTGGGACTACCTACGTGGTTTGGCCGAGATTCAAAGCACTGTGCTACAAAAGCACCGTATCTATCTGCACGGCGAGTGGAGCGACGGCGGATGGTGGCACTATTACCTGAGCGCGTTGGCGATGAAGACACCCTTGGCAATCTGGGCCCTATTTGCCTTGTCCGCTGTGGCCACCCTATCGCGGCGCGGCAAATCCACGGCATTAGATTCTCGCCAGCAAAGCTGGAGAGATGAGATGTTCTTGATTTTGCCGGTCGTCGGGTTTCTAACCGCCGTGTCGTGGTCTACATGTCTGAACCATTTCCGCTACGTCATGCCCATTCTGCCGTTCCTGTTTATTTGGGCGAGTAAGTCAGCCCTCTTAATCAAGATCAATCGACGGCAATGGAGAGCCCCAGCACTCGGCGGGGCGGCGTTGACCTGGTTTCTGTTGAGCAGCGTGTCAGTGTTTCCACACAGCCTGTCGTACTTCAATGAATTAGCCGGGGGACCGCCCAATGGCGGTGCTCGCCTGATTGACAGCAACATCGACTGGGGACAGGATCTACTGTATCTGAAGCAATGGCTCGATGAGCATCCGGAGGCAAGACCGCTCAAGTTGGCCTACTCTGGCAGCATGGATCCTCGATTGTTAAGGATCGAATACACATTGCCCCCGGAAGGCGTCGCCGCAGTCGATGGCTCTCACCCGCCGCCGAAGTTGCCTCCGGGCTGGTACGCCGTGAGCGTGAACTACTTGCACGGATACGGGTTGTTCGCGTTTGACGGTGCCGGTGGTACGCGATCGCTCGGCCAGTCTGGCTACCAGTACTTCCGGCAGTTTCAGCCCGTCGGGCACGCCGGGTGGTCTATTTATATATACCGGTCTTCGGACTTTTAAGTGGGTAAACGAGAAAATCCCGAGGGAAACGCAGGGCGGCTCCGCCTGTTGCTTTCGGTTCCCCGTGAGCGAGCGGAGCCGGCACGGCAAGCCGGGTGGGGGCGACCAGAGGCACCGTAGCAGGGGCCAGCAAAATGATGTCTTGCGAAGCAAGTCCGCAGAAAACCCCGTATTTGCTGGCACCTGCGAAGGGCCGGGGCAGTGCCGCCGGGAGCAGGGTCCCACCGGGATTGTCGTGCCGGCGCAGCGGTCGAGGCGGCTTGAGGCTGCCCGTGGCCGTGCCGATTCTCCCCAGTTTCCACCCACTCAAAACTCCGAAGACCCATATATACCATGTGAAAGACAACAGCCAGCTAGATCTTACGATTGATTCCGTGCGCAACTGAAGCAGTGAGAAATGCTGAGTTGGAGGAACGATGCTCTGGAGATTCTCGGCAAAAAAAAGACCCGCCGAACCAGCGCCTGCCGGCCCGAGGACGCCTGACTCGGGTGAATGTCGCAGCGCCGAGGAAGGGGACAGCACGCCCGATACGGCACAGATTCTTTGGCTCGCCGAGTTGGCGTGCTGGTTCTCATTGGCTTTGGCGCCCCTGTTGTATTGGGTGAACGGACCCGCCGTTTCGACCGACCAGCTTGTCGTTCGATCGGTAGTGGTCGGAATCGCCTTGGGAGCGGGTGGAGCGCTCCGCCTGGTGAAGATGCTCACGGCGGCCAGCCAAGACTCGCCGGTAACGAGCGAACAATAAAACGTCGAAAGGGCGACGGGCGGGCAGGCCGTCAAAATCTGTCGTCTGAGAAGATCTGCCGGTCCCGCCGGTTGCCGAGCCACTGGTGGATCTCGGGCTCGATGTCGAAGCTGATCTCCCGGACGGAGCCGTCGCAGAACACGAACTGGCATACATCAACGTGGGCGCTGCCAAAGTGCTCCGCGGCCACCGGGCCGCCGTCCTCTCTGGGCGTCCAGCCCAGGGCCGCCCAGCGGCAGGTGTCCCAGTCGTAGCCGACGTGGATGCCCTGGTCATCGCCCGTGTCGAAACCGGGATCGGAGACGTGCTTCTCGCCGATCATGTAGGTGTAGCCGCTGCCGTCGATGACGGACGCCATCCTGACTTCGCTGCGCATGTAGACGATGCCCGTGGCCTCGCTGAAATCGGGCCAGGCGTACGACGTGCTGTCGCCCTGGGCTAGATCGACCGGACCAAAATGCGAGTGCAGGAACTTGTCGCCGGCGTTGGCCGCATAGTCGGTCTTGGCTACCGCGGAGCTGAAATCAGCGTTCAAGGGGGGCACGGCGGGATTGAACGCGCCGAGCTCGGGGCGACGCCGGGTGGGGCAATGGAAGACAGCCAGGACGCTCTGGTTCACCTGTGCGATCGCCGCGTACTTTTTCGGCAAAGACTTGCCTTTGCCCATCACCGCCAGGTCCCGGCGCTCGATGTAGGGCAATAAATTGTATGTCCAGCCGCCGGGCTGCGCGCGGCCCGTGCCGCGGTCCGGGTCGCCGTACCAAAGATAGCCCCAGCCACCGGACGGAAAGCGACGCCAGGCCGACTCGTGCGACAGCATTGCGAAACCGAGCTGGCGCAGATTGTTCTTGCAGGTCGTGCGCCGTCCCGCCTCCCGGGCCATCTGGATCGCCGGCAGCAAGAGAGCCATCAACATGCCGATGATCGAGATCACCACCAAAAGCTCGATCAGCGTGAACCCGCGACGAGGGGGCCGGATCCCGGACGATGAGCGATGGCGGCTCGAGAACCTTCGGAAGCAGGCAGGAGGCCGGCAGCACACCGTGGTGTCTTCAGAAGAGCGTGGCCGCATGATCGAGACCTCGGAAAGAGTCCCGGAAGTGCCAACGGAGCGAACCGACAGTGGAATCATGATACCAGCTTGACGGATCGAATGCAAATCCTGGAGGGCAGAGGGGGAGGGAGGAAGGGATGAGGGGAAGGGGCGAAGGGGGGATGAGGGAGAAGGCCGAAGGCAAAGGGCAGAGGGCAGAGGGCAGAAGGAGGAAGGAGTAACAGGAACACGATGGCGACGACTGGGGCACGCGGCGCGCCGGAGGTGCCGCAGCAAGCCGCCGTTCTGACCACTGCCCTGGGGCACGCTAGCGCTTTGCCCCAGCCACCCGGCGGAAGGAGACCTTGGTGCTTGGTGCTTGATAAGGCTGCGGGGCCGGAGCCCAAAGTACAAAGTGCAAAGAACAAAGTCCTTCCTTCTGCTATGATCAATCACGCACCCCGATTCAAGGCGATTTCGTGAGTCGACCCGATCCCCAACGCACGCGCGACTTCGCGCTGGAAGTGCTCGCGCGGCTGCGCGAGGCGGGCTTCGAGGCCTATTGGGCCGGCGGGTGCGTCCGCGATAGCCTGCTGGGCCGCCTGCCCAAGGATTACGACGTGGCTACCAATGCCCGGCCGGAGCAGGTCCGCAACCTGTTCGGAAACCGCCGGACGCTGGCGATCGGGGCGGCCTTCGGCGTCATCGCGGTCGTGGGCCGGGGCGGGGCCGGCACGATCGAAGTCACCACGTTTCGCAGCGACGAGGGATACAGCGACGCCCGCCATCCCGATGCGGTCCATTACAGCACGGCCGAGGCCGACGCACAGCGGCGCGATTTCACGATCAACGGCATGTTCTTCGATCCGCTCGCGCCGGACGGCGGCCGCGTGATCGACTACGTGGGCGGACTGGCCGACCTCGAAAACCGGCTGGTTCGGGCCATCGGCGATCCGCGAGCCCGCTTTCACGAAGATCGGCTGCGGCTGCTGCGGGCCGTCCGCTTTGCCGCCACGTTCGACTTTGCCCTCGAAGAAGAGACATGGAAAGCCATCCGCGAGCTGGCTCCCGGCATCACCGCCGTGAGCGCCGAGCGCATCGCCCAGGAAATGCGGCTGATGCTGGTCCACGCCAACCGGGCACGGGCCATGGACCTGCTGCGCGGCTCGACGCTGCTGGCGGCCATCCTCCCCGAGTCACAGCCGGCGCCTGGCGACGAGAATGCTCCGGACCAAGGGGCGCAAGGGCCGGCGGCTCGACTGAGCGCGCCGAAGTCCTGGCGACACACACTGGCCATGCTCGACCGGCTCGGGCCATCGCCGGACGAGAACGGGCCGAGTTTCTCGCTGGCCCTGGCCGCGCTCGTGTGTGGCGTGCTCGGGCGGCAAACGGCTCCGGGGTCAGGCGGCGACGCCGAGGCGGCCGCCGCGGCCGAGCGGGTTTGCCGCCGCTGGCGGCTTTCGAACCAGGAGATCCGCCGCGTCGCCTGGCTGGTCCGCCAAATTGGAGTCGTGCGGCGGGCCAGCGAAATGACCTGGCCCCGGCTGCAGCGGCTGTTGATCACGGAGGGGATCGACGAACTGCTGGCGCTGGCCGAGGCCGACGCCCTGGCGGCCGGCGAACGCCCGGCCGACGTGGAGCATTGCCGCCGCCTGCTTGCCTTGCCCGAGGCGGAGTTGAATCCGCCTCCGCTGGTGACGGGCGACGATCTGATCGCGCACGGCGTGCCTCCCGGCAAGGGTTTTGCCACGCTCTTGGAGCGGGTGCGCGATGCGCAACTCCTGAAGGAGATCACGACCAAGGCCGAGGCGCTGGCGCTGGTCGATCGGCTGAGGAAGGAACTTGGTGCTTAGGACTTGGTGCTTGGGACTTAGAACTTGGGAGGACTCCGGCGGGTGGCTGGGGCAAAGCGGTAGCGTGCCCCAGTCTTCGTACGTCCGCCTGAGTTCTGGCGAACTCAAGCTACCGGGCGGATCACTACGAACCGCTGGACAAATGGCAGGCCTGGGCCTACGATCCGGCGAAGGGGCCGGTCGCCGACAGCACGAGGAGGATCGCAGTGGAACTCGATTATGTGGCACTCGTGTCGCGGTGGCTGCACATGCTGGCGGCCATCACGGCGGTCGGCGGCACGATCTTCATGCGGCTGGCGCTGATGCCCTCGGTCGCCACGCTGCCGGCCGAACAGCGCAAGACGCTGCACGAGGCGATCCGCGGCCGCTGGTCGAAGTTCGTCATGGCGGCGATCCTGTTTCTATTGTTGAGCGGCCTGTACAACTTCATCACCAAGCTGCGCTCGCCGGGCATTCATCCCGATTACACCGGCCTGTACCACGGCCTGTTCGGAGTGAAGTTCCTGTTGGCCTTGGCGATCTTCTTCATTGCCAGCGCCCTGGTGGGACGCAGCCCGGCCCTGGACCGCTTCCGCCAGAACGCCCGGTTCTGGATGACGGCGAACCTGGTGATGGCCGTGATCGTGGTGTGCATCTCGGGCGTGCTGCGGGCGATCCCGACCAAGTCGCCGCTGTCCGAGCCGGCGTTGCCTTCCGCCGCCATGCCCCTCGAGGAGGGAAATCCGACCGCGGCGGCGGTTCCGCTGGGTGCCGGTCATGGATAAGAAGGCCAAAAAGCGAATCGACCTCTTGAACCAGCGGCTGCAGAAGCTGCGGATGCAGCTTGCCGGGGCCAAGAAGCAGATGGACGATCCGCGGGACATCACTCGGCTCGAACAGGAGATCGCGGAAGTGACCGCTGAGCTCGAGAAGCTGAAGGATGCAGGGTGAGCGGGGAAAGGCAGAAGGCAGAAGGGCGAGGTAGCAGAACTCGCCAGAGTTCTGGCGAAACGAGCCACGGCCCGAATTCTGGCGAATTCAGCTACGGCGCCAGAGTTCTGGGGGAGCGGGCCAGGGCCCGAATTCTGGCGAATTCGACTACGGCGCCAGAGTTCTGGTGAAACGGCCCAGGGCCCGAATTCTGGCGAATCCGGCTACGCGTGCATGCGGGTCACTGTCCGCCGGGCAGTTCCCGGTACACGCCCGGCTGGTCGATGCCGTCGCCGTTGAAGTCGCCTGCGACGGGCTGGTCTCCGGGGCCGCCTAGCTCGAAGATCAGGTCGCGCTCGTCGAGCACGCGGTCGTGGTTGACGTCGATCCGCCAGAGGCCGTCGCGATACACGCCCACCTCGTCGATGCCGTCGCCGTCGAAATCGCCCACAATCGGCAGGTCGCCCGCCGAGCCCATTTCGAAGGAAAGATCGGGCCCGGTCCACTTGCCGTCGCCGTCCACGTCCAACACCCAGCGGCCTTCGCGGAAGACGCCGATCGTGTCGACGCCGCTGCCGGTCCAGTCGCCCGTCACGGGAATGTCGCCCGCGGTGCCGTAGTGGAAGACGTGGTCGATCACGTCGGCCCGCAACTCGCCGTCGCGGGTGCGTTTCATCGTCCGCCAGCCGAGCGTGGCCTGCATCCAAGACGGCGGCATGTTCTTCGTGCCGGCCGTCATGTTCCGGGGACCGGGCAAGCCCGGTTCGGCCGCCACCGCCCGCGGGTCGCCGGGCCAGGCCTTGCCGAACACGCCGATGTCGGTCTTGCCGTCGCCGTCCCAATCGCCCGTAACCGGCAAATCGCCCTGCGAGCCGAGACCGATCCACAAGTCGCCTTCGTCCCAGATGCCGTTGCCGTTGAGGTCGATAAACCACTCGCCGTCGATGAACACGCCGACTTCGCTCAAGCCGTCCCCGTCGAAATCGCCCGTCACCGCAATCGCTCCCCGCCTGCCGAACACAAATCGACGGGCGCGATCGACAGGCGCTGCAACTTCGGGCTCTTCGCCCGGCGGCGCGATGGCCTCCTCGGCCGACGGCCGGTCGTCGAAGATCCAAGTCCCTTCCGTCAGCCGGGTTTTCTGCCATGCGGCCGAATCGAACTGGACGCTGGTCAGGTGCATGCGGCCTTCCGGCGTGCCGCGGTCGCCGCGGGGCCGGCCGGCGTCGACGACGCTCAAGTGCCAGGTGAAGCCGACCACGCCTCCGCCGCCGTAATACAGCGGCGTCAACAGCGGCACGATCATCGGCGTAAGCGTATTGAAAACCAGCGGATCGCGCAGCGCGGGTGCGATCACCTGCAAGCTCGGCGGCGTCGGCGCGGGAGGGAACATGATGAAAGGCACATTCGGCCTCTCCACCACGCGAATCTCGCCGAAGTTGTTTTCGATCGAGTGCCGGCCCGCGCCCGGGGCAATCGGGGCTTGGGGGGGGTTGTGGGCCTTGCCAAAAAACGCGGGACTGAGCAGCATGAACCCGCTCGGATCGCTGAGGGCAATCAGCCCGGGGTTGATCGCGATGCCGCCCAGCGAACCGGCCGTATCCAACCCGTCGATGTAGCCCTCCGGCTGCACCTGCAGCACGGTGTAGAGTCCCGGAGGCAGACCGTTAAAGATGTAGAAGCCGGCGGCGTTCGTCGTGGCTTCCATCGGGTTGCCCCGGCCATCGAGCAACAGCACGCCCGTGGCGTCGGCCAGCCGCAGCCGCACGCCGGCGATCGGCCGATCCGTGGGCTTGCGTTGCCCGTCACGGATGCTCGACAAGTTCGAGACCAGGCCCGGCAGCTCGGCTTCAACGTTCTCCAGCTCGACGTCCGGGCCATCCTGGAAAACAAATCCGGAGATCGCCCCGGGCGGAATCTCGGCGAAGTTGTACTCGGTGGCGCGGACGGCGGCCCCAAGCTGGATGCCGGTGATCAGGTCGTTGGCAACCAAAATGCCTCCGGCCGAGCCGACGTGGTCCGGCCCGTCGAAGTAGCCGGCCGGCTGCAGCTCGCGAAGGCCGTATCGCCCGGGCGCCAAGCCCTGGAAGATGTAGCGACCGAGTGGGCCCGTGATGGTCGTGGCCAGCACCTGCCCCTGGTTCCCCAGGAGCTGGATGACAACGCCCGGCAGCGGCGCCTCGCCGGGACCCAGCAGGCCGTCGCCGTCGGTGTCGGCATACACCATGCCGGCGATGCTGGCCGGCTCCAGCTCGACGAAGTTGTAGTTCACGGCATCGACGTTGGCTCCCAACGTGATGCCGGTGATCAGGTCGTTGGCGGCTCGTATGCCTCCGGCCGAACCGACCTGGTCCGGCCCGTCGAAATAGCCGGCCGGCTGCAGCTCGCGGATGCCGTACACGCCGGGAGCCAGTCCCTCGAAGGCATACCGTCCCTGGCTGTCGGTCGCCATGCTGGCCACCACGCCCGCCGCGGGGCCGAGCAGTTGAATCGTTACGCCCGCCAGCAACGCTTCGCCCTGCTGGTGCAGGGAGTCGCCGTTGCGGTCGGCGAACACGATGCCGGCGATGCTGGCCGGCTCCAGCTCGCAGAAGTTGTAGTCGTCGGCTTCGGTGCCGGAGCCCAATCGGATACCCGTGATCAAGTCGTTGCCTGCGGCGACTCCACCGGCCGAACCGACGTGGTCGCCGGAGTCGAGGTAGCCGGCCGGCTGCAGCTCACGGATGCCATAGGTGCCCGGCACAAGGTTTTCGAAGGCATACCGCCCCTGGGAGTTTGTCGTGGTGGCCGCCAGCAGGTTGCCCTGGGCGTCCAGGAGCTGGATGACGACGCCCGCCAGCCGTGGCTCGTCGTCCTGGGGTATGCAGTCGCCATTGCGGTCGGCGTGGACCAGGCCGCGGATGCTCGCCGGCCGCAGCTCGCCGAAATCGTAATCGCGTCCGTGGACCCCCGGCGTCAGCGTGGCCCCCGTGATCCGGTCGCCCGGGTTCTGGGCGGCGCCGCCGGCCGTGCCCGGCGTATCGCGGCCGTCGAAGAAACCTGCCGGCTGGATCTCGGCCACACCGTACACTCCGGGGGCCAGGCCGCTGAACAGGTAAGCTCCCTGGGCATCGGTTGTCGTGGTCGGACCCAACTGCGAGCCGTCGGCGCCCAGCAGCACCAGCGTCACGCCGGCGATCCCCGGTTCGCTCGCTCCCCGCAGGCCGTTGTCGTTGTCGTCGACGTACACCGTGCCGCCCAGGCTGACCGGCTCGTGCTCGCAGAAGTTGTAGTCGACGGCCAGCGTGCCTGACACGAGCACGATGTCGACAATCGAATCGGGCGCCACCAGGCGGCCGCCCGCCGACCCGACGTGGTCGCCGCTGTCGAAATAGCCGGCCGGCTGCACCTCGAACACGCCGTACGTGCCCGGCGCGAGATTGTTGAACTCGTACTGCCCCTGTGAATCGGTCGTCGTGCGAGCGATCACGCTGCCCGCGGCATCGAGCAGCTCGATCGAGACTCCGCTGATCAGGATCTCGCCCGGGTCGTACACGCAGTCGCCATCGCGGTCGGCGTGCACGCGGCCCCGGATCAAACTGGGCAACGCCTCGGCAAAGTTGTTGCGGATGCTGTCCTCGCCCCCCAACAGCTCGATATCGGTGATTACGTCGGGGCCGAGCGTTGTGCCGCGGGTGCCGCCGCCGACTTGCCCGGCCCGGGCGCCGACGCTGAAGTACCCGCCGGGCTGCGATTCGACCACGCGGTAGCGCCCCGGCAGCAGCCCCTCGAAGCGGTAATTGCCCGCCGCGTCGGTGACCGCAGTCTGCCCGGTCGCCACGTATTTGCCGCCGTCGAACTGCTCGAGCGTGAGCTGCACGCCTGCCAGGCCGGGGTCCGATGCTTCGCGGACATTGTTGACGTTGCGGTCCTCGAACACCGCGCCCGAGATCGAAATCGGCAGCGGTACCTGGGTCACCGAGAGAAAGGCCCCCGCGGTCATTACGGGCGAGGGTTGAGCAGCCGGCGGCTGGTAGCTGTCGGGCGGCAAGTCCAGGCCGCTGGCGGCGAGCAACTCGTCGTAAGCGTCAAAAAAAATGGTCGACCTGGTGGCTTCGAAGAAGTGCGGCGCCGTGAAGGTGCCGGTGAACTTCGATCCCTCGAACTCGTTGCCCTCCGCCACGGCATTGGGTCCCAGGAAACCTTGCTCGTCTACGTCGACGGTAAAGAGCAGCTTTTCGCCGGCGTTAAACCCGGCGAAGGTGAAGATGAGCGTGGTGCCCCCGTCGGCCACGCTGACGCTCGTTACCTGGAATCCGCCGTGCGAAACCAGCGTCAGGGGCGCCGACCGGAAGGCACCCAATCCGCCGGAGGCCGTGTCGAAGAACGTGTCGCCGATCGTCAGCCCGTCGCCCAGCTTGTCCGTGTCGATGACCAGGCGAGTCAGCTCGGTGCCCGGCGCGCCACCCTGCCAGGTGACATGAAACGTGTCGGGCACGATGTCGTCGCCGCCGGCATCCTCAAAGTAGACGGTGCCCAACTGGATATCGGCGGCCAGCAGTCGCCGCGGCTCCATCTGCTCCAGCCGGCAGGCCCGCCGCTCGTCAGATTTGGCCCCGGCGTCCGGCCGCCGGCCAAGCCAGCGCCACCCCGAGTGTCTGCCTGATAGTAGACCCATCCGGTACCTCCCTGCTCGATAGGGTCGTTTGCGCGCCGGCGGCATGTCGGCTAGCGAATCAACCTCGGCTCGGCGGCCTGGCGAACCGGCGGCGTCGTGCCGAGGTTCCAGAGCCGGGCCGTCGTGTCGAAGCTGCCCGAAGCCAACAGGCTGCTCTGAGCGTGAAAAACCAGCGAAGTGACGGTGCCGACGTGCCCAACCAGCCGCAACTCCACGGCGCCGGCGGCCAGGTCCCATACCTCGATCAAGTTGTTACTGCCCCCCGAAGCCAGCCGGTCCGGGCCACAGAAAACAAGCGACAACGTGCGTCCGTGCCCGCTGGTCAGAGTCGCCGCCACGTCCCAGGTAACGGTGTCCCAAAGGCGGATCTTGTCGCCGTCTCCCGCGGTAGCCAGGCGGCTCGAATCCGGCGCGAAGGCCAGCGCGCGAATCCGCCGCCGGTCGGCCTGGATGGTTCTTGGCGGGCTCTCGCCGGTCAACGGCCAAATGCGCACCTGCCCGTTACGGCCTCCGGCTGCCAGCAGCCTGCCGTCGGGCGACACCGCCAACACACGCGTATCGGAACAGGGGCACTCGAACTCGCGCACCAGCACGCCCGAATGGCTGTTGTACAGGCGGAGCTTGTCGGAGAACCCGGCCGCCGCCAACAGCAAGCCATCGGGGCTGAAGGCCAAACTATAGACCGCCTCGGGGCTGGCGAGAGTCCGGATCGGCCGCCCGCTCGATGCATCCCAAAGGACGATCTTGCGGTCTTCGCCGGCTGAAGCCAGCCGCTCTCCGGCCGGGTCGAACGCCGCCGCGCGGACCCAGTCGGTATGGAACCGCAAGGCGTGCATCAACTTGCCGTCGACGACATTCCACAGCCGCACCAGGTGGTCGTCGCCTCCGGTGGCCAACACCAGCCCGTCGGGGCTGATCGCCACGGAGCTGACCACGGCCGGCGGGCCGCCTTGATGGAGCAGGCGGACGTCGATTACTTCCATCGCCTGCACGTCGGCGACCTGGGCCGCGGCCGGCGAAATCCAGGCCGACAGGGCGACGAACCAAGCCAGGCCCGCCGCCCGCGCTTGGCGGCTGCTGGGGATGCCCACCGCACGAGCCACGGCACACGGAGTGTGCCTGCTACTATACGCGGCCACGGCACACGGAGAGTGCCTGCTACTATACGCGGGGGGGCGAAAGCGCCTCGGCCAACGGTCGAACACGGTGGAGCCGTCCCTGGAGTCCTTGCTTCTGCCCGGTTCGCGTCCAGCGAGCCGGGGCGCCGCCGCGTGGCCGCTTTGCGGTCCAGACGGGTATGGCATCGTTTCTTATCGGCCGGCTGCCACGGCCCGGCCCAGATGAACCTTCCCGAAAACTCCGCTGGCACAGTCTGTTCCGGTCAGGAAAGGCGGTAGGCCGGTGCCGGCGGCCCGCAGCCGCGCCAGATTTCCCAAATTACCTCCTCTGTCCGGAAAACGGATCGCGCCGTATCCTGGTGTAGGAGAAGCCGATGAGTGCCACAGATCCCTCGCCGAGCAGCCTCAGCCTGCCGTTTGTCGAAGGCCTGTACGAGGATTTCCTGCGCGATCCGGCGTCGATCGACCCGGAGTGGCGGGCTTACTTCGAGCGCTTGCCGACCAACGGACATCGCCCCTCCGATGGGCGCTTGCGCCCGTCGTTCCGCCGAGCCAGCATCTTCAACCCCCGTCCCCGCGTAGCGGCCGATGGTGCCATGCCGGTGGCCGAGGTGGCGGCCCTGCAGGATCGGGTGGACCAGTTGATCCGGGCCTACCGGGTGCGAGGACACATGATCGCCCGGATCGACCCGTTGGGCTTGCCCAGGCCTTACCAGCCGGAACTCGACCCGGAGTTCTACCGGCTGACCGAGGCCGACATGGATCGGCACTTCTCGATTGCCACCATCCCGGGGCCGGACACGCTGCCGCTGCGGCAGATCATCGAGCACCTGCGCAACACGTACTGCCGATCGATCGGCGTGCAATTCATGCACATCGACGACTTGAGCGTGCGGGGTTGGCTGCAGGACCGGATGGAAGCGACGCAGAACCGCCTCGAGCTCGGCCGGCAGGAGCAGCTCCGCATCCTGACGCGGCTGACGGACGCCTTTATCTTCGAGGAGTTCATCCAGAAGAAATACATCGGCGCCAAGAGCTTTTCGCTGGAAGGGGCCGAGAGCCTGATCCCGTTGTTGGACCTGGCGATCGAGAAGGCCGGCGACCAGGGAATCGAGGAGATCGTCCTGGCGATGGCCCACCGCGGCCGGCTCAACGTTCTGGCCAACATCCTGGGCAAGATACCGCAGGCCATCTTCCGCGAGTTCGAGGACGTGGACCCCGAGCTGCACCTGGGCCGCGGCGACGTCAAGTATCACCTGGGCTACAGCAGCGACTGGACCACGCAGCAGGGGCGCAGCGTCCACCTTTCGCTCTGCTTCAACCCCAGCCACCTGGAATACGTCAACCCCGTGGCCCTGGGGCGGGTGCGGGCCAAGCAAGACCGCGCCGGCGACTACCAGCGGGCGCGAGGCATGGCGCTGTTGATCCACGGCGACGCGGCCTTTGCCGGCGAGGGGGTCGTGCAGGAGACGCTGCTGTTGAGCCAGCTCGAGGGGTACGCCATCGGGGGCACGATCCACGTCGTGGTGAACAACCAGATCGGCTTCACCACGACTCCCTCCGAGGCGCATTCCAGCGTGTACGCCACCGACGTGGCCAAGATGCTGCAGATCCCCATCTTTCACGTCAACGGCGAGGACCCCGAGGCGGTGGCCCAGGTCGTGCGGCTGGCAATGGATTTCCGCCGCGCTTTTCAGCGCGACGTGGTGATCGACATGTACTGCTATCGCCGCCGCGGCCACAGCGAAGGCGACGAGCCGGCCTTCACGCAGCCGATGCTGTACCGGGCGATTGGCCAGCGGCAGAGCGTCCACGAAGGCTACCTGGAGCATTTGCTCAAGCTGGGCGGCGTGACGCGCGACGAGGCCCAGCGGATCATGGCCGTGCGGCGCGAACAGTTGGAGCGGGAGCTGTCGGCCGCGCGGAGCAAGGATTTTGTTGTTCGCAGCGAAGCTCCGGCCGGCGTCTGGAAGGGATACGAGGGTGGTCCGGAGCCCGAGGGCCGCTCGACGGGCTTTGACCGCGAGCGACTGTCGCAGCTCTTGGAGTCGCTTTGCCGGCTGCCGGACGATTTTCATCCGCATCCCAAGATCGTGCGGGGACTGGAAACGCGCCGCCAGATGGCCCGGGGCGAGCGCCCGCTCGACTGGTCGGCCGCCGAGGCGCTGGCCTTTGCCAGCCTGGCCGTCGATTGCGTGCGAGTTCGGCTGAGCGGCCAGGACAGCGAACGGGGCACCTTCAGCCAGCGGCACGCCGTGCTGCACGATGTCGAGGACGGACACACGTACTTTCCCTTGCAGCACCTGGCCGAGAACCAGGCCCTGGTGGAGATCTACAACAGCCCTTTGTCCGAGGCGGGCGTGCTGGGCTTCGAGTACGGCTACAGCCTAGACTGCCCGGACGGGCTGGTGCTGTGGGAGGCGCAGTTCGGCGATTTCGTCAACGCCGGCCAGGTGATCATCGACCAGTTCATCGCCAGCGCCGAGATCAAGTGGCGGCGGCTGAGCGGCCTGGTCCTGCTGCTGCCGCACGGATTCGAGGGGATGGGGCCGGAACACTCCAGCGCGCGGCTCGAGCGGTTCCTGACCCTCGCCGCCGACGACAATATCCAGGTCGTTAACCCGACGACGCCGGCGCAGTACTTTCATTGCCTGCGGAGGCAGTCGCTGTGCTGCTGGCGCAAGCCGCTGGTGATCATGACTCCCAAGAGCCTGCTGCGAAGTCCCCGCTCGGTCTCGACTCTCGACGAGTGCGCCGGGGGCGGTTTCCAACGAATCATCCCCGACTCGCAGGAAGCGACCGACCGGATCCAGCGCGTGCTGCTGTCCAGCGGCAAGATCTACTATGATCTGGCCGAGCGTCGCGAGAAGCTCAAGCGGCACGACGTGGCGCTGGTGAGAGTCGAGCAACTCTACCCACTTTCGGAACGGGAGCTGGAGTCGGCCCTGGTCGGTTATCCCGACGGAACCCGCGTGCTGTGGGTGCAGGAAGAGCCGGAAAACATGGGCGCCTGGCGGTACTTGAAGGCCCGCTATTGCGGCGGGCTGTTCTCCCGGCTGCCGTTTTCCGGCATCTATCGCCCTGCTTCGGCCAGTCCGGCCACCGGGTCGGCCAGCAGCCACAAGCTTGAGCAAAAGGAACTGGTGGACAGGGCGTTTGGCGAGGGTTGATTCAACCGACAGCAACGAGAAGCGCGGCCATGCCGATCGAGCTCAAAGTGCCCACCGTGGGCGAATCGATTACCGAAGTCCAGATAGGCCAATGGCTGAAGGGCGAGGGAGAGTGGGCTGACAAGGACCAGCCGCTCGTCGAGATCGAATCGGACAAGGCCACCGTCGAGCTGCTCGCGCCGCAGGCAGGCACCGTGGCCCGCGTGCTCAAAGGCCAAGGTCAAACCGCCAACGTCGGCGAAGTGATCGGCTACCTGGAAGCCTCCAAGGACCCACACCAACCCGACGCGGGTCTCGGCGGGCTCGACCCGCCCCGAGCCCGTCGAGGGGCGCAAGCTAGGGATTCGTCCGCCGTCGCGCCCGCCCCCGAACAGCCTCCCGCCGAGCTCGAGCGCGCCCAGCAAGAGCTGCGGCCCGCGCGAAAAGACTCCGCGCGGCAGGAGCCCCGCCGCGAGACACCGCCAGGCGAGCCGCGCGGCGAACCAGCTCGTGCCGAGGCACCGCCCCCGCCGGCCGAACCAAAGGAAGACCAAAAGGCCCCGCGCCCGGCGCACGTCATGCCGGCGGCACGCCGGGCGCTGGCCGAGCACGGCCTGCGAGCAGAGCAGGTCGAAGCCAGCGGACCGGGCGGCCGGCTGCTCAAGGAGGACGTCGAGCGCCACGTCGAGCGAAGCGGCGACGGCCGCCAAGCCCACGCAACCGAACCGGCCGTGCGCCCGCGGGAGGCGGCTGCCGAGCGCGAAGACGAAGTGGTGCCGATGAGCCCGCTGCGCAAGCGCGTGGCCGAGCGGCTGGTCGAGGCCCAGCGCGTCGCGGCACTCTTGACCACGTTCAACGAGATCGACATGTCGGCCGTGATGTCGCTGCGGCAGCAGCACAAGGAGTCGTTCCAGGAGAGGTACGGCGTCAAGCTGGGCTTCATGTCGTTTTTCGTCAAGGCGGTCATCGAGGCGCTCAAGGAAACCCCGCAGGTCAACGCCGAGATCCGCGACACCGACATCGTGTACCACAACTATTTCGATATCGGCATCGCCGTGGCGGGCGGCAAGGGGCTGGTCGTGCCGGTGCTGCGCGCCGCCGACGAGATGAGCTTCGCCGAGATCGAGCAGGCCATCGCCGATCTGGCCGGCCGCGCCCGCCAGAACAAGCTCAAGCTGAACGAGCTCGAAGGCGGCACGTTCACGATCTCCAACGGCGGCGTCTACGGTTCGCTGCTCTCGACGCCCATCGTCAATCCTCCGCAAAGCGGCATCCTGGGGCTGCACGCCATCCAGGACCGGCCGGTCGCCCGCGACGGCCAGGTGGTCATCCGGCCCATGATGTACGTCGCCTTGACCTACGACCACCGCATCGTCGACGGCCGCGAGGCCGTGCTCTTCCTGCGGCACGTCAAGGACTGCATCGAAGAGCCCTCCCGCATGCTGCTCGAAGTCTGACCCACCGCCACGTTGACCAGAGCCCGCACCGCGTGACACGCCAACAGCACGACCTGATCGTCATCGGCGCCGGCCCGGGCGGCTACGTGGCCGCCATCCGCGCTGCCCAGCTCGGGCTCAACGTCGGCTGCATCGAGAAAGAGGCCGCCCTGGGGGGCACCTGCCTGCGGATCGGCTGCATCCCCAGCAAGGCCCTGTTGGAGTCGAGCGAGCTGTACCACGAGGCCCAGGAGAGCCTTGCCGCGCACGGCGTCCGCTGCCGCGGCGTCGAGCTGGACCTGGCCGCCATGCAGTCCCGCAAGGACAAGATCGTCGGCGGCCTGGCCAAGGGTGTCGAGGCACTCCTGAAGCAGCGGAAGATTACGCGTTACCAGGGGCAGGCCCGCTTCGAGTCGGCCGGCCGGCTCGCCGTCGAGGGGAAGAAACCCGTTCAGCTCGAAGCCAAACACATCATCATCGCCACCGGCAGCAAGCCGCGCGGTCTCCAGGGGGTCGAGTTCGACGACGAGTACATCGGCACCAGCACTGAGGCCTTGGCCTACGACAAAGTTCCGGGGCACCTGGTCGTCATCGGCGCCGGGGCGATCGGGCTGGAGCTGGGCTCCGTTTGGCGGCGGTTGGGAGCCAAGGTGACCGTGTTGGAATACCTGGACCGCATCCTGCCGGAAATGGACGGCGAAACAGCCGGCCAGGCCGCCAAGATTTTTGCCAAGCAGGGGATCGAGTTGCGGCTATCGACGCGGGTCACCGCCGCCCGCGCCCGCAAGCAGGGCGCCGTCGTCGAGGCGGAGGGGCAGGAGCCGCTTCGTTGCGACCGGGTGCTCGTGGCGGTGGGCCGAGTGCCCAACACCGACGGCCTGGCGCTGGATGCGGCGGGCGTCGAGATCGACAAGTCCGGCCGGATCGTGGTCAGCGACCATTTCCAGACCAACATCGAGGGGGTTTATGCGATCGGCGACGTGATCCGCGGCCCCATGTTGGCGCACAAGGCCGAGGACGAAGGCATTGCCTGCGTGGAACGGATTGTGACCGGCTATGGGCACGTGAACTACGATGCGATCCCCAACGTGGTTTACACGCAGCCGGAGATTGCCAGCGTGGGGCGCACCGCGGAGCAGTTGGACGAGCAGGGAATCGCTTACCGCAAGGGCATCTTTTCGTTCCGCGGCAACGCACGCGCCCGCGTGCTCGCGTACGCCGAGGGGCAGGTGAAGATTCTGGCCGACGCCAAGACCGACCGCATTCTTGGCGTCCACATCATCGGCCCGCGTGCCGGCGATCTGATTGCCGAGGCAGCCGCGGCCATCGAGTTCGGTGCCACCAGCGAGGACATCGCCCGCACCAGCCACGCCCATCCCACGCTGGCGGAGGCGATGAAAGAGGCCGCCCTGGCCGTCGACAAGCGTGCCCTGCACGGCTGAGAGGGAACCCAATTTCTTCCGCAAGTGGGAGAGCGCGTCGCGTCGTGGGTTAGCAGGACTCGCCAGAGTTCTGGGAAATTCGCTGCGGTCCGAATTCTGACGCGCGCCGGCTACGGGACATCGATCGGGTCTACTCGAAGTTGCACGCCTTCGGGCGTGACAAACGGCCCCAGGCAGTGGTATCCTGGTCACTGGCCGCCCGGCCGCCCGCCGGCCTGCTGAGTGCAAAACCCACCCTGGAGCCGCGATGCTGCGTGCAGCCCCCACCGCGCGAGTCGAACCGCTCACGGCGCTCCTCAGGCGGCCGGCTGCGAGGGCCGCCGCCGTGATCGTTGCGCTGGCCCTTTGCTTTACGCCGGGCGCGGGCGCCGACGACACTGAGCTGCCCGCCGAAGCGGATGCCAGGTTTTTCGAAGCGAACGTTCGTCCTATTCTGGTCGCCCATTGCCACGAGTGCCACGGCGCGGACAAACAGCAGGCAGGCCTGCGGCTCGACTCGCGGGCCGCCGTGCTGGCCGGCGGAGACTCCGGGCCCGCCGTCGTGCCGAGCCAACCCGATGGGAGCCTGCTGGTCACGGCCATCCATTATGGAGATGGGCCGCAGATGCCGCCCAAGGGCAAGCTGGAAGCCGTCCAGATCGCGGCCCTGACCGAGTGGGTCCGACGCGGTGCAGCTTGGCCCGAAGCGGCTGTCGAGCCGCGATCGGCCGCCGATCCGCAGGGGTTTCAGATCACCCCGGAGGACCGGCAGTTCTGGTCGTTCCGGCCGATCGGCGATCCGCCGCCCCCGGCGGTCCACGATTCGTCCTGGCCGTGGAGCGAGCTCGACTTCTTCGTACTGGCCAAACTGGAAGAGGCGGGGCTCGCGCCTTCGCCGCCGGCCGACAAGCGGGCGCTGCTGCGGAGGGTGACTTTCAATCTCACGGGTTTGCCGCCGTCCCCGGAGGAGATCGACTCGTTTTTGGCCGATGACTCGCCGGAGGCTTTGGACCGCGTCGTGGACCGCCTGCTCGGCTCGCCCCATTACGGCGAACGCTGGGCCCGCCATTGGCTCGACGTGGCCCGCTACGGCGAAGACCAGGCGCATACGTTCGAGGCCCGCAAGTACCCGCAGGGCTATCGCTACCGCGACTGGCTGATTCGGGCCTTCAACGACGACCTGCCCTACGACCGCTTTATCATGGAGCAGATCGCCGCCGACCTGTTGGACGCGCCGGACCGCTTGAAGAATCTGCCGGCGCTCGGCTATTTTGCCTTGGGGCCCGTCTACTATGGCGACCCGAAGAAGCTCGACCAGATCGACGATCGCATCGACACGCTCAGCCGCGGGTTTTTGGGGCTGACCGTGGCCTGCGCCCGTTGCCACGATCACAAGTACGATCCGATTTCGTCGGAGGATTACTACGCCCTGGCCGGCGTGTTCGCCAGCAGCGAGCAGGTCGATGTGCCGCTCGTTTCCGACGAGGACGTGAAGGCGGCCGACAGCACGCTCGGCGAAGAGGAGAAGAAGCGGAGGAACCGCCCCAAGAAGTATCCCCATATCCATGCCCTGCGCGACGCGGCCGAGCCGGTGGCCATGCGGGTCCACCTCCGCGGCAATCCCGACACGCTGGGCGACGAAGCGCCGCGCCGTTTCCCTTCGATCCTGGCCGGCGAGGGCCCACACTTCAGCCAGGGGAGCGGGCGGCTCGAGCTGGCGCGTGCCATTGCCGACAAAGGCAACCCGCTCACGGCCCGCGTGCTGGTGAACCGAGTCTGGAAGCACCATTTCGGCAAGGGGCTGGTGCGCTCCAGCGGCAACTTTGGGGCGCTGGGCGAGCCGCCCACGCACCCGGAGCTGCTCGACTATCTCGCCACCCGGTTCATGGAGTCGGGCTGGTCGCTGAAGAATCTGCACCGCGAGATCCTGCTCTCGGCCACGTTCCGGCAAGCGAGCCGGTTCGATCAGCGCAGTTGGGAAATCGACCCGGACAACCGCCTGTTGTGGCGGATGAACCGGCGGCGGCTCGACGTCGAGAGTTGGCGCGACGCCATGCTGGCGGCCGGCGCCCTCGACCGCAAGATCGGCGGACCATCCGGCGACCTGGCCTCCCCGGAGAACTGCCGGCGCACGCTCTATGGCGCCGTCAGCCGGCATGACCTGGACCCGCTCTTGCGGTTGTTCGACTTCCCCGATCCGAACATCACCAGCGACGAGCGGTCCGTGACCACCGTGCCTTTGCAGCAGTTGTTCGTGCTGAACAGCGAGTTCATGGTCAAGAGTGCACAGGCCCTGGCGGCCCGCCTGAGGGCCGGCCATGATGACGAGGCTGCCCGCATCCGGCAGGCCTATCTGCTGGCCTTCGGCCGCCCGGCCACGGGCGAAGAAATGCGATGGGGCCTGGAGTTCCTCGGCCGGGACGAACCGGCGGACCGCGCTGGGGCCAACGGGGGCCCGGCCAATGGCGGCCCGGCCAACGGCCGCATGTCGCGCTGGGCCCGGTATGCGCAGACTTTGCTGGGCGCCAACGAATTCATGTTTATCGACTGACGGTAGAGGACGACTCATGAACGGCCGCAACTTCTATCATTCGTTGTCCCGCCGCGACTGGCTGTGCCGGATTGGTGGCGGATTCGGAGCGCTGGGGCTGGCCTCGGTGCTGGCCCGCGACGGCGCGCTGGCGGAAACCGGCCGGGCCGGCTCGGCCGATTCCAATCCGCTGGCTCCCAAGCCGCCGCATTTCGAACCGCGGGCCCGGCGGCTGATCTTCCTGTTCATGAACGGCGGGCCGTCGCACGTCGACACCTTCGATCCCAAGCCGGTCCTGGAGAAGCGGGCCGGCGAGGACGTGCCCGACTCGATCAACTCCAAGCTGCTGCGGCGCCGCAAGGGCAAGTTGCTCGCCTCGCCGTTCAAGGCACGGCCGCACGGTGCAGCGGGCATCGAAGTCACCGAGCTGTTCCCCGAGGTGGCCGGCTGCATCGACGACATCTGCGTGATCCGCTCGATGCACACCGACAACCCCAACCACGAGCCGGGCCTGTTGATGATGAACTCCGGCAACATGCAGCCTATCCGGCCCAGCATGGGGTCGTGGCTCACGTATGCCTTGGGCAGCGAGAACCAGAACCTGCCCGGCTACGTGGTGCTCTGTCCCGGAAAGCCGGTGGTGGGGCCGCAGCTTTGGAGCAACAGTTTCCTGCCGGGCATTTATCAAGGCACGCAGATCGACAACGCGCGAATCGATCCCCGCACGATCATCCGCGACGTCGAGAACCGCTATCTCTCACCCGCCCAGCAGCGCGAGCAGCTCGGCCTGCTCGAGCGGATGAACAAGCGTCACCTGGCCGAGCGCGGGCCCGACGAACAGCTTGAAAGCCGGATCGCGTCGCTGGAGGTCGCTTTCCGCATGCAGGGCGAGGCCCAGGAAGCATTCGACCTGGGCCGCGAGACGGCGGCCACCCGCGCCCGCTACGGCGACGGCGAGTTCGCCCAGGGCTGCCTGTTGGCCCGGCGCCTGGTCGAGCGTGGCGTGCGGGTGGTGCAGCTCTACTACGGCGACGGCCAGCCTTGGGATGATCACCAGGACATCGCCAATCACCAGAAGCATGCCCAGCAGAGCGACCGGCCGATAGCGGCCTTGTTGCAGGACCTCAAGCGGCGCGGACTGTTGGACGAGACGCTGGTCCTGTGGGGCGGCGAGTTCGGCCGCACGCCGCAGTCGGAGGGGGACAAGGGGCGGGACCACCACGCGCTGGGTTTCAGCATGTGGCTGGCCGGCGGGGGCGTGCGTGGCGGGATGGTGTACGGCGCCACCGACGAGCTGGGCTTCGTGGCGGTGGAGGACCGCGTCCACGTCCACGACCTGCACGCCACCATCCTGCACTTGATGGGCCTCGACCACGAGCAGCTCACCTACCGCTACAGCGGCCGCGACTTCCGCCTGACCGACGTCCACGGCACCGTCGTGCGTCGGATTCTGGCGTGAGCTATTCCAATGCCCCCCGTTCAGGCCACCGTGATGACGATGGCGGTCACGTCGTCCTGGGGAGACCACGGTCGGCCCGAATCATGCGCCGACCGCGGCGGGGATCGTAAAGTAAAAGGTCGCCCCCCGGCCCGGTTGCGAGTCGAGCCAAATGCAACCGCCATGCCGCTGGACAATCTTCTTGCAGATTGCCAGCCCAATGCCGGTCCCCGGATACTCCCCACGACCATGTAAGCGGCTGAAAATAAGAAAGATCTGCTCGAAGTAGCGCGGCTCGATGCCGATGCCATTATCTTGCACGGAAAACCGCCACATCGGTCCTTCGCGAACCGCTTCCACGTGGACCCGTGGCGGCTCGGGCCCCCGAAACTTGAGGGCATTTGACAGCAAGTTCTGGAACACGAGCACCAATTGCCCCGCGTCGGCCTCGACGACCGGCAGGGCCGAATGCGTCACCTCGGCGCCGGTTTCCTGGATGGCCGCCTGCAGATTGGAAAGGGCCTCGGCCAGAACCGCGTCGCCATCGGTGGGCTGGAGCGGTTTGCCGCCGTTGCCCAGGCGCGCGTACGCCAATAAATCGTTGATCAGGCGTTGCATGCGGGTGGCGCCGTCGACGGCATAGTCGATGCACTCGCCGGCGTCCGCGTCGAGCTTGCCCCGGTAGCGCTGGGCCAGAAGCTTGACATAGCCGGCCACCATCCGCAGCGGTTCTTGGAGGTCGTGCGAAGCGACATAGGCGAACTGCTCGAGATCCCGGTTCGATCTGGCCAGCTCCTCGGCTCGCTGGGCCAAGGCTTGTTCGTTCCGCTTGCGCTCGGTGATGTCATGTACAAAGGCGTTGAAGCGGTACTCCGATCCGAATCGCACCGGGGCGATGGTCAACTCGACTGGAAACTCGCGGCCCGACCGGTGGAGCGCGGCCAGCTCGATCCGCCGGTTGAGCACCGGGCCCTGCTCGGTTTCGAGAAAGCGCCGCAGTCCCTGCCAGTGGGCCTCGCGGTAGCGGTGGGGGATAATCGTGTCGGGCAACGATCTGCCGAGCACTTCCTCGCGCGACCAGCCGAAGGTCAACTTGGCCTGGGGATTCCAGTCGAGGATCACGCTGTTTCCGTCAATGGAGATGAAGGCGTCGTGGGCGGTGTCGAGCACCGACTGCAGGATCCGCGTTTGATTGCGCAGCGCCTCCTGCGAGCGTTCCAGCTCCTGGGCATGCTGTGCCAGGGCGAGGCGCTGTTCCTCGAGCTGCCGGCTTAGTTGCCGCATCCGGATGGCGCGGTCGAGCGAAGCGGCGAAATACTCCTGGTCGATCGGCTTCTGAATGAAGTCGTAGGCGCCTTTCCGCAGCGCCTCAACGGCATAATCGTGCCGATCGTGCGAGGTAATGACCAGCGTGGGAGTCTGGGGCCGCAGCGCCTTGATGCGGGCCAGCAGGGTCAAGCCATCCATTTCGGGCATCAGAATGTCGCTGACGATGGCGTCGTAATCGATGGAAGCGATCTGGGTCAGCGCCATGTGCGGCGATGCGCAGGTGTCGATGCTGACGCCGGGAAGGCGGTTGCGGACGCTTTCCGGCAGGGCCAGCAGCGTGGCCTTATCGTCGTCGATGATCAATACGGAAGCCGCGGTCACAGATCGGTTACCCGAAGAATCTTGCCAACCGAAGCACGCCAGAAGCTTTGCAGACGAGGCGGCCGCGCACAGGGCAGCGTCGGTGACCGCGTGGCCAAAAGGTGGGAAATAAAATGGGCCGTTCGCCGCCACGACGGGGTCAGGCATCATTGTCCGCGCGGCGGGCGCATCCGTCAACTGGCTTTAGCGGCGGAAATCTTTTCCCTGCGAGCCACTCGCCGGGAGAGCCCGCCAGGCCATGGTAGAATGGCATCGCCGGGGCGCGCCGGTCGCGCTGCAACTCGCCTCCAGAATAAAGTGGCTTCGTCCATGCCCCAATTCGTCGTCCTCAGGCACGATTTGCCTCCCGGCCAGCCGCGCGGCGTGCACTGGGACTTCATGCTCGAAGATGAAGATTCCGGGACGCTGCGCACCTGGTCCTTGCCCGAGCCGCCCGCGGCGGGGACCGTGCTGATCGCTGAGGCACTCAGCGATCATCGGCTCGATTACCTCGTTTTCGAGGGGCCGATTTCCGGGGGCCGCGGCTCGGTCACGCGCTGGGACCGCGGCACGTACGAACTGCTCGGCCGCACGTCCCGGGAACTGGTCTTCGAACTGTGCGGGACGCGCCTGCGGGGCCGGGCGCGATTGACGCGCCAGGCGGAGACCGATCAGCGCTGGCGGCTCTTGCTGGAAAGCTCAGGCGCGATGGCCACCGGCTTGAAGCCGGGTTCCCAAACCGGCGAGTCCGCCGCGCCGCCCCGCGTGGTGCGGCCCGCTACGTAGATCTCGCCTTCGCGAAGCTCGAGCGTCTCGAGCTGATACACGATGTGATCCGTATCGCGGGGCGGCAAAAAGCTGACCACCGCCACCGGATCGCCCTTGGTTTGCAGCCACCGCAGCTCCAATTCGGCGTCCGCGGCCGCGCGGGCCAGTCCGTTGAGGATCTGTCCCAGGGGAACGGGGATCGCGCCGGCCCGCGCATTGTGCAGACGCAACGAGAGGACGTTCGGGCCCGTCATGTAGACCTCGACGTCCAGAGACATGACCGTCTCCACCGCGCCATCCACGTACCGGCCGGCCATCGTTACCCGATCCGGCCGAATGTTGACGCGTGGCTCCTTGAGACCGTTGGGCAACAGATCGGGATAGTTGCGCGCCAAGTCCACCGCCAGCCAGCCGTTAATCTGCTCGGCCGTGAACAGCGCCTGCCAACTTCCCTCCTTGCGGGCCTCGGAGGCCAGGGCCGTGGCCGTCTCCAGCAGTTCGTCGTTGGCGCTCTGCTGCACGGCCGGCCCGATTTCGAGGGCCGCTTCGTAGAAGTCAGGCACTCGCCGGCTGGCCCAATAACCCCAGCCCAGCAGACCCGCCAGGGTCGCCACCAGCACGCCTGCCAGCGCGGTGAGATTACGGAGCTTCATGGGATGCCTGCGCCGTGAAACGACGGTTTGGATTTGAGAATCTGCCGCTTGAACCGTCGGCCAGAAGGGATGCAACCGTTCGCTCAGGCGGCTCAAAGCATGACGTTCCGGGCCCTCATGGGCTCGGAAATACTAGGAGCGCCCGCGGGGTGAGTCAATGCGGATTTACCCCCCCGGTGGGCCGCTTTGCGCGTCCTGGCAGCCGATTATTCGGGTGAAGGCTGGAGGGGTGGAGGAAAGGGAGTTGTGCCACTGCCTGCAGGCTGTTCTCCGTGCCACTGCTTGGAGACAGCCGGCGTGCCGGCGGTCGAGAAGCAGTGTCCGTCCGGCGGTGGTAAGTCCGTGGCAGAATGTGCCACCCCAACGGCACTGCTTCGCGGCCGCCTTAGAGCGGCCTTCAAGCAGTGGCACTACCGCACTGCTCGTCCGCCCTGGGCGGACCTCAGAGCGGCCTTCAAGCAGTGGCACGCGGGAATCGCAAAAGGGCGTATTTCTTCTTGCCCGAGCGCAGCACGATCACCGACTCGCTCGCCAGGTCGGCCGCCGTGAGGTTGGCCTCGATACTCTCGACCCGGCGATTGTTGACGTAGGCGCCACCCTGCACCACGGTCCGCCGCGCCTCGGCCTTGCTCTTGGCCAGACCGGCGGCCGCCAGCGCGTCGACGATATTCAACCCGGCGGCCAGCAGCCGGCGGTCCAGCTCGAGGCTGGGCACTTCGGCGAAGATCTGTTCCAGATCGTGGTCGGTCAGATCGGCGATCTCGGCCCCGAACAGGATCTCCGACGCCCGGCGGGCCTTGCCCAGCGCATCCGGACCGTGCACCAGCCGGGTGACCTCTTCGGCCAGCCGGCGCTGGCTTTCGCGCTTGGCCGGATCGCTCTCGCGCGCCGCATCGAGCGCCTCGATCTCGTCGCGGCCCAGGTCGGTGAAGTACCGCAGGCATTTGCCGGCGTCGGCATCGTCGACGTTGATCCAGTACTGGTAGAATTGGTACGGGCTGGTCCGCTGGGGCGAAAGCCACAAGGCGCCCGTCTCGGTCTTGCCCATCTTCGAGCCATCGCTCCGGGTCAAGAGCGGGCAGGTCATCCCATACAGTTGCACTGTGCGCATCCGCCGCGCCAGGTCGATGCCGGCCGTGATGTTGCCCCACTGGTCGCTGCCCCCCACCTGCAACTGGCAGTCGTACCGGGCGCTCAAGTGCACGAAATCGTAAGCCTGCAAGAGCATGTAACTGAACTCGGTGTAACTCAGGCCCGCGTCCGAATGCTCCAACCGGTTTCGGACCGAATCCTTGGCCAACATCACGTTCACTGGAAAGTTCTTGCCCACGTCGCGCAGGAACTCCAGGTAACTGAAGCGGCTGATCCACTCATGATTGTTCAACAACAGGGCCGCCCTGCTGGGCGAATCGAAGTCCAGGAACCGCCGCATCTGGGTTTCCATGGCCGCCACGTTGGCCTGGAGCTGATCGAGCGAGAGCAACTTGCGTTCCTCGCGCTTGCCGCTGGGGTCGCCGATCATGCCGGTTGCCCCGCCCACCAGCGCAATCGGGCGGTGCCCGGCCTGCTGGAACCGCCGCAGCACCATCAGCGCCACCAGGTGCCCCACGTGGAGACTGTCGGCCGTGGGGTCGAAGCCGGCATAGAGCGTGCGGCCCTGCTCCGCCAGCCAGCCGGGCAGTTTTTCATCGTCGGTGGTCTGGTGGATCAGGCCCCGCCAGACGAGCTCGGCGAAGATATCGGTCACGGTCACCGCCACATGTCGTCTTCGGCGAAGGGATGGCCCGGACCGTGGAACTTGGGCTTGGGAAGAGCCTTCAAGGCCTGCTCGGCCAACCGCAGGTCTTCCTGCGTGGTGATCTTGATGTTGATCGGCGAGCCGTGCACGACGGTCACCGGATGGCCGATCCGCTCGACGAGCTGGGCGTCGTCGGTGGCGGCAAAACCGCCTCGCCGCGCGTAGGCGTCGAGCAGCAACTGGCGTCGAAACACCTGGGGGGTCTGCGCCTCCCACAGTCCCTCGCGGGACACCGTCTCCTTAGTGACGCGGTTCGGGCCGACGCGCTTCAACGTGGCCGAGACCGGCAGGCCCAGAATGGCGGCGCCGCTGTTGCGCGCGGCGTCGAACACCTTGGTCACCCATTCGTCGGCCAGGCAAGGCCGGGCGGCGTCGTGCACGGCGATGAAGTCGATGTCCGGCTTGACGTGCTCCAGCGCCCGTTGGATCGAGTCGGCCCGCTCCTTGCCGCCTTCCACCACGTCGATGCCCAGGATCATCACGTTGGAGGCGAACTTGAAGTCGAAGTATTCGCGGTCTTCAGGGGAGACGACCACGATCAATTGCTTGACGTCGTCGCGGTGCAGGAACCGCTCCGCGGAGTACAGCCACACCGCCCGGTTCGCCAGCGGCGCAAAAGGCTTCTTGTAGTGCTTGTCCTTGAACCGGCTGCTGGCGCCGGCGGCCGGCAAGATGACGGCGTAAGTAGACACGGCTAAAGGAGGAAGAATGAAGGAGCAAGGAAGTATACAAACCCAAGACTCGCTCGGGGCACGGCAATCAAGGGCTCACCTCAGTACGGGGGTGCAAGACACCAATTGTCCCCTTTCGCCCATCCGCGTCAAGCAAGCGATCCAACCGGTAGTGGGTCAGTTTGAAATCGCCCCAGGCCTCTTGAAGAAACTGAAGGAACGTCGGAACGACAGGGGAACCCCTGGCAACAAGCTGCATTCGTGGCTGAGTTCCGACGTGGGGTTTCCTGAGGTGCTTGTTCACCTGGGAACCGTCGTTGGCCTAATGAAACTGCACACGGATTACGCCGCGTTTGAGAAACAGTCAGACTGGATCGCGCCCATCTATCCCGAAACACCTGGACTTTTCGACGATCCGAAAGACTGGGAGCCGAGGGGCTAGCGTTGCCACCGCGCCGCCGCCGCCTTTTTGGCGATGGCCGACCGCTTGGCTTTCGACAGCTTGGCTGCGCGGGCCGCGCCGCCCTTCTTGCCGCCCAGGCGGCCCAGGGCGACGGCTGCGGGGTTCTTCTCTTTGGGCCGTATGCCCTGGGGCTGCGCCATGCCTTCCGCGTCGGCCCGTTCGATATCCTCCACGTCCTGCTTCTTCACTGGGCGCGGCGGCTTGGCCTTGTTCGCGGCTGGTTTCTTCGGCGGCTCGGCATCGGGCGCCACGGCATCCAGAACGGACCGGGCGAGCTGCTGGGTGTCTTTTTGCTTGCTTGAGCGTTTAGGCATGGCATAATTATGCCCTGACGACCCCTATCAGTCAAATGAGGTTCTCCCATGCGCACATCCCTCACCATCATGGCGGTTCTTGCATCTCTTGGAGGCGTTGGTTGCACGCCCGTGGCGGATCAGGGCGCGACCACATCCTCGGTTGAGGAATATGAGGCTCAACTCGAAGCGTACAAGCGTCAGACCGAACAAACTGACAGACTGCTGACGGCGCAGGAACTACAAACCGAACGCGCTCACGAGTTTAACGACCGCTACGAGAAAATCCTCGCCAAGTGGGAAGAGCAGGCCCTCCGGATGGACGCGGTACTTGAAGCAGAAGAAAAGAGGACCGGGATTAGGCCGTGATTTCAAACTGACCCACTACCATCCACCGGCGAAGCTGCCTTGCCTGCCCGCTAGTCCTCGTAAGGCATCAGGATCGGTCCGGTGGGAAGGCCCGCAATCGACTTGAATCCCCCCTCGGCAACCTGCTCGCCCAGCCGGGTGACCGTGCGGAAGTAGCGGTCGCTGGGGCGATCGCCCGTCAGCTTGCGCCGCAAATCCTGGCAGACCACGTCGGCTGCCGTCCGTATCAGCTCGTCGTCCTGGCGGCCCGCGTACAAGCTGACCGCCAGAATGACGATTGCGTCCTGCACCCGCTGCGAGACCTCGGCCATCCGGCACTGCCGGTCGGCCAGGGCCAACTGGTGCTTGCGCATTGTGCCGCTGATCTCCAGCGGAGAGCGGACCAGCCAATCCGCCGCGTAGCGTGCATGCTCCCGCAACGCCGGGGGCATCGCCGGCAACTGGGCCGCCTGCCGCCAGGCAGGTTTCTGCCCAAGATACCAGCGGCCGTAGTCCCACAGCGGCCCCCTCAGTGCCCAGGCGTGCGCCGGGTTCAGCGGGTTGGGCCGCTTGATGCCGGCGGCCGCCAGCGCCTTGCCGATCGGCTCGAAGTAGGCGGTGCCATGCTGCTTGACCAGCGATTTGAAGAAGGCCATGCCCAGCATCTCGCCCTCGCCCTCGTAAATGCACGGCGCCAGGAACTCGTGGACGTTGTCGCCGAACAGGTGGCCGTGAACGAACGAGCGGCCGCCGTGCGTCTTCATCAACAACTCGACCGCCGCTTCCCTCTGGGCCTCGCTGCCGAAGATCTTGGCGATGATGCACTCCATCTCGCCGCGATAGCCGCGGTCGATCAGGGCCGAGCACCAGGCCACCAGCGCGTCGCAGGCCACGATCAGGCCGGCCAACCGCCCCAGCCGGCGGCGGACCAGCTCGCGGCGCTCGATCGGCTGGCCGTACGTCTTGCGGAAGTGGGCCCAGGGGATCATGCTCGCCAGCATCAGCCGCATGCTTCCGGCCGCCGTGGCGCACAACGCGATCCGCCCCAGGTTCAGCCCATGGTAGGCGATCGTCAGGCCGTCGCCGCGAGCAGGCTGGAGCAGGTTCTCGGCCGGCACGCGGAAATCTTTGAACACGATGCCCTGGTTGTAGGTGTGCTTGAGAGCGTACAGCCCGTAGCGCTTCAACCGGAAGTGTTCGTCCTCGGCCTCCGGCAGATCGACGATGAGCACCGCCGGCTTGCCGCCGATCAGGCACACCAGGCCGATCGTGCGGCCGGGCACCACGTTGGTGATGAACAGCTTCTCGCCGTTCACGACGTACTCGTCGCCGTCGCGCTCGGCGCGCGTCCGCAGCGCGGTGAGGTCGCTGCCCGCGTTGGGCTCGGTCAGAGCGAAGGCGCTCAACCGCTCGCCGCTGGCCAGCCGCGGCAGGAAGCGGGCC
The DNA here is from genome assembly GCA_040901675.1 of Pirellulales bacterium. Classification (GTDB taxonomy): domain Bacteria; phylum Planctomycetota; class Planctomycetia; order Pirellulales; family JAICIG01; genus JBBDNX01. The sequence goes on along the minus strand of JBBDYJ010000038.1, from coordinate 108,427 downwards.
TTTTGCTCGGCGTCGCCGAACGTGCGGACCGGATCCACCGCTCCGATGCAGCCGTGCACCGAGGCCATTCCCGCGATCGTCGGATCGAGCGTGGCCATCCGCGTGAGGAATGGAGCAAAAACACCGAACGGCGCCGCCGATCCGCCATACTCGCGGTCGACCAGCAGGCCCCAATAGCCGGCGGCCGCCAACTCGTCCAGCACCTGCTGCGAGATCTTGCCGTGTTCGTCCAGCACCGTGCCCGACTCGCGATGCCGCCGGACCACCGCCAGCGAGCCCTCCATGACCTTGCCGGCGTGCTCTGGCGCCGACGGGGGCGGAAAGCTGAACAGGTCGACCGGAACACGCCCCTCCCACACCGCCCGATGCGCCGGGCTGGCCGTGGTCTGGTACTGCGGCGCAAACAGGGCCTCGACCTGGTCGTCGGCCTTGTCGATGGCTCCCGTGCGGCGGGCTTCTTCGTCGCTTTTGCCCCCCAGCTTCAGCGCCGTTTCAGCAAACGACTGCCGCTCGCCGTCAGCGGCCGCCGGATGTTCGTGTGGCCGGGGCCGGTTCGAAGGGTCGAGTTGCGGCTGGCTGGTTTTCATGGCGGTCCTCGCGTGGTCCGATGGGTCCATGGAATTATATCACCTGAATCGCGGCAGACTCCCAACGGCCGAGGGACGAGGCTCGCCAAATGTCCTGGTGAAGTGGGCGGCGGCCCGAATTCTCGCGAATCCGGCTGCCCGGCAGGCCGCTAGCGTGCATCCGGCCCGACGGCTGCCGCCGCCAACTGGCGGGTTGGGCCGGCCTCCACTAAACTCAATTTCATAGAGAAATTTCCTCAAGTTGCGCGGATGTCATGGCTACCAATCTCACGCCTCAATACCACCGGGCCGAGGAGGAGTACCGGCGGGCGGCGACCACCGAGGACGAACTCAAGTGGCTCGAGGTCATGCTGCGCGAAATGCCGAAGCACAAGGCCTCGGAGAAGCTGCAGTCCGAGCTCAAGCAGAAGATCAGCAAGGCCAAGAAGGAATTGGAGGCCCAGCGCAAAAGCCCCAAGAAGGGGCACGGCGTCCGCATCCCCCGGCAGGGCGCCGGCACCGCGGTGCTCTTGGGGGGCCCGAACGCGGGCAAGAGCCAGTTGCTCGCCCGTCTCACGCGAGCCACTCCGGAGGTCGCCGCCTATCCCTTCACAACCCGTGCCCCCATGCCCGGCATGATGCCCTGGGAGGACGTGGCGGTGCAGCTCATCGACACTCCCCCCATCACCCGCGACTTTCTCGAACCATATATGCAGGGTCTCGTGCGGGCAGCCGATCTGGCGCTGGTGCTGGTCGACTTGGGCAGCGACGACGGTATCGAGCAATTTCAGGAAATGTTCGACAAGCTCGCGGCAACCAAAACGCGGTTGGCCCGAGAGTCGGCCCTCGACGAAGACGACGTCGGCGTGTCCTACACCCGCACGCTGCTGGTCCCCAACAAGATCGATCTGGCCGACGCGGCCGAGCGGCTCGAACTTTTCAGCGAGCTGTGCACGCTCGACTGGCCCCGATTCGTGATCTCCGCCCTGCACGGCACCGGCTTGGAAGCCTTGAAAGAGGCCGTCTATCGCTCGCTGGACGTGGTGCGGGTCTACACCAAGACCCCCGCCGCCAAACAGGCCGATTACGAGCGGCCCTTTACCGTGCGGCGGGGCGGCACTCTGGCCGACGTGGCGGCCCTGGTTCACAAGGACTTTGCGGAGAACCTGAAGTTTGCCCGCGTTTGGGGCTCGGCGGTTCATGATGGCACCGTGGCCAAGACCGACTACGTGCTGCACGACAAGGACGTCGTCGAGCTGCACGTTTAAGCTTTTCAACGCATGGCAGTATCGGCAGGCTGAGGTATGAACAACCCGCAGATCGCCGCGGTATTCGACGAGGTTGCCGACCTGCTGGAGTTCCAGGACGCCAACCCATTTCGCGTCCGGGCCTACCGGACCGGCGCGCGGACCATCCGGGAGATGTCCGAGCCGGTGGCCGATATCGCCGCCGACCCCGATCGCAAGCTGACCGAAATCGAAGGCATCGGCAAGGACCTGGCCGAAAAAATCTCGACGCTGCTCGCCACCGGCTCGCTGCCGATGCACCAGCAGCTTCTGGCCGAAGTGCCCGCCTCGGTGCTGGTGCTTTTGCGGGTGCCGGGCCTGGGGCCGAAGAAGGCGGCTGCCCTGTTCAAGGAGCTCAAGATCGCATCGCTCGAACAACTCCGCGAGGCTTGCCAGGCCCAGCGGGTCCGCGGTCTGAAAGGCTTTGGCGCCAAGACCGAGGAGGCCATCCTGGCCGGCCTCGATTTTGCCGGCTCCAGCCAGCAGCGCCTCCTGTGGGCCGAGGCCGACGTGTTTGCACAGTCGCTGCTGGCGCATCTTCGCGGCCTGCCCGGCGTCGAGCAGCTCGCCGCGGCCGGCAGCTACCGCCGCGGCCGCGAGACCGTGGGCGATCTTGATCTGCTGGTCGTCTCCAACAATCCGGACGAGGCGATGGACCACCTGGCCCGTTTTGCCGGCGTGGCCGACGTGTTGGCCCGCGGCGACACCAAGATGTCGGTGCGGTTGGGCGGCGGCTTGCAAGTCGACCTGCGCGTGGTCCCCGCCCAGTCGTTCGGGGCGGCCTTGCAGTATTTCACCGGCTCCAAGGACCACAACGTCGTGTTGCGCGGCCGGGCCAAGGCCCGCGGCCTCAAGATCAACGAATACGGCGTCTACAGGGGCGACGAGTGGATCGCCGGCCGCAGCGAGGCCGAAGTTTACGCCGCCTTGGACCTGCCTTGCTTTCCGCCGGAGCTGCGCGAGGCGCGGCGCGAGTTCGACTGGGCCGACCAGGGCGCCTTGCCCGAGCTGATCACCGCCGAGCGGATCCAGGGCGACCTGCACATGCACACCACGGCCACCGATGGGCAGGCCACGCTCGACGAGATGGCCGAGGCGGCGCGCAAGCGGGGACTGAAGTACATTGCCATCACCGATCACTCCAAGCGCGTCTCGATGGCCAACGGCCTGAACGCCGAACGCTTGCGCCAGCAGTGGGCCGAGATCGACCGGCTCAACGCGCGGCTCAAGGGGTTCAAGGTGCTGAAGGGCGTCGAGGTCGACATCCTGGAGCGCGGCGGCCTCGACCTGGACGACGAGGTGCTCAGCGAGGCCGACTGGGTGGTGGCCAGCCTGCACTATGGTCAGAACCAGCCGCGCGAGCAGATCACGCGGCGGATTCTGGGCGCGATCGAGAATCGTTGGGTTTCCGCGATCGGACATCCGACCGGCCGGCTGATCAACCGCCGCAAGGCTTACGACGTCGACCTGGAGGCGGTCTTCAAGGCCGCCCGCGATCACGGCAAGCTGTTGGAGCTCAACGCGAACCCCTGGCGTCTCGACCTGGACGACCTGGCCTGCGCGGCGGCCAAGTCGTACGGCGTGCCGATCGTGATCTCGACCGACGCGCACAGCGTGAACGAGCTCGACAAGCTGCGGTACGGCATCGTGCAGGCCCGCCGCGCCGGCCTCACCGCCGCCGACGTCGCCAACGCCCGCCCCTGGCCGCAATTGAAGAAGCTGATCGGCTCGTAGGCTGTTCGCAGGTTCGTCGTGATCCGCATGCATGCGGTCCGTCAACTCCAGAGATCAGAGGTCAGAAGGCAGAGGTCACCGTTGTTCTAAGCACCTACATTTCAAACGGTTACGGCACTGTCCGCGCGGTGCCGGCGGCGGAGGCATGTGCCGATGCGTTTGACATATGTTTACAATTATATTGAATTATTGTTGACTTTGTAAAATCCTGTGCCGATGATTCACAAGAGGGGCAGGAGGGCGCGATCGCGGACAGGCTTGCGAGCAGCCCGATGCACGAACCCAAAGGCGAAGGACAGGCCCATGCCTCAGCTTGAAAAGATTGATCCACGGATTCTGGGACAACGGATCGCCGAGGCACGCAAGGCGCGGGGCAAGACGCAAGAGGAAGTCGCCGACTTCCTGCAGTGCAGCCGGCCGACCTACATCGCCATCGAGAAGGGGGACCGCGCAGCCAAGTCGGACGAAATCGTCAAGCTGGCCGGTTTCTTGGGCCGCAAGGTCCATGAGCTGGTTCGCCCGACCGAACCGGCGGGGGACCTGCAGCCGCACTTGCGCGCAGTGGCCGAAAAGATAAAGGGGCCCGACGAAGAGGCGCTGAAGGCGGGCATCGACGAGCTTCAGCGGCTGGCCGAAGACTACCGGGACTTGGAAAAGCTGATGGACGCGCCCCTGCGATTCAACTATCCCCCTGAAGTCAGGCTGAGCCCTCGGATCGAGGCCGCTGGGCTCGCCGAGACCGCCGCGCTGCAAGAGCGGCAGCGGCTGGGACTCGGCGACCAGCCGGTGATCTACCTCCGCAGCACACTGGAGTGGGATGTCGGGCTGCGGATCTTCTACTGGGATCTCCCCCCGGCCATCGCCGGAATGTACGCGTACACGGCGGACCTCGGTTGCTGCATCCTCGTCAACCGCAAACACCCGCCCGAGCGGCGGCGCGTGTCGATGCTCCACGAGTACGGTCATCTGATCGTGGATCGCTACAAGCCGGGCATCGACTACCTGACCATGACGGGAAGGAAGCCCGCCAACGAACGCTTCGCCGAGTCGTTCGGCTTGAGCTTTCTGATGCCCGCCAGCTCCGTGCGGCAGCGGTTTCACGACATCGTGACCACCACCGGCGACTTCAAAGGGGCCGATCTGCGGCGGATGAGCCACTTCTACTACGTCTCGGTCGAGGCGATGGCGCTCCGCTTGGAGCAGTTGGGACTCATCCAGCGAGGAAGTTGGCAGTTCTTGCAAGAGTCGAAGTTCTCGCCCCGCGAGGCGGCGGAACTTTTGAGCTTGCAGTCTCAGCCGGTCAACGACGAAGCATTCCCAGAGCGGTACAAGTATCTCGCTGTCGCAGCCTACGAGCGTGGAGAAATCGGCGACAGCGATCTGGCCCACTATCTGCGGTGCGACATCGTGAGAGCCCGCGAGATCGCGGCCATTACCTTGTCGAGCCGGGAACTTGATTCCGCCGGCGTGGAGAGCGCGTGGCGGCTCGACTTCGCCAAATCGCTGCTGAGCGCGGCGCCCTGATAGGCAATCTAGTGGGCAAGGTCTGATGGACACGGTCTCGTGGACAAGATCTCGTGATGCCGAATGCGGCCATCGACGCATGTTGCCTGATTGACTTGTTGGCCTCGGGAGACGCCGAGGGCATTTTGCGCGCTACGGGCTTCAAGTGGCACTTGCCCTCCGCCGTACAGAGCGAGGTCCGGTATTGTCGCCGGCATGATAGCACCCAGCCGGGGAAGACCGTGACGGTTGCCGTTGACTTGTCGGGGCTGATTTCCGCGGGCGTGCTGACGGTTTGCCGCCCGGAGAATCAGCAGGAGCTCGACCGGTTCACCCAGTACGCGATGGTTTTCCGGTCGGACGGGGAAGCGATGTGCCTGGCCCTGGCCGAACAGCGCAAGTGGGTGGTGGCCACGGACGACCGCAAAGCGATCCGCGTCGCGAAACACGCGGCCCTGACAGTGGTGAGCTGTCCAGAACTGATCAAAGCATGGGCCGATGCCACTGGGGCGGATCCGGCCGCGCTAAACAAGGTCTTAGAGGACATTCAGGTGCTCGCTCAGTTCAAGCCGAATCCCTCCATGCCGGAGTACCAGTGGTGGGTCGATTCTTGAAGGCAGAAAGGCAGGAAGGCAGAAGGCAGAAGGAAGAAGGCAGAGGGAGGAAGGAGGAAGGAGGAATCGACAAGGCGATCCTCGGAAGGCAGGAAAGAACGGGGGGCGAAGGGGCGATGCGGCCTTTCGACAAGCTCAAGGCAGGCAAGGTCAACGCAGGGTGAACACGGCCAGAACTCTGGCGAGTCCTGCTACGGACGCGCTACTGGGGAAGACGGCCAGAACTCTGGCGAGTCCTGCTACCACCGAAAGCACGAAGGCAAACGGAATGAATTCCGTTCTACGTCAGTCGGTCTCCGGGGATTCATGGATTAAGGGGCGGGAATGCTTCGTGGCGATCGTTCGTCCTGTCCCCGCTTCCCCCGATCCCCCGTTTCCCTCATCCTCAGTCCGGACGTGCCACCAGCCGTCTTGGAAGACGAGACGCGAGCCGACGGGTGGGCGATACCAGAGAGCGAACTCGCGCTCGGCCGTGTGGCGGCGGAGGGAGCGAACGAGGGACAGAGCGAATACGAGACAGGCCAGAGGAGCCGTGAGGGCGAGATACGCGCGGGCGATCAGGAGGGCGCGGTCGGCGACGAGCCACTGGGCCAGGGCAATGGCGGTGAGGATGTTCATGATGACGTGGCTCTCGCATGACTTGCGGGCAAGCCAGGCGGCAAGCGCTAACGGCCGGCGCGGAATCGGTGGGGGCGCACATGGCCGTGCACCGCCCCCACCAATGACTTCAAGCTGGCCGCGGACGCGCTTGAGCCGCTGAACAAAAGCCTTGTAGCGCGTGTCGTGCATCAGCCCCAAACACAACAGCGCCAGGCCCCAAGCCAGCCCGCCCAAGAACCAGGCGGGCGGGTGAGCGGCGGCGGTGGCCAGGCCGTGGCCGGCGCCGAGAGGGATGAGCAGGTTGAGGGTGTGGTGCATCAGGTAGTCGAGCTGCACGCCGTCGAGCGAGGCCGTGCCGTGGTAACGGGCCAGTTGGCCGTCGACGTGGTCCAGCAAGTACCAGAGCTGCAAGAGGAAGACGGCCGCCAGCCAGCCGGCGACGCTGCCGGAGGAGAAGAAGGCCGCGGCCGCCAGGCCGCAGAGCCAGGCGAGACAGGTGACGGCGTGGGCCGAGAGGCCCCAGCCGACGGCGACCCAAGTGACCCGCAAGGCCAAAGGGCGGCTGATGCGGCGGGCCATCCAGTTGCCGACGATGCGATGGTCGGGTTTTTGGCAGCGGCGCTGGAGGTCGAGGAGCGAGGAGGAAGGGGGGAGCGGGGGAAGGGGGGAGCGGGGGACGGAGTCCGGCGGGGCCGGATGTGTGGCAGAGGATGAAAGATTAACAGGGGGCATCGGACGGAAGTCAGAGGTTGTTTTCGGGTTTTTCGTGGCCATCCTTCCTCCGTCCGTTGCGATCTCCGGCCAGCGGACCGGAAGAAAAATAAGGACCGATGCTGAGACATCGGTCTAGGAAAACTGTTTTGGTCGTTCGGTTCCCCAGGGCGTTGCCCTGGGCTGATATGTTGCAGCCCCTTCGGGGCAAGGGAAGAAGCACGACAAGGTGAGCCGCCGCAGGCGGAATCACTGACCACTGACCACTAGCCACTAACTCCTCCCTCCTTGGCGCCAGGCTTGTTTCCAGCCGCCGTGGAGCCAGCCGTAGGAGGCGGTTAATGCCCAGGCGGCTGTGACGGCCAAGGCCTTCAAAAGGGAGGACCGCCAGCCGGCGGCGGGCCAGATGAGGTGAACCAAGAGGGCGACGGACCAGGTGGGTATCAAGGCCACGGCCAGGCTGCCGAGATAACGGCGGCGTTCGGGGGCGCTGAGCTCGGGCCAAAGGGAAATCGCCAGCATCAAGACCAGGTAGACCAGGTAGGCGAACGAAGTGGCCAGCGCTACACCGACCAGGCCGTGGCCGGCGGTCAGCGCGAGGTGGTTGGCCAAGGCGGCAAGGCCGCAGGCGGCCAAGAGGCTGGCCAGGACGGAGCGCTCGCGGTAGACCGCCACCAGGTACTGGTTGGCCGGCAGGCTGAGACCCATGGCGACCGCGCCGGGGATGAGCCACATGGCCGGCGCGACGCCGGGGCGGTAGTCGGGGAGCAAGCGGCCGAGCAGCGGGGCGACGGCCACCAGGGCCAGGCCGCTGGGCAAGGCGAGGGCGGCGGCCTGCAGCTCGCTGGCACGGGCGGCCAGGCGGGCGACCTCGGTCCGGCGGCCGCAACGGCCGAACAGCTCGCTGTAGCGGGGGCCCATGACGATCGAGAGCATGTTGGCGAAGCCGAAGAGCTGGCCGCCGACCAGCAGGGCCAGCGAATAGCAGCCGAGCTGGTACTCGCGGTCGCTCATCGAGGCGAGGATCATGAGCTTGTCGAGCGATTGAAACAAGGTGGCGGCCGCCCCGGAGAGGAGGATCGGTCCGCCCAGGCCGATCAGCCGCCTGATCTCCGGGAAGTTCCAGGCCCAGGCGAGCGAGCAGCCGCCGCGCTGCCGGAGGTAGAACCAGGAGGCGAGCAGGACGGCCAGTGTCCCGCCGTAGAGGCCGTTGAGGCCGGCCAGCCAGGTGGCGGCGCCGACGAGGGCCAGGGTGAGCAGGGCCTCGATCAGGGAGAGGCGGGCGGTGAGGGCGAACTGCTGGCGGCAGCGGAGGATGGTGATGAGGAAAGTGACGTGGCGCTGGATCACGACGAAGATGGCCAGAGCCAAAAGGCCGAGGGCCCATGGGTTGGTCCAGAGCCGGCCGGAGGAGATGGCCAGCGAGAGTCCCCAGGCGGCCAGTGCGGCGGCGTAGACGAGGCTGCTGAGCGTGTTGACGGTGAAGGCGAGGTTGAGGCCGCGGTAGGCGGAGGCGCCGTCGCCGCGGCCCAGTGCGACGGAGAGCTCGCGGGTGGCGCCCTTGCTGATGCCGAGGTTGGCGTAGTTGGCATAGCCGAGGAAGAGCTTGAGGGCCTGCCAGACTCCCATCTGGGCGGGCGAGAGCGCGAAGCGGAGCAGCAGGCTGGTGGCGGCGGCCAGGGCCTGGCAGAAGAGGGTGGACGAGCTGACGAGGAGTGAGTCGCCGAGCATGCGTCGCCAGCCGGAAGCGGGAGCGGGGGAAGGGGCGAGGACCGATGAGGGGAAGGGGGGAAGGGGTGAAGGGGGGACGGGGCGACAAGGCGACGAGGCGACAAGGGGACAAGGCGACAAGGCGACAAGGGGATCCGCGGGGGGCGCAGTTGGGGGACAGGCTGAAGGATGAATGGGACTGGAAAGAAAGGTCAAAGCACAAGCTCTCTTTCGGACACAACGTGAGGCTGGAGACTCGAGGCTGGAGCAAGCGGATCATGGACGGACGACGACTGGGGCATCCCGGCGCGCCGGGACTTTTGCCCCAGCCACCCGACGGTCTCCGGCCTGTTCGAGAGGAGATGGTCGACGATAAGACGGGCGGCGGTGGGGCCGGTGGCGGCGAAGATGGGCTCACGAGGGCGGACGGGGGCAGCGGCGCCGGAGAGGGCGCGCGCGAGCAAGACGTCGAGCTCGGCCTGCTCGCGGGCCGTGCCCAACAGGCCCCAGCGATGGGCGGGCAGGATGTCGGCAGAGCCGAGAGGCAAGAGCTGGATCACCGGGGCGCCGGACCAGGCCGCCTCGATGCCAGCCGTGGAAGCACAACTCAGAACACAGTCGGCATCGTGGACGAGGGTGCGGCAGTCGGCGTGACGGACCAGCCGGACATCAAGGGCGGGGAAGCGGGCCATCACGGCGCGGAAGTCGGAGTCGTCGACAGAGCGCGGATGAAGCTTGACGATGAGCCGGGCACGCGGCAGGCGGGCCACGGCGGCAAAGGCGATCTCGATCATCCGGCGGTGCGTGCGGCGGGTGAGATGAAAGGCGACCGAGTCGGGCCGGTGGTCGGACGGCGGAACGGTGGCAAGGAGGAGAATCTGGGAAGTTGCTGGTTGCTGGTTGCTGGTTGCTAGTTGGATCTTGGGACTTGGTTCTTGGATCTTGGTACTTGGTACTTTGGTCTTCGTCGCCTTGTCACCTTGTCGCCTTGTCGCCTTGTCGCCCTCTCCCCCTTCCCCCTTTCCCGGCGCGCCGGTGACGACGATCCGCTCGGAAGGGACCTGCCAGGCCTCAAGCTGCCGCCGAGATGACTCGCCCCAAGCATAAAACACGTCGGCGTGCAACGGAGCAAAACCGAACCGCACGCACGGAGCACCGTGCTGGACAACCACCGACTTGATGCCGTGCGAACGGGCAAATGCAATCGCCGCACGCTTCAAGGGGGTGCAGTCTTCGTCGAGGATTAGGAGGGAGGAAGAATCGACAAGCGGACAAGGCGATCCTCCAGAGGCGGACTTGCAGCAGGGGACAGGGGGAACGCGGGGGGATACGGACGAAGACTGGGGCACGCTGACGCTTTGCCCCAGCCACCCGGGGCGGCGGTGGAGGAAGCGGGCGATGGATGAGGTGAGGTCGATTTGATGATACGTGAGGAGGCCGCGGGGGAGGGCCTCGTCGCTGGGGAGGGCGGCGATGGGGGAAGGGGCCAAGGTCAGTTGGCGGACGCCGGCACGACGCCAACGCCACCAACAGCGGACGGCAAACTGCTCGTATAACCACCAGATCTGACAGCCGCGGGCCACGAGCTCGGCACAGATCGGATCGAGCACGCGCGGACTGCCGCAAAGGATGACACGGGGAGCCTGATCGGCGGAGGACACTGCTGGGCAAGCCGGCGGCGGCACTCGGGGGGTGAGGCGATCAGCGGCTGCGGCCGCCCAACGCCGCCAACGGCTTGGACGGCGAGCGCGCCGGGGAAGCGGAGCGGAGGACTCGTGCCAGTACACGGTGAGACGCCAGCCGTGGCGGCGAGCCAGCTCGGTGAACAGGTCGTGGTAGTCCTCGTCGCCGCGGGAGGCAAGGTAGAGGTCGATCGCTTCGCCGACGGCGGGCGCGTGGACGTGGTCGAAGAACGCGATCACGCGCAGCAGGCGGGCCAGGTAGTAACGCAGCGACAGCGAGTGGAGGTCGGCCAGGGCCGCGACGGGGCCGAAGAGCGGCGATGCGGGGCCGGCGGCGCGGGTGGCCAGGTCGACGGCCGCAGCGTCGATCGAGTCGATGCGATGGTCGATCGAGTCGTCGAGACTCCAGCACGCGCCGTCGGTCGGGGCCGCGGGCCAGGAGCCCTCCAGTAATAGGAGGGGGCGAGGAGGCGATGAGGCGAGGGGGCTGACGGCATACGGAGTGTGCCTGCTACTAAACGGGCTGACGGCATACGGAGTAGACGGGCTGACGGCATACGGAGTATGCCTGCTACCAGGCGAGCGGACGGCATGCGGAGGATGCATGCTCCTTAGGACGAGAGCATGGCGGGCGAAGACCTGCACCTAGGCCGCCCCCTGGTAACTCGCCGCCTGCAGGTGGCGGTTCGATACGAGCGGGAGCAGTTGCTCGAAGCGGTCGAGGTAACAGTCGGCGACGGCCTCGGGATCGAAGTTGAAGGCGATGGTCCGCAAGGCGGCACGGCGGGCGCCCCGCAGCTCGCCGGCGTCGTGGCCGACGAAGGCCACCTGCTCGGCCGGCAGGTTCATGGCCGCCAAGGCCGAGCGGTAACAGAAGGGGTCGGGCTTGGTGCGGCCCATCTCGACGGACGAAATGACCGGTCCGAAATACTGGGCCAGTCCGAGCCGGGCGAGGCGCTGACGGAGCTGGTCGGCGGGACTCTCGGAGTCGCTGAGCACGGCCAAGACCAGGCCAGCCTCGGACAGCAGCTTGAGCGTGGCCCGCACTCCGGGCAAGGGGCGGGCGTCGGTTTCCAGCTCGCGCTTGCGGGCGTGGCTGGCGGCCTCGACCTCGTCAATCTGTCCGGGGGAAAGGCCGGCGGAGCGGAGGAAAGTGCGAAAGGCCTCGTGATAGTCGCGGCGGCCGCGATGGACCTCGTCGAGATAGTCGTGGTCCCAGACCTGGTAGAAGCCGCGGTAGTGGGTTTGCAGGCCCATGCGTGCCAGCAGCTTGACGAGCCAGCGGCGCCAGGCGGTGGCGTCGTAGAGGACGTCTCCCATGTCGAAGAGGAGACCGCGGAGGGGGAGGACAAGGGGACAAGGGGACATGGGGACAAGGCGAACGCGGGGGGATACGGACGAAGACTGGGGCACGCTGACGCTTTGCCCCAGCCACCCGAGGGGAGGATCGACAAGGGGACAAGGGGACACGGGGACAAGGCGATGCGCCTGCGGTGGACTCTCGGAGCGGACGGCACACGGAGTGTGCCTGCTACTTAGGGGGCGGTTGTTGGTCATACCAGGTCGTCCATGGAAAGCTTTTCGTCGGCGGGGATGCTGCGCTTCAAGCGGCGGCCGAGGACAAGGCGGCGGTCGAGCCAGGAGAGGCCGTCGCCGGGCGACTTGAGCGTGAGCATCGGCTCCTCCAGTTGCGTGCCCGCGGGCAGGTCGATGCGCGTGACCAGGCTGCGGCCGAGCTTGACGCGGATGCGGTCGACGCCAGGGGCCAACGGCTTGTCGGCCCGGCCCATGGCCCGCTCGACGCGGCGGACGCCGGCCACCATGCGCTGGAACTCGTCGGGCTCGAGCGAGCAGGCGTGATCGGTGCCCTTCATGTTGCGGTCGAGCGAGAGATGCTTCTCGATGAGCACGGCGCCGAGGCCGACCGCCACCGCGGGGAGCAGGCCGCCCAGCGAGTGGTCGGAGAAACCGGCGGGCACGCCGTAGCGGGCGGCCAGGGCGGGCAGGCTGGCCAGGTGAACGTGCTCGTCGGGAGTGGGGTAGAGCGAAGTGCATTGCAGCAGGATGAAGGGGGCGGCGTGCCGGGTGAGGACGGCGACGGCTTCGTCGATCTCGGGCCAGGCCGACATGCCGGTGGAGAGGAAGACCGGACGGCCGCGGCTGGCGACGTACTCCAGGAGCGGCAGATTGGCCAGGTCGCGGGAAGCGACTTTGAAGGCCTCGACGGACAGGGTCTCCAGCAAGCGGGCGCTGGGCAGGTCGCAGGCGGTGGCGAGGTAGATGAGTCCGAGGCCGCGGGCGCGGCGGCACAAGCGTGCGTGGTCTTCGGCGGAGAGCTCCAAGGCGCGTCGGTGCTCACCGTAGGTGGAGCCGAAGGCGTGGCGGCCGGTGTAGGGTCGGCGGCTGGCCTCGCGGCAGAGCTCGCTGGCCAGATCGCGCTTGACGAACTTGACGGCGTCGGCGCCGGCCCAGGCGGCGGCGTCGATCAACTGCTCGGCGATGGCGAGGCTGCCGTTGTGGTTCTGCCCGATCTCGGCCACGACCAGCACCGGGGCGCCGGGTCCGATCGTTCGGCCGCCGGCGAGGCAGATGGTTTTGGCGCTCACGCGGAATCCTTTCCAACCGCGCGGGCCGCTGCCGCGCGGCGAGCAATCAGGCCTGGGCGTGCTTTCGGTTCAGCACGGCCATCCGCTGCCGCAATGCCGGCTGCCGCCGCAGCAAACCGGCAATACGTTGCCAGTCGAGTCCTTCGAAACCGAGGGCGTCGTAAATGGTCTGGGCGTGCTCCCAGTCTTCCTCGCTGTCGACGGTGAGCCGCATGTCGTCGCGGTCCAACTCGGGCGGAACCGGGATGAACCGCAACTGAAACTTCTCGGGGTGCGAGTAGAGGTAGCGGGTGACCTGCTCGCGGTCGGCGGGGGCGGAGGCCTCGCGGTCGGCTTGGAGGAGGGCGCCGGCCCGGCACCACTCCGCGAACACTCCCAGGGCGGAGAGGATGGTGGGCCGGCCGTCGGCGGAGCAGTAGCTGATGTAGTCGCACTCGGGGTGGGCGTCGGCGGTGCTGACGAGGCGGTCGATGAACATGGGCTCGACGAAGGGGTTGTCGGCACAGACGCGGACGACCGCCGAGGCGTGGGTGATGGCGACGGCCGAGGCGAAGCGGCCGAGCATGTCGGGCCGGCTGCTGGAATGGATGGGGACGTCGGGAGGGACGAGCTCGGCGAGGCGGCTGTGGTCGAGGCCTTCGTCGGCGACGACGAGTACCTGGTCGAGGCGCTGGCAGTCGGTGACGCGGCGGACGACGAGCTCGACGAGCGAATGGCTGCCGAGCTTGCGGGCGGCGGCGCCCTTGGCTCTCGGCCCGGAACAAACCTGCACGATCCCCAGCGTTAAAGCCATCCGCGTATCTCGCGATCCATCATGAGTGGAAGGAACATCCTTGCCGGCGTGCCATTCGTTGGCCCAGCCGGGGGCGAGTCTAGCACCGGCGCCGTTGGAGGGTCAAGACGAGCGTCGGCCTTCGGCCGCCGCTGAGGAAGGGGGGAAGGGGGGAGCGGGGGAAGGGGGGCAGAAGGACGAAGGCAGAAGGACGAAGGAGGAAGGAGGAATCGATAAGGCGACAAGGGGATAGGAAGTGCGAGGGTGCAGGCATCGGGTGACGTGATAGCATCGCGGACAGTGCTAGCAGTGCGACAGCCCGGCAGGGGCAACCAAAGGAAACGGAATGAATTCCGTTCTACGTAGCTGCCTTCAGGCCGAGCAGGTGGTAGATGCGGGGGTCGGCCAGAGTGTCGGCGACGAGGGCGGCGCCGGTGAAATCGTGGGTGCGGCTGTGGCCGGCGGGGACGGCCACGGCAATGGCGCCGGCGGCCACGGCGGCGCGACAGCCGTTCTGACTGTCTTCCAGGACGAGCATCCGGCCGGGCTCGATGCCGAAGCGGGCCGCCGCCAGAAGGTAAATCTCGGGGTCCGGCTTGCCGCGCTGGACGTCCTCGGACGTGAGGGAGAAGTGGAAGGCGCCGGCCAGATCGACGCGCGCCAACACGTTGTCGAGGAAACGCCGGCCGCTGCTGGTGGCGATCGCGCGGGGAATGTCGGCTTGCTGCAGGGCCGCCAGCAGCTCGCCGGCGCCCGGCATGAGCCGCAGTCGGGCGTCGAGGATGGCCGGAAAGATCTCCGCGGTCTCGGCGGCCAGGACCTCGACCGTGTCGTCCAGCCGGTGATGATCGATCATCATCTGCAGGGCCACGCTGCCGGGCCGGCCCATGACGGCGTTGAGCAACTCCGCCTCGAACGTGCAGCCCCGCCTCCGCAACAACTCGGTGCCGACTTCCTGGTACAACTCCTCGGTGTTGAACAGGAGGCCGTCGAGATCGAAGACGACAGCATGCATCGGGGAAGGCAGAAGGACGAAGGAGGAAGGAGGAATAAAGGCAGAAGGACGAAGGCAGAAGGCAGAATAAGAATGACGACGGAGGGGCCGAGTGGGACCAAGTGTTCACTCTACGGAGATCGTGGTCGCCTGACAAGGGCCGGAAGTCGTGGGCCTTGGAGCGGTTCTGTCCGAAAAAATGCAGGCCTGGGTCTGAATAGTGGCTGGTCAAACGACCAAGTTGAATGAGCACCTCGACATCGAGCCAAATCGCGGATAATGATGTTAAGGCATCAAGAAAGGCAAGGAACTATGGACAAGTTGAGACTCCATTTCGACCGCAAGGGCAATACGCTCAGCGTGTGGTTCGACGATCCGAAGAAGGAACATGTTTGCGAGGAATCCGACGACGACGTGGTCCTGGTAAAGGACCGCCGCGGCAATGTGATCGGCTTCGAACGGCTGAATTTTCTGTCCGAGAAACAACGCAAGGACGGTGTAAGCATCCCGGTGGAAGTTGACATGGGGTGATGGGAAGGCAGAAGGAGGAAGGAGGAAGGAGGAATCGACCAGGGGACAAGGTGATCCTCCAGAGGCGGACTTGCAGCAGGGGGCAAGGCGAACGCGGGAGGATACGAACGAAGACTGGGGCATTCCGGCGCGCCGGGACTTTGACCCAGGCACCCGCGCCTTACTCCTCCTTCCTCCTTCCTCCTTCCTCCTTTCCGAGCTCGCGGAGCTCGGAGAGGATCATGCTGGTGGCGCCCCAGATACGATGGCGGCCCCAAAGGAAATGGGGGGCGGTGAAGTCGATGCCGCGATGCCGGCGGGCGTGACGGCCGGCATTGGCGGGATCGAAGAGATGAACGAGTGGCACCTCGAGCAACTCGGCCACTTCAGTGGGATTGATCACCCAAGCGGGCCGCCGGGCCGCCGCGGCGACCCAGGGGTTGACCATGAAGTCGCTGGCGAACAAGTAGAGGGGCGAGAGCTGACCGAGGACGTCAACCTCGCCGGCCGTGACGCCGAGCTCTTCGGCGAGCTCGCGCAGCGCGGCCTGGTCCGGCGTTTCGCCGGGCTCGATCATGCCGCCGGGCAAGCTGATCTGGCCGGCGTGCGTGGCCATCGTTGCCGGACGGACCGTCAGCGGCAAGTGCCAGCCGTGCTGGGCCGGATATAAGAGCACCAGGACGGCGGCCGCCCGCGAGTGCGCCGTGGGCGGGCCGAAATGGCGGCCGTAGCTGAGGTCGGGCTCGAAGAGCCGCTGGGCGGCGCGGCCGGGCAGGTTGGACTGCAGCCGCGCCCGCAAGCGTTCAGGAAAATCGCCGTTCATTCCACACGGTAGATCGCATAAGAGGCATTGTGATAGAGGCGCGGCAGATCGAGACGCGGCCGGGATTCGGTGAGCAGGTACCCGGCCCGGTACGCGCGGCCCAGCCGGCGGAGCCGCTGCTCGCTGAGCTCGGCGAGCGAGTCGTGCCATCGCGGGCCGCCGACCCGATCGCGCAGGCCGTGGATGTCGTTCAGCCGCCGCCACCATTCGACAATGGCGCGGGCGTCTTGCGGCACGTCTTTCCACGACACCACTTCGCTGCGCGCGGCATACCACTTGAACGTCTGCGCCAAGCGGGGCGTGAGGAAGCGGGCGTCGGACGGCGTGTGCTCGGCGGCCCAGTCGCAGGCGGCCCGCCAGTCGGCGTAGTCGATCACTTTGCCCGGCTTGTCGGCCCGCGGCGGTCCGCCGAAAAACCGCGCGGCTGCATACTCGTGGTGGTTGGCCGCCGCCAGGACGGCGCACACGACCAGCCAGCCGGCGCACCAGCGCGCGGTTTTGTATCGTTGATGAGGCTGGCGGGCCGCGTACACGATGGCGGTGAGGGCCACGCCGGCCGGAACGAGCGAGTCGGAGAGACGGAACCAGTAGAGCCGCAACAAGGCGGCGGCGGTTGTGGGGTGGTTCTGCAGGACGAGGCTGATGACGAACCCCAACACGGCAATGGCGACGGCGCCGGCCACGATGCCTCGCAACCGCCGCTGCGCCGGGTCGACAGGCGTCAGCCGGATCAAGGCGAGCCAGAGCAGGATCATCAGCAGGTGCCGGGCGAGCATCCAGGCGCCGAAGCTCTGGGGAACCAGGTGGTGCCGCAGGCGGCGATAGACGTAGAGCGTGTTGGCCTCGGCCACGATCTCCGACTCGACTCCCCAATTGATCGCCAGCGCGGCGGCCAGGCCGGGCAGCGAAAACAGAAGGCCGCCGGCCAGGCCGGGGAGCATCGACCGCAGCGCCGGCCGCGCGGGGAGCGTCAGCCAGCAAATGGCGGCGGCGATGGTGGACCAGCCGCCCACGAGGACGTGCAGCGACGAGGCGGCGCCCAGCAGCAGCCAGGCCGCATTCCAGCGGTCGCGGACGATCTCGGCCAGTCCGAGGAACACCAACACGTAGGCCAGTCCCTTGGCCTCAAAACCGCCGACGACCCACTCGCCGGCCATGTGGCAGCAGACGTTGAGCGTGAGGAAGATGGCGGCGGATAGCACGGCCCAGCCGGGCCGCGGCAGCAGCGCGTAACTGAGCCGCCGCCAGCTCCAGGCCAAGAGCAGCCAGGTACAGAAGCGGCCGGTCCAGGCAAATGCCGTGAGTGAAAGCCAGTTGGCCAGCCAGCCGAGGCTGACATAGAAGACCAGGTGCGTGTCGGCCGAGTTGAAGAAGAAATCGTCGGGCACCCATTGCGGGTCCCAGAAATGCCTGGCCTTGCCGAGATAGTGCGGTTCGTTGGGGTCGGGGATGGGCCAGGCCGCCTGCAAGGCGAAGACGGCGACGATCAGCGCGATCTCGACCGCCGCGATCCAACGAGCGGGCGAGCGGGAACGATCGCGATGGATATCGACGGCGGGTGCGTTCAAATGGGCAACGGACATGCCGGGTGCGCAGGCGTGGCAAGCGGTTCGTGAAACGGCAAGCGTAACGGTCTGAGGCGGCGGCGGCTAGGGCAGGGAGGAGGAAGGAAGGCAGAAGGCAGAAGGCAGAGGGCAGAAGGAGGAAGGAGGAAGGAGGAATCGACAAGGCGACAAGGGGACAAGGTGAACGCGGGGGGATACGAACGAAGACTGGGGCACGCTGACGCTTTGTCCCAGGCACCCGCGTGCGGCTGGGAAGGCGGTCGTGGTGGTGGATGATGGCTCGGCACTTGCGTTGGGCGCGGTCGGCCCCCTATTATTCGGACAGACGGTTGAACTCGATACGTGACGCCGATCAGGAGCAAGCGGTGCCTGGCATTACTCCGGATCGTTTGACTCCCGGCCGCGTGCTGCGCGAGGCGGTGGCCGACTCGACCATCGCCGTTCCCGGCGCATTCGATGCCCTGGTCGGGCGGATGATCGAGGATGCCGGGTTTTCGGCCATGTACCTGTCGGGCGCCGCCTTCTCGGCCGGCACGCTGGCGCTGCCCGACGTGGGCCTGTTCACGCTCACCGAGCTGGCCGAACAGACGGCGCGGCTGACGCGGCGGGTGAAGATCCCGCTGATCGTCGATGCCGACACCGGCTTCGGCGAGTCGGTGAACGTCGAACGCACGGTGGTCGAGCTGGAGGCGGCCGGGGCGGCGGCCATTCAATTGGAAGACCAGCGGCTGCCCAAACGGTGCGGCCACCTGAGCGGCAAGACGCTGGTCGAGACGGGCGAGATGTGCGCCAAGCTGCGGGCAGCCAGGGCGGCGAAGGCCGATGCGGACCTGGTGCTCGTGGCCCGCACCGATGCGCGCGGGGTGGAGGGGTTCGAGTCGGCCGTGGCGCGGGCCGAGCAGTATTTGGAGGCGGGCGCCGATTGGATCTTCCCGGAGGCGCTGGCCAGCGAAGAGGAATTCGAGCGGTTCGCCCTTGCGATCGACGCTCCGCTGGTGGCCAACATGACGGAGTTCGGCCAAAGCCCGCTGTTGACGCTCGATCAACTGGCCGAGATGGGCTACGCTGCCGTGCTGTACCCGGTGACGCTGCTCCGGGTGGCCATGAAGGCGGTGGAGGCGGCGCTGGCGCTGATGGTCAACGAAGGCACGCAAAACGGGCTGTTGGACCTGATGCAGACGCGGCAGGAACTGTACGACCTGCTGGGCTACCACGAATACGAAGAGCCGGACCGAGCGATGTTTCTGGGAGAGGCCGAATGAGCGACGAGATTTACAGCCCGGGGTTGGAAGGGATCGTGGCGGGCGAGACGGCCGTCAGCACGCTGGCCGGCGGGCTCAAGTACCGCGGCTATTCCATCGAGGAGCTGGCGGAGCACGCCACGTTCGAGGAGGTCGCTTTCCTGATCCTGCACGGCGAGCTGCCGACCGCCGATCAACTGGCCGCTTTCCGCCAGCGGCTAGCCGCGGCCGCGCCGCTGCCGCAAGCGGTGCTCAACATCCTGCGGCAGATCGAGACCCGCGCGCCGTTGATGGACGTGATGCGCAGCGGCGCCAGCCTGCTGGCACACTGGGACCGGGAGGCCGCGGACAACAGCCACGATGCCAACGTGCGCAAGGCCGAACGGCTGCTGGCCCAACTGCCGGTGGTGATGGCGGCCCGGCAGCGGCTGACGGCCGGCAAGGAGCCGGTGGCGCCGGATCCGCATCGCTCGCTGGCGGCCAACGTGCTGTGGATGCTGAACCGCCGCGATCCGACGCCGCGGTCGGTGAAGGCGATGGACGTGTCGCTGATTCTGTATGCCGAGCACGAGTACAACGCGTCGACGTTCACCGCGCGGGTGGTGGCTTCGACGCTGTCGGATTTGCACTCCGCGGTTACGGCGGCGATCGGCGCGTTGAAAGGGCCGTTGCACGGCGGGGCCAACGAGCGGGTGATGGAGGTGCTGGCCGAAGTGGGCAGTCCCGAGCGGGCCGAGGCCTGGGTCCGCGAGGCGCTGGCCGCCAAGCGGCGGATCATGGGCTTCGGCCACCGGGTGTACAAGACGGGCGATCCGCGGGCGGCCTATCTCAAGACGCTGTGCCAGGAGCTGGCCGCGGAGACCGGCCACGAGGACATGGAACGGATGGCCGAGACGATCGAGACGATCGTGCGCGACGAGAAGAAGCTGCCGCCCAACCTCGATTGGCCCAGTGCGCGGCTGTATCACTACCTGGGGTTGCCGGTGGAGCTGTACACGCCGCTGTTCGTGATCAGCCGCGTCGTGGGCTGGAGCGCCCACGTGATCGAGCAGTTGGACAACAACCGGCTGATCCGGCCGCGGTCGCGGTACACCGGGCCGGCGGCGCGGAAATGGGTGCCGGTGGAGGCGCGCGGAGGGAAGGAGGAATGAGGAATGAGGAAGGAGGAAGGAAGGCAGAGGGACGAAGGCAGAAGGCAGAAGGACAAAGGAGGAACACGGACGACGAAGACTGGGGCACGCTACGACTCGACTGAGCTCGCCGAAGTCCGCTTTGCCCCAGGCACCCGCGGGGAGGGAAGGAGGAAGGAGGAATAAAGGCAGAAGGACGAAGGCAGAAGGCGGAAGGACGAAGGAGGAACACGGACCACGAAGACTGGGGCACGCTACGACTCGACTGAGCTCGCCGAAGTCCGCTCTGCCACCAGGCACCCGATGAGGAAGGAGGAAGGGGTACACTACTTCGATGATGCGGTACACTCATGGCGGCCCGTGGGGCTGAAAACGGATAGCTGAGAGCTTGACGGTTTATGCTGCGACTGCTGGGTTCGAACAAGACGCTCTGCGATGGGTTCAGCCGCCGGGATTTGCTCCAGGTGGGCGGCCTGGGGATGCTCGGTCTCGGCCTGAGCGATGCCCTGGCGCTGGCGGCCGAGCAGCCGCGTAACGAGCGGTCCGCCAGCTTCGGCAAGGCCAAGGCGTGCATCCTGCTGTTTCCCTTCGGCTCGCCGCCGCAGCACGAGACGTTCGACCCCAAGCCGCTGGCCCCCGCCGAAGTGCAGGGCGAAATGAAAGCGATCGGCACCAGCGTGGCGGGCGTCGAGATCTGCGAGGGATTGCCGCGGGTGGCCCAGGTGATGGACAAGATCACGGTGGTGCGCTCGATGACGCATCCCTACCCGGTACACGGTGTGGCCTACGCCCTGAGCGGCATGCCGACCTACACGCCCGCCATCGAGGCCAACCCGCGGGCGCCTGAACACTGGCCGTTCATCGGCTCGGTGGTCGACTACGTCGAGCACCAGCGGGCGGGCGGCCGCTTGCCCGCCATGCCCCGCAATATCGGGCTGCCGTGGCAGTTCGGGTCCAAGAGCTCGCTGCCCACGCTGGCCGGACCCTACGCGGCCTTTCTCGGGCAGGCCTTCGACCCGGTCTGGACCGATTTCAATGGCCGCGGAACCAAGGCCGTGCCCAAGCTGACCGACGGACAAACCGACGACGTCTACGATCCGTTCGCGGGCGTGCCGGCCGAGAGCAATTTTCTGCTTCCCGCCAGCGGCGAGCTGCCGGCGGGGTTGTCGCTGGAGCAAGTCGGCATGCGGCAGGCGCTGTTGGCGCAGTTCGACCAGGCGTCGGCCTGGCTCGATTCCGATCGGCGGGTGCAAACGTTCGACCAATACCGGCAGCTCGCCTGGTCGTTGATCCTCTCCGGCAAGGTCCGCGAGGCGCTGGACGTACACCGCGAGACGGCGGCCATGCGCGAGCGGTACGGCCTGACGCTGTTCGGCCAGGCGTCGCTGGCGGCGCGGCGGCTGGTGGAGGCCGGCGGCAAGTTCGTGTCGGTGTTCTGGGATCCGTTCGAGCCGTTCGGGGGCTCGTGCTGGGACACGCACGCCAACCATTTCCCGCGGCTGAAGGAATACCTGCTGCCCGTGTTCGACCAGGCTTATTCGGCGCTGATCGAGGACCTGGACCAGCGCGGCCTGTTGGACGAGACGCTGGTGGTCTGCATCAGCGAGCATGGCCGCACGCCGCAGATCGACTCGAAGCCCAAGGGGGCCGGCCGCCACCACTGGTCGCGGGTCTACTCGGCGGCGTTTGCGGGAGGCGGCGTTGCGCGGGGGCGCGTGGTGGGGGCGAGCGACGCGCACGGCGGCGACGTGCGGCACACGCCCGTCTCGCCCAAGGACGTGCTGGCCAGCGTGCTTTATCTGTTGGGGATCGATCCCTCGACGACCGTTGCCGATCCACTCGGCCGCCCCGCGCTGGTAGCCGGCGACGGGCACGTCCGCCCCGAGCTGTTCGCGGCGTCGTGACTCGATTACCGATGTTGGGGCGGAATCGCTCGGCGATCTGACAGGGCTTCGTCAAGTCAGTCTTGGTGGCACAGGCGTAACGCCGAGAGGCGCCCAGGCCCTGCGAAACAGGCTGCCGGACTGCAAGGTGTACCACCACTAGCCCTCGGTCGCCCGTCTATTCGGCCTGGCGCACCGGCGGGGAGCCATTCGGGGCGTTTGGGGCGCAACTCGCTTGCCAGCCGGCGTTTGAGGCGGGGCACGCCGCCGCCGGATCGGCTTTTTTCGACCGCCTGTCTGGTTTTGGCGGGTTCGAAACGTTGTATAGATAGGACCTTCGCACCGCCGCGCCGATTGGTAAACAGCGAACGTTGAATCGCGCCGACGCCCCGAGCTTCGTCAAGCTGCTGAAGCCCATCGAGCAACAACTTCAGTTGTATGCGAGGCGGATGCTGCGCAACCCGGCACACGTCGAGGACGTGTTGCAGGACGCGGTGCTGAAGGCATTTCAGGAGTTTGGCAACTTTTCGCCCGGCACGAACTTCAAGGCTTGGATGTTCCGCTTCGTGACGTACCAGGTGTTCAACGCGAACCGCCGGCACGAGCCGCTGCTGCTGGCCGAGATACCGGAGGAGATGGGCCTGGAGGAGGCCCGCGAGCAGCCGCAAGCGGACGATGCCGTCGAAAGTCTGCTGGATAATGATCCCGAGCGGCTGCTCGAACTGCTGCAGGATCCGCTGGTCCAGGCCCTGGCCCGGCTGAGTGCCGCGGAGCGTTCCTGCTTGCTGCTCAAGTCGATCGGCGAGTTCAGCTACCACGAGATTCACGAGATGTTGGAGATACCGGTGGCGAGCGTTATGGGGTACCTGTCGCGCGCGAGGCGGCGGATGCGGACATTTCTGAGCGAGTACGCAATGGAGAACAGGTGGACCGATCCGGCCGAGGCCGCCCGCCCCTCGGCGAGCCCACCTCCTTCCGCCCCACCGGCTGGAGAAGACGCATGACCAACTGCAACGACATCCGCAAATTCTTCCATCTCTATTACGACAGCGAGGGAGGAGCGGAGCTGCACTTTCAAATCAGCGACCACCTCGCGACGTGCCCGCAGTGCAAGGCCTGGTTCGCCCGCGAGGCAAGGACGCAGGGCCTGCTGGACGACCTCTTGGCACGCGGCGAGGCGAACGCCAGCACGTGGCAGACGATCGAACAGCAGTTGCTCAGCGATGCGGCGGTGCCCGCCAGCCGCTCGAAGGGGCTGTGGATGTTGGCCTTGGCCGCGTCGGTCGTCGTGGCCGTCGGCTTGTGGTCGCTCACCCGGCTGGGCGATTCGGACAACCTGGGTCGGCTGGCGGCGACGGAGCACGAGAACTACGTGAGCGGCTCTTGGCAGGCCGAAGTGGTGAGCAGCTCGGTGGAGGAGGTCGAGCAGCGATTGCGCCCCAGGGCCGGGTTTGCGGTGCGCTGCCCGCCTCGGGGGCAGGCAGGTTTTGAGCTCAAGGGGGGAGGCCTGTGCCGCCTGAAGCGCGAGCTGGGAGTGCACATCGTGGGCGAGGTGGACCGGCAGCCTGTTTCGGTATTCGTCTTGCCTTTTCAAAGCTTGCGCGCGTTTCCGCAAATGCGGGAGCATCTGCCGGCCGAGGGACGGTTACACGAGTGCCGGGAAGGGCGGTACCAGATGGTCGCCGGCCTGCTGCACGGGCACGTTGTGCTGGTGCTGGGGCGGGCGCCGCGCGACGTGCTGGTGGAGATCCTGCGCGGCTACGGGGCCCATCATTCCGGGCGCGCGGCACCGCAGAACGAAGCGCCGCGGCAGAGACTCGTTGCCTTCGACTCGTTCGCTGACGTTAATCCAACTCGATTTGCCGCAGAGGCGACCCCGGGCTCCCCATGATCCGAACCGCGCTCAATAACCCGCACCTGGTGATCGTGGCGGCGCTGGCCATTCTCGTGCTGGGCAGCGTCTCCTACGTGGGGGTGCCGGCGTTGGGGATCCAGCCGATCCCGCGGGATTTGCTGCCGACGTTCAAGACTCCGGCGGTGCAAATCCTGACCTTCTATCCGGGCATGCCGCCGGAAGTGATGGAAAAGGACATCATGAGCCGGATGGAGCGCTGGACGGGGCAGTCGATGGGAATCGAGCACCAGGAAGGCAAGGCGATGCTGGGCGTCTCCGTGGTCAAGGACTTTTTCCACGAGAACATCTCGATGGACACGGCCATGTCGCAGGTGACCAGCTATGCCGTGAGCGACATGTACTACCTTCCGCCGGGCACGATCCCGCCGATGGTGATGCCGTTTGATCCCACGGCCTCGGTGCCGCTGTGCCTGGTGGTGGTCTCGAATCCGCAGATGAGCGAGAAGGAGCTGTACGACATCGCCTATTTCGAGCTGCGCAACCGGCTGCAGTCGATCCAGGGAGTGATTGCGCCGGCGGTGTACGGCGGCAAGCTGCGGCGGATCCTGGCTTATGTGGACCGCGAGAAGCTGGAGGCGCGGGGGCTTTCGCTGATGGACGTGCAGCAGGCGCTGCGGGAACAGAACGTGCTGATCCCCGCCGGGAACGCCAAGATCGGGGACTACGATTTCCAGATCTTCACCAACTCGATTCCCCGGCTGGTCGAGGAGCTGAACCAGGCTCCCATCAAGATCGTCGACGGGGCTCCGGTGCTGATGCAGGACGTCGGCGAGGTGCGCGACGCGGGCCAGATTCAGACCAACGTGGTGCGGGTCAACGGGGCTCGGCAGGTGTACATTCCCATCTACCGGCAGCCGGGGGCCAACACCATCCAGATCGTCGACTCGATCAAGGACCGGCTGGACCAGATGCTGAGCCGGCTGAAGGACATGAACGCCGACGACCCGAAGATCCAGGGACTGGTGCTCTCGGTGGCCATGGACCAATCGGTTGGCGTCCGGCAGAGCATCCAAGGATTGCAAATCGCGGCCGGCTTGGGGGCCGTGCTGGCCGGCGTCGTCGTGCTCCTGTTCCTCCGCAGCCTGCGATCGACGCTGATCATCGTGTTGGCGATTCCCTTGGCCATCCTGGCGGCGGTTGTCGGGCTTTTCTACACGGGCGACACGATCAACGCCATGACGCTGGGTGGGCTGGCCTTGGCCATCGGCATCCTGGTCGACCAGTCGATCGTGGTTTTGGAAAACGTGGTGCGGCATGCGCAGATGGGCAAGAAGCCATTCGAGGCCGCGCTGGACGGCACGCGTGAAGTGGCCCTGCCGATCCTGGTCTCGACGATTACGTTCATCGTCGTCTTTTATCCGATCGTGTTTTTGTCGGGGCTGGCTAAGTTCCTGTTCACGCCGCTGGCAGTCTCGGCCAGCATCGCCATCGCCGCCTCCTACCTGCTGTCGATCACGATCGTGCCGGCCTATTGCGCGCGCTTTCTGCGCGTGCCGGCGGGCGGGGGAACCGAGCGCGCCGGCGGGTTGGTGCGGGCCTACGGGCGGCTGCTGCGGGGCGTGCTGCGGGCGCGGCGTGCCGTGGTGCTGGCGGCCGCCGTGCTGTTCGTGGTCTCGGTGGTGGGCCTGACGCGGCTGGGGACCGAGCTGTTCCCGCCGGTCGACGCGGGCCAGTTCACCATCTATGCGCGGATGCCGTCGGGAACGCGGATCGAGCGGACCGAAGCCAGGATCGACGAGATCGAACAGGCGCTGATCGCCGAGATCGGCCGGCCCGACCCCGCTTTTGCCCTGGGCGACGAGCAGGTTCCTGAATCGAACATGCAGATCCTGATTTCCAACATCGGCGTGCTGATGGACTGGCCGGCCGCCTACACGCCCAACACGGGCCCGATGGACGCCTTTATCCTGGTGCAGCTCAAGGGGAAGGCCGGCCAGCCGGGCACATTCGAGTACGTGGACCGCCTGCGCCGCGAGTTGACGCGGCGGTTCCCGGAGGTGGAATTCGCGTTCGACACGGGCGGCATGATGACGGCGGCGTTGAACATGGGGGAGCCGTCGCCCATTCACTTCCAGGTGACGGGATCGAATCTCGACACCGCGCAGGAGATCGCCGTGATGATCCGCGACGAGGCGCGGCAAGTCGAGGGGGCTGCCGACGTGCGAATCGCGCAGCGGATGGACTACCCGATTCTGCAAGTGAACATGGACCGCGTGCTGGCGGCGTACCAGGGAGTGACGCCCGAGAACGTGATGAAGAACCTGGTGAGCGCCACCAACAGCTCGATCAACTTCGACCCGGCTTTCTGGATCGACGAGCGCAACGGGAACCACTACTTCATGGGCGTGCAGTATCGGGAGGAAGACATCAATTCGCTCGATACGTTGCTCGACATCCCGATCACCGGGGTGAACAGCAGCGAACCGGCCCGGCTGCGGAACCTGGCGCGGATCGAGCGCACGACCGGCCCGGCCGTGATCAACCATCACAACATCACCCGCGCCACGGACGTGTACGCCAACGTGCTGCCGGGCTTCGATGTGGGCTCGGTGGTGGCGGCGATCGAGCGGCGGTTGGAGGCCAATCCGGAGTTGGGGGCCAAGGCCGGCCGCACGGAGCGGGGGCGCGTCTACCAGGTCGAGGGCGAAAAGTTCGCCGGCAAGGGATACGCCTTCGAGATGCAGGGCGAGGTCCGTAGCATGCGCGAATCGTTCGCCCAGTTCTCCGGCGGGCTGGTAATCGCCAGCTTGCTCGTCTACCTGGTCATGGTGGCGCAGTTCCGCAGCTTCGCGGATCCTTTCGTGGTCATGCTCACCGTGCCGCTGGGGTTCGTGGGCGTGGTGGCGCTGTTGTACCTGACCGGAACGAGTCTTTCGATCATGGCCTTCATGGGAATCGTGATGATGGTGGGGATCGTGGTCGAGTACTCGATCGTGCTGGTCGATTTCGCCAACCACCGCCTCCGCGAGGGGTTGGGAGTTCAAGAGGCGATTGTCGATGCCGCGCAGGTCCGGATGCGGCCGATCCTGATGACCTCCGTCACGACGTGGCTTGCGCTGTTGCCCATGGCTTTCGGTTTTGGCGGCGGCGAGGCCAACATGCCGCTGGCGCGGGCCATTATCGGAGGCGTGCTGGGGGCGACCGCACTCTCGCTGCTGGTCGTTCCCTGCCTGTACGTGATGTTCAAGCGGATGCCCCAAGAAGCCCTGCCGGCGAACTGAGGCGACATTGCCGGGCGTGCACAACTTTGCAACTTTGCCAACAAATGATGGAGCCGACCGATGCAAAAGAACCTCATCACACCCGGCGCCGCGGCCGTTTCGGCGAGGGCCTTCTTGCCCTTGCTGATCGGGCTGGCGGCCTTGACCATCGCCGGGCTGGCGGCCTTGACCATGGTCGGCCTGGCCGGCTGCGACTATGCCGCCTCGGAAGCGGCAACCGGCGCCGCCGCCGATCAGGCCGCCTTGGTCGAGGTGGCCACGGTGCGGTCGGCGGATTTGCGAGAGGTCGTGAACCTGACGGGCAACGTCGACGGTTACGAGACCGTGCAATTGATGGGCCGTGTCGAGGGGTACATCGACAAGGTGAACGTGGACATCGGCGACGAGGTCGCTGAGTCGGATGTGCTGGCCACGGTCGCCGCGCCCGAGTTGCTCGCTGCGGTTGCTGAGAGCCGGGCCTTGGTCAAGCAGGCCCAGGCCGACCTGGCGAGTAAGAAAGCCGAATTCGAGGAAGCCAAGGCGACCGTCGAGGAGTTCGAAGCGCAAAGGCGGCTGCGCCAGGCGGAATACCAGCGTATTACCGCGCTGGTCGAGGACGGCAGCCTGAAGGGGCAATTGCGCGACGAGGCCCGCTATGCCCTCGAGTCATCCGTGGCCTCGCTGCGGCGGGCGGCTGCCCAGGTCGACACCGCCCAGGCCCATGTCCTCAGCACCGAGGCCCGCATCGGCACGGCCGAAGCAGCACGGGAGAAGGCCGAGGCCATGCAATCGTTCACCGTCATCAGGGCGCCATTTGCCGGCGTCGTCACCGGCCGCATGATCGACCGGGGCACGTTTGTGCGGCCGGCCAGCGCCGGCAGCGCCAAGCCGCTCTTCTCGCTGGTCCGTAACAACAAGCTGCGGCTGGTGGTCTGGCTCACGATGGACGCGGCAGGCAAGCTCAACGTGGGTGATCCGGTTGTGTTTCGCGGGCCCAGTGGCAACCCGATCGAGGGGAGAATATCGCGGTATGCGGTGGCTTTCAACGAAGGGTCGCGAAAGATGCGGGCCGAAGTCGATTTGGACAATCCGGTCGACGGGTCCTACGGCAGGCGGAAACTGGAGCCAGGCGTGCTGGGAAACGTGGAGTTGACGTTGGACACCCGGCGAGACACGCCGACGGTTCCGGCGGCGGCCCTGGTTTCAGACGACCGCGGCGATTGCGTGATGATCGTCGAGCAGGGCCGGGTCCGCAGGTGCCCTGTTTCGGTGCTGCGCAAGGACACCGTGGTCTGGCTGGCGAGCGGCGCCGAGCCTGGAGAAACCGTGGTGGCCCGCGCCGGCGAACGATTGACCGACGGGCAGAAGGTCGAGGTTCGCCTTTCACCTTCGGCCAACGGCGGACAAGACGAGTAGGAAGAGGCGCTTTAAAGAAAGTTCCTCAACAAAGCTGACTATCGCCTCCGATTACAACGGATAGAGGGAAGATGCCGGCTGGATCGGATTGAGCGACCAACGACAGGAACGATTCGCATGGATGCAATCAAGAGGCGCCGCTCAATCGCGTGGTGGGTCGGGTCTTGTG
Source organism: Pirellulales bacterium (assembly GCA_040901675.1). GTDB lineage: Bacteria > Planctomycetota > Planctomycetia > Pirellulales > JAICIG01 > JBBDNX01. The sequence continues at coordinate 79,797 of JBBDYJ010000038.1, read as the reverse complement.
CGGCCGTGGTGGGATGTCAGACGGGGTTGCCGCTGAATTCGCGCACGGTGACGGCCGACCGGCCCGTAGCGTCGTTGCCGCTGGATCGAGCATGGATGCAGCCGGTCGAAGCCGACCCGGCCAGGCAAGCCTCTGCCGCCGAGCCCGCCTCGGAGTTACCGGTGGTGCAGGCCGGCGGCGACCGGGGAGATGGGCCGGCCGCCGGCAGCCACTCTGCCGCCCGGGTGCAATTCGTTCTCGACGCTCCGAGCGTGGCCGAGTCCCAGACGGGCAACGATCCGACGGACGACCGGCCTTCGGCTCGGCGGACGCCTGGCGCGGAAGCGATGCCTGGCGCGGAAGCCAGGACGGCGACTCCGGAGAGCCTGCCGCTGCCCAGACCCGCGGTGGCCTTCCAAGGCGAGACCTTTCCGATCGACCTGGCCAACGCATTGGCCCTGGCGGGGGCGAACAACCTGCGAATCCGGCTGGCTCGCGAGCGCGTGGTCGAAGCCCAAGCAAACCTGGACCAGGCACGGCTGCTATGGATACCTTCGCTGCGGGCGGCCGTGGGATACAACAAGCACGACGGCCGACTGCAGGCGACCGAAGGCGAGGTGATTGAAGCGGGGCGGAGCTCGCTGTTCGTGGGCGGCGGCGCCGGGCTGGGAACGCGCCCTCTCAACGGGGCCGCCGGCGGCCCGGCGCGGCTCTTTGTCGATCTGGCCCTGGCCGACGCCGCTTTTGAACCGCTGGTCGCCAGGCAACTGGTGCGGGCACAAGCGGCCGCCCGCACCACCGACGTCAACGATACGCTGTTGGCCGTGGCCACGGCCTATTTCGACGTGGTCGAGGCGGACGGCCTGCTGGCCAACGCCGAATCGGGTGTGGCCGCGGCGCGGGAGATGTCGGAGATCACCGGCAGTTTTTTCCGCGAGGGGCGTGGTGCGCGGTCGGAGTTCGACCGCGCCAACGCCGAACTGGCGTTCTGGCGGCAGGCGGCCGCGGACAGCCTGCGGCAGGTGCGGGCGCGCAGCGCCGAGTTGGCGCGGCTCCTGCGGCTGGCGCCCGGGGTGGTCTTGGTGCCGGCCGAGGAGCGTGCCGTGCCCATCGAGCTGGTCAACGAGCAGATGCCGCTGGAGGCGCTGTTGGCGCAAGGATTCACCAGCCGGCCCGAGCTGGCCCAGCAGCAGGCGCTGGTGCGGGCCGCATTGGAACGCCTGGACCAGGAACGGTGGCGTCCCTGGCTGCCGCACCTTGCGGTGGGTGCCAGCGCGGGGAGCTTTGGGGGAGGTCCTTCCGGCCAATTCGACAACCAGGGAAGCCGCAGCGACCTGGATGCGATTGCAGCCTGGGAGTTGCGGAACCTCGGTTTTGGCAATGGCGTGCTGCGCCGCCAGCGTGCCAGCCAGATGCGCCAGGCGCGGTTCGAGACCAGCCTGGCGCGGGATCTCGTGGCTGCCGAGATCGTCACCGCGTCGTCCGACGTCGGCAGTTATCGGGAACAGTTCGACATCGCCCTGGAAAACGTGGCGGCCGCCAGCGAGGCGCTGCGTCTCACCCTGGGGCGGATTCGTCAGGGCGAAGGCTTGCCGATTGAGCTGCAGCAGGCCATCCGGGCCCGTACCGAGGCGCAGAACGCCTACACGCGGGCCGTGTCCGACTACAATCGCGCCCAGGCCCGCTTGCTGCGTGCCATCGGCGAGCCCCCGGCCGCCCGTCCGGCCGGCGCCGGCGGTTGATGATCGCCGGGCATCGTTTGCAGTCCCTGCGGTTTGAGCGAAATTGTGAATTAGCTCACTGAAGCTAAATGACCACTCGTGGTAAACTCGCTGGCGGGCAAAGCAGCGGCGTGGCAGCTCGTGTTCCGTTCCCCTGTCGAGGAGTATGTCCATGTTGACGCCTGCACGTAAGGCAAGGACCGGGTTGGTGTTGATCGGTGCGTGGGTGGCGATCGCCGGATGCCAGCAGAATCAATGGCCCAACCCTTCCGGTGCATCAGGAGGCGACCGGGAGGATGCGCCGGCGGTGCTCGATGCTAACTTGCGTCAGGTTGCCATTTCCGTGTCAGGCATGACATGACCGTTCGGCTGACCACCGCGAGTGCGCGAGGCACTCGAATCCTTACCGTGGGTAAGGAAGGCTGAGGTCGATCTGTCCAAGGAGCAAGCCGTTGTGACCGTGGTGTCGGACCAATATGACGAGCAGGCCCTCTTGGATGCGCTCAAGAAGGCCGGTTACGGCGGCACGGAAGTCAAGTCCGGGGCATAAGGGTCGGCCAGGAGGTGACAAGCTAGCTGCCGGTGGCATTCCGCCCGGGACCTTCTCGCTCCAACAGCAGCGACCAGGCAAGTGCACCTTCGCGATCGGGAGGGACCGGGTCGAACCGGAATGGTGTGACCCCAACTATCGGCTGAGAATCGCGTAATCCGATCCGCTCACAGATTCATCCTTGCATTGCCGCATCCAGGTTGGGCGATGCTAGCTTTCTTTCGGCCCCCCCTTTTTTCGGACCCGGCCAGCCGCCGCGTCCAACGGGAGCTCGTCCACGTCCAGTTGCCCGTGGCGTATCGTGTCCGGATCGCATTCAAACAGCTCCGCCACGTACTGCGCGCCACCATGGCCCAATTTCTCCGCCTCAACGGCCGCATACCGCCGCCGATCCTTCTCCGAGAGGGAACCATAGAGGGCCTTCATGTGCCTCTCCACCACCGCCGAATACAAGCCCATTGTCCAATCCTCCGTGCGCTATCCTCGCTGCCCCAACGCCTTTCAACCTATCTCGCCGTCGCAAAATGGGGAAGTTATTTTTCGGCCGTTCCTAAGTCGCTCGATTCAAGCAGATCTCAGTTTATTGCCGCCCGAACGGTTGATTCGCCGCAGGTCAACGGCACTCGCTACTTAACGAGTTCAAATCCAATCGCCAGTCTTGGCAAGAAGGTTCCGAATGCCAAGTATGAATCGTTATTCGAGTTTTCTCGCGTCCTGCTTCCGTTTGGCTATCAGCTCGCTCGCGAATTTGTTGAGCGCGGTTTCCCAATCGGCAGTGCGCCATTCCCGGCCATCGGAAAACGTTGCGGATTCAAGCTTTTTCATTTCGGGCAGGGCCGCCCTACAGGCGGCTTCGGAGGGGCTACGTCACAAGAACGAGAATTTCACTTGCACGTCAAGGGCTTCCTCCTTGACGTGCGAGGAATTGGGGAGGCGCAGCCTGAGATGCCGAATCCGCGGATTGCGAGCGAGCGTCTTCATGATCGTGGTGAACTGGTCCTCTTCCTGCAGTTGAAACCGGTACACCACATACACCGACGTCGGTGGACATGCAAGCGATTGCGCGTGGTCAACAGACGTGACTTCGACGGGTTTGTCGCTCTTCTGTGGCTTAGCCTCATCGGCCCAAGCAGCCGCAAGTGCGGAAAGAAGCAGCAACGCGGTGATTGCGCGAAGTGACTGGTTCATCTTTCGTGCTCCACGGGGAGACTGGTTAGGCCATAGTGTGGTGATCTCCAATGACCGCAAGGACCTCTTACGGTTCTTCGGCCGGAGTGATTTGATAGAACAGCCTGCCGTTCTCTGCATCCCACAGGGAGACCGGCATCTCCGGATTCGCGACGACCTGCGGATCGCCGTTCCGGTCGAGCCTCCACACCTTGGAGGAGCCAGTCGAGGCAAGGGTCTTGCCGTCCGTGCTCCATGCCAGGGCCTCGATGTTCATCAATCCCGAGTTGAGCCTGTGACGGATGGTTCCGTCCTCCGAATTGACAAGCGAGATCGCCTTATTGGGGCGGTCGGAACTGCTCCATCGGTTGAGCCAGCCCTGGGCCACCGCCAGGATCTTGCTGTCTGGACTCCAAGCGACAATCGAGGACTGTTGGGGTGTTTCGACGTCGCGTACGATAGCTCCCGTCCGAGCATCCACGATGCGGAGTGTCGAGTTGCTGCTCAGGGCGATCCGCCGATCGTCGGGACTCCACGCGACATAGACCTGGCATCCCTTGAAATCCGCAGACCGCAGGGCGATTTCGCCCGTGTGCAAATTCCACACCCGGAACTTGCCGTACTCGTCGACTTGCGCCAGCCGCCGTCCGTCGGCGCTGATTGTGCCGTGCCAGGCGGAGAAGCGGTCGTCGTCCGTGTCCGGCACCGCCGCCTCGGATTCCGCAGGAACGTCCGGGTTCCAGACGGCAAATCCGTTCGCTGTAGTCAGGACCATTGAATCGCCGGCAAGATTCCAAGCGAGACTCGCGACGAGCCTCTCCTTGCTGCCGATCGCCTCTTCTCGACGTCGTGCCGAGAGGAAATGCAGCTCTTTCCCGCTGGCGGCGTCGTGGATCGACAGACGGCCCCAAATGTCCACAGCGGCCAGCCTGGTGCCCTGCGGATTCCACGCGACGTCTTCCAGCATCCGTTCGTCGCTGCGCCGTAGGACGCGGACGAATTTCTTCTCCTTCAGATTCCAAACGTGAATCTGCCCGGTTGGTCCGCCCACGGCCAACCGCGCTCCGTCGGGCGAGAAGTCAAGACGCCCGTAGTGATCAGAGGCGTGAAAGTTCGCCTCGTCCGTCTGGGCCTCGTCGGAGGCGGCAGCGGACTCCTCCAGTAGCGCGGGCACGTCCGCCAGGACCGTTTTGGCGTCGTCCTTCTTGAACTTGTCGAAGGCATGGCTGGAGTTGACCTTGAGCCCGCTGTAGAGCGTGACGGTCACCGCGGCATCCGGATTGATGCCGAAGTTGTCGGGGCCGTTTTCGTGCTCCACCGGGACCACGATCGGCACGTTGGCGACCTTGTGCTTCGCGCCGAACTTTTTTGCCTCCGCCTCCAAGGCCTCCCTGTCTTCACCAATCAGGTTGACGAACACCCGCAGTTGCTGCTCTTCGTGCTTCGCCACCAACTTGTCGAGTTGCTTGACCAAACTGGCCAAGGCCGCGTCGGTTTTCCGGGTGAAAACCATGACGACGGGTCTGCCACCGTACATTCACCGATAGCAGAGCTTTTTGCCCACCTGCACGCCGTCGTCGGCCGCGCCGGCGATCTTGACTACATCGAAGGCGCCCACTGAATCGCCGGACTGCAGGCCGCTCTTCAGTTCTCCGGCGCTTGCGGCCGACGCGCCGGCCCACAGGGCCGCCGCCAGGCCGAAGCTTGTCAAAACTCTCATGATGAAGCGGTCTCCTTTCTTTAAACTGTCGGCAATCCGAAACGAGCCAACGCTGCAGGGCTCAAATCCATGCCATCCGCTGACCCTTTGGCAAGGATGACACGAATGATGCTACATCGAACCCGGTGCTCAAACTGTGCCCTATCTCACAGAAAGTGCTTCGCCCAGCGAATTGACGAAACCGTCGAAGCCGGAGGCCGGTCCCCGTCGGCTGGCGCGAAGCCGGCGCGGCGCTGCTTGACGGGATTTCGTGCCTCCGGAGTCGCCCGGCTGGAAGTTTTTGGCCGGCGCGGTGTGCCCGCCGCGTCCCGCGCCGTGAACAGTTCCGTGTCGGGGTGGAACGCGAACCAGCCAAACCAGAACGAGTACATCCAATGCAGGCCCTCGTCGGCATCGCTCATGCGCACGCTTTGCGCCTTCGGGTTGTAGACCAGCGTGAACTTGCGCCCGTCGATCTCCTGGGACAACGGCTCCCGCAGTTTGGCCAGTGCCGACACCGGGTAGGCCCGGGCCGCCTTCCCGGTCCAAACGCCCAGCACCCTCTCCTTCAGGGGCAAACGCTTGTCGATCGGCTGCACGGGAAACATCAGGTCCGGACTGGCAAGGTAGCGGCGATACGGATTGTTGCGAAAGGCGCGTCCTTCGGCGTCGCTGGCCGCAAGCGTCTTGGTTTCCGGATAGCGCTCGGTCCAATCCGCCCACGTGGTCAACTCCACGGGAAGCGGTTTGAGCGGCGTGCCGGAGCCGGGACCCGAGACACCGCCGGCCAGCAACTGAGACCAGAGGCCCTCCGACTTGCCGCCGCGGTCGTAGATCAACACGTTGCTGTTGTAGAGCAGGCCGGAGACGCCGAACTCGCGCTCGCCGAGCTCGGTGCGCCGGTCGAAGAGGGCCACTGAATCGCACAGCGGGCAATAGGTGACCGCGACGGGCATGCCGCCCACCCGCTCATTGACCACTTCGTGCCGCGTGAGAACCATGACCGGGTAGGCCCGCGCCTCGCCCTGGATGACCACTCCGATCACCCGGTCGCCAGGTTGGAGGTACTCGGCCTGGGCGGCGGGCACGAGCGGCGGGTTGGTGAGCGCGGGGATGCCGTCTTTGGGCACGCCTCCCGACAGAACCCGCTCCCGAGGCAAGAGCAGCCGTTCGAGATCGAATGTCTGCCTCGGCGGCGCGCGGCGCCCTGGGACATTTTGCGCCAAGTACGTGGGATCAAGGGCGTGCCAATACAACGCGGTCCAAACCAAGGCCGCGACCGCGATCACCCGCAACAATCCGCCGGCCCATCGCGCCGCTCGACGCGATGAATTCGCGGTTGTTTGCGCCCGAGTCATGCAAGCGACTCCTAACTGAATTGAAGAGCTCAACCGGGTAAACCCGGGCTTGAATACGCCAAAAAGCCTTTCGAAAACGCCCGGCTGTTTAGCATAGTGCGCGGGCCGTGGCCGCTTCTGTATCCGGCACCACATTCCACGCGCTCATTGGACACCGCTGAAAAAGCCCCCCGTCGCCCATTGCTGAAACCAGCCCTGCACTTGGACGGCCAAGTCCGCCACGTCGTCACGGGCCCCGCCGAGCGCTGCTTCCATGCCCGAAGCGATCGAGCTGCCCGCCGCCAGGCACAGCAGCAACTCGTATTGGGGGCGCGAAAGCTCGTGGCGACGGACGGTATAATCTTGCCGCACCAGCGCGACGTGCGACTCGCACGGGCCTGGAGGCGGACATGGGACGTGCCGCAGTTGCGAATACCAGGCGTTTACGGGATGGGCGAAGCGGAACAGGCGCAAGCACTCGACACACTTCAGGCGAGCGCCGGGCCAATCCAAGGGCGCGATCGCCGACAGCTCCGCTTGTTCCAGCAGCCGTTGTCCCTCGACGCCGGGGCCGTCGAAGATCTCCTGCACGGCCCGCTCGAACGTGGAAAGCTCGATGATGCCGTCGGGCCAGCTCGACGGCGCATCAGCGGGCGCCGCGGACTCGTGCGGGCGGTTCTGGGCCAGGAACTGGGGGAGGTTTTCGCCCAACTTGTTCAAAGAATACCCACGCGACGGGTAGGCTCCCAGGTAGCCGAACGCTACGGCATCGAAGGTCGCTTCACCCAAAGCGTTCACCAGGGCGGGAAACTGGTTTCGCAGGCAATCCATCAGCCGCAGATGATAGGCATCCACATAGATCTCGAGCCGTTCGGCGCTGCCGAGCGCCCGCGAAGGGTGGATCACCTGTTCGAGTTGATCCAACGCGATATCGACCAGCCGCCGCGCTTCGGGCGACCCCACGCCGCCTTCGACCCCGTCCGGGTGCATGATCACGGCCTGCATCCAGCGCTGCAGGCGCGCCAAGTTGGCAGGCTGACCACTCATGAAACGTCCACCACCAGGTGCGCCAGCGGCTGCGGCACCGAGACGGGGGCCGCCGCCGGGATGGCCGGGCGGGTGGCCGGCGGCGGGCTGGAGTGGGCCTGCCGCCAGCGGCGGGCCTTGAGCGCTTCGGCATGGACCACGGGGAACTCGGGGATCTTGGCGTCCCACTCCAGCAGCGTCGACACGCCACCGGTGAGCTCGTGGGCCAGCCGGTAAAGCTCCCACACCGGGTCGATGACCGGGCCGTCGTGCGTATCGATCAAGTGCGTGCCGCAGTTGGTATGGCCCGCCAGGTGAAACTGCACGATGCGCCGATGAGGCAGCCGCCCGATATACTCGGTGGGATCGAAGTCGTGGTTGACGCTCGACACGTAAACGTTGTTCACGTCGAGCAGCAGCCCGCAGTCGGCCTCCTCGGCCATGCGGCTGACGAACTCCCACTCCTGGATCGTCGAATCGGCAAACGTCACGTAGGTACTCGGATTCTCGAGCACGAGCGGACGCTGGAGAAAGTCTTGCACGATCCGGATCCGCTCGACCACGTGCCGGAGCGATTCCTCGTTGAGGGGAATGGGCAGCAGGTCGTGCGTGTTGAGGCCCATCACGCCGGTCCAGCAGAGGTGGTCCGAAATCCAGCGAGGCCGGATGCCGTCGGCCAGGCGCTTGAGCCGCTGGAGGTAATCGAAATTGAGGGGGTCGCAACTGCCGATGGAAAGTGAAACGCCGTGCATGACCAGCGGATATCGCTCGGCGATCTGGTCGACGACGTAGCGCGGCCGCCCCTGGGAATCCATGAAGTTCTCGGAGATGACCTCGAACCAATCGACCCCGGGCTGGTGTTCGAGGATGTGCGAGAAATGGGCTGACCTCAGGCCCACGCCCATGCCAAGATCGGGATGACCTAAACGCTGCGGGCTCATTTGACGCTGCCTGGCTCAAGGACTGCACTTTTAACGAGAATGGGAAAAAGCCAACTTCCGCGCGGGCGGGCGATTCAAAAAGCGGCCGGCGCGGTGGTAGCGGGCCACCGCGGCGGCCGAGGAGACTTGGTGCCGAAGCGCACCGGCAGGCTATGACTTCGCCTTACCCGTTGTCGGAGCCTTGCCGAATTCCTTGCGTTCCGTTTTCATCAACTGCTCAAAACGGGCGCGGGCCGTCTTCCATTTCTTTTCCGTGAGCGGCACGGCGCAGTCACCCATTCCCTTGCAGGCGTTTTCGCCCGGGCGAGCGCCGCAGCCCCCCTGGCCTTTGCACGCGTTCTGACCCTTGCAGTCGTGGGCCTCCGCCGTGGCGCAGGCCGACAATCCAGCGCAGGCGTTGAGCCCGCGGCAGACGTGCGGCTCGACCAGCAACGGGTTCTTGTCATCGTCCTTGTCTTGGGCGTTCCTTTTGTCTTGGGCAGCGGAGGCCTCCGAGGTGCCGCCGGCGCCGATCAGCAGGCCTCCCGCGGCCGCCAGCGACAGGTTCTGAAAGTCACGTCGAGTCAAGCCAGTTTTCTTCATGCCAGTCTCCTGCTTGCGTGCAAAGAATGGAACAACGGTCGGGACCAGGCGAACCGCCTTGCCTGCTTCCCCCGCTTCCCGCACCTTAATCCCTGATCCGCCGGCGGACTGTGAAATGGCACACATGGCCAACCAAATGCGGCGGCAGGAAGGTCCTATCTATACAACGTTCCAAGCCCTGCAAAACCAGACAGCCCGTTGAAAAAAGCGAGAGCAGTGTGTGCCGGCTCACACACGCCCCCCCTCACCCGCGGTACAATCTGGACGGGCCTCGATGGGGGAAGGAGAAGCAGGTGCCCCGGCTTGTCTTGCGCGCACTGGCGACGGCTGGTTGGGCGGCCGCTCTGTTCGGTACCCTGAAGATCGGTCAGCTACCGGGGGACTGGGGACACGACATCTGCGGCCCTTGGGGTTGCGGCCCACCGCTACAGACCCTCGTGTCGTGCCATGCGTTTTGGGCCGTGCTTCTTGCCGGACCGGTTATGCTGGCCTGGCGAACGTCCAAACCCGCTACACTGCGGCGAGCTGGCGTGGTGCTGTTTGCCGCGGGCGCGGTGGGATTGGCGGCAATCGCAATCTGGCAGGCCATGACATGGCTGCCCCATGCATCCGGCTGGCGGCAGTCTTACTTTATCCAGCGATATTTCTTTGTGCTGGCCACGCTGATCGAGATTCCAGTCGTCCCGGTAACAGTGGCCGGAGTCGTCTTGTGGGCTGCCGGGCGCGCGGCGCGCCGCAGACCTACCGGCGCGGTGGAGGACGTGGAGGGCACCGGCGGCAGCCCAGGCGTTGGATCTAAAGCTTCTTGAGTTCCGAGAGGACCTGGTCCACCGCGGGGCGATCGGAGAACGTCGTCGCCCGGCGTTCATACCGGAGGATGCCTTCCCTATCGACGATGAACGTGGCCGGCCGGTTGCTCAGTTCCGTGTGGATCCGCATCTGGAAGGCGACGCCGTAGGTGGCGCTGACCACCAGCGACGGGTCGCTGAGCAACGGGTAGTGCACGTCGGCCGTGTCCAGGCCCACCTCTTGGAGCAGGTGCTTGGCTGACCAGGATTCGTGTGGATCGACCGCCAGGAGCTGGGCGCCGGCGGCCTCGATCGCCTTGAGGTTGTCGCGCAACTGCGCGAGCTGCCTGTGGCAGACCGGTCACGTGTCGCCGTAGACGAAGACCAGCACCACCGCCTTTTGTCCACGAAACTGGCTCAGCCGGACCGTTTCGCCCGACAAGCTGGTCAACTCAAAATCGGGCGCCGCTTGTCCCAGCTTGGCCGTGTCGAGGCGGCCGAGGTCCCATCCGGCCAGCTTGGCTGTCACCATGGCGTCGAGCGGCCGCCCATTGCGGCCCACGGCATAGGCAATGTGTTTTTTCGCGTCACGATTCGATTCCGACTCGGCCAATTCCTGGAGCAAAGCGGCCTGTTCCGCGGCACCAAGCATCCCCAACGAAGCAATCGCATAGAGCCGGACGGCGGGGTCCGAGTCGGCGCGGGCGACTTCGATCAACGCTTGGCGCGGCACATCCTGGCCCAGATAGCCGAGCACCTGGGCGGCCAGGATCCGTTGGGTGGTGGTCCCTTCGCGCAGAGTTTGTAGCAATGGGTCGACCGAGCCGCTCCCCGCCTTGACCAGTGCCTGGAAAGCCCGCATCCGGGCCCGCCAACCTTCGTCGTCGAGCGGCCGCATGTAGCCCGAGGGCTTGGACAGCCAACGTTGGTCATCCCACTGGTCCGCGAACGCGGCCAGCCAGCCGGCGGGGCTGATCTCGGCATCGTCAGCCGCGGCATCACTGAAAAGTGCCCACAGGGCCACCGCGCGCAGCGAAATCAACGGCCGGCTGCCGATGACGGCGGCCACACCTGGGCGCTCGGCAAGGCGCGGTGGGAGCGACGGCGCCGAAACGGACTTCTGCACGCCCTCCATCAATCTCCCGCAAGCAGCGCAGTGGGCAAGGTGCTCGCGCACGCGGGCGGCCAGCGCCGGATCGAGCTCGCCGGACATGTACTTTGCCACAATTGGGCGAACCTCGCTGCACGCGATGCCGCCGAATTCGAAGTCGGTCGGCTGCGGGGATCGCTGAACGCCGAAATAAACGCCGGCCCAGACCATCAGCAGGGCCGCGAGGGACGTGGCCAGGGCCGCCTCGATCACGCGTCTGCGGCGCTTGGCCTTTAATCGACCTGCGAGTCCAACGAGCTCGCCTGGCGGGCACGGTTGCCAACGATCGGGGTCGGCGGGTTTTCGAGGCATGGTTCTTCGATCCTGGGGCGGAGCTGTCGCAACTGACCGCCGCCACCTGTTTTATCGCAAGTTTGCTGGGGTTTCTCGGTGAAACATCTCACAGTATGCGTGGAAGCGCTTTCGCGTCGCGCGCCGGCAGCGGCTTGATCCCCGCGGGGCGTGGCACGGGCGCTTCGACACCTGCCGCCAGCCGCTCGGGCTGGATCAACACGATCCGGCGCCGGCCAAGCTTCAGGCACCCCTCTGCTTGCAACTCGCCCAGAATCACCGTGACCGTTTCACGGGTGGCCCCAATGATGCTCGCCAAATCCTGGTGAGACAAACGGATGTCGAGAAGCAGTCCCTCCGGTTTCCTGGTCCCGTATTGCTCGGCCAGTTCCAACAGCAGGTTGACCAGGCGATCCCGGTTGGAGCGGAACAGCAAGTATTTGAGCCGGCGCTCGATGCGCCGGCGGCGGAGCCCGATCAGCCGGGTGATGCCCAGCGACAGGCCGGGAGATTCTTCCATCAGCCGCTGCAGGTCGTCGCCAGGTATGAGTACGACTTTCGACGCTTCCACGGCCTCGGCATATTCTTCCCGCGGACCTTGCTCGAAGAGGGCCAGTTCTCCGAACAGTTCGCCCGGTTCGACGAAGGCCAGGATCGCCTGCTTTCCGTCGGCCGAAAAGCCGCAGATTTTCGCCCGTCCGCTGGCGAGCACCAGCACGCCGTTGGCTTCGTCGGCGGGCAGGTAAATCGGGCTGCCACGCGCAAAGGTCCGAACCCGGCTGCATCTTTCGAGCCGGCCCAATTGTTCACCGGCGAGGTGCTCGAAGAGGCGGCAACACTTCAGCAGCCAGTATTTTTCGGTCATGCGGCACATCCGGATCGACGAATCGGCGACGCCCACGCAACTCATCTCGCAAGTTGCGGCACAGCGCCCCTGCTCGGAAGTTGATTCTACTCGGAAGTCAGGTCATGTGAAGCTGTTCGAAGCGGCAGAGCTAACATACCGTGGGCCGCAGACGGGCGAGCAGCGTTACAGGCCGGCGGGCGGCATGGCAGATTCTGGCGACGGCCGGGATTTCGTGTGGACATGGCTGGCAGCGGTCGTAAAGTTAATTGGTAGGGGATTCTGGAGGCTCGATTCTCCGTGGGGCCCGTTGGACTATGGCAACCAAATCCGGACCTGAACTGCCGCGCCATGCCGAGCCGGAGTATCCCAGTGGGGACGGCCGTCCCATAGGGGAAACTTATACCCATGTCCAGAATATCCTGTATTCGATTCACGAGCTTAAGAACTGGTTCGCCGACAACCCGCGGGTTTACGTGTCGGGCAACAACCTGATGTACTACGTGCCCGGCGACAAGCACACGCACGTCTCGCCTGACGTGTTCGTCGTCCAAGGGATCGTCAAGGACAAAAGGCGCGACTACTACCTGACCTGGGAAGAAGGCGCGGCGCCTCACCTGGTCATCGAGGTCACTAGCCGCTCGACCCGCAAGGAAGATCTGAAGAAGAAGCTCGCCTTGTACCGCGACGTGCTCCGGGTGAGGGAGTACTTCCTGTTCGATCCTTTCGGCGAGTACCTGGATCCGAAGTTACAAGGCCATCGGCTGGTGCAAGGACAGTATCTGCCCATCGAGCCAGTGGCAGGCCGTCTGCCGAGCGACGTGTTGTCGCTGCACCTGGAAGCAGCGGACGAAGACCTGCGTTTCTGGGACCCGCTGACAAGCGAGTGGCTGCCGAACCCGCACGAAGCTGTCGCCAGGGCCGAGCAAAAGGCCGAGGCCGATCGGCGAAAAGCCGAGGCCGCCCTCAAGGCGAAAGACGCCGAGATCGCCCGGCTGCAGCGTGAACTCGATGCGGCCCGGCGGGGTGGTCCGCCTTAGAACGGCAACGGGCTGCCGATGCGGTGCTGGCGGGCGAGCTCCAAGAGCTTGCCGCCTAAGGCCACGTCCTCGATCGCCAGGCCCACGCTCTTGAAAAGAGTGATGCTCTCGGGGCGGCTGCGGCCGACGGCGCGGCCGGCCACCACGTCGGCCAATTCGGCGGCCCGCGACCAGTCGAAGATGCCCTTCTCCAAGGCGTCGACAAAGTCGCCCGCCTCGTGACGGCAGGCCTCGATGCTGTCGCAGACGATGTTGTCGGCCCGCCGCACCACCGTGGCATCGATCTCCGCCCGGTTCGGCCAGTTCGAGCCGATGGCCGCCACCATCGTCCCCTCGTCCAGCCAGTTGCCGTCGAAGACCGGCTCGCGGCTGCTGGTGGCGGTGATCACGATCGGCAGCTCCTCGGCGGCCTCCTGCGGCCTGTCGACCGGCGCCACCTCGATGTTCAACTCGGCCGACATCCGCGAGGCAAAACTCCAGCGCCGCTGCGGATCGCGGCTGTAGACAAAGGCCTGCTTGATGGGCCGCACGGCGGCGACGGCGGCAAGCTGGGCGCGGGCCTGCTTGCCGGAGCCGAAGATGCCCACCTCGGAAACCTCCGGGAGGGCCATCCACTCGGCGGCCACGGCGGTGGCGGCGCCGGTGCGGAACTGGCCGAGCCGGTCGGCCTCGACCAGCGCCACCAGCTTGCCGGAATCGGTCTCGTAGAGTCCGATCAGGAACTTGGCGCCGCCGGCGGTGGTGGTGTAGCACTTCCAGCCGGCCAGACCCAGATACGGCGCGGCGGCGCTCATCGTGTGCAGGACGATCCGCGGCGCTGCCGCCCGCTGCCGGGGCACGTTCACCGCGTCGCCGCTTGCCAACTGCGCAAAGGCCTCCTCCACTGCCTCGATCGCGGTCGGCACGTCGAGCAGATGATCGACGTCGGACTCGGTCAGATAGACGGCATTCATCAGGTGGATTAACCTTTCGCCAGGGCGGCGATCCGCTTGAAGTCGTCCTTGAGCGAACGGTAGAGCTGCTGGTATTCGGGAAACGCCCGCTGGTAAACCTTTTGCGCCTGGCGGTTGGGAGAAGTCTCCTTGACCACGCGGATCGTGGCCCGGCACGCTTCGGAAATGTCGCGATAAGCGCCGGCGCCCACGGCGGCGAGCAGGGCCACGCCGTAGGCCGGCCCCTCCTCGCTGTTGAGCGTGACTACTTTCTGCCCAAACACGTCGGCCTGGATCTGCCGCCAGAGCTGGCTGCGCGAGCCGCCGCCCGAGGCCCTGATTTGCTTGACCGGCACCTCGAGCTCGCGGATGATCTGGAGGCTGTCGAGCATCGAGTAGGTGACCCCTTCCATGATGGCCCGCGCCATGTGCCCTCGGCCGTGGACCAGGGTGAGCCCGACAAACGCCCCGCGGGCGTCCGGGTCGGCGTGCGGAGTGCGTTCGCCCGACAAGTAGGGGAGAAAGAACAACCCCTCGCTGCCGGGCGGCACGGCCTCGGCCTCGTTGGTCAGGATATCATACGGTTCCTTGCCGGTCTTGCGGGCCTGGGCGGCGTCGGCCTGGCACAGTTGGTTGCGGAACCATTGCAGCGAACCGCCGGCCGAGAGGTTCACGCCCATGATGTGCCACTTGCCGTCGACCGCGTGGCAGAAGGTGTGCACCCGCCCAAGGGGGTCGATCTTGACCGTGTCGCTGTAGACGAACATCACGCCGGAGGTGCCGATCGACGTCGACAGGACGCCCGGATTGACGATGCCGTTGCCGAGGGCCCCGGCCGCGCAGTCGCCCGCGCCGCCCGCGACCACGCAATCGGTCGAAAGGCCGAGTTGCTTGGCCACGCTCGGCATGAGCTGCCCGGTCACCTCCCGCGACTCGTGGCAGTCGGCCAACAGGGCGATGTCAAGCTCCAAGCGCGACAAGAGCGGCTTGGACCAGGTCCGCCGGGCCACGTCCAAGAGGAGCATGCCGCTGGCGTCGCTGACCTCGGTGGCGTACTCGCCCGTCAGGCGACGGCGGATTTCGTCCTTAGGCAACAGCACCTTGGCCAGCTTGTCGAAGTTGCGGGGCTCGTGATTGCGCAACCAGAGGATCTTGGGGGCGGTGAAGCCGGTCAGTGCCGGGTTGGCGACCATCTTGATCAGCTTGCCGCGGCCGCCGGCGCGGCGCTCGATCTCGTCGCACTCGGCCGCGGTCCGCTGATCGTTCCAGAGCAGTGCGGGCCGGATCACCTGGCCTTGCTTGTCGAGAAAGACCGAGCCGTGCATCTGTCCTGACAGGCCGATCGACTTGACGTCGGCCGGCTTCAAGCGGGCTTTCTTGACGACGGCCCGCACCGTGGCGACCGTGGCCCGCCACCAATCGTCCGGGTCCTGCTCGCTCCAGAGGGGCCGCGGCTGGTAGCAGGGATACGTCTCCATCGCCTCGGCGAGGATTCTGCCCCGCTCGTCGATGGCGAGCGTCTTGGTTCCGGAGGTGCCAACGTCGATGCCGAGAAACACGCTCATGGTTGTCCGTCGTCCGGCACTCGCCTGGTTTTGCCGCCTCTGGCCGCACCTTCGCCCGCCCGCCCACGTATGGAAGGCGGGATTGTACCCCGGACAATCGGCCCCAAGCAACGGGCGGGCGCCGGAGAGGAGGACAACGGGGACAAGGCGACAAGGCGACACGGTGACAAGACGATAAGGGGACAAGGCGACAAGGTGAAGGATGAACGGGAGAAAACAGACAAACTGGTCGCCGCCATCCGGCACTCGATACGCGTGTTTGACGCGATCCGTTAAGGCCGTCTAGGATGTCTTGCTCGGCTCAACGATGAACGGGCCAGAATGACAGAACAAGCGAGCCTGATTGTGGAAGGTTGTTCGGATACCGATCTCGAGCCAAGCCGCCGAGCGCCCTGGCGCAGGCTGGCAGTGGTCTGCCTGCTGTTGGCGGGCGGCTGTTTTCGCGGCGAGAACAAGTCCAATCAAGCCACCGTAAGGGGCGGCCCGCCGCTGGCTGGCATTACGCTCAAGCTGCTGGTCGTCGATGACCCGGAGATGGCCAAGGCGCTCCGTCTGCTGCGAGGCCAGTGGCAAGGCAGCTCGGGGGCCGAGCTGGAAGTTGCCGAGACATCCGAGCAGGCGCTTCTGGCTGCCGGCCCGTTGGACGCCGACTGCCTGATCTATCCGGTCCGCGACCTGGGGCTCCTGGCCGAGCGCGATTGGCTTGCGCCGCTGGACGACACTCTGCCGCAGGATCCGTCGCTTGACTGGCCCGACGTCTTCGAGTCCCCCAAGAACCGCGATGCCGTCTGGGGGGCGACCCCTTATGCGGTCCCGTTCGGTTCGCCCGTGCTGGTTTGCGCGTACCGGGCCGACTTGCTCCGCCGGATCGGCCGCGAACCGCCTCGCACCTGGAAGGAGTATCAGCAGTTGGCCGAGCTGCTGGCCAAACAGGGGGCGGCCACTGCCAGTGAAGAGCAGGCCAGTCAAGAACAGGCCGGTCAAGAACAGCCGGGTCAAGAACAGCCGGGTCAAGAACAGCCGGATGGCGGCGGCGAACAACCGCGGTGGGCCGGCGCGCTGGAGCCGCTGGCCGAAGGTTGGGCCGGGCTGGCGCTGTTGGCGCGTGCGGCCCCGTATGCCAGGCATCGCGACCAGGTTTCGACCTGGTTCGATATCGAGACGATGGAGCCTTTGATCGCGGGCCCTCCCTTTGTCAGGGCGCTGGACGAGCTGGCGGCCGCGTATGGCAATGGTTCGCATCGTCAGCTCGACCAGGGGCCGGCGGACGTGTGGGCCGCCTTTTCGCAAGGTGAGTGCGGCCTTGCGATCGCGTGGCCACCGCCCGGATCGGCGGGCGCGGCCGGCCGGGCGGCAGCGCCGCGATCGGCCGCGAGCGGCGACCCCGTGGCTGGCACAATCGAGATTGGCTTTGTCGAGTTGCCGGGGTCGATCGACGTGTACGGCCTGGAGTCGCGGCAGTGGCAAGAGCGGCGGCGAGAGGAGCAGCCGCATGTGCCGCTATTGGGCATCGACGGCCGGTTGGGCTCGGTGAGCAAGAAATCGCCGCACGCCGAGGCGGCCTTTCGGCTGTTGGCCTGGCTGTCGGACCCCAAGTTGAGCACGGGCGTGTCGTCGGCCAGCCGGCACGCGACGTTGTTTCGCCGGTCGCACGTGGCGGAGGCGCACAAGTGGGTCGGCGCCGAGGCCGATCCGGAGGCGGCGGCCCTGTATGGCGAGGTGGTCGAGCGGTCGCTGGACGAGCACGTGGGAGTCGACTCACCGCGCATCCCGGGTCGCGGCCGTTACCTGGCCGCTCTCGACCGGGCGGTGCGGCGCCGTGTGCAGGGCGAGGCGGCCAGCCAGGCGGCGCTCGACGAGGCGGCCGCGGAGTGGCGAAAGATCACTGAAGAGCTGGGCCTGGCCGCGCAGCGCTCGGCGTATCAGCGGAGCCTGGGTCTGGCCGGATCGTAGGATCGTTTGCCGACCGCATGAATGCGGGTCACTACGAACAGGTCCTTTTGACAAGCTTCGAGAGCGGTTCTAAAATGTGTTGTCCCGCAGGCCGGCGATGGTTCGAAGGCCTGGAATTGGGGCGGTAGCTCAGTTGGGAGAGCGCTGCGTTCGCAATGCAGAGGTCGAGGGTTCGACTCCCTTCCGCTCCACTGGCCAAGACTCGTTGACAGCCCCTGTCAGCGAGTCTTTTTTGTTGTCTGGCAAAGACATTACGTCATCGCTACTGCGCACCGCGTTCAAATCGTACATGGCACGGAAACCCAGAGAAGAACGGTTTTCTGAGAAAACCAGCCGTATCCGATCCGACGCGTGGTGGCTAGCGGCAAATGCGGGTTTTGTAGGCACTTTGTCACGAAAGGACGCCGCTCGATGACCGAAGCTCTCTATGCCGCCCTGCGCGCCGGCTCGATCGACTCCAACCGCATGATCGAGGCGAACCAGCGGCTCGTCGGCTGGAAGCTGTCCCGCCCTACGGCAGCACGTCCTTCAGTCGCTCCAAGGTGACCGGCTTCAAGACATGGTCGTCGAAGCCAGCTTGCTCAAGATCGAAGGCATTGACGCCTCCCTCGCCGATCGCAATCAGTTTCGCGGTCTTGAGGACTGTACGAATGGCGTAGGCCATGGCCCGGCCATCGATGTCGGGAAGCGACAAGTCGATCAGCACGACATCGGGTTTCCACCACGAACAGATGTCCGCGCCCATGAAGCCAGAGGCCGCAATGAGCGTTCGAAACAGGCAGCAACGGGCCAGGACAGCCAGTGTGCCGGCCGTGTCGGGGTGATCTTCGACAATGAGGAGTCGCCGCTGCATCCTTGTGCCGAATTGCTGGACGTCCATTCTTGGCGCCCGACAGAATCCGCTCCGCGAGCCATGTCAGGTCAACCAGCCGCAAGCTGATTCATGATCGGCAGCAGCTTGTCGAGCCGCACAGGCTTGGTCATGTGCTGCTCGAAGCCGGCCTCTTCGGATCGCCGTCGATCGTTTTCGGTATCCAGGTTCGTGATGGCAATCAAACGCACGGTCGGATGGTGCTCGTGTAGACACCGCGCTGTCTCCCAGCCGTCCATGCCAGGCATACAAAGATCGAGCAGCACGAATTGCGGCTCGAAAGAATCAACAAGGCTCAAGCACTCCGTCCCGCTGTGACAAACTTTGACCTGGCGCTCCTTCCCCCGCAGCAGAATGGCCAAAACCTCCGCGCTGTCACAGTGGTCGTCCACGACAATGATTCGCATGGCCCCTTCCGGTGGGGTATAGGGGGGAACCTCGAAGCTGACTGTCCGCATATGCAAAAGTCATTCCGTGGAATGAGGAGATCTGGCGCTCCTCCGGCCGGCTGGGGCCAAATAGGCTGGTTCAGCCGTCCACACGGGCGGCGCGCATTCGCGCGGCAGCCGATGCCAGAATCTCCTGCAATCCAACGAGACCGACTGGCTTGAGCAAGTGCAGGTCGATGCCAGCTTCTTGCGCCCGCTGATGGTCCTTGGCTTGCCCGTACCCCGTGAGCGCCACGAGCACCGACTTGAACCCTTGCTGTTGACGGAGGTGCGATCCGCAACGGCGAACGCTAATTAGTACGGGCCGGCCTCGTGGCCTTGATCCTGGCAAACATCGCCGCCTTCGTGCTGGAGACCGTCGAGCCGATCCACAGCGCGGCACCTGCATTTTTCCGGTGGTTCGAGATAGCCTCTGTCGCGGTGTTCACCGTCGAGTACCTTCTGCGCCTTTGGTCGTGCACTGCGTCACCGAACTATGCTGACTCCCTCGGCCGCCTGCGTTTCGCCCTGACGCCGATGGCCATCGTCGATCTGCTGGCCATCCTGCCTTTTTATCTGCCCTTCGCGGCTAGTGTGGTCGCAACTCGCTCGGCCTGCGGGAGGCATGCGCGGAATACGTCAACAGCCTCTGGATTCCCGATACTTGACTGACGACGAGGCGTCCGCATCGGCCATGGACCGGTTTCGGCGGGCCGTCCAGGCCGAACTAGAGATGTTGGAGATAAAGCGCTAGAAGCCCAAGGAATTCGCTGGAATTCCGGTTCACGCTTCGTTATCGTCGAACGCGGGCGCGAGCTGCCAGATGACGAAGCGACTCCTCGAGGGACGGTTATGACGGACCCTTCGCCGGAGAACATCGACGACGCCGAAGGGCGGGTGGATTTCTTGAACCCGGTCCCCGAGTCCCTGACGGGGTGGACGCTGGCCGCGGGGCAACCGATTGAAGCGCGTTCCTCAACCTTGACCGTGTCTCAGACCATCGAAAGGGGAGATTCGTGAGTCCTCTGGTACTGATCCTTGTCGTGATCTTGATTCTCGTCGTGCTGGGCGGCGGCTACGGCTACCGCCGCGGCAACAACGTCCTCGCCGGGGGCGGCGGCCTCGTCGGGTTAATCCTGATCATCCTCCTTATTCTGTTCCTGATGGGCCGACTGTGATGGAAGCAGTCCCCACTACCTGAGGCCCGCTTGGAGCAAGCCGCCGGGAGAGAATCCGCTCGTCTAGGGGCCGAACGACAATATCGCCCCAGCGACCATAGCGGCTCCCGAAAGAATGCCGGCCGCACGCTTGCGCCAGATCACTAGACCGGTCAAAACGATCGAAGTCAGGACGAGTGCCTGCCAACCGATCGCAACAGCAAGTGCCATGGTCAGACTCCTTGGCCCCGCCCCTAGCAATCTCCTCAAAGCTGATTACGCTTGATCCAAAAGGGGGCCTAAAAACAGGGAGAGAAACGATGGCAAAGGCAGTCCATGGTAGCAAAAGCACGGCAGTTCGTGCCTACTTCAGCAAGAACCCCGGTGCCAGCGTGCCGGAGGCGCTGGCAGGCTTGAAGGCGCAAGGAATCACGACATCCGTCGCCCTGGTGAGCAAGATCAAGTACAGCGGCAACAGGAAAGCGAGCAATGGGCGACGCGGCCGCAGGAAGTCGGTCGAACTGAATGCGCCAGCTCCGAAAAAGCGAAGGAAGAAGTCTGTCCGCCGTGGCGCCGCGGCTGCATCGTCAGATCGTGTCTCCCTCAGCGAGCTGATCGGAGCGAAGGAGCTGGCCGAGCAACTCGGAGGGGTCGATAAGGCGCGGGAGGCATTGGCGGCATTGGCGAGGTTGCAGTGAGCGGGACCTCGTATCTCGGTCGTAACTCGATGCGGCTACTAAACCTGGAACGCTTTACCTCCAGCATCTTCCAGTCGGCCAGGCCCATCCCCAAAAGGCAGCGCCTCTGGCGTACCGGCCGGGGCCTTTGGACAGGCACGCAGGGCATAACGGCCCTGCGGCTAAAGTCTGCTAGGCCCTGTCATGTATCGGGAGTGGGCTGATTGGTCAGCTAGGTGACTGATTATCTTTGGGCGGCCGTATGGACACTGCCAGGACCGGATTAGAATAGATGAAGATTCCAGGCATGGACCTTCACACCACGGTTCAGCCGGATGCCCACAGAGGACACTTCCCATGGCGGGAACTTCGGAGGACGTGGCCACGCGAATCTTGCTCGTGGAGGACCACCAGGACACGCGGGAGATGCTGGCCCGATTGCTCGTGATGTGGGGCTATTCGGTCATGCCTTGCAGCACGGGGGCTGAAGCCTTGGCCATAGTGCCCGCCTTCCAGCCAAAAATCATTCTGCTCGACCTGGGGCTGCCGGGCATGGACGGATACGATCTGGCGAAGCACTTGAGGCCACTCGTCGATAGGGCAATTCTGATCGCCCTGACCGGCTACGGCCAACAGGCCGACGTGGAGCGATGCCGGCAAGCGGGCTTCGACGTGCATTTGCTTAAGCCCGTTTCGTTGGCTGCTGGTTCGCAGCGCCGGTTGGGGAGGCAAGGACCATGGATAAGCCAAGGCGCTTGCAGTTCAGTATCGGGATGCTGCTCGCACTGACGGCTGTTGTAGCACTTGCTGTCTTTGCAGTTGGCGGGGAGCGCAACATGGCGACGGGCGTCGTCCTGATCATGCTCTTGTGCGGATTCCCCGCAGTTTCCTTGGTTGGATGCCTTTCCACGGCCGGATATCGCCGGGCCTTCTTCATTGGAACGCTTGCTCCATCATTGGTGTGCTGGTTTCACTTCGAACGGTTAACACGGGCGCCGACGTTTTTCATGGTTCAGGGGTCGGGGTTTGGCCTCGACGCCACTGACCATATTCAAGCCATCGTGGCCATCTGCTGGCTTTGCATCGTGCCGCTCGGCCTCCTGTGCGTCGCTTTCCGCTGGCTGCTGGTTCGCGGTTCGGAAGGGGATACAAATGAGCCATAGATTCAACTTCCGTTTGCCATCGTTGTTTGCCTTGACGACTGCCGTTGCCGTTTTGGCATTTGCTCTTTCGACTCACCCGACCTGGTTCAGCGGCTTGCTGATACTGTTGTTGGCGATCGCTCTTTCAAGTCTCCTCCTCATCGGGTGCGTCCACTGTCGCGATTATGCACGCGCTGTTTGTTTGGGCGGAATTGTCCCGCTGTTGGCGTGCGTTGTCATGCTGGTGTCCGTCTTTTCAAGAAGGGACGGGAGAATTCGCGAGTTTAGCGTTTATACGGTGGAACCGAGCGATTTTGATTACACGCGCGTGGTGCTGGAGGAAATCAACGCGTACCGTTTACCCGTGCTGTTTTTCTGGGGAGTCGCGCTGCTCATCGGCGTATTGTCTGCAGCGTTTCAGTGGTGCCTGAAGCGAAGCGGCGAAAGCGATGGCTAAAAGGTTTCAATTCCCGCTCTGGTGGCTTTTCGTCGCGACGGCCATGGCAGCGGCGGTTGCCTGGCTGCTGGGCAACCCGAATAGCGTTACGGCGTTTGCGCTGTGGTCGCTCGCGCTGTTAGCGTTGGGTTCGCGCGGCAGCCAGGACCCTCTGGCATAACTCTCGCGTGGCGCCGAGCACGAGGAGCTTGGGGCCGCCGGGCATTCGTTCAGGCGGGCAGGTTCGCCCGACCCCGGCTCGGCGCCCCGCCGCCCCGGCGGAGTTTCTGGTGCGACCTGGCGCCCGCGGCACTTGCGCAGTGCCGCTACGTTGTCGGCCGCACGAACCAGGCGATCATCATGCCCACGGTGCACAAAGTGCCCAGTAAACCCATCAGCGCCCACCTCAGGTGAGCAGTCACCCCGAAAAGGAGCGAGGCATCTGCGTCGCCGCTGGGCCGGCTGAACAGTGCGAGAACAAGAGGCACGAGGACGAAAAGCACCGTCGAAAAATCGGTCCAGAAGTCTCCGCGCTCCGGCGTACCGCACAGGTCCGCCAGAACGCCTCGCAAACGTCGTCGCAGGAAAACCACCACGACGATCGATATCAGCAAGGAGACACCGGTTCCGACGAGGAAAACCGTGACACTTCGGTCCATGACTCACCCCGTCGCTCAAGGTGGTTGCGGTGGCTGCCGTCAGACGGGCGGCCGCCGGCACGCCAACCGCGGCCGGCTTCCCCCGAAGAACCGGGGGGATGGTGGGGGAGTTAACCCCTGATGCCGAGGCCGAGGATCGGCCTGAAGCGAGCGATTGCGGCCGAGGGTTCGACTCGGCGCTCGACTCGCGGTATACTGACGTGTGCCGGGCAGGCGATGTCCCTTCTTTGTTGAAAGGCCATTCACCTAAACCTGCCCGGCAAGCTGAAGCCTCCGCCCAGTCCAAGTGGCCTGGACGGAGGCTTTTAGCAATACTAATAGCAATAATCAGCGGCACCGCCGCGGGGGTAGTGAACGCCGCGCCAAGATCACTGTCGCTTAAGATCGGCCGAAAAATAACTTCCTCAAATTGCAACTGGGGCATCCCGGCGCGCCGGGACTTTGCCCCAGCCACCCAGCCACGCCAGGGTCACGGGGCTTACGACGGTGTCGATGGCGCGCTGGCGGGGGCTACGCCACCCGGCCATTGACTTTCGCCCCGTCCGGGCCGTCCGGGGCTGTACAGTCCCGTAAGTCGTTCAGCCGCGTCACTTGCGTCGCGCTCGACGGACGGCGGCTTCTCTTCTGCCAGAAGGTCGGCGCGGACTTCAAGGAATGCCCGCGCAGCCCGGTTTGGTTTTTTCGGGTCATGCGGGGACGGCTGCTGCGACTACCTGATAGACGCCCGTGAGATACCTCGAGGCGGAGGCGGACGGCATGGCGGACGGCGAATTGCCTGATTGGGACCGGATTGTCGAGCGTCACGCGAAACGCGTGTTCCGAGTGGCGGTGCGGATCCTGGGGTGTGTCGAGGATGCCGAAGACGTGTCGCAGGACGTGTTCACCGAAGCTTTCCGCTTGCACAAGGTCGGCCCGGTCCAGAGTTGGCCGGGGTTGCTCGTGCGGCTTGCGACGTTGCGGTCCATCGACCGGCTCCGCCGCAATCGACCGTCCGAAGAGCTGCGCGAAAGCGACCGGATGTCGATCGTGGAGCCTTTCGATCAAGTGGCGGCTGCCGAGTTGGCGCAATGGCTGCGCAACTCCATGGCCCAGTTGCCCGACCAGCAGGCCGCGGTCTTCGTGATGTTCCACTTCGAGCAACTGTCGCGCGACCAGATTTCCGCGACGCTGGGCGTTTCCCCGGAAGCCGTCTCGACGACGTTGTACAAGGCGCGTCAACGTCTGCTGACGCGGCTGGCCGTCTTCAACCAAGGAGATCCGAAATGAACGACGAACATCGTCCCACCGATTTCGAGAGCCTCCAACCGCCACTGGAAGCGGCGGTCCGGGCCGCACTGGCTGAGGCGGTCCCTGAAGACGCCGTTGGGCGGGTTAAAGCGCGGGCCAGGCAGTTGGCGGCAGCGCCAGCCGCGCTAGCGCGTGCCGGCGGCTCGCCCCATCGGAGTTGGAAAAACTACCGCTCCGTGGCCGGCGGCCTGGCCGCTGCCGCGGCCGTGTTGGCCGCGTGGATCGGGAGCGCGTCGTTGCGCGACGACTCGGGCCAGGCCTTTGCCCAGGTGGTTGAAAAGGTGAAGGGCGCCAGCTCGGTGCGTTTGACGATGACCACGCGGTTCGGTCGGCAACCGGCAATCAGCGGCCGGATGTATCTCGAAGGCAACCGGCTGCGCATCGAACAGTTCGACGGCATGCTGATTCATGTAGCAGACCTTGACCGGAAGCAAGCCTTGTTCCTGGACGTGCATCGCCGGCTGGCCCAGCCGGCCGAGATCGATGCGAACGTGGCCCGGGAGTTCGCCAATCCGATCGACCAGTTGCGGCGTGCAAAGTCGAACGACGCGGAGCCGCTCGGCGAGGAGGTCCTCCAGGGCCGCCGCACGCAAGTCTATCGGCTTCGCGAGGTGGACCTGCTCGGCATGAAGGCAGATGCCGAGATGCTGGTGTGGGTCGACGCGGAGAGCGAACTTCCGGCCAAGATCGTGATTCGGGATTCCGACCCGAAGGCCGAGACGGAAATTCGCTTCGACGAGCTCGTCTGGAACGAGCGGCTGGACGCCCGGCTGTTCTCGTTGAGCATACCGGATGGTTTTCAGCCGGGCATCGTCGTGGGGGCGCCCCGCCGAAGCGAACCGGCGCAGCCCGACGCGGTTGCGCCGGACGCCGCGGCCATGCTGGCGGAGGGCGTCCTGGCCCGCGACCGTGTTCCCGCCGGCATCGTCTGGGGCCGACAGGGCGCGACGATCACCGCGTTGATGCGGGATCCGGAATCGGTGCCGCCGCTCGACCGGCGGCCGAACGAGCTTCGCCAGTGGGACGTGGCGACTGGCCAGTTGCGGTGGTCCGAAACGGTAGCTGGCGCCGGCTGGGTAGCCGGAACAGCGGACGGAAAGACCCTGGCGACGGTCATCGGCTTCGAAATACAGTTGCGCGATGCGGCTTCCGGCAAGATCAGGCGGAAATGGGCCACCGACCAGCCGCTCTCGCCGTTGGCGTTCTCGCCCGATGGCAAGGTGCTGGCGGCCGGCATCACCGAGTGGGGGCGGTTCGGCGGAAGCGGTGGAAGAGAATCGGGTGGAGTCGAGTTCTGGGACGTGGAGCGGGCCAGCCTGGTGCGATCGATCTCCGACGACCAGCCGGTCACGTTCATCAGGTATTCCGTCGGCGGCACGCACCTGGCGAGTTCGTCGAACGAGGGACCAGTGAAACTGTGGGCTCAAGCAACGGGGGAGTTGGCTCGCATATTTCCAGGTCGGCTGCGAGCCGATTTCTCTCCCGACGGCGAAACGATCGCTTGTCCGTCGGCAAGCTCGTCCGGGGACAAGAGCGTCGCGCAAGTCGATATCTATCAGCTCCGCGACGGATCGCTCGTGAAGTCGTTTGCGAGTGAAAAGGGGGCGTCCGCGAGTCACTTGCTGTGGGTCACGTTCTCGCCCGATGGCCGTTTGCTGGCCGCAGCGGACTGGAATGGAAGCGTGACTCTCTGGGACGCCGCCACCGGCGAGCGCAAACGGACCATCGCGGATCACCAGGCGGGCGTGCTCACGGCGGTTTTTGCTCCCGACGGCGCCACACTGGCGACTGGCAGCGAGGACAAGACACTTCGCTTGTGGAAGGTGCCGGCCGAATGGCTCCAGCCGGCACGCTGATCGGCGTAGGAACGTGATGCGCCGCAATTATGCCGTTGGCACGCACAGGACGCCGCGGTTGGGGAAAACGCCGGCGAAGAGATCGGGGTGGATGAGCTCCGCCAGCATCTCCAGGCTGTCCACGAGGCGCGGCCCGGGCCGGTTGAAGTAGGCACTCCCGTCCGCCACGTAGACCCGACCACTCCGGACTGCCGGCAGATCGGCCCAGCCGGGATACTGTTGCAGGATGTGCAAGTCGTCGAGCGTTCTGTGCGGCCGGTAGCCGCAACAGGCCAGCACGATGACGTCCGGCCGAGCCTTGAGAACATTCTCCCAGGGAATCCGAGCGGACGGTTTCCCCTTGAGCCCAAGCGGTTCCGTGCCCCCGGCGAGTTCGATCAACTCCGGCCCCCAATGGCCGCTCGAAAAAGGGGGGTCGATCCACTCCATCAGAAAGCATTTGGGGCGATGGGAGACCCGCGACAGCCGCGCTTGGACCGCCGCCACCCGCTCGGCAAGCGCTGAGAGGGCGGCCTCTCCGCAGGCCGGCACCTCAAGCACCCCTGCGACGTGGCGGATATTGTCGAAAACGTCGGCCAGGCAGGAAGGCTCCAGGCTCACGACCTGGGGAGGGCCCGGCAAGGTGGCTGCCAGCGCCGTCACCGAGCCAAAGCCGACCGCGCAAACGTCGCATAATCGCTGGGTCAGAATAACGTCCGGCCGCAGGCGGCGCAGAAGAGGCTCGTCCATCGTGTAGAGCGTGCCCGTGGAGGCCAGCGTCTTCCGCACCCAGCGATCTACTTGGGCACTCGCCAGTCCTGTTTCATGAATCAGTCCTGTCTCATGAATCGGGCAGTTGGTCACCCGCGGCCTGGCGCCCGCCTCGGGCGGGTAGTCGCATTCGTGCGAGACGCCCACAAGACGATCCAGTTGACCCAGGACGGCTACGATCTCGGTGGCGGCGGGCACGAGGGAGACGATGCGCATGGTCGAAGAGAGGGGGGAGAGGGGACAGAGGTTCCGCCTGCGGCGGACTTGCAGCCCGGTTCCGCCTGCGGCGGACTTACAGCCCAGTCGGAGGTCAGAGGTCGGAGGTCAGAAGTCAGAAGTCCGAGGCAGCCGCCTCGTTCAGTTGGCTGCGTAGTGACGCCGCTTCATCTCTGGCCAAGTGAGCGGGCGTCGCCGGGCCAGAGGCCCATGTTAGCAGATCGGGAGAGGCGCGAGCAAAGAGGGTTTGCAGGCAGCCGCCCCCAACACGACAATGGCCGGCATGGAAACGTCCGGCCCAGGCAAGCCGCGGAAGCGGCGGTGGAGTTGGCGGCAGTACAGCCTTTCGACGCTGCTCTTGGTGGTGACCATCGTGGGAGTGGGGCTGGGGGTGGTGACGCATCGCGCCGAGCGGCAGCGGCGAGCGGTGGCGGCGATACGCGAGTTGCATGGAAGAGTATGGTATGACTTTGAGGGCGGGACACCAAGTCATGGGCCAAGCCCCGACTGGCTGTATCGAGTGCTGGGCGTGGACTACGTTGCCGACGTGGTGCATGTCCGGGCACTGGACATGACCGATGCCGGCCTGACGCACCTGGCCAGATTGACGAATCTCCAACGGCTGGAACTGGGCGGACTGGGCGGCACGCAGGTCACCGACGCTGGACTCGCGCACCTGCAAGGGCTGACCAGCCTGCGGTCGCTAGAGCTTCACCGTACGGAGGTCACCGACGCTGGCCTTGCGCACCTGGCCGGGCTGACGAGCCTGCAATTCCTGGCGTTAGGCGACGCGCAGATTACCGACGCTGGGATTGCCCATCTGAGTGGGCTGACGAGCCTCCAATGGCTCTACTTGGACCGCGGACAAGTGACGGACGCTGGCGTTGCGCATTTCGGCAGGCTCACCAACCTGAAAGGGCTTCGCCTCAGTCGCACGCAAGTCAGCGACGCTGGCCTTGCGCACTTGGGAGGGTTGACGAGCCTCCAACGACTGCACTTAGCCGGCACACGGGTCACCGACGCCGGTCTGGTCCGCCTGGCTGGGCTGTCGAACCTTCAAGAGCTGTACCTGAATGGCACGCGCGTGACCGACGCCGGCCTGGCGCATCTGACGGCGCTGACGAGCCTGGAATCGCTGAGGCTGAACAAGACCCCGGTAACCGACGCTGGCCTTGCGCATCTGGCCGGGCTGACGAGGTTGCAAAAGCTGTTGCTGCAAGATACACGGGTCTCGAACGATGGTTGCAACAGGTTGCGGCAAGCTCTGCCGAACTGTCGCGTCTCGCACTATTAGGGCATCCCGCCCGCGTCCGGCCGGCGGCGCGTGTGGACGCGACGGCCACGTGCGACCGGCTGGCGCAGCGGGCCACGATTCCACATGGATCGTCCACTTGGGATTGCGCCGGAACGCTTGCAACGCTTTCCGACGAACCGGAGAATGGCGGGCATGGAAACACCTGGGCCAAACAAGCCGCGGAAGCGGCGGTGGAGCTGGCGGCAGTACAGCCTTTCGACGCTGCTCGGCGCGGTGGCCATTGTGAGCGTGGTCCATCACGGCTCACATGGCTTCCCGCGTAGACCTGCCGGACGCGAAAAAAACTGATTCCGACTAAACGGTCGCTCGTCGCCGTTGCACCGGCCGCTCGTAGTCGCCTCGCCGCTGGAAAGGGCGACTTTTGCAGGTCGATTTTGCGCGTTCGCGCACTGGAAAGGGCGACTTTTGCAAGTCGATTTTGCGCGTTTGCGCAAAGGAGGGGTGATGTATGCTTACGAAAGATTCAATGTTGAGCCGCCTGGTCGGCAGCTCCGGGAGGTCCGGACCGACTCATTTCCGCTGGGCTCACTTCTGCCGGGAGATCGCGATGCTGTCCGTCAACGTGGGAGAAGCCTACTCGTTCGCCTTCGGGTCGCACCATGCCCAAGTCGAGCTGACCAGCGGCGCGCTGATCGTGAAGACCGACGATCCGCCGGGGTTGATGGACATCCAACGGCCCAACGCGGAGCCCGAGTTCAAGGTGATGCGGCAATGCTACGATGCACCGTGGCAGTCGATTGCGATCGCCCACGAGCTGGAGCCGGGCTCGAGAGTCGTGCTCGACATGGGCGATAAGCGGCTGGCCATCGACCTGGTCGGCATCGCCGGCAAGCAAGCCTGTCTATGGCTGGGCACGGAAGAGCCCGAATCGGTGGAGTGCGGGAGCTAAGGGCACCGCAGCCGGCGATTTTTTCAAGCTCGATGCCTGGCGCCCGACCGGCAACTGACGCTGGTCATCCGCTCTCGTGGCACCACCGGCACGTCCTCTCGGGGGAGATTCTCTCGCAAAGGCGCAAAGACGCAAAGACGAGGACGAAGAGACCACCGGCGGGGCGTTCTGTTCGGTTGGTCCGAGGCGCTATCCGACCGGCTCGGGCCGTGCGCATCTGGCCAGGCTGACGGCCTGCGACGTTGTACCTGAGCGGCACGCAGGTCGGTGACGCTGGCCTCGCCCAAGATGCTTGCAGGCACCTGGCGCAAAGCGGACAATAACTAGACCATCCAGCAACCGACGGGTGCAAGCCGGCGGTCGCTGCACCTGACAGCAGGGCTCTCCGATTACCTCATGCGAAGAGAAGAGGGCTGAATGCGAGTCATCGAACTCAACTCCGAGAGCATCGAAGCCTTCATTCGACGGCAACCCGTCACAGCGGTGGTCTACTTCACCCCGAACGATCGCCGGATCGACGCGATACTCCGCGAATTCTCTGCCGTTGCACAAACGTTCGAGGAGCTGGTCGCCTTTGGGTCGCTCAACGTGGCGGCGTCCGAGAACACCGAAATCCTGACAAAGTGCTACGTGGTGATGACGCCAACCGTGATTTACTACCGCTTTGGGGAAGAATGCGGCGACGATCTCGGTGAAGATAAAATCATGAAATGGCTCGATCACGATTCAATCGTTCATCGGTGTGGCCATACCGATTCGTGGCTGAGGCTGGTCCGATGAATTCCCATCCCGGCCCCGGCAGCGCGACAGAGGCCGATTCATGATCATTTGGAGCGGAAAGGGCTTCTGGATCGCGGTCATCACGTTCGGATGCCTGCTGCTCGCCGAGTTTACTGTTGAGGCAGCTCTCGACGACGACAGGTATTACCAGGAGCACGGCTGGCCCAAGGCCGCTGGACTGCTCACGGCCGCGTCGATCGTCTGGGTGGCGGCGAGGTCCGTGAACCGAGAGACGGGCCGCGTCCTGATCGATGTCGAAACGGGCGAGGAAGTGACGCTGCGGCCGGCTCATTCGTTGTTCTTCGTGCCGTTTCGGCACTGGCCATGGCTGCTGGGAATCCTGGCCAGCGCTTTTCTGTTCGTTTAGCGTTCTCTCGCAAAGGCGTGAAGACGCAAAGACAAAGAAACGAAGAAGAAGAAACCACCAAGATCACGAGGAACACGAAGACGGACAAAGAGAAGCATGGAGGAATGACGCAGGTTTTGTGGCACAATCGTTCCCAGGCCGCGGGGGTTGCAGCGGTCTGTTGAATGCGGTCATAATCGCGAAGAGGGCGCGTTTTTGTGCGCCGGTGGTGGCAGGGGGGTTAGAATGTGGACCATGAAACTACGTTGGATCGCCGGCGTGTTGCTTCTGGTTGCCGCGGCCGGGATGATTCTACCCGCGTTGCAGCCTGCGAAAGAGCCGAACGAGCGGGAGTATCGCCGCTGGAAGGAGGAACGGCAGCGGCGCGCAGCCGAGTCAGCCACGAACGGCGAGAACCGCACACGTCACGAATGATACGACGATAGCGGCGAAGCCGCTGACGCAAAGCGCGCCTGGCACCAACCCCGGCCCCGGTCGAGGGCCGAAGCGGCTCCACACCCAGAAGCCGCCTGCTGCCATAACCAGCCCTAGCCAGGGGGACGCCTTCTCGGCTACCACGATCGGAAGCAGAGCACACGCAGCCAGAAGAATCAATGCGATCAGTAGTAGCACGAAGAAGCGGACGAGATGCAGGAACTCGGACAGCTCAGAAGGCGTAGGGATGTCGGAGCGGCCGGTGGGGCGTTCACGTTCTTCCATGTCCTCATAGTTGGGCATAGGGCACCGGGGAGAGAGTTGGCCGGCATCTCATGCTGCAACACGAGCCGCCATCGGATCGAGCTGTCCACGCGACGAGGAAGCCATGACCTTCGCTGAGGAATTAGTATACCACTTTGGCATAAGTATCTTCGTCGATAGCTTGAAGCGGGTCGGCGTGACGCTGCTTGAGCGGGAGGAAATGCTTGGCAGTTTCCAGTCGGCCTTCCCGCAGCGCGGCGGTGGCACTCGAAGTGGCGATAATGCGGAGCGGCCACCTCTCGTCGTAAAACGTTTTCCGGTACATCGCTACCGTCTTGCCGACTCTGCGCGGCCCGATGACCAACTGGAAACGGTCGACAATCGGTGTGGCTAGCGTCCGCCACAGTGCCTCCGCAAGGGGCCGCTTTCGGGGCTTCGCAAGGGGCGCGGGGACGCGACCCTCGCTATGCCAAGGGTTCATGCTGGTCCAGGCATCGGCCCAATCGCGGCTGGAGGGCTGCCAAGCCATGCTGATCCCCGCAGGAAGCTGACAATAATAAAAACCTGGCCTGCATTAAATAGGGGATAGTGTATATGCCCAGTGTTCTGTTTGGCTTGCGCGCCCCGCCGCACTGCGGATCACCCACTGAAGTGGGCGTGGCGGGGGGATTGGCGGGAAACGTGCTCGTCTACGGGGGTGCTCGCGGCGTGGATGGCGCTTGACCGACCGGTCGCCGCGGCTGAGGCCGCCACCGTGAATCCGTGTGCAGACCGGGGGGCTGCTGCGCACGCCGGAAAAGATTGGCTGCTCGCGGTCGGCGGGATGAGCGATCGCGTGCCACGTAATCTGCGTGGACGATCGCTGTCGCCCACTTCGGGGCCTACGACGGTGTTGGTGGCACGCTGCCGGGGGCTTACGCCGCCCGGCTATTGACTTTCGCCCCGCTGGGGCTGGGCCGGCTGACGCCGGCACATCGGCCAAATCATCCATGCGACACGACGACGGCACTGCTTCGCGGCCGCCGCGTATGCGCGGCAGCCTTCAAGCAGTGGCACAGTGCAACGCGTCATGACATATTGCTCAGTGTTCCGCTTCAGCCCAGACGCGGACATTCCCCTCCTCGTCGACTTCGGCGTGGATGACGTTGGGCCGGCAGCAAACCGGGCAGTCCTCGACGTACTCCTGGGTCGAGCCAGCCGATACGTCGAGGGGCACCACGATCTCTTCGCCACAAGAGTCGCAGATGTACGCGGCTTCATCCTGCATTGGGTTCACGAGCTCGCGATTATTCTACCGGGTTGCAAACCGATGGGACAGAACCGGAAGAAGCGTGAAACGGCGCTTCCGGCATGGTATGCTGGCACCGCTGTTCCAGGACTCAAGCTCAATCGCTCGTGAAGCCCAATCGACGGAGCCCAAAATTGAAGACCCTCCGCTTGTTCCGCTTGTCGCTGCTGATCATGGGGCTGCTGGCGGCCTGGGTGGCGTTCGACCGGCCGGGCGCCGCCGCCGGGGCCGCCGAACCGGCGCGGCGGTTGTACGTGGCCACGCCCGGCATTCGCAACTACCTGGAATACGGGGGCCATGGGCTGCTGGTGTTCGATATCGACCGGGGGCACCGCTTCGTCAAGCGGATCGCCACGGCCGGCCTCGATCCGGACGGCAAGCCGCTGAACGTCAAGGGCGTCTGCGCCAATGCGGCCACGGGACGGATCTATATCAGCACCATCGCGCAGTTGATGTGCCTCGACCTGGTGACCGAACAGATTCTCTGGGAGAAAAAGTACGAAGGCGGCTGCGACCGGATGGCCATCGCGCCGGCCGGCGACATTATTTACCTGCCTTCGCTGGAGGGACCGCACTGGCTGGTCGTCGATGCCGCCACGGGCGACGTGCTCCACAAGGTGGTCACCGACTCGGGGGCCCACAACACGGTGTACGGCCTCGACGGGTCGCGGGCCTACCTGGCGGGACTCAAGTCGCCGCTCTTGAGCGTGGCCGACACGAGCAGCCATACGGTCCGGGCGACGGTGGGGCCGTTCAGCGCCAGCGTGCGGCCGTTCACGGTCGATGGCCGGCAGCGGCGGTGCTACGTGAACGTGAACGACCTGCTGGGGTTCGAAATCGGCGATATCGAAAGCGGTCGGATGCTGCACCGGGTCGAGGTGCAGGGATATGAGAAGGGACCGACCAAGCGGCACGGCTGCCCCAGCCACGGCATCGGACTGACGCCCGACGAGCAGGAACTGTGGCTGACCGACGCGGCCAATAGCCGATTGCACATCTTCGACGCCACGCGGATGCCGCCCATGCCCGTTGGCAGCGTGGCCCTGCGCGACCAGCCTGGCTGGGTAACGTTCAGCATCGACGGGCGTTACGTTTACCCTTCGACCGGCGACGTCATCAATCGGGAGACGCGCCAGATTGTGGCCCAGTTGAAAGATGAGACCGGCCAGGACGTGCAGAGCGAAAAGATGCTGGAGATCGTTTTTGAAGATGGCCGGCCGGTTCGGGCCGGCGACCAGTTCGGGGTGGGAAGGAAGAAGGAGGAAGGGGGGAAGGGGGGAGCGGGGGAAGGGGGGACGAAAGGATGAAGGCAGAAGGAGGAAGGATGACGGAGGAAGGAGGAACCAGACGGACGAGGACTGGGGCACGCTACGACTCGACTGAGCTCGCGACTCGACTGAGCTCGCCGAAGTCCGAAGTCCGCTTTGCCGCCAGGCACCCGGGGTGAAGGCAGAAGGAAAGTGAATTCGGTTGTACGTGGGGAATCCAAACGCAGAGGAAACGAAAACAGGAGGAAACGGAATGAATTCCGTTCTACAACGCACCATGATTCGACGCTGCCGGCTCGGTTTTCGCACGTCGCTGGCCGTGATCGTGCTTTGCTCGGCATTTAACACACACGCCTGGGAGGGACAGGTGGAGAACGGCGATGGGAAAGAAGGAACACTGCGGCTGTATATCGGCACGTACACGGGAGGTGCGAGCGAAGGAATCTATACCAGCCGGCTCGACCTGGCTGACGGCAGCCTGACGGCGCCCGAGCTGGCGGCCGCCACCAGCAACCCGTCGTTCGTGGCACTGCACCCGAACCGCCCCTTTTTGTACGCGGTCAGCGAGATCAGCGAGCTGGACGGCAAGAAGACCGGCGGGGTGAGCGCCTTTTCGATCGAAGCCGAGACGGGCCGCCTGAAGCTGCTCAACCAGCAGCCTTCCGAAGGGAGCGGGCCGTGCCACCTGGTCGTCGATGCGTCGGGCAAGGCGGTGCTGGTGGCCAATTACGGCGGCGGCAGCGTGGCCTCGCTGCCGATCGGGTCCGACGGGCGGCTGGCGAAAGCGGCCAGCGCCATCCGGCACGAAGGCAAGAGCGTCAACCCGCAGCGGCAGGAAGGGCCGCACGCCCACTCGATCAACCTCGACCCGGCCAACCAGTTCGCCTTTGCCGCCGACCTGGGTTTGGACAAGGTGCTGGTGTACAAGTTCGACGCCGCCAGCGCCAAGCTGGTGCCCAACAACCCGCCCTCGGCGTCGGTTGCGGATGGCGCGGGACCGAGGCACTTCGCGTTCCATCCGTCGGGCCGGTGGGCCTACGTGATCAACGAGCTGGCTTCGACCGTGACCGCGCTGGCCTACGACGCCAACCGCGGCGTGCTCGAGGCGACTCAAACGATTTCGACTTTGCCAGAAGATTACACGCCCGCCAACTCTACGGCTGAAGTGCAGGTACACCCATCGGGCAAGTTCGTCTATGGATCGAACCGGGGTCACGACAGCATCGCGATCTTTTCGGTCGATGCGGACACGGGCCGCCTGAAGTCGAGGGGCCAGCAGCCGACGGGCGGCAAGACGCCCCGCAACTTTTCGATCGACCCGACGGGCTCGTACCTGTTGGCGGCCAACCAGGAGTCGGACAACATCGTCGTTTTTCGCATCGAGCCCGCCAGCGGCGAGCTGGAGCCGACCGGCCATTCGATCGACGTGCCCAAGCCGGTCTGCATCAAGTTCCTGGCGGCCGGCAGATAGCCGTGTGGAAAGCCAGCGCGAGGCGGCAAACGGGGTCAAAACCGTTGCACGCATCAACCGATTCTGATATCAAGGAGGTGCCAAGCCGCGGGTCACCAGCCACTTCCGCTTCGAGAGGGTAATGGCATGCTCAGAGTGTCGGATGCGAATCGGCGACGTGGGCGGCGTGAGTTCCTGCGCATCGGCGGTCTGACGCTGGGCGGCTTGTCGCTGCCGGCCTGGATGGCGGGCAGGGCGGGCGCGGCCCAGGGCTTGCCGCCGATCACGGGCAAGTCGGTGATCTTTCTGTTCCTGCAGGGCGGGCCCAGCCAGATCGAAACGTTCGATCCGAAGCTCACCGCCCCAGCCGACGTGCGCAGCGCGACGGGCGAAGTGTCGACCACGATTCCCGGCATCACGTTCGGTGGCAGCTTCCCCAGGTTGGCCCGGCTGGCCGACCGGGTCGCCGTGATCCGCTCGTACGTCACGGGCGACGGCAACCACGACATCAAGCCGATCGTGGGCCGCGACACGTTCGGCGCCAATCTCGGCTCGCTGTACTCCCGCGTGGCCGGCGCCAACGACCCGCTGAGCGGCATGCCGACCAACGCGGCCTTGTTTCCGCAGGCGGTCGATCCCAGCACGCAGCCGCCGCTGACGGCGTTCGGACGGTTCGACGCCACGGGCGGCCTGGGCAGCGGTTATGCACCGTTTGTGCCCGGAGCCGGCGGCGGAATGCAGCAGGACCTGGAGCTGAAGCTGCCGGTGGAGCGGCTCGGAGACCGACGCGCGCTGCTGGCCGAGCTCGACCGTGTCCGCTGGAGCCTGGACGCCGGGGGAGCCCTGCAGGGCCTGGACAGCATCCGCCAGCAGGCCTTCAGCACGCTGTTGGGCGGCGTGGCCGGCGCCTTCGACTTATCGAAGGAGGATCCGCGGCTGGTCGAGCGGTACGACACGGCGCCCCTGGTGCGGCCGGACCAGATCAGCCGCGAGTGGAACAACTACAACCACTACGTCGACAACGCCAAGTCGCTGGGCAAGCTGCTGCTGTTGGCGCGGCGGCTGTGCGAGGCGGGTTGCGGCTTTGTGACGGTGACCACCAGCTTTGTCTGGGACATGCACGCCGACGTAAACAACGCGGGCGTCGAGGAAGGGATGCGCTACATGGGCCTGCCGCTGGATCACGCCGTGTCGGCGTTCCTGGAGGACGTGGCGGCCCGCGGCCTCAGCGAAAAGATCCTGCTGGTCTGCTCGGGCGAGATGGGACGCACGCCGCGGATCAACAACAAGGGGGGCCGCGACCACTGGGGCAGCCTGGCGCCCCTGTTGCTGGCGGGCGGCGGCCTTCAGATGGGGCAGGTGATCGGGCAATCGACGCGCGACGCGGGCGAGCCGTTGAGCCAGCCGTTTGGGATCAAGAACCTGGTGGCGACGATTCTGCACACGCTGGTCGATCCGGGCGAGCTGCGGACGATGCGCGGCATGCCCAACGAGGTCATCGAGGCGGCCACGGGGGCGGAGCCGATTGCCGGCCTGGTGTAGAACAGCGTTGCTATAGAGACGTTGCCATAGAGACAACGTTGCTATAGAGACAAGACGTAGTTGCGATAAGAAAAACAAGCCGGCTGGAGCAGGCCGCTCCAGCCAGCTTTTTTGTTGCCCCTTACGTGCCGCTTACGCGCCACGGCTACTGCTGCGTGGTCTCCTTGGGCCGCGCCGCGCCAAGAGGACGCTTCTCGGCATCGCTTTTGTAGTACTCGTCGATGTCGACGGACCATTGCGGGTCGGCGAAGTCGGGCCAGCGGTCTTTATCGAAGCCCGGTGCATTCTTGAGCTGCTCCTCGGTCAGGTCCAAGACGGTGAGGTAGTACTTATCGTCGTCCGGATCGTATCCGATTTTGAACGCCTCCCAAGGAATGGCAAACAGCTTGTCGCCCACGCCCAGGAAACCGCCAAAGGAGAGCGCGGCGTACCTCAACTTGCCGCTCTTGGTATCCACGACCAGGTCGTCGATCTTGCCGAGCTGCTCTCCATCGCCGGACCGGGCTTCCATATCGACCACCTTGCTGGCCCGGTGGACCAGTGGATAGGCGCTTTCGCGGGCCTCGTCGTCGCGGGCACGCCTGCTGCGGTCCGCGGGCGCGGTGGTGCCGGCGGCGGTATCCGACTCGTTGTTGAAGTAGACGTCGACTTCGGACGACCATTTCGGGTCGGCGAAGTCGGGCCAGGCGTCCTTGTCGAAACCCGGAGATTTCTTGAGCCGCTCCTCGTTGATATCCAGCACGAGGTGCTCCTCGTCCTCATCGACTGCATACTCGAAGGCCTTCCAGGGCACCGCGAACAGCTTGTCGCCAAGCCCCAGGAAGCCACCGTACGACAAGGCCGCGTACCGGATGCCTCCGTCCATCCTCAGGTCGAGCATCAGGTCGTCGACGGTGCCCAGCTCTTCGCCGGCCGTGTTGACCACCTTCATGCCCATGATCTTGCTGATCCTGGCCGCCCGGTGCATCGCGGCCTGGGTGTCTTCAGCGTCGTCTTGCCGGGCCTGCTTTTTTGTGCGTTGTTCGTCGGCCGCGGCACTCGGTTGGTCATCGGCCGCTCGTTGGCCCAAGGCGGCCGAGCCGCCGGCGCACAGGGCCAAGCAGAGTGAGAAAGTCACCAGTCGCATTGACATGACATGCCTCCTTCCGAGAAGTGAAGTTCGGTAACCGTTCCCGTTCTCCATTCAAGGGTGCAAAACGGGTGCCGTAGCGACTCGCGGTCTCGTCGCAGCACCCGCTATCGGGGGAAGGGGAAGAGCAGCCGGAGGGCGTTTAACTCCTCCAGGGGTCCCTGCTACGATAGGCACATGACCATTGCCGTGCCGGCCCGAGATGAACTGGCCGAGCAGTACCTGGCTGCGTTGCCGTACCCGCCTTACCCGCTCCAGGAAGAGGCGCTGCTGACCTGGTTCACCAGCGATCGGGGGCTGTTGGTGTGCGCGCCAACCGGCACGGGCAAGACGCTGATCGCCGAAGCGGCCCTGTTCGAGGCGCTGCACACCGGGCAGATCGCTTACTACACCACGCCGCTGATCGCGCTGACCGAGCAGAAGTTCAGCGAGATGCAGGCGGCGGCGGTGCGCTGGGGCTTCCGGCCTGACGACGTGGGGCTGGTCACCGGCAACCGGCGGGTCAACCCACGGGCGCGCGTGCTGGTGGTCGTGGCGGAGATTCTGTTAAACCGCCTGCTGCACACGGAAGCCTTCGATTTCAGCCAGGTGTCGTCGGTGGTCATGGACGAGTTCCACAGCTTCGCCGACCCGCAGCGGGGAATCGTCTGGGAGCTGTCGCTGGGTATGCTGCCGCCGCAGGTGCGGCTCATGCTGCTCTCGGCCACCGTGGGCAACTCCAAGGAGTTCCTGAGCTGGCTCGACCGCTGCCATGGCCGCAAGCTGGAACTGGTCGAGGGGACCGAGCGCCGCGTGCCGCTCACGTACCAATGGGTGCCCGACGAGCTGTTGAACGAGCAATTGACGCTGATGGCCAAGGGAGACGCTGAGAGCCGCAAGACTCCGGCCCTGGTGTTCTGTTTCAACCGCGACGAGTGCTGGGCCATCGCCGAACAGCTCAAGGGCTGCCATCTCACGTCCGAGCCGGAACGCAGCCAGGTGATCGCGGAGGTCAACGCGCTCGATTGGTCGCAGGGGGTCGGCTCGAAGCTCAGGCAACTCCTGCACCGGGGCGTGGGCGTACACCATGCCGGACTGCTGCCCAAGTACCGCCGGGTGGTCGAAGACTTGTTCCAGCGGAAGCTGCTGGCCGTGACGATGTGCACCGAGACGCTGGCCGCGGGGATCAACCTGCCGGCGCGCTCGGTGGTGCTGACGTCGCTGGTGAAGGGGCCACGCGGCGAGCAGAAGCTGATCGACCCCAGCACGGCCCACCAGATCTTCGGGCGCGCGGGGAGGCCCCAGTTCGACAACCAGGGCTACGTGTATGTCCTGGCGCACGAGGACGACGTGAAGATCCTCCGCTGGAAGGAAAAATACGACGCCATCCCGGAAGACACCAAGGACCTCGGTCTGCTCAAGGCCAAGAAGGCCCTGAAAAAGAAGCGG
Source organism: Pirellulales bacterium (assembly GCA_040901675.1). Classification (GTDB taxonomy): domain Bacteria; phylum Planctomycetota; class Planctomycetia; order Pirellulales; family JAICIG01; genus JBBDNX01. The sequence goes on along the minus strand of JBBDYJ010000038.1, from coordinate 40,619 downwards.
CCCACGCGGCGTGAGAACGTGCAGTACTGGAACGAGGCCCAGTTCGAAAAGCTCAAGACGGCCCCGCCGGGAAAGCTCTACAGCAAGGGGCCGCTGCCATGGCGGCTGCTGGCCTACATGCTGCAGTTGTCGCCCGAGGTCTCGCGCATCCGCGGCCTGGTGCGCAAGCGATTGATGGACGAGCCGCGGGTCAAGGCGGGCGAGCGGGCGTTGGACCAGATGCTGCTCACCATGGCGGCCGCCGGGTATGTCGAGCTCGAGCCCGCGCCGCCTCCTCCGGGTGAGCCAGCGGTGGGACTACCAGCCGCGGGACTACCAGCGGCCGGACAATCTTTCAAGAACGAAACGGCATCGCGCGGGTTGTTGTTCGGCCACTTCGGCCAGCAACCGAAGTCGGCCGACACTGCTCCGCCGCCCGTGCCGCGCTATTCACCCGAGCTGGCCAGGGCGACGCCGGCGTTGGACAAGCTGCTGGTGTTTCGCAGCGTGAATCCGTTGTACGGGGCGTTCTTGCTGGATCAGTTGGGCATTGCGGACACCGCGGAGCGGATCCAGGCGCTGGAAAGCGTGCTGGGATTGCCGGGGCCGATCCTCCGCTACGTCCGCGTGCCATTCGACCTGCCGGCCGGCCCCTTGGCCACCGAGCGATTGGACAGCGAGCTGGTGCGGCGGGGCCTGATCGCCGCTGTGCGGCCGCCGGATGCGGACGAAGAGGATTGGGCCGAAGACGACCGCCGCGGAGAAGATTTCGAGCGGCCGCCGCTGCTGGCGGAGAAGCTGCGGCTGTTGTTCGATGCCCAATTGCCCGGCGTGGACGACGTGTACACGCAGGCGGTATGGGCAGCGGGCGAGTTGCTGACGTTCGGCGGCAACTTCAACAACTTCATCCGGGCGCGCGACCTTACCAAGCAGGAAGGGCTGATCTTCCGGCACCTGCTGCGGCTGATCCTGCTGTGCGAGGAGTTCTCGGCCGTCTGCCCCGCCCACACCAGCGCGGATGAATGGCGCTCGTGGCTGGCCGACCTGGCCGAACAGTTGACGGCGAGTTGCCGCCAGGTGGATCCGGCCAGCACGGAAGAGGCGATCCAGCACGCCCACGCGGCCGACGTCGTCGAGGGCGAAGCGGGATAGGGGAAGGGGGGAGGGGGAGAAGGGGAACCGAAGGACGGAGGATAGGAATCCACCTTCGGCGGACCTACGGCAGGGGACAGAAGGCCGAAGGCCGAAATCAGCTTCTCGCACGAACCTTGCTTCGTATCTTTCCTGCAACCCGTTGGGCCAGATAGAATCCTGGCAGGGGCGGGTACAAGCCTGGCGGCCGGTTTCGGATTGCAGTTGCTGCAAACCCCACTGCCGGAACAGCTCTTTTGTACTAAGAGGCGGTTTTATCAATGCGCGGGGGTCGGCAAATCACCATGAGCCGGGTTCGCTTGACTTATTGCCGTGCTTTGATCGTGCTTTCGGGCTTAGCAGTTGTCGTTTCTCTGGTCCTTTGGCTGCCGACCGCGAGTGAAATCGAACGTTACGAAGGTTTTCACACGGCGCGGTCATTCTTGTTTGTGTCCGGGACGTTGCTGGGATGTCTCGGCTGTGCGGGTGCTGGGATTGCTCTTTGGGTTGCGCGCGGCCGCTCTCGATGGGCTCTGGCCACCCTCGCGGCCAATGTCGTGATTGCGGTAGGTGTGGTTCTCTATGTCTCTTGGCCCCGCACGCGAGAGGTTCTGCAGGCTGTTTATCGCAGCGATGAAGCCCGAATCCGCTTTTACGCCAGGCTCGGAGTAAACCTCGATGGCCGGGGCCGCTGGGGATGGTATTGGGATAACGAGGGTGAAACACCACTGACGGCCGCTGTGCAGCAGGGAGACGCGGCGATGGTCCAGGCTCTTTTGGAGTCTGGTGCGGACGTCAACGCGACCGATGGTTGGCAAAATGCGCCACTGCACCAGGCTGCAATCTCCAAGAACGCGGCCCTTGCCGTACTCTTGCTGGAACATGGCGCTGACATCAATCGGCCCGGTCCGGAGGGGGCAACACCTCTGGTTACTGCGATAAGATTCCTCTCACTGGACCTTGTGGAATTACTATTGTCTAAGGGGGCCGATCCCAAGTTGGGTGGTCCAGTTGGCGTGGTCACTCAAATCGCGCCAGAGCTGATAGACGCACTCAAGTTAGACGAGTCCGCCATCGGCAAGGCCATTCAACAGCTCGCCCAGCATGGAGCCGAACTCGATGGCGAGCTCGAGAACCATCGCACTCCCCTTACAGCCGCGATCCTCGCTCGTCGAGCGAACATCGTTCGCTTTCTCGTCAAAAGTGGCTCCGATGTGAATCGTGAGGACGGACACTCCGATACGCCGCTCGCGGTTGCGGCTCAGGCCGGCGATTTGGCATCGATGCGTGTTCTGCTTGCCGCTGGCGCTGACGTCAGCAAGAGCGGAACTAGGGGAAAGACGCCTTTAACTGCATCGCTCGTTGCTGGGGAGCTACCCGTGGCCGAAGCTCTTCTCCAGGCCGGAGCCGATGTCAAGCAGGAGGACGACTTTGGCAGTTCGCCCGTCCTTGCCGCAGTTGTCGGCAGCATTCTCAAAAATCGTCCTGAGGTTCTCCGCTTTATCCTCGACCGAGGGGCGAGTCCAGCGCGAACGAACCTGAATGACAATCGAAACTCTCCCCTTGCCGTAGCTGCGGAGAGCGGAGGGATCGAGCTGGCGACGATACTTCTCGATGCGGGGGTCGATCCAGATGAGAAACACCAGGACTGGTCAACGCCTCTCCTGGTGGCCATCGAGCATGGACGCCTTGAGATGGTCAAGCTGCTGGTTTCCAGAGGGGCCCATGTCAATTGGAGGGGACGTCGGAAAGAGAGTCCCCTCGGCTATGCCAAGCGGTTCCAACGGCGCGACATCGAGGCTTACTTGCTTGAGCACGGTGCTCGGCCGGCTCCCTAAGCAACATAGCTGCGTTCGCTGCAGAAGTGGCGGTGCGAATGAATGCCCGATTGATTTCGAATGCTGCCTGCGTCGTTGACGCTAGTCGAGCAGCAGCTCGCACTCGAAGCCGACGATGTAGCGGCCATCGGAGTGGGGCTGGATGTGCCGGACAATGGCCCGCATCAACAGGCCCGCGTGGGCGATGCCGACCTCGCAGCCGATCGCAAGATGAGAGACGTCGCCGACCACCAGCGCGATGCCGCCTAACGACTCATTGTGCACTTCGGCGGCGGTGGCGGCCTCTTCGGGATACCAGATCGATGCGAAATCGCTGACCGGATTGGTAAGGCGGGTCGATCTGCGCAGTTCGTCGGTGGGCGAGTACTCGTGATGGCCCATGCTGGGAGGCCTTTGCCGTGGGGGTTTCCGTCCGGGTGGTTCCACAACTATAGCCCACGACTGGAGAGGAGGGAGGCAGAAGGCAGAAGGAGGAAGGGAGGAAGCCGGACTTCGGACTTCGGCGAGCTCAGTCGAGTCGCGAGCTCAGTCGAGCCGAGCGCAAAGTGCAAAAGAACAAAGACCTAAGCACCGAGGGAGGAAGACTGGGGCACGCTACCGGCGTCTTCCCCAAGTACCAAGTCCTAAGTACCAAGATCGCCCTTCCTGCTTTGCCACCAGCCACCCGGTGGGACGTTTTTCCAGCCACCGACCCCGTGAATGGGGTCCGTACGAACGTCACTCGACGGTGACGCTTTTGGCGAGGTTGCGGGGCTTGTCGACGTCGCAGCCGCGCAACACGGCGATGTGATAGGCCAGCAACTGCAAGGGAATGCTGGTTACGATCGGCTGCAAAAAGTCCTCGAGCGTGGGGATCTGGATCACGTCGTCGGCCAGCTCGGCGGCCCGCGTGCCGGCCTCGCAGGTGACCGCGATCACCGGGCCGCCGCGGGCCTTGATCTCCTCCATGTTGGCCATCACCTTGTCGTACACCGCTCCCTGGGGAATGAGAAATACGCTGGGCGTGTTCTCGTCGACCAGGGCGATCGGACCGTGCTTCATCTCGGCGGCCGGATAGCCTTCGGCGTGGATGTAGCTGATCTCCTTCAGCTTCAGGGCCCCTTCCAACGCAGTGGGGAAATTGTACTGGCGGCCCAGGTAGAGGAAGTTCTGGCACTGGTAATACTTGGCGGCGATGCGGCGCACCTCCACGTCGGTGTGCAAGGCCTGCCGGACCTGGTCGGGAAGTTTCTGCAAGTGCTCGACGATCCGCGTCCCCTGGGCGTGGTCCAGATGCCGCAGCCGCCCGAAATACAAGGCCAGCATGGCCAGGGCCGCGCACTGCGACGTGAAGGCCTTCGTCGAGGCCACGCCGATCTCCGGCCCGGCGTGCAGATAGATGCCTCCGTCGGCCCCCTGGGCGATGCTCGAACCGACCACGTTGCAAATGGCCAGCGTGGGGTGCCCCTGCCGCTTCATTTCGCGCACCGCCGCCAGCGTGTCGGCCGTCTCGCCGCTCTGCGTGATCGCGAACACCAGCGTGTGGTTGCCCAGCGGCGGATTGCGATAGCGCAGCTCGCTGGCGTACTCGACCTCGACCGGGATTCGGGCAAACTGCTCCAGCAGGTACTCGCCGACCAGGGCCGCGTGCCAGCTCGTGCCGCAGGCGGTCAGCAGGATGCGGTCGACCGACCGGAGCTGCTGAGGCGTCAGGTTCAGGCCGCCGAAGTGCGCCGTGCCGTGGTCCAGGCTGAGCCGGCCGCGCATGGTGTTGCGGAGCGCTTCAGGCTGCTCGAAGATCTCCTTGAGCATGTAATGTTCGTGGCCGCCCAGATCGACCTCGCCCGCGTCGATGGCCAGCACGCGGACGTCGTGAGTCACCTCTCCCTGGTCGCGGTGGATCACCTTGAGCGTGTCGGCGGTCACCATGGCCAGCTCATGATCGGCCAGGTAGACGATCTTTTCGGTGTAGCCGACCAGCGGCGAGGCATCGCTGGCGATGAAGTGTTCGTCCGTGCCTACGCCCACCACCAAGGGGCTGCCGAGCCGCGCGGCGAAGAGCACGTCGGGGTGATCGCGAAACACAATCCCCAGGCCGTAGGTGCCCTGCAACTGCTTCAAGGCCGACGTGATGGCCGCCAGCAGGTGGGCATACGGCTCGTGCTCGGCTTTTGCCAGGCCGCCCGCCGGCGGCTGCTGCTCCAGGTGGCTGGCGATGAGGTGGGCGATGACTTCGCTGTCGGTAGCCGAAAGGAACTCATACCCCTGCTTCGCAAGGCGCTTCTTGAGCGGCAGGTAGTTGTCGATGACGCCGTTGTGCACCACGGCGACCACCTGGTTTCCGCCCAAGTGGGGGTGGGCGTTCTCGTCGGTGGCCGGGCCGTGCGTGGCCCAGCGGGTGTGCCCCAGGCCGACGTGACCGGCCACCGGGGCATCGGCGAGCTTGGAGATCAACCGGTCGAGCCGTCCGGCGGCCTTGGTGACCGCCAGCCGCCCCTGGCGGGCGACGGTGGCCACCCCGGAGCTGTCGTAGCCGCGGTATTCCAGCCGGCGCAGCCCGCGGAGCAGGAAATCAACCGCCTCGCCCCGTCCTACGTACCCCACAATGCCACACATGAAAAGGTGGTCCTCCCGGCAAGTTTAGCTCGCCCCGGCCGTGGGCCCGCCACCCAGCCGCGAGTTGGCCAATTATCGCCGATCCGGCCGTCCGGTCTACCCTGGCATGCGTGGGAATGGTATGGATTACGGTCGAATTCGATAACGGAATGAAATTCCGTTCTACCAAGTCGGCGGCGGCGGGCCGACCGCCATGGCCGGCGAGGCACCCTGTAGGACCGTCAAGGAGGACCGGCTCATGGAAACCGCCAAACAGTCCGTCCAGGGGGGGGTGACCAGCTTTATCGTGATCCCGGCCCGGCTGGCGTCGACCCGGCTTCCCCGCAAGCTGCTGCTGCGGGAGACGGGCAAGCCGCTGATCCAGCACACTTATGAGTCGGCAGCCACGGCGCGGCGCCCCAGCGGGTTGTGCGTGGCCACCGACCACGAAGATATCTTCAACGCGGTGCGCGCGTTCGGGGGAGCGGCCGAGATGACCAGCGCCGACTGTGCCAGCGGCACCGACCGGGTGGCCGAGGTGGCACGGTCCTTCTCCCGGCGCGCCGGGGCGACCGGGATCGATATCGTGGTCAACGTCCAGGGAGACGAGCCGGAGCTGCCGGGTTCATCGATCGACGCGGCGATTGCGGTGCTGGAAGCGAACCCCGGGGTGGGGATATCGACGCTGGCGGCCCCGATTCGCAAGCGGGAGCAGTTGCTGGATCCATCGTGCGTGAAGGTGGTTTTTGACGGGTCGGGCCGGGCGATGTACTTCAGCCGCAGCCCGATTCCGCATGCCCGGGAGTGGCAAGACGAGTTGCTCGCGCGGGAGCCGCCCTGTTTTTACCAGCACATCGGCTTGTACGCCTACCGCCGGGATTTTCTGTTGGATTTGGCGGCAATTCCCGCGTCGCGGCTGGAGCAACTGGAGAAGCTGGAGCAGTTGCGCTTTCTGGAGGCGGGGCATACAATCGTGGTGGCGGTGGTGGAAAAGGCGACCGCGGGCATCGACACGCCGCACGACTACCGGGCCTTTGTCGAGCGGGTGCTAGCACGATAGAATGGGTGTTTCCACGTGTTCGGCGGCCGGTTTTCGTGTTCCGGCGGCCGGCAGGGACGCTCCAGCACCTTCGCAGGACGGAGTCTTTGATGACCAGGCATATTTTTGTGACGGGCGGCGTGGTGAGCTCGCTGGGCAAGGGGTTGACCAGCGCATCGATCGGGATGCTGCTGGAGCAGCGTGGCCTGCGGGTCCGGATGCAGAAGCTGGATCCGTACATCAACGTCGATCCCGGCACGATGAACCCCTACCAGCACGGCGAGGTTTACGTGCTGGACGACGGCAGCGAAACGGACCTGGACCTGGGGCATTACGAGCGGTTCACCAACAGCCCGCTGACGCGCGATTCGAACTACACGACGGGGCAGATTTACCAGGCGGTGATCAACAAGGAACGGCGGGGCGAGTTTTTGGGCAAGACCGTGCAGGTGATCCCCCACATTACCAACGAGATCAAGGACTGCATCCGCAAGCTGGCCGGCGAAGAGGTGGACGTGGTGATCACCGAGATCGGCGGCACGGTGGGCGACATCGAGAGCCAGCCTTTTCTGGAGGCGATCCGCCAGTTTGCGCTCGACGTGGGCAAGGAAAACTGCCTGTACATCCACCTGACGCTGGTGCCGTACTTAAAGGCGGCCGGCGAGCTGAAGACCAAGCCCACGCAGCACTCGGTGGGGTTGCTGCGGCAGATCGGCATCCAGCCCGACATCTTGATCTGCCGCACCGAGCGGAGCCTGAGCCGGGACGACCGCCAGAAGATCAGCATGTTCTGCAACGTGCCGATCGAGGCGGTGATCGAGGAAAAGGACAAGGACTTTTCGATCTACGAGGTGCCGCTCAGCCTGGTCGAAAACGGCCTGGATGAGCTGATCGTGCGGCGGTTGGGATTGCCGGCCGGGCCGCTGGAATTGGACGATTGGCGGGACCTGCTGCACAAGCTGCGCAACCCCGAGCACGAGATCAGCGTCGCCGTGGTGGGCAAATACGCCGAGCACCGCGACGCTTACAAGTCGATCTACGAGGCGTTGGACCACGCGGGAATCGCCAACCTGGCGCAGATCCGCATCCAACGCATCCAGAGCGAGGAAGTCGAGCGGGAAGGCCCGGAGCGGCTGCTGGCCGGCTACGACGGCCTGATCGTGCCGGGCGGGTTCGGCGAACGCGGCATCGAAGGCAAGGTGGAAGCGATCCGTTTCGCCCGGCAGCGCGAGATCCCCTTCCTGGGGATCTGCCTGGGGATGCAGTGCGCGGTGATCGAGTTTGCCCGCAACGTGGTTGGACTCGAGGGTGCCCAATCGACCGAATTCAACAAGGACACGGCGCACCCGGTGATCTGCCTGTTGGACGAGCAGAAGTCGATCATCGACAAGGGGGGCACGATGCGGCTGGGACTGCAAGAGGCCCGGCTCGATCCGGCCAGCAAAGCGGCCGCATGTTATGGCGAGACGATCGTCCGCGAGCGGCACCGGCACCGCTACGAGTTCAACAACGTGTACCGGCAGCAATTCGCGGCCCACGGCATGTCGGTTGCCGGGGCCAGCCCGGACGACTCGCTGGTGGAGATCATCGAGTTGGCCGGGCATCCGTGGTTCGTGGCGGTCCAGTTTCATCCTGAGTTCAAGAGCAAGCCGACGGCGCCGCAGCCCTTGTTTGCCGGCTTTATCGCCGCGGCCATCGACCGGCATGCCTCACGGGCCGAACGGGCCAAGGAATTGGAATTGATTCCGGACAGCGACCCGGAGTTGGAGGACGATTAACCCAACGTGAACGGGCGCGCTGCTTCTGGCGGCCGACACGTCGGCCTCTCCAAGCAGTGGCACACGACGTGGAGAAGTGAGCATGGCGGACCAACCAGGCGAAAAGCCCAAGATCATCATCGACGAGGACTGGAAGACTCAGGTCCAGCGCGAGAAGGAACAACTGGAGCGCAAGCAGGAGTCGCAGCAGCAACCCGGCCAGGCCGCCGCGGGCGAGATGCGGGCTGCCGCGGGCGAGATGCCGCCGGCCAGCCTGCCGGTGCTTTTGACCACCCTGGCCACCCAGGCGATGGTGTCCCTGGGGCAGATCGCGCACCCTCTGACGGGCAAGGCCGAGATCGACCTGGTCGAGGCGAAGCACTTCATCGACACGCTACAGATGCTGGAGCAAAAGACAGCAGGCAACCGGACCCAGCAGGAGAGCCTTCTTTTGGAAAGCCTGCTGCACGAGCTGCGGCTCGCCTACATCGCCGTGCAAAAGCGTCCCGCGGCAAGCGGCGAATCAGGCGAGCGCCCGCCCGCCGAATAGGCACGCTGCCTCTTGACTGAAAAACCATGCCCGGCCGGAAGGAAGAAAATTGTGGCATCCATGCCATGAGATCCAATCCATGGAAGCTTGTTTCCCAACCGGGTGACAACAGGTGGGAGAAAACAGGAAAACTCTTCTCCCGACCGGGCATGGGCGCTGGCTGGCTTGACTCCTTAGCTCGATTGGCTTGTTGGCTCGATTGGCTTCTTAGCTCGATAAGCGATCAAACAGCCTCCGGAAGCGAGGCATGCGCCGCTCCAGGTACGCTCGCCAGGCGGCCGGGTTCCAGATCTCGATACACACCGCCGCGCCGACCAGCAGCACGTCGCTGCCCGGATCGGCGTGCAAGAACTCGCGAAAGCCTTCCGGCACGATCAACCGGCCGCGGGCGGCCAGCGACACCCTGCGGTGCCGGGTCGAAAGCAGGCGGCCCAGCAACTGCACCTGCCCGAGCTGACCTTCCAGGCGACCGGCCCGCATCTTGGCTTTGACCAGGTCGACGCCGGCGTCCAGCTTGGCTTGCCATACGGCCGCGTTCCATAAGCTCAAGCAGCCGGGCCGCTCTTTGGCCAGGATGCACTCCACTTGCCGTGGCCCAAGCCCCGCCATCAGTTCGCTGGGGATGCTCAGGCGATACCGCTCGTCGAAGGTCCGCTGAAATTCGCCGAGGATGAACTCATCGGGGGCGGTCACGCGATGCTCGTCAGGGGCCGACAGCTCGTCAGGGGCCGATATGGCAGGCCGCGTTGGGCGACTGTTGGTGGTCGGCGCCTCCCTAGCCGCTGCGTTTCACGCTCCGTCTAATTGGGCTGTTTTTCCCTAAAAATACCTGCTTTTCAGCTCATTTGGGTCTAAAACCCACGAATACGGAGTGTAGCAGCTCCGCATTGGATTGCAACTATTTTGACAAAGAAAAAATGGGCCGTGCGTAACCAAAGACCGGGTAATCTGTTGCGGCAGAAGGAGGAAGGAGGAAGGCGACTCGCCAGAGTTCTGGGCCGACACCTCTCGTCTCCGGGTGGCTGGCGGCAAAGCGTCAGCGTGCCCCAGTCTTCGTCCCGATTTCTCCTACCCCGAGGCTTCACGCCGTCAGTCGCCGAGGGTCGACTTGCGGCGGAGGATGTGGTGGTAGTGCTGCGCGAAACGATGCGCCTCGTCGCGGACGTACTGCAGCAACCGCAGCGCGTAAGCGTGGCGGCTGAGCCGCAAGGGCTCATCGTGACCGGCGACGTACAGCTCCTCCTCGCGCTTCGCCAGCGAGAGCACAGTCGGCGGCTGGAGGCCCAAGGCTTCAAAGGCGGCCAGGCCGGCGCTCAACTGGCCCTTGCCACCATCGATCAACAGGATGTCTGGAAAGGTTTCGCCTTCGGCGTCCAGGCGCTGGAAGCGGCGGGCGACCACTTCGTGGATGCTGGCGAAGTCGTCGACTCCCGCCACGCCCCGGATCTTGTAGCGCTTGTAGCCCGGCTTGAAGGGCAGCCCGTCGATGAATTGCACGAGGCTGGCCACGGTCTCTCCGCCTCCCAGGTGGGCAATGTCGACGCCTTCGATCGTGCGGGGCTGCTTGTCGAGCCGCAGCACCTTCTTGAGCCCGGCCAGGCCTTTTTTGGGATCGATGTAAAAGACCTCCGGCTGCACGTGCGTGTCCAGCTCGCCGCGGCGGTCGAGGTTCTCCAGCATCTGGATCTCGTCGCGCAGCCGGGCCGCCTGCTCGAAGCGGAGCTGCTTCGAGGCCTCGGCCATTTCCTTGCGCATCTGGCGGAGCAGCTTGTCCTTCTTGCCTTCCAGGAACATCCTCAGCCGGGCGATGTCGCGGCGATATTCCTCGCGGGAGATCCGCAGGTTGCAAGGCGCGGTACACTGGTTGATGCTGGCCAGCAGGCAAGGCCTGAACCAGCGCCACTTTTCGTCCCCCTCGTCGATGTCGAGGCCGCAGGTGCGGAACTTGAAGATCTTTTGCAGCACCTGGATCGCGCCCCGCAGGCTGCCCGCGCTGGCAAAGGGCCCATAGAGCTTGGTGCCGCGCTGTTTGGGCTCGCGGGTGAACTCGACGCGGGGAAAATCCTCGCGGACGAAGATTTCCAGGTAAGGAAAGGTCTTGTCGTCCTTGAGCTCCTGGTTGAACTTGGGCTGCACGTCCTTGATCAGCCGGGCCTCGACCAACAGCGCATCGACCTCGCTGTCGGACTCGATAAAGTCGATGTCGGCGACCTCGCGCATCAGGTCGCCGGTCCGCCGCTCGTCCGCCGCCGCCTTGAGAAAGTAACTGCCGGCCCGGGCCCGCAGGTTCTTGGCCTTGCCGACGTAGATCACGCGGCCGGCGGAGTCTTTCATCAGGTAGACGCCCGGCGACTGGGGAAACTCGCGGACCTTGGCCGCCGCCAGGCGAAAGCCGAGCTGGCCGGGTTCCTCGTTTTCGTTTTCCGCAGCCGGCTCGCCGGCCGGCTCGATTGTATCGGACATGAATTGGTCACTGGTCACTGGTCACTGGTCACTGGTGTCACTGGTCACTGGTCACTGGTCACTGGTCTCCTATTTCCTGCCTCCTCAGCAGAATCTGTGGGTGGTCTCTTAACGATTTCGGGCATGGAAGCCCCCTTTTTCCCCGAGCTGCGCTGCGTATCAAGCCCTCTTAAGATTTCGACCTCAAAAAACGGCTGCCTGGATCCACAGGTGGTTTTCCGGCGCCATAGTACGGGTTCCTCTTCTCTGCTTGCCGGTGTCGAGCGGGAAGGACGCGTGAACCATTCACCATCGATGAATCCACGGGACCTCCAAATGAAGCTTCTCGCAAAGGTCAATGGTTGCATCGTGGAGGCTTGTCTTGGTGGCTGCCGCCCAAAGGTCCAGTTGATTTCCTCCGGAACCACAACGGAAGCAGCGATAGGCGTTTTCGCCAAGATTTGCCGAGAAAGGCCGACTTCGTGGCGACGCGGACCGATGTACAGGACAAGGTCCTCGCACTTGATCCCCCTTGCTCCGCCCTGGGACAAACCCCAACAGTTTCAGGACCTGGGCCATGGACACTTCAGACCGCACGGCTTCAAAGTCAATGCCCGGCACCAACATCTCCCCGAGCAGAGAAGAGGAACCCGTACTTTCGATCTCTACCTACACCTGCAGATCCCGCAGAAGCTCATTGTTTAACCGAACCCACCCACAGATTCTGCGGAAGATTGGATCGTGGGGTTGCGAATGACGAATGACAAATGACCAATGACCAATGACCAATGACCAAATGACAAATGACACATGTATTACTCGGCCATGGCGAACAGATCGCGCTGGAGGTGGTCCAGGCGGCCCGCCAACTGGGCCTTGGTCAGCTCCAGGTCGGCCAGCATTTCGGGCGGCTCGTAGGCGAACAGGTAGAACTTGACCTTGGGCTCCGTGCCCGACGGGCGGACGGCCACGTAGTTGCCCTCGGCCGCCAGGTCGAAGACCACCATGTCGGCCTGGGGTCCTTCGAGCGGGCTCGGCGGGCCAGCGGCGGTGCGGACCAGGCGCTGTTGGTAGTCGCGGCACTGCCGCACCTTGAGGCCGGCCAGGGTTCGGGGCGGCTCGTGCCGCAGCGCCGTCATGAGCAACTGCATGCGGGCCATGCCCTTGCTGCCGGGCATGGTCTTGGAAACGGTCCGCTCCGCGTGGCAGCCATGCTGCCAGTACAAGGCATCGAGCTTCTGGTGCAAGGTCTGCCCGGCGGCCTTGGCGCGGGCCGCCAGCTCGGCCATCAGCAGGGCGGCGACGGCGGCGTCCTTGTCGCGGGCATAGGTGCCGGCCAGGTAGCCGTGCGATTCTTCGACGCCGAGCAGGAAGTGCTCCGGGCCGACGGCGTCGATGACGCCCGCGATCCATTTGAAGCCGACTTGCAGGTCGCCAAACGTGCGGACGTCGTAGGAGTCGGCGATGCGGCGAATCACCTCGCTGGTGACCAGCGTCTTGACCACGTAATCACGCTGGGAAAGGACGCCCGCGTATTTGCGGCCTTCGAGGAGGTGCTCGGTCAACAGGGCGCCGATCTGGTTTCCCGTGAAGGTTTGCCAGTCTCCGCCGGGGACCAGGGGCGCGGCGCAGCCGAGGCGGTCGGCGTCCGGATCGGTGGAGAGGATGATGTCGGCGCCGGTCTTGCGGGCGTGCTCGATCATGGCGTCGAACGTGGCCGGGTTTTCGGGGTTGGCGACGTGGTCCGGAACATTTGGAAAATCGCCGTCGGGCGCGGCATGCGGCCCGAACACCTCGACCTGGTTAAAACCGGCTTCGGCGAGCACCGGGCAGACGTTCGACGCCCCCACTCCGTGCATGGGCGAGTAGAGCACCTTCAAGTGCCGCGGCCCCGGCAGTCCCTGCGCCTGTACGGCCCGCAGATAGAGCGGATCGACCTCCTCCTGGCAGTATCTCACCTGGCCGCGCGCCAGCGCGTCGGCAAACGGCACGCGCTCGATCGTCGTCACGTTCATGACCTTGTCGATCACGCCCTGGTCGTGTGGGGGCAGCAACTGGCCGCCGGTCGACCAATAGGCCTTGACCGCGTTGTCGCTGGGAGGATTATGGCTGGCCGTGACCATGATGCCGCACGAGCACCGCTGGTGACGCACGGCAAACGACAGCTCGGGCGTGCTGCGATAGCCGTCGAGAAAATGAACGACGAAACCGTTGGCGGCCATCACCTCGGCGCACAGCTCGGCGAAGTGCCGCGACTGGTGCCGCGTATCGTAGGCGATCGCGCACGCCAGCGGCCCGTCCGCCGTGTGTTGCTCGCTGGCGTAGGCGGCCAGGCCCTGGGCGCTTTCGCCGATGGTGCGGTCGTTGATGGCGTTCGAGCCGATTGCGTACATCTTGCCCCGCCGCCCGCCGGTTCCGAAGGGGATGACCGTCCAGAAGACATCGTCCAGTTGCTGCCACTTGCCGGCGGCCAGGTGCTCGGCGACCTGCCGGGCGTAGTCGGCATAGCGCGGCTCCGTCAGCCAGGCATGGATGTTCTGGGCGGCCGACGCGCTAAGCCGCCCGTTGGCCACGGCCGTCTTGAGCAGAGCGATCGACGACTGAACATCATCCGGGGCGAGCGAACCGGTCATCGGCGGAGATTCCCTAGGAAGGCAAGCGTATGTTTTCCCCTGTCCCCTGTCCCCTGTCCCCTGTCCCGTATTCCCTGTCCTGTGTAGCGGGGCGGGTTGGTCGCGGGACCAACGTGGTCCATTGTGCCCAAGCACGCGAAGAACGACAAGCAGAGGAGTTCCAGTCGTCTGGCCCGTCGCTGAAAGTCCGCCTCCGGTGGACCTGTGCTGCAAGTCCGCCTCCGGTGGACCTGTGCTGCAAGTCCGCCTCCGGTGGACCTGTGTGCAAGTCCGCCTCCGGCGGAACCACTGACCACTGGGTGTACCCGTAGCCGGACCCTTCTTCGCCCGAAGGGCGCACGATCGTTGCCAGGGACTTCAGTCCCTGGAAGCCTCCCCCCCTTTCCTTTTTCGCCCGTAGGGCGCGCGGACGTTGCCAGGCACTTCAGTCCCTGGAAGCCTCCCCCCCTTCCCCCCATCGCCCCATCGCCCTGATCGCCTCATCGCCCCATCGGTCTTCCTGCCTCTACACGCTCGTCGGCATCCGAATAACCTCGCACGTTCTCGGCGGCGCGAACCCATACTCGTCATGCTCGCCGGCATCGAACACGTGGTCCGGACCGCTTGAAGGCCTCGGCCCTGAGCAGCCAGGCAAAGCACGCGAACTCGTCGCATGCTGCGTCGGCGATCGGGTGTACGGCCACCACCCCCGCGCTCTGCGTAAAATGGCTTCCGTCCTTGGCCGCGTGCAACGTCTCGGTCCTGCCGGTCTACGGAAACCTGCCGAAGTACAGATGATGGATCGACCACTGATTCCGGCTGCCTTCCCGCAACGGCCGTTTTCCGCCACCGTGCAAAAACGCGACGACTGCCGGGCCGTTGCTACGCGTATCAAGCCGAATCTTGGCCGCCTTGGCCGAGACTTTGATCGCCTCCGGGTAGCAGTGGTACTTGCTCGTCCGGCAGCAGCCCGGCCACAGCAGCACCGCCTCCCGCGGCCATTGGACGAACGCATCGAGATTCGACGCCACGTCCCGCACGGCCCTTTGGACCGCCGCGTCCTTCACCGCGCGCAACTCGTCTGCAAACCAGCCATCCAGGTCATCCAGCCGGCAAGCCTGCCCGATCTGCGCCGGCGACCTCAGATTCGACGGATTGATTCGCTTGGCCACAAAGGCTCCATCAAAGTTACTAGCCGCATCGCGCGCAAATCACTGCGCGTCGATATCGCTCTTTGCCCATTTCGGGTGACTGAAATCCTCGACATTGGCAACATCGAGGAAATCGAACATTGACCGCCTCATGAATCGGTAGGCTCCTGGCAGCTTTTCCATGGCAGTGTGGTCCAGAAAGCAACACTCAAGCCGCCCGGCGATTTCGTAAAGAAGCCGAAAGTGCTTGCGCAGCGTTTGCCGAACAGGCCATTTGTCAACGGAGCCATATTCGTCCGCGAAGCGAGATGCTTGCACTGTAAACTTCACGCCTTCGACGTTAGAGAAATTGATGTTGATCCGTTTCGGCGCTTCAACCTCATTTCCTGGGCGTCCAACAAAATGAACCAAGCTGTCTCGGATGGTTTTCAGTTCAACAAAGGTGTGCTTCGCTTCCTTTACGATCCTCAGGACGTTCTTCGTGATGTCCCGGAAAGCGGCTTTTTCTTTGGCTCCAGAGAGATCGTTGAAGCTGAGCGCAGACAGCTTCCCACGGTCGCCGTCCGCTACCATTTGGACAGCGAGATACGCAATGGTGTCGTAGCAAAGCCGGGCCGGCAGGAACCAAAACGTCAGGTGGTATTCGAGGCTCACATCCCTCATGTAGTTCCGAGGAGCTTCGCTCGCGACTGCGTGATCCTCGACAACCTTCTCCGTCACCCATTGCAACATGGACCAGCGACCGTCCCAGTTATTGAGGCCGGTGTTAAGCTTTTTTAAAGGAGGAGTCGTTCTGCTTCCACCGCTCGGACTGCAACCATTGTCCCACTAGGCCGAACGGGATCGGGATGTAAACAACGTCATGAGCGTTTTCTTCAGGCATTGCCACGTTCATTGCGCGGGAATCACACCATCCCCAGCCCCTTCATCGCCGCCATCATCGGGTCGGAATAAAATATCGGATCCACCCGCTCCACGATGTCTCCCGCCACCTCCAGGAAATTCCGCTTGTTCTCCAGCGGAACTAAAGCCCGCCGGGCGCCGTTGTCCATCGCCACCTGCAACGGCTCGGCCAGCGATTTCACCGGCTTGATGTTCCCCTGGATGCTCAGGTCGCCCAGGATCACCAGCCCCGACTGCACCGAGTGCCTCTTGATCGCCGAATACACCGCCACGACCAGGGCAATCCCCGCCTCGCACGGCACGTGGTTGCTCAACAGGTCGATCGCCTCGACGTGGAAGTCCGTCGTGTCGATCTGCTGCGCCACCCCCATCTGCGGCTTGTGCCCAGCCAGGTACGCAAACGCCCGCTGGATCGACTCCTTCATTACCCCATCCACCCCACCCGCGATCTTCAGTTTCCCCGTGCCGGGCGAGCACCCCACTTCCAGCCGGTACAGCCCCACCTTCCCCTGGTCGTCGACCGAGGCCGTGTAGATCGACCCCGGAGAAAGCGGGTCGGTCGAGATCATGTCCCGGCCTCCCTGCTCGGGCACCCCCACGAACCGCTCCTCCCTCGTCTCGTTGTCGATATACGAAAACGACGTCTGGTGGTACTCGAACGAGCCCATCTTCTTCAGTTGCTCCTTGACCCGCCGCCGCCCCTCCAGCGCCGCCTCGACCAGCTCCGCCACGTCGTCCCGCGTCACCTCCCCGTGCGGGTACACCAGCTTCACCAGGCCCGACACCGTCTTGCGCACCGCCTTCACGTCCCGCGCGTTCAGGTGCCCGCCCAGCGAAAAATACCGGTCGATCACCTCCGTGAAGTTGTGCTTCCGCAGCTCCCGCAGCGCCTCGGCCAGGTAATCCACCACGAACCCGTAATGGTCGGTAAAAAACTCGACCCGCATCTTGGGCACTTCCCACCCCGGCACGTAAAAGTGCAGCCGGTCGATAAACGCCATGTCCTCCCGGATAACGTCCGGCATCGGCATGAACAGGTGCGACGAACGGACCATCACCTCGACCGGCTGGTTCGTGTTGCCGAACATCGCAATCGAGGCCATCCCCGACAGGGCGTCCTTGCCGCGCGCGAACATGCCCGATTCGCAGTACGTCTTCAGCGTCGTCACCACTTCCTTCGGCATCTTCTGCAGATCGGCCACCTCGTCGAAGCCGATCGCGTCCCAGATCCCCACCAGCCCCATCTTGCCCGTCGCCATGTTGTAAAACAGGTTCGCCACCGTCGTCGGCCCCGTCAGCAGGATCGCGTACGGCGAAAGCTCCTGGTAGGCGTAGCTCTTGCCGGTCCCCCGCGGCCCCAGTTCCACCAGGTTGTAGTTGTGCTCGCAAAGCGGCAGCAGCCGCGCCAGGAACAACAGCTTCAGCCGGCGAGCAAAGTGCGACGGCTCCAGCCCGATCGTCCGCAGCAAGAGGTCGATCCACTCATCGGCCGTGAACTCGCGCCGGCAGGTCCGGTACTCGTCCAGATCGAAACTGGCAAGCTGGATCGGCTTGAGGCTGTCGATCCAGAAAGGGCTCCGCTTCCCCTTCTGGTCCTCGTCGTACTGGTGCCGGATATCGATCTGGGCCCAGATCCCCCCCATCAGCAGCCGGTCGTAGTCCCGCAGGTAGCGCTCCGGCACGTGGACGTGGTTGTGCCCAAAATTCACCAGCTCGGCCCAGTGCTTGTCGTCGTCCGACAGGTAGCGGACCTTCACCTTGTCGATCAGCGTGTACTTGCCCTTGTCCTTCACCCTCGATTGCACCGCGTTGGCTTCGTCCGGACGGACGAAATTCTCCGTCAGCGTCGTGTTGACCACGCGCAGCCCCGCGTCAATGGCCGCGGAATCATCCGTGGCGCAGTACTTGCCGAGCAGGTACTCCAGCACGAACACCGGCACGTTTGCGCCGACCTTCACCTTGCGGACGAGGTCCTTGCGGACCACCTTCCCGGCGAACACCGACGCGGCCTTCTTGTCGAGTTGCGGCATGCAAGCGCCCCTTCAAATGGAGATGGCCACTTCGATCGCGTCGAGCCTGGCCAGTTCCGCGCCCGTCGCGGCATCGACCAGGTACACGCCTACCGTCTTTTGCGGCACGTCCTCCGCCAGCATCACCGTCACCGTGTTGGGATCGATTCGCTTCGGATCCCTTTCGGCCAAGCGCAGTTTCACCTCTCCGGTGGCGTCCTCGAACCCGTACGACGCGCTGACCGGGACGGACACGCACTTCTTATTGGCCCGGATTTCTATCCGCACTTTTGGCGCCTCGAAGCCAAACAGGCTGCTTTCCGCCTGCGTGCCCGCGATCTGGACGGAGAAGAACCGCGTGGTCAGTTTCGCCGTGCCGGGAGTCAATGTCCAGAAGATTTGGGCGGGCGGCCCCGCGGGCCTCGCGGCCGACATCATCACCACTACCGGCACGATCAGCTCCTGGGGCGACATGCCCCCGTGGAAATAGGCCCGGGCGCCCCCCTTCGACTTGAAGCAGGCAAACGTCCAGGGAGTGGCGATGTCCAGCTCGCTCTCGACCCCCAGCGAGGCAAGCGAAGTCCGCAGGTAAGACGGCTCGGAAGTTCCCCCCACGCCCACCCACACCCGCCGGTGCAAATCGGCCGTCTCGCCCCCGGGGGCTTCGATCTTCATGTCGTCGCTGATTTCCTCGCCGAACAGGTGTCCGTGATCGGCGGCCAGGATGATCGTGCCGATGCCCAGCTCGTTGCTCAACACGCGGACTGCCCGCCGAAGGTCAACCAGCACGCCGTCCATCTGCCGCCGCGCCTGGGCGATATTGTCCTTCTCGCACAGCTCGTCGATCTCCTGCGACGTGATCAGCACCAACTGGGCGTCCTTGACGCCGTCGCGCACTTTTTTCGACGCCTTGGGCAACAGGTCGTCGAGCCTGGCATCGAACACTCTCGCGCCCGCGTGCTGCTTCAGGAAAGCCACGCGGTCCTTCCGGTCCTTGATCAGGCTCCCTTCGATCGACAGCGCCAGTTTCCCGCCACCCGCCTCAACTACCCTCCCTCCGGCGGCCTTGGGCAACAGCGACGCCATGCCGATCTCCGTGATCGTCGGCACCGTCGCCAGGGCCGGCTGGATTGTCAGATCAAAGTCGTCCCGCAGCACCTCGCACAGTTGCCGGGCCATTTCGAACCGCAGCGCGTCGACCCAAACGTAGGCGGCCTTCCCCTCGCCCAGCTTCGGCTTCACCCGCTTTTCGAACACATCCCGCTGCCGTAAAACCCTCTCGATCGGATGCCCGGCCTTCTGGTACACCCCGACAAAGTGCCGGGCCAGTTGCGAGCCGACCTCGCCGTACCGCTGCCGTGCTTTCACCATCAGCTTTTCCAGCCCGGCATGCCCTTCGCTCGGGTCGAAATTGTGCCAGCGGCTTTCCATCTGCCGGTGGTGGGTGTCGAGCAGGCACCATGGCCACGTGCCGCCCGCATACGCCTCGACTAGGGCGGCCATAGTCGTCGGCGGCTGCTTGAGCGCGCCAGCCACCCGGTCGGCCTCCAATAGCACCTCGGCCGCCGTGGCCACCAGGGCCCAGTGCGCCTGGATCACCGGGTTCGCGCCGGCCCAGAACGCCGACAGCCTCGACTGGGCCAGCTCCAGCAGTTTTTCGTCGGCTGCTTGCAAAAGTTGCCGCTCGACGTGCCGGATCAGAACCCGCTCGCCGGCCAGGAACGTTTCCGCGCCGGCGATTGCGGCGGGATCGAACTCGATCCGGTCGATTGAGAATTCTTGCTCAACTTTGCTGGCGGCCGCCACGTAACCCTCGCGGTAGTCCCGCAATTGCCGCCACGTCTCCGCCAGGCGCCCACAGGCGTCGATCCCGCTGGCCGTGGCCGCCACGCTCACCGATTCCAGCGCCCCCGGTACCGACGAGCCCAGTCGCTGGACCAAGTCCGTCAGCAGGACATGCCGGGCCAGTTTCTCCCGGCTGCCGGCCAGCGGAGCGTCTGAAGCCAGTTCGACGTCGAACGAGTTTTCCAGCAGCGTCGCGAGCTGCCCCGCGGCCGACTTCTGTCGAACAGCATCGTCGAACCGGTCGCTGTTCAGGAAGCCCAAAGCCACATCCTGCGGGTTCCCGCTGCCAAACACGAGGGCCAGAACGCCCGTCGAGATTTCGCCCCCCTTGTTCCCCAGCGCGTTGAGCTCGGCGAGCGTCAGCTTGCCCGCCTCGGCCTGTTTCTCGATCGCTCCCGCCGTTTCGTCCCCCAGGATCGGCCGAAGCGCGTTGCGCCCCACGATCGCCAGGCGTGTATTCCGGTTGGGCGGTTGCTGCCCCGGCTGCATCACCACGCCCGCCGCTTCCAGCTCGACCAGGGCGTCATGCGTCTCGCCCTGGGCCATCGGCACATAGACCACCAGCCGCGGCGGCTGCGGGCCATTCAGCAGTGGCTCGATTTCACGGCGAAGCCGAAAAAAGCTCCCCTCGTACCTCACTATCTTCGTGTTGGGAATGGCGATTTCCCCCGCGACCTCGCCGTACGCGCCCTCCGGGTCGTACCAGACCACCAGCCGGTGGTCCTCCACCTGCTTGGCAATCAATTGACGAACGTATTCGGTGGCGACGCCTGCCATCGCTTAGCGATCCTCTTCAAGTATTTCGTCGTCTATCTGAACACCAGCCTCCCAGGCCAAGTACTGAATCAACTCCGACGGAAAGAACATCCGTCCCCTCATCTTTTCCGGTCGGTATCGCTCCATGCGCTGACGAATGAATCCGATCGCCTCCTCGAGGTCGATCGTGCAATAGGACGCCGTTGCCAGCCTGCCCTGCGATAGGTTACTTCGCTGGCGATTCGCTCTTGCCATCAACACCTTTACAAAGGAATGGTTCCCGCGGTGAACGACTGATTCACGTGCGAGTTGCTCGCAGACATGAGCAGCGGCCCCTTTCGGCAAAACGCCTATTCGACGAACGGCATATTCCATTCTGTCTGGATCGAACGAACGACGCACTGCCTCCTTAGCATAGTAGCCCGTCTTCACTTCGCATAAGACACAGACGATTTGCCTGTCGTGATCGACGCCCCATTGGGCGAAGCGTGCGTTGTCCCAATCGCTGAGCTGACCACCGATCTTTTCGAAGACGTGGGGAAAACGAACCGCCAACAAATCGACGTCGGCAGTTTCCTTCCTCAGTGGATTGGGATGATGGAGCACGAAATTGGGCAGGACGAAGAAGCCATTCAGACGAAAGTACCAGTACGCAAGCGATTCGCCGAAGTTCATGTCCCCTCCTCGCTATCTCCAGACGAAGGGCGTCCTCTTTGCGCCTTGGCGCCTTTGCGTGAGATCTTCGTTCGTCCGTCTTCTCCCCTGCGCTTCTCACCGTTGTCGAGATCGTGGAACACGCTCTCGGCAGCGGACACCTCCTCCTCAATCGCCTCCGTGGCAACGGGCGTCTCAAGGATCACGGGAACCGAGTCCTTGAGCCAATGGGCGATCCGCCGGAACGCCACGAGGCTGTCAAAGTTGAGCCGCTCATGCCCGCTTCGTGAATTGACGTAGCTCATGTGAATCTGTCGCAGGCGGTTTCCGAAGCAGCGAAGAAACGTCTCTGCCTCCTGCATCGTGGGATCGACCTGGCGTGCGTGGCCCACGTCGAAGCAGAACGTGGCGTCCGGCAACTCTGCAAAGAACCGCTGGAGTTGGGCCGCGGTTCGCCCGATCTCCTTCCGGCGGTCCATGTTCTCGATGCAGACCGCTGCACCGAGCGGCCGCCACAGGCGCACGTCATGGATCACATCGGGATGGATGATGATGGCCCACCCCCTGTCGGCGACCATCTGAAGCTTGTCCACCAGTTGCGCCTCTGACAGCTTCTCCAACCGACTTGGGGCGTGGAAGGAAACGTACTCGAACGGCCTGAGTTGCTCCTCAAGCGAATCGAGGGAATCGAGCAGCGGGTCCAGTTCCGCTTCACGCAATGCCGAAAGCTCAATCGCCTTGATCCGCTCGCTGCGGGCCATCTCCAGACCACGTCGAAAGTCGCCGAGCGCCAGACTCCCGGTTGAGAACCCAATCTTCATCTCAAAACACTCCATATTCACAGGTGAATCGCGCTCCGGTCCCCCTTTAGTAGTTTTTCATCCCCCGCCCTCGGTCACGCGCCAATCCTTGCCGTTCCGCAAATCACTTTCGACGGCGTCGGCGATTTGAGGCGCCACGTTTCGCAAGCCGCTAAGGCTCAGCTCGCGATTCTGATACATCTTGAACCATTCCCGACGATAACGAATAACGACCTCCCCATCGCGCAGCCCCAGTTTTGTAATCGTAAACGCGGCCAGCTCGCGCAGCGCCACGGGAACCATGTCGGTGGCATGAAGTTGAAGCGAAGGCAGCAGGATCTCGAACCATCCTTCTTGGACGTCAAATGGGTCCAGAACGACGTGCTTCCACTTCTTGCCATTCAGAACGGCCTCTCCGTAACGGAGATTGCTCCATTCATAGGCAAGGCTGGCCTCGTCGTTGCTCCTCAACAGGGCAATTGGCCGGAAGTGATCAATCTGTCCCCTCATGATTAGCATGGCACAATACGCACATAAGCCGCCGAACGCAGCTCTTATATGCGGCTCGAACTGGCTCCAGAAGTCTCGTGGACGGTTGAAGCCAGGATGTTCTGCGATCCAGGCGCGGCCTCGCCTTCGGCATCGTGCATCAAAGTCTTCCGGTTCATCTTTCAGGGTGCATGGAATCATGATTGCGTCTTGACGATCCATCGCGGCCAGAAGGGGTCTAAGCCGGGGAGGATCCTACGCAATTCTTCGGTAATCTGTTCCTTCGTTCGAAGTCCGTCCGATTCCCCCGGGGGATCGCCTCGCATAAAGGCTTCCGCGGCTTCAATCACCCGCTCCGCCTCGCGCGAACGAGCCTGCTCCAAACCGAAGACGTCGGATGCCAACCAGGCCAGAACGTCGCCATGTACGGCCCAGGGAACGTTGTCGAATGAGACTTTGTCATCGGTAAGGCTGAAGCAAAAGAACTGGTCGATGCTATCGTCGAAATATGGCTCGAGGGAGGCCAGCACCAGCGGTGAATGAGTCGCGGCAATGATCTGCACACCGATGTCCGCCCGGAGCTTTTCAACCACGTTCAATACGGCCGGCAGGATTGTTCGCTGCCATTTTGGGTGCAGGTGCGCCTCGATCTCGTCGACAATAAGGATCAAGCGGTCCGCGGGCGATTCTTTTCGAAGCTCGGCGGCCTGAAGATGTTCGGTCCAGGCCCAAACGATCAAATAGGCGAAGCTTACAATCCGCTTGATGGCCGCCGACCAGAGCGGGTAGGGAAGGACTCCATAGGGGAGTCCCAGCGTGGGAAACTTGCGGCTGTCATCCACGAAGACCTTTCGCGGCTCCTCCGCCCTGAGCGGCTCGGAGGGATGCGACAAGAGATCGACCACGCCTTCGAGATAATCGAAAGGACTGGCATTGGGCCGGCTGGCGCGTTGATAGTACCAGCTCACCCAGTCCTGGATCAGGCCGTTGCAAAGCTGGCCGCCATTGCCGGGCAGGCCCTCAGCGACTTCTTTCGGCGTGAACTGGTAAGCATCGGGCCGGTCCTTGATAAAGGCGGCGCCAGTTGGTGGATCGCGCCAATAGTTACGGGCGGGGTCCCACACGGCAAATCCACCATCCACGGCCGCGTACACCACGAGGCCGGGCATCGGCGGGCGACCCGCCTGGCGGCTCCATGTTTGTGTCTTGAAGTCGTACTCGGCTTTCCTTTGCACAGATTTTGCTTTGCTCTTGACCTCGAATTCGATCCTCGGGCGTGCTCTCCGGGATTCAGGGATCGCCACGCGGCCACCGGGCCACGTACCGGTCAGTGCCCAGAAGGACACGTCGAGCAAAAAGGACTTCCCCAGGCCGTTATCGCCGGTCAGAACATTCAGGCGTTCGCCAAGCGAAGCCGTTAAGCCATGGACCGGCCCTACTCCATGAAGCGCAAGAGATTTCAGCATGAAATCACCCCTTTCTCTCGCAGTTGCTTTCCGATCGTCGACCATTCGTACTTGCCTTCCAGCAGCTCCTGCCAATACTTCTTGGCCTCTTTCCATGGCACCAGCTCATGGAGCGGCGCGATATTGAGCACCACGCCGTCATTGAGGTCCGGCTCCAAGTGCATGTTCGCCGCCCGGCGCAGCTTGTCCTCAAAATCCCGCAGCTCGGAGACCAAGTCCTCCAGCGTCTCGATGTCCTTGTCGATCTTCTTGGCGCCCTTCCCCGGCTGTGCCGCGCCGGCCTTCTGGCCGCGGAGCGCTGCCAGGCGGCTTTCCTCCAGTCGGATCTTGGGCTCGACGTAGTTCGCCAGCGCCTTGAACAGCAGGTCCTTGTCGAGCCGGTGGTAGTACAGCCAGAGCGCGTAGTTCTTCCTCGACGACTGGAGCAGCCAGTAGATCGGCGCCTTCCGCCGGCTCTTGGAATACCGGGACACGTGGTCGTCCCAGAAGCCCCCCTTGCCCGGCTTGCGGAAGTAGTCCCGCAGCTCCTTGACGCCGAGAATCTCGCACGCCTCCTTTTCGATGGCCTCGGCCCGGTCCGTCCAGATCAGTTCGAGCACTTCCCGCACCCGGCCAACGATGTCATCGCCATGCTCGTTGTCGTCGACAAGAACGCCGTCCCAGTCGATGCGAAGGGGATACCCCTCGGGCGGTTTGTTCGCTGGGAGGCCATCGCCTCCTTGCAGCATTCCCGGACAGCACACCGGCAGCGGGTCAAATGGACCGGCCACTTTTCGAATGAGCCCAGGATCTAATGCCAACCGCACATCCCAGCGGCCGAACGCTACGCCGACACAATACGACACTAGCGATTCACGCCGAGCGATTTCTGTCTCCCCAAGTACCACATCCTCCTCACCACTGGCGACTCCCACATCTTCATCTTCGTCATCATCATGTCCTTGCGGCATTGTGCTGTTTGCAACGACCGCCTCGAGAAGATCTGTAGCAAGAACCGTATACTCATCTGGACACATTCCAAATGCGGAAGCTATTTCAAGTTCGAGTTCCTTCCCAATGAAACTAGACAGGTCACATGTAACAGCATCTCCTTTGGCATTTGACCTAATCATGCTAGGAGCAGTAAAGTCGTGATAGGGTTCGTGATTTTGATACGCACGTCTTCTCTGATCAACCTCGTGCCGCACGAGGGTATCTAGCCTCTCGACGAGCGACGCGGATAGGTTAGGCCACGGTAATGCCTTTACGCTCTCGACGAGAAAGTTAGGACGACAAAACCATTCCCCGTAGAATCGCAAAAACGCAGATGCCGTGTTGGATGCACCAATGCCGATCGCAATTACTTCCTTCTTTGGATGCGGATACGCCATGTATCGACTGGCAGTAGGAATACATCCAGCCGGTATAGCATATGGAATGAAGCGAACGGCGCGCCGAGTCCAACTGAATCCCGGTTGGAAGTAAAACTCAGGACTGCGAATCCAGCGAGATTCTGACCCACGCTCCCTAATATACTCTCTAATCTCCTTCCCGTTGTCCTTCCATTTAACGCACACCTGCAAGGGGGAGTACCACGGCTGCGATTTACCACCTATGACTAGCGGTGCCCACATCTTCTGAGACTGTTCTGAGAAATCACCGTCAACGCCCAATCGTGAAGGCGCCACTTCCCATAGTGCCCGTACAAACCTAAAGTTGTCTAGCGTCGTCAAGCCCACTCGGATACTTCCGGCCGATGGCTCAAAGGATGGCAGACCGCACAGTCGCGCCGCAAGTCGCGCATTCACCCAATACGCAAACGGTGAATCAGGAATGGCCCGAAAGCAGTCCGTGTCGAACAAGAAGCATCGGCTGGACGCAGTACCAGCCTTAAATGCGTCGATCGCCTGCTTGAGTCCCTCCTCCCGATCCGCCAAGCCAAGCATGCGATAAAACACGGAAGGTCCTTGCTGCTGCGTACGGCTTAGTACGTAGGCAGCGGCTTCGACCATGGCGTCGTCCATAACGCCATCCCCAAGGTCAGCCATCACAGCGAAACCGCGGTGCTGCAGAATAAAACCATTACGCCAACCGGAGGCGGAACTAATGAAAAACGGTGTGCGGCTGGTGATAGCTCCCAAGCGGCCATCCACGGTGAGACACCAATACCACCGTTCCGTAAATGCACACAGAATGTCGTTGTATGAAGATGGGAATGATAGTTTGGCATAGCTCTTGTATCGCTTGGAAAACTGACCAAACGGCGGATTCATAAGGACAACGTCGAAGCGTTTCCGGCAAATGTCGATGAACGCAAATCCTCGCTCGGCATCCTCAGCGAACAGCTGACGTTCCAACCGTCCACCGTTGGAAGCATGGCGAGCGTAATCCCGCAGAGCCTCCAGGACGAGCGCCTCGGCTCGCTCCCAAAAACTCACGCCCTGCCCGGGCACAAAGCGGAGATAGCTTTCTTTTGGCTCCTCCCGCAACCCGAACTCGGTGATGCGGAACAGTGGTTGCTTCTCCTCCCATTCCTCCTGCCCCTTTCGAACGGCCTCCTGCAACTCTTCTTGGATCTTGAGCAGACTGCCGGCCTCACCGGCCAATTGCATCTTCTCCCAGACGAGCCGCACCAATTCGGTCAGGCTCTCTGCCATCGATTCGGTCGCTCGGACCCGGCCTCCCTCGGGCACTTGCATGACGCGCTGAATCAACGCCTCCAGCCGATCTTGTTTCAGCGTCTTGAGGAACTCGTCCAGCAGGGTCTTGTCCCCCGGCATCGGCTCGGCACAGACGATATTCGACCGGCTGATCTTGGGTCGGTCCTGTTTCAGCCCCATCTCTCGATAAGCTCGCTGGCATCTGAGCCACAGAGCGAGAGCTGCGATCTGCGTGCATCGCAGGTCGATGTCGATGCCGTGCACGTTGTGGGCGAGGATCAGCCGAGGCACATCCCACCGCAATGCATCCAGCGTCGGGTAGTCTTCCTTCAGCTTTGGGCCGAGGTCGGGATCAGCGTAGGCTTCCTCGTAGATCGTGAGGAGGAGGTCGAAGCAGTAGAGCAGGAAGTGGCCGCTGCCGCAGGCCGGGTCGAGGATGCGAAGCTCACGAGGGTCTTTCTTTGGCCGGTGCGGGATGTGAACAGGCTGCTTGAGAAGCTCTTCCTGCGATAAGTCTTCCTGGTTTTGCGTCGGCTCAGGCGGCGATTGTCCTTCGGCAAGGAAGACCTCGCTCGGACGCCGCACCATGTAGCGACACTGGTCCTTGAGCCTCGTGCCGGCCTTTCGCATCTCGTACCAGATGCACCCCAGCGTGTTGTCGGTCAGGAACTCGACCACGTAGCGGGGCGTGAAGAACTGGTTCCGGAACGCCAACTCGTAGCTGTTCCGTGGGGCGGCACTCTCCTTGCGCGCCTGGTCCCGCAACTCCTTGGGCGTGAAATACTGGTAAACCCAGCCGATCGTCTCGTCCTGCGTCCAGATCTCCGGCCAGGCTTCGCGAAGCTCGGTCTCGTCCGGCTTGATGTCCCCCTCGTTCAACAAATCGAGCACCTGGTCCAGCACTCGTTGCGGCGGATAGAGCCGATTGGCCGGGTCGTTGGGGTTGAACAACACGCCGATCTCTTCCGACAACTGGCCCCCCAGCCAGTCGAGAAAATGCCGGTAGGCCAGTTCCTGCTGTCCCGTGTTGAACAGCCGCTCGTCGTCTGGATGGTCAGCCAGGTAGAACTTCACACCGTTCGAGTTGACGCCCCGGCTTACCGCGTCGCGGAATCTCTGGCCGCCCACGTAGACTTCCCTCGCCTCCATCATCTTGTAGGCGCACAGCCGGTTGAGATGGGTGAACGCGACTTCGCGGACCAGTTGGTCCAGGGCGTCCTTCGCCTTGAATCCGCGGGCCTGGATATGCTCAAAGTGGTCCAGGATGTCCCGCCGCGCCGCCAGGTCAGCGTCGCTCAGGTGCGACAAGCGCGCCTCATCCTCGATCTGCACCGCGTCCTTCTTGCCCCCGGCGTAGATGCCGAACTTCCCCTGCAGCTCCTTCGAGACGCTCTCCTCCAGCAGCTTCCGGCACTGCGTCACCACGCTGCGCAGCTTATTTCGGAGAGTCTGGTCCATCGCCACCCTCTATTGAAACGAGCTTCAGAACTTCGAGACCGAGCGATACCAGCGATATCACCAGCGACTCTTCCACACCAGAGGCCATGCCGTGCGCAACCTGATTGCGAATGTTCCAGAACTCCTTGAACGGCTTCAGAATCTCCTTGGGGAAGACACCATTCTCAACGCAGATCTCAATGGCTCGGTGCATCGGCACGTATTCACCCTGCTTTCGCAGTCGATGCTTGGCAAGTTGAAGCATTATTTGCTGCTCGATCTTCGCGCCAAGTAATAGGAGTGCCGCACGAGGAGCGACCTTCAACTCCTGCAAGACTTCCGTCTCCCCCGCTGGATAGCCCGAGGCCAATATCAGCTGTTTCTCTTCCGCAAGCTCGATCTGAACCTTGTCCACATCGATAGCGAGCTTCCTGATCTCCTCGCTCAACTCGACCTCGATCCCAGCAACCTTTGCCTTCTTGATGTACGGCAATGCCCTTCTCGCAAGGAGCCGAATGTCATCCGTGTTCGGACCTATCAAAGCAAATGCGGCGATTGCAATCAGCACTAGCGTTATCCAATCAACTGGAATCGTGGGAAAGATGATCCGGGCGATGACAAGGCCGAGGCATATGGCAGCGATAAGCAGACGCTGCCATGCATGCCTGAAGTAGTTGCCTATCTCTTGCAGCCATCCCCACATTGGGATCACTCCACCACGATCGTGGCGCCTTCCTGCCAGCATTTGCCGTTGATCCTCGTTATCCACTGCGATATTCGTCCCCTCGTCGAGCCCTCGTTGCCGATACCATAAAGTTCAGATCGTTCCCCGTAGCTGAACAATGCTGCCTTGAGCTTGTAGCTCCTTCAGCCGCGCTGCCACAAGCTCGTCAAGGCAGAGGCAGACGACGCGGACTGTGTCCACGGCCTGGCGGGTCCAGGCGTAGCCGATCGGTTGCGCGGCCCCCTCGGGCCGCTTCTTTTCGCGGTCGGCCCGGTGGACGATGTCGTTGCGGCGGTTCACCGCATCGTCGAGCGTTTTCTTCAGGTCCTCCTCGCCCCGCTGAAGCCTGTCGGCAATCTGCTTCCAAGGATTCTCCAGCGCCAAAAGTGCCCCCGTCACGTGGATCCCCCGCTTGCCGCTCAAGTAGCTGAAATTGACAAAGCTGATCATCTTGTTCGCGATGTACAGCGGATCCGGATTGGTCAGCAGTCGAACGGACTCTTCAAGATTGAACGAAAGGTTCTTGAATTGCTCCGTGATCTCTTTGTCCTTCGGCACGAACTCCCGCCCGCGCAGCTTGATCACCTCCGGCAGTTCGTTCCGCAATAGCGTGGGCAAATACGTCTCCAGGGCCGTGCAGGCCGTCACGGCCGACTGCCGCAGCAGGTTGCAAAGAGCGCTCCGCTTGATCGAGGCGGGCGGCACCTCCGCCCGTTCCCGAATCAGCCCCAGAAAGATTTCGTTGTAGATCACCATCAGCCCCTCGTCCGCTTCGGCCCGCACCAGCCCCCGCAGTGCCCCCACCAGCTTGCCGTCCGTGCTGGGTGCATCGTGCTCCAACAGCCGGTAGACTTTGAGCAAAAGCTCCGCCGGGCGGATGTTGTCTTCAAAAATCTCGCGGGGGCTAAGCATTACTCCAGAATAATCGCCGTCCCTTCGTCGACGAGCTTTTGCAGCGTGCTACGGATCTGGTCGAGCGCCGCGTTCAGATCTTCTTGGGTCTGGATGGGCCGATTGAATAAGGCCGACACCCGCACCCGCTGCACGGGCGCCTGCTGCCCGCCGCCCAGCGCCAATTCTTGCAGCTTTACCAGCGCCGTTGCCCTGAGAGCTTCGACCGCCGCCAGGTCCGACTCCATCTCCATCAGGCTGGCTTTGCCCAACCCCGAGCCGTCAGCAACTGCTGCACGATCATCTTCGGACCCGATCCGTCCCGCCAACGGCGCCAACAGCGTCTCGGCTACTTCCTTGTTCCCCCGGGACAGCGGCTCCCACTCGGGCCGATTCTTGACCTCTTCGATGGCCTTCTCGTACGCTTCCGCACGCCGGTCGAACAGATCGAGATAGGCTGACTTGTAACTACCGAGAATGGTCTGTGTTCGCTCGGCGATCTCGCCCAGCGAGTCCCCGAACCGCTCGGAGACCAGCAGCTCCTTCAGCTCATTCACCGCTTTGGCAACTCCCGGCGCGGGGCCGCGGGCCAAAAGCCGCGGCCAGGCCTGCTCGATCGCCAGCCGTGCCTGCCGTACCAGACCAACCGCCTTTTGGTCGAGCGACTCCCGCAGCTTGCGGACCTTTTCCCGCGTCTCCTGAAAGCTCGCGCCGGTTTCCGTCAATATCCGCACGCAGTCGTCCGACGCCGAGGCCTGGATCCCCAGCAGCGTCTGCTGATACTCGGTCAGCAACGGCCGAATGGGCAGCTCGTGCGCCTCGGCCAGCGCCTTGAGCGGGTGCAGCTTCTCCAGCTCCTCCCCGGCCACCTTTTTGAAGGCCGCCGCGATCGCCCCCTCCTCGACGTCCACCTCCTCGCCGGTGATGTCCTCGAGCTGCTGCACGGCCGTGGTCAGCGTCTTAAGCCCGACCGACTGGCGCGGCGAGAACAGCGACGAGCGGAAAGCGACGTTGTTCGCAAACGGCGTCCGCGACACCGGATCCTGGTAGTTGTGGAACCGGTTCCCCTGGTAGGTCACCTCGATCGCGCCGGACCGGAACAATACGGCCAGGATCAGCCGCAGCACGTCCCGCTCCCACCCATAGCCAATGCCGCCGAACCGCCGCTCCAGCGCCTTGCCGGTGCGGCTCTCCTTGTTCCCGTACCCGTGCTCGGCCGCCAGGTAGTCAAACACCTCCTTGGCCACCGCCGCATTGGTGTTCAGCACCAGCTTGGCGCCGTCCTTGACCACGAGCCCCAGCCCTTTTTCCCCCTCGTAGAACACTTGGGGCAGCGCTTTCAGATCGGCGGCCTTCAGGAACTTTTCCGGGTCGTCCTTCTCCAGCGGCCGAGACCCCATTTCCAGCTTCGGATACAGGTCGGGCACCGCCGAGGCAAACAGCTTCTTGAAGATCTCGCCCAGGTTTTTGCCCAGTCCGGCGGCGTCCTTCTGGACGCCCCTGAACATGCCGGTCCCTTTCTCGATCGCCTCGGTCAGCTTGTCCCGCAGCCGCGATTCGTAGCCCAGGGCGTTGTGCTTCTCGTCCTGCAGGCAAGTCGTCTCATCGGTGCTGATCTTGTTCTGCGCCCGCATCTGGTCGTACTTCTCGACCATCTTCCGCGAGGCGTGCAGGTGGGCCACCACGTCGTCGATCTCCGGCGACAGCGAGCAGCCCCAATAGACCTCGTTCTTGTGCGCTTCTTGGCGGCTTTCGTCGCGCATCTCCCCCAGCTTCCGGTTCAAGTCCTCGCCGTCGTCGGCGATCCGCAAGCTCAACGGCAGATCCCCTTCGTCGCCGATCGCGGCCCCATCCACGCTCAGCCCGATCCGGAACGTCCGCAAGTCGCGGTAGCGGAAAGTCTTCAAGGCCGTATCGCCGAATACCTCCTTCACGGTCTGGCGGGTGATCTCGTTGCGGTCGCGGGGCTTGGGTTCCAGGTGGCCCTGCCGCTCGGTTTCCCATGTCTTTTCCTGCGCCGTCTGCAGCTTCCAGCCGTCCTCCGTGTTCCGGACGAACTTCGCCGCGTGGAGCTGCTCGATGGCCGTCTTGACTTCCCCCAACGGTGTCGGGCAGCCGACCTCGTCGATCAAAAACGCGGCGATATTCGCCTCCGTGCGCGGCAGGTCGCGGACAAACTCCAGCAGGCAGATCACCTTGGCCACCCGCGCCGGCCAATCCCCCTTCTCTCCCTGGAACCGCTGGCTGATCTCATGGATATCGGTCCGCTTCTCGTTGGAGAGATTCCCCTCCACCAGCTCGAACACTTTGTCCAGCGTCACCAGCGCGCCGATCGGCTTCTTGGCGAAGGCCGTGCGCTCGGAAACGAGCATCTCGTAGGCTTGCTTGATGATGGTCCGGTTGCTTCCCCCGTAATGCCGCGGCGCTCCCGGCTGCAGCCGAATCCCCGACATGATCCCGATGCACAGCTCGATATAGTGCGGCGCGTACGGGTAAAACTGGACGAAATCGTCCTCGTTCACCTCCGCCCGCCGGGTCGTCCGCTCCAGCCGCAAGGCGGCGTTCAACTTGCCTTGGTTGTCGGCAAACAGCTTTCGCAGCCGCGGCTCGCCCTCCGGCCTCTTTGCCAGCACCCGCCGCGTGGCGACTTCCCTGATATCCGAGGGAGCAAGATCCACCCGGAAGCGGAACCGGTCTTGCAGCTTGGCCAGGTCGACCCGTTTCGAATCGATGGCCGCCACCACCTCGTCCAGCTTTTCCTGCGACGTCACGACGATCCAACAAGGCGCAATGATCTTGCGGGCCTTCAGCAGGTTTTTGCTGACCTTGCCGAACTCTTCGATCGTCGCCCGCAGGTCTTCGATCTTGTCGCCGCTGCGGGCCACGTGCTGCCCCACTTCGTCGATGATGAACGCCAGCGCCTTCCCCGGCCGCCGCCGCCCCCACAGCTCGAACGTCCGCTCGACCACCTTGCTCACCGTGATCGCCGCCTCGCGGTTGCGCTGCGCGTGCGACCAGGAATCGGCCGACGGATACGTCTGGGGGTCGATCTCGTGCAGCACGCGGCTGGCTCGCGAAAGTTTCTGGGCCCCCTTCCGGACCATCCGCCACCCCTCCGGGTAGAGCGTCTCGCACGTCTGGACGAACTGATCCAGCTTCCGTTCCACCTCCAGCTCGATCTCCAGCTCGGCAACGTCAAAATCCTCCGCGTAGTCCAGCTCGCGCAACAGCACGGTGTACATCAACTCCGCGATCCGCTCGGTGACCTTCCGAGTGTCCCGCTCTTTCGCCACCTCGAACAGGATTACCTCGGTCGGGATCCGGGTGTTGACCAGGTCGAGCAGGTCATCCACGTGCCGGTCGTCGATTTGCTTTTTGAACAGGTCCGAAAAGTTCTTGCCCAGCACCTTGCGGTTCTCGAGCGCGTAGCCCAGGTTCTTGGCGAACGAGCTCTTGCCCGACCCGAAAAACCCGGAAATCCAAACCCCGATCCCTTCATGCGGCTCGCTGGGCGCCTCGGCAACCGCTCGCAGCAGTTGCCCATACTGATCGCGAATGCTGTCGGTCGCGATGTACTCCGTAATCTCGGCATGGACTGCTTGCTGGTCCGCCTGATCGACCTGGATAATCTCCTCGATCTTGCGGCTCAGGTCTCGCGACAACAGTTCGCCGATGGTTTCCATGTTCACCCCGTGGTCACTTCAATTCCTCAAAACCCTTCGACGCCATCGCTCTTACCAATGACCAATGACAAATGACAAATGACCAATAACAAATGACCAATGACAACCTAGCCATAGATTTTCAGACGGAAGCTGGCCACCGACTCGCGTTCTCGCAGGCCCATGAACCGCAGCCCCGACGGCCCTTCGAACGAGCCGGGAAAGAACAGGACCGTCATCACGCGGGTTCTGCCCTGAACCTGGTCGAACAGTTTTGAGATGTGATAGATCCCCGGCGACATGGCGGCCACCCGTGTCAAGAACACGATATCCTTGGCCGGGTTGAGCGCTGCCAGCCGGTCCAGCAAAAGTTTCGGCAGCGGCCGCCAGTCGCGGTCGGTCAGGTACGTGGTCACCTGCTCCTGGGCGGCGATATACCCTCGCTCGCGTTCCAGTTCGACCACCGCCTCCATGCCTTCGCTCTCGTCGATCGCCTGCCAGAGGAAGTCCGACATTTGGATTACGTGGACCTCTTTGCCGGTCGCCTCCAGCCGTCGCCCCAGCAGCCTGGCCTCGCGCCGCAGCTCCCACTCCTCCTCCGGCTCGTAGCGCAGGATGGCGAACGGCAGGTCGTGGTACACGCTGATCCGCGGCGGCACCGCCCTGATGTCGTCTTCCAGGTGCTCAATGCGATCTTTGAGCAAGGACATGCGCATACTCCTGGGCGGTCTTCGCCGGGAATGTCAGCCGGGTCACCGTGCCCGCCGCGTGATACTCCAGCAACGCGTGCTGCTGGGCTTCGATCAAGAACCACTCCACCCCCTCGCGGGGCAGAAAAAACAGCTTCCACTCCGGCAGTTCCACCAGCTTCGCGCCCGAAGGCTGGTGCTGCTTCAGGTAGAACGCCACGTAAGCGAAGGCCTCTACCGGCAGGTACGCCGGCGCGATCCGCTTGTTGGCCGCCCCTTTGAGCACGCCAAAATCCCGCAAGGTGGACAACAGCCCCTGCGTCACTCGCCGTGTCGTGTTTTCCGACCAGTCGCCGATCGTTTTTCCCTCGCTCCCCCACTTCGACAACGCCCGTTGCAGCTCCCCCACGTCGATATCCTGGATCCCTCGGCCT
Organism: Pirellulales bacterium; assembly: GCA_040901675.1. GTDB lineage: Bacteria > Planctomycetota > Planctomycetia > Pirellulales > JAICIG01 > JBBDNX01. Next base: position 6,148 of record JBBDYJ010000038.1, on the reverse strand, counting down.
TGCATCGGCAGCAACAGCTCGGCCACGACGTCGTACAGCAGCCGATCGGCCAGGGCGGCGTGAAAGTACAGGATGCGGTCCAGCGCGCTCCCGGGCAGTCGGGCCTTGACCAGCTCGACCAGGGCCAGGGTCACCGCCTCCTCGGCCAGGTACCGCTGCCGGAAGATCGCCAGGATGTCTTGCACCCGCGAGCGGGAAGCCTTGCCGAACAGGTTTTGCCTGCGTATTCGCTGCATGTTTTCGTGCACGGTTGCGGCCGCATCCCAATGCGACAACAGCGCCTTCGTGTCGGCCAGCAGGGCGCCGGCCTTGATGATTTTGGACGAATAGAGTGGGGTGGCTGGCCGGGTCGCTCTCCTGCGTGTTTTGAGCTTCCCGATCGCCATCTTTCGATTCCAACGCCCTTTTCAGCCCAAGTTTCCCTCATCGGGCATCTAACGACCCCACAGTATACAGCTAGCAACTCCCCCGCTCACCCCCCCGCGGGCGGGCAATACACCGTCCAGAGCCCCGCCAGACCGCCCAAGGCCGGGACCGGATAAAGGCGTGGGCAGCCGGCCGACCAGCGAAACGGCGTGCCCAGCCTGCTCGTGCCCTGCCGTCTCCTGCTGCAGAGGACCGCCAAGGGAGCCGCCCGTCGTCGCGGGCGGCTTGAACCTCGCTGATCGCCCGACCGCGGCGCCCTGTACGGGTTCTCGGCCTGGCGGTCGTCGGACTGGTCAGGCGGGGGTAGTGGGTGGTTTTGCGGGACTAGTCTGGTCACAGGCAAGCGGCCAGAAAGCGGGGCTATTGCTGGCGGCACACCTCTCCGCAGCATACATTGTCGCGGTGGAGGGAACACGCGCCATGAGCGACCCGATCTCTGCGGCCGAGAAATCCCGGAACGATTTTGAATACAAGGACGTGCTCTACACTTCCGCAGACGTCCAGGCCATAAAAGACATAGCAGAGCCCCTGGAGGAGCCAGGAAGGGCGTTCTGCGGAAATATGCATCGCGTCGCCTCGCTCGTGCGCGTGGTCCCCAGGGCCCTGTGGAGCGAGTCCGTTCGCGAATCGCTCCTCAATCAGGTCAACCTCGCCGTCTTTGGGAGGATTGCCACCACCAGGGAGGAGTCTGAAGATCCGTCAAGGAAACGTGACCGGGATGAGGCCATGCGAAAACTCGCGTGGGAGGAAATGCGGTATTGGCAAAATGAAAACGATCGTTTGATGCGTGGCGTTCAGTTGCTCGAATACGTGTCGTTGCAAGCCTTGTTCAAGAGCGAGATTGCGGAAGGAATTCAAAGCATTTACCAAGCCGCAATTACCGGCGCATGGACCGCATTCGAGGTGCTTATTGAAGATTTGTGGGTTGCGTGCCTCAACGCGCGGCCCCGATTGGGGTTTATTGCCCTGGACGCGGAGCCATTGCCGGACGACTCGGAAGGGGAGCGCGAGCGAAAGAAAAGTAAGAGAACTCCAGTCCCAGTTTGGATGCTTCGCGATCCGGCGTTTGACCCAAGAAAGCAAATGGGCGACTTGCTGAAAGCCCAACGTAAGTGGGATTTTTCACGAAGGGACCGCGCCGCCGACGCATACAAGCGCGTCTTTGCGAACGACGTAGACACGATCCAGGGCATACTGGAAACCGAAGACCTAAGGTGGCTTGCGGCCACCAGAAACGTAATCGTTCATCGTGCGTCCGTTGCCGACAAGGAGTTCAAAAAGCTGTGTTCAAGACACCCGTACTTCGGTAAAATTGATGATGGATCGACCATCGTCTTTCGTGGCGCCATAGTGACCGAACTCGTGAACGTCGCGGGTGCAAAGGGCGAGGAGCTTTTGCGATTCTCAAGCGACTGGCTGAAGGCAAATCCAACTTAGGCGTGAGGCCATTCCCATGTCAACAATAGCCAGTGACGCGCAGCTATTAGAAACTCCTTGCAAGGTCTGCATGTCGATGGCGACTTGAAAGGGGGCCAGTTTCGCGGGCCAATCGTGGCCAGCTACCGGCCTGCGCAATGCGGATCGAGTAGCGCAGTGCCGACACCGGCGTGATGGCAAAAGCCGAGTGCCGCGTCGTACAAGGAAGGCGCTGCACGGTTGCCCGTCATCGTTCATGCAGTCCCGCGGCGGGCTGCGTTAACACCCCTTCGGCAAGCACCCCTTCACCTGCCCCTCCATCCGGCCGAGCCGGTCCTTCAAGATGCAGAGGCGGGGGAAGGCCGGACGCCGGAGGCTGGAGGCCGCAGGACAGAAGGGGCGAGCCGGGGCTCGCCCCGGCCCTCGTAATCGCGCACAAGCGCGGCAAGCGACTCCGCACCTCGCATCGGCACACCTCCCCGCCCAACCGCCGAGTGACCGACTCATTTCTTGCGCCGCTTTCTCGGCTGTCTAGGTTCGACAATAATCGGCTCGGCGGACTCGATGGCGGGCAGCGCCGCCTGCGCCTCGGCCAGCGCATAGAACTCGTGCAGCTTGGCTTGCAGCAGCTTCTTGTCGGGCAGGCGCGTTTGGTACTCGGCCACAATCGCGGGCGACATGGCTCGCGAGAGCGCATATTCCACGACCTCATGGTCTTTCGTCGCGCACAAGAGCACGCCAACGGACAGCCCCTCGTGCGGCTTCTTCACGTCCCGGTCGAGTGCCTCCAGGTAAAACTCCAGCTTGCCAAGGTGCTCGGGTTGGAACTCTTCGATCTTTAGTTCGATCGCGACCAGGCAGTTCAATGCCCGGTTGAAGAACAGGAGATCGAGGGAGAAATCGCGGCCACCGACCTGCACGGGAAACTCGCTGCCGGCGAAGCAGAAGTCGCGGCCGAGTTCGATCAGGAAGAGCTTGAGCTTCTCGACGAGGGCGCGTTGCAGGTCACCTTCTGAATGGTCGGAAGGGAGTTCCAAGAATTCGACCAGATAACTGTCTTTGAAGACCGTGGCGGCGTCGGGGTGAAGTTCTCGCACCGCCGGTGAGAGTTTTGGCGGTGAGAGGGCCACACGCTCGAACAGAGCGCCGTTGAGCTGTCGCTCCAATTCTCGCTTGGTCCATTTTTCACGGACGGCCATTCGCAGGTAGAACTCCCGTTCTTCATCTCGCTTCGAACGGCTCATGATGAGCAAGTTGTGCGTCCACGGTAATTCTCTCACCAGTGGTGAGAGAATTGGCCGCTCCCGGTAAGTCTCGAAAAACTGGCGCATCCGCCAGAGGTTTTGGGCGGAAAAGCCTCGGGCATTTGGTTGTCGCCTCTGGATGTGGTCGGCCAGGGCTTCCACGGTCCCCTTGCCCCAACCGTCAGCCGAAACCCTTTGGCTGATATGCTCGCCGATGGTCCAGTAGAGCTCGATCAAGGCCGTGTTGACCGCAGCGACAGCCCGTGACCGCGCGGCGTCAATCAGCCCCAGCACGACGTCGAAGTCCGTCCGCGAGGGCACCTGGTCGGCGGCCGGTTCGGGCAGGCCGCGGCTCTCGCTCTTTTTGCGCGCCTTGCTCATGCGAAAGTCGTGCTCATCTTCCGCTTCGCCTCCGCGCGGGAGGCAGAATCGGGAGCACGATGACCTCAACCATCAAACAACCTCCGCGCTTTGACGCGCGTGCCCTCCCAGTCAAGTTGCTCCCTTTTACCAGCGGCGACAGGCCGGGGGTCATTCTTGGCACGGGGGGACGCTTCAAACACGCTCTCCTTGCACACCCACCCGGCACAGCGTACAGCCAGTAGCGTACCGCGAGAAGAGGGAAAGGGGAAAGCGTGACGCCCTTCCGCCCTCTGGCGGCGGGCGGCGGCCGGAAGCGCAAGGGCGACAATTTGGTCCTCCAGAGGCGGAGGAATCAAAGGGGACGCAGCTCATTCTGCACCCGGCGTGGTCGGGGGATCGCCAGAGGTGGACTTGCAGCCCAGGCAGAGGTCAGTAGGCCCGCGGAACGAGCTTGCCGCACGTCCGCCCCGGCGGATCGTCCGTTCTCTTCCCGCTTTCTTGCTCTCTGCCTTTGCCTTGACGGCAGAAGGCAGAGCAACCAGGAACCAGCAACAACCGTTGCCGAACGTCCGCCTTCGCCTCATCGCCCCCGTCCTCTTAGCGGCCCTGGCCCAGTTGGCCGACGAGTTCGGCAAGCAGCCCCTTCCCAAGGAGCCCCAACCCGCCCTCCGCCCCGACGACCTCCGCCTCATCTGCTTCGAGCACATCTCCGCCTAGGCTACAACACCGCATCGAGGGACCAGACGATGACCCGCCTCCTCCCGAAGTCCGCTTGATTGTCCCTCCCTCAAATCCTCTCCCCCCCGGTGTGTCGGACCGAAGCGCTCTAATTCCTGATCACGATGCAATCGGCGCTGGAGGCGACGGCACGCCTGAGACACGCGTGAAATCGGGACTGTATTCCAAAATATCTCCGGGCTGGCACTGCAACGCTTTGCAAATCGCTTCCAGAGTTGATAGCCGAATCGCCTTGGCCTTGCCGTTTTTCAAGATGGAAACGTTGGCCATCGTGATGCCGACTTTGTCGGTAAGCTCGGTGACGCTCATCTTCCGCTTCGCCAACATGACGTCGATGTTAATAATGATTGTAACCGTTCACGGGCTTGGCCATGATTCTACCGCGGCTACGGGCGTAGCGGGAGCCGGCAGGATGGGCGAAGACGTTGGCGGGAGAACAATCGGCCGAGAGGCGGCTCGATTTTAAGAAGTGTTGGGGAACAACAAGGGAGCGGTACCGCCTTGAAAGTGCTGGCAGACCGCTTCGAACAGAAACTCGAACGCCGAGCGGCCTTGCTGGGCACACGTGGCCATCGTCGTCCAGACCCGCTCCAGCCAACGCCGGCCTCCTTCGCCTCGGGGACCCTGCGTGATCTGCCGATCGATCACCACAAAGCGGATGGCCTGTTCCGCCAGGTTGTTGGTCGGTTCGATGCCCGGCGTCGTGATGAATCTCAAGTAAGCCTCGCCATGCTTCTTGAATCGCTTCGCCAGATTGCGGGCTTCCTTGGTGCCAGGAACGCGGTACACGGCCTGGGCCCACAGCTCGGCACCCGCATTTTCCAAAGCAGTCTGAAAGGTAGCGGCCGTGTATTCTTCCCGGCGATGAATCACCTCAAACAGCTCACGCAGGGCCTGAAGAACCCGTTCTCCATAGGCCCGCGTGCGGGAATGGGGATGCTCGCTGAGGAACCGCACGTCCCGGATCAGGTGGGCCAGGCAGAATTGCAACTGCACCGAGCACTCGCCCATGTACTTGCGGTAGGCGCTGAAGTAATCGCAACCCAGCACGCCCTTAAACTCGCGGCCCAGCACTTCCAACAGCACATCCGAGCCGCGGGAAGGATCGATCTTAAACAAGGTGAACAACGGAGCCCGGAAGCACCACGTCCAGAGCCGCTTGGTGTACTCTTTGAGCCCTGTCTCATCCACGTTGAGTCGATCTTGCTCCGGCAAAAGGGCCAGCAATTGCTGATAGGCCGCCTCCAGGCTGTTGGCCACCTTGGCGCACAGCTTCCGCAGTTGCCCGCGGCTGACGGTCACTCCCACCACGTCGCGGAGAAACTTCCGGATGGTGCTGAACGAGCAATGACAACCGCCCTTGAGAAAGGCCACGACCGCCGTCAGTCGCGGGCCGATCAGACCGGCCCGCCGGACTTCGTCGGGCAGCGGAGCATAGTGGGTTTTCTGGCAACGGGCGCAGAAACAGGGGAGGCCGCGGTGTTCGGTGACCTGAATCGGCTGGGCGACGATTTCCACCTGCTGCAACACGCGGGGCGGTTCGTCCCCCGGTATGAGCTTGCCGCCGCAGTCCGGGCAGGCGGTGAGCGAGTAGTCCGAGGTTTGGTCGATGTCTTCCGGAGCAAACGGGGACCGCTCGTGCCGCGGATGCCCTGGTTGCCCGCCACGTTTGCGCTTGCCCTTCTTGCCTTTGGCTTTGTTCCTTGCCGATCGCGATGGCTTGGCGATATCGCTGGAAGGGGGCTTGGAGGAGTTGCCGGAGTTCTTAAGTGCCGCGGCCAACTGGGCTTCCAAGCTAGCCACTCGTTCGAGCAGTACGGCGATCTGCACTTTGAGTGCTGCGTTCTCCTCTCGCAGTCTTGCCAGTTCGGCGTTCGTCGCGTCCATGACGCCGCCAAACTACCCGATCTAGCCAGGATCGAAGAAGATCAGTTTTTGCCGAGGAACCCGTGAACGGTTAC
>JBBDYJ010000037.1:66210-83495 GCA_040901675.1 Pirellulales bacterium | reverse complement strand
GTAGAGCACGACGTTGCCAACGTCGTTGTCGTGGGTTCGAATCCCATCACCCGCTTTCCCGTCTTTGGGTTGGCAGCGGGGTCGAATCGGCAGAGGCAAATCGAATGATGATGTCATCCAGCGACGAACCGCGGACCGGCTCCGCTTCAGGGGGACCGGGGGGGCAGGGCGGCCGTGTTCAGAACGCCGGCAACGTGGCCGAGGAAACCTCCCCGGCCGGCGGCGGCCGCCTGGAAAACGGCGGGGGCGAGGCGGACCAAGCTGGTGAGGAAGAGAAAGCCAAGCTGGCCCTCGACGTCCGAATCGACACGAAAAGCGCCTGCGAGCGGCACATCACCGTGACCATTCCACGCCAGGACATCGAACGCTATTACTCCGACGCCTTCAGCGAGTTGATGACCACCGCCGAGGTGCCGGGCTTCCGCGCCGGCCGGGCGCCGCGCAAGCTGGTCGAGCTGCGCTTCCGCAAGGACGTCACCGAGAAGGTCAAGGGATCGCTGCTGGTCGACAGCCTGGGACAGGTCTCCGAGGACCACGAGCTGTCGGCGATCAGCGAACCGGCCTTCGACCCCTCGGCCGTCACCGTGCCCGACGACGGCCCCATGGTGTTCGAGTTCGACCTCGAGGTCCGGCCCGAGTTCGATCTGCCGGTCTGGAAAGGACTGACCATCGAACGGCCCGTCCGCGAGTTTACCGAGAAGGACGTCGACGATCAGTTCACCAACCTTCTGTCCCGCCGCGGCCGGCTGGTGCCCTTCGATGGACCGGCCGACGTGGGCGATTACCTGTCGCTGAACCTTACGTTCAAGACCGGCGAGCAGGACATCTCCAGCGTCAAGGAGGAGATCATCCGCATCCGCCCGGTCCTGAGTTTTCGCGACGGCAAGATCGAGCGCTTCGACAAGCTGATGCGGGGCGTCCGCGCCGGCGAGACCCGCGTCGGCGAGGCCCAGTTGTCCGCCGACGCGCCCAACGAGGCCTTGCGCGGCAAGAGCGTGACGGCCGTGTTCGAGGTGCTGGAGGTGAAGAAGCTGGAGCTGCCCGAGCTGACCCCTTCCTTCCTCGAACAACTGGGAGACTTTGAGTCGGAAGCGGCGTTGCGCGACACGATCCGCGACAGTCTCCACCGCCGGCTGGCGTACGAGCAGCAGCAGCGGGCCCGCAAGCAGGTCCTGGCGGCGTTGACCGTGGCCGCCGACTGGGACCTGCCCCCTGATCTGCTCAAGCGGCAGAGCCGCCGCGAATTGGAGCGCAGCGTGCTCGAGCTGCGGCGGAGCGGCTTCAGCGACGCGGAGATCCGCCAGCGCGAGAACCTACTGCGGCAGAACAGCCGCGAGTCGACGGCCCGCGCCCTGAAGGAGCACTTCATCCTGGAGCGGATCGCCGAGGCCCAGAGCATTCAGGATACTCCGGACGATTACGACCTGGAGATCGAGTTGATCGCCGAGCAGAGCGGCGAGAGCCCCCGCCGCGTGCGGGCCCAGCTCGAGAAGCGCGGCCTCATGGATACGCTCCGCAACCAGATCATCGAGCGCAAGGCGCTTGACTTGATCCTCTCCGAAGCGCGTTTCAAGGATGTTCCCTACGTCCTCGATACCAGTGATGCCGAGGCGCTCGACCAGGCCGCGGGCGGCAACGACGACGAAGACGCGATTCCCGAGGCCAAGCACGGCGGCGAGGCCGCCACGCTGCCCAACCCGCACCCGCACGGCTAAGAGTACACGACCAGGTTTCCCGATGGATAGCATGCACCGGCCCAGCCCGCTGGACCCCCAGTTGAACTACCGCGACTATCAGCGGCAGCGCCAGATGACCCTGGGCGACCTGCTGCTGGAGAACCGGATTATCCTGTTGCAGGGGGAGATCCACGACGGCAACGCCAACGAGCTGGTGATGAAGCTCTTGTACTTGCAGAGCGAGAACCGCCGCAAGGACATCCACTTCTACATCAACTCGCCGGGCGGGAGCGTCACGGCCACGCTGGCCGTCTACGACACGATGCAGATCCTGACCTGCCCGGTGGCCACCTACTGCGTGGGCCTGGCCGCCAGCGGCGGCGCGGTCCTGCTGGCCGGCGGCACCAAGGGCAAGCGCTACGCGCTGCCGCACGCCAAGATGATGATCCACCAGCCTTACGGCCAGGTGGGAGGGCAGATCTCGGACATCGAGATCCAGGCCGACGAAATCCTCAAGACTCGCGATACGCTCAACCAGATCCTGGCCCATCACACGGGTCAGCCCATCGAACGGATCGCCAAGGACACCGACCGCGACTTCTACATGAGCGCCGCCGCGGCCAAGGAGTACCACCTGGTCGACGACATCCTGACCAAGCCGCCGTCCGGGATCGGAGAGGAAGACGACTGATGCCCTTGATCCCGTTTGTGATCGAGAAGAGCGGCCGCGAAGAGCGGGCTATGGACATCTATAGCCGCCTGCTCAAGGACCGCATCGTTTTTCTCGGCTCCAGCATCAACGACGAGGTGGCCAATTCCGTCGTCGCCCAGTTGCTGTTCCTGCAGTCGGAAGACGCCAAGGCCGACATCCACTTGTACATCAACTCGCCCGGCGGCAGCGTCAGCGCCGGCCTGGCGATTTACGACACCATGCAGTTCGTGGCCTGCGATGTGTCCACGTATTGCATCGGGCAGGCCGCTTCCATGGGCGCCGTGCTGCTCACCGCCGGCGCCATGGGCAAGCGGCACGCCCTGCCCAATTCGCGGATCATGATCCACCAGCCGCTGGCCGGCATGGAAGGCACCGCCGAGGAGATCATGATCCACGCCAAGGAGTTCAAGAAGGTCAAGCAGAAGCTGAACAACATTCTCATCAAGCACACGGGCCATCCCTTGGAAAAGATCGAGCAGGACACCGATCGCGATCGCTTCATGTCCGCCGAGGAGGCCCTGGAGTACAAGTTGATCGACCGGGTGATCGAGCACGTGGAAGCTCAGCCCATCAAGTCGTAGCTGCTCGGGCGGTCAGCGTGCGTGTCGGCCGACTCGCTTCCAGCGTGCGGCCGTGACGTGTTGCGTTGCCATGGATGGCTGTGGGGCGGCAATTGCCAGGCCGCCGCCGACGTACAAGCAAGGATGCCGCGAGGTCGGAATGACACCCCGCTGTTGGGTTTGGCCGCTGTTGCTCCTGGCCGCGCCGGGATGCCGCGCCGCGGGCAACGTGGAATTGCTGGAGCGCGAGCTCCGCTGGCAGGAAGACCGCATCTACGAGCTGGAAAAAGTCGTCGACGAGTATACCCAGCAGCTCGAATCCTGCCAGCGCGAGAACAAGTCGCTCTTGTCCGACGATGAAGACGCCGCGCTCCCCCGCCGCGAAGGCGCCGGCACTCGCGACGCCGCCCCCCGCCGCCGCCAGCCGGCATCCGACGACGATTCGCTCGCTCCGCCGGAAGTCATTCTGCCCGGCGACGACCAGGCCGATCCATTCCAGCCTCCCGAGATCATGCCGCCGGGAACCGGGCCCGAGGGCCAGCACAGTCCAGCGGACGGCCCGCGCCCAAACGAATCCCAGTCCCAGCTCGAACATGATCCTGGCGCCGACCAAGCGCCGTCGGACAGCGCCGTCGTGGCGGGCATCACGTTGAATCCACGCTTGACCGGCGGCCACAATGTCGACGGGCAAGCCGGGGACGAAGGGGTGATGGTGGTGATCGAGCCCCGCGACGCCGACGGAGATTTGGTTGAGGCGGCCGGCGACGTCTCGGTGGTCGTGCTCGACCCGGCCCAGCGGGGCCAGGCCGCCCGCGTCGCCCGCTGGGACTTCACCGCCGAAGAGGCGGCCGGGCACTTGCGCGACACGCCGATGGGCAACGGCCTGCACTTTGAGCTGCGCTGGCCGCACGGTCCGCCCGCCGGCGCCGCGTTGACGCTCTACGTGCGGTTCACGACGTCCGACGGCCGCAAGCTGGAGGTTGAAAAGCAGATCGGCGTCGATCCGCCCGGCGTCCCGTCCGACAATCGGACTCGCTCGGCGGCCGCATCCGGCCCCGGGCGAGCGGAATCGCTTCCCCGGATCCGCGCCACCGGTCCCCGGCCCATCGACGGCCAGCACCCGCCCGCGGCGACCCGCAGTGGGCCGAGCTGGCCGCCCTACCGGTGACCGCTGGCGGCGATTCCACGCGTCCTCGTCCAATGTGCGAAGCCCCTTTCCGGCTACAAGCCTGATCAACAAAAACCAGGCCTGTCAACAAAAAAGTGGCTGTTCGCCCGGACCATGCCCCGACCCTCGGGCGCCGCCGGCCCCTCACTGCTTGCCCTGCCGCCTCCCAGCGTTCAAAATGACTGTCGCCCCGGGGGCAACGTGCCCGTTGCCCGGGCTGAAATCTCGCTGCAAAAAACATCCTTCGCACCGACATTGGAGACCAGGCATGTCAAGGAAAACCGCGATGCTGCTGGGGGCGGGTCTGATCGTACCGTGGGCCGCGATGGCCTCGGCTGAGCCGGGCGACCTGCCGACATACACGGATGCCGAGGAAGCGGGAGCGGACTTCGCGGTGCAAGGCGAGTACAGCGGCGGCCTGGCCTCCCAGGACTGCGCCAGGAAATACGGCATCCAAGTGATCGCCCTGGGCGACGGCAAGTTCCAGGCCGTGGTACACCGCGGCGGTTTGCCGGGCGATGGCTGGGAGAAGGGCGATCGGCGCAGCACCTATGAAGGCGAAACCAAGGATGGAGTGATCGTATTTCCCGGCAGCGACGGCGAGGGGCGGATCGCCGACGGCGTGCTCACCGTGACCAACTCCGGGGGCGAAAAGCTCGGCCAGCTCGAGAAAGTCGAGCGCAAGAGCCCGACGCTGGGCGCCAAGCCGCCCGAGGGCGCGGTGGTGCTGTTCGACGGCACCAGCGCCGACGCCTTCGAAGGGGGCAAGCTGACCGACGACAAGCTGCTGGCCGCCGGCTGCAAAAGCCGCGACTCGTTCGGCAGCGTCCACTTGCACATCGAGTTTCGCACCCCCTTCATGCCCACGGCCCAGGGCCAGGCCCGCGGCAACAGCGGCGTATACTTGCAGGACCGCTACGAGTTCCAGGTCCTCGATTCGTTTGGCCTGGAAGGCAAGGACAACGAGTGCGGCGGCCTCTACTCGATCCAGGCGCCGAGGCTGAACATGTGCTTCCCCCCGCTGGCCTGGCAGACTTATGATTTCGACTTCACGGCCCCCAAGTTCGACGAGCAGGGCAAGAAAATGGCCAACGCCCGCGTGACGCTCAAGCACAACGGCGTGCTCGTTTACGACGATTTCGAGATCCCGCGTCTCACGCCCGGCGGTTTGAGCGAGGAAGGTCCGACGGGGCCGATCGCGCTGCAGGAGCACGGCAACCCGGTGGTCTATCGCAACATTTGGCTGGTGGAAAAAAAGTGAAGTCCGGCAAGCAATCGACCGACGCCCAACGCGCTGCCCGGATTGCCGCTATCCGGGCCCAGATCGCCCAGGGCACCTACGAAACGGCCGACAAGCTGGACCGGGCGGTCGACGCCCTGCTGGACCGCCTTGCCAGCGGCGAGCAAGACGCGGCCGCTACAACCGGACGGCCTCCGCCACGGCCCAAGTAAAGCCGGCAAAAACCGGTCGGATTTCCACTCGCCCGCCGCCCGGCATGGCGTAGAATGGATTTACGGGTTGGAAGCCAAGTCAGAGCCGGCGGGGCGGACCGCCCACGTGAAATTCGTGTGCACGTGGGGGAGGAAAATTCATTTCCGCCGTTCCCGCCGGAAGAATCTGCCGATTGAAGTGTTCTAGCGACTGCTTGATGTCCTAGCACATAACAATCGGCCCAAGCCTCTCGTCCAGGATTCCGTCGGAGGTGCCAAAACCTTAGCGTGGGCCAGGATCAACCAACGGCCAGTGCTCAGCACGGCCCGATCCTCGCTCTTCTCGCAGCGACTCCACCGTCGCAATCGGCGGGAGGTTTGATTTTGCCGGCCGCGGGCGGTCCACAAGGCCGCCCGCGGCCTTTGTTTGTCCGGCGTCGCTGCTCACTCCCGCGGATTGCGGGGGACAAGCTCGGAGGCAACCGCGTCGAATGCGGACGTCACCTGCTGGCGACCGCTTCGAGCTGCTTGCTGCACTGCGAAAGAATCTGGGCGGCCACCTGGTTCGGGTTATAGCCGGCCGGAAGCCGGACCAGCGGCTTTCCATGGCGCTCGCAGAACTGCCTTATTTCTCCGAACGAATGACTGGACCAGCGGATCGCCAGCAAGACGAGGACCACGTCGGGGCGGCTGACATAAGGCTCGAACATCTCCAGCGGTTGGTGCTCCTTGGCCTCGAGCCAGATCAAGTCGCCCAATTCGAGGGCCGAGCGCAGCAGCTCCTGAGCGTGCGGGCGGCGTTCGCCGCCGATCATCACCACGTTTCTGCCGGCCAGCAGCCGGACCGCCTCGCGGACGTCGGCGGTCGGTTCAGGCCGTGAATCGGGCTGCGCCGCGGCCGGACGGATGGCGAGGAAGCGGTCGATCTCTCGCCGCACCAGCCGAAACCCGGCCGGCGGATCGGGCAGCTCCGGTAGATGGTCGACCACGGGCAACAGCAGCTCGCGGATCTCGCGGTTGCTGGGGGGCATGCCGTCGGAAACCAGCTCGTCCAAGGTCTCGGCTACTTTCCGCCAATGGTGTTCGCCGGGGTCGCCACCCCTGATCAACTTGACGTGGTAGCGGACACGTTTGATCCGCGCCTGCTCTTGTTTCCTCCGCTGCCGCGCCTGCTCGATCTTTTGATCCAACAGCCCGATGCGGGCGTCGATGTCTTCCCAGCGGGTCGGGTCGGCCGGATCGTCGGCGCGCATGTGCCGCTCGATGAAGATCTGGTGTTGTTGAGCGGCCGACTTCAACCAGGTGAATAGCTTGACCTGGTCGCTGTCCATCGTCCATTCGATCATGTTCACGGCCGAGCGCAGGGCCGATTGCGATTCAGCCAGCAGGTCCAAGGCCTGCTCGAAGAACTCGCCTTGCGCGTCCGGGTCGTTCAGCACCGATCGGACCAGGGCGACCGAGGCGGCCACGGTTTCGAAACAGCCCGCCAGGTTGTCGAGCAGGGTCAGGTCGACCGGCGAGGGCCCGTCACGATGCGACATCCAGAGAAAGCAATCGGGCAGCGCCTTGGCCCGGCGAATGAGGTCCTGGTCGCGTGGCTCGATTTCGATCTTGTAGGCTGCCCCTTCCACGAGCCGCCGCTGGCGGTCGGCGGCCCAGCGGGCCGCCTCGGCCTTGAGCCGGCAGCGCTCCTCGATGAGCGGTAGATCGTCATCGCTGATCGGCAGCCAGGCTGCCGGCCAGCCGGCTTTCGCGCCGGCAACCCGGCCATCGAATCGGTCCTCCGCCGGCAGTCTGGCGTCTGCCGCCAACCCCCTGGCGTCGGCTGTCTCGGCCGGGCTACTGTCCGGCAACTCGACCGATTCGTCCTGCGCGGAGGGCGCCTCGGCTGCTGCCGAGATTTCCGGCGGCTGGCCGGCATCCGCCGGCTGCTTATCGGCCAGGGCATCCAAGATGCCCATTGCCAGCGAGCGAAGCTCCGAGCGCAACTGCGGATCGCGGCCTGCCAGCTCCTGGATGCGCTCGACGAGCCGGTTCAGCGAGGCGACGAGTTCGTTCGACATGCCGGTATCCATTCACTGGCGGGGTCGAATCATGGCAACCTTCGGTTGCCGAATCGCTTGGACAAGCCGGCCAGACGCGGCTGCTCCACATTGTGGCGCGCACGTCTCCGGTCAGCAAGCGACGTGGTGCGCCTGGCTCCGACGAACCTTTCGTTTGAGCTGAGCGTACCTACGATAGCTAAGCGCATGACACCGCTCTATTACGCCGCCGCCTGCCAGACCGACTTCCCTTGCCCCAAGGGGCGGGCTGAAATCGCCGAGCGGACCGCGCGGATGTGCGAGCTGGCCGAGTTCACCGTGGCGGGCTACGAGCCGTGCTTCGACGTCCGCCTGTTGGTCTTTCCGGAGTTCGCCCACGCGGCGCCCATCTACGATAGCGTCGAAAAGCTCCTCGCCCGCCTGGCCGTCCCCGTCCCCAACGAGCATACCGACCGCTACGCCGCGCTGTGTAAAAAGCTGGGCTGCTATATCCAGACCGGCACGTTCATCGAGGCCGACCCGGAATATCCCTCGGTGGCCTTCAACACCACGGTCCTGTTGGGTCCCAGCGGGGTGCTGACGAAATACCGCAAGGTCAACCCCTGGATTCCGTGGGAGCTGCACGCCAGCCCGCATGACGTGGCGGGCTACCAGGAGGAAGTTTTCCCCGTCGCCGAGACCGAGCTGGGACGGCTGGGAGTGGCCATCTGTTACGACTGGCTCTTTCCCGAGACCATCCGCCAGATCGCACTGGCCGGTGCCGAGGTGCTGCTGCGGGTCTCGGCCTACATGGACCCCTGGGGAGCCACGCCGCCCATGGACTGGTGGACGCTGTTCAACCGGGCCCGGGCCGTGGAGAACCTGGCCTACGTGGTGGCGGCCAACCAGGGGGCATCGCTGGCAAACTATGCGCCGTTCAGTTGGCCGGGAGGAAGCATGGTGGTCGACTTCGACGGCCGCATCCTGGCCCAGGCCGATCCCGGACCGGGCGAAAAGATCGTCGTCGGACCGATCGATCTGGCCACGCTGCGTGCCGAGCGGGCCCGGCGCTCCGCGCACAACATGCCGGCCCACCTGCGCAGCGAGGCCCACACGTATCTGAAGCAGACCTGGTTCCGCTCAGCCACCAGCCAGGAGCACCCGCTGGCCATGGATTCGATCCGGCGGCGGATCGAAGAAGGGCGCCGCAAGTTAGAGGGTAGCTGGGTGGCTGGGGCAAAGCGATAAGCGTGCCCCAGTTGCCATGTGACGAAGTTATTTTCCGTTGGCGCGCTTTCATTTCATGTCATACCAGTTCGAGGTGAACGATGAACCGCATGAAAATCCTCGCCCCTCTGGCGGCCGGGCTGATGCTGCTAGCCGGCTGCAATCGGCAGACCCCCGAAATCAAACAGGCCGCAATGAATCGGGGCGTGGGCCTGATGGGCAAGTTCATGTACTCCGAGGCGCACGATGTGTTCGAGCAGCTTCACCAACAGCATCCGGACGATGCCGACGTCGCGGTGAACCTGGCCATTGCCAGGCTGAACCGGCAACTGAAGGGGGATGAAGCGTCGGCACTCGAGCTGCTGGCCGAGGTCCTCAAGAAGCATCCCGGCCATCTCCGGGCACGGTTTTGCTCCGGCTTGCTGTTGCTGCACGGCGGCAACGCGAGACAGGCGCTCGGTCATTTTCTGGCCGTTGCCAAGGCCGATCCAAAGGATGCCTACGCCGCCTATTACGTGGCCCAGTGCCTGGCTGAGCTGGACCGCCGCGCCGAAGCGCTCCAGTGGTATCGCAAAGCCCTCCGTCTCGATCCCTATCTCCGCAGCGCCTACTATGCGGCGGCGATGATCTTCTTGCAGCGCGATCACAACAAACGCGAGGCGGAACGCCTGCTCGGCGAGTTCAAGCGGCTCGAAGGCAACCCGCAGGCCCGCCTGGCCCAGTTCAAGTACACGCGCATGGGACCGAAGTCGTTGGTCATTAGCCCAACCCTCGACGAGCGCCCGGCGCCACTCCCGGAGGGGCCGATCTTCGCCGCCGGCCGCCCGCTCACCATTTTCGGCGCGGACAACGTCGCCTGGAACACGCTCGACAATGACGAGCAGCTTGTGCCCAGCCTCACGGCCTGCGACATCAACGGCGACGGCCGGGTGGACCTCTTCGCGGCCGCGGCGATTGTGATCGACGGCAAGCCGGCCAATGCCGTGCTGCTGGCGGACGGCCCGGGATACCGGCTCGAGTCTGTCCACCCGCTGACGCCGATCGACGGCGTCCAGGCGGCTCTGTGGGGCGATTACGACAACGACGGGCTGACCGACGTCTACCTTTGCCGGCGCGGCGGCAATCAGCTTTGGCGGCAGGCAGGAAAGAACGAGTGGACCGACGTCACCGAGTCGGCGCTGGCCGCCGGCGCCGCGCGGAACAGCACCGACGGCGCCATCGTGGATACCGACCACGACGGCGATCTCGACTTGTTGTTCGTCAATCGAGACGGGCCGCTGGAGCTGTTGAGCAATAACCTCGACGGCACGTTCCGCCCGCTTGCCGAGTCCGCCGAAGGCGGAGGCATTGACGGCGATGGCGGGCCCAGGTCGCAGCCGCTTACCGACGACCTGGACGGCGACCGCGATGCCGACCTGGTCGTGCTGAAGCCGCTCGAATCCGTCGATGCCAATGGGCCGCGGCACTCGGAGAACGCCGGCGACAAACTTGTCGACATCTATCTCAACGATCGGCTCTGGAAGTACAGCCCGGCCGATGGCTTCGACGATTTGGCAAGGCGGGGCGCCGCGGCCATCGTGGCGGCCGATGCCGATGCGGATGGGCAGGTCGAATTGTACTCGGCCTCCGACGGATCGATCCTGCGCTGGCAGCCCGACCGGCAGGGGACCTGGCGGGCCACGCAGTTGGCCGAATACGCCGCTGCCACGCACCAACAAACGCCGATCCAGTTGGCAATCACCGACCTGGAAGGCGACGGCCGCCTGGACCTGGCCTATACCGACGGCGATGGCTGGTCCGCGATCTCCGTGACGCCCGCCGGCGGCAAGGCCAAGGAACAAGAGTCCACGCCGCTGCACCTCGACGTGCCGGGCCTGGCCGGCTGGTTGCTGGTCAACGATCGCCCGGCTGAGGGGCCCTCGCTGGTGGCATTGCGGTCGGGCGAACCCCCGCTCGTTTTTTCTCCGGGCCCCGGCCGGCACCGGTTCGCAGCCGTTACTCTCTCCGGCAAGGAAGACAAGAACGACCAGACGCGTTCCAACGCGTCGGGAATCGGCGCCAAGCTGCGAGTGCGGGTCGGCTCGCGCTGGACCGTTCTGACCACGTATCGCCTTCACTCCGGTCCCGGCCAAAGTTTGCAGCCGTTGTCGCTGGGCTTGGGAGGCGCCAACAGCATCGACTTCATCCAGCTCGAATGGAGCGACGGCCTGCTGCAAAGCGAAACCGAGCTGGCCGCGGCCGAGTTGCACCGCATCGAGGAAACGCAGCGGCAGATGTCGAGCTGCCCCGTGCTGTTCGCCTGGAATGGCGAACGCTACCGCTTCGTGACCGACCTGCTTGGAGTGGGCGGGCTGGGGTTTGCCGTCGGCCCCGGCCAGTATGCGCCGGCCCGGGGATTCGAGCACGTGCTGCTGCCGGCCGGATCGCTGGCCCCGCTCGGCGGCCGGCTCTGCCTGAAGCTGCACGAGCCGATGGAGGAAGTCTGCTACGTCGACTCGGTCCGCCTGGTCGCTTACGATTTGCCGCCAGGTTGGCGGATGACGCTGGATGAACGGATGGGCGTCAACCCGCCCGAGCCGACCGGCGAGGCGCGGTTCTATCAGCACGAGACGCGGCCGGTGCGTGCGGTGAACGATCGCGGCCACGATGTTCTGGCCGCCATCAGCGCCGCCGATCGCCGTGCGGCACCGCCCGGCAGGCCCGATCGGCGGTTTCTGGGCCGGACCGACCCGCACACGCTGACACTCGCCTTCGATCGGCCGCTCGACCAAGGGCCGGGACAACCGATGCTCGTGATCGATGGCTGGATCGAGTATCCCTACTCGCAGACGATGTTTGCCGCCTGGCAGGCCGGCGCCGAGTACGTGGCGCCTTCGATCGAGGCGGGTGGCCGCGATGGGCGTTGGCACCAAGTGCTGGCCCAGTTCGGCTATCCGGCCGGGATGCCGCGGCAGGCGTCGGTGCCTCTGCCCGGCCTGCCGCGCGGCGCCAGCGAGTTGCGGTTGAGCACCAACCAGGAAATCTATTGGGACCGCATCGCCGTGGCTTATCGCCAGGAATGTCCCCAGGCGGTCCGCCGGCCGCTTGAGCTGCGGCTGGCCGAGTTGCGGTTCAGCGGTTTTCCGCAGCGCACCACCGGACCACAACGCGTGCCCGGCTACGACTACTCCAAGCGCGGCGCGCTGGCCGACATGCGCTACCCGGCCGGCTACTACACCGACTACGGGCCCGTTGAGCCGCTGCTGCGAGCCACCGACGACGCGCTGGCCATCTTCGGCCCGGGCGAGGAATTGCACCTTGAATTCGAGCCGCTCCGGACCGGCCCACGGCCTGGTTGGACGCGGCATTTCGTACTCGAAGCAGCCGGCTGGTGCAAGGACATGGACCTGTACACCAAGCATCCCGACACGGTCGAGCCGCTGCCCGAAGGCCAAGCCGAGCAAGGACTTGACCCGTCTGCCCGCTCGACGCTTCACCGCGCTTACCAGACCCGCTACCAGTCGGGCCCGTGACCCGCAGGGACCCCGACCACTTTCATACTTGACTCTTGCCATGCGCTCGTTTCAACTGGCTTGATGGCAGAGGCCCAGGCGGCGGGGCCGCGAGCATTGGGCGCTGGTTCAAAGCCCGAAAAGCTGGAGGGAACCTGGGCGTGGCGTTCCGTTTCAAACCCGGCGAGCCGGTCAGCCGAGCGGTGACGCGCATTGCGCGCGAGCAGATCGACGGCGCGCTTGCGGCGTTGAAGCTTGACGCCGAGCCCGCGCCCGAGGCCGTCCACGACGCCCGCAAGCGATTCAAACGGGTCCGCGCGCTGTTGCGGCTGGTGCGCGAGCCGCTGGGCCGCAAGGTCTTCAAGCGCGAGAACCGCGTGTTCCGCGGCGCGGGCCGGCCGCTGTCGTCGGTCCGCGACGCCAAGGTGCTCATCGAGGCCTTGGACAAGCTGGCCGGCTCGGCCGAGGACGGGCATCCGGCGGAATGGTCGGCCTTGCGGGCCGCCCTGGTCGAGCGGCAGCAGGCGCTCTCCTCCGGCGTGCTCTCGGACCACGAGCTGCGCGACGGCATCGTGGAGTCTCTCGAACAAGAAAGGAAACGGGCCAAGGAGTGGCTGGCCGACCCCTGGGTGCAAAAGCGCGAGGGCTGGCCCCTGGTCGAAGCGGGCTTGAAGCGGGCCTACAAACAGGGGCGCAAAGCGCTGGGCGCGGTGCGCAGCGATCCGACCACGGAGCGTTTGCACGAGTGGCGCAAGCGGGTCAAGGACCTCTGGCACCAACTGCAGCTTTTCGCGCCGATGGAGCGCGATGTCCTCGGCAATAAGGTCCGCGAGACGCACCAACTGGCCGACTTGCTCGGCGACGACCACGACCTGGCGGTGCTGGCCCAGGTGATCGAGAAGGATCCCAACTGTCTGGCGGCCGCCAAAGCAATCGACAACCTGGCCTCGTTGATTGCCGGCCGCAGGGCCGAATTGCAGGCGCAAGCCTTGGCTTTGGGCGAGCAGGTATTTGCCGACAAGCCCAGGCAGTTCGTGGACACACTCGAAGACTACTGGCATTCGTGGCAATGCGCGGCCGGCGAGGCCGCACGCTGCGGGTAGAAGTCAGAGGGCGGAGGTCAGAAGTCAGAAGTCAGAAGTCAGAAGTCAGAAGTCAGAAGTCAGAAGTCAGAGGGCAGAAATCAGAGGGCAGAAGTCGTAGACGCCTCCGGCGGTCCCGTCGCCTTGTCCGCTTGTCGTTTCTCCACCCGCAACGCCCTCATGTGCGGCCGCTTTACCTCCCGTGTGTCCGCCGCGGCAGTGGCCGAAGCGTTCGGCCTGGAGCCGCCGGCCGAGATGCCTGTGCGCTACAACATCGCGCCGTCGCAGCCGATCGCGGTGGTGCGGTTCGACGCGCTGGCGGGCCGGCGCGAGCTGGCCTGGGTGCGCTGGGGGCTGGTGCCGCGCTGGGCCGACGATCCGGCGATCGGCAACCGGCTGATCAATGCGCGGGCCGAGACGGTGGCGAGCAAACCGGCCTTCCGAGATGCGTTCCGCGAGCGGCGCTGCCTGGTAGTGGCCGACGGCTTTTACGAGTGGAAGAAGACGGGTGGCCGCAAGCAGCCGTATCATCTTGGTCTCAGGCAGGGGGAGCTGTTGGCCTTTGCCGGCCTCTGGGACCAGTGGCAGCGCTCGGGCGCCGCCTTGGAGACGGCCACGATCGTCACGACCGACGCCAACGAGCTGGTGCGGCCGCTGCACGACCGGATGCCCGCCATCGTGGCGGCCGACGACTACGACCGCTGGCTAGAGCCCGATTGCGACCATGCGCAGTTGATGGAAGTATTGCGGCCCTACCCGGCGGAGCGGATGTCGGCCCATCCGGTCAGCACGTTGGTGAACAACACGGCCAACGACGTGCCCGAGTGCCTTGAGCCCGACGACCGGGACAACCTGCGGCAGATGACGCTGCTCTGAAGCCGTCCCGTAAAGTAGCAGGCACACTCCGTGTGCCGCAGCCCGCTTCGCCGGCATCCGCCTGGAGGGGGACGCGGATCTGGCCGGCCGGGTGCTGAAGATGGTCTCGATCATGGCGTAGGGCTACGGTAAGCTGAACAGTTCATGGAGTACGCACCGTCTCGTTCACGTTTGCGCCCGTAGCTCAATTGGATAGAGCAGCGGACTTCTAATCCGCAGGTTGCAGGTTCGAGTCCTGCCGGGCGTGTTCGATTCCACGGTCGATTAACTCTGCACCCGCTGAGCCAAGCCGTTCTGGGCTGGACGCTCGAGCCGGTTCGACTGAAGATTCAATCGATCGCATCGCAGGAAAACAGGCCGCGGGCCTGCCATTCGTGTGGGATGCCGCGCATCAAGAAAGCGGAATCGAATTGCGCGGTGCCTGGTGGAAATCGGCCGGGGTCGCCGAAAAAGCTCGACTCGACATGACTCACATCGAGCGGCTGAATCCGCCAGCCAAACGACCGCAGCTCCAACCCCTCCAGCCGGCCATCCCGCCGCGGTGAATAGCCAAGCGAACCCTCCTGGTAGAAATCGGACGCCTCCTGGAGCGAACCGAATACCGATTGGCCGCTCAGGCGATCGGCCAAGCGGGCCTTCAGCGCCAGCCGCATCTGGCCATCGTCGCTGTGGACGGTTACGCTTAGCGCCTCCCGTTCCTCCCAAACGTCGAAGCACGCCCGATGGTGGACGCCCGCAAAAAACCGGCCGCCCACGATCGTATTGAACCGCGACGATGTGTCGCGGCGCGGGATGTAAACGCCCCGCAGCGGCTGGCCGTCTTGCCGCCACTCGACCGCCATCCGATGTGCCGCATTCTCCGACGACATGCCGATCGACGCGGGCAAAAACCGGGGCCGCACCTGCTTCAAGCGAATCAGGCACACACCCGCCATAGCCGAGCCGTTGACCAGCCGCGGCCGCAGTCCCTCCGGCAAGAGTCGGGCCAGTACGGCCGGCTGGACGCGGTAGTTCAGCAGGATCCGGCGATCGATCATGCCGCGGATCGCCGGAAGTTGGAGCGAGAATGCCGGCACTTGTCAGCTCTGTAGGGGGTGGTGATTGGGCCGTGGACGCCACCAAGTACCAACCGCATCACGCCCAACAACATTAACTCGCTACGAACCTGCCGCGGCCCTGCTCCAGCAGTTCGCCAAAGGCCTCCAACCCTGCCGGGTCGGCAGGCCGAGCCATTCGCTGTCTATTTCCCGGCCGCTTTCGACATCGTTTCGTCCAGAAGCAGCATCAACAGCGATTGTTCCAGCTCGCGCGGCTTGTAGCCGTACGGGCCGCGGCCTCCTTTGTAGACGACCTTGCCCTGGCGATCGATCAGGTAGAGCCGGTCGGGAAAGCCGCTGTAGGCCCGGTTCACCTGATCGTCGATCGTGTCGACCAGCAGCGGCATGGTCAGGTTGAGCGATTGGCAACATGCGCTGGCCACCAGGTTGCGGGCCTCTTGCGTGGTCGGCTGATCGAAGCTCACACCCACGTCGTCGTTGGCCTGCATTTTCCAGCCGTCGGCCGGGTGTGCCTCGCGGATGTAAATGGCGAAGACATCCACCTGGTCCTTATAGCGGGCATACAGCTTGTCGAGGATCCCAGACTGGGACCGAAAGGGGCCTCACGTGAAGCTGCCGAAGATCAGAATCACCGGCTTGTTTCGGGAGGTGGAAAGGGCGATCGTTTGGCTGGCGTCGTGGGTGGGCAGCGTGAAATCGGGGGCCTCATCGCCGAGCTTGGGACCGGATTCCATGACGCCCAGCTCGCCGCGAAAGAACATCGACAGCATCTCGTCGGCATCGGGCATGTCATCGCCGCCACGGTTGGAGAACGCGCGGCTGAAATCGGCGTACAAGTCCTCCACCGTGAGAAAGCCCGCCTTGTCTTTGTCGGCCCGCCGGAGAAAGCTCTGCAGCTCCTCGGGGGTGATCCGCCCGTTGGAGTCGGTATCGAGCAGGCCGGTGAGGAACTGGCTCATCATCGACGGCGGCGTGGGCTCGCGCGGGCTGAAATAGTCGAAGTCCGCGAACCGCAATTCGCCGTCGTTGTCCCGGTCGAGGCGGGAAAAGAGCAGCTCCTGGTAGGGCCCGTCGGTGGGTAGCTCGTCCTTGGAGATGGCCCCGTCGCTGTTTGCGTCGAACCGGGACGAGAGCCAGCTCCAGTCGTACTTCTTCTCGCTCGGCTTGAACCAGCCGAAGCCCGGCCGCATGTCATCCGCCTTGAGCAAGTCGATCAGCATGTCGGACCATTCCGGGCGGTCCTTCCAGTCCGCCGACAGCATCTCGCCCAGCTTCTGACGGCTCTCGGACGAAAGCTTCTCCAAAACGGCGGCCAGAAGCGCGGGGTCCGCGCCGGCAAGCGCAGCAGCGTCCGCAGCGACGGGCGGCTCAGTCGCCGCGGGAGGCTGCTCGGTGGCGGGAGGCTCGGTGGCGGGAGGCTCGGTGGCGGGAGGCTCGGTGGCGGGAGGCTCCTCGGTCGCGGGCGATTCAGTCGCCGGAGGTGGTTCTTGTTCCTGGGCGAGCAGGGCCGCCGGAAAGAGCATGGCCGCCAGCGCGATGCCGACAGCCGGTTTTCGAAGAACAGCAAACATGGAGTGGTCTCGCGGGAAAGCGTCGAAGCTTATGTGGCACGTACACGTATAGCTAGTATAGCTTGTCACGGCCGCGCCCAGTATTGCGTCCGCAAGCGGCGCGCGCAGGTGCGCCGGCGGCCTTGACGGGCAGCATCAGCCGATGGCAATGAACCAGGTTTCGGTTGCGAAATCAATCCTCCAACTGCAGGCCGGCGGCCTCCGTGATCCGGTCGAAGGATGCCCGCACGGTGACGTAATTGATCAACTGAACGGCGTCGCGGGGGCCCGCGTGTTGCACGGCCTCGGCCACGTCGTCGTCCGTGAGCACGATCGGCGTCGCGGCCAGCTTGCTGGCCAGCGTGAACAAATCTTCCTGGTTTTCATGGTGGTTCTCCTTGGAATGAGGCGCGGCCGCCGGGGGGGGGGGGGG
>JBBDYJ010000037.1:0-66200 GCA_040901675.1 Pirellulales bacterium | reverse complement strand
CGCGCCGGCGCCTCTCATCCGGCGCCGGCGCGGCTCCGCGGCCTCACGGGTAAGAAGAGGGGCCATGGCCGCCCGGTACCCCGGGACCATAGCGAGTTCCAAGCGGCCATTGGCTCCCTCGTTCCTACGGCTCCAACTGCAGTCCCAGAGCTTCGGTGAAGCGGTCGAACATGTTGGCGTTGCACGTCACAAAGACGACCTCGGCCGTCTCATGGTCCGAGAAATGCTCGCGGAGCCTGGCCACGTCGGCATCGGCGATCGTGTGCGGCGCCGCCGTCAACTTGCGGGCGAAGGCCAGTGCCTCGCGCACGGCGGGCGAGAACGATTCGCCCGGTTCGTCGAGGGCGAACACCTCGTCGGCCGAAACTCCCAACGCGGCCAGACGCCGTCGCGCGTCCCCCAGCGCGTACCATGCCCGGTTCTGCCGCGCGCAGGTCCAGGCAATCTGGGCCTTGAGCAGCTTGTCGATCCGGCCCTCTTCGGCAATCGCCTTTCGCAGCGCAAGCTGGGCGGCGGCCGTTTTGGGGAAGAAGGCCAGTGCACGCACCCACTCGGGAATCGGCCCTTGGGCCGCCTCGGGCGGCATGGCGGCACGGGCCTCCTCATCGCTCGCCAGTGGAACCCGCGCGCTGCGCGCCCGGCAGGCCGACAAGGCGGCTTCGACCTCCGCGCGCGGCTCGAGCGGCGGCCGGCGCATGTCGGGCGAGGGAGCGTTGAGGCTGGCCGCTTCGAGGAAACGTTCGCTGGTGGGGGAGTCCAGGTTCCCTCTCTCCCGGTCTTGAGGAATGCCCATCGAGTCAGTCCAGCGGTTCGTCGAATTGAAACCCGCGACGGTATAGATCAACTCCACTACCTCGCGGTCGGTGAAGTGTGCCCGCAGGGTCTGGACATCGGCGTCGCCGATGGCGTGCGGGGCAAGCGTGAGCTTGCGCGCCAGCGCGAACGCCGCCTGCTCCCGCGGCAGGAACACCGACCAATCGGCGTCGAGCGAGGCGATCCGATTGTCGCTCAAGCCCCGGGAGCGGAGTCCGAGCTCCTGGTGTCCCAGGCAGTATTGGCAGTTGTTGGCGCGGGACACGATCCAGAAGCATTGGACCCTGAACACGCGATCGATGGTCATCGCCGTGTCCGGGTTGGAGCGGCCCGTCGACGTCAGCCAGGTTTTGGGCAGGTACAACGCGCGCATCCGGCCGTTGTTTGCCGGCGGCCGCTCGCCGGCCGCTTGCCGCTCTGCGTCGGTCAGCGGCGGCAGCGGCAGCCGCGGCGTTCGGTGCTTGAGCGCCTCGAGCGCTTGCTTCACTTCCGGCCGCGTGGCGGGAATCAGTTTCGGTTCGCTGACCGGCTCGCCGGCCCGCGCGGCCGGGCAGAGCAGGCAGGCGGCCGCAAGGCCCGCCGCATAGCAGAAAACGCGTCGCATGATATGGATCCTTGAAAAAGGCTATTGTTCCGGAAAAACGGTGATCACGGGACTGGTGCCGACGACGTACGTGGTTTCCTCGGTGCGCGTGCTGCCCTGGCTGTCCTTGAGCACCAGTTTCACCGGACAGTGCAGGTTGACGCCGTCGTCGAATTCCGGCCCCACGATCTCGTAACTCTCCAGTTTCTGCCCGCCTTCCCAGGCCGTGTCTCCCACAATGATCGAAGGTGAACGTTGCTTGAGGTCCTGGGGCGTTTGACCGTCCTTCCAGGAGTCCAGCGCGGTCCTGAGCGACTCCCGGGCCAGGACGGCGTTGGTCGGCTGGTTCTTGTAGCCGCAGCCTGTTGCCAGGAGAGAAATGACAGCGGCCGCGCACCAGACAAAGGACGAATGCCTGGAACAATGCGTGGAACAACGAAAGTATTTCATGGAATAACTCCGAAAAAGTGCGTGTACCGCCTTGCCGCGCGTGCGTGGCAAGGCAGATACGTGTGATGTTGAGGGTTCTTAGAGATCCTGGTCTGAAAAGGCTTCCTTGCCGGCGCGCGTGCCCAACGCGCGCCAGACTTCCAGCTTGATGGTGTCGGCGATGAACCGCACGGAGCCGTCGCAAAAGGCCACGTTCACGCCGCGCGGATGGTTGCTGTTGGCCGTGGTCATGATCCGGCCCGGCGGATACATGCACGACCGCTTGTTCGGCGTTTCCACGTGGTAGTAGCTGGTCGTCGAATGGTACGACCGGATCCAGGGAGCCCCGACGTTCGAGTAGCCCTGCATCGAGAGGTCGGTCACGTCGATGGCCCGGCAGTCGTCCACGGCCTCGTCAGGCGTGCTGGGATAGGTCCCCGGGCGGAAGGTGTCGCTTTGGAGCGTGGAGATGCCGTTGTTGAAGTCGCCCGTGACCTTCTCGGCAAACGCGGCCGTTTCGGACGCGCCATCCTTGAGGTCGGCGAAGCTAACGGTGCTGCCGGAGTAGAACACGCCGCTGGGCGGAGGCATCGTCGCGTTCGGCGTGCCGACATTGCCGGGCGACCAGGGAACGCCAGCGATGATCTCGCTCCCCTGGTTGGCGTAGTAGTTGTTGGGCCCGCCCGCGCCGGGCGGGATCAGGATGTTCGAATCGGAGGGGCAGATGAACATCGAAACCCATTTTTGCATCGCCACGTCGTTCAGTGGGTCGTCCCAGGCGACCTCGGAGTTGACCAGGTCCTTGAGATTCGCCTTCTCGATGAAGGGGAGCAGCCTGGCGTGAACCGAGAATCCGGCCCCGCCAAAACCCGTGGCTGGCGTGGAGGAAATGTTCCCGGGCGGAAACCGCTTCTGAGTGTCGTGGTACACCTGCAATGCCAAGCCGATCTGCTTCAGGTTGTTGTTGCATTGCGTGCGGCGGGCCGACTCGCGGGCCGCTTGCACGGCGGGCAGCAATAAGGCAATCAGGATGCCGATGATGGCGATCACCACCAGCAACTCCACTAATGTGAACGCATGACGAGAACGATGCATGGAACGATCCTCCAGAGAAAGACGACGAATGAGAAGTAATTAATAAACAGCGAACATTCATTTCAACGCGATGGCAGCCCATAACGCTGGCATGCGCACCACGGATCACGCCGGGGCGCAGCGGCCGCGCAACAGTGAGCGGGACTGAGTCGATCCGTGCGCCAGCCGCCGTCTCACGGGTCCGCGGCTGCGCCACGCCATCCTGCCGGTGCCGGCATTCCAGCGCGCTCGCGCAGCTACTCGCGGCGCCCAAGTCGAGGCGGCTGTCGCGGGACAGCCATTGCGCCGCGGACCCGACAGCCGCGCGCATCGGAGAAATGCCAATGGCAAGATCCGTGCATGCGCTGGCTCGAGCGGCGGCCTGCCGGCACCTGAATCCTGCCCAAATCAAGGCTGCCGGCAGCAACGCTGTTAGTCGCGGAGTCGACTAACGGCCGTGCCGAGGAGGACGGTCGATGCGCAGTGGAAAACCGTCCGAAGTGTGAACCCATGCGCAGCTTACGGCACGGGCGAATGAGAGAGCTTTGTCCAGCCTGCCTGCCCCGAAAAAGACATATTGATCGCTGCTGCCGTTTCGAACGGAAGGCTGCGGCGAGGCGGGCGCCGGAGTGTGGCGATGGCATTCGGGGCCATGACAGCCCGGACCGGATGGCCCAAGGGGCAGCTCCAATCCGAGCAATCGATTGTCGTAAGGGATCCAATTCTCCATTGGCCAATTCTCAAATGTCTTGTTGGCATGCCCACCCACCATGACATAATCGCCGCACGTCGCCAGGGCCTGCTGGGGTCCAACCCAGCTCAAGGCCAACAGGGCCGCACCTGCCAGCAACCCGGAAACGAACCGGCCCGCCGGCCGAAACGGCCTGGACCAGCGGGAGCGATGGGCCTGAGATGGGCACATATATTCAATGCGACTTGGTTGCGAAAGGTACACTTTCGCGAACGCTACTGCCAAGAGCGTAAGGGAAAATTCAGGCCGAGTCAACAAAAAAGTATGCCGAGCTAATAAATGCTCCACAGGCCGGGAGTGGCCAACTCGACCAGGTGACTGTCAGGGTCGCGGAAATACAAGCTCACACCGCCGCCCTGCCAATCGACTCGGCTCTCAATCGCCACTTGCTGCGACGAAAGCCAACGCTCCCAGGCTTCCAGCTCGTCGTCGGCGATCGCCAAAGCAAAGTGCAGCGTGCCCCTCCCATCGTGCGGCGGGATGACGCCCCCGGACAGCCGGGTGGGACTCGTCGACCCGCCCCGCTCGAACAGCAACAGCACCTGCCGGCCCGCCACGTCGAAGGCACAAAAGCGGGGCTCGCTCACCAGGCGGCGAAAGCCGAAGACGCGCTGGTAGAACTCGGCCGAGCGGCCCACGTCGGCCACGTACAGGGCGCTCTCCAGCAGGCCGGTGACGTTGGGCATGGATGCTATCCGCCGAACTGTTATTTCGGCCGCCCTCCAGCGGTCTGTCAGGCTCCGATTTGATCACGCTGGGCGTGACAAGCTGCCTCACGCGGAGCGTGAGGGCTGCTTTGGGCATGGAAGCTCGTCCTACTATTTCTCGTCCGCCGGTTTGCCGGGCTCGATGGGCGTATCATCCGCGTTGCCCCACTCCGACCAGCTCGCGTAGTAGTTGCGCACGTCGCGGGCGCCCATTAACTCCAGACCGAATGCCATCACGGAGGCCCGGCCGCCGCTTTGGCAATGGGCCACCGCCGGCTGCTCCAGATCGATGCCCGCCGAATCGAACAGCTCGCGAAGCTGGTCCGGGCCCTTGAACCGCTGAGTTTCCGGATCGACCAGATCGCTCCATTCCAGGTGCGTCGCTCCGGGTATCGCGCCGGCCCGCTTGTTGTTCAGTTTTTCAGTGCCGCAGAACTCTCCCTCCGAGCGTGCGTCGACCACCTGCAGCTTGCCGGAAGCGCCCGAAAGCGAGTCGAGCAGCAGGTCCTTCGTCGCCAGCCGCTTCGCCCGCGCCCGGGCCTGAAACTCGGCCTGCTTGGGCCTGGAGGCCTCGGTCTCGACGGGCAGGTTGCCCGATTGCCAGCCGGCCCAGCCGCCGTTCAAGAGCCGCGCGTCGTCGGCACCCCAATGGCCAAGAATCCACCAGATCCGGGCAGCGTCTTTGTTCGAGCTGTTATCGTAGACAACCACCTTCGATTGCCGGTCGATGCCCGCTTCGCCGATCCGCCGGCTCCAACCCTCACTGTCCTGGCCATCGCCGAAGGCCTTGGCCCAGGCGGAGGCGTCGACCAAGACGGCACCCGGCACGTGCCCCTCGTCGTACTGCCGCCGCGGACGCGCATCGAGGATGACGAACTGCTTGGCGACCTCGGCCCTGGCCAAATCGGCCGGCTCGACCAGCAGCTCGGCCCGAGGATACGCGTCGTCTCCGGCCGCCTGTCCTGTTTGAATCAAACCCATCAGCACCCCCGACAGTAGCACGAAACTCATTGTTCAGTCCCCTTCTACTGGGTTTGTGCGCTAGCGCCGCAACCTTGCTGGAGTCTCTATAAAGAGTGTATCTGGTCGCGGCGTGCGCGGCGAGGTACCTGACGCGCGCCGGATTCCGGGGAGCCGCACCGCGTCCCGAAG
Organism: Pirellulales bacterium; assembly: GCA_040901675.1. Lineage (GTDB taxonomy): Bacteria > Planctomycetota > Planctomycetia > Pirellulales > JAICIG01 > JBBDNX01. The sequence continues at coordinate 60,691 of JBBDYJ010000037.1, read as the reverse complement.
CCTGGCGAATTCAGCTACGGCTAGTGCAGGGCACAATGGGCCGGGCCGCCGGGCTCGTCGAAATCCTCCGGCTCGATCTGGATCGTGACGTGGTGGATGCCGAACCGTTCGGCCAGCATGGCCGACAACGAGCGGAGCAGTACCGCGGGCGGCGGCTCCTGGCCGGCCACGACGTGGGCCGAAAGGGCATCCAGGCCGCTGGTGATCGTCCAGATATGCAGGTCGTGCACGCCCAGCACTCCGGGCACCCGGCCGATTTCGGAGCGGACCTCGTCGACGTCGATGCCGTGCGGCGCGCTCTCCATCAGCACGGCCACCGCTTCGGCCAAAAGCCGCCAGGAGGAATAGATGATCAGAATCCCGATGAAGGCCGAGACCAGCGGGTCGGCCCAGTTCATCTCAAACGCCCACACCAGGACCCCCGCGACAATGGTCCCCAAGCTTCCCAGGGCATCGGAGAGCACGTGCAGCCACGCTCCACGCACGTTCAGATTCTGGTGCCTGCCGCCGCCGAGGATCCACAGGCCGATCAGGTTGACCGCCAGCCCGCCGACTGCAACTCCCATCATCAGCGCGCCTTCGACTTCGGGAGGCCGGCGGATACGCTGGTAGGCCTCGATGAAAATGAACACGGCGACCGCCACCAACGTGGCCCCATTGGCCAAGGCCGCCAGGATCTCGGCCCGATGGAATCCGTACGTGCTGCGTGCCGTGGCCGGCCGGCGGGCGATCCAGATGGCGAACAGGCTCAGGCTCAGGGCCGCCACGTCCGAGAACATGTGGCCCGCGTCGGCCAAGAGGGCCAAGGAGTTGCTCAACAGGCCTCCCACGATCTCGGCCACCATGTAGGCGGCGGCCAGGGCCAAGGTCCACGCCAACCGGCTGGCGTTCGTGGCGGCGTGATGGTGGTGGTGTGATGCCATGGGTGTGGCGGCGGGGGGGCAGCCGGGAATGCTTGCGGCCGCGTCGCCACCAGATTACGTGGATCCGGGCCGGGAAACGAGGGCAAAAATGGACCCGTGCCGCCGGCCCTGGCGTGCTGGACGGCGGGCAGCCATTGGGTAGACTTGCGGACGCGAAGGAACCGCCCCGCCGAAACACGGAGGGTAGATCGCCCATGCCCGTACTCGACTGGATTGGCAAGCAGGCTGTTTGCAGCCATCACCTCCAGGTTGCCTGCCGATCACTGAAGCGCGACGACCGCCATTCGGTGGACAATCCGCAAGCGCAGCCCGGCGAGGGCCTGGACGAGAACATGCTGGTCCAGGCCGACAACCTGCTGGCGCTCAAGGCGCTGTTGCCGCACTTTGCAGGCAGGGTGAAATGCGTCTATATCGATCCTCCCTACAACACGGGCCGCGGCGACTGGATTTATAACGACGCGGTCGACAGCCCGCCGATGCGCGTCTGGCTGCGCGAGCTGGCGGGAAGCAAGGCGGACGAGATGTCGCGGCACGACAAGTGGTTGTGCATGATGTATCCCCGCCTCGAGTTGCTCAAGGAGCTTTTGCACCCCGAGGAGGGGTTGATCTTCGTGAGCGTGGACGACACCGAGGCGGCCCACCTGCGGCTGGTGATGGACGAGGTGTTCGGAGCGGCCAACTGGCTAGCCACGCTGACGCGGCGGGCGATGCACACGGTGCGGAATTCGAGCCGCGATTTCAATGCCAACACCGACTACGTGGTCGCTTTCGCCCGCAACAAGGCCTGGTTCGGGGCCGAGCGCGCCAGGTACCTGCGCGTTCCGGCCGACAAGACCTCGGCGTATCCACACGACGACCAGGATGGCAAGGGGGCGTACAAGCTCGATCCGCTGCACGCCCGCAATTACTATCGCCCCTACCAGCACGTGTTCGGCAACGGCATGTGCTGGTCGGCGCCGCCGGGCACTTATCCGCGCTACGCGGTCGAAACGCTGAGGAGAATGGAGGCCGACGGAGGGATTTCCTTTAACGGCCGCCGGCCGCGGGCCAAACGGTACTTAAGCCAGGTACAGGCGGGCCGGCCGCCGGATACGCTGTTGAGCCCCAAGGACGTTGGTTTCAACAAGGACGGGACGGTGCTGTTGCGCGAGATGCTGGGAGGGGGGGCGTTTCCGCAGCCCAAGCCGCTGAAGCTGATCCAGTACTTGCTGTCGATGGTGCGCGATCCGGAGGCGATCGTGCTCGATTCGTTTGCCGGCAGCGGCACGACCGGGCACGCGGTGCTGGCGATGAACCACGCGGATGGCGGCCAACGGCGGTTCATCCTGGTCGAGGTGGAGCCGGACATTGCCCGCCAGGTCACCGCCCGGCGGCTGGAGCTTGCTATCCGAGGCTACACGCCGACCACCAACGGGTCGGCAGCGGTGGCCGGCCTCGGCGGGAGTTTCGGATACTACACGCTGGCCGAGTAAATCATGTCGAACGGTTTGCCAAAATCCCCGGCGAGGGATAGACTAGTTGATAGACCAGTCCTTTTTAGGAGGCGTCGGATGACTTCCGTCGGTTCGTACGAGGCCAAGACCCACCTGCCTCAACTACTCGAGCGGGTGGCCCTGGGAGAAAGAATCACCATCACCAAGCGGGGCAAACCGGTTGCCATGCTCGTGCCCGCTACAGGCCATGAGCAGAAGGACATCAAGCAGGTTGTGAAGGAGATGCTGGAGTATCGGGACCGACAGAAGCGGACCCTGGGCGGCATTACTTTTCGGCAACTGATTAACGAGGGGCGCCGATATTAACAGTTCCAGCAGTCGGAGCCGAGAATGACGGCCAAGGAGAGATACGTACTGGATGGCTCCGTTGCCCTGGCATGGTGTTTTGCCGACGAAGCCGACTCGTACGCCACCGCGATTGCAAAGCGATTTCCGAACGCCGAAGCGCTGGTGCCCGCCATCTGGCCCTTGGAGATAGCAAACGCTTTGCTCATGGGTGAGCGACGGAAGCGATCGACACCCGCGGACACGTTGGCCTGGACAAGTTTCTTGAAATCACTTCCGATCACCGTCGATGACGAGACGAACGCACGGGCCTGGAGCGATACATTGCTCTTTGCCAGAGACCGGCAATTGAGCGCCTACGATGCCGCGTACCTGGAACTAGCCGTTCGCCAAGGCCTGCCGCTGGCGACGCTCGACACAAAGCTTAAGAAGGCAGCAGCCGGCATCGGGGTACGTCCATACCGCGCCCCTTCCTCGCGGTCTTAAGCTGCAACAAGGTTTCTTCTCTTTGCGGGTGGCTATTCCTCTTCCTCGCGGAGGCGGGCCAGGATGCTGTAGTCCTCCAGCGTCGTGGTGTCGCCGACCGTCTCTTTGCCGGCGGCGATGTCGCGCAGCAGCCGGCGCATGATCTTGCCGCTGCGCGTCTTGGGAAGCGCGTTGGTGAACCGCACCTCGTCGGGCTGGGCCAGCGCGCCGATCTCCTTGCGCACGTGCTTCTTCAGCTCCTCGCGCAGCCCTTCCCCCGCTTCGCCTCCCTTCAAGGTGACGAACACCGCCACCGCCTCCCCCTTGAGTTCATCGGGGCGGCCCACGGCGGCGGCCTCCGCCACCAGCGGATGGCTCACCAGCGCGCTCTCGATCTCGATCGTGCTCAAACGGTGACCCGCCACGTTGAGCACGTCGTCGATCCGGCCCATGATCCAGTAGTAACCGTCGGAGTCGCAACGGGCGTTGTCGCCGGTGAGATACTTGTGCGGCACCTTGCTCCAATACTGCTCGCGGTAGCGCTCGTCGTCGCCCCAAATGCCCCGCAGCATGGCCGGCCACGGGCGGGCGATCACCAGCCAGCCGCCCTGCCCGGCGGCCACCGGCTCCCCGCGCTCGTCGACGATCTCCGGCACGATGCCCGGCAACGGCTTGGTGCAACTGCCCGGCTTGGTGGGGATGGCGCCCGGCAAAGGGGTCATCATGATGCCGCCCGTCTCCGTCTGCCACCAGGTATCGACGATCGGGCAGCGCTCGCGGCCGATCTTGCGGTGGTACCACATCCAGGCCTCCGGATTGATCCCCTCGCCCACCGTTCCCAGCAGCCGCAAGCTGGACAAGTCGTGCCCGTCGACCCAGCGGTCGCCCCACTTGATGAAGGAACGGATCGCCGTGGGCGCCGTGTAAAAAATCGTCACGCGGTACTTCTCGATCAACTCCCAAAACCGCGACTCGGTCGGCCAGTTCGGAGCGCCTTCGTACATCAGCACGGTGGCGCCCGCGGCCAGCGGACCATAGACGATGTAGCTGTGGCCGGTCACCCAGCCGCAGTCGGCCGTACACCAGAACACGTCTTCGTCGCGGAGGTCGAAGACCCACTCGGTCGTCTTCTTGGTGAACAGGTTGTAGCCGGCGGTGCTGTGCTTGATCCCCTTCGGTTTGCCGGTCGAGCCGCTGGTGTAGAGAATGAACAGCGGCGCCTCGCTGTCCATCGGCTCGGCCGGGCAATCGGCGGAGGCCTCGCGCATCAAATCGTCCCACCACAGGTCGCGGCCGGCCCGCATGTGGACCTCGTTGCCCATCCGCCTGAGCACGATGCACTTCTCCACGGTCGGCGATTTCTCCAGGGCCGCATCGACGTTGGCCTTGAGCGGCAGTTGCGTGCCGCGCCGCCAACCCGCGTCGGCCGTGATCTGAAAGCGGGCCTTGGCGTCGTTGTTGCGGTCGGCGATGGCCTCGCTCGAAAAGCCGGCGAAGATCACCGAGTGCACCGCCCCCACTCGCGCGCAGGCCAGCATGGCAATGACCAGCTCGGGCACCATCGGCATGTAGATCGAGACCACGTCGCCCGGCTTGATGCCCAGACCCTTGAGCACGTTGGCAAACCGCGAGACTTCGCGGGCCAGCGTCTGGTAGGTCAGCACCCGCTCGTCGCCCGGCTCGCCTTCCCAGATCAAGGCGGCCTTGTTTTGCCGCGGCGTCCCCAGGTGCAGATCCAGGCAGTTGTAGGCGACGTTGGTCTTGCCGCCCACGAACCATTTGGCAAACGGCTCGTTCCACTCGAGCACTTTGTCGTAGGGCTTGAACCAGTGCAGCTCGGCGGCCAACTCGCCCCAAAAGCCTTCCACGTCGTCGGCCGCCCGCTTCCAAAGCTGCTCGTACTCGGCCATCGAGCCGATCCGCGCTTTGGCGGCGAACTCGGCGGGAGGGGGAAACAGCCGTGCCTCCTGCATCACCGTGTCGATCTGACCGCGCTTGTTCTTGCTCATCATTCCCCTCCGCAAATGCTGCATTCCAAAGAATTTCGAGTTGAGCAGGGGATTTTAAGCCCTGCGGCAAAAGGGTGTCAACGAACCCGCCATGGCGGGGCAACGCCGGCTAGCGGCGTTTGGCACATCCCTGGGCCTTTGTTCCCAATCACCGGCGGTGTACAAAGGCACTGGCCGATCGGGCCGATCGGCGCATGCCGGCTCGACGTGAGCGGGCCATCAGCTTTCCAGCAGGCAAGGATCCAGATTGATGAAACTCGAAGGCAAGACCGCGCTGGTGACCGGGGGCGGAACGGGCATCGGACTGGGAATCGCGCTCGCCCTGGCGTCCGAAGGCTGCCGCGTGGCGATCGCCGGCCGCCGCGAAGACGCACTCCGCTCCGCGGTTGCCGGGTCCGGTGGCGGCTCAAGGCTGTTGGTACACGCGGCCGACGTGGCGGACCCCCAGAGCGTCGACAACCTGGTGAGCTGGGCCCGCCGCGAGCTGGGGCCGCTTGATATCCTCGTCAACAGCGCCGGCGTGAACGTGGTCAAGCGCACCATGGCCGAGCTGTCGATCGAGGACTGGCAATACATGCTCGACGTGAATGCCAGCGGCGCCTTCTACTGCATGCGGGCGGTGCTGCCTGAAATGCGGGCCCGCAAAGACGGCCTGATCGTGAACATCTCGTCGATCGCCGGCAAGCGATCGAGCCTGCTGGGCGGCGTCGGCTACACCGCCTCGAAGTTTGCCATGACCGCCCTGGGCATCACGGCGGCGCGCGAGGAGAACGCGCACGGCATCCGCGTGACCAACATCTATCCCGGCGAGGTCGACACGCCGATCCTCCAGCGGCGGCCGGAGCCGGTCAGCGCGGAGCACCGGGCCCGGATCCTCAAGCCCCAGGACGTGGCCGCCGCAGTGCTGATGGTGGCCTGCCTGCCTCCGCGGGCGCACGTGCCCGAGCTGGTGATCAAGCCGACCTCGCAGGACTATGCGTAGTAGAACGGAATTTATTCCGTTTGCCCACGTAGAATAGAATTCATTCCGTTTGCCGTCAAATCGTTCGTTAGTCCGGTTCGAAGGGGCCGATCACGCGCGGCAGGCGTCCGCGGGCCAGTCGCTCTTCGCTCTGGTACTCCTGGCTGGCCAACAGCTCAAGCTGCACCTGGCGCTGGGCCTGGCCGGTTGTCATCACGTCGAGCCAGTGATCGAGCCCTGCCTCGTCGGCCTCGCGATACAAGTAATCGCGATACCACTCTTGGATCAACAAGGCTCGGAACTCGGCACTCGCCAGAAAGCCCTGGGCGACGGCGTCGCGGCTGGCGCCCTGTTCGAGCGTGGTGCGCCAGAATGCCACCTCTTCCTCGCCGGGCGTTCGTTCGAGTAGATCCTCATACAGTCCGACGACAAAGTCCTCGCGGGCCGAGGCGTGCTGGGCAAAATACTCCTCGCTGGCAACGATCAGCGCCCGCACCGTGTCGGCGGGCGTGCCCCCCAGAAGCTGGCCGGTCCAGAAATCGAGACCCCCCGGATCGGCCGGCCGGTCCAGCAGCGATTCGAAAAGCTCCTGCACCACGTTCTGCACGTACTCCCGCGAAGCGAGGAATTCGCCCGCGACGCCGCGGAACGTCGCGTCATCGAGCCGGCCAGTCCAGTCGATCACCTCGCCGTCCGAAGCGTCTCGATCGAGCAGGTCCTCATACAGGCTCGACACGTTGCGGAACGGCTCGCTGGTGAACTCGGCGGTGACCAGGTTGACGCCGTCGTCGCCATCGTCATCCAGGTATGCCAGCCGGTCGACGTGTTGGAACGTATCGGCTTTGGTGTAGACTGCCACGCCGTCGGGATCGATCACAAACGAGCCCGCCTCCGGATCGCGCGACGGCGGCAAGGCACGCTCGGTGACCGTGATGCTGAACGTGGCGGTGGCGTCGAGTGCCGGCTCGCCGTCGTCGGTTGCGCGGACGGTGACCTCGTAGGTCCCCGGCTCAGTCGACCTCAAGGGCCGCCAGGTAAAGCGGCCCGTCCGCGGATCGATCGAGGCCTCGGCCGGCGCCCCTTCGTCGAGGCTGAACGCGATCCGGTTGGCGGGCACGTCGGGATCGGTGGCCAGCACGTCGATTGCAAGAGTCGCTCCCTGCTCTACGCTCACCGGGTCGATCGGGGCAATCTGCGGCGCCTCGTTCGGGTCGACCACCGTGACCAGGAAGGTCTGCGTGGTGCTGACCGGAGGCGTGCCCTCGTCGGTGACGCGAACCGTCACGATGTAGGCGCCCGGCCCGTGCTCCGCCGCCGGCGTCCAGGTGAAGACGCCGGTCTCCGGATCGATGGCGGCCCCTTCGGGCGCGCCGGGGTCGAGGCTGAAAGTAACGGTCCCAGTACCGGGGGGCGGTGGTGGCGGCGTCGATGCCTCACCACGAATGACTACGTCCAGGAGGATGGTATCGCCGAATCGGCCATCGCCGCCGTCGTTGACCAGGAAATCGAGCGTCTCGCCGGCCGCCACGGTTACCGACCCGCTGAACGCAGCCACGTCGCCATCGTCGTCGATCGAGTCGGAGAACAGCTCGCTGGGTTCCGAGGCGCCCGTGTTGTGGAGCACCAAGACCGTGGCGGTTGGCGGACACTCGAAATCGATGCCCGTGAACGTGGCCGTGACCGTGTAAGTACCGCTGGCCGGGGCGGTCCAGCGGACGACACTCGCCTGGTCGCTGCCAGGATGCAATGCCAGTTGCCCCGGTTGGATAGCGGCCGTGCCGCATGTGCCGACCACGTTCTGGGCGTCAGCCGAATTGAAGAAAAGCGCCGGAAACAACGAGTCGAAGGTGTTGACGTCGTTCCATGTGACCACGCCGGCTTCGTCGACCTCGCTGCTAGCAAACAGCGTAAAGCCGTCGCCGCTCGGATCCGACCAGCCGTAGCTCCATGCGCCGGCCGGGTTGTCCGTGGCCGAGAAGTCGGCGGCCGCGGAGAAGGTGACCGCCGTGACCAGCGTGATCGTGGCGTCCAAACCCGTGCTGTCGTTGAAAAAGCCGTTGCCGCCGTGGCCGACGGTAAAATCGATGATTTTACCGGCCAGCACCGTGACGATGCTGGTGAACGACTCCGTGTCGCCAAAGCCGTTGATGTCTCCGCTAAAGACCTCCGAAAGCTCCAAGCCGCCCATGTCGACCAGCACGGCAACATCCGTGGACGTGCTGTCGATGCCGCTGAACGTGGCTTCGATTCGATAGCTGCCGGAGACAGGAGCGGTCCAGCGGACGATGCTGTTCTCGCCGCTTTGTCCGGGATGGAAGGCAAGCTGATTCGGCTGCAACGTCGCCGTTGAAGGCTGCTGAACCAGGTCGGTTTCGTTGTGGAACACGGCCGGAGCGCCCAAGGAAATAATGGCCGGATCGACCCAACTAGGAATAACGTCCGCTGTGCCTTGCGTCGTCGGGTAGAGGTTAAAATCGCCGCCTCGGACAGCCGACCAGCCATAGCTCCACGGGCCGGCCGGATTCTGGGTGGCCGAGAAGTCGTCGGCGGCGGAGAACACCACCTCGCTTGGCGACGCCTGCCCAGTGAGTTTCCACAGCTCCTCGCCATGCACGCCGTCGACGGCGGCGAAGACCAGCGTGCCGTCGAAGTCGAACAAATTGCCGGGCGAACCGGCGCTGGTGCCCAGGTCCGGGTCGTTCACCGCGGGGCTGAAATCGTGGACCAGGAAGGTACCCTCGGTGGTGCCGTCGCTTCGCCACAGCTCGCAGTTGGTAGGATCGCCCTGGGAGTCGGATTGATCACAGCCGATGAAGTACAGGATGTTCCCGACGACCGCCATGGACGAAACGTCGCCAAGGCGCGCCGAGTCGTCGGGGCCGGGGTTGATGTCCTTGACAAACACAGTCCCGGCCTCGCTGCCATCGCTCTTCCAGAGCTCAAATCCCGTTTCGGGGCCATCGGCGAAGAACATCAGCGTTCCGGCCACGTTGATCAGCGAACTGGGGAAGGACTCTTCGCTCCCCTCGATGATGTCCTTGACCAGCACGGTGCCGTCAAAGGTACCGTCGCTCTTCCAAAGTTCGGGCCCCAGGGCGCTGCGGGCTCTGAAATACAAGGTGCCATCGACTTCGACAAGCTCGTTCGGACTGGAGCTATTGCTGCCGGGGAAAATATCCTTGACCTGGTTGGTGCCCGCGGCCGTGCCGTCGCTGATCCACAGCTCGTCGCCATTGCCGGTCCTGAACTGAGAAAAGAAGAGTTTGCCACCGGCTTCGGTAAGATTCAGCGGGCTGCCGGTGAAGCCGGGCGCGTTGGGCGTGAGGTCCCTGACCAGCATCGTGCCGGCCTCGGTGCCGTCGGTGACCCACAGCTCCCGGCCCACGACACCGTCGTCGGCGGTGAAGAACAACCGGCCATCGACGTTGGTAAAACGGTCTGGCTGTGAGCTGGCGCTGCCCGGCTGGATATCCTTGACCAGCGTCGTGCCTGCTTCGGTGCCGTCGCTGACCCATAGCTCCACGCCGCTGGTGCCGTCGTCGTAGCTGAAGATGAGCTTGCCGTTCAGCTCGGCCAGGCGCGTGAAAGCATTGGAGGTCCTTCCGGGCCTGATGTCCACGACCATCTGCGTTCCGTCCGCGGTGCCGTCGCTCGTCCACGGCTCGGTGCCGTGAACTCCGTCGTCGGCCATGAAGAACAAGTTCCCGCCGATGGCGCGCATGGGAAGCCCGAACTCGATGCCGTCGTTGATCAACACCGTTCCGGCGGCCGTGCCGTCGGTCTTCCAAAGCTGGCGGTCGGGGTGGTTGACGCCAAAGAATAAAACGCCGTTGACGACGGCGCCCATGAAGGGGCTGGATCCGAGGGGTCCTTCGACAACGTCCTTGACAAGTTCGACGTTCAGCGGGCCGTCATCGCCGCTCTTGAGGCGGACGTTGTCCAGATCCACCTGGTCCGACCCAGTCTGCCAATCGGCCCAGATGTTGAAGAGCGTGAGATTGCCCAGCACTTGTTGAAGTTGGGCCTCGGTTGCCGCCGGGTCGGGGTCGGCCGTGTCCGAGAGGTCCGAAACCTCCCAACCGGCCGACGCGACCAGCGGGATGTCATACGCGGTCCAGTCCGTCCCCGGAGGGGCAGTCCTGAACTGCAGGAAAAGGGTCCCGTCAGACAACAGCACCATCGGATAATTCGCCCCGTCTGACGTGAGAAGTCGCTGCTCCAAGTGCAAGGTCTTGGCGTAGGCCGCAGACTGGTCGCCCAGGAACAGCGCCGGGGCCTGGAAGGCCACGATGCCGGCGCTGTCAGTCGCGCGGATGAACCCGTCCGGGTTGCCGCCGGAGGCCAAAAACGTGGGGATTCCGTCACCTGCATTGCTGAAGAACTCGCCGATGCGCCAGCCCTCGTCGCTCGCGTCGAACGTATTCTGAGCGATGATCCCATCGCCGTCGCCATCACCGCCTGAGGACTGGTCGCCGGCCACGACGGTGAACGTCAGCAGCTCGCCCTCATTGACGGTAAAGCTGCCGATGGGTTCGACCACCGGTGGCGGGTTTTCACCTGCGACGGGATCGGGGCCGGCGGCACCGACGATCGTGTTGTCGCCCGGGCCGCCGTCCAAAAGGTCGTTGCCGCCACGGCCGTCCAGGTAATCGTCGCCGGCCTCGCCAAACAGCGAGTCGTCGGCGGAGCTTCCGATCAACACGTCGTCGCCATCGCCGCCACGGAGAATGTTGGGACCGGCCCCGCCGCGCAGCACGTCGTCGCCGGCGCCGCCGCGCAGCTCGACCGGAAGGGTGAGCATCTGGCTGACCTCGACGACGTCGTCACCCGCCCCGGCGGCAATCAAAAGCGACGACAGGCTCGCCACCGGCGTTCGGAACAGCGTGACGGCCGTCCCCAGCCGGTTTTTGGACAGCACCACGATGTCGTCGACCGACTCGCCCGGCACGTCGTCGGGCAACGGGATGGCGTTGACCGGCAACCACACGGCGGGGGGGCGGCCGATGGCGCTGATCGAGACGCCGGCCGATTGGCCGGTGAGACCGCCAACCGGCAAATCCAAGCTGATATTGCTGGCCCAGACGGGCACAATGCGCTGGTCGCGCTCGACGACGATGTGATCGCCCCGGGCGGTCCCCGCGATCTGGAGTTGGCCGTTGATGATGTTGACGCCCTGGCCGCCGTCGATCAGGTCGTTGCCGCCGCCACCAGTGATGGTATCGTTGCCGGCGTCACCGAAGATGGTGTCGTTGCCGCTGCCGCCAGAAATCAGGTCGCCCCGGTCCGGTTGGGATCCAGTGAAAACTATCCCGCCGGGCAGACCGCCTTTTCCGAACCCTGTTCCGGGCTGATTGTCGTCTTCCACCGGTCCCCGGCCGCCGTAAATCAGATTCGGCCCGTTGCCGGCGCGGATCACGTCGGCCCCCGTGCCGCCGCGGATAGTCGCCGGCAAATCAAGATCCGGATCGATGTCGATACTGTCGTTGCCCCCCCTCATGTCGATATCGATCGACGACAGATTGCCCACCGTGGTCGTCAGCAGGGTCACCCATTGTCCCTCGACATCGGCACCCTGCACGAGCACCGTGTCAGTGGGAGAAGGAGGTGGAAAAGGTGGAAAAATCGAGCCCCCTTGCCGCAGAACGCGCACGAACTCCGGAGCGGCCCCACCGCGGATCTCCAGCCGTGACGGGGCGGGCTCGCCAGGCAACTTGAAGGAGGTGGGAATGAGCTTGGCGGTGACCGTGGTCGTCGGCGGTTCCGGCTCGCCCATCTTCAGGTTGAGATCGACCCACTCAATGCCGTACGGAATGCCGAGGGAATTTTTCTTGATCTTGATTTTCGCATTGGGAATCTTGATGATCCCGGTGTCGAGGTTCAGGCTTACATTGATCGAGGCAAGCGTCTTCGAATAGCTGCCCAGCCCCGAAATGGAGGCCGACGCCGTCAACTTGCCGGACAAGTCCAGCCCAAGGTCGTCCAGGTCGCTGCCGAACTGCAAGGACATCGAGGCGTCGAAATCGAGCTTCATCGTCACGGCGCCCAAATCCAGGCTGAACTGAGGCGGATCGAAGTCGACCGTGGCCGTCACCAGCCAGCCGCCGTCCGACTGGGCGATCAACGTCGCGCCCGCCTGGACGTCGATGATTCCGCCCAGGGCCCGCAGGCGCCCGTCGAAGTCGAGCCGATACTGACGGTTCGAGGCGGTTCCGCTGGTCGCCAGCTCCACGTCCAGGTCGAGGTCGACAAAGCCGAACCGCTGACCTTGGAACCGTACGCTTCCTTCGAGGTCCAGATTGAACACGCCGGGGCCGGCCATCAACTGGCCATCGAGCGACAGCCGCGTGCCCAGCAAGTGGGTTTCGCTTTCGATGTTGACCACGACCGAGGTGGCCTGGAAATCCGCCTCGACTTCCAGTTCGCCGTCGAAAAAGAGGCCCGGCACCAGGCCCCAGCGATCGATGCTGCCCGCCAGCGTGACACCGCTGGTGCCGATGCCACCCAGCAGCAGCACGTCGGCGGGCCGCGTGCCGGGCAGGCGGAAGTCGGCCGCCAGCGAAATGAAAAACGGCGACGTGTATCCCAGGTCAATCGTGGCGACCAGGTCCGCCACCTTCAGCCCGCCGGGAAACTTCAACCCGACGGTTGCAGTCGCGTACAGCGTCAGCCCGCTGGGATCGGCAAAAATCGAGCCGACGAAATGGGTGGAAGTGCCCAGCACGTTGCCGGTGACGTCGAAGTCCAATTCCAGCGAACTGGCAGCCAGGTCGGCTTCGGCGTGCAGGCTGCCGGCAAACACCATCGTGGGGATGGGCTGCCAGTTGCTGATGTTTGCATCCAGGAGCAGCGTCTGGTCCTCAAAGCCGCCCACCACGCTGACCAGCCCGCCAGCCCCCGGCAAGTCGACCTGGAAGTTGACCCGCAGGTGCTCATCGGCGGGCAGTGTGCTGAACGAAAATCCAAATTGTTCGACGCGCACTCCGGCAAACCGCTGGTTGCCGGGCTCCAGCGAGCCGGCCAGGGCGAGTCCCTGGCCGCTGAGGCTGCCGGCCGCCACGATGTGCGTGCCCAGCAAGTCCAGGTCGGCTGTGAATGCGACCAGGTTCTGGTCCGGATTCTCCAGGAGGATAGCCAGCGTGAAGGTCGCCTCATCGATCAGAATCACTGAGGGAACGATCGCCCAGTTCTGGATCTCCCCCTGGATCACGACTCCCAGGCTGTCGAACTCTCCGGAGAGCGCGATGAAGGCCGGATTGCCCGCTTCGTCCTCGCCCGGCAGGTCGATCCGGCCGGAAAACGCCAGGCCGTTGTTCTGGGGCGCCGCGGCCGTCAGGGCCGCCCGAAAGACAACCGCATTATCGGCATCGGCATCCGTTGGGCTGGAAACCACGCCGTCCTCAAAGATGCCATCCGGGCCTTCGCCGGTGATGCCGATACCCGCCACCTCGAAGGCTGATACAAAGCCCTCCATGACGATGCCCTGGGTGTCTTCGTCGAAGACGCCCAGGAAGGCCACGTTGGTGCCGAAGATGTCGATGTCGAAGGAGGCGCTGAAGCCACGATCGAACGTCTTGGTGCCGATCGTGCCGCCATTGGGCGCCACGACCAGCGTGCCCTCGTTCACCACGAACTGCGTGAGCCCCAGGTTGCCGTAGGGAACCCAATCGATGACCGTCATGGCAAAGATCGGCTCGATGTTGCTCACCTTGAGCGACGCGCCCAGCGTGGCCGGCACGCTCAGCAGGTCCTGGGCGATCTCGGGCGTCTCGACCAGGAAGTTGAAGCCCACGGTGGGGGGCGGCACAGGGGTGGCCACGAAGCTGATGCCGACTTGTACGTCGGCCTCGATGATGTTCAAGCCCTCCACGCCGAACACGTCGTGGACCGGCGCCAGCAACGAGAGCGAGCCGTTCAGCTCGGTGGTGGTCAGCGACAGCGCGGCACGGACGAGAATATCCTCGTCCAGACCGGGAATCTGGTCGTGCAGGATCCGCCCATCGCCGAAGATGGTCAGCGACGGCTGGCCGCTGATCCGCAGACCCAGCAAATCGATCTGGATCACGTCGGCCAGCACCCAGGGCTGGTCCAGAACGATGAGGGCTTCGATCAGCATATCGGGCAGGCTGCTGCCGATCACGCCTCCAATCTGGACTTCGCTGCCGCCGATGCCGGGGATGCCATCCGGCAAGAAGCTCGTCGCCACCAGGTTGATGCCAAAACTGATGTCGCGCAGCCGTCCGGTCAATCCGCCGGACGGCCTGGACACTTCACCCAGCGTGTCGAGGTCGAAGGCAAGATCGAAGTCGCCGAAGTCGTACGTGCTGACGACCAGGTGCAGATCGTCCAGCGAAAGGCCCGGCACCGGCTCGAACGACGGCCCTTCGGGCGTGGCCACCAGCCACGTGCCGCGTGGCGTCACGCAGGCGGCCACGGTAAAACCGCTGCCGAACAGCGCGAGGTCGGCGGTGGCGCAGGCGGTGACGCCGGTCTGAAGTCCATTGGCGTCGCGATTGGTGACCGTGAACAGCACGCCGGTCAATTCCACTTCGGCCACCGGCTCCCAGGGATCTTCGAGCGGCGCGGCCGCGGCCAGTGCAAACGTCGCGGAATCGAACTCGTAGTCGCCGAACAGGTGCACGTCCTCCAGGTCGCCGATATCGGCTACGGCGTCGAATTCGAGGCCCGCTACGCCCAGCCGAACCTCCAGCAGCGGCACGTTGAGGAACGGCGCCGGCTCCCAGCCGCTCACCTCCGCCGTGAGCAGCCAGTCCAAGCCTGCCGCGTTGCGGAAGATGCTGCCCGCCAGGATGACGTTGCCAGCCGCGCCGGGAATATCGAACGGGTCGGTGGACACCAACAGATTGAAGTTGCCGGTTGCGTGGAACTGGCCGTCGATGTTGAGATCCAACCCGAATGCCTCGGCGCGGCCATCAAGCGTCAGCCCGTCGCCCTTGGTCAGCGAGACAGACGATGGCACCCCGGGCGAAAGCTCGACGATCGTCAGGCCGGGCAAGAGCTCGCCGGACACGTCTCCTTCGAGCGCATAGTCGAGCACTCCAGAGACACCGGTAATCTGGCCGGCCAGCACAATGGTCAGGCCGCCGAGCTCGAACGGTTCGGCCGTCACCGCCAGTGAGAAATCGCCGCTGACGTCCAGCGCGCCCGAAAGCACAAAGTTCACCCCGAACGCATCGGCCCGAGCGTCCAGGTTCAAACCATCGGCCTTGGTCAGGGTGACGTTCGAGGGTTGCCCTGGCGCGAGATCGATGATTTCCAGCCCGGCGACCAGCGTGCCGGCAATCTCGGCTGCCAGCGAGTAATCGATCACGCCCGCAATGCGGGTCAGCGTGCCGACGAGGTCAACATCCAAATCGCCCAAGCTGAACCCATCCGCCGTAGCCACGATGGAAAAGTCTGCGGCGGCATTGATTGTGCCCGAAAGCAACAGGTCCACACCGAACGCCTCGGCCCGCGCGTCCAGTTCCAGACCGTCGTCCTTGGTGAGCGTGACCAGCGACGGCTGCCCCGGGGCCAACTCCACGATGTCCAGCCCGGTCACCAGCGTGCCGGCAATCTGGGCTGCCAGCGAGTAATCGATCACGCCCGCGATGCGGGTCAGCGTGCCGACCAGGTCCACGTCCAAGTCGCCCAGCTCAAAACCGTCGGCCGTGGCGTCCACGGAAAAGTCGCCCGTGGGGTGGACATCGCCGGACAGCAGCAGCTTCACCCCAAACGCCTCGGCCCGTGCGTCCAGCTCCAGGCCGTCGTCCTTGGTGAGTGTGACCAGCGACGGCTGGCCCGGAGAAAGTTCTTCAATCACCAACCCGGCGACCAGCGTGCCGGCGATCTCGGCAGCCAACGAGTAATCGATCACCCCCGCGATGCGGGTCAGCGTGCCGACCAGGTCGACGTCCAAGTCGCCCAGCTCGAAGCTGTCGGCAGTGACGTCCAGCGCAAAGTCGCCTGTGGGATGAATCGCTCCCGCCAGTAGCAGCTTCACGCCAAACGCCTCGGCCCGAGCGTCCAGTTCCAGACCATCCTCCCTGGTGAGCGTGACCAGCGACGGCTGACCCGGAGAAAGTTCTTCAATCACCAACCCGGCGACCAGCGTGCCGGCAATCTCGGCAGCCAGCGAGTAATCGATCACGCCCGCGATGCGGGTCAGCGTGCCGACCAGGTCCACGTCCAAGTCGCCCAACTCGAAGCTGTCGGCAGTGACATCCAGCGCAAAGTCGCCCGTGGGATGGATGTCGCCGGCCAGCAGCAGCTTGACGCCAAACGCCTCGGCCCGTGCGTCCAGTTCCAGACCGTCGTCCCTGGTCAGCGTGACCAGCGACGGCTGCCCAGGGGAAAGCTCTTCAATCACGAGGCCGGCGACCAGCGTGCCGGCAATCTCGGCAGCCAACGAGTAATCGATCACCCCCGCAACGCGGGTCAGCGTGCCGACCAAGTCCACTTCCAAAGCGCCCAGCTCGATGCTGTCGGCCGTGGCGTCCACGGAAAAATCGCCCGTGGGATGGATGTCGCCGGCCAGCAGCAGCTTGACGCCGAACGCCTCGGCCCGCGCGTCCAACTCCAGACCGTCATCCTTGGTCAACGTGACCAGCGACGGCTGCCCCGGGGAAAGCTCTTCAATCACCAGACCGGCGACCAGCGTGCCGGCAATCTCGGCAGCAAGCGAATAGTCGATCACGCCTGCTAGGCGCGTCAGCGTGCCGACCAGGTCCACGTCCAAGTCGCCCAGCTCGAAGCTGTCAGCCGTGGCATCCACGGAAAAGTCGCCCGTGGGATCGACGTCGCCAGCCAGCAGCAGGTTCACTCCAAACGCCTCGGCCCGGGCGTCCAGCACGAGGCCGCCGGCTGCCGTGAGATTGACGTGGGATGGCTCACCGGGCGAGAGTTCTTCGATGACGAGCCCCGCAATCAATTCACCCGCCAGATCGGCGGTGAGAGCAAAATCAATCTCGCCGGCGGTGCGGCTGATGTTGCCGGAAAGCTGGACCGTGACGGAACCCAAATCAAACCCAGCGACGTCGGCGGCCAGAGCAAAATCGCCGTTCGATTGAATCACGCCTCCAAAATCGATGACCACTCCATGAGCGAGCACGTGCCCGGCCACTTCGGCCAGCTCGAAGTCGCTCTGGGCACTGAAGGACAGCAGGGCCGAGTCGATAGTGGCCTGAAAACCGCCTACCTGCGGCAGATCGAAATTGCTGAACAGAGCGGCCCCTGACTGCACGCTGTCCGCATCGAGCACGATCGGCTCGGATAACGAGGCGCTGGCATTCGGGCCGAAGACGGCCGGATCGAGCTGGACCGTGCCCGATTCAATAGTGGCCAGGCTGCCGTCGTAAGTGCCGGTGACGTTGCTGACGGCCACCTGGCCGCTAAAGAACGTGGCGTTTCCAAGCGAAAAATCAGTCCGATTGAGCTGCGCGCCGGCATTGTCCAATGCCCATTGGAAATCGCCTTGAACCTGGACATCGAACTGCGCCAGTTCGCCGTCGACATCGAGCGCAGCCGTCCCTAGCAAATCGAGCGGCAAGCTGCCGATGCCCGCTGACAGCTCGGCGGAGGTCACCTTTCCGTCGGCGTCGGTGTCGGACCCGGAAAATGAAACCGCGGAGACAAAGTCCAACGCACCTTGGGCGGCAACGTTGAGCTGGGGAATATTGGCGGCGAGACTGCCGGCCACGTCGACGTCGAGTGCCAGGTTACTTTCAGGCCCGAAGTAGGCTCCGCTGGACGTGGCTCCAACGGTCAAGTCGAGCGCCAGTGCGACGTCGCCATCGAGCGCGCCGCTGATGGCGCCCGCCGGGATGGAGCTGATGCCCAGGTCTTGGGCGACGTCCAACCCGCTGGGGTCCAACAAGTTGTTGAACTGATGGGGCTTGCTGACCGTGATCAGGTTAGTCCCGTCACCCGCGTCGACCTGCGCCAGCTCGGCATCCGAGATGATGAACGAAACAGTAAAGCCATGGCTTTCCAGTTCCTGCTTGACGTCGGCCGTGCTCAGTCCGCCGCAATTGAGCGTGGGAAAGTCGACTGAAGCCAGCGCCGACACCAGGTCCACGGCCGTGTCCCAGTCGGCGTCCGAAATCAGCGGCAGGCCGTTGGCCAGGGGGCTATTGGAACTGGCATTGGGATCCACCAAACCCGCCAGCGTGCCGCTGTGCGTTTCGAACTCGGTGAACGCCTCCTGCAACGTCTCGCAAATGTAGACGGTATCGAGTGCCAAGAGCCAGCGCGGCTCGAGCCACTCGCCCCGCAGACGCCCGAAACAGCGGTTGCCGGTGCAAGGCAATGGTCCGCGCGGCCGTTGAGTTCTAGTCCTCGAGCGCTTGGTACGCGCCATGGTAAGTTACTCCCGCCTTGGGATGTTCGTGTTGGGTTTGTCGCGTCAGTCGGAAAGAGGAAACTCGTCGACGCCATCGAGTCTTCGCGCCGCGGAAGCACTGTCGGGCGCTCCCGACTGGGATGCAGGGCCGGAAAGGATCAACTCTTCGGCCTCGGCGCGGAATTGCGCCAGCTCCAGGTTGTCAGGGTTGTTAGCCAGGATCCACTCAGTCCCGCGCCGCAGCCAGTCGCGGGCCGCATCGATTTCGCCCAACCGGGCGTGGGCCATGGCGCGAACCAGCGCGGCGAGTCCTTCGCCGGCGGGACTTAACTCGGTGGACCGCCCGACCGAACGGATCGCGGCGGCATAATCACCGCGACGATACTGGGCGACGGCCAGCGTGCTCCAATAGTGCGATTGCCCTGGATTGGCGGCGATGGCCCCTTCCGCCAGCCGGATTGCCTCCGCGGGTTGACGGCGCTGGGCCTCGGGGCAGGTCGCCAGCAGCCACGCCAACTCGTCCTGTACGTCGCTGCGGCCGGGGAACTCGAGTAGCGCCTGGCGGTAGACAGTTTCAGCCTGCTTGAAAAGAGTTTCAGCTTCGACCAACCGGCCTCGACGATACAGAAGACCGCCCAGCGCGGCCGTTAACGATCCCAGCCTATGGCGATGCTCGTACGGTCCTGAACGCTCATCACACAGAAGCTGCCAGCCGGCTATCGCCTGGCCGTAGGCTTGTTCCGCCTCGTCGGCCCGGCCGGCCGCCTCCAGCAGGTCAGCCAGACTGAACCAGGTCAACGCCAGCTCTTCCCGGGAGAATCGCGACTTCGGCCATCGGTCGACCGCCTTTTGCCGGATGTCAATCGCGCGCCTCAGCGCCGCCTCCGCCTCGTCTCGCCGTCCCTGCCTTCGCAGCGCCAGCCCCAGGTGGCCGTAGCTGCGCGCCGCTTCGTGCGACAGCGCTTCCGTCCGCCGGACCTGCAAGTTCTCGGCATCGAGCAGGGCAACGGCCCGGCGATGGGCCTGTTCGGCTTCGGCCGCCCTGGCCGATTGCCGCAACAGCAGGCCCAGCGAGTTCCATGTGCGGGCCAACTCTAGCCGCCCTAGGCCACGCGCCCCATTCTCGGAAGGCAGTTTTCCTTGCAACTCCAGCGCGCGGCGGAACTCCAGTTCCGCTTCGCTCAGCCGGCCGGCCTGCCAGAGCAAGTACCCCCACTCGCGGTGCGCGACGGCCTGGCGAATTGCTCTTTTCGTATCGGAAGGCACTTCGGCTGCCAGCCGCTCCAGCAGCCCCAGGGCCCGGCGGTATGCTCCTTCGGCCTCGGCTTGCCGCCCCTCCTTGGGCAGCAACAGGCGGCCCAGCTCGACGTTCGCCTCGGCGAGCGTGCTGCGGAACTTGCTCTCTTCGGGAAACTCCTGGGCCAGTTTCGACGCCAGGGCGATCGACTCGCGGAAGGCGTGCTCGGCCTGTTCAAGCTGATTCAGCAGACTATAGATCCGGCCCACCCTCGATTGACCCAGGGCCAATTCATAACGAACCGCCGGGCTCTCCCCATTCTGGTCGAGGAGCTCCTGGCAAAGCTTTAAAGCGTCCTCGAGTAGCTCGCGCCGCAACGGCTCGAATTCCGGAATGCCGGCCAGCCGTTGCTCTGAGACGCGCGTCAGCAAGCGGTCCACCGTGTCCATCGCCTTTTGCAGGTTGGCCTCGGCCCGCAGGCGTTCGGCATCGGCCGCCTCGAATCCTGCCTTGGCCCTCCCCAGGGCCTGGCGAGTGCGAACCTGCTCGCTCGAAATCAAACGATTGCTGATCGCCAACGACGCCACCGCCAAAATGAGCAGTGCAGCCGCCGATATGGCCGCCGAGACCACCAGGGGCGTGTGACGGCGGCCCCACTTCCGGGCCCGCTGCGCCAGCGTGGGCCGGCGGGCGTGAATCGGTCGGTCATCCAAGAAGCGCTGGAGGTCGTCGGCCAGTTCGCCCGCGCTTGTATAGCGGTCTTCGGGTGCCTTGGAGATCGCCTTCGAGACGATCGTCTCCAATTCGACCGGCACCGCAGGATTCAGCCGCCGGGGCGGCTTGGGCTCGTCCTGGGCAATCTGCCGCAACAGTTCCTCTCGGTCGCGTCCTTGGTAGGCCGGCTGCAAAGTCAACAGCTCGTAGAGCGTCACTCCCAGCGAATAAATATCGGTGCGGTGATCGACCAGGACCCGCCTGCCCAAAGCCTGCTCCGGGCTCATGTACCGCAACGTGCCGAGCAAGTCGCCCGTCATCGTCAACGTCGCATCGGCCGGAGCAAGGGCCAGGCCAAAGTCGGTCACCCAGGCCTTGCCCCGCAAATCGAGCAGCAAGTTCGATGGCTTGATGTCCCGATGCACCACGCCCTGCAAGTGTGCGTACTCCAGCGCCTGGGCCACCTGGATGCCCAGGCCGGCCATCGTGCGGAAAAAGCCCGGCCCGTCATGGCACGAAAGCGTCGAGCCGGTCGCCGACGCTGCCAACGTCTCGTCGACAACTCCAGTGCCTGGTTCGCTGCCCCGCAATCGGCTCGGCGATTGGACCGCTTCGGACTCCTCGGCAACTGCGTCAACCGACGAGGTCGACTCCCGCAGCCCGGCGATCACTTGCGCCAGCGTTCGTCCCTCGATGAGCTGCATCGCGTAGAAGTGCACGCCCCGCTCGCAGCCCACGTAGAACACCGGCACGATGTTGCCGTGGTGCAGTTGCGCGGCTGCCTGCGCCTCGTGCTTGAACCGCTCCAGTTGCCTGGCGTCCAAGGCGCCGGCGAAGGGGAGCACCTTGACGGCCACACGGCGCCCTAACGAGAGCTGCTCGGCCTCGTACACGATGCCCATCCCGCCCCGGCCGATTTCCCGCACAATGCGAAAGTCGCCCAGGGCCATCGCCGCCTGGATCCGCTCGGTCGATCCGGCATTCCAGGCCTCCGGCAAAGATCGGGTCCGGCCCGTGCCGCTCAACTGGGGGGCCACGGCGTGCACGAACTCCAGTCCGGCCAAGCACTCGTCTAAGAGATCGGCGATGGTTGGATCGCGCGCCAAGAACTCGGTGCGGTCGAGCCGGTGGCCCGCTTCGAGCAGCGATCGGTATTGTTCCAAGGCCCGCGTCAGGCGGGCATCCAGGCTCGCGTCGTCGGCAAGCGCGTCCAGACCGCTCGGCGGTAAAGCTTCACCGTGGGAGGTGCGGCCACCGTCCGGCCGGCCGGGCGGATCAGGCCAGTCTGTCCCGCCGTCCATCAGGGGTCTCCCAGCGAGCGGCGCAGCCGGGCCAGGGCCCGGGCCCAAAGATTCTTCACGCTATCCACGGTACGCCCCATGCGGCTGGCCACCTCGGGAAAGCTCAGACCTTCCAAGTGAGAGAGGATGATCACTTCTCGATATGCCTCCGGCAGCTCCTTGAGCGCATCGGCCAGCCGCACCGCCTGCTCCCGCCGGGCGGCCTGCTGGCTGGGCGAGCTCTGATTGGCCACCAGCCCCCGATCCATCGCTTGCGACGATTGGTCCAGCTCGGCGGCCAGTTCCTGTTCCAGCCGCACGTCGCGGCGCTGTGTGCCGCAATAGCGGCGGACCAGGTTGGCCAGTTTGGCGGCCAGGATTTGCCGCAGCCAGCTCACCAATTCACTTTCGCTCGCGCCCCGGAACTGTCTGAAATGACGGTGCGCTTCCAGGAACGTCTCCTGCACCAGGTCCGCCTCGTCCACCTTCCCCTGCAGACGGCGGCCGATCTGCAGCCGGACCATCAGGCCCAAATAGTTGCGATACAGCTCCATGAGCTGCCCCAGAGCGTCGTCCGAGCCGGCCCGAGCCAGCTTCAAAAGCTGCTCCGGGTCCACCTGGGCGGCGGCACACATGGCCTTCCCTTTCTGATTAGTCACGAAAAGTGGGCGAATCGCGCCGCAAAAAAAACCACGGATTCCGTGGCTTGGCCTGCATGCGGCCCATCCAGCGTAACTGGCGGCGCAGCCGGTTGGTAGGCTCGGTAGGCTCGTAGTGACCGCATTCATGCGGTCGAAGATCGAAACGAGCGGCCGGACCCGATGAATCGGGTCACTCCGAACGGGCTTGTAGTGACCGCATTCATGCGGTCGAAGAGCCAAACGAGCAGCCGGACCCGATGAATCGGGTCACTGCGAACTTCAACCCAGGTCGGCCGCCAGTAGGCCGTCGGTGACGTAGCGGAGAATGTCGCGAATGGAGATGACGCCGCTGGTGCGGCCGTCGGTCAGCACGGGCAGGTGCCGGTAGCCGCCGATGTCCATCTTGTGCAGGGCAAAGGCGATCGAGGCGTCGGACTCGACCATCTCAGGCGAGGGCGTCATGAACTGCGAGATGGGCTGGTCGGCCACCTCGGCCACGTCGGTGTTCAACCGTAACAAGGCATCGCGCTCGCTGAAAATGCCGACCACCGCGTCCGGCGCGTCGGCCGTCCGCCGCACCACGACCACGCAGCCTACCTTGCGGTCGACCAGCAGCCGCAACACGTTGCGCACCCGTGTGTCGGCCTCCACCACGACCGGCCGGCCGGGGGCCAGCATGTAGACCCGGTCCCGAACCAGGCTGTACTCGATGCGCGAGGCAGGCCGCGGCTTCGACAAGAACTCCAGCGGCTGCTGGCATTGCTCGCAGACGTCGGCCCCGTCGATATTTTCGTCGCCGCAGAAGGGGCAGATCAGCATGCGAAGCGTCCCTCGGTCCGGACCGCAGCCACGTGCAAAGATCAGTTCACGGTCCAGGTGTCGCCGGCATTATAAAGCTTTTGCAGGTCGCCGTCTCCCTTGGCCTTGCGGGCTTCGGCGATCTGGCCGTTGATCAAGTCGTCGTACATGGGGCGATCGACTGCCCGGTAAACGCCGATCGGCTCGGGGAACTCCGGATAACGCATCCTGCTGAGCAGGTAGGCCAGGCTGGGCTCGGTGGCCCGTTCGTCGTGGAACAACAGGTCGTCCTCGCTGACCCCCTTGCCCAGCTCGACGATTTCAGGGTTCATGCCGTTGAGCCGGATGCCCTTGTCGCGGTTCTTGCCGAAGATCAGCGGCTTGCCGTGCTCCAGTTCCAGCGTCGTGTCGGCCTTGGTGTCGCGATCGGTGGCGTACTCGAAGGCGCCGTCGTTGAACACGTTGCAGTTCTGGTAGACCTCGACGAACGACGTGCCGCGATGCTCGGCCGCCCGCTTGAGCACCATGCCCAGGTGCTTGATGTTGGTGTCGATCGAGCGGGCCACGAACGTCCCCTCGCAGCCGATGGCGATCGAAAGCGGCAACAGCGGATTGTCGATGGCGCCCATGGGGGTGCTCTTGGTCACCTTGCCCAGCGGCGAGGTCGGCGAGTACTGGCCCTTGGTCAAGCCGTAGATGCGGTTGTTGAACAGGATGATGTTGATGTCCAGGTTGCGGCGAATGCAGTGCATCAAGTGGTTGCCGCCGATGCTCAGCCCGTCGCCGTCGCCGGTGATGACCCACACCGACAGATCGGGCCGCGTGCTCTTCAGCCCGGTGGCCACCGCCGGCGCCCGGCCATGGATGGAGTGGATGCCGTAGGTGTTCATGTAGTAGGGAAAGCGGCTGGAGCAGCCGATGCCCGACACGAACACGGTCTTCTCGCGAGAGATCCCCAGCGTGGGCAGGATTTTTTTCATCTGGGCCAGGATCGAGTAATCGCCGCAGCCGGGGCACCAGCGCACATCCTGGTCGCTGGCAAAATCGGTGGCGCTCAGAACCGGCAACGCACTTTCGGTCGACATATCGTTTTTTTTGGAACCTCGTTCAAAAGTTCTAGGCGAGCAGTTCTTGGATTTTTTCGACGATCTCGGAAACGCTGAACGGCTTCCCCTTAATTTTATTCAGCCCGACCGCATCGACCAGGAACTCGCCCCGCAAAAGCAGCCTCAACTGCCCGCGGTTCAGTTCGGGCACCAGCACCTTCTGGTACCGCTTGACGATCTCTCCCAGGTTGCGAGGAAAGGGATTCAGGTAGCGCAGGTGGCAGTGCGCCACCGAACCGCCCGACTCCAGCACGTCGCGGACCGCCGTGGCGCAGGCGCCGTAGGTGCCCCCCCAGCTCACCACCAGCAGCTTTCCGCGCTCCGGGCCAAGCACCTCCTGCAGCGGGATGTCGCTGGCAATGCCCGCCACCTTGCGGGCCCGGGTGTTCACCATGTGCTGGTGGTTCTCCGGTTCGTAATTGACGTTGCCGGTCACATCCTGCTTTTCCAGCCCGCCGATGCGGTGCATCAGCCCCGCCGTGCCGGGCAGCGCCCAGGGACGGGCCAGCCGTTCGTCCCTCGCATACGGATGGAACACGTCGCCGTTGTCCGTCGCCCCAGGGTGCCTGACCTCGATCGGCGGCAGCGACTTCGCGTCCGGTATCCGCCACGGCTCCGAACCGTTGGCGATATAGCCGTCGCTCAACATCATCACCGGAGTCATGTACCGCGTGGCCAGCCGCCACGCCTCCTGGGCCACGTCGAAGCAGTCGGCCGGGCTGCGGGCCGCGATCACCGGCATCGGGCACTCGCCATTGCGCCCATACAGGGCCTGCAACAGGTCGGCCTGCTCGGTCTTGGTGGGAAGCCCGGTGCTGGGTCCGCCCCGCTGGACGTTGATGATGACCAAGGGCAGCTCCGTCATCACGGCCAGGCCCATCCCCTCCTGCTTCAAGGCGATGCCCGGCCCGCTGGAGGTCGTTACCGCCATGGCGCCGCCAAACGAGGCGCCGATGGCCGACGTGATGGCCGCGATCTCGTCCTCGGCCTGGAACGTGCGGACCCCGAAGTTCTTGTGCCTGGCCAGCTCGTGCAGGATATCGCTGGCCGGCGTGATCGGATAGCTGCCCAGAAACAGCTCGCAGCCGCTGCGCTTGGCGGCCGTCATCAGGCCATAGGCGGTCGCTTCGTTGCCCGTGAGGTTGCGGTAGGTTCCCGCGGTCAGCTCCGCCCGGCTGACGCGAAACTGGCTGGCGAAGGCTTCGGTGGTCTCGCCGTAGTTGTATCCGGCGTGCAGGGCCCGGCGGTTGGCCTCCGCCACGGCGGGCGACTTCTTGCCGAACTTGGCATCGATATAACGCAGCGTCGGTTCCAGCGAACGATCGTACAGCCAGAACACCAGCCCCATGGCGTAGAAGTTCCGGCAACGGTCGCTTTCCTTGACCCCCAGCCCGCATTCTTCCACCGCCAGCCGGGTCAAGCGGGTCATCTCCACACGGAACACCTGGTAGGCCGACAGGCTGCCGTCCTCCAGCGGGTTCGTGCTGTAACCCGCCTGCTTCAGGCCTTTTTCGTCAAAGGCGTCCTTGTTGATGACCAGGATCCCGCCGGGCACCAGGTCGACCAGGTTGGTGACCAGCGCGGCCGGGTTCATGGCCACCAGCGCCTCGACCTGGTCGCCGGGAGTGAAGATCTCCTTGCTGGCAAAGTGGATCTGGAAACCACTGACGCCGGCCTTGGTGCCCCGCGGCGCGCGGATCTCCGCCGGGAAGTCGGGAAACGTGGCCACGTCGTTGCCGGCCAGGGCCGAGGTATTGGTGAGCTGCGTCCCGGCCAACTGCATGCCGTCGCCCGAATCGCCGCAGAATCGAACGGTGGCACTTTCCAGGTCGACAATCCGTTTGGACGGTGCGGCAGGCGGCGCGCTGACAGTAGCCATGAGGGGTCGCTGTTCCTTGGTGGCCAGGGGGCCGGTTGTGGGTTCCAGAGCGGTTGTGGGTTCCAGATCAATTGCCGCTTCGATATCAGTATTATTCGGAGATGTCATTTAATTGGACACATCCATTCTTCGTGGAGAAAACATTCGGGCAATAGCAGTCGGTGCGGCTTCTCCCCAAGCAAGGATACGGCCGCTCGACGCACGCGAATCGACGGCTTGCCTGGGGAGGACACGCGCCGCGGGTGGGAAACGAGGTCCGTGGAAACGCTGGCTGTCGCAAACACTTCGGCAGTCGGCAGGGGGCAAAAGCCGGCATGGCTGGCTTACGCTAGGATCCTTCGCGCTCTTGCATTACGGGGTGGGGCACGGGAGGTTGGTTGTACACGGTTTTGGGAAAATGTTCGACCAGGTAGTGCACGATGCCCGCGGCCTGGACGACACCTACCGGCCGCCCCTGGGAATCGACGATCGGCAGCCGCCGATAGCCGCCTGAGGCCATCTTCTGCACGGCGGCCGCCACGGGGGATTGTGGGCCGAGCGTGACCGGATCGCGCGTCATGGCCGTTTCAATCGGCGCATCCCAAACGGCGGCCGGATCGTACCCCGGCTCCCCCTGGAGACCCTGCTCCTGGAGCCCCGGCTCGACCGCACGGGCCATGATGCGCAGTGCATCGCGCTCGGTGAAGATTCCGATCAGCACTCCGTCACGGCATACCAGGATGTTGCCGGCGCGATTCTCCTTGAGGTGCTCGAACACCTGGCGAACCGTATAGTGCGGCTCCACGCAGACCGGCTCGGCCGGTGAAGCCTGCTCGACGGATTCGGTCGTCAGATTGAGCTCAATGTCCACGCCGGCTGATCCCCGCGAGAGCGCACCACTCACGCAACTTTACCACGTTGTATGCGACAATTGAACCGCAATTGCCTCGATTGCCTCAAAATTCCCTCATCGGGCCTGGTGAGCCGCAGCACGCCGCCTTTCAGGGCTCCGGCGGCGGCTCGCCCAGGAAGCGCGTCAGGTCGATCCCCCCCTTCTGCTCCTCCTCCAACAACTTAATGCGTGCCTCGAGCCGGTCCGTTCGCCGCAGCAGGCCGGGCAGCAGGAGTTTCGACTCGTCCACCGGTTTCGGACGAGGCACTTTCGGGTAGTGCAAATGCCTTTCCAGGGCCGAAAACAGCAACAACGGCTCCCGCTGCCGGTTGGCCAGGGCGATTTTGCCCTCCTGTTCGCCGAACAGGACCGGTTTTTCCGGCCCATCGCGGTCCAGCCCTTGCCGCTGGCGGTTGTTCACGTAGTGCTGGCTGCGGACGTAGATCAGGTCCGCAATCTCGACAATCCCCACCTGGCGGCGGACAGTCACGATCCAGTCCCGCCAATCGGAGTTGTAAATCGGGTCGGCCGCCATCGCCTCCAGCCCCTTGTCGTATCCCAGCCGGTTACGGCACAGGCACTCGAACTGGTACAAAAACGCCCCCTGCGGCGTCGCCCCGTCGGCCCGGTAGGCAGCCTCGTGCTCCAGGATTTGCAGGGCGATTGTGAAATCGAAGCGGCCCCGTTCGCGCTCCGCCTGGGCCACGACGAACGTTTGAAACGGCGTGAAGTAATGGCTCAGACGGGCCATCGCCGTGGCAAATACGCCGGTCAGCCGCAGTTCGCTGCACAGGAAATCGACCGCCATCGGCAGCCGGGTGGTGGCCAGCAGCTCCTCGCGGACGCTGACCAACAGGTCCTGCGTCGACATGTTCTGCGTCATCCGCTCGCCGAGGACGTGGAAAAAATAGGCCTGCTCGACGTACTCTTCGCGTTCTAGCATTCCAGACCAGGGGCCAAGCGGGGATTTCGACCGGATCAAATGCCGCCTATAATCATAACTGAACTGGACCGTCGAGTTGGAGGGGAGTGCTTGACCAGTAATTTGTCCACTATCGAAGCGGCCGTCGAGGCCTTTGCCCAGGGCCGGGTCGTCATCGTGGTCGATGCCGAAGACCGCGAAAACGAGGGCGATTTCATTTGCGCGGCCGAAAAGGTCACGCCGGAAATCGTCAATTTCATGCTCAAGCACGGCCGCGGGCAGGTCTGCATGCCCATCCTGCCGGAAGTCTGCGAGCGGCTGAAGCTGGCGCCCATGGTCGAGACCAACACGGCCCGGTTGGGGACGGCCTTTACCGTGCCGGTCGACCACCGCAGCTCGAGAACCGGGATTACCGCCCAGGAAAAGGCCCGCACGATCCGGGCCATCAGTGATCCGGCCAGCCAGCCGGCCGATTTCGTTCGGCCCGGCCACCTGTTTCCCTTGATTGCCAAGGAGGGTGGCGTACTGCGGCGGGCCGGGCACACCGAAGCCTCGGTCGATCTGGCCCGCCTGGCGGGACTCTCGCCGGCCGGCGTGCTCTGCGAGATCCTCGACGAGGATGGCGACCGGGCCAGCCGCGAGTGCCTGCTGCGAATTGCCCGCGATCATCAACTCGAAATCATCACCATCGAAGATCTGATCCGCTATCGGCGGCTGCGGGAAAAGCTTGTCTACCGGCTGGCCGAGGCCGACCTGCCGACGCACTACGGCCCGGGCAAGGTCATCGCCTACGGCGTCAAGTACGAAAGCCAACAACCCATCGTGCTGGTCCTGGGTGATCTGTCCAAGGCCGCCGTTCCGCTGGTTCGATTGCACTCGTCTTGCTTTACCGGCGACTTGCTCGCGTCGCTCCGTTGCGACTGCGGCGACCAACTTCACATGGCTTTGGAAATGATGAGCCAGGCCGGGACCGGCGTGCTGGTCTACCTGCCGCAGGAAGGCCGCGGCATCGGCCTGATCGAAAAGCTCAAGGCCTATGGCCTGCAGGACAAGGGGATGGACACGGTCGAAGCGAACCTGGCCCTGGGCTACAAGGCCGACACCCGCGATTACGGCATTGGCATTCAACTGCTCAAGGATCTTGGCTTAACGCGTGTCAGGCTGCTGACGAACAACCCGAAGAAGACCGACGCCTTCATCTACGGCGGCTTCGACCTGGAGGTCGTCGACCAGGTTCCGATCTTGCCTCCCAGCAACGAATACAACGCCCGCTACCTGGCCGCCAAGCGCGAGAAGCTCGGCCACCAGCTCCCCTGACTATTACGTGGCCCCACATCTCCGTAGCCCGATTCGCCAGAATTCGGGGCGGGTGCCACTGCTTGGAGGACGCCGGCCGCGGCGTCCGAGAAGCAGTGCCGCCTGTAACTGGATTCCCCATCCGTAGCCCGATTCGCCAGAATTCGGGCCCCCAGCCCGTTTCTCATGTCCGTAGCCGGATTCGCCAGAAATTCGGGCCCGATGCGCTGTTTATGTTCCGTAGCCGGATTCGCCAGAATTCGGGCCCCCAGCCCGCTTCTCCCTTCCTCCTTCCTCCTTCTGCCTTCTGCCTTCTGCCTTCCTCCTTCTGCCTTCCAACCCCCCCTTGGCGCCGCCGCCACTTTTTTGCATCCTATATTTGTTGCGCGTGCCGGTCATGGGGGCCGGCTGCACGGTAACCGTGTCACGAACCGGCACCATCCATCGAGATGCACCGACGCGCTTGGCAACTGCTGCTCGCAGTTACGGTCCTGTTCGCGCAGGGTTCCGGGGCTCTTTTTGCCGCCCGCGGTGATGGTTCCGCCGCCTCCTCCACCTCGATCCATGTGGCGGGCGCCGAGTTCGAGCTGGGCCCGCTCGAAGGCGAATTGTTCGAGTCGGCCGCGGCCGGCGACGTCGACCGCCATTGGCTGTTTACCGCCGCGCTGGTCGCCGGGGGCACCAGCGATTCAGACACGATCGAAGCCTATCGGACCCGCGTCGAGCAATGGATCGATCGCCTCGAGTCGGGCGCCGCGGGGCAGGAACCCCGCGACCGGGCCCAGGCCGTTTTCGAGCTGCTTCACCGCCGCATCTGTTACGGCGACTACCAGGTTGAATGCACCGATCCGGCCGAGACCCTCGACACGGGCCGGTACAACTGTGTCAGCTCGGCTGTCTTGTTCAACTGCCTGGCCGAAGGAGTCGGCCTCACCGCGCTGGCCGCGGAAAAGCCGGGACACGCCTATAGCGTGCTCAAGCTGGCCGACGAGCGGCTCGACGTCGAGACCACCTGCTCGCGCTGGTTCGAAATTGTCGACGACCCCCAGGCTCGGCGGGAGATTCTGTCGCGCGCCACCGCTCACTTGAACGACCCGATCGACGGCCGGTCCGCGCGCTTCGGCCCGCGGTCGGCCGAGGATGTCGCCGCCCGCGAACTTTCCAGGCCCGCCCTGGTCGCGCTGATCTATTACAACCGGGGAGTCGACTTCCTGGAAGAAAGGCGCTTCGAGGAGGCCGTGGCCGCCAACGCCAAGGCCTGGCGGTTGGACCCCGACAGCCGGACCATCTTCGGCAATCTGCTGGCGGCCTTAAACAACTGGGCCCTCGATCTGGCCGACCGGGCCCAGTTCCGGCGGGCTGTGGATCTGCTGCGGCAGTGCCGCGCGTTCGCTCCCCAACACCGCCCGTTCCGCGTCAACCAGGTGGCCGTCTACCAACGCTGGATCGAGCGGCTGGTTGATCAAAACCACTATCGGCAAGCCCTGGCCATCGCCGGGCAGGCCGAACAAGACCTGCCGGCGAACATGCATCTGGATGCCACTCGCTGGGAGGTTTACCGCGGCTGGAGCATGCACCTGGCCGATCGCGGGCAGCTCGACGAAGCGCTCGACCTGTTGGCCGACGCCAGGCGCCGCTACCCCGGCCGCGCCGAAGTGTCCGAAGCCGAGGCCGCCGCCGTCAATCACCGGGGACTCCACTTGCTGGCCGAATCGCGGTTCGAAGCGGCCGTGGCAGTCTTCGATCGCGGTTTGACTCTCCAGCCGGCCCACAAGGTGCTTCGCCACAACCGGCGAACCGCCATCCTGGAACGCGCGCGCACCCCCTAGCCCTCTGGGTACCACTGCCGGGTGCCACTGCTTGGAGGCCGCCGTGTGCCACTGCTTGGAGCGGCCGCCGTGGGCGGCCGTGAGAAGCAGTGCTCGTCCGGAGCGACTCACCCGATTGCCGTGTGCCACTGCTTGGAGGCTGCCGGCGGCCGAGAAGCAGTGCTCCCCTGCAACGGTGACGCGGGCACCCCGCCTTCGGACCGCAGCGCGGCCTTCAAGCAGTGGCACCATCGGGATACCATTGGTGTATCGGCCCGCGGGCCCCGCCTATGTCTTGTGCCATCGATGATTATGCCCGGTCACCCGACAAACCGTTGGTCGCTGCGCCACGCCGTCGAAACGGTTGTCTCCTCGCTGATCGCCTTGCTGCTCCTCGTCACCTGGCACGTCGAATGGTTCCTGGTCAACAGCGGCTCGATGGCACAGGCCCTGCTCGGGCCGCATCACGCGGTAACCTGCAGCGATTGCCGATACGACTTCGTCTGTGGAAGCGATCCACAAGCCATGGCCGCCAAGAGGGCCACTTGTCCCAACTGCGGCCAGACCGGAGACCAACTCGACGCAGCCGCGCCCACCAGTGGCGACCGGCTGCTGGTCCATAAGGCGGCCTATGCGCTGCGGGGGCCGCGGCGCTGGGAGGTGGCGGCCTTTCGCTGCCCGCACGACCCAACGACGGTCTGCGTCAAGCGCGTGGTCGGCCTGCCCGGCGAGCTCATCGAGATCAAGGGCGGCGACATTTATGCCAACGGGGTGATCCAGCGCAAGACACTTGCCCAGCAGCGGACGTTGGCCGTCGGCGTGCATGACGACAACTTCCGGCCCCGGCAATCGAAGCTGCCCGCTCGCTGGCAAGGGGAAAACGCCGGCACCGCCTGGCGCCCCTCGGGTCGGGGCTACGTGCTGGATCCGCCCAAGCACGGGTTGCCCGCGGGCGGCAACCACGTCGATTGGTTGACGTACCGCCATCTCCGGCGCATGCCGGGCCGG
Source organism: Pirellulales bacterium (assembly GCA_040901675.1). Lineage (GTDB taxonomy): Bacteria > Planctomycetota > Planctomycetia > Pirellulales > JAICIG01 > JBBDNX01. The sequence goes on along the minus strand of JBBDYJ010000037.1, from coordinate 28,658 downwards.
TCCGAAGCCGTTCGCGAAACGCCGATTACCGACGCCTGCGGGTATAACCAAACGCGGCCGGTAACGCAGTCGTTTCAAGTCCGCGATCTGCTGCTGGCAGCGCGGCTCCAGGCGGAGGGGGAGGGCTCGCTGGTCCTGGCGGCCCACGACGGCCGCGAGCGGTTTCTGGTCCTGGTCGAGCCGGCCCTGCGGCGCGGAACCATCCTGCACAACGGGGCCGTCCTGGCGGAATTAAGCGATCTGGACTGGCCCCAGGGACAGGCGGCGCACGTGGAACTATCGCTGGTGGACCGGCAATTCATGCTGGCACTGGATGGAGCGTGCTTGTTCAGCCATCCCTACCAAGCCACCGGGCCCGCGGACACGCCGGCCGCCCCGACCGCCGGCTCGACCTGGGGCGATGACGAGCCCCGCCGGCCGCTGGGCATTGGAGCACGCGGGCTCGCGCTGGAAGCTTGGGACATCCGAGTGCTGCGCGACGTGTACTACACGCCAATCCGCCAGGCGGGCGGGGCAGCGCCCCCGGTCCAATACCGGCTGGGCCCTGACGAATACCTGGTGCTGGGCGACAACAGCCCGCAATCGGACGACAGCCGCACCTGGCCGCGTGTGCCAGGCGTGCGGGCCGAGCTGTTGCTAGGCAAGCCGTTTCTTGTTCATTTTCCCAGCCGCCTGGTATGCCGCCGGGGCGTTTGTTTTCAAGTTCCTGATCCGGCAAGGATTCGCTATATTCACTGATATGAATAGAAAGACCGATGTAGCGGCCCGTCCCAAAGCAGCCGATCGCAGGGCGGGGCAGGCCGGCGACCGCCAGGCGGCCGCCGAGAGGCCCCCCGTCAAAGACGGCGTCCGTGAGACGGTCGAGTCGATCGTGATCGCCTTTGTGCTGGCGTTTCTGTTCCGCACGTTCGAGGCCGAGGCCTTTGTGATCCCAACGGGGTCGATGGCGCCCACCTTAATGGGCCAGCACAAGGACCTGGTCTGCTCCGAGTGCGGCTACCCCTATCGAGTCAGCGCCAGCGAGGCGGCGGACGACGCGGCCGACAAGAGTCGGGCCGAACTCAAGGCCGTGGAAAGGGACTTGGCGCGGTTGGAAGCCCGGATGCGCCCGGGTTTGAGCGAGCGCGACGCGGTTCGGCTTCGGCAGGACCTGGCTTATCTGGCCCGCCGGCGGGATGAGATCAAGAGCGAGCTGGCCAACAAGGAAGTGGTGGCGTGCACTTGTCCCATGTGCCGGTACACCATGCGGATTGATCCCAAGCGCCCCGAGGGAAAGGACTACCCGTCGTTTAAGGGCGACCGGATTCTCGTTGCCAAGTTCCCTTATGAATTCCGCGACCCCGACCGCTGGGACGTGGCCGTGTTCAAGTATCCGGAAACGGCCAAACAAAACTTTATCAAACGGATCGTCGGTTTGCCCAACGAAACCGTGATTATTCATCGTGGCGACATTCTGACCGCCCAGCCAGGCGTATGGCGCGAGCCGTCCCATGCCGAGTTGCTCAACCAGTTGCGCGCCGAAGGCAAAGTACACATCCAACGGAAGCCGCCCGCCAAGATCGAGGCCTTGCTGCAGGCCGTCTACGACAACGACTACGTATTGCCGAAACTGATTCAGCGGCGCTGGCCAGTCCGCTGGAAGGCAATGGACTGGTCCGCCGAGGACGGCGGACTCGATTCGTCCTCATTCGACGGGTTGGCGCTGGACGAAGCGATCGACGCGCGGCGGACCGCCGATGATCCGGCCGCGGCCGATTCAGACGCCTGGCAGCCTGCGCACGACTATCGCTCCTATTCGGTGGGTGGTGCTTCCGAAGAGCGGCAGTGGCTGCGCTACCGTCACTTTGTTCCCATGGCCGAGGACTGGAAGATCCTTCCCGAGCGGGCGCTGACCGATCGCGAGCTGGCCGGGGTGCGGCCCCGCCTGATCACCGATTTCTATGCCTACAACGCGGGCCGGCTGCGGGGCAACCTCCGCGATCAGGACGTGCTCGGCCTGAACTGGGTGGGCGACCTGGCGCTGGAATGCGAAGTGACGGTCGAAAGCGACAAGGGCGAGCTGGTGCTGGAACTGGTCGAAGGAGGCGTGGGATTCCAATGCCGCATCGACCTGGCCAGTGGAGAAGCGCAGTTGGGCATTTCCGGCCTGGATGGGTTCGAGCCGTCCGCTCAAACCAGAATGCGGGGCCCGGGCAGGTACCGTCTGCGCTTTGCCAACGTCGACGACCAGTTGCTCCTTTGGGTCAATGGCAACGTGGTCGAATTCGATGCCGCCACCACCTACGACGGCTTGGACAACCAGCGTCAGCAGCCGGCCGACCTCTCGCCGGCCGGCATCGCCGCGCGGCGTGCGGCCCTGCGGGTCGACCACCTGCGGATCCTCCGCGACGTGTACTACATTGCCGACAAGTCGGGGGAGGATAACCGCTGGCCCGACCGGTCGACGATCAGCGAGTATCGCTACACTCGTTCCGAGCGCCTCCGCCAGCAGCGGCTGCGGGGTTTGTTTCCGGAGGATCTGGGGGAGGACGACGAGCCCCGAATCGTGGCCTTCGATCTGGCCGCCGACCAGTTCCTGGTGCTGGGCGACAACAGCCCGCGCAGCAAGGACAGCCGGATGTGGGACGGGCGCGACGAGCAGGGCAATCCGGAGTATTACGTCAGCCGTGACTTGCTGATCGGCAAGGCGTTGTACATTTACTGGCCCCACGCTCTGAACCACGTTCCCTGGAACCGCGACATCTGGTTCCCGTTCTTTCCCAACGTGGGACGCATGGGGCTGGTCCGCTGAACGAGCGCCGTTCTATCGAAGGAAACGGAATGAATTCCGCGCTGCTCCAGGCAAACGGAATGAATTCCGTTCTACGGTCATGGAGGACCTCTTGCCATGTCGATTCTTGAAGTGCACGGGCTGGTCAAGACCTACGGCCGCCGCCGCGTCGTGGACGGCGTGGATTTCCAGGTCGATCGGGGCGAAATCGTCGGCCTGTTGGGCCCCAACGGCGCGGGCAAGACCACCAGCTTCCGCATGGCCTGCGGCATGATCGAGCCGGACGCCGGCAAGGTGATGCTGGGAGGGCTGGACGTGACCGCCTGGCCCATGCACCGCCGCGCGCGCCAAGGGGGCATGGGCTACCTGGCCCAGGAATCGAGCGTGTTTCGCAAGTTGTCGGTCGAGAACAACTTGTTGGGCATGCTGGAGATGCTGGGCGTCGACCGCAAGACCCGCCGCAAGCGCTGCGACGAGTTGTTGGCCCAGTTCGATATCGCCCGCCTGCGCAAGTCGCTGGCCATCTCGCTGTCGGGAGGCGAGCGCCGCCGCTTGGAGATCGCCCGCTCGCTGGTTTCCAACCCCAAGCTGATCCTCTTGGACGAGCCCTTCACCGGCATCGATCCGGTCACGATTGCCAGCATTCAGGACATCATCCGAGCCCTGCGCCGGCAGGGCATCGCGATCCTCATCACCGACCACCAGGTCCGCGAGACACTGCAGATCACCGACCGCAGTTACGTGATCCGCGCCGGCCGAGTCCTCTGCCATGGCAGCCCGGCCGAAGTGCTGGCCGACCCCCAGGCCCGCAAGTACTACTTCGGCGAACAGATCGAGGTGCCCCTGGCCCCCGCCGGCCCGCACGCCCTGGTCACTCGTCCTGTTCCTTGAGTCCCAGCCGCGTCAGCCAGCGGCCGCGGGGCGGTTTCTTTCCCCTTCCGTCGCCCGTGTCGACCGCCTCCTCGCCCCGCGCGGTCTGCTCCGCCAGCACGCGGAGCCGCTCCTCCACCTCGGCCCGTTCGCGGGCGATCTTGGCCCGCTGCACCGACAGATCGATCTCGGCCTGACGAAGCTTGTCTTCCCACTCGCGTTGCAGCGCCTGCAGCCGCTCGCGCTCTTTCTTGAGCACTTCGTCCTGCGAGAATAGCTCCGCCACGGCCGCGGCGCCCGCGGACGCCGAACCCGAGGTGCTGCTTTGCTCCTCGAGCCGTTGCTTCAGCTCGGCGATCTCTTCGTCCTTCGACGCCACGACCGCCTCGGTCTTTTGCAGCACTTCTTTGATCTTGAGGCGTTCGTCCCGCTGCGATTCATCTTCGCCTTCGCCGCCCGACTCCAGTGCGGCCAGCATGCGGCGCTTCTGCGCCTCCCAGTCCATCGTTTCGCCGCCGCCCGCCGCCTGCGGGGCCGAGGCCGACCGCTTTTCCAGCTCGGCGTTCCGCTTTTTCAAGTCGCGCAGGTCTTCCAGCGCCAGCTCATAGCGGCGCTGCATGTCGGCCAGCTCTTCACTGCCTCCCTCCCCGCCGGCTGGCCCGCCCGCCGCCACTTGCTCCCGCGCCTCGGCGAGCTGACCGCGCAGACGGTCGCATTCTTCCCGCAGGGCCGCATCGGCTTCGCCCGATCCACCCGCCTGCCCGGCGGCCGACTCCAGCCGCCCAGACAGCTCGTCGCGCTGGGCCGTCATGTCGGCCAGTTGACGTTCCAACCGGGCGTGCTGGTGCCGCAGGCCGTCCAGCTCGGCCGCCAGAGGCTTGACGTCGCCCAGCCGGCCCTGGATGTTCTTGAGCTCGTCCCGGCGCTCGTCCAGTTCCTTGAGATGCGACTGGCGCTGCTTGGCGAATTCCTGCGCGATGCGCCGGCGTTGGGTCTTGGTCTCTCGCTCTTCGGTTTCCAGCGCCTCGCGCTGGGCGTCGAGCTCGGCCAGCTTCTCCTGTACCCGCTTCCGCTGGCGGGCCAGCTCTTCCGAGTCGCTTTCCAGCTCGCTCTTGAGCTGGCTCAACCCGCGTTCGTCCTGGCGCAGCTTTGCCTGGTTGGCCTCCAGTTGCGCCAGTCCGCTCCCCAGCTCCGTCTGCCGCTGGCTGAGCTCGCTCCGCTCCTTGGCCAATCCCTCGGCCACCTGGGCGACTTGCTGGTTCAGCTCGCCCCCGACCTCCTCCTGCCGCCGCCTGAACGAGCCCAGGTACTCGCGCACCCGTTCGCGCTGCGACGCCAACGCGCGGGCGAACTCCTCGCTCCAACGAGCGTCCGCTTCGTTCAGGACAGAGGGGTCTTCCATCGCTCTTGCTTTAACGCGGGCGCCGCGGCACGCCGCGCTCCAATGGCGCACGGCCCAAGCGGACCCAAGGGGTTGCCGTGCGCCATCGCGCTGGCAAAATGCAACGCTTTGTTTCTATATTCCTATAGGACACGCCTCCGCGCCGGTCAAAACGGCCGCCCCCCGACCTCCTCGGGATGCCGGCCGGGCGGGTCGTGCCGGTGGGGCGGACGAGACGAGGATTCGCTGCTATAACGGTCGCAACGAAAAGCGGCCCGCGCCGCCGCCGCGGCTGCCACGCTTGACGCCGGCGGCCCAACGATGTTTTTCCGCTCAACCAGAGGCCCATCATGCACGACCCACGCCTGGACCGCCTGGCTGAAATCCTCGTGGACCATAGCTGCCAGCTCAAGCCCGGCGAGAAAATACTCATCGAAGCCTACGACCTGCCTTCCCCCGAACTGGTCTGCCGGCTGATCGACCTGGCCCACCAGCGGGGAGCCGTCCCGCTGGTCACCTGGAAGAACAACGCCGTGCTCAGGTCGCTCTATCGCACCGGCAGCGAAGCAGCCCTCGAGCTGGCCGGCCGGATCGAGCAGCAGCGCATGGAACAGGTCGACGCCTATGTCGGCATTCGCGGCGCCGCCAACAGCAGCCAGTTCGCCGACGTCCCCATCGAGCGGATGGACCTGTATCAGCGGCTCTGGTGGCAGCCCGTCCACAGCGAGGTCCGCGTGCCCAAGACCAAATGGGTGGTGCTCCGCTATCCCACCGACGCCATGGCCCAGGCGGCCAACATGAGCAGCGAGGCCTTCGAGGAGTTCTATTTTGCGGTTTGCACGGCCGACTACGTCCAGATGGCCCGCGACCAGGAACCGCTGGTGCGTCGCATGCTGGCCGCCGACCGGGTGCGGCTGACGGCCCCCGGCACCGACCTGGAGTTCTCAATTCAGGGCATGCCCGTCCGCCCCTGCCACGGGCAGCGCAATATCCCCGACGGCGAGGTCTTTACCGCGCCGATACGCGACAGCGTCAACGGCGCCATCCGTTACAACACCCCCTCACGCTACCAGGGCACCGTCTTCGACGGAATCGAGTTCGAGTTCCACCAGGGCCGCATCGTGACCGCCCGCTGCGCGGCTGACGAGGCCAAGCTGGCGGCCATACTCGACTCGGACGAGGGGGCCCGCTACATCGGCGAGTGGTCGATCGGCTGCAACAACCACATCCGGCAGCCCATGCTCGACACGTTGTTCGACGAGAAGATCGGCGGATCGATCCACCTGACCCCCGGCAGCGCCTACCAGGAGTGCGACAACGGCAATCGCAGCCGCGTGCACTGGGACCTGGTGCTGATCCAGACGCCGGCCTGGGGCGGCGGCGAGATCCATTTCGACGGCGAACTGATCCGCAAAGACGGCAAGTTCGTCCCAGCCGACCTCCAAGGCCTGAACGCGGGGCTCTAGGGATTTTGGACTTCGGATTCTGGATTACCTGCGGCGGCCCGCACGCTTCCCCCCGTACAACCACCCGCCATTGCGCATGACAAACTAACCCGACGCGCCAGCGAGAGGTCCCCCCGCATGCCGACGCGCCAGCGACGGTCCCCCCGTGCGAGCACCCCGAGGCGCCAGCGAGAGGTCCCCCGCGGTACGAGCACCGGCCATTGCGCATGTCCGCAGTCTGCCTGGCGCCATCGAAAAACCAACATCGAACCCCCAAATCGTCTTCCCGCTGACGTATGGTTTGGAGGACAACCTGCTGGCCATGCTGTCCGGCCAAGCCGCCCACAAGCCCCGCGGAGACGTTCGTGTACCAGGCAAAAGACGTGATGAACGAAGCGATGGTTGCGGTGTCGCCGGACACGACGATCGACGAGGCCATTCACATCCTGCTGGACAAGAAGATCAGCGGCGCCCCGGTGCTCGACCAGCAGGGCGCCTTGGTCGGCATCCTCAGCGAGTTCCAGTTGCTGGAGGTGATCTACGCGCCCGAGATCAAGGCCCGCCGCGTCCGCGACCTGATGACCAAGGACGTGCTCACCGTCCAGGAAGAGGCCGGGCTGGCCGATATCGTCAGCCTCTTCATCCTGCACCGCATCCGGCGGATTCCCGTGCTTCGCGGCACGCAGCTCGTCGGCATGATCACCCGCAGCGACATTCTCCGCTACGCCGCCGATCGGCCGGCCACCGCGGCCCCTGCGCCGTAGAACGACCGAGTCCGGCCGAAGGAGGAATCACAAACGCGGCTTCTCGACGGGCTCGACCCCTGAGCCCGTCGAGGGGCGCAAGCGTCGTGCTCCCGTCCTTACCTCTTCCCTCTCCCCCCGCGACCCCTGCTCCTATCCCCTATCTCCTGTCTCCTGTACCCTTATTGTCGTAGCGTAGCCTTCCAGCCTGCGACCGTAGCGTAGCCTTCGAGCCTGCAGACCCGTAGCATAAGCTTCCAGGCTGCGGACCACCCATGCCCTCATTCGTCACGCACCTCGAAAGCGCCTTGGACGGCACGCCGCTCGATGCCGGTCGCGTGCAGACGCTGCACAACGGCCGGCCGCTCTGGGTCCGCTACGATTTGCAAGCCGTCGGGCGCGTCTTGACCAAGGGCACGCTCGCCGGCAGGCCTTCCACGATGTGGCGATATCGAGAGCTGTTGCCGGTTCCGGATGAAGCCGCCGCCGTCTCACTGGGCGAAGGGATCACGCCGCTGGTCGACTGCCCGCGGCTGGCCGCCCACTCGAACTTGCGGCACGTCTCGATCAAGGACGAGTCGCGCCTGCCCACCGGCAGCTTCAAGAGCCGCGGCCTGGCGATGGCCGTCAGCATGGCCAGGCATTTTGGCATCCGCCGGCTGGCGATCCCCACCGCGGGCAATGCCGGCGGGGCGATGGCGGCTTACGCGGCCAGGGCCGGCATGGAAGCCTACGTCTTCATGCCCGACGACACGCCCTCGATCAACCAGCTCGAGTGCCTGCTGGCCGGCGCGCGCACCTTTCTGGTCAACGGCCTGATCACCGATTGCGGCCGGATCGTGGCCGAGGGAAAGGAGCCGCTCGCGTGGTTCGACCTGTCGACGCTCAAGGAGCCCTATCGCATCGAGGGCAAGAAGACGATGGGCTTGGAGCTGGCCGAGCAGCTCGATTGGCGGCTGCCCGACGTGATCCTCTACCCCACGGGAGGCGGCACCGGCTTGATCGGCATGTGGAAGGCGTTCGACGAGTTGGCCCAGTTGGGCTGGCTGGCCGGCGAGCGGCGGCCTCGGATGGTGGCCGTGCAGTCCGACGGCTGCCCGCCGATCGTGCGCGCCTTCGAGGCCGGCCAGCGGTTTGCCGAATCGTTTGCCGGCGCCGCCACGGTGGCCAGCGGCATCCGCGTGCCCTCGGCCATCGGGGATTTCATGATCCTCGACGCGCTCCGCGCCAGCGGCGGCACCGCCGTCGCGGTCGAGGAAGGGCGTATCGCCGAGTGGATGCGCTTGGCCTGCGGCCTGGAAGGCATTTCAATTTGCCCGGAAACAGCCGCCTGCGTCGGCGCCCTGGAAAAGCTGTCGCGAGAGGGCTGGATCGGAGCCGATGAACACGTCGTCATCTTCAACACGGGTGCCGCGCAAAAATACCCCGAGGCTATGCGCTCCGACATCCCGCGCCTCGATTGCCGTCGTCCGCTCGACTGGGACAAGCTCCGCTGGGCTGCGAACAGCAATCCTTAGATAATAATAGGGCTACGTGCGGAGTACACATTGGTACAAGTCGTGCGGCCTTAGCGCGGAGGTGAAAATGGGACCGAAGAGTATGCGGAGTATAGCCGTCGTGGCGTACCGCCATTTCGTTGGGGGTGCTTCATGGACCATCTCCCGGTTGTGCCGCGCTGGTCCAGGATTATTAGGTTGCTATCGCCTAAGCATAGCCGTGCCGGCAATGACGCTGATTTGCATTGCAGCGGCGCTTGGCTCTTTGGCTTTGAGGCGGCCGCTTTTTCACGAAGATTACGGGTCGCATGCTGATTTTGAACCACTGCCCGTATGGCGAACAATCCGACCACTGTGTGATCGGAGGGGGACCTCTGGATTCCCGGACTTTAGTCTGAACATGTTGGTTGTTATTGTGTCGGGGGACCGTAGCGCGCGCTACCACGGGATGATCTATCCCATACGAGGCGCGAGTCCGTCAACTGCGGTCCTGATGGACGGCTCGCCTTATTCCACGCGAGTGTCTGCGAGACGCAATACACTGTGCATCCTCAAGGACGGCCGCTGGACCTATCTGCCGCTCAAAGAAGGTACGGTAACGGCTTGGTACCGCGAGTTACACAACGTTGATGGAGCGGAAGACGCTAACCTTTTGAAGGAGGTCGCAGCGCGGTACGAAGGTCCGGGAAGGGATCAGCTTGAAAGGCTTGTGGGTGAGCTGGAGCAACAACAGGGGACCCGGCATCAAGCCGAACCGATTAGACCATCTAAAGGAGCGCCTTGACTCTCTCGTCAGTAGTTCCCGCCCGCTCCGGCTGTCGACGCGCTCCGGCTGCCGGCCTGGCTTGCCAGTGCGATACTCGAACGCAGGGGCTCGCCGCGCCCGATTGGAGAAAGAAGTTCCCGCGATGGCTGATCACGCAATTGAATGGCTGACCGGTAAGAGGGAAGCTGAACCGCTCGAGCGGCGCACGCTCCTCAAGCGAGCGGCGGCGGGCCTGGTGGCCGCCGCGATGCTGGATGGCAGAGGTCCGCTTGCCGCCGAGCCGGGCGAGGGCGGCGCGGGTGAAATCGTGGCCGGTAAGGACCGCCGGCTGGTTGTCCACAACACCAAGACCGTCGAGCTGGAAACTCCGCTGGCCTGGTTGCGCAAGCACGATCTCACTCCGAAGACCGTGCTCTTCGTCCGCAACAACCAGGAACTGCCGGACACGCGGACCACCGAGCCCGCCGGCTCCGCCGGCTGGACGGTCCAGTTGGCTGGTCTGGCCGCCAGCCCGCGGACGTTCAGCGCCGCCGACCTGGCCCGCATGGAGCAGGTCGAGGTCGAGATGGTGCTGCAGTGCTCCGGCAATGGCCGGGCCCTGTTTTCACGCTCGGCGCCCGCCAAGGGAAGCCAATGGCAGCACGGAGCGATGGGCAATGTCCGCTTCGGCGGGGTGCGGCTGCAAACGATCGTCGACGCACTCGGCTTGAACGTGGACCCCGAGGCCAGATTCCTCACCGCCGAGGGCAAGGATGGTGCGTCCGACCCGCAGGGCGCCGACTTCGAGCACAGCATCCCCCTGCCCGACGCCCTCGGCCGCTCCTTACTGGCCATCACCATGAACGGCGAAGCGTTGCCCGCGGTCCACGGCGGCCCAGTCCGCCTCGTGACGCCCGGCTACTACGGAACGATGAACATCAAATGGCTGCACCGGCTCCGGTTCGAGGCCCGCGAGACGCACAACCATCACCAGGTGCGGCGCTACCGCACTCCGCTCGTGCCCATCGCCCCGGGCAGCCCGTTCGAGTACGGCCTGGCCAACAGCGAGCCCAACTGGCGGATGCCGATCAAGAGCGTCGTCTTCGCCCCCTTGGAAGGCGAGCGGCTCGCCGCCGGCGCGGTCGACGTCCGCGGAGTCGCCTTCAACGACGGTGCGGCCCGGATCGTGTCGGTCGAGGTCTCAACCGACGGCGCTGGCACGTGGCGGCGGACCGAGCTGAAAGCGCCCGCCAGCCCCTATGCCTGGTATCATTGGCGGACTACGCTGACGCTGCCTCGCGGCAAACAACGCCTGCTGGCCCGGGCCATCGATGCTCAAGGCCGCGGCCAGCCGCTCGACGGCGCCATCGGCTGGAACCCCGCCGGCTACGGCTGGCACGGCGTACACTCGGTCGATTTCGAGCTGACCTGATTGCCTCCCAACCAGCGCATCGACTTAGCCGCGCGGCGCGAGCTGGATGGCCGTCGAGGCATCACGGCAATCCGCTTCAAAATGGTGGGTGGCGACCCCGATCGGTTTCTTCGAGACGGATGGCAAGGATTAGTGGACGATTTAATTGGAGGGCGGCAGCGGTCGCTCGGCCCGTTGCAGTCTTGCCGATTACGGTGACATGGTCCCATCTAAAGTGATCCGACCAAAGCTGTCGTCGCGGATGATAGAGGGGAACCGTGCGATCCGTTTCAGGATCGCGCGCCGAGCGCCGCGCCTCTTTGCGCAACGAACACGAAACACAAGCAAGAGCAAGATTGTCAAGCCTCGTCTTCCCTCCGGCTACGCGCGGAAGGATGTGATCGACGTGAAAACTGGCTTCCTGCGACTCCTGCGCCAGCCCGCAATACTCGCACCGATGGCCGGCGCGGTCAGATACGCGGCGCCGAATCTTCGGCGGCACGCGGCTCATCGGCCAGGGGTATCGGGCCTCGCAGCGCTTTCAGCGCGCAGACGAAGCAGCGACAGGAACTCTGAAAGCGTAACGAGCCCTTCCGCTTCGCGTCGCTCCGCAGCGGTTAACGGGACGCCGCCATCCTGCCGATCAAGAAGCTGCTGTAAGCGCGCATGGACCCCCTCCGGCAAGTGGAACCGTGCAAGTTCGTCCGGCATCTCCAATTCAATCGCGACCGTGCGGGCCATTGCAACTCTCCGCTGTTTGCGTACCAGTATCAGCGTACCCACGATCCACTACCGACGCAATGCGAAGCACGCTGGATGCACTGCTTCGTCCGGCTTGGGCGGACCAGCAGCGGCCTTCGAGCAGCGGCACTCGGCACTCGGAGCGTGGCCCGCCTCACCAGAACTCTGGCGAGTGCTGCTACAGATAGCCACGATGCTAGCCGAGGACTGTCTTGAACAGCGGCACGTGGTCGAACTGCTCGCCTAGCACGGCCTGGCTGGAACAGCCGAGCCACTGGTCCAAAAGCGTGGCATACACCTGGCGGAAGTCGGTGTGGAACTTCAAGTCCCCTTCGTTGTCCAGGTCGGTCAGGCTGGGATGGGCCCCCAAGGGACCCCCTCGCACTTGTCCGCCGGCGACAAAGACCGGGGCCGCGGCGCCGTGGTCCGTCCCCTGGCTGGCATTTTCCCGCACCCGCCGGCCGAACTCGGAAAAGGCGAGCACGGCCACCCGGTCCAGATGGCCTCGCTGGGCAATGTCGTCCATGAAAACCTTGAGCGACGAGGAGAACTCGTTCAGCAGGGCCGCGTGGGCCTCGGCCTGGTTGGCGTGCGTGTCGAATCCGTCGAGCGACACGTAATACAGCCGAGTGCTGAGGCCCGCGTCGAGCAGTTGGGCCACCTGCCGAAGCTTGCGTGCCAGGGTGAACCCCGGGTACTCGACGGGGCTGGAGTCGTCTTCCAACGCCTGCTGCACCTGTTCGCTGGAGGCATACGCGCTGAGCGTGCTTTTGCACAAAAAGTCCAACAGCGTCGAGGCGCCGCCGCGGGGCGCCTCGGCCAGCTTGCTCAATGCCTCGCGAGGCAGGGCGCCGTCGGCCGTGCGCAAGCGGAATGTTTCCAGCGAATCGACCGAAGGGACGGGCGTTTGCCGGCTCACCAAGGCCAATGGCAACTGGTTCGGCCCTAGGTGCAGCGCCGGCACATCCTGCCCAGCCCGACGCGCAGCGTGATCGATCGAGCGGCCCAGCCAACCGTCGCGGCGGTCTTCCACTTCCGGCCGGGCCGTGTGCCAGATGTCCATCGAGCGGAAGTGTGAGCGGTCCGGGTTGGGATAACCGATTCCTTGCAGGATGGCCAGGCGGCCTTCTTCCTGCAACTTGTGGCAGCCTTGCATCTGAGGGTGCAGGCCCAGCTTGTCGTCGATTTTCAGCACCTGCTCGGCGGCGATCCGCAAGGCGACCCGGTTGCGGGCGTAGCCGTCGTCGGCGTAGGGAATGACCGTGTTCAGCCCATCGTTGCCGCCGCTCAACTGCACGACCACCAGGATCCGCTCGCCCGGCTTGCCGGACTGGTCGAACGCCCGGGCGCTGCGGGCCAGGAACGAAGGCACGCTCAGCCCGGCCGACAACAACGTCGTCGAACCCAGAGCGGCCCGCAGGAACTGGCGGCGTGACGTGGACATGGATCACTCCCTTTTTCTGAATGTCGCTTTGAAACGATGCGCAATGGTTGCTATCCGCACTTCTATGCCAACTGGAACTCGGGCAAGGTCGCCACCGCCTGGACCAGCCGGGCCAGCCGTTGCCGCCTGTCCGAATTGGCCTGGCCCGCTTCGTTGGCCACCGCGGTCAACTGCACGTAGACTTCATCGGGCAAAGTCGAACCCAGCAGCAGCTCGACCGCCCGGCGGGCAAGCGCGGCCGGCTCGTCGACCCCCTCCAGCGCGGGTAACCGCACCAGGTCGACCTTGCTGTTGTAGCGCCCCTCGCGGCCCACGAGTCCCCACACCAGGTTGGCCCGCCCGAGCAGAGTCGACGAATTGATCCAGGTCGTGCCGCCGTCCCAGCCCTTGACGTTGGGGGGAAAGAACACGGCCTGCCCCAGCGCCTCCAACTCCTGGGCCAGCACGTACATGTTCGCCGTCCCCTCCAACGCCCGCAGCAGGCCCACCGCCAACTCGAGGGGCGACTTAATCCGCTGCCGCACGCCGTGCGGGGAATAAAACAGGTTCGAGGACAAAACCGTGCGAACCAGCCAGGTCATGTCGTAGTCGTTGCGGCGCAGCCCGTCGGCCAATGGCTCAATGAGGCTGTCGGGCGGCTCCTCGGTTTCGCTCACCAGGTACCGGTAGACTTTCTTCGCCAGGAACCTGGCCGTGGCGGGCTGCTCCAGCAGGATGCGTATCACGTCGTCGCCGTTCCAGGGACCCGTCAGGCCGAGCACCGTCTTGGGCCGGGGATCGTGCTCGTAGCGATTGAAGCGGAACTCACCGTGCTTCACTTCCCAACCGGTAAAGGCCCGGGCCGCCTCCTTGATGTCCCGCTCGGTGTAGTTGCCCAGGCCCATGCTGAACAGTTCCATCACCTCGCGGGCAAAGTTTTCATTGGGTCGGGCCTTGCGGTTCGTGGCCGAATCGAGCCACAGCAGCATGGCCGGATTCTTGGCCATCGCCTCCAGCAGCGGCCCGAACCGCCCCAGAGCGTGCGTGCGCAGCAGATGGTTCTGGTCGTGCATCAGCCGGGGATCGGTCACCTTGGCGGCCGACGTGGCAAAATGCCCGTGCCAGAAGAGGGTCATCTTTTCCAACAGCGGGTGCGGAGTGTGCACCATCAGGTGCAGCCACCAGGCCGGCAGGTTCTGCCCGTTGGACGAGCCCAGCAGAGTTTCGACCATGCCGGCTGCTTGCTCGTAATGGCCGTCCGTGTCGGGCACACCGCTGAGCAATCGATCGACGGTGCCCTGGCAACCGTCGTTCAACGCCTGGCTCAACTGGCTCCAGTTGGCCGAAAAACCGGCCCTTCGGTAGAGATGGGCCGCAAGGTCCAAACTCCACCCCTCGCTGCCAGATGGCTCGTAACTGGCCCAGGCCCAGGCGGGATCCGCCTGCTCAATCGGCTGCGGCTGCGGATCGGCGGGCGCCGGCATGGCTCTGCCTCCGTGGTGGTCGGCAAATCAAATCTGCTGGGCTATACCGCGGCAGGAGTGCTTGGGTTTCATCGCAGAACCTGAAACCCCGCCACGCCCCTCCTGGTATTAGAGGACGACGGACCTAGTTGTGCCACGCACCTACAATCGAGAAAAACGATGAAAAAGCCCCTTCTCGGCTTGCTTGTGTTGGCCGTTTTCGGCACTGGACTGCCTGTTTGCCGCGGCGAGGTGGCGGACCCGGCGCGGCTGGCGCCCGAGTCGTCGATATTGTACCTGGAAGTGACGCGACCGGACGCTTTGCTCGGGCCGGCCCTGGCGCCCTCGACCTACGAGTTGGCCCAGGGGATCCCGGCCTACAAGCAATACCTCGATTCGGACCAGTACCGGCAGGCCCGTGCGGGCACCGCGCTGGTCGAGGCCCAGTTGGGGACCGACTGGCGGACCGCGGTCAGCGACGTGCTCGGCGGGGGGGTGTATCTGGCCTTTGATCCGGCCGGCAATTCGGCCCTTTGGATCAGCCGCAGCACAAATCCCGAATTGCTCAACAGGCTCAACAAGACCCTGGCCGACCTCATCGAAGCCGACGCACGCAACAACGCGCGTGAGTCGCCCGTGAAGTCGAAGGAATACAACGGCGTGGTGGGATGGAGCTTCGGTCCAAACCAGTTCCATGCCATCATCGGCGACCTGCTCGTGAGCAGCAACAACGCCGACGCGCTCAAGGCGGCCATCGACCGCTCGCGGCAGGCCGGTTCGCCGAGCCTGGCCAACGTGCCCGCCTTTGCCGAGGCCCGTGCGGCGCGTCCCGCCGAGGCCGCGGCTTGGGCCTGGGCCGGGCTCGACACCATCCGCAAGCTGCCCAATGTCGAGAAGGCGCTCTCAAGCCCCAACAACAATCCGCTGGGCGAGCTGCTGCTGGGCGGCGTGCTCGAAGCGGCCCGCCACGCCCCGTATGCCGCCGCCAGCCTGCACCTGGACGGCGGCACGCTTCGTCTGCGGGCTTATATGCCGCGCGACGCTGCCCAAGTCGCCCCTGCCCGCTCGTGGTACTTTGCCGAGGCCGAAGGCGTCCCCGCCGGAGTCGAGTTGCCCGGCACGATTGCCACGCTGTCGCTGGTCCGCGACCTGGCCGGATTCTGGTTGTCGCGGGGCGATTTGTTCGACGAGCAGACCGTGGCCGGCTTCGCCCAGGCCGACACGCAATTGGGATTGTTCTTCTCCGGGCGTGATTTTGGCTCCGAGGTGCTTGGTGAGTTAAAGCCCGGTTGGCAATTCATCGTGGTCCGCCAGGAGTTCCGCGATCAGCCGGTGCCGGCCCTCAAGCTGCCGGCCATGGCCCTGGTCCTCACGATGGAGCAACCGGACGATTTTGCCAAGCATCTGCTGATTGCTTATCAGAAGGTGATCGGGCTGACGAACATTGTCGGCGGGCAGCAGGGGCAGCCACAGTTGCTGTTGGCCAGCGAAGAGTACCAGGGAGCGAGCATTTCCACGGCCAGCTACCTTGCGCCGCAAAAGGCAGAGCCGGGCAAAGCGCCCCTCAACTACAACTTCAGTCCGGCCTGCGCGCGCGTCGGCGACCGCTTCGTGTTCGGCTCCACCATCGGCATCGTCAAGCAGCTAGTCGACGTCCTAGGCAGCGGAGGGTCCGCGGTGGATTCCGGCAACTTCGAGCTGGCCCTGCAGGCTGCCCCGCTCGCCGCCATTCTGGACGACAATCGCGAGCTGTTGATCAGTCAGAACATGCTTGCCCAGGGGAACGACCGCGGCGAGGCCGAGCAGGCCATCGCCACGCTCCTTCAGCTCATCAAGGCGGTGAACAAGGCCGGCCTCCGCCTGACCACCGAGCCCTCGATGCTGGGGTTCGAGTTATTGATCGAGGCTGATGCGCCAAGCCCGTAGGCCCGATGCGCTCCTCCCTGAACTCTGGCGAGTTCAGCTACCGGCGTGCCTCCGTAGCGGAAGAGCGCCAGGCCGTAGCCGGATTCGCCAGAATTCGGGCCGATGGCCCGACCTGCGCCTCCTGAACTCTGGCGAGTTCAGTCACCCTCCCCAAAAGTCGGGAGGCTTCCGCTTCCTGGAAACCCAGTCGGGGGAAACTTGCCAAACGGGGGCCTCCTCCATAGACTACAGCCAGTCGAATGCGTGCGAGTGTGACGTTTCACTGGAAAACCGAGAAAGGAGATTCCTGCCATTATGAGATTACTCCCAAGCTTCGGTCTGGCGGCGGCCTTGGTGGCCGGCGCCACGACCGCAGGCGCCGATGAACTGAAGAGCGGCCTCGACGTCGATGCCGCGGTCGGTGCCTTTGACGTATTAAAAATTGCCGGCGCCGAGGACGACGGCGTCCGCGAGGGCCAGAGACTCTGCTATCGCTGAAAGTACAGTGCTCGACCCGTCGTCATGATTTTCGCCCGAAAATCAGACGCGGCCTTGGCCAGTTTGGTCAAGAAGCTCGACGCGCTCGTGGCAAAGCACGAAGACAAGGAATTGCGTGTCTTCGTCAATCTGCTGGGTGAGGACCAGGACGCTCTCGAAGAGCAAGCCAAGGAGCTTGCCAAAAAGAGCGAAGCCAAGCACACCCCGATCGTGGTCCCGGTCGAATTCGAGAACGGCCCCGAGAACTTTGGCATCAGCCCCGATGCTGAAGTGAGCGTGATGCTCTACAGCGGGCTCAAGGTCAAGGCCAACCACGCCTTTGGCCCTGGCGAACTGAAGAAGGAGAAAGGCGAGGAGGCCATCCTGGCCGACGTACCCAAGATCCTGGAGGAATAACTTCGCAATGGCGAGGTGATTCATCCAGCGCACCGCTGAGACGGCCGTGAAGGCTCGTCCCGTTTCACACTCCGATTGCTCGACACAACACCTGGCCGCGGTCTCACCGGTTTCCGGATTGAGGCCGCGGCCACGGTGCTTTATCGGTGTCTATTGAGCCTCGAGCAACTCGACCACCAGCGCCTCGACATCCTGGTAGGTAAACGGCTCGCGCTTGGCGTCCGTGTTATCGAACCGCCTGGCCAACTGGCCTTGCCGGTCGTAGACGAAAACCGCCGGCACGCTGGCGAAGCCGAGCTTTTTGTAGAGCTCCTCCGAGGGGTCGCTGGAAATGAGATTGTCGAACGCGGCACCTTGCTCGTTGAGAAATGCGAGCACCTTGTCGCGGTGCTGCTCGGGCTTCTCGTCGCCGATGCCGTCGAAGTCCAAGCTCAAGCTGATGCACGCGACCCGGTCGGGCCCGTACTTCTCGTGCAACGCGACCAGGCCCGGGAATTCCCTCATACACGGCTCGCACCAGGTGCTCCAGGCGTCCAGCACGACCACCTTGCCCTGCTTGTCGCGGACCAGGGCCAGGATGCCGTCGTAATCCTTGATCTGCAGGGTCACTGCGTCGTTGGCCGGGGGCAGCGTGCCCGCGTCAGCCGCCGGACCGGCCTTGGCTGCCTCGCTTTGGCCGGCGTCGGGCACGTTGGGCACGGTCTTGGACCGTTCGCAGCCCGGCAACAACAGGACCAGCACCGAGAGCAGCAGCAACGAGCGTTTCATTTCATTCTCCATGCAGACCTCCGCCCGCACTTTTCGAGCCCAGATTAGAGCGACTTCAGATATTCAATCAAGTCGGACCGCTCGCTGTCGCCGAGCTCGCCGAGGCCGGCCACGTCGGCGGGATTATGCGGACCGGTCAACAACTGCTCCAGGCTCTTGGCCCGGCCATCGTGCAAGTAGCGGACGCGGCCATACAGGCCGTTCAGCGACGGCGTGTTGAAGCCCTCGTAGACGTCGCGGGGGCGGCCCAGCCCGACGTCGTGGATCTGACCATCGGTGAAGTGCGGCCCGCTATGGCACGTTGAGCAGGCCGCCTTGGCGCTCTCGAAGACTTGTTTGCCACGCTGGGCCGCTTCGCTCAGATTGCCGTCCTGGCCGCGATAGGGATTGGGCGGCGGCTCGATCGAATCGATAAACGCCAACAGCGCCTGCACGTCGTCGCCCGTGGGCCGCGGGCCGAGCATGGTTTCGGTCAAGCTCTTGTGCATGGCTGCTTCGAGATCAGTCTGCCACCCATGCCAGGTCCACGGACCCGTGTGCCGCAGGTTGGACAGGGGGAGCGCGGTCTTGAACGTGCCGTCCGATCCGTCGTTGCTGGTATCCATCGCCACGGCGTTGGTGCCACCCTCGTAATGGCAGCTATGGCAGCTATACCATTGGTCCAGGCTGCGGCCCCCGTCGTAGAAGATTGCCTGGCCGCGGCGGGCCAACGATGGCTGTGCCGGACCGCCGAGATCGAACGTCTGGACGACGCTGCGGGATTCGAGATCCACAACCTGCACGGCGCTGGCAAGGTAGTTGGCCACGAAGACGCGGCGATCGTCGCGCGCCAAGCGGATGCCCATCGGCCGCCCGCCCAAGGGCACGCGGTAGAACCTGTCCGGATTGCCCAACAGCAGAGGATCGATGTGGTCCCCCGGTCCCCCATGGTCCTGAAACACCAGGTCTTTCATCCGGTAGACCAGCAGCTCGTGCGTCCCCGACGCCGAGGCGACCAGCCACTGCTCGTCGCTGGTGAGTGCGATCCCGTAGGGATCGCTGACCGCCTCGCCGCGCGGGTCCAGGGTCATCGCCTGCCGGCGGGCCGCCCCATCCAGCCGCACCCTGGCGATGCGCGTTCCCAGCACCCAGCCTAGTTGGATGTTTCGCTGGGTAATCGGATTGGTGCGGTAGATCATCCAGGGAAAGTAGGCGTACTTGCCGTCGCTGGAGGGCACGAGGTGGCCCACGTTGATGCCGCCGAACTTCTCCTGGTACAGCAGACGGCGGGAATGCGTGTCGACTACCGAGATGCTCTGGTCGCCGCTGGTGCCCACCGCCAGGCGGCTGCCGTCGGAAGACAACGCCAGGTGCCGCGGCCAGCGCCCCACGTCGATCTGGTCAATCACTGCAAGCGCTTCGAGATCCACCACGGCCACCGCCGCGGCCGCCTGCAGCGCCACGTAGGCCAAACGGCCATCCGCCGCAACGGCGACGCCCACCGGTTCGAAACCCACCCGGACCGATCCGGCACCGCTCAGCCTGCCATCGGCCAGTTCCAGCACATCGAGAGTGCCCGAATGAGTGCAGGCCACGAGCACCCGTCTGCCATCCGGTGTGAGCGCCAGGCCGCCGGGACGGCGGCCGACCTCGAGCTCCTGGACGACCTTAGCGGCGGGCACGTCGACGAGCGAGACGGAGTTCGATGTCTGGTTGGCCGTGATCAGCCAGCGCTCGTCGGACGACAGCACCAGGTCGACGGGCGAACGGTCCGGCGACTCGGCCCTGGCTGCCATTGGCACTAGCGCAGATATCGCGGCGGCCAGGTACAGGCAGACGCCCAGCGTCGCGGCGAGCCCTCGTCGCGGGCGTTGGGTGGCATATTGCATCGGCTGATCTCGCGAAACGAGGAGTGAGTCAGGCGGATCGTGCTGGCTGGCCGGTTCATGGTATCCCGCAAGGCCGCCGCCTGACAAGGTTTGGACGGCTGGTAGCCGAATTCGCCAGAATTCGGACCGTTGCCTCATCGACCGGCGGAATTGCACGTCCAATGGCGCACGTGGCGAAACCGCGAATTACAATAGAAGGAGCGCAGGCGGGGGCTTTTCCAAGGCCGCGTCATCCTTTGAGGAGTGTCAGGCGTGCGAACGATGTTGTTGATCACAGCCTGGATTGCCTGCTCGCCCTCTGTCGCCTGGGGCCAATTCCCCGGCACCGAAAGCACCAAGGGGCCGCAACCGGATAAGGAACAGGTGCAGCGATGGGAGTTCGGCATCGTCGTGACGGCCGCCTCGGGAGCGTGCCGGGGCATTGTCGGGACTACCACGGTGCCGGTGGACTGGCCGGAACAGCAGATCCGGATCGTGGAGGAGGACATTTCCCCGTTTGCCCGCGTCAGCTACCGCACGGTGGGCGGCAACGTCAAGCAGATGGTGGTGAGCATTCCCGAGCTGCCGGCGGGGGAGGAGGCCCGCGCGGTGATCACCGTCGAGGTCAGCCGCCACTCGCTGCTGCCGCCGCCGGCGGCCGGCATCTTTCAGATCCCGCCCAGGGCCAAGCTGCCCAAGGACGTGCGGCCCTATCTGGGATCCAGCCCTTACATCGAGAGCCAGAACGGCAAGATCAAGTCGCTCGCCCGCCAGATCATGAAGGACACCGAAGGGCAGCCGGACTGGGAACGCGTCGAGGCCATCTACGACTGGGTCCGCGAGCACGTGGAGTACAAGGAAGGGCCCATGAAGGGAGCCGTGGCAGCGCTCAAGGACGAGACGGGCGATTGCGAGGAGCTGACCTCGTTGTTCATTGCCTTGTGCCGGGCGAGCGGTATCCCCGCCCGCACGGTCTGGATCCCCGGCCACTGTTATCCGGAGTTTTACCTCCAAGACGAGGAAGGCGACGGGTACTGGTTTCCCTGCCAGGCGGCCGGCACGCGGGCTTTCGGCGGCATGCCGGAATATCGTCCGGTGCTTCAGAAGGGAGACAACATCCGCCTTCCCGAAAAACCCCGCGAGCCGCAGCGCTACGCGATCGACTACCTGACCGGCGCGGGCGGCAAGCCCAAGGTCAAGTTTATCCGCCGTGCGGTCGACATCGTGCGGTAAAGCGCAGCTTGGGCGACGGATGGGATAAATGCCAATATGCCGCCATTTGCTCGCGGCACACCCGCTGAATTTGGCCGATAGCGATATTGACGGGATCCCCCACAAGGCAAATAATTCAATGCGGCTGGCCCGATGATCCCCTGGTCCGAAATGTTGTCTACACTGACCACGCTTTCGACGATTCTCGCCTTAGTCGCCCACTTGGTGGGGGGCTGTTGCTGGCACCACGCGCATCGGGGTTCCATGCAAGGTCTGCAAGTGGTGGACAGCGCCCCGGCCTGTTCGTAATGGCTGGCCGGATTCGCGATCCGCTTCAGCGTTCGCCGGCCTTGGCCGATCCTGGGCTCCGTGGCCGCCGCCGTCGTGGTGAGCGTGGTCGTGGTCACGCAGCTCGGCCGCGACTTCCTGCCCCCCTTTAATGAAGGCACCGTCCAGGTCAACGTGTTCCTGCCGCCCGGCACGTCGCTGGCCACTTCGAACCGCATCGCCGGGATGGTCGACGAGCGGCTGAAACACGTCGAGGGCGTCGTGGCTTTTGCCGCCGGCGAACCAGGCAAGGAGATCCTCTACCCGGTCGCCACCGTAATCGTGGGCGGGATCATTAGTTCCACCTTGCTCGACTTCCTGGTTCATCCGGCCTTGTTCTGGCTGTTTGGCCGCAAGGATGCCGAGCACCAGATGGTTGCGGGCGAGCAGGACGATCTTGGCGACCGCCGGCCGGTTGCAACGGCAGCCGGGCCAACCGCTGACGAAAATGGACATGCGTTGAAGGAAGCGGCCGAACAACAGGCCGTATTACGACCTTAAAGGGGCGTGGCCCACTCAAGCGGGAGACCCACTCATGATAACTGGTTACAAGACAACGGCATGTGCGGCATTTGTCCTGGCTCTGGTGGCGGTCGTGGCCGCGGCGGCCCCGACGGCGGCAACGAAGTCGGAGAGCTCTTCGCGGATTGCAAAGGAGCGGTTGGAGTTAGCCAACGAGGCGAACCGAGTCGTCCAGCAGCTCATCCAGCAGAACGAAATCGGCCGGGCGGACGAACAGAGCTTCCGTTGGTCCCTCCGTCTGATGGAAGCCGAAACGGATGCAAGCAAAGACCAGCCCGAACGCGTTGCCGCGGTCCAACGGCACTTGGACCGCATGAAGCGCATGGAAGAGTGGCTTGCCGCCGCCTTTGAGCAAGGCGAAGCCAACAGCCTGGATGTCTTCGATGTCAAATGGTGGCGCCTTGATGCCGAGCGGCTGGTGGCCGGCCTGGCTGAAGTTCCGGCGGTCCGAGACTAATGCAGAAAGGCCGACGGCCACGGCGAGCCGCCTGAACGGCAGCACCGCGTTTGGAAAATGGTCGGCTACACGCAAGAAGTGAAGAACCAGGCGTTTTGTTCGTAGTTGTGTTAACCAAATTGTTTGAAAAGGAGATCAGCATGCGTCTTGTTTCCGTGAGAATCCACTCTGCGAAGGTTTTTGCCGCGGCGGCCCTGGTAGTGTTCCCGTTGGCCGGTTGCAACCGTTCGTCGACCGAAGAGCAGCCTCGGACCGCGGCCCCAGCCTATCAAGCCCCGGCCGGCGAGCATGAACATCCCTCCCAGGGGCCGCACGGCGGCCAGCTCGTCGAGCTTGGTAACGAACAGTACCACGCCGAGATTGTTCATGACGAGTCGGCGGGAACGGTGACCGTCTACCTGCTGGACGCGGCGGCTGAAAAGCTGGTTCCCATTGAGGCCCCGGAGCTGACGATTAACCTCAAGCACGGCGGCAAACCGGAGCAGTTCAAGCTCACTGCTTCTCCCGATGCCGATGATCCTCCGGGCCGGTCGTCCCGCTTTGTAAGCGAGGACCAAGAGCTGGGCGAGGATCTGGATCGCGAAGGCGCCGACCCGCGGCTCGTGGTCACGATCGAGGGCAAGCCGTACACGGCCTCAAACGAGCACGATCACGATCATGATCACGGCGACGAGCATGACCATGACCATGGCGACGAGCATGACCATGAGCATGGCGACGACCATGATGACCACGAGGACGATCACTAGATCGGCGTTCAGCCAATTGCGGGGGTGCAGCCCAACGCTGACCATGGCAACCGCCACCTACAAGATTCGCGGACTGGACTGCGCGGAGGAAGTCGCCGCGCTCAAGGCGCAGCTTGGCCCGATGCCTGGCGTCGAGGATCTCGCTTTCGATGTCCTTAACGCCAAAATGACCGTTGTCTTCGCTGAGAATACGGTCACGGCCGAAGATATCGCGGCCGCGGTGGCCCGGACCGGCATGCGGGCCCTGCCTTGGGAGGATTTCAGGCAGGGGCTGGCCCAGGCCGCGGGCTGGGCGAGGTGGGGCCGGACGTTGACCACGACCGGCAGCGGAGTCCTCATCGCGGCGGGGTTCCTGCTCCACATCCTGGCCGGGGGGTGGGGTCCGGCCATCGGCGGCAGCCAGGCGCCGATGCCGCTCTTGGCGCGACTGCTGTACGCGGGCGCGACGATTGCCGGCGCGTGGTTCGTGGCGCCCAAAGCCTGGCGGGCCCTGGTCCGGCTGCGGCCGGACATGAACCTGCTGATGATGGTCGCCGTCGCGGGCGCCGTCCTGATCGGCGAAGTCTTGGAGGCGGCCACCGTCGCTTTCCTGTTTGCCGTATCGTTGGCACTGGAGGCTTGGAGCGTGGGGCGCGCTCGACGTGCCATCGCGGCCTTGATGACGTTGACTCCTGAAACGGCCCGCGTGCTGCGTGCCGATGGGCGAGAGGAGTTGCTGAATGCCCATGCCGTGCCCGTTGGGGCGATGGTTGTCGTGAAGCCGGGCGACAAGTTCCCCCTGGACGGCAAGATTGTCCAGGGAGAAACGACCGTCAACCAGGCTCCGATTACGGGCGAGTCGCTGCCCGTGCCAAAGTCGCCCGGCAGCGAGGTCTTCGCCGGCACCATCAACCAGGACGGCGCCGTCGAGTTCGTCACCACCCGGCCGGCCGAGGACACCACGCTATCCCGGATCATCAGGATGGTCGGCGATGCACAGAGCAGGCGGTCGCCCAGCGAGCAGTGGGTCGAAAAATTTGCTCGATACTACACACCGGCGGTCATGTTCCTGGCCATCGCCGTCATGGCCTTGCCTCCGTTGCTTTTCGGCGGCTCTTGGTCACAGTGGTTCTATCAAGGTCTCGTGCTGCTGGTGATCGCGTGTCCCTGCGCGCTAGTGATCTCAACGCCCGTGAGCATTGTGTCCGCGCTGGCGTCGGCCGCGAGGCACGGAGTTCTCATCAAGGGCGGGCCGTACGTCGAGCTGCCCGCCCGCCTGGCGGCCGTCGCGATGGATAAAACCGGCACGCTCACGGAAGGTCATCCGGAAGTCCAGGAGGTCATTCCGCTTTCGGGCCACAACGAGCGCGAGGTGCTTGAAATCGCGGCTGCCATCGAGCTAAGGTCGGAGCACCCGCTGGCCCAGGCGATCGTTCGCCGCGCCGACGCCCAGGGCATCCGCCCCGCTGCGGCCGACGGTTTTCAGGCGATTAAGGGGAAGGGGGCCACTGCGCAATGGAAGGGACAAGCCGTATGGATCGGCTCGCACCGGCAGTTGGAAGAGCGCGGCCAGGAAACGCCCGAGATGCACGAGCGGCTGGAGAAAGTGGCCGCATCAGGTATGAGCGTCGTCGTTGTCGGCAACGACGAGCACGTCTGCGGGCTGATCGCCGTTGGAGATCGGATTCGTGCCAACGCCGCCCGCGCTGTTGCCGACCTGCGGCAGGCCGGCATCGAGCACATCGTGATGCTCACCGGCGACAATCGAGGCACCGGCGAAGCGATCGGACGGCAGGCGGGCGTCGACGAAGTGCTCGCGGAACTGCTCCCCGAAGACAAGGTGAGAGCGGTCGAGGATCTCGTCGGACGTTACCGGCACGTGGCCATGGTGGGCGACGGCGTGAACGACGCGCCGGCAATGGCCCGCGCCAGCCTTGGAATCGTGATGGGGGCCGTGGGGACCGACGCGGCCCTGGAGACGGCCGACATTGCCTTGATGAGCGACGATCTCTCGCGGCTGGCCTGGCTCGTTCACCATTCCAAGCGCACGCTCACCGTGATTCGGCAGAACATCTTCGCCTCTCTCGCCGTGAAGGCCGTCTTTGTGGCGCTGACGTTCCTGGGCCAGGCGTCGCTGTGGGCCGCGATAGCGGCCGACATGGGGGCCTCGCTGCTGGTCATCTTCAATGGCTTGCGCTTGCTCTCATCGACACCAGAGCGCGCGCCATGAGCATTGCCATGGGGATCAGCATGCTGAGCTGGAGCAGAGGCCAGAGGCCGACGTCCAGCAACGGCACGATCGGCATGCGATCGTTGTAAGACCACTTGCCGGCCCCGAGCGCCTGCCATTCAATTGCCGCTGCGGCGACAGCGCCCATGACGGCCGCCGCCGCATATGCATTCCAGCTTCCGCGTTGCCCCCACCGCATGCAGCCGGCAGCCATCGCGCCGACGCCATACACCCCTAGCGTGACGGCAACATCCCCGCCCGCGGCCATGGTGCAGCGCCAAAGCGTCTCACTCCATGGCCGCCCGGCCATCTCCGCGTAGCCGGGCATCTGCGCCATTTCCCAAGCCCAATTGAGCACAAAGGCAACGGCCGACACGGTGGAAAGGTATATCCAAACCACTCGATCCATTGACCAATATGCCACGCCCGGTCCTCTCGAAGGCTCGGCGACGCTGAGCAAGCCCGCGAAGAAGAGCCACGGGCGCTATAGCTTCTTCGCTGGCGGTTCCTTGCCAGGCTCGTCCAGTGGTTCCACGCCGAGCATCTGTTTCAGCTTGTCGTGTTCGGCCTCCGCGGCTTCAAGCTCCTTGTAAATGACGGAGCAGCATTCGCAGAGTGTCGCCGAGTCAGCGTCACCCTGGGCGCACGCTTCATCCAGCATGTCGCACATCTCGGCGGCTTTAGCGTGGTGCTCCCGCACCTTCGCCACCTGCTCCATGATTTGCTTGTTGTTCCTGAGTTGCTTGTCCTTTTCGAGCTTGGCGACTTCCTTCGTTGCGGCTTCCATGTTGCGGCGGATTTCCGTGGCGTGTTCCTGGGCGGTGTCCTGGGGCACCGCTTCGTGCCGGCGACCATAGTGATTCAGCACGCGCGCATGGCTTCTTGCCTGCCGCTGGTAGGCCGATGCCGAATGCGGGCGATAGACGCTGCCCGACATTTTGCGACCAGCCGAATAGTCAATTTTCTGCGCGTAGG
Source organism: Pirellulales bacterium (assembly GCA_040901675.1). Classification (GTDB taxonomy): domain Bacteria; phylum Planctomycetota; class Planctomycetia; order Pirellulales; family JAICIG01; genus JBBDNX01. The sequence continues at coordinate 2,305 of JBBDYJ010000037.1, read as the reverse complement.
CCGCGAGCGAAAGCAGGGCTACGGCAACCAAAGCGAGGACGAGTCTTTTTTGCATTGGGGCCGACCTCCGATTGAAGTGAACCGAGTCGGGAATAGCAACACCCATGATACCGGGTTCCGCCTGCTTGCAACATGCCCACGAATCGGGCAGTTCTCGCCCGGTTCTAGAGCACGGCGTCCTGGTCGGGCGAAAAACGTGGACTTGGCCCACAACTCCTAAACCCTTGATTAGCAATCCTTTGGCGCACTCCAGCCGAGTCCGTGCCGCCGACTTGGCACGATACTTGTTAATGCCGGCCAGGCATGTGGAAGACATGCTCGGTCGCGTTGCTCGTTGCCGCCTGGACCAGTTCTGTTTGGGCGGCGTGTCCCTGTGGCAAGCCGTGTCGGAGCTATTCAAGCGGTCGGTGGCTGGTCCATGAATCGGCCAACTTCCGCGTCTGTTGTCCAGCCAGCGCATCTCCTGGCACGGTGGCTGCCGAAGCGGAAAGGCTTCGTCGGCAGTTGAGCACGCGATGGCTCGGTAGCGAGCAGGCGGCCTGGACTCCGCGTTGTGAGGTCATTCTGCACGGGACGGATGCAGGGTATTTGCGAGCGGTCCCCGGCGGCGCGCAGACAGCCGGTTCTTCTCTCGTCGAGATCGAGCATGAGCGCGTCGTTACGCGACGCATTGATGTGCGAGCCAACCGTGCCGACTGGCTGACCAGTGCCTTGCCGCATGAGCTAACGCACCTGGTGCTCGCCGATTTGTTCGTGGATCGACCGATTCCACGCTGGGCCGATGAAGGGATGGCGGTCCTTGCTGATACGCCGGCCAAGCAAAACGAGCACCTGGCCGCATTCCACGACGCCTTCGCCCGCCACAACTCGTTGCGTTTGGTCGAGCTAGTGGGCCTGCAAGAGTACCCCGCCGTTGGGCAAGGCGTATTCTACGGCCAAAGCGTTTCGCTGGTCGACTTTCTTGTCCAGCAGGGGACACCGGATCGGTTTGCCCGCTTTTTGAGGTCCTCCGTGGAGAGCGGATACGAATCCGCCTTGCGAACCACCTATCGAATCGACGGGATTGCCGACCTGGAACGCCGCTGGCGCCAAGGACTTTCGTTGCTCGAATAAAAGTCCCAAGAAAACGAGGTAGACCCTCCGGGGGAGTGCCGAGTAGACGAAGAAAAAGCCGCACGGGATTAAATCCCGTACGGCTTCGTTTCTACGGCTTCAACGGGCAGCAATTCGGGCAGGGGAGCTCTTCTCCCGTTGCCGGGCAGATAAAAGCCTCTGCCTGTTGCGTCTGGTCATGAGTCTGGCTCGCCGCGGTGGCGTAGGCCAAACCGGCAACCGCCAGAGGCAACGCCACAATGGCGGCCATCAGTTTCCGGTTCATCGGAACCTCCCAATCAAAACGGGTTCGTCGAAACGCGGGCAACGCACCCGCTTCCGCGAGCCTCACTTCGCGAATTTGTAGATTGCCTCCATCAGCTCGTCGTAGACCGCCGCATCGCCGGAGCGGATCGCATCGGTGGCGCAGCGCTCCAGGTAGTTCCGCATCACGGTTTTTGACACGCCGCGCAAGGCCGCCTGGATGCTGGCAAGCTGTTGCAAGACTTCGACGCAGGGCCGATCGGTCTCGAGCATTCGCCCAATACCGCGCACCTGCCCCTCGATCCGAGCAAGCCGGCCTTGCACCTCCTGCTTCAGCTCGTCCGCATAGATTGGCAGTGTGATCTTGGCCATTACTGGTACTCCCTACCCCTATATCGTAGCGGGCGGGCTGGACGGGTCAAGGGGAAACCTCGCCGATCTCGCGGAGCAACCGGAACCACCCGCTTCCGGGGCACGGGTCGTCGGTCCCAGCTCTCGCATCAAGCGACCGAGGAAACCCGGAACCGGAAACGTCTGCGCCCGAACCAACTGGCGGAATGGGAGCTCCGAGTCGGCGATTTTCGTGTTTTCTACGACGTTGATGCAGAGGCCGCCGTGCTTAAAATCGAGGCAGTCGGCTACAAGCAGGGCAGCAAGCTATTCGTACATGGTGCCATGCTTGACGAACGAGCCAAGCAAGAGCAGACCATTTCGCTGGACGAGGTCAAGCGACAGCTCGGCACGAGTGGATGACGCGCAAGGGCCATTGCCTCATGCCGGCACATCGTCAGCAAGTGCCGGCGTCTCAAAAACGACTGCCTGACCCGCCGTCTCGGCCTTGTTGCCGCGTAATCGACGGGAGTCGTGGGCATCGCCGCGCTGGGCCTTTACGCGGCCCTTGTATGACCAATGTACGCGGGCTGCCGGTCATGGCAGACTGGCTGGCCGT
>JBBDYJ010000036.1:0-17249 GCA_040901675.1 Pirellulales bacterium | reverse complement strand
GCGAGCTCAGTCGAGTCGCGAGCTCAGTCGAGTCGTAGCGTGCCCCAGTCTTCGTTCGCCCCGCGTTCGCCTAATCCCGTCTAGTTTGCCGTCTCCTGCCATCCCTCAGCGGGGTTGGAGCGGGCGGTGGCCGAGGACCGCTTCGACGCGGTCGCAGAAGCGCGGAAACCGGCCGGCAAGACGGCACTGCTGGAGAACCCGCTGGTTCGGCTCGGAAAGAGCACACAACCGCAGCAGGCCGCCGTGCTCGTGCAGCCGCCGCTCCAGCGTGAGCAACTGGGCAATCAGCGTGCTCGAGAGCAGCTTGATCCGCCGGCAATCCAGGACGAGTCGATAGGTGAAGTGCTGCTGGACCAGCGACCAGACGGTCTCGGCAAGCTGCGAAGCATCTTCGCCGGCGTCGGCGGCGCTGTTGAGCGTCGCGAAGAGCCAGTCCGGCCCGCGCTCGACGTCGTGAATCCAACCCGAAACAACATGGCCCGACGCAACATCGCCCGAAGCATCCTGGGCCGGGACGACTTTGCCCGGGACGACTTTGCCCGGGACGACTTTGCCCGGGACGACTTTGCCCGTTGCGAGCTGGACCATGGAATATGCTCCTTCAAAAGGTCCGCCAAGAAGGGGGCCGGCACATTTCCTCCGGCCTCGAACGATCCATCATAAAGGCTTGCCGCCGGTCTGCAAGCGCTCGCGCCGTGGTTTTTTTTCGCGCCGGCAAATGCTATCACGCGGGCCCTTGAACGGCCGCCTGGAAACGGGATACTACTTGCTCCGGTCAGTTAACAGCCACCCAGGTTCTCTAGTTTTGAAGGAAATCTTGCCATGTCGCGTCCCGGAGCCGTCACGTTCAAAGGAAGCCCGCTGACCCTGGCAGGCAACGCAGTCACCGTGGGACAACAGGCCCCCGACTTCAAGTTGCACCGATTCGCCGACGGCGCGATGCAGGAGATCAAACCCTCGGACCTGAAGGGCAAGCCCACCATTCTCAGCGTCGTGCCTTCGCTCGACACGCCGGTCTGCCAGAAGCAGACCAAGAACTTCAACCAGCAGTTGGCGGCCTTTGGCGACCGGATCAACGCCTTGACGGTCAGCCTCGACCTGCCGTTCGCCATGAATCGCTTCTGCGGGGCGGAAGGAATCACCAGCCTGAAGAGCGCGAGCGACTACCAGGACCGCAGCTTTGGCCGGAACTGGGGCATGCTGATCGAGGAGCTGAAGATCCTGGCCCGCGGCACGTTCGTGCTGGACCGCGATGGCAAGGTGGTCCATGCCGAGCAGGTCAAGGAAGTGGCCGAGGAGCCCAACTACGACGCCGCGCTGGCAGCGCTGAACAGGCTGCTCTAAGCCCAGCTCACCTCGAGCTGGTTCTCGATGTGCTCGACGCCTTCCAGCTCGCGCAAGGCCTCTTGGGCCATCTGCTTCTGATAATATGAGCGGACCACGCCCCGTAGAGTAACGTGCCCCTGGCTGGCTTCGAACCGCAGCTTGCGGTGAGGCACGTGGGGATTTCGCTCCAGCACGGTGAGCACTTGATCGGCCAGTTGAGCGTCGGACATCTATCAGCCCCGTAAGGAAGTGCCTGGTGCCAACCGAGCACGAGTTGGCGCGAACTTGCCCGCCCGACTTGGGATATCGGCCGCTTTGGCAGGCTGGGTAAAGAGAAACAATTGAACAAGGCAGGAAATTTGCGGATGGGGCGGCGTTTCGGGCGGGTTGTACGGCTTGCGAGTCAGCCCCCAAGCCAGGCGGGCAGCTCGCCGGCCGGGGGCAGGTGGATCACGCTGGCGCTGAGGATGTCGGGGTCGGCCAGCACCTCCTCCAGCGCCTGGGCGGGGGGCGGATTATCGAGGTTCAAAACCCCGATGGCGTCGCCACCCGGCCGCTGCCGGCCCACGGCCATCTGGGCGATATTGACCCGGTGGGCGCCGAAGATCGTGCCGACTTTGCCGACGATGCCGGGCACGTCGCGGTGCGTGAAGACCATCAGGATCCCGTCCAGGTAGGCGTCCAGCCGGTAATCGCCAAGCTGGACCAGCCGGGCCATGTTGTGGCCGAACAGAGTGCCCGCCGCCTTGTACGTCCGCGACTCGGTTTCCAGCTCGGCAATGATCACCGAGCTGAATGCCCCACGGTCGCTGCTCGTCTGTTCGACCAGCTCGATGCCCCGTTCCCGCAGCAGCACCTCGGCGTTGACGAAGTTGATCTCTTCCTCCAAGGCGTGCTGCAGCAAGCCGGCGGCCACGGTCGCGGTGAGCAGCTTGGTATCCTTGGAGGCCACTTCGCCACGGTAGCACAGGCGGCAGGCCTTGGCCGGAGTCCGATCGAGCTGCGCCAGCAGCAATCCCAGCCGGTAGGCCACGTCCAGGTAATCCCGCAAACCGGCCAGCTTCTTCGGATCCACCGAGACCACGTTGACGGCGTGACGAATGGCCCCGGTCGTCAAAAAGTCGACCAGCAGCGCGGCGCCTTCCGCGGCAACCTGGGTCTGGGCTTCCTCGGTGCTGGCGCCCAAATGCGGGGTGGCCAGCACTCCCGGCCTGCCGAACAGCGGGCTGTTCGTACACGGTTCGGCGGCAAATACGTCGAGAGCCACTCCGGCCAGGCGGCCGCTCTCGAGCCCTGCCAGCAGGGCGGCCTCGTCGTAGATGCCGCCGCGGGCGCAGTTGATCAGCCGCGCGCCGGGCCGCAACATTTCGATTTCCTTGTGGCTGATGAGGTTGCGGGTCTCCGGCGTCAGCGGGGTGTGCACGGTCAGGTAGTCGACCTTCGGCAGCATATCGTGCACCGTGGCGAGCGTCTCAATGCCCAACTCCTGGGCCCGCTGGCTGGAAAGAAACGGGTCGTATCCGAGCACCCGCATTTCGAGCGCCTTGGCACGCACCGCCACCGCCTGGCCGATACGCCCCAGGCCGATGATGCCGATCGTCTTGTCGGCCAGTTGGCTGCCCATGTAGCGGCCCCGGTCCCAACGCCCTTCGATCAGGCTCTGGTAGGCCGGCGCGATGTTGCGGGAAAGGGCCATCATCATGGCGATGGTGTGCTCGGCCGTGCTCAGCGTGTTGCCGGTGGGCGTGTTCATGACCACGATGCCCAAGCGGGTGGCGGCCGTCTTGTCGATGTTGTCGGTGCCGACGCCGGCGCGCACGATGGCTTTCAAGCGGCGGTTGCCCGCCAGCGATTCCGCGGTGATTTTGACGCCGCTGCGAAGAATGGCGGCATCGAACTCGGCCAGGGCCGAGCGGAGCGCTTCGCCCGACAGATTGGTGCGAACCTCGTACTCGATATTGGGGGCGGCGGCGAGAATATCCAGGCCCTCGCGGGCCAACGTATCCAGGACGATGACTCGGGGCATGAGGGGCGAGGTCGAGCCTAGGAAGGCGAACGGAAGATGCGATCGGTCGGGACGCCGGAACCGGCCGGCCAGCAAGGCAGGATAGGGAGTGAAGGGCGAGGGGTCAAGGAGCCGCAGAAAGGAGGAAGGCAGAAGGAGGAAGGCAGAAGGACGAAGGGAAGGCCGTTCGGTCGGCTGACTCCAGCAGGAGGGCCAGTTCATCCCAGAGGCACGCACGGCCACGACACGGCCAATCCGTTCGTCCTTCTGCCTCTGCCTTCCGCCGGCTACAGCCGGCCGCTGGCCGGGTTGATGTTCACCGTGCGGGTGCCGCCCAGGGGGGTCACTATGGGGGCGGGACTGACGGCGGCGCGGAGCGAACTGACGCGGGCGGCCACTTCCGGCTGGAAACGATCGTGCCAGAGCGACCGCTCGTAGTCGGCCAGCGCCTGAGTCTGATTGCCGGCCGTTTCGTGCAGGCGGCCCAGCGCGGCCAGGGCGCGGGCATCATAGGGGTCGATGGTAAGCGCCTCGAGCAGGTGTTCCTTGGCCTCCTCCAACCGTCCGAACTCCTCGGCCAGCCGTGCCAGCTCGACCCGGGCGGCCGGCGACGTGGGACTGCGGCTGGACCAGCCCTCGAGCAGGCGGAATGCCTCCTCGGTCCGTTGCTGCTCGACCAACAGCACCGCCAGGCCGCGATAGCAATCGCGGTGATTGAGATCGTAGTCCAGGCACTGGTTGTAGAAGCTTTCGGCCTGGTCCAGGTCTTCCTGCTTGTTGTTGAGCTTTCCGGTGCGGTGGTAGGCGGCGGCCAGATTGTAGTAGCCGTCGGGATTGTTGGGGTCGGTGGCCATCGCTTGCTGGAAGCGCTGAATGGCGCCCTGGTAGTGGCCCTGCTCGAACATGCGGACGCCCTCGGCGTTCTGGCCGTGCGACATCCAGGAGCAGGCGGTGAGGGCCGGCAGGCAGGCCAGGGTGCAGGCGAACGCTGCCCGGCTCGTGCCGCGGGGCGGATGGCGATCGGCGGTAGTGCTTGGTTGCGCCACGAGTTGTCACGCGCCTCCATGCGGGGGCCGGCCGGCGGCCGTTGACGGCGGGCAGCCGAGCCGGCATGTCGGAAAAAGCGAGAAAGGCGGGCGGAGAATAGCGGCCTCGCGGCATCCGTGCAAGAGCAACCGATACTCGGTGGACTGCCGGTTGTGTATACATAGGCTATCCAAGCCGCGGAGGCGAACCACGGAGCAAACTCGATGATGGTCGCGAAAGTTCAAAAATGGGGCAACAGCCAGGGGCTGCGCCTGTCCAAACACGTCCTGGACCTCGCCGGCATCGGCGTCGGCGATGACGTCGAGATCATCGTCGGCGACCACCGAATCCTGATCAAGAAACTGCCTCGGCCCAAATACGACCTCGCCGAACTGGTGGCGCGGATCCCCGGTCCGAAGGCCAAGGAAGTCGATTTCGGGCCGCCTGTCGGCAAGGAGCATTGGTAAGTGCCGCGCTACGTCCCAAAGAAAGGCGACTTCATCGCCTTCTCGCATCTTTGATGGACAGGTCAGGCGAGGGATTCCGCCGGGACGGGGGGAAGCTTGTTCCAACCGGGCTTCACGTAGCCGAGGCTGCGGACGACTTCGAGCACCTCGCTGCAGGTGGGAAACATCCGGCCACTGGCCCGCTTGTAGTCGTCCAGGGCATTCATGAACTCGACCTCGTCGGCCGAGTAGTCGCGCTCGCAGGTGGTCGGGTCGATCTGGCGGCGTCGATTGACCTTGACCCGCCGCACGAATTGCCGCTGTTCGACCACTGGAGGCTTGTCGACGCTGCGGCGGTCCGCCGGCTTGCGCCTTGCGCTCTTGCTGCGCCGGTCAATCGTCACCGCCACATTCGACTTCTTCGACTTTGCCACCGATGAACCTCCCTTTCCAGAGCCAGTTGGCCGGCAAGCGAACCGGACTAACCAAACTAGAGGTTGGAAATCGGAGATATGCCTGGCAAAATTCAACGACAAGGCAAAATGGGCGGTCCTGCGTAACTCGCCGAATCAGGCGAAAAATAGCAGTAGGGCGATTCTTCCGGCCAGGACAATCTACCCCGCCCGGCGCGGATCCGGTTATTCGGGGTGTGCCTCTTGCTCAGCCGGCTCAGCCGGCTCGGCCGCCGGTCGGCCATCCCGGCCGCCCGAATCGTGCTGCCGATCGGCGGCCGGGCTGCCCAGCAGCAAGTCGCGGCCCTCGCCGACCCAACGACCAAGGATTCCCTGCCCCAAGCCGACGGCGGCCGCGTCGCGCTCCTGGAGACCCTGCAGGGTCCGCAAGGCGATCGGTTTCAGCAGCAAGTAGGCATCCACGCCTTGGGTTACGCCGGCCACTGCCGACAGACTGATTTCGTCGGCCGCGATCAGGAGGTCCAGGTGCCGGATTTGGGAGCCGTCAGCAACTTGGGAGTCGGCAATTCGGGCCTGGATGGCAACGGCACGGCCGCGCTCGTCGCGGTCGATCTTGGGGCGGACATTGAACAGAAAATCGCGCTGGCGACGCGCCGCGTCGAGTTGGGACAGGAGATGTTCGTGGGCCGGCTCGTCCGGTGCCTCATACAATTCGATCTTCAGCCGGTCGATGTGTTCGTTGGCGGCCCGGAGCTGCAATGCCGCCAGATAAACGAACAAGTCGGCCAGGTCGTCCATCGTGGTGATCTCGCCGGTGCGCGAGAGCTTTTCGGCGACCAGTTGCCTGAAGTGTTCGTCGGAACTCCGGCCGACCGAGGAATCGCCCGGCCCAGGCTGAGTCGAAGCGGCGGCCGCCGATGGCTCGTCGGTGTGAAGCCGTTCGGCCAGGCGTGCCAGCACGTAATTCGAAAGCGGGATCACGTCGGTCTTGACCCGCAGCCGAGTCTCGATCGCGGCACGGGAGACCTCGTCTGGTGGACGGCGAACATCGGCCAACACGTCGAAGTCGATGGTGGTGGGAGCCGCGGACCAGGCCGTGTGCGTGAGGCCGGCGGAAAGATAGAACCTGGCCGAATTATCGGCAAAGTTGGTGGCCTCCGGATCGAAACCAAAATCGAGGTATTCCAGCGCGCGTTCGCGGGCCAGCAACGGTTCGAGCAATGCCTCCAGGCTGTGGTTGAGCCGCCCGACGTCGATGTCGGGCGCCGGCCCCGCCTGGTCGCCGATCAGCGATTCAAAAAGCTCTCCGCCCAGCCTTCGAAGCCGCTCCAACCGCCTGCGGCGCAAATCTGCGTCCGCCCGGCGACCCGTGTCGGGCTGCCGCGGACGGCGCAAGGAATCGTCGTCCGCCGGCTGGTCCAGTTGCTGTGCGGCCAGCGGGGCACCGCAGGCCGTTATCGCCAGCACAAGCGCAAAGCGAGCGAACGACAGGTTCATGGCAAAGGTCTCCCGGGCAATGCTTACGGCGCCAGCCGGGATTATCAAGCAAAAGGTGGGGGGGAGGGAAGGGGCTACTCGGCGGTCAGGCTCAAAGAGGCGGCCGCTCCGCTATCGCCCAGGGCGACGGTGGCGATTAAAGAGTCGGCCAGCGATGCCAGGGCCACCAGCTCGTTCCAGCTCCGTTGGGCGGTGGCATGGTCGAGTCCTTTGCTCTTGGCCAGATAGTCGACCAGCCCAGGCGATTGGGCCATCCATTGCCCCAGCCCGGCCAGGTTGACATACAAAAAATGCCCTGGACGCGGTCCGCCGGAGGCGGACCGGCCCACTTGCCGCGCCACCGCCGGGCGATGGGACAACGATTGCTCCGGACGGACCGTGGCCGCACGTTGTACTGCGGCGGGCGAGGTGCCGACCCAGAAGGCGTCGCCCACGACGGCGAAGGTGGCTTCCAGACTGGCTGCCAACGGGCCCGCCGCCGGATAGGCGGACTCGAAGCCGACGATCGAGGTGAGCACGAGGCCATCGACCTGCGTGGTTTTGACGTGGGATGCCGCGTTGCCCGAGCGAGCATTGGCCGTGGCGGCCATGATTTCCATCGTGCTCCTGGCCAGCGGGGCCAGCACGTCGGCCAGGCGTGTTTCAGGATTGGCGGGGGAAAGCGGCCTGGTTGCAAAACCGACAACCCAGTCGATCGCCGCGGCGTTCGGCGAATTGCCGGCCGATGCCGGGGGGGACTCGCCAGGCGAAGTCGGCTCCGCGGTTGAGCGAAGGCCGGTCGAGTCGGATCGGCGGGGCGCGATGTAACTGACAAAATCGGGCCCCACGCTTCCGGCCAGCGCAACGAGGGCAAACCATCCGGTGGGCGGCTCGGCGACGCTCGACGATGCGGCATCGTTACGCGTGGCAGCCGGACGGCCAAAACGCCCGAGCAGGGCGCCCAGATCGATCCGCCCGGCCAGGACAACCAGCGCGTCGGCGGGCACGCGATCGAGCAGCTCGGCCTGGCCACCGACGCTGTCGACAAAGGTGCCGACCGCTTCGGGCAGCTTGGCCCGGTCCCATTTGGCGTAGGCTTCGATTGCCAAGCGGGGGCCCAGCTCGACGCCAACCACGAGGTAATCGGTCGCCCGCCAGGTTTCGACGACGACCAATTGGGCCTCGGCGTCGCTGGAGCCGGCGGGCTTGGAACGCAGATCGGCCAGAAGATGTTCGTCCCAGATGCGGGGATTGATAAACAGCCGCCCCGTGGCCATCGGCGCCAGGCGGCCGATGCCTTCGGCATAGGCCGGCACGCCGGCCAGTGCCGAGGGTCCGCGAGGCGTCGCTTGGCTCAGTGCAACCACATCGCGGACAATCTGCTCGCTGGTGGCCATGATGCCCAGCTCCCCCACCGCGGCCAGAAAGAGCCCGGACTTTTGGGGCTCGGTTTCGAGGACGTGCAATTGAACGACCTGGCCGGCTACTTCGAGCTGCCGGGTAGCCTTCCACTTGCCGGCTTCGCGTTGGGCAGACACCAGGCGGTCCAGAAGGCGCGCCAGCAGTTGGCTGTCGGCCACTTCGACCAGCAACAGTGCCGAGCCTTCGTCACCACCGCCGGGCGGCGGCCAGACGGCCAGCAGCGCCTGGCGGCCCAGCAGCTTGTTCCAGGCATCCACGGGGCGAGCGCCGAGGCGCCGCTCGACTTCGTCGGCAATGGCGGTCAACTGCGGACGGTTCTCGTCGGACCAGCGGCGCAAGGCCGGATAATCGCGCAAACGCCGATAAAGCTCGCTATCGAGAAATTGGCTTGAATGCTCGGCCAGGTTCTGAATCTCCAGGCAGAGTCCGACGTCGGCGGGCACGACCCGCGACAACGGCGAAGGCGCGGCGAAGTCGGCGGCCAGCAGGGGTCCTGGCAGAATTGCCAAGGCGGACCAGGCCAAGATTTGCCATACGCGGCTTGCCAGCGATTTCCCGCGGTTGTGGGTCATGGTTTCAGAGCGCCTCGTCTTCGGGTAGGGCGACCGCCTTGAACAAAGCGTGCAGTGCTCCGGCGGTCGAGCGGGTGACCGGCTTCAGCCCGTTGGCCACTCCGCTGGTCCAGCCCGCATCGGGCGGCTGGGGCGAGTCCAGTGCGCTGTGAGTCGATGGCCCACCGACGCCTGGGATAATCTGCATCGCCACAGAAAAGCTCTGCCCGGTCTCTCTGGCCAATCCTTGGTAGCGGTCGTGGGCGGCCTCGGCCAGATTCTGGATGCGGCGGGGAGGGGGCGCCGTCTCGGCTGCCGGTGGCGGCGGCGGATGCGTTTCGACGATTTGTTCGACGGGGGGCTTGTCCGGCGGCCGGTCGGGCGTCTGGAACAGCGGCGTTGCCACCGCGGCAATCACCGCCGCCGCGAGCGCCGCCGCGGCCAGGCGGGGAAGAGCCCGGCGGGAAAAAATCAGCCGCCGGCGTCGCGGCGCGGCGGGTTCGGCCCGCAACTTCAGGAGGACCTGGCCGGCCAGATTACCGGAGGCTTGCGGCACGTTGGCCTGGGCAAAGACGGCCAGCATGGCCTGGTACGAAGCGGCCAAGCGCCGGCAGTCGGGACAGTGGGCCTGGTGCTCGGCAAGCGCGGGGTCGGATTGGGGCCGGCGACCGGCGTCGAGGACTTCGTTGAGCCGTGGCTCAAATTCGTCGCACTGCATGATAGTTCTCCTCGACGACCCCGCGTCTCCGCAGATCGTCGGCCAATTGTCGCCGGGCGCGGTGCACCCAGGTTTTTACCGTGCCCAGGGGGCACGACATGGCGACGGCAATTTCGGCGTAACTCAAATGATGTTCATGAAACAATACAAATGCCTGGCGGTACTCGTCGCGCAGGGCCGCCAGGGCCAGGTCGACCTCTTCGGCCAGGTGGCGGGCCTGCTGGTAGTCGGGTGTTCGGTCGGGCAGGTGGTCGACTTCGTCGGTGGGCCGGGGCCGCCGCAGACGCGCCGCGAGCCAACTCCGGCACCGGTTGCCGGCAATGGCCAGTAACCAGGGGACGAAGTCGCGGCTGTTGTCCCAACTCGCCAGGCTCCGAAAGGCGCGAGCAAACGATTCCTGGGTTACGTCTTCGGCATCCTGGCGGTGACCCAACAAGCGGTAACAAAGGCCGAAGACCTGCCCGCCGAAGCGCTCCACGAGTTCGGCCAGGGCAGCTTCGTCTCTGGCAAGCCCTCGCCGGACCAGGTCGCGGACTTCGTCTGGCAAAACGTCACCCTCGGCTACCGGCTAGCCGGCCGCCAGGTAATACCGAAGAAGCGCCCCTTGGGTTTCAACGAACCGCGCTGTCGGGCCGGCGAGCAAAGCTGACCGGCTAGGAGGCGATTTCGCGGCAGATTTCTGTCAATTCGCGAGCCGACACATCCTCAAGCCGCTTGCCTTGACGATCGAGATGCTCGTTGATCTTGATCGCCGTTTCCTGCATGACCGAGTGCGTCTCCTCGGAGCCCCCGAACAGAACGAAGTTCTTGCCACGCGTCAGACGGGTATGCCCATCGGCGGCATCCAGCCCGAGCCCCAGCAGGGCCGCCTCTTTGGATTTTCGCTTTGCGGCTTTCAACCGGCGCCTCGCTTGTTCCGCAGGTGGGAGTTGGTTCCAGGCCATGCTCGATCAGAAGGACTACTCAACTATAAGTCGGCCCGCAAAGCAGGGTCAAGGCAACAAAAACAGCGCATCGGGAACGACCGGATCCGAGAAGAGGAAAAGTCGGCGGCGGCAGCGGCCAAAAGCCGGCTAGGATCCGGCCTTGATGGCATCGCGGACGGTCTGCCTGGCCAGCTTGAAAGCGCTGGCCAGCACTTGGGCCCGCGCTTCCATCTGCTCGGATGAAAGGCTGCGGCTGGTGGTGTTCTCCGGCAGCCCGGCAATGGCCGTGGTCAGCGGCAACAGGTCGAGAAACTCCCGGTAGCGCCGCTTCAGGGCGTCTTCGTCGGCCGGCATGATTCTAGCGCCGCTTGAAGAACTTGCTGAGCACGTCGGCGGCCGCGGATCGGCTGTCGGCGGCGCCATGTTTCGGTACGGGGGGCAGCTTGCCCGGCTGCCGCTTGTCGGGCGCCTTCTTGGCGATCGTCTCGGACAGTTCGTTCGCGGTTGTCTGAGTCGAAGGGCTGTTGATATCCTCCGTGGCGGCCTCGCCTTGGCCCACGTCGATCTCGCTCGTCTCGTTGGCGTCGATCACCCGCGTATCGGCGCTGCCGGCTCTTTCGTCCCTGTCCGTGAGCCACTGGCTGACATCGAGTTGGCTCACATCGAGGTTGTCGCCCGACCCCTCGGCCGTGCGGGCCGCAGCCTCCTTGACGCTTTCGACCTTGGGGCGCTTCTTGGACGCCGCCGGAGTGGAAATGCAGACCTCGAACTCCAAAGGGCCGATGGTGAGCTTGTCACCGGCCTTGAGCTCGCGTTCGCCAACGACCCGCTCGCCGTTGACGAGCGTACCGTTCTTGCTGCCAAAGTCCCGGACGGCAAGAAAGCCTTCCTCAATCAGCAAGGCACAGTGGTGCCGGCTGATCAAGTCGCTGCGCGGCCGCAGTTGACAGTCGTCCGCTCGGCCAACGAAAAATTTCGGGCCGGGGATCAACAGCTCCTGACCGGCATTCTTGCCCACCAGAACTCTAAGTCTTGCTTCCATGGGTACGACACGGCTCCGCAGAGGTTAAGGGGGTCAAGCCCCAAATGAAACGAAGATAGCGGAACGAACCCTCTGCCTGGCCAGCCTCAAATCGCGAGTTCACTTTTGGACAGAGTTCACTTTTGGACAATGGACGCATATCAGTCAACCGGTGGCCCGGCGGATTGCAATAGATGATGCCGGGCAGCGCATACGAGACACCTTGATAAAAATCGGCTCGGTGGCCGTCAAACGCTGATCAGAACCTGGGCCGCAAAGAAAACTAACCCGCGAAGACCGATCGTCGATGTGCTTCCCCGGCCGGGGCCGAGGCTACTGCCATTATATGCACTCCGACGGGCCGATGTCACGTCGTATCACGTTGTTTTGCAACAGTTTGTCCACCGGGTGTCCACCGGGCGGCACAACCCAGGCTGAGATGCTAGCAAAAAGGGACAAGATAGTCAAAAAAATCTCTGCAAACCCGCGCCCCCAAACGGCTTATTTCCGCAGCGTCCAGGCGGGACTGGCATATCGTTCGCCCGCCAACCGCTCGGCCCCAGCACGTTCGCCCGATCGGACCGCCTCGGGCTCCAGCTCGAGGGCCAGGTCCAGGGCCAGTGACCGGGCGAACAAGTCGGCCCACTCCGCGGGGCTGCGGCGCAGGCCGCTCAGGCAGTGGATGCCCCGCAGGCGGGGTGCGGCCGGCGACGCGGCCAGCAGCAGGCTGCCGTGCTGGAGGACTCCCCCCTGCCGCCTCCGCTGTGCACTGCCCGCCACTTTTTCCCTCCCCACCAGAATGTCGCCCACGGCGCGGCGTTCGAAGCACAGAAACGGTTCGATCCGCGACCGCTGGGAGGTCGTAGAACGGAATTCACTGCGGTTGAGTGGCCGCGGCGGTTGCGTCCCGTGCAGCCTGGCCACGATGCCCACGTCGGCCAGCGCGCGCACAAAGGCCAAGTGCACCTGCCGATAGAGAGCCGCCGGAGCAGCGGCCAACGGGAGCCCGGCAGGCACGGCCAGGCTGTAGGTGATCTCGCGATCGTGGACGATCGCGCCTCCACCGCTGGCGCGCCGGACGACCGGACACTCCAGGCTTTCGGGATGTTGGCTCCGCGCGGCATGGGGCTGGAAATAGCCGAGCGAGACGGTCGGTTGCGACCAGCCGTACAACCGCAGCGTCAGCCGTCGCTCGCGGACCGCGCTGGCGAGCAAGACCTCGTCGACCGCCATGTTCCAAGGGCCGGAAGCGGGGTCGTCCATAATCAGCCGGCAGGGCGTTTTGGGTTGGATCGCGTCTTGTTTACGTGCTCCGGCTTCCTCCTTCATCCTTCTGCCTTCTGCCTTCTGCCTTGGGGGGCCAGGCAACGACCGGACGGCGGGCGGCTTGCACCTCGTCGGGCCGGCTGGTCAGGGTGGTGTGCGGCGCTTCGCGGAGCCATTCGGCCGGCTCTTCGGTGATGCGGAACAGCGTCTCGGCGAAGGCATCGAGCGTTTCCTTGCTCTCGGTTTCCGTGGGCTCGATCATCAGGGCCTCTTTGACGATCGGCGGAAAATACACGGTCGGCGCGTGGAAGCCGAAGTCCAGCAACCGCTTGGCAACGTCCATGGCCGAGACCTGCTTTTCCGCCTTCAGCCGGGCGGCCGAGGCCACGAACTCGTGCATGCAGCGATCGCCTTGAGGCACCTGGAAAATGTGCTTGACGCGGCTGAGCAAGTAGTTGGCGTTGAGCACGGCGTTCTCGCTCACGCGCCGCAGCCCCTGGGGCCCGTGCGTGCGGATGTAGCAGTAGGCGCGGATGAGCACGCCGACGTTGCCAAAAAAACTCCGCACGCGGCCGATCGACTTCGGCCGGTCGTAGGCCAACCGGAACCGCTCGCCGTCGCGCTCGACCACCGGCGACGGCAGGTACGGCCCCAGCTCCTTGCTGACGGCGATCGGACCGGCGCCGGGGCCGCCGCCTCCATGCGGGCCGCTGAATGTCTTGTGCGGGTTGAAGTGCATCATATCGGCGCCGAAATCGCCCGGCCGGCTGATGCCGAGGATGGCGTTCATGTTGGCGCCGTCCAGGTAGATCAACCCTCCAGCGGCGTGCACCATGTCGGCAATCCGGCGAATCTGACGGTCGAACATTCCCAGCGTGTTGGGGTTGGTGATCATGAACACGGCCACCTGCTCGTCCAATTTGGCGGCAAGATCGTCCAAATCCACGAAGCCCCGCGGGGTGCTCTTGACCGTGATGGTCTCAAAGCCCGCCAAGGCCGCACTGGCCGGGTTGGTGCCGTGGGCGCTGTCGGGCGCGAGCACCTTGGTGCGCGGCGGCGGCGAGCCGCTCCTGGCCCGGTCGCGAAACCAGGCCCGGGCCACCAACAGCGCCGTCAGCTCGCCGTGGGCCCCGGCCGCCGGTTGCAGCGAAACGGCATCCAGGCCGCTGATCTCGGCCAGCATGGCTTCGAGCTCCCACAGCAGCTCGAGCAGACCCTGCAACGTGTTTTCGGGCTGATAAGGGTGCAGGTCGGCCAACCCGCTCAGCGACGCCAGCCGTTCGTTGCGCTTGGGGTTGTACTTCATGGTACACGAGCCGAGCGGATAAAAGTGCGTATCGACCGACATGTTGAGCGTGGACAGGTTGGTAAAGTGCCGGACCACGTCGGGCTCGGCCAGCTCGGGAAGCTCGGCGGGCCGCTCGGCCAGGGTGGCGGCCGGCAGCAGTTGGTCAAGCGGCAGCTCGGGCACGTCGCTGGCCGGGAGCCTGGCGGCGCGGCGGCCCGGCCTGGAAAGCTCGAACAGGGGTTGAACGGCTTGGGTATTACGCATGGAGGACAAATCGCCTGCTTGGTCTGCCGAGGATCTACGCAATGCAACGGGCCAGTGAGTCGATCTGGTCCTTGGTCCGCTTTTCCGTGACCGCCAGGAGAAAACAATCGTCGAGTTCCGGATACCAGCGCCCGAGCTCAACGCCGGCAAAGAACCCGTCCCTTCCGGCCTGGTCGAGAAGCGCCGCGACTTCGCCCCGGGAGTCTCGCAGCACGAGCTCCTTGAACCTCGGCCGGTGGAAAGCCAGCGACAGCCGCCCCGTGGTCAGCGCCGAGGCGGCGTAGTGGGCTTTGCGCAGACAAAGCTCGGCGACTTCGCGGAGTCCCTGGGGGCCCATCAGCGCCAGGTAGACCGTGGCCCGCAAGGCATAGAGGCCCTGGTTGGTGCAGATGTTGCTCGTGGCCTTTTCACGGCGGATGTGCTGCTCGCGGGTCTGCAGCGTCAATACCCAGCAACGGTTCCCCCGCCGGTCGACCGTCTGGCCGGCAATTCGGCCCGGCATCCGCCGCACCAACTGCTCGCGGCAAGCCATGATGCCCAGGTAGGGCCCGCCGTAGGCCATCGGGCTGCCGAGCGATTGCCCCTCGGCCACGACGATGTCGGCCCCGTACTCGCCCGGCCGCTTCAAGAGACCGAGGCTGATCGGATCGACGGAGGCGACGAACAAGGCGCCGGCATCGTGAGCAATCCGCGCCAAGGCTTCGACCTGCTCCAGGCAGCCAAAGAAGTTCGGCTGCTGGATGAGCACGCAGGCCGTGTCCTGGTTGACCGCCGACACGAGGTCCTCGGGCTCGACCGTGCCGCCCGGAGTACCGACCGTGACCAGCTCGATGCCGAGGTTCGCCAGATGCGTAGCCAGGATCTGGCGGTATTCGGGGTGCACGCTGGCGGCAGTCACCACGCGGCCGTGGCGCCCCGTGCTGCTGACGCTCATCAGAACGGCCTCCGCCGCGGCGCTGCCGCCGTCGTAGAGGCTGGCATTGGAGACATCCATGCCGGTGAGACGGGTGATCAAGGTCTGGTATTCGAAAAAGACCTGCAGGTTGCCCTGGCTGGCTTCCGCCTGGTAAGGAGTATACGAGGTGTAGTATTCGCCGCGCGAGGCAATGGTGTCGACGACGGCGGGAATGAAGTGATCGTAGCTGCCGCCACCCAGAAAGCAGACGCGCTGGGCGGCCGAGACGTTCCGGGCGGCCAGACGCTCCATGTGGGCGGTCAACTCCAGCTCGCCCAGGGCCGGCGGAATGTTCAAGTCGCGGCCCAGCCGCAAGTCGTCGGGCACCATGGCGAACAGCTCTTCAATCGAGCCGACGCCGATCGCGTCGAGCATGGCCCGCTGGTCCTCGGGCGTATTGAGCACGTAAGGCATAAGTCCGCTCTTAGTGTTGCTCCTCGGCGCACTGCTTCTGGTACTCGCGATAATCCATCAAGCGAGGCAGGGCCGCCTCGTCGCTCACTTTGATCTTGACCATCCAGCCTTGCCCGTACGGATCGGAAGTGAGCGTCTCCAGCTCGTCAGCCAGGCCCTCGTGGACGGCAACCACTTCGCCGTCGACGGGGCTGTACAGATCACTGACCGCTTTGACCGACTCGATCTCTCCAAAAGGCTCGCCCGCCTTCAGCTTGCGGCCGGGCCGCGGCAGCTCGATGTAAACCAGGTCGGTCAGCGCCTCCAGGGCAAAGGCGGTGATCCCCACCGTGGCAACCTTGGCGCCGCGGTCGTCGACGTCGAGGCGGACCCACTCGTGGGTCCGGGCAAAGAGCAGTTTCTCAGGCGACACGATCAACTCCCTTCGTGAGGCTGTCTGCGGCGATAAAAGGGCAATGGCACCACGCGGGCCGGCTCAGGCTGGCCGCGGATATCGACGGCCAGCTCGGTTCCGGGCCCGGCAAAAGCGGGCTCGACATAGGCCATGGCAATCGGCGTTTGCAGCGTAGGCGAAAAAGTTCCGCTCGTCACCTGCCCGACCTCGCCATTTCCGGCTGTCACGGCGAAGCCTTGACGCGGCACCCGTTTGCCCCCAAGGTGCAGCCCCACCCGGCGAGGCCGGTCGGCCCGCGACTGGAGGGCCGCCAGCGCGTCGCGGCCCGGAAACTGCCGGCCGTCCAGGTCGACGGCAAACTCAAGCCCCGCCTGAAACGGATCGATGTCTTCGGACAGCTCGTGGCCGTACAGCGGCATGGCCGCCTCGAGCCGCAGCGTGTCCCGGCATCCCAATCCCGCCGGCACCGCCCCAGCATCGACCAGGCGTTGCCAGATGCCGGCAACGGCGGCGGCGCCGAGCATGAGCTCGCAGCCGTCTTCGCCCGTATAGCCGGTTCGGCTGACCACTCCGCCGTGCCCGGCGATGCCGGTTTCCGCGCCCGAGTAATACTTCATGCTGCAGAGCTCTACGTCGTCCACGAGCGGCTGGGCGAGATCCAGGGCCCTCGGCCCCTGCACGGCAAGCATCGCCCAGTGGCGAGTCACATCCTGGCAGACGACGTCGTGCGCGGCAGCCAGCCGGGGGGCGAGCCAATCGAGGATTTTGAGCCGGTTGCCGGCGTTGACGACCATCACGAAATACGACTGACCGGCCTGGTCCCGCAAATGATAGACCAGCACGTCGTCGAGGATGCCACCCCGATCGTTGGTGACCAGCGCATAACGAATTCGGCCCGGCTGCTGCCCGGCAACGCGGCGCGTGACCAGCGCGTCGAGGAATCGCTCGGCCCCGGCGCCGTCGAAACGCAGCCGGCCCATGTGCGAGATATCGAACAGCCCGCAGGCGGTGCGCGTGGCCTGGTGCTCGGCCACGATCGAGGTGTACTGGACCGGCATGGCCCAGCCGGCGAAATCGACCAGGCGGCCGCCGTGGGCGGCGTGCCACTCGTACAGAGGCGTGCGGGCCGGGTTGTCGGTCATGAGCTTATCTGGGCGCGATTGAACAACAACCCGATCCGCCAACCACGATGCACACTCGCCGTGATGCACCCCTCGCCGGTAATAGACACCTGAAAGCCCGCCGGGCGTACGAGAGGTGCCAAGATGCCAATGAAACAAGTCCGCGACGCGCTGGTATTGTATCGGCCGGGGGGGGGGGGGGGCGCCGCGCGCCCCC
>JBBDYJ010000035.1:277450-297232 GCA_040901675.1 Pirellulales bacterium | reverse complement strand
CTTCGGCGAGCTCAGTCGAGTCGCGAGCTCAGTCGAGTCGTAGCGTGCCCCAGTTTTCGTCTGTTCTGCCTTTTGCTTTTCCCGGGGGTGGCTGGCGGCAAAGCGGACTTCGGCGAGCTCAGTCGAGTCGTAGCGTGCCCCAGTTTTCGTTCCTTCCTCCCACGCTGACTTCACCGCGACGCGGCCCAGAACGACTCCACCGTGTCGCTGGCGGTGCCGAAACTTTCGCTGGCCGGGCTGACCGCGATCATCAGCGCATCGATGTCCTGGTAGATGAGCTGCGAGAGTTTGTATGTGATGAGGAAGTTCAGAAAAGCAATGACTCCCAGGATTCCGATGGCAATCCGGTCCATTGCGGTATTCGACCCGGCCGCCGCGGGGCCCCATATCGGCAACAGCAGCACGGCGAAGATCGCCAACAGCGGACCGGGCACGGCCAGCAAGAAGTAGACGTTCGTCCGGCGCTTCAGGCCCTGCAGGTCGTCCAACTGCCCAAGCTCGCCCGCTTCGCCGCGTATCAGCGACGGATAAAACGCACGGACTGCCAGGAACGTAATGCAGAAAAACGATAATGTGGCGGCAATCAGGCCGCACAGAACTTGGGACGTCATGAAGTGCACGTAGTGCATGGGCTCCATGACTCCTTGGTTCCCCGTGCTGGCGTGCAGCCAAACGGGAAACACGATGCCCGATATCGTCCACAAGACACCTGCGACCCAGGCCACGTAGTCTCCCAACTTCAAACAGCGGCTGCGCGCCGTGGCCAACCGCCGCGGCCTCGGCTCGCGCCGCGATTCGATTCGCAGCACGCTATCCAACACCGGCCAGGCAAGGCTGATCAACAGCCCGATCGCCAGCGCATAGAAGATCGGGTTGACAATGACCAACTGCTCATAAAAGACCGCCCTGACTTCCTCCTCCCCGGCCCCGCCACCGAGATGCTCTACGATCGCGAACCAGTTGTAGGCGATGTTCAAGCCGCTGGCCGTGGCATTGGGGACCAGACCCGCCACTACCATCGCCCCGATGCAGTAGCGCGCGGCGATCTGCGGCCATCCCCCAGTGCTCGGCCTCATCAGCCGCTGCACCTGCGGCCGCAGGCATAGCTCGAGCTGGCGGGCCAGTTGCCCGGCCGAGGCGAAACGTTCCGCCGGTTCGGGAGCGAGGCACTTCAACAGCACCTCCTCCATCCCTTGAGGCAAGCCGGGCGGAAGCTGCGCAATCGTGCCCGGCGGCACTCCCGCCCGCCGGCTGGCGATCATGCTGGCCAGCGTGTTGGTCCATCCCCCTTCGACCGACTCGTCGCGGAAAGGCCGGCTGCCGGTCAGCAACTCCCACAACAGCACGCCCAGCGAGTAGACGTCCGCGCGGCCGTCCAGCTCGTCGGCGGCCCGCGAGTGGGCCGGGTTGAACGCCTCCAACTGCTCGGGCGACATGTAAGCCAGGCTGCCGCCGAAGTAGGCCGCCGGCGATGCTCCTTCGATCTTGGAACAGAAGCTGATGTTGAAATCGGCCAGCTTGGGACTGCCCTCCGCCGAAATCAGCACGTTGGCCGGCTTCAAGTCGCGGTGCATCACGCCCCGCTGGTGCGCGTAGTCCAGCGCGCCGGCCAGCCGCGCCCCCAGCCAGCAGACCACCTCCGGCCAGCGCTTCTGGGCCAGTTGCCGGCGGAGGCCGGACTCGGCCGGGGCCGACTCGCCCTGGTCGGACAGCGCGTCGTCGACCGCCTCCAGCAGGATCTTGCCGCTGCGCGCCCTGGGGGGCGTGGCACGCACCAGATCGACCACGCGCTGTAGCGTGCCGCCCGGTATGTACTGCATGTACAAGAGCCGCAGCTTGCGGTCGCTCACCAGCCGCTGATCGTAAACCCGCACGATATGCGGATGATCGAGCTGCGCCATGGTCTGCGGCTCGTTGCCCCGATCGGCCGAGACCTTCAGGGCCACGATCCGCTGCATCGACCGTTGCCGGGCCAGAAACACCGTGGCGAACGCCCCCTTGCCCAGCCGCGTCAACAGGTCGAAATCGTCCAGCCGCTCGCCTACGTCGACGCTGTGCGACCGCTGCCCGCTCGCCAAGGCAGTCGAGATCCTCGGCTCTTCGTCCAGGCACAACAGCCGCCGCAGCTCCTCGGCCTGCGCGGGAAAGCGTTCGAAATACTCCGCAGGCTCAACCGCCTCGCCCACCTGCTTGCGCACGTAGTATTCTTCGTAGATCAGGTCGTAGGGAACCTCGGCCTCGAACAGCCGGCCAAATTCGGCCAGGTACTGCTCCAGCCGCCGCTCGCTGCCCGGACGCCGCCAGCGGTACATCAGGTCGACTTTGATCAACTCGATCAGGGCCAGCCGCTGGATGGCGGCGCTGCCGGCCGGCAAAAACTCGGCCAATGGCGGCGGCTCTTCGCCCGTGTCCCAGGCCGCCACCAGCGCCTCGACCTGGCCGGAAACCACATCCCAGGCGCGGCTGACGTCGCCGAAATCCGCCGGATCGCCTTCGAAGGCTTCGCCGCCGGCGCGATCGCCGTCACCTCCAGCCCGGCTGGCCGCCGCCAATCGATTCCCAGTGCCCGAGCCGCGATGGGGCTGGGCGGCATGGGCGCGTGCCGTCTCGAAGCCGGGGGGCGGAGGCGCCGGCCTGGTTTCGTCCGGGTCGAAGGCTTCTGGCGACATGGCAACGCGGCGCGGGGTGCTCGGCGTCCGGTCAATCCGCCTGACATTCTAGAGCCATGCGCCGCGGCGTGATAGGATGGGACCATGAAACCGAGCAAGGCCGCTGCCAGCCGCGACGAACTGCGAGACCGCATTCGCGACGCGGGCCTCCGCGGCACCACGGCCCGCATCGCGGTGCTCGAAAAGCTGGAGCAGGCCAAGACGCCGCTCAGCCACGCCGAGCTTGCCGACGTGCTGGTGCCTCAAGGTTTCGACCGGGCCACGGTCTACCGGAACCTGATCGATCTGACCGAAGCCGGCCTGGTCGCGCGCAGTGAGCTGGGCGACCACCTCTGGCGGTTCGAATCGCGCCGCAAAGGGCATGCCCACATTTCGGAGCATCCGCACTTCGTCTGCGTCGACTGCGGCGAAGTTTCGTGCCTCTCGGATGTCAGCGTCGACATTTCTCCTACGCCCGGCACCAGCACCAGCGTGATCGGCGAGTTGACCGAGGTACTGCTCAAGGGCCGCTGCGGCCGTTGCGTGTAGCCGGATTCGCCAGAATTCGGGCCGCCCTTCACTCCACCAGAACTCTGGCGAGTCCTGCTACTTCGAAGTCTTCTGCACCGGCGCGCTGGCGTCGGCCTCGGCGGAATAGCCGTAAAACGCCTCGACGGCCAGGGCCGTGCGACGCCTCACCCGTTCGGCAAGTTCGTCCAGCTCGGCATCGTCCATCGGGGTGACAAAGCTCTCGGCCGGAGGCCGGGCCACCGTGTACACCTGCACGAGCCTGATTTTTCCTCCGGCGGCCGTGATCTCGTTCAGCCGGTCGCAAAACGCCTCCTGCTCGGCCGGCGAGGGCGGCTGGCCGTGGATCCGCATGAACAGGGCTTGAATCACCAAGGGCCGCCGCCGCGCGGCCGCGGTGATGTTGTCCAGGATCCGCTGGAAAGGGATCGTCGTGCGTTCGACCAGCTTGTAGTATTCTTCGGTCCCCGCCTCCAGCTTGGCCCAGATCTCCCCCTGGTTCGCGTCCAGGATCGCGAGCCCCCGCTCGACGGCCGGCCGATGGAACATGCTGGCATTGCTGATCAACACCATCTTCACCGTGTCGAGGCCGCGGCGCCGCTTCAACTCGGCGCAGGCGGCCACGATCTCATCGAAGTTCCGGTAGGTGGTCGGCTCGCCGTCGCCGCTGAAAGCGATGTCGTTCAGCCGCCGCAGCTCTTTGGGAGTGCCGGCGAACTTCGGATGCGCGAACAGCCGTCCGCTGCTCACGAGCTCGAGCATCTGCTCCAACTCCGCCAGCAACGCCTCGGTGGACACGAAGCGCGTCTCGCTCTGGCTGACCCGATCGACCTGGCAATAGATGCAATCGAAGTTGCAGACCTTGTCGGGATTGAGGTTGATGCCGATGGAGATGCCGCCGGACCGCCGGCTCACCACCGCGTACACAAAACGATTCGCCTCAAACGACCGCGAGTGGTCGGCGAACAGCGGCTGGGGAGGCGGAGGTTGGGTCGGCGGAATCATTGGCAAGGCGAAGCAGCTCAGACTTTTCGCAGGTCGGTAAACTCGTCCACGGCGATCGTGGTGATGGTGCCGTCGTCCAGCCGAAGAACGACCAGGTCGCTGAACACCTTGTCGTCCAGGTTGCGGCGGAAGTGCAGCCCGTGCCGCCGCCGCTCGACGTGCTCGACCGTGCCGATCGTGCTCGTCTTCCAGCTCCGCATCCCGACCCTGACCGTCTGCACGATCTCGACCCGGTCCCCGGGCCGCAGTTGGTTCAGCACTTCGCGGGTAGTCGGCGCAACGGCGGTCATCTCTGCTATTCTTGCATCGGGCGGGCGCGGGGCAAGGAAAACAGCGCCCGCCGGCCTGTTAGACCTCCTTGGCGTTGATCCAGCTCATCAGCCGCCGCAGGCGGCGGCCCACCTCTTCAATCGGGTGGTTGCGCTCCCGCCGCCGCACCGCCTTGAAGGCCGGCGCGTTCGCCTTGTTTTCCAGGATCCACTGCCGGGCGAACTCGCCCGACTGGATCTCGTGCAGGATCTTCTTCATCTCGGCACGCGTCTGGTCGGTCACGATCCGCGGACCGCGGGTATAATCGCCGTATTCGGCGGTGTTCGAGACGCTGTAACGCATGTAATTCAGCCCGCCCTGGTAGAACAGGTCGACGATCAGCTTCAATTCGTGCATGCACTCGAAATAGGCCATCTCGGGCTGGTAGCCGGCCTCGACCAGCGTTTCGTAGCCCGCCTTGACCAGCGCGCTGACGCCGCCGCACAGCACCACCTGTTCGCCGAACAGGTCGGTCTCGGTCTCTTCGGCGAACGTCGTCTCGATCACGCCGCCGCGGGTGCCGCCGATCCCCTTGGCATACGCCAGCCCCAGCCGGCGGGTCGCGTCGCCGGCGCCCTCGCTCAAGGCGATCAGGCAGGGAACGCCGCCCCCCTTTTCGAACTCGCTGCGCACCAGGTGGCCGGGGCCCTTGGGCGCCACCAGCAGCATATCGACCCCCGGCGGCGCCTGCACCTGCCCGAAGTGCACGTTGAACCCGTGCGAGCACATCAGGATGTCGCCCGGCTTGAGATGCGGCCGCACGTGCTCGCGGTAGATGTCGCCCTGCACCTCGTCGGGCAAGAGCATGTTGACCAGGTCGCCCTGCTCGGTGGCCTCATCGACGCTCATCGGCTTGAAGCCGTGCTTGACGGCCAGCTCGTAGTTGGGGCTGCCCGGCCGCTGTCCCACGATCACCTGGCAGCCGCTGTCGCGGAGGTTCTGGGCGTGGGCATGTCCCTGCGAGCCGTAGCCCAGGATGGCGATGGTCTTGCCTTTGAGCGCGGACAGGTCGGCGTCTTTGTCGTAGTAGATCGTGGCGGCCATGGGGTCTTTCGCTGTGGGGGTTGAAAGGCTGTGAAGTCTATTCGGTCGTCGAGTGAGCGCCCCGGACCATGGCGATCCGCCCCGTGCGGACCAGTTCCTTGATGCCGAAGGGGCGCATCTGCTCGATGAAGGCCTCGACCTTGCGCTCCTGCCCGGAGATTTCGATCATCACTTCCTCGGGACAGACGTCGACAATGCGGCCCCGGAAGATGTCGACCAGTTCCCGGACCTCGCTGCGGCGGCCTCCCGAGGGGGCGGCCACCTTGATCAGCATCAGGTCGCGTTCGACGAAGTTCTGCGAGCTGATGTCGACAACGCGGACGACGGTCACGATTTTTTCGAGTTGCTTGCGGACCTGCTCCAGCACGCTGTCGTCGCCGACCACGACAAACGTCATCCGCGACAACTGCGGGTCTTCGGTTTCGCCGACGGCCAGGCTGTCGATGTTGTAGCCCCGCGAGGCGAGCATGCCCGAAATGTGCGATAGCACGCCCGGAACGTTTTGCACGACCGCCGAAAGCACGTGACGCATCTCGAACTCCGGACACAAGATAAGCTCACATCGTAGCCCGCGTCCGCCCGCCCGGCAAGGGCGCGGGGAAAGGCAGAAGGACGAAGGCAGAAGGAAGAGTGACGAAGACCACCACCGAGGAATGCTTGCGCGTTTCCGATTCTGCCTTCGGCCTCTGCCTTCCGGGTAGTGTCCTAAATCTCGATTTAGGAAAAAGCCCGGTTGGCACGTGAAGTCGGGGTAGTGCGGCGGCCGTCGCGCTGTCGTGGACGAGTTCTTACGGTACGTGAAGCGAAGCGAAGATGAAGCTCCCGATCGCTGCGGCTAACAATGTCCATACAAACCACCTTGGTACGTGGCGGTAGCCTTGCCATCTGCCTTGCTCCACCGGCGCCCTGTACGGGTTCTCCTCCTGGTGGTCGCCGTTCTCGTCGGGGGTGGCCATGGCGCCAGTCTAAGCGGGCGGGTAGGGAGCCGGAAAGACTACCTTCCGATGAACAGCCTTAGCATGACCAGCCAGGCCGTGCCCTGGCGAGTCGAAGCATGCCCTATTCGTCGCTTGCGCGTTTCCGATTCTGCCTTCGTCCTTCTGCCTTCTGCCTTTCCACTGCCTCCTTTCCTTCCCCGAGGCACTGTGTTAGCGTGGAAAGTTTACGCATAGCGATCGGGGGGCGGCAGGGCTGTTTTGATGAGTGTCTTTGGCCAGATCGACCAGGGGAGGGCTCCGGCCGAGACCCAGGAGTGCGTCCGCATCCGCGGCTGCCGCGTGCACAACCTGCGGAATGTCGATCTCGATATCCCGCGCGATCAACTGGTCGTCATCACCGGTCCCAGCGGATCGGGCAAGAGCTCGCTGGCCTTCGACACCCTCTATGCCGAAGGCCAGCGGCAGTACTTCGAAAGCCTCTCGGCCTACGCCCGCCAGTTCCTGCACCAGATGGAACGGCCCGACGTCGACCTGATCGAAGGCCTGCAGCCGACCGTTGCCATCGACCAGCGGGCCGGCATCCGTAACCCCCGCAGCACCGTGGCCACGGTCACCGAGATCTACGACCATCTGCGGCTGCTGATGGCCCGCCTGGGCCAGGTGTTCTGCTACCGCTGCGGCGAACCGATCCGCTGCCAAAGCCCCCAGCAGATTGTCGACCAGTTGCTCGCTCTGGCCGAGGGGACTCGGCTGATGGTCATGGCCCCCTTGGTGCGAGGCCGCAAGGGTCAGCATGCCGACGTGTTTCAGTCGATCCGCAAGGCGGGGCTGGTCCGCGCCCGTGTCGACGGGGCGGTCTACGATCTCGACGCGCTGCCCGAATTGGCTCCGCGCAGGAACCATACCATCGAGGCGATCGTGGATCGGATCGTGCTGCGGCCCGGCATTCGAGCCCGCCTGGCCGACTCGATCCAGTTGGCCTTGCGGCAAGCCGAGGGACTGGTCGCCGTGACGCATTCGCCTCCCCAGGCCGCTTCCGCCGCGGCCTGGCAGGAGGAGCTGTTCAGCACCGAGCATGCCTGCCCGCGCTGCAAGATCAGCTATGAAGAACTGGAGCCCCGCACGTTCAGCTTCAACAGTCCCTACGGAGCTTGTCCCAAGTGCGAAGGACTCGGCTCCCTGGAATCATTTGATCCGGAGCTGGAGGCGGCCGACCTGGCCGCCGAGTCGCCGTGCCCCGAATGCGGTGGAGCCCGGCTGCGGCCGGAGGCCCGCGCGGTTCGCCTTGGCGGCAAGGCCATTCACGAGATCACCGCGCTGGGCGTCGAGCAGGCGCGGCAGTTCTTTGCCGGCCTGGAGTTCGCCCCGCAGCAGGCGCCCATCGCCGGGCCCATTGTCGAGGAGATCGAGGGCCGCCTGTCGTTCCTGGACAAGGTGGCCTTGGGTTACCTCACGCTCGATCGGGCGGCCGACACGCTCTCCGGCGGCGAGCTGCAGCGGATCCGCCTGGCCACGGCGGTCGGGTCCGGGCTGGTCGGCGCCTGCTACATCCTCGACGAGCCGTCGATCGGCTTGCACCAGCGCGACAACCAGCGGCTGATCGAGGTCCTGCGCAAGGTGCAATCGCAGGGCAACACGGTGCTGGTCGTCGAACATGACGAAGCGATCATCAACCAGGCCGACCACCTCATCGACGTGGGACCCGGCGCCGGCCGGCACGGCGGGCGGATCGTGGCCCAGGGCACGCCGGAGGAAATCCGCCGCCAGCCCGCGTCGCTCACCGGCAAGTACCTGTCCGGCGAGCTGGCCATCCCGGTGCCCGGCCAGCGCCGGCCGGTCAGCCCCAAGCGGGCCATCTCGATCCAGGGCGCCGCGGCCCACAACCTGAAGCAGATCGACGTCTGGTTTCCCCTCTCGGCCCTGGTGGCGGTGACCGGCGTCAGCGGATCGGGCAAGAGCTCGCTGGTGCACGCCACGTTGGCCCGCGGCGTGGCGCGCCGGTTGGGCGGCAACGGCGCCCGGCCGGGCCCGTACACCAGCCTGCGCGGCGTGCAGATGATCGACCGCCTGGTGGAGGTCGACCAGATGCCGATCGGCCGCACGCCGCGGAGCAACCCGGCCACGTACACGGGCGTCTTCGACGAAATCCGCCGCGTGTTCAGCACTACCCGCGAAGCCCGGCTGCGCGGCTACAAGCGGGGCCGCTTCAGCTTCAACACCAAGGGGGGCCGCTGCGAAGTCTGCCAGGGGCAGGGCCAATGCAAGATCGAGATGAACTTCCTGCCCGACCTCTATGTCCAGTGCCCCGAGTGCCAAGGGACGCGGTTCAACAAGCCGACGCTCGAGATCCACTACCGCGGCCTGTCGATCGCCGGCGTGCTCGATCTGACGGTCGACGAGGCCTTGGAGTTTTTTGAGAACTTTCCGGTCATCCGGCGGCTGTTGGCCAGCTTGCAGGAGGTCGGCCTGGGCTACATCACGCTGGGCCAGTCCTCGACCACGCTTTCGGGCGGCGAGGCGCAGCGGATCAAGCTGGCGGCCGAGCTGGGCCGCCCCAACACCGGCAGGACCTTATACATCCTGGACGAGCCGACGACCGGTTTGCATTTGGACGACGTCGGCAAGCTGCTGGCTGTTTTGCAGCGGCTGGTCGACCTGGGCAACACGGTCGTGGTGATCGAGCACCACTTGGACGTGATCAAGAGTGCCGACTGGGTGATCGATCTGGGGCCCGAGGGTGGCGCCGCCGGTGGCCGCCTCTTGGCCGTTGGCACTCCCGAGCAGATTGCCGCCACCGACGGCAACTGGACCGGCCACTATCTCCGCCCGCTGCTGGAGTAAAACGGAATGAATTCCGTTCTACGGGGCCAATAGTTGCCAGACGTGCGGTTTGGCCGTATGGTAAGGTGTTTTAGACGTTGCCGGGTCGGAATTGGGCAGCAGCCATGGAAGCGCTCCGATAGCGGCTCAGCGCGCTCGATTGCGAACGAAGCGCAATGTTTTGAAGCTAACGGGCGGCGGTGGAAACTGCCCGACTCGTGCAACAGAGGCCAGTGCTTACCGTGACAACCGCCAGCAACCGTACAACCCCCATCCCCAAAACTTCTCAGTTGACCAGCGGCGCCGACATCCTGGTGCAGTCGCTGGTCAATCATGGGGTCGAGGTGATCTTCGCCTACCCGGGCGGCGCCAGCATGCCGTTGCACCAGTCGCTGACCCGCTTCAAGCACCAGATCCGCACCATCCTGCCCCGGCACGAGCAGGGAGGCGCCTTCGCCGCCCAGGGCTATGCCCGCAGCACCGGCAGGCCGGGCGTCTGCATGGCCACCAGCGGACCGGGAGCCACCAACCTGGTGACCGCCATCGCCGACGCCAAGCTCGACAGCATCCCGCTGATCGCCATCACTGGGCAGGTCAGGACCGCCGTCATCGGCACCGACGCCTTCCAGGAAACGCCGATCGTCGAAGTCTGCCGCAGCATCACCAAGCATCATTACCTCGTCACCGACGTCAAAGACCTGGCCCGCGTCGTCCGCGAAGCGTTTCACATCGCCACCACCGGCCGGCCCGGGCCGGTGCTGATCGATCTGCCCAAGGACGTGCAGACCAACCAGGTCGTGCCCGACTACAACGCGCCGATGCACCTGCCCGGCTACCACATCGAACAACGCCGGGCTCGGCCGGAGCAGGTCGCGCAGGTGGCCGCCGCGATCAAGCGGGCGCGCCGCCCCGTGATCTACGCCGGCGGCGGCGTCATCGCGGGTTCGGCGAGCCGCGAGCTGGCCGAGCTGGCCCACAAGACCGGCATCCCGGTGACCATGACGCTGATGGGCTTGGGCTGCTTCCCCAACAGCGATCCGCTCTCCCTGGACATGCTGGGCATGCACGGCAGCGTCTACGCCAACTACGCCGTGGATGAAGCCGACCTGCTGTTGGCCTTCGGCGTGCGCTTCGACGACCGCGTTACGGGCAAGGTCTCGGAGTTCGCCAAGCACGGCAAGATCGTGCACATCGACGTCGACGCCTCGGAGATCAACAAGAACAAGGAAGCCCACATCCCGATCGTCAGCGACATCAAGTTCGCCCTGGCCGAGTTGAACAAGGTCGTCGAGCCGCCGGCCGGCTTGAGCGAGTGGCACGACAAAATCGCCGCCTGGAAACAGGCCGACCCCTACCGCTACGACTCCGATTTCCCCGGCATCCTCCCCCAGCACGCCATCGACCAGTTGTCGCGGATGGTCGAGGACCGCTCCACGATCGTGGCCGTCGGCGTGGGCCAGCACCAGATGTGGGCCGCCCAGTATTTCAAGTTCAGGGCCCCGCGGACTTGGATGTCCAGCTCCGGCCTGGGCACGATGGGTTTCGGCCTGCCGGCCGCCATGGGGGCCAAGGCGGCCCACCCCGGGAGCCTGGTGATCGACATCGACGGCGACGGCAGCTTTTTGATGAACATCCAGGAGCTGGCCACCTGCCACTGCGAGAAGCTGCCGGTCAAGGTGCTGCTGTTGAACAACCAGCACCTGGGCATGGTGGTGCAGTGGGAAGACCGCTTCCACGCCGGCAACCGGGCCCACACCTACCTGGGGCCGGTCGACAATCCTGAAGCGGTCGGCCTGGGCGACGGCCTGGGTCCGACCGAGCGCTACCCCGACTTCGTGACGATCGCCAAGGGATTTGGCTGCGGCGCCAGCCAGGTCAAGGACAAGGCCGACCTGAATGCCGCCTTGCAGGAGATGGTCGAGTACGACGGCACGTACGTGCTCGACGTGCAGATACCCTACCAGGAGCACGTGCTGCCGATGATCCCCGCCGGCATGACCGTGAAGGACCTGATCAAGTGAAGGAGGAAGACAGAAGGAGGAAGGAGGGAAGGGGGGACAGAAGGTCCGCCAGAGGTGGAGCTTCTGACTGTGCTGCAAGTCCGCCGCAGGCGGAACGTCTGACTTCTGGCGAAGACTGGGGCACGCTAACGCTTTGCCCCAGGCACCCTGCGCGTTTCTTATTCCTCCTTCTGCCTTTATTTCAAGTAGCGCTTGGCGATCTTGGCGGCTACGGTGCCGATGGCGTAATAGCCCACCGAGATGCGGCCGGCGTGCGTCAACAGGTCGTAGGCCTTCCAGCGCTGCCAACCATATTCCTCTTCCATCCAGAGGATCAACCGCGCGTATGCTTCGGCAACGGCGCGCTCCATGGGACAGCCGGTGGCGATGGTCATGATCTCGTCGGGCGCCTCGATGCGCGGGCCAGCCAGCCGCTTGTTCTTGACCAGGTCGACGGTGATCACGGTCTCGGCCGGCATCTCCAGGCCGCTGGCCGATAGCTCGCCATGTCCCATGGCCGCGTGGGCGTCGCCCAGGTACAGGTAGCCGCCGCGTGCATAGACCGGCAGGAAGACCGTGTTGCCGGGGCAGGTCTCGATGATGTCCATGTTGCCGCCGTGCGGGCCGGCAGGTCCCGTGGTCGGCACGCCGGTGGCCGGCGCCGTGCCGATGCAGCCGAGCATGGGAGCGTAGGGGATCGTGATCGAATCGCTCCAGTACACCAGGCCGTCGCGGATGGGACAGACGTGCGTGCCATGCGGGCAGTCGCCGCCGAGCCACTCGGCGAGCTGCTTGGGGTCGCTGGTCCGCGTGTAGCAGGCACCCAGGCTGGGGCGGATTTCGTGGATGGTCACGGCCAAGGCGTCGCCCGGCTCGGCCCCCTCGACCCAGATGGGACCGGTCTGCGGGTTGCCGAAGGGGATCTTGCTTTTGTCGCGGCGGTCGTCGTTGGTGCGGATCTGGCCGGAGAAGGCGTCCTGCGACTCGACGAGCAGCGTTTCGCCGGGCTGGATCCTGATCCGCGGCTCGTTGTGGCGGCTGAATTCATAGTACAGAGGTCCGATCGGCAGGCGCTTCATGTGGCTCCTCCGGCAGGCGAATCGGGCGTGCGGGAAGGTATTGATTCAGGATTCAGACCACGCGGCAGATGAAACATTTCAGATACTCGGTCTCCAGGCAGGTGGCGCTCACCGGGTGGTCGGCGGCGGCGCCGCGCTGCTCGAGCACTTGGATCTGCCGGCCGGTCCGTTGCGACACGCCGGCCAGCAGGTGCAGAAAATCCTCGCGGCTTACGTGCCCCGAGCAACTGCACGTGACCAGGATGCCGTCGGGCTCGAGCAGCTCGACCGCCATCCGGTTCAACTGGTGGTAAGCCCGCAGCGCCTGCTCGACCGCCTGGCGGTTGCGGGCGAACTTGGGCGGGTCGAGCACCACGGCGCCGAAGCGCTGATTCTCGGACAGCAGCGACTCGAGCGACTGGAACACGTCGCCCACGTCGAAGCGGACTTGCGAGGCCCCGTTCAACTCGGCATTGGCCTTGGCCAGCGCGATCGCCTTGGCGCTGGTGTCGATGCCCCACACCTCGGCGGCGCCGCCCAGCAGCTTGCCGCACAGCGCGAACCCTCCGCTGTAGCAGAACAGGTCGAGCAGCCGCCGGCCCTGCACGTAGCCCGCGGCCGCCTTGCGATTGTCGCGCTGGTCCAGGTAAAAACCGGTCTTCTGTCCCGCCTCCAGGTCCACGCCGTAGCGAATGCCATGCTCGCTGACGAACACGGGCCCTGCCGGCGGCTCGCCCCAGATGGTCCCCTCCAGCAGCTCGATCCCCTCGAGCTTGACGGCGCCGCGCTCGGTCCGCAGCACGATGCCGCGCGGGCGGGCCAGATCGGCCACGATCGGCTTGATCGTGTCCAGGCGTGCCGCGATGGCCAGGGCCGTCACCTCCAGCACCAGGTGGCCGGCGTAACGATCGACGACCAGGCCGCTCAGACCGTCGGCCTCGCTGTAAACCAGGCGGACCGCGGCGTCGTCGGCGCCCAGCCAGCGCTCTCGCCATCGCAGCGCCGCCTCCAGCCGGCGGCGCCAAAACGCCTCGTCCAGGTTCTCGCTTTCGGTCCAGGTGTAGAGGCGGACACGGATCCGGCTGCGGCCGTTGAAAACGCCGCGGGCCAGCCACTGCCCCCGGTCGCTGACCAGGTCGACCACGTCGCCGTTGGCCGGTTCGCCCTCGACGCGTTCGATGGCCGAATCGAGCACCCAGGGGTGCCGGCCGTGAAATGGCCGCGCTTTGCGCGGTCTGAGAACAACTTGCGGCATGGGCTCGATTGTAGCGGCATGCGGGGCGGATTTCGCCCAGGCCGAAAACTCGCGGCCAGCTTGACTGGCGGGCCGCCGCGGATAGGCTCAAAATTGGGGCTGTGGGAGAAGGAGTTGCCGTCGATGCCGCGCCGAAGCTTGGGCTGGCCGATCACGCTGGGCGTGGTGATGATCGTGCTGTTGGTGGCGCTGATCATCGGCTGGGTGCTTTTGGCCCTGCGGTACTGGACGCTGCTGGCCACCGGCACCACGTTTTTGGTGCTGGTGCTGGTGGGCGTGATTTTGTACCTGACAATCTCGGTCAAGCAGATCAGCCTGAACCAGCGGCAGGCAAACTTCATCGACAGCGTGACGCACGAGCTCAAGAGCCCTATCGCCTCGCTGAAGCTGTACCTGCAGACTCTTGCGCGGCGCAGCGTCACCGAGGAGCAGCAAGCCGATTTCTACCGCTTCATGCTGGAAGACCTCGACCGTCTCGATACGCTGATCAACCACATGCTCGACGCCGCCCGGCTGGAGCAGTTGCCGCTGGACAACGAAGTGGTGGAGGTTCCCCTGCAGCCGGTGCTGGAGAACTGCGCCCAGACCGTCTGCTCGCGGCACCGGCTGCCGCCGGAGACCGTTTTGCTGGAGGCGGCCCCCAGCGTCGTCCGCGCACGGATGATCGACGTGGAGATGGTGTTTCGCAACCTGATCGACAACGCCGTCAAGTACGCGGGACCCCAGGCGCAGGTCACCGTGCAGTCGTGGGCCAACGGGCGCGGCCAGGTGATCACGCGGATCGCCGACAATGGGCCCGGCATCCCAGCCAAGCTGCGCCGCAAGATCTTCGGCCGCTTCGTGCGCTTGGGCAGCGAGCTGGAACGCGCGCAGACGGGCACCGGTCTGGGGTTGTTCATCGTGCGGACCCTGGTGAAGCGGATGCGGGGCAGCATCACGGTCCGCGGCCGCGGCCCGCATCCCGGCACCGTCTTCGAAGTCGAGCTGCCTGGCCGGCAACTTGTCGAGCAGCCGAGCGACCCGGTGGAGAGCGTGGCCGCGCCCACCTGATTGTCCGCGCCGCGGGTTTCGTGGATGCTTGGCAGTATATGGCAGACGACGCAAAGCACGTGCTGGTGGTCGAGGACGAGGGGCATCTGGCCATCGGCATCCGCTACAACCTGGAGGCCGAGGGCTACACGGCGAGTCTCGCCCAGGATGGCCCCACGGCCCTGCGGATGATTTCCGAGGATCCCGCGCGTTTCGACCTGGTGATCCTGGACCTGATGCTGCCTGGGATGAGCGGTTACGCCGTGTGCGAGGCGGTGCGCCAGGCGGGCAACGAGGTGCCGGTCCTGATGCTCAGCGCCCGGACGCTGGCCGAGGACCGCATCCGCGGCTACGACGTGGGGGCCGATCAGTATCTGCAAAAACCGTTCGACCTGGACGAGCTGCTGGCCATGGTCCGCAACCTGCTCAGCCGGCGGCGGCGCGACGGCTCGCAGGCGCCAGGCAAGCTGGCCGGCACTTGCTACGAATTCGGCCGCGCACGCGTCAATTTCGACACCTACGAAGTGACCGTGGGCGAGGATGAGCTGCGTTTGACCCCCATGGAAATGAAGCTGCTGCGTTACTTCATCGAGAACGAGGGGCGGGTCGTCAGCCGCGGCGAGCTGCTGGAGCGGGTCTGGCGGCAACCGAACATCGAAAACACTCGCACCGTCGACAACTTCATCGTCCGCTTGCGCAAGTATTTCGAAGAGGACGCCGCCCGGCCGCGGCATTTTCTCAGCGTCCGCGGCGCCGGTTACCGCTTCGTCAGCGCCGGCGGCGAAAGCGACGAGGAGGGCTGAAGGAGGAAGGCAGAAGGAGGAGTAGGAAACGCGCTGGGTGCTGGGTGCCGGGTGCCTGGTGGCAAAGCGGACTTCGGACTTCGGCGAGCTCAGTCGAGTCGCGAGCTCAGTCGAGTCGTAGCGTGCCCCAGTTTTCCTTCGCCCCGCGCGGGTGCCTAGTGGCACAGCGGTGGCTCTCGAGGGCCTCGAGCCTCTTCAAGAGGCGTGCCCCAGCGGTCGTTCCCTCCGTGTTGCTATTCTGCCTTCTGCCTTCTGCCTTCCACCGCCCGTCACTGGGTGCCTGGGGCAAAGCGGACTTCGGCGAGCTCAGTCGAGTCGTAGCGTGCCCCAGTTTTCGTCAGAAGTCGGAGGTCAGAGGTCAGAAGGCAAGAGGTCCACCTCCGGCGGACCTTCTGTCCCCCCTTCCCCCGCTCTCGCCTTCCCCTCTTCCTTCCTTCCTCCTTTTCCACTGCCGCCCGTCACAACCATCACAATCGCCGCAGGCGTTTCAATCTGGGCGGGCGCGGCAGGAAGGACACTCCCGGCCGACTTTTTTGATAAGACCCGAGCTTTCGGATTTCGATGAATAGGGTGTGCTTGCGGCAAGTGGGAGACTCGCCGCAAGCGCAGCCAATGTGGCTGGGCGTCTGGCGGGATGGACGAGGGGTCCCGCCCGCCGGACGTGAGTGCACAGATCGGTTCGAATCGGGACCGCTGACGCTTTGGGCGGCACGGACAATCAGTGAGGAGTCGCTTCCCTCGCGGCCCACTGGGTGGCTGGGTTGTCCGCGCCGCTTCAGCTCGGCGGTCCCGCTTCGGCCGGTCCGCTCGTCTTCGCCTCGATCAGCGCACGAATCTCGTTGAGCTCCGCCTCCGAAAGCCCTTCGACATCGATCAGATGGGCCACCAGCATGCTGGCCGAGCCCTCGAAGACCCGGTCGATCAGCCTTTCCAGCAATCCTCTCCGCGTGGCCTCGGGAGCGGCCTTGGCCGACCAGAGATAACCGCCGGGTCGCCTGGTCCGCTCGACCAGCCCCTTGTTCAACATCACCTTGAGCATCGTGGCCACGGTGGTGGTGGCCACCGGGCGCTTCCGGCGCAGTGCCGCGCAGATCCGGCCCAGCTCGGCTGGGCCGGCTTCCCAAAGCAGCTTCAGCAGTTCCAGTTCACCGTCGGTCGGTTGCTTGGTCGCGGGCCGGGGCATGGCCGTTTGGGGATCGTGGCGCGGAAGCAGTTTGCCCCACGTTTCAAGACGAATTCTAATAAAATAGAATCGGCGGTCAATCGGGCGCCGCGGCCCACTGGCGGCGGATCTGAATTCCGACCGCCGGATCGAGCATGGCGGCGGTCGCCAGGTGGACCGTCTCGGCGCCGGCTCGCTGGTAATCCCGCACGTCGGCCGCGGTGCCGGCGCCCCCCACGCCGATCAACTGCAAGGCGAGATTGCGCTCGCGGATCACGCGGGCCACCATCGCGGTCTGCCGGCGAGAAGCATCGCGGATGGCCGCGCCGCAGATTCCGCGCTTCTCGCCGCCGAACAACAGCTCGCCCTGGCTGGAAACAACGGTGGCGGCCACGCTGTTGGTCATGCTCAGCGCGTCGGCGAACTGGGCGACCGCTTCGACCAGTGCGGCCGCTTCGGGCTCGCCGGACAGCCGCCCGATCTTCAGGACCAGCGGCACGTGACCGATCTGTTGCCGGAGCAGCGCAGCAACCAATGCGGCCGATTCGGGCTGCTGGTACAACTGGCCGTCGCGGGTGCTCACGTTCGGGCAGGAGAAATTGGCCTCGATGACGTCGGCCCCGCTCTCGACGGCCCAGACCGCGGCGCGGGCATAGTCGCCGGCCAGGTCGTCGATCGACCAACCCTCCTGGACGGTGCCCACCACCGAAACCGAGAGCACCTTGCGCGCCGGCAGCTTGCCGCGCGTGGCCTCGATGTCGGCGCGCCAGACCCCCGGCGGCTTGGACGGCATCCCGAACGAGACGGCCCAACTGCCGCTCGGTTCGTCGGAGGCGGGGATCCGCGTTTCGCCGCCGTGCAACTGGCCGCAACGCACCGGCAGCAGGTTGGGCAGCCGATAGCAGTCGCGCCGGACGGTGCGGACCGTCTTGTAAGTCAGCACGTCGAAGCCCAGGCTGGCATAGTATCGCACCCAGCCGCCATTCAACAGCGGCCCGGCGGCGATACCCAGCGGCGAGCCGATCTGGAAGCCGCAAAAGCTCCACGGGCCCGGCATGGCGGGCACGTCGGCATCGACGGGAGGCGGGGCATGGTCGTAGTTCCAGGCGTAGGTCTGGGCAGGGTTGTAGCGAGCGAGCGGTCTGGGAGGTTTCATGGCCTTTGGCTCCTCAGCGACAGTGTGCAGTCGCGGCCAGTCAAATTCAATCATCCGGTTCGCCCACACGGCCCGCGGGGAGCCCTTCCGCGGCAAATTTTAACGGGGGGGCGGAGTTTTTCGTTTACAGGTGCCAGCCGGGTCGTCAAACTAAAGTGGAGATTTCTCATCCATCATCCAGGAGGAGCCCGGCGATGAAAAAGGCCTGCCGCCTCGTATGGATCGGTTTGCTGCTGGTGGCGCTGCCCGTGGCGGCCGACGACCAATCCGACCGGCAACC
Organism: Pirellulales bacterium; assembly: GCA_040901675.1. GTDB lineage: Bacteria > Planctomycetota > Planctomycetia > Pirellulales > JAICIG01 > JBBDNX01. Next base: position 279,197 of record JBBDYJ010000035.1, on the reverse strand, counting down.
CGACCAAGCGGACCAGTCCGAAGGCTGGATTCGGCTGTTCGACGGAAAGACGCTCAAAGGTTGGAAGGCCAGTGAGCTGCCCGACAACTGGACGGTCCAGGACGGAGCGATCGTCGGCCAGGGCGAGCGCAGCCACCTGTTCTACGTCGACCAGGAGTTCCAGGACTTCCACTTCAAGGCCGAGGTGATGATCAACGAGGGGGGCAACTCGGGCATTTATTTTCACAGCCGGATGGAGGAAGGCTGGCCGAGCTTCGGCTACGAATCGCAAGTGAACAACAGCCACGGCGACCCGGTCAAGACGGGCAGCCTGTACAACGTCGTCAAGCTGTACGAGTCGCCGGCGCGGGACGACACCTGGTGGACGCAGGAGATCCTTGTCGAAGGGAAGCGGATCACGATGCTCGTCGACGGCAAGAAACTGTACGAATACGTCGAGCCGGATGGAGTGAGCGGCCCGCGCAACTTGAACAAGGGATTGTTTGCCTTCCAGCAGCACGATCCCAAGAGCGTCGTGCGGTTTCGCAACGTCATGGTCAAGCCGCTTTCCGCCCAGGGACAATAGCGCGTCGGCAAAACGGGGTTGAACGCTTTTTGTTGAAATCGCCTCCGGGGCGAATTACGATGGCCTTGCTTTTTTGCAAAACGGCAGACGTGTAATTCCGCACGCTGCTCGGGGTGCTTCTCGCCAGATCAGGGAGCCAGAAAAATGTTCCGCAGTGCAAGGATCGCGGCATGGGTGGTAATGCTTTCGGCGTCGCTCATTGCCTATTGGTCCGCGACGCCCCTCAAGGCCCAGTCTGGTGCCTTGAACGAACTGTATGGGGAAGGAGTGCATGCCTATTTCGCCGGTGACTACCGCGAAGCGCACGCGCTCTTGTCCAAGGCCATCGATAGCGGCAGCCAGGATCCGCGGGCCTACTATTTCCGCGGGCTGGCGCACATCAGGCTGGGCCGCGACCCGGAAGCCCGCGACGATTTCGCCGAAGGCGCCCGCCTGGAAGTGGCCGACGCGGACCGTTTTTACAACGTGAGCAAGTCGCTGGAGCGCGTGCAGGGGCGCAATCGCCTGCTGCTGGAGCGCTATCGCAGCGACGCTCGCTTGCTGGCGTTTCAGGACCTCGAGCAGCGGCGCTACGAGCGTTACGAGCGAATCCGCCGCGCCGAGCCCGACGTGCTGCTCAGGCCCACGCCGAGCGACTCCGTCGCACCAACCCCCGCCGACGTCGACGACGTGCCCGTCGACGAGCCGGCCGAGGAGATGCCCGATGACGACCTGCCCGACGAGCCGGCCGAAGAGATGCCCGACGAGAACCTGCCCGACGAGCCGGCCGACGAAGAAGCACCGGAAGAATCGGCCGACGACCCGTTCGGCGACGAGCCGGCTACAGACGACAGCGAAGCGGAGACTCCCGCCGCCGACGACCCGTTCGGCGTCGGGGACGCGGAGGCCGAGGACTCGCCGGCCGAGGAGCCCCCTGCCGAAGATGAAGCCGAAGATGAAGCTGTCGAAGAACCGGCTGCCGATGAGGCTCCCCCCGATCCCGACGATGAGACCAGCGCGGCGCCGGCCGCCAAGGCGCCCGCCGGAGTCGTGAGCACATTGGGCGGCGCCTTCATGCGGGCCCTGAACAAAGTGTCCAAACAGGCCTCGGCCGCTCGAACCGCATCGAGACCCGCCACCCCGCCGGCAGTGCCGGACAACGAAGTGCCGGACAACGAAGTGCCGGACAACGAAGTGCCGGAC
>JBBDYJ010000035.1:0-277350 GCA_040901675.1 Pirellulales bacterium | reverse complement strand
AGTGCCGGACAACGAAGTGCCGGACAACGAAGTGCCGGACAACGAAGTGCCGGACGACGAGCTGCCGGGCGACGACCTGCCGGACGACGACGTGTTCGGGATCGATGCTCCAGAGGCTGACGGCGACCAGCCGCCGCCGGAAGCCGACACCGACTTTCCCGAAGCGGACACCGACGACCCGTTTGGTGAAGACGACGGCTCGGCCGAGCCCGACGACGAAGGCGACGCCGACGGCGACCCGTTTGGCAACTGAGCGCCCGCCGTTGTATAATCACGGTTTCGAACCGGCCGGTGCTCCGCTTGACGCCGGCCACGCGTTACCGCGCTGGGAGCACCGGCGGCTCGGCGCCCCGCGGTTCGATGATGTTCCTGCCAACTGCCTCCCCCGCAAACCGTGCTTGTCTGCTGCCTGGCCTCGGATCGCCTCGAACCGGCGGCCCCGAGTGCCCAAAGACAGCAAAGAGGTGTCTGCCATGACGTGCCGTGCGTTCCGGCCCACGATGGTCCGTGGGCTGTTGGTGGCCTTGATCGTTTGCGGCCCGGCCCGCCTGCTGGCCGCGGCCCCGCCGACCATCAGCAATCTCTCGCTCCGCGGCCTACAGACCGGTGGCACGACGACGCTGGTCGTCGAGGGGTCCGACCTGTTGCCCGAGCCGCGCCTGGTGCTTCCCGTTCCGGTCGCCCAGCAGACGGTCAAGGAAGGCGCCACGGCAAACCGCCTCGAAATCGAGGTCACGTTGGACGCAGGCGTGATGCCCGGCATCCACCAGTTGAGGCTGGCCACCACGGGCGGCATCTCCGATGCGGTTGGCATCGGCGTCGATCACCTGCCTGAGTTGCCTTTCGCCCCCGAGATCGCCAGCCTGCCGGTGGCCTTGACTGGCCGGCTCGAGGGGAGCACCGTGTTGCGCACGTCGTTCACGGGCACAAAGGGGCAGGCCATCGTGGTCGAAGTCGAGGGCCGCCGGCTGGGGACCGAGTTCAATCCGGTACTGCGGCTCTACGATAGCCGGAACGTTCAATTGGCCTGGGCCCACACTTTCCGGGCAATCTTTGGCGACGCCCGGCTGGCCGTCCAGTTGCCCGCCGACGGCCGGTACACCATCGAGTTGCACGATGCGACGTTTCGGGGCCCCGCGCCGGGCCACTTCCGGCTCAAGGTCGGCGCGCTCCGCTATGCGGACATGGTCTATCCTCTGGCCGTGCGCCGCGGGACCAAGACCCGGCTCGAGTTCGTCTCGACGAATCTTCCGGAGTCGTTGGCCGTCGAGTCGGGCGACGTGCCCGCGCCGGGCCCGGCGCCGGTGCCCTGGCCGGCGGTCGAGGGGCTGTCGGGAGCCCAGCCCGGCGTCGTGTACACCGATTACGAGGAACTTCTGGAGACGGCCGCGGCCGAGGGGCAGTTGCAGCAATTGACTCCGCCGATGGCCGTCAGCGGGCGGCTGTCGGCCGCCGGGGAAGAGGACCGTTACCAGATCAATGCGCCCGCCGGAACCGTTTTGAAGTTGGATGTCCTGGCGGATCGCGTGGGTTCGCCGTTGGACGGAGTGCTGTCGGTCCGCAATGCGGCCGGTGCGGAGCTGGCCAACAGCGACGATCGTCCCGGCACGGCCGACCCCGGTCTCGACTTCACGGTTCCCGCGGGCGTCGACTCGATCGTGGTGGCCATCACGGATCGGCAGCGAGGCGGCGGTGCCGAGTTCATTTATCGCCTGGCCGCAATCCCGGCCGGGCGGCCCGACTTCAGTCTCGATCTGCTGGCCACCCGCCTGCCGCTGCCAAGAATGGGCAGCACCGTGGTGCGGGTCCGCGCCAATCGGGCCGGTTACAACGGCCCCATCAAGCTGACGGTGCCAGGCTTGCCCGCGGGCGTGAGCATCAGCGGCGACGAGATTCCAGCCGGTGCCACCGATACGTTGCTGTCGGTCTCGGCGGGCGACCAGGTCGTTGGGCCCGCGCTGACCAGCGTGATCGGCAAGAGCACCGAGGAGGGCGTCTCGCTGGAGCGCGTGGCCCGATTGCCGGAGACCATGATCTCCAAACATCAGCCTTGGCTGCGAGGCGAGCTGGCCGTGTCCGGCGCCCAGCCGCTGCCGCTGGCCCTGGCCTGGGGCGGGTCGGACGAGAGCAGGCTGCCGCTGGGCGCCAGCCTGCCCACGGACCTGGCGGTGACGCGCAACGAAGGCACCGCCGGCGCGGTGCGGCTCTCGCTGTTGACCAGCCAGATCGTGCCCAAGAAGACCATCAAGGAAAACAACCAGGACAAGCAGGTCGACGACACGGACCGTGCCTTGCGATTCGAAGGCACGCCCATGATCGCGGCCGATCAATCCACCGCGGTTGTCAACCTGCTGGTTCCCGGCGACTTGCCCAACATCCCCTATGACCTGGCGATCCAGGCCGACCTGCTGGCCGACGACGGAAAGACCGTGCTGGCCAGCGCCACGACTCCAGCCCGCCGCCTGGTGACCACGCAGCCGCTGGTCATCGAGCTGGCCGGCGAGCCGAAGGTCGAAGCCAAGGCGGGTTCGGGCGAAACAGGCGTGATCTCCGGCAAGGTACAGCGCCTCGGCACCTTCGTTCAGCCTCTATCCATCACGCTCGAGGGGCTGCCGCCGCATTTGCCCGCGCCCCAGCTCGAGCTGGCTGCCGATCAGAACGACTTCTCCTTGAGCGTCTCGTTCCCCTACGGCTCGACTCCAGGCCAAGTGCCCAACGTCAAGGTCGTGGCGATCGCCCGCCTCAACCCGCAGCTCGCCGTCAAGTCGAACGAGATACTCGTCGCCGTCAACATCGTGCCCGGCGGGCCGCCACCCGCCCTCTACCAGTTGTTTGAAGACGAGCCCCACTTCCTCGCCCTGCTCACCGAAGGCGGCGGGCAGGTCACGCTCGAACCGGCCGACCGATACACCGGCCAGGCCGCCTTCAAGGTCACGCCCGACCAGCGCTTTCGCGCCAGCCTGCCCGGCCTGGGATTGAAGATCGCGGAGAATCCGGGCGAGGGGGAATACCGCTATCTGCGGTTCGCCTGGAAGAAGCGCACCGGCAGCAACGTGATGCTGCAGCTCAACGCCAACGGCAACTGGGGACCCTTGCGAGGCGAGCCTTCGCCCGCCTACCGCTACGAAGCCGGCCCGGGCGACAATCCGTACAAGGCCGCCGCCATCAAGATCGATGAGAAACTGCCCGAATCGTGGGTCGCTGTGACCCGCGACCTGTTCGCCGATTTCGGCGCTTTCTCGCTCGACGGGCTGGCCTTTACCGCCAGCGACGGCGAGCACGCCCTGTTCGACCACGTTTACCTGGCCCGCACGGCCGACGACCTGCAGGGCTGCCCCCAGCCCCCCGCCGCCGAGCAGCCGCTGGCCGTGTTCGAGGACCAGCCGGAATTCGTGGCCAACCTGAGCGAGGGAGACGGCACTGCGACGCTGCTCGCGGACGAAAAGTACTCCGGGGCCGCCAGCGTCAAAGTCACGCCCGGCCAGCGGTACAACCCGGCCCTGCCCGGCCTGGGAGTCAAGATCCGTGAGAAGCCGGGCGTGGGCGAGTATCGCTTCCTGCGTTTCGCCTGGAAAAAGCAGGGGGGTGAGCGAATCTGCCTGCAACTGAATCACGATGGCAAGTGGGGGCCGCAGCCGGACAACCCCGGCAAGTTCCGCTACGACGCCGGTCCGGCCCAGGGGGAGAGCTATGGGGCGGCCCTGAGAATTGATCAGGCGCTTCCCACCGACTTTGTGGTCGTCACGCGCGACTTGTTTGCCGACTTTGGGGAGTTCACGTTGACCGGAATTGCCTTAAGCCCGCAGGACGGCGAGTTCGCCCTGTTCGACCACATCTACCTGGGCCGCGGCACGGCCGATTTCGACCTCGTCAAGCCCTGAGTAGATCAACGATGAGCCCCGAAATCTTCGGCGGAGAGCCCCAGCGCGGTTAACCGGCCCCTGAGAGTAGCGCGCGAAATCCCCAGGTATTTCGCCGCCCGCGACAGGTTGCCCGCCGCATAGGTAAGCACTTCGGTGAGTAGGCGCCGGTCGGTAATGGCCTGCACGTCGGAATACAAGGAAGTTGTTCCCGCGCGCAATTGAGCCTGGATATATTCCGTAAGGTTCTCGAAGCTCGACGTAGTATCGCCGGCGCCAGGTTGTTTTGGTTCGCCGCGCAGGACGTCGGGAAGAAAACCCGGCAGGAGGACCGGCCCAGTGGCCCGAAGGAGCGATTGCTTGACGACGCTCTGTAACTCTCTGACATTGCCGGGCCAGGAGTAGCGATTGAGCACGTCCATGGCCTCGGGGGCGATCGTGCGAACGTCCTTCTCGAGTTCGCGACTGAATGCTCGCACGAAGTGATCCGCGAGCAGGACGAGATCATCACCCCGCTCTCGCAGGGGCGGCAACGTGAGAGTGTATATGTTCAGCCGGTAGTATAAATCGCCGCGAAACGTGCCTTCTGTTATCATCCGCTCGAGGTCGCGATTCGTGGCGGCAATGATCCGGACATCGGTGCGAATCTGCTCGTTGCCGCCGACGCGTTCAAACTCCTGTCCCTGAAGCACGCGCAGAATCTTCGTCTGCGTGAGGGGGGGCATGTCTCCGATTTCGTCGAGAAACAGCGTACCGCCGCGGCACTGCTCGAACTTGCCGATCCGCCGCCGGTCCGCCCCCGTGAACGCCCCCTTCTCATGGCCGAACAGCTCGCTTTCCAGCAACGTTTCAGGAATGGCTGCGCAGTTGATGGCCAGAAACGGACCCTGCGAACGATGGCTGTAGTGGTAGATGGCCCGAGCAACCAGCTCCTTACCGGTGCCGCTCTCCCCGCGGACGAGCACGGTCACGTTCCGCGGCGCGACCCGGCCAATCGACTTGTAGAGTTGCTGCATGGGCGGACTGCTGCCGACCAGGGCGTCGGAACTCTCGGGCGTCTCTTTGTCCTCCGGGATGACGGCCGGTATCCGCATCAGCCGGCTGATTTCGAAGGCCCGGTCCACCAGGTCCGTCAACTCCTCGAGTTCGAGGGGTTTGAGCAGGTATTCGAACGCGCCCAGTCGCATCGCGTCGATGGCCGTCGCTGTCGTCCCGTGCCCCGTGATTAAGATCACCGGCAGCTTGGCATCCACTTGCTGGATGCGGCCGAACAGCTCCAGCCCTGAATCGCCCGAGAGATTAATGTCCAGTACGGCCACGTCCGGCCGATCGTCCACGACCATCGCCAGCCCTTCGGCCGCGGAGGACGCGGTCAGCAACCTGACTTCCGGATCACGGAACGCTCTTCGGAAGAAGTGCAGGATGGAGGGTTCGTCGTCCACGACCAGGAGTGTTGGCATGATGCCTCTCTGTTGCACCTGGCTGCTTCCATCAGCCGCGGTGCGGCAAGCGCAGGACGAAGCATGCGCCTCCTCCTGGCAGATTATAGGCCGACAGCGTCCCGCCGTGGTCCTCCGCGATGCGCCGCGAGACCGGCAGGCCGAGGCCCACGCCCGTCTCCTTGCTGCTCACGAAGGTCTCGAACACCTTGGGCAAGATGTGCGGCGGAATCCCCGGTCCAGTGTCGCGCAGGATCAGTTCCGCGTACCCGTCGCTTGGCTGCCGCACTTCGACATCGACGGCCCCGCCCTCCGGCATCGCGTCCAGCGCGTTGAGAACGAGATTGAGCAGCAGTTGCTGAAGTTGATCCTGGTCGGCTTCCACGGAAATTACCCCTTTCCGCGTGAAGCGCAAGGCAACGCTCTGTTTACGCGCGCGGCCGGCGAGCAAAGCGAAGACGCGATCGACGACATCGGCCGGATCCAGGGGTTTCCGATCAGGCCGCGGGGGCCGCGCGAAGTCGAGAAACGTTTGCAGCGTCCGCTCCATCCGGCGAATCTCATGTTCGATCACTGCAAGATCTTCCCAAGGCAACGCCCGCGATTTCGCTTCTCGAAGATTGACTTGGACCAGACCCTTGATCGAAGTCAATGGATTGCGCAGCTCGTGAGCGACGCCGGCCGCCACCTGACCTATGGCCATCATCTGCTCCGCACGGTGCAAATGCTGCTTGCGTCTGCCCTCCTCCCGCGACGTGCGCTCCATGACGGCCGACAGCAAGTGGGCCAGCGTCTGCAGAAAGTTCGCGTCGTCGGTCGTGAATGCCCGCCGGCGGACGGCATGAGCCCCCAATACGCCAAAGGGACGAGCCTGGCCGTACAACGGCACATTGAGGCTGCTCACGACGCCGTGCTCGTGGAGCAGGGATGGCGCGCTGAACCGCTCGTCGGTTTCCAGATCATCGATCACCAGCGGGGCCTGCTCCCGGAGCACGCGCGCTGCTGGCGAGCCGTCGTTCAGGGCAAGAGGACCTGGACCAATCTGGCCGTCGCGCCAACCACGGGCTGCCCGGAGCAGCGCTGTGCCATCCGGCAGCAATTCCAGCAAGTCGCAGTGCTCCACGTCCAGTTCGTTGCGCGCGAACTCAACCGCCTTCCGCAAGAGGAGCCCTGCGTCGGTGCCCGTTAGCGCTCGGCGTCCGAAGTCGGCCAGCAGGGCTTGCCGGCGGGCCGCCGTTCCAGATCGCTCATCCGCTGCGTCATTCTGACGGGTCATGCGGCTCATTGTAAACAATGAGTCACCCATGTGGCACGGGTGTTGCTCCTGGCTTTTGCAGCCGGGCGCAAAAGGAGCAGATTGGGATGCCGACTTCAAATACTCCGGCATGGTCTCAAGCACGGGCAGTCATTTGCCGGATTGACCTGGTCAACCGCGAGTTGGAACTGCTGATCGGCGAGGCGCGCCTGAACATCGGCGTTCCGCCCGACTGCATGGTTGTCCTCCGTGGCGAGCCGGTCAAGCTTCGCATGCTCCAGCCAGGCGACCGTGTCAGAGTGACGTTCCGCTCACGCGCTGGGACCGCGGCTGCCCGGACCATCGAAGTCGAGGGCGCCCCGGCCGCCGGAGCCTGAGCGGCTAGCCGCGCATTGCGCCGGCGTGCTCCGGCTGGTAGATAATCGCTTCCACGCGCAGGCGCACAAACCCACTGGGCACCGGCCACTTGATGACGTCGCCAACGCGATAACCAATGATGGCCGTCCCCACGGGGGCCAGCACGGAAATCCGCTTCTCCTCGATATCCGCCTCGGCTGGATAGACCAGGGTGTACGTTTCGACCTCTCCCGTATCCAGGTCCCGCACGCGCACGGTCGAGTTCATCGTGATGACGTCGTTCGGCACGTCATCGGGATCGACGGCTGTCGCTCGTTCCAGTTCGTGCGATAGGTCGTCGATGTAGCGGCGATCCACAAGGCCGATGTTCGTGGCCCGCTCGATGAGCGTACCAAGCCGCCTCCGGTCCGCGTCGGTAATCAGAATGTTGCGATTAGCCATGCTGGTTCTCCTTCAATAGCTCCGGCCTCAGCCCAAACCGTGCACGGGCCGAATGGTTCCCATTGCACACGGCCCATGGACTTTCGACGCAAAACTCGTGCCGCTGCTCGAACCAGTAGATTTCGCGAAGCGCCCCCGAACCTTGGGCGTATATTCCTTTCCCGAGGCTCCGTTCGGCGAGGCCTCAAACACCAAACGGGCTATACGCCCGTCATTCTTCGCTTGTCTGCGCAGGTGCTTTCCAAGCGCGGTCAATATTTGTCCGCCTTCACTGCGGGCTCGCGTGGCCTGGCACGACACGTGCTATTGAAGGCGTAGAACCGTACACTGGTGCTAAGACGACCCTTCGGGTATGCCGTGATCGGCGCTTCTACACGACCGTTACGGAGAAATACGGATATGACGATGACTCGTCAACACTTGGCCGTCGATCGGCAAGACGTGGTCGGCGCATCCGAACATGTCGGGGGCGAATCCGCCAACAATGCAAACGCGACCGAGCGATATGACGCCGTCGATGAGGCGTCCCGAGATTCGTTCCCGGCCAGCGACCCGCCGGCCTGGACTCTGGCCGCCGCATCGCCGTCGGCGCCGCGTTAACTCCAACGCAAAGGTTCGTTTCTGGCACGGAACGTGCAATTCGCCGTATGACGGCGCGCTGATTTACGGCACACGTCCGCGCGATCGCAAGACGGCGGGGCCTTTCCCACAGAAGGAGACTGAACATGACTCGCGTATTGAACGCTGATGCAGCGCCGGCCCCCGCGGTTTCCGGCATCTCACCCTCCGGCATCTCATCTCTGGCCACACGGCCGGGCTACCAGGCGTATCTGATGTTGCACATCGGCTTCGTCGTGTTGCCGATCGTCGCCGGCCTCGACAAGTTCTTCCATCTGCTGGGCGACTGGGACCAGTACCTTGCGCCGCAGGTTACGCAGTTGCTGCCGATTGCGGGTCACACGTTCATGCTGGCGGTCGGCGTGATCGAAATTGCTGCCGGGTTGCTCGTCGGTTTTCGGCCCCGGATCGGGGCCTACGTTGTGGCGCTGTGGCTCTGGGGGATCATCGTCAACCTGTTACTGATCCCCAGCTTCTTCGACATCGCCCTGCGTGACTTCGGCCTGTCGCTGGGGGCACTGGCTCTGGCCCGCCTCAGCCGGGAGTTCGACTCGAAGCCCTTTGGTGTCTAGCCAGGTAGGCACGGCCATGATCCAATTGAAGCGAGTTTACAAAAAGCCTTCTCGCGCGGACGGCGTGCGAATCCTGGTCGATCGGCTGTGGCCGCGCGGTTTGACCAAAGAGCGCGCGGCCGTGGACTTATGGCTCAAGGACGTGGCCCCGAGCCCATGTCGCCGACGGGCGTTCGCTCAACCAATCGAGGAGGTCTCAATGAGCTTCGAGCGGATTCGCGACGAGGGGCAAACGCTCGGCGTTCCGACGGGAAAAGTGCTCGGCATCGTTGACACGCGCGCCGAGTTTGACGACCTGGTTCGGACATTAAAGAACGCTGGCTTTGACAAGATCACGGCAATCTGTGGTGAAGAGGGCGTTCAGCTTCTCGAACGCGTCAGCACATTCTTCTTTAGCGACTTGGAAGAGCGAGTACTGAATCGGCATATCGAGGAATTGAAGGCCGGCAACATTATCGTCGGCATCGAGACGCCGTCCGATCGTGTGGACGAGGCCGTCAGTGTCGCCACGCAACACGGCGCCCGTCGCCTCGTGCATTTCGGCCTGATGACGATCACCTGGCACACGAGGTGAGATCATTGGATCACCCTTTTGTACGCGTGACACATTTTTTGCAGGAGAATTCTCATGGTGACTGCGACGAATACGGAAAAGATGTTCCGCACGCGCAACGATCTTTCGGAGGAAGTACGGGGACCGATGATCGCGCTGCTAAACCAGCAGTTGGCGGACACTCTCGACCTTTACAGCCAGACGAAGCAGGCGCACTGGAATGTCAAAGGAGCCCAGTTCTTTCCGCTCCACGAGCTTTTTGACAAGCTGGCCGGGGAGTTGGACGGCTACGCGGACATGATCGCCGAGCGGGCAACGGCGCTGGGCGGGCTCGCACTGGGTACAGTTCGTCTGGCGGCGGCAAACTCACAATTGCCTGAGTACGAGCTAGCGGTGACGGAGAGCCTGCCGACAGTAGAGGCAGTTGCCGAGCGCTACGCGGCTCTCGCCTCCAGCATGCGGCAGGCAATCAAGCCGGCCGAAAAACAGGGCGACGCGGCGACCGCGGACTTGTTCACCGAGCTGTCGCGGGGGCTCGACAAGGCCCTCTGGTTTTTGGAGGCGCACCTGCAAGAGGTAGCGTAAATGGCGGGCGCTTCCCTGGCCGCGTCCATGTGCGCAGACGTTCCACGCCGGCGTCGCGTCCGTCCAGAGTAGCTGAGGGAAATCTGGACCTGGAAGAGATGGCGGACTTACCCGACGACGAGGCCGTGAAGCGGCTTTGTGAACTTCGTGGCGTAGGGCGTTGGACCGCGGAGTATATCATGCTGCGCGGCTTTGGGCGCGCCCATGTCTTTCCAGGCGATGACGTGGGCGCCCGCAATAACCTTCAGCATTGGCTGCGTCTGTCCAAGCCGCTCGATTACGAGGGAGTCCGGCGGGTTCTGTCCCGCTGGGGCAGTTACTCTGGGCTCGTTTACTTTCATCTGCTACTGGATCGCCTGGCGGAGGCCGGCCACGTGGGCGAAACCAGTCCCCAGGAGCGGGACGCCTCCACCCCTTGGCGGCAGGACAGTGCGGAAGCCTAAACGCACGGCTGCCTCATGGAGTACCACCACGTGTATCGCGTCCTCGCTTGCATCGATGAACCCGGAGAGACGGGAACCGTCCGAGCAGGGTGAGAGACATAGCAAGGGTTGGGGAGGATCCGTTGAGCGCTAATCACCCTTTATTACAAGCGCCCCACGCGGTGGCGGCGGAAGAGGTCATCCGAACCCTGGGCACGGACGCCAATGAAGGGCTGACCAGCGCCGCGGCCGACGAACGGCGAGCCCACTACGGCCGCAACGAGCTGGCACAATCACCGCGCACGCCGTGGTGGCGGCGGCTCGCACGGCAGTTTGCCGACCTCCTGATCTGGATCCTCATCGCCGCGGCCATCCTTTCCGGGGTGCTGGGCGAATGGCTGGACGTGGGCGCCATCCTCGCCATCGTGGTCCTCAATGGCCTGCTGGGCTTCGTGCAGGAGGGCAGGGCCGAGCAAGCCCTGGCGGCGCTGCAGAAGCTCTCGTCCCCCCATGCCAAGACTCACCGCGACGGTCGGTTACAGAACCTGCCGGCCGCCGATCTCGTGCCGGGAGATCGGATCGATCTTGAGGCCGGCGACCGCGTGCCCGCTGACGTACGGCTCATCGGCAGCGCCGGGCTCCGCGCCGAGGAGTCCGCGCTCACCGGCGAGTCGGTCCCGGCGGAAAAGGATCACCGCCCCGCGCTCGACGAGAACGCGCCGCTGGGAGACCGAGTGAACATGGCATACATGGGCACCGCCGTTTCCGCTGGCACGGCCGGCGCCGTGGTCGTCGCCACCGGGATGGAAACGGAGATCGGACGCATCGCCGGCATGCTCCAGCGCCAGCAGCCAGAGTCCACGCCCCTGCAACGCAGACTGGCCGAGCTGGGCCGGACACTGGTCTACGTCGTGCTCAGCGTCGTCGCGGTGATCTTCGTCTTGCAACTCCTGCGGGGGGGCAAGGTCCTCGACGCGTTGCTGCTCTCGGTGAGCCTGGCGGTGGCCGCGGTCCCCGAAGGGCTGGCGGCGGTTGTGACCGTTGCGCTGGCCTTGGGGTTGCAGCGGATGGCCCGCCGCAACGCCCTCATCCGCCGGCTTCCCAGCGTGGAGACGCTGGGCGCAGTGACGGTGATCTGCTCGGACAAGACCGGCACGCTCACCCGCAACGAAATGACCGTCCGTGAGGTCGAGGTAGCAGGGCAGTGGTACGACGTCACGGGCGGCGGGTACGCGCCGGAGGGCGAGTTCCGAAGGCGGCCCGCATCCCAGGCGGCAAATATGGATGCGGACGCCAGCGCCGTCGATCCTCGGCAAGAACCGGAGCTGTTGCAGGCGATGACGGTCGGGGCCTGGTGCGGCCACGCGCAAGTAACGCGGGGAGACGGGGCAGGGACGTGGGAGCTGGTCGGCGACCCCACGGAGGGGGCGCTGCTTGTCGCTGCGATGAAAGCCGGCGTGCGGATACCGGACCGCGAGCAGCACGTCGTCCAGGAAATTCCCTTCAGTTCCGACCGCAAGGCGATGTCGGTGGTCGTTCGAGGGGATGGCGACCGTCTTGTCATGTACACGAAGGGCGCTCCCGAAGTGGTGCTCGGCAAATGCACCCGCGAGCGTTACAAGGATGAGGACCGGCCGCTCAACGATGCCCGCCGCTCCGAAGTCCTTCGGGCCGCCCACGACATGGGCGAGAGGGCCCTGCGGGTGCTGGGCTTGGCGTACCGCGCGGTCGCGGAACACGAGCCCGGCGAGACCAACCTCGTCTTCGCGGGCCTGGCCGGGATGATTGACCCGCCGCGGGATGAGGCCCGCGCGGCCATAGGGCGATGCGTGTCGGCCGGCATCCGCCCCGTGATGATCACGGGTGACCATCCCGATACGGCTAAGGCCATCGCCGAGGACTTGGCGATCCTGGGCGAGGGGCAGCGCGTGGTTACCGGCAATGATCTGGACCGCATCAGCGACGAGGATCTCACCAAGGAGGTAGAGCAGATCTCCGTCTATGCCCGGGTCACGGCCGCCCACAAGCTGCGGATCGTGAAGGCTTGGCGCGAGCGCGGGCAGGTGGTGGCGATGACCGGGGACGGGGTGAATGACGCCCCGGCGATCAAGGCCGCCGACATCGGCATCGCCATGGGCGTCACCGGCACGGACGTGACGAAGGAGGCGTCGGACATGGTGCTGATCGACGACAATTTCGCCTCGATCGTCAACGCCGTCGAAGAGGGCCGCACGATCTACGATAACATCCGCAAGTTCGTGCACTACTTGCTCGCCACGAACGCCGGCGAGGTGTTATTCATGTTCTTCACGACGCTCGTAGGCTGGCCGGCGCCACTCTTCGCCATTCAGATCCTCTGGATCAATTTGGTCACCGACGCACTGCCCGCGCTAGCGCTGGGGGTCGAGCCGCCCGAGCCCGATGTCATGGACCGTCCGCCGCGGCCGCCGCAGGAGCGAGTACTCACCCGCCGCCGCGGACGGCTGATTTTGTACCACGGCGGCCTCAACGCGGCCGTGGCCGCCGTGGCCTTCTATGTCATGTATCGAGGGATCGAGGAGAACCTGCCGGCCGCCCGCACCGCGGCGTTCTGCACGCTCGCTTTCGGCCAGCTCCTTTTCTCGTTCGGGTGCCGCAGCGAGCGGTTCACGCTGCCGCAACTCGGCCTCTTCTCCAATCCCTGGCTCCTGGGCGCGATTGCCCTGTCGGCCCTCCTGCAACTGGCCGTCGTGACGCTGCCCTTCCTGCAGCCGCTGTTCAAGGTGGCCCCGCTTGACTTTGCCTGGCAATGGCTGATGATCGCAGCGCTGGCCTTGGCGCCCGTGACGGTCATTGAGGTGGCGAAGCTGGTGCGAGGACCGCGCGGGCCTATGGGACGAAGAGGATGAGTTCTACTACGACGAACGGCAATTGCCCGACGGCCGAATGAGCAAGCTAAAGGTGCGTTCGATGGTGGGGCTGATTCCGCTGTTTGCCGTGGAAACGCTGGAGCCTGAGATGCTGAAGGGGCTGCCGGGGTTCAGCCGCCGGCTCACATGGTTTCTCAAGTACCGGCCTGATTTGGCAAAGCTCGTTTCGCGCTGGCAGGCACCGAAGCGATTGGGTTCATGCTGCCTTCACTATTCCGCTCCACTTCCCCACTCCACTGCGCCCTCCCTTCTGGGCACCGGCAAGATTGCTCAAGCCGGCAGAGTCCGCCACCCGAAGTCAGTAATCGGCGCGGCAGTGCCACGCGCGGACTCGTGCCGTTGGGCTTAAAACGGAAACGGAATGAATTCCGTTCTACTGTCGGGCGGAATGAATTCCGTTCTACTTGGGAAAGACCTGCATGCTGCACTGGCCCGCTACCGCCCACACGCGCAAGGCGTTGCGGTTGCTGGCACTCGCGCTGCTAGCAGTCCCATCGGGATGCGGCCGCGAGCACTATCGGCGGCAGGCCGACCGTGATAGCTACGCGGCCGTGGCGGGGGCGACCGGGAATCCACGCTACCGCGTCCGTGATTTCACGATCGATGTCGATCCTCGGGCCAGGTTCTTCGACCCGTTCGATCCCGATCGCCCGCCGATGCCGCCCGACGACCCCGAGTCGCATCGGCTGATGCATTATGTCGACGGCAAGCGCGGAGCGCCTGGCTGGCACAGCGACGGTGACGTCGCGGACATCGAGCTGTCGAGCTGGCAGGCCTATTTGCCCTACGACGACCAGGGACAGGTGGTCATCGACCGCGAAGGGGCGGTGGAATTGGCGCGGCTCCATTCGCGCGACTACCAGGAGCAGCTCGAGACGCTCTACCTTTCGGCCCTGGACGTGACGTTCGAGCGGTTCCGCTTCGACGCCCAATTCTTCGGCGGCAACCGCACGTTCTTTACGGCAGACGGCCGGCTGCGCGGCCCGGGCGGCTCGTCGAGCCTGCTGACCACCGATACCGATCTGGAAGTCCGCCGGCTGACTGCCACCGGCGGCGAGCTCGTGGCCGGGCTGGCCAACTCGATCGTCTGGCAGTTCGCCGGGCCCGACACGAACTTCCACTCGTCCATCCTCAACTTCTCGCTGCTGCAGCCGCTGCTGCGGTTTGGCGGCCGGGCCCGTGTCCTGGAGCGCCTGACGCTGGCCGAGCGGGGCCTGCTGGGCAATGTGCGGCAACTCGAACGATACCGCCAGGGGTTCTATGTCGAGGTCACCACCGGGCGGGGCGGTGGAGGAGGCCTCTCACGCCGCGGCGGCTTCTTCGGCGGCGCCGGCCTGGAAGGTTTCAGCGGCGTCGGTGGCGGCGGCTTCGGACGCGTCGGCGGCTTTGGCCTGGGCGGCGGAGGCGGCCTGGCCGGCGGGGGCGGCGTGGGTGCCGCACAGGCCGGGGGCCTGATCGGCATGCTCCAGGACCAGCAGGCCATCCGCAACCAGGAAGCCAACGTGGTCGGGCTACGCGACAGCCTCGCCCAGTTGGAGGCCGCCTACGATGCCGGCCGGCTCGAGAACCGCTTCCAGGTCGACTTTGCCAGGCAGGCGCTGTACACGGGCCAAAGCCAACTGCTCAATAGCAAGGCGGCCTACGAAGCCAATCTCGATGATTACAAGATTGAGCTGGGATTGCCGCCCGATGTGAACCTGGTCGTCAGCGATCCCTTGTTGGACCGCTTCAACCTGATCGATTCGGCCATCGTGGAACTGCAGAACGAAATCGCCGGACTGTTGGACCTGGTTCGCAATCCGGAATTGGCCGCGGCGCAGGTCGAGCTTGAGAACTGGCTCGGGCGCCTGCCGGCCATCCGCGAGGAGGTGGAGGCGCACCTGGAACTTGTCGCGCGTGATCTGGAGGATTTCGAGTCCGGGCTGGCCGACCGGCGAGCCGCCTTGGTTCGGCTGCAAAACCTCCCCGAGGTCGAGCGCGGCGACCTGGACGCGACGTTGTTCGATCCGGCGCAGCTCGATCGGCGGCTGGAAGCCGCCCATCGCGATTATGGCCGGTTGCTGGCGGAGCTGGCGGCAACCTGGCAAGAGGCCGACCAGTTGAGTCGAGAGCTACCGGGGATTGAGCCTTCGGCGGCTCGAACGCGGTTGGCGCGGCTGGTGACGCAGTTGTCGGGGCGTCTGCTCGAGCTGTCGCTCTTGCAAGCGCGGGCCCGGCTGGATGTAGTGGGGGTGGTGCCGATCGAGCTGGAGCCGGAGGCAGCCCTGGCGATCGCTTTGGAGAACCGGCCCGACTGGATGAACGCCAAGGCGAACCTGGTCGACACCTGGCGGTTGATTCGGTTCAACGCCAATGCGCTGCGGAGCGGGCTCGACGTGACGCTCAGCGGCGACCTGGGAACCACCGGCAATAACCCGGTCCAATTCCGCGACAGCACGGGACGGCTGACCGCCGGCCTGGAGTTCGACGCGCCCTTGACCAGGCTGTCGGAGCGGAACGTGTACCGGCAGGCGCTGATCGAATATCAGCAGCAGCGGCGGGCACTGATGCAGTTTCGAGACCGCATCCACCAGGGGTTGCGCAACACGCTGCGGCAGGTCGAGCTGAACGAGGTCAACTTCGAACTCCGCCGCGCCGCCGTGCTGGTGGCGATCGGCCAGGTGGACCTGGCCCGGCTCAAGCTGAGCCAGCCGCCCAGGCCGGCCGAGACCTCCGAGTTTGGCGATACCACGGCCCGCGACCTGGTCGACGCCTTGGGCAACCTGGCGGCGGCGCAGAACAACTTCCTGAGCGTGTGGGTGAACTACGAGGTCCAACGAATGAGTCTCGATTTCGACCTGGGAACCATGCTGCTGGACGACCGCGGGATCTGGATCGATCCGGGGCCGATTACGGCCGAGACGCAGTCGCTACGTGGCGGCCACCGCCACCATCCGGCCGAATTGCTCCCGCCTGGGCTGGAAACGTCCGGTGAATCGGCCAATGAGCTGCCGCCACCGGTCCTCGCTGCTCCCCACGGTGTTGAATAGCGTAGGGTAGGCTTCCAGCCTGTCAGCGTAGGATAGGCTTCCAGCTGCTTCCAGCCTGTCAGCGTGCTTTCGGCTGTTCGGACAACGGAGGCTGGACGAGCAATAGACAGGCTGGAAGCCTATCCTACCGGTGACATGCCCGGCGGGGCCTGTTACAATGCCACCGGGCGAGCCGACTTCGCCCGACTTCCCGCCGATTACATCCTTCCTGTTGTCTGTCGCGCGCCAACGCGAGGTGCTCCATGGGTGCTGCCATCTCTCAACCACGCGGTCGTTCCAAGCAAGCCCGGCGGGGTGTCTCGAAATCGGGCATAATCGTGGTGGTCCTGCTGATCACCTCCGTGGCGGCCGCCGCTCTCTGGCGGCTGCGCGACAGCCTGGCCGCGAGCCAGGTGGAGAACCTCCTGACGCACCGGGCCGAGGTGGGCCTGTTCACCCACGACGTCACGGAGCGGGGCGAGGTCGAAAGCTCGTCCAATGTCGAAGTCCGCTGCGAGGTGCAGTCGCAGAACTTCGACGGCGTGGCGATTATCGAAATCGTGCCCGAAGGCTCCATCGTCAAGAAGGGCGCCTTCCTGGTCAAGCTCGACGACGCCAAGCTGCAGACCGATCTGGCCACGCAGCGGATCGCCCTCAACAGCAGCGAGGCGACCGTGGCCCAGGCCCAGAACGACCTGGAAGCCTTCAGGTTCGCCAGGCAGGAGTACGACCTGGGCACCTACAAGCAGGAGGAGGAAACACTGGAAAGCGCGGTCTTCGTGGCCGAGGAAAACTTCCGCCGGGCCCAGGAATACCTGCGCTATAGCGAGAAGCTGGCGGCCCGCGGCTACGTGACCGACATCCAGTTGGAGGCCGACCGCTTCGCCGTGGAAAAGAACCGCAAGGAGCTGGACGTCGCCAAGACCAAGCTGGAAGTGCTGCGCGTCTACACCCGCGAAAAAACGCTCAAAAAACACGACGCCGACATCAAGACCGCCGAAGCCAAGCTCACCAGCGAGCTGGCCAAGCACCGGATTGAGCTGGACAAGCTGGCGGTCATCGAGCAGCAAATCGCCAACTGCCGGATTTCCGCGCCGGAAGCCGGGCAGGTGGTGTATGCCAACGACCGGGACGGCTGGCGCGGCGACGACGATTCCGGCATACGCGCCGGCACCAAGGTCCGCGAGCGGCAGGTGATCATTCGCCTTCCCGACCCCCAGAAGATGCAAGTCGAGGCCAAGATCAGCGAAGCGCGCATCGACATGGTCAAGGCCGGCATGCCGGTCAAGATCCAGATGGATGCCCTGCCGGGCGTCTCCCTTCAGGGCGAGGTGGAAAAAGTCGACCCCTACCCCACCCAGGAGAACTGGTTCAACTCCAACATCAAGGAGTACGCCACCTACATCAAGATCCTCGATCCGCCCGCCGGCCTGCGTCCGGGCATGACTGCCAAGGTGGCCATTCGCGTCGAGACCACGCCCGATGTGCTGATGGTTCCCGTCCAGGCCGTCATCGAGCGCGAAGGCAAGCACTACTGCATGTTGTCGCGGGGCCGGCAGGGCTTGGAACCGCGGGAAGTGCTGATCGGATCGACCAACGACAAGTTCCTGGTCATCCGCGACGGACTGTCAGCCAACGATGCGGTGTTGATGAACCCGCGCGTTCACCTCTCCAAGGTCGAGCTGCCCAAGTCCTCGCTGGCCGAGCCTGAAAAGGTTGCCGCTCAAGCGGGCGAAAACCAAGCCGGCACGCCGGCCGAACGCCCGGAAACCTGATCTCCTGGCTGCGCACATGATCTCCTTCTGGCTCCGGACCTGGCGAATGGGGGTCAAGAACCTCCTCTTGCACCCCCTGCGGTCGCTCTTGACCGTGCTGGGCATCTTTATCGGCGTGGCCAGCGTGATCTGGCTGCTGGCCATCGGCGAGGGAATCAGCGTCGCCGTGCAGAAGCAGATTGAAGGACTGGGCGCCGACAACATCATCGTCCGGTCGATTGAACCTCCCAGCGAAACCACCTCCGGCCAGCGGGGTCCTTCGCCCTATGGATTGACGCGGGCCGATTTCGAGCGGCTCGAAGAGACCGTGCCCACCATCGAAAAGGCCCTGCCCGTCCGCGAGATCCGCCGCGAGTTCCGCTACGCGGGCCGGCTGCTCGATGGCCGCCTGGTCGGCTGCACTCCCGAATACGCCGACGTGACCCGCCTGGAGATCGAGCAAGGGCACTTTATTACGGATGCCGAGCTGAAGCACAACGAAAACGTCTGCGTGCTGGCGGCCGGCACGGCGCGGCGGCTGTTCCCCTACGAGGACCCCCTGCGACGCTCGGTGCTGGTCGACAAGCACTACTACGTGGTCGTGGGCGTGACGAAGGACCGCGCGCCATCGGCCGGCATCGGCGGCTCGCTCGACTCGCAGGATTACTCGCACGACGTTTACATCCCGATCAGCACCCTCTGGTCGCGGATCGGCGACGTCGTCGTCACCCGGCGGAGCGGATCGTTCGAGGGCGAAATCGTCGAGCTCAACCAGATCACGCTCCGCGTCTCACAGGTCAGCCAGGTGCTGGAGACGGCCGACGTGGTCAAGAACACGCTGGCCGCCTATCATCCGACCGCCGACTACGGCGTCACGGTGCCTCTGGAGCTGTTGGAGCAGGCCCGTACCACGCGGTTGATGTTCATCGTGTTTCTCGGCATCATCGCCGCTATTTCGCTGGTGGTGGGCGGCATCGGCATCATGAACATCATGCTGGCCACCGTGACCGAGCGCACCCGCGAGATCGGCATCCGCCGGGCCCTGGGCGCCAAGCGCGCCGACATCGCCCGGCAGTTCCTGGTCGAAACCGTCGTGCTGTCCGTGTTGGGCGGCCTGAGCGGCATCCTGGGCGGGTTCACCTGCCGTCCCGCCACCGCCTGGCTTCTGGCCGGCCTGGAGCGGGCCTTTCCCACGGCCATGGTCAACCTGCCTGACGTGATCCGCAACGTCGAGCCGGTGATCGTCGAATGGTCCATCCCCTTGGCCTTCGGCATCTCGATGTGCGTGGGCGTGATCTTTGGCCTCTATCCGGCCACCCGCGCCGCCAAGATGGACCCCATCGAAGCCTTGCGCCACGAGTAAGAAGGAAGGGGGGAAGGGGAGAGCGGGGAAGGGGGGACAGAAGTCCGCCCCGGGTGGCTGGGGCAAAGCGGACTTCGGCGAGCTCAGTCGAGTCGTAGCGTGCCCCAGTCCTCCGGCCTCCAGTCTCCGGCCTGCTGCTCGGCGGGTGCCTGGGGCAAAGCGGAAGCGTGCCCCAGTCTTCGTGTCTCCCTGTTCCTCCTTGCTCCTTCTGCCTTCGGCAGCTCAGTACACTGCAATGGCTCGGCCTGGGCCGCCGTGGCAGCCCTCGATCTTGACGGCGGCGAACAGGAAGTACGCCTTGTCGGGCAGTTGCTCCAGGCCCGTTAAAAACTCGACGCCCGCCAGGCCGCGGCTGCCGAGTGCCCAATAGGTCATCAGCGCCCGCTTAGGATCAACGCCCCCCAGCGACGGCCCGTCGGTGGCCAGGCAGCGGATGCCTTGCTCGGCGAGGTACATGACCGCCTGGGGACCGGGAGCCGGCCAGCCTTCGCTCTTGCCGCCCAGGGGCTCGACCAGGCAGGCCTCGCCCTCCAGCCCGGGGCGGAAGTGCCGATCGACGTGCCCCGTGTGAAAGATCACGATCTCGCCCGCCGCGAGCTTGCCGTGCTCGGCTTCGTACCTCTTGATCTCGGCCACGGTGATTTCGGGCGAGGCGGGCCAGTCGGCCTTGGTCGTCGTGCCCGCCAGGTGCCGCACGTCGACGACGCGGGCCCAACCGCACGTCTGCTCTACCGGCACCTTCTCGGTAGTCACGTCGCTGGTTCCGCGCGGCCCATACTGCTCCTCGTACTCGGCCAGCCACTGCTGCACTTCCGCGGAGAGCTGCGAGTTGTCAAAACCCTCGGGCGGCAGCGCGTACGACGGCGGCACGAGGTGCGTGCCGGCGTGGCTGTCGAGCATGTGGGTCTGGTTGAACCGCTCCAGGGCCGGATTGAAGGCGAAATTGATCGTGAAGTACCGTTGCCGGTGGTTGCCGGCTCCGGTCCCCGGCCACCAGACCGGCAAGTCGTCGGCGAGCACGACGGACAGGTCGGCCACCTGTTTTTTCCTGGTCCGTTCGATGAGCCAGCTTGCCAGCGGCTCGCCGGTGACGGCAAAGGCCCGCCCCTCGCTGCACGCGCCGCCGGCGTGCTTGGGTCCGACCATGCAGTAGTACGCGCCGGTGGTGGGCAGGGCGCCCAGGCCCACCGCTCCCTCGGTCCAGATCATGCCGTGCTTGAGCCCCGCGATATGGGTCGGTTCGGCGAGGAAGGGAATCGGTCCCATGCTGGGGCTGTCGGTGCCCAGCGTCATCACCTTGCGGCTGGCCAGGTACTCCATGCACTCCGGATCCGGGTCGGGCCAGGCCGGTGCCTTGCCGTCGAGCGGATCGGCGATGAACCGCCGGCCCGCGGGGAAGGGCTGGTAATACTTGTCGCTATAGCCGCTGTAGAACAGCACCACGTCGCCTTCTTCGAGCGGCCGGTGTTCGCGCTCCCAGGCCATGACGTGTTCTTTTTGGACGATGCTGCTGCGGCCCGGCGGCGCGGCGTCGAGCAAGTCGCGGCAATCGATCACGCAGGCTTCGCCGCCGAACTGCCAGGCCGGGATCATTTCGGTGAACAGGTCGCCGTAGCGTCCGGCGTTGGGCAGGCGGGTATTGCTGCGCGGGATCGAGTGCGGCGGCGCATCGAGTTGCGTGCCGGTGTTGGGGTCGATCGTAAGGATCTCGCTATTGTAGGCGCTGGTCGGCCCGATCCGCAGGTAGGGGTTCATCTGGAAGAACGGCCATCCCGCCGGCCACGTGCACGGCAGCTCCGGCGCCACCAACAGCGACAGGTCGACGAACCGCGCCTCGCCCGCCGACTCCTGCCCGGCCGCCGCCGGCGCCATCGTCGCCCCCGCGGCCAGAAGGCACCCGCAAATGGTCGCGATCGACAACCCTCGCGATCGAATCCCAGAGTGAAGCAAGCCGATGATCAAGCCCATGGTGCAGTCTCCCTCTTTGGTTGCCGCGAGGCAATCGTCCCCGCAGTGTCTCCCCCAGTGACGTGCCGGATATCATCGTTGGCTTCGCGGCGGAAGGCAAGTTTTGTCTCAATAGTAGCAGGCATACTCCGTATGCCGACGCCCCGTCTGCTTCTTCACGCTGATGTGCTATGCCGTCGGTGTGGACACTGGCCTGTACGACATCCTCCAGTTGGCAGGCGCGTTGTTCCGGATCGCTGTGCCGACCCACTGGGGCCAATCGCGCGGACCCCGATTTCTTCTTGCCTTAGCCGCTCGCCTCATCCGCGTCTCCAACACGGCGGATCCCATGAATGGGGTCATCCGAGGCGTGGTCGCGGATTGCACTGAGGGTCACGGGGTCGATGGGAATGCCTTCGATCGAACGGCGGCGGAGAGTGCGGAACTCGGGCTCGCCGGGAACGAGCACCTCGTCGAAGCCGGCCGCGGGCGGCGACGACTTAATGTACGCCACCAGGCCGTCCATGAGACGCTTGAACTCGTCGATCGGGCAGAACGACTTCGGATCCAGCACGATCAGACCAGGTGCTCGGCGACGAGGCTTGCTTCAAGCAGCGGCGCGCCGGCCGCCTCGAACAGCGAGGCCGCCAGGCGAGACACCGCTCGATGATCGAATAACTGCGACAAGCTTCCCACCGTGCTCGGGGCACGTCCCAGGTTCGAGGCCGGATGTTCAAGATGATCCGGCCGTGCGCCTTGCCATCGCGGAGGCACGTCAGGGCCTGGTTTACCGCACCGCGATTGGGTTGCCGGGCGAGCCGGTGGCGCCCTTCAACCGCAAGGGCGAAAAAATGAAGGCGAACTCGTATGCCTTGTCGGCGACCAACTCGCTCAGATCGAGGTTCTCCAGGTGGTACACGCCGTGGCGGGTCAGGTTCCACTGGTGCACCGGGAAGGGGCGATTCGGATCCTCGGCGGGCACCGCCTCGATGGCCCAGGTGTCGGCGCCGATCAAGGCGACTTTCTGATCGGTCAGCCAGCGGGCCGCCTCCATGCCGATTCCCGGCTCGCCGCTGCCGTAGGTTTCGTTGTCCTTCATCCAGAGCTTGCCGTGCCCGGTGTGGATCAACACGACGTCGCCGGGGCGGATCTCGGCGCCCGACGCCTTCAAGCAGGCCTTCAGCTCGTCGGAGGTGATGACGTGACCGGGCATGAGCCGCTCGGTCTTGCGCAGGCCGGCCACGTCCAACAGGATGCCCCGCGTGTAAAACACCCCCACGTTTTCCACGCCCAGCTTCTCCAGGCCGTAGGCCGTGGCAAACTCGGACGCCTTGAAACCGTTGTAAAAATAGTCCTCACCGTCGATGCGGCAGCCGATGTGCCCCAGCCCGTCGAACTGGGTGCCGACCTGGCCGATCTCGGCGCTGACCAGCTCATCGTGCGAGACGATCCGGTTGTCGCCTTGCGGCGGACCCGTGGGAGAGCCGGGGATGGTGAGACTATAGTGCCGCTTGCCGGGTAGCGGCATGCCGTGCTCGTACAGCCGTCCGAGCTGGTACACTTTGCCCTGGCTGACCAGTTGGTTGGCTTCGAGCACTTTCTCGGCCGTCAGCAGGTTGGCGGCGCCGCGCTGGTCGTCCGCGCCCCAGGGCGAAGGCCACCATTTGGGCCCGATCGGCGTCTCGCCGGCGGGTTGCTGGGCCAGGGCGAACGTGGCCCCTCCCACGGCGGCCAGCAAGAACAGCAATCGCCGTGCTCGATCAATAGACCTGCGAACTGGATGACACAATCGGAGTCGCGGATTCATGGGTTCACCTCTCGGGCAGTTCATAGTTCACCTCTCGGGCAACCAGGTTGACTCGACTGGTGTTGGGTATACTTGGCGCGCGGCGTTGTCTCAATGTTTTTCTTCAACTTTTTGCTGGAAGACCTGAATTCTGGCGAATTCAGCTACGATGCTCTGACTCCTGACTCTGACCTCTGACTCCCACTACGAACCCTCAGGACCATCGGTAATGAACGAGCTCGGCCAGACCAAGGACGACTTGGACACGCCGGCCCTCTGCCTGGACCTCGACGTGATGGAAGCCAATATCCGCACGGTCGCCGAAACCTGCCGCCGGCGGAATGTGGCTTGGCGCCCGCACGCCAAGGGGCACAAGGTCCCGGCCATCGCCCGGCTGGAGCTGGACGCCGGCGCGATCGGCATCACCTGCGCCAAGCTGGGCGAAGCGGAGGTGATGGCCGCCGGCGGCGTGCGCGACCTGTTGATCGCCAACATGATCGTCGGTCCGCAAAAGCTGCGGCGGCTGGTCGCGCTGCGGCGCGTCGCCGATCCGATCGTGTGCATCGACCATGCCGACCAGGCGATCCCGCTGAGCCGCGCCATGGCCGAAGCGGGGCTCAAGCAGCGGGTGCTGATCGAAGTCGACATCGGCCTGGCGCGGGTGGGGGTGCAGCCGGGTGAGCCGGCCCTGGAGCTGGCTCGCCTGCTGGCCGGCCTGCCGGGCATCGAGCTGGCCGGCATCATGGGTTACGAGGGCCACCTGCTCACCGTGCCCGACCCCGACGAAAAAGGGGCAAGAATCCGCGAGGCGCTCGGTACCCTGGTCGAGACGCGGCGGCTGCTGGAAACGTCGGGGATCGCCTGCCCGATCGTCTCCTGCGCCGGGACCGGCTCCTACCTTTACAGCATCGGCCAGCCGGGAGTGACCGAAGTGCAGGCGGGCGGAGCGATCTTCATGGATGCCTACTACCGCCACAAGTGCCAGGTGTCGCAGCTCGGCTACGCCCTGACCGTCGTGGCGACCGTCGTGAGCCGGCCCGCGCCTGGGCGGGCCATCATCGATGCCGGCCGCAAGACGTTGAACATCGAGGTCCATCCACCCTTGGTGCTGGGCCGTGACGACATCCGCGTCAAGCGTCTCAGCGCCGAGCACGGAGAGCTGGAGCTCGCGGCATCGGCCCGGGACCTGAGGATCGGCGACCGCCTGGAGTTGATTCCAGGCTACGCCGACCTGACGACCGTGCTGCACGACCATTTCCATTGCTTTCGGCGTGGAGCGCTGGTTGCCGTGTGGCCCATCGAGGGCCGCGGAAAGCTGGCCTGAGGCGGGTAGAAGGCAGAAGGAGGAAGGAGGAAGAGGGGAAGGGGAGAGCGGGGGAAGGGGGGACAGAAGGTCCACCGGAGGTGGAACTCCTGCCTTCTGCCTTCTGCCTTCTGACCTCTGACTTCTGACTTCTGACTTCTGACTCCTGCTAGCATGCTAGCACGCCGGCCGCGAAAAATTGCGGAAAAGTAGTTCGCGTTTGGGCCGGAGCCGTTATACTCGTCGGTCGCGCGGCAGATGGAACCCGCCGGGCCTTGCCGCGCGGCCGTTTCGTATTTCCCGGCGCGTCCAATTGGGAGGGAACCCATGACACGCATCCCCTTGAGTTCGGCCGACGAGAATGCCAAAGGCATGCACGAACGTCTGGAGATGAGCACGGCCGAGATTGGCCTGTCGGTTCGCACGACGAACTGCCTCGAGGAGCGTGGCATCTTTACGGTCAGCGATCTGTTGAACTGCACGCGCCAGGATCTGCTGGCGATCTCCAATTTCGGAGAAAAGACGCTCGACGAGGTGTACAAGGCGTTGGAAGGGATCGGCTTCTACCGCACGAGCAAGCGGCAGACGGTCACTGCTTAGCGCATCGTTCGAAGCACGGCTGCTGCGAGTCGAGGACAGGGGCGCGCCGGAATGGATGCCCGCGCGTCCCTCCTGCCGCACACCCTGGAGGACGGCTCGAGCCGGCTGGCAAGCGGACAACCCGCGCCGCGGGCGTTTCGGAACGTCTTGGGCTTCCGCTAGAATCATGGTTTTCCCTTGCCAGGCCGCCCGGCCCCGGCGAGGGCGTGACGTGCCGCCTGGGGCCGTCGCGTACCAGAAGTCCTCGGTTTCGGTGCCGCCGTGCCCGGCTTGGCTCGCTATCTGCGGTTTTACGGCAAGAAACGCGGCGACCGGCGTACCGGCTCACGCGAGCTGGGCACGTTCGGCTTCGGGTGCGCCTATGCACTCTGTTTCGCGGTCGGCTGGGGCTTGCTCGCGCTGATTCTGGTCTATTGGGCGATTCCGGAGCTGCGCGTCAATCGCGATTTTGTCCGGCACATCTGCCGGGTGACCGACGTGCGGCTCGACCGCGCGCCTTCCGGCGACACCTATGCTCCCCGCCTGCACGTCGAATTCGAGGTCAAGGGGAAGCAGTACTCGGTCTGGGCGCCCTACGAGATCACCGATCCCCACATGGCCGATCGCGACGCCACGCGAAAGATCCTGGAGCGCTTCGAACGAGGCCGCGAGTACCCCTGCTGGTACGATCCGCGCGATCCCCAGCGCGTCGTGCTCTCCCGGGGCTATACCTGGTACACGTGGTTGATGCTGCTGCTCCCGATATCGCTGATCGCCATCGGTGGCGGCGGGTTGTCGTACTACGTTTGGGGTTGGGGTAAATCGGCCGAGCGGCGGGCGGCCCTGGCGCAGCGCTCGCAACGCCTGGACTTCTTCGACCGCGAGCCCGAAAGCCAGCCCTGGTTTCCCAATGTGCCCGGCGCGGCGGAAGTGACCAACAGCCCCGGAACCGTGCTGGCCTTTCGACTTCCATCGGCCGGCAGCAGTTGGGGGCTAGCGGCCGGCCTCATCGGCTGCTTGATCTGGAACGCGGTGGTGTCGGTGTTCGCGGTGATGGCCGTCCGAAATCACCTGGCCGGCCAGCCCGACTGGCGGCTGACGCTTTTCGTGGTGCCCTTCGCGCTGGTGGGGCTGGGACTGGTGATCGTGCTGGTGCGGCAGTTGCTGATCAGCACGGGAGTCGGTTCGACGATCGTGGAGATCTCGCAGCACCCGCTTTACCCGGGCGGCGCCTACCGCGTCTTTGTCTCGCAGGCCGGCCGGCTGAAGATGAACTGGCTTGCCGTTTCGCTGATTTGCGAGGAGGAAGCCACCTACCGCCAGGGCACGAATACCCGCACGGTCCAGCGGCGCGTCTACCAGCACGAGCTATTCCGCCGCCAGGACTTCGAGCTTCAACCCCGCCGGCCGCTGGAAGCCCAGTGCTCCCTGGACATCCCGGCGGGCGCGATGCACTCGTTTCGGGCCGACCATAACCAGGTGAGCTGGAAAGTGATCGTCCAGGGAAACGTCGTGCACTGGCCCGACTTCGAGCGGGTCTTCCTGGTGCACGTTTATCCTTCCGGCCAGGGAAGCGAGGCGGCATGAACGACGCCGTGAGCATCTCCCTGGACGGCCATCGTCGCACGTATCAACCGGGCGAGATCCTCTCAGGCGAATACCGCATCGAGCGGATGCTGGCCGTCGAGCCCTCGGCGGTGGAGTTGTCGGTCTTGTGGCACACCGAGGGGCAAGGCGACGAGGACCTGGCAGTCCACCATTTCGAGCGTTGGAGCCGGGAGCAGGATGAACCGGCCGACTTTCGCAGGCCACGGCGGTTTCAGACCTGTTTGCCCAACAGCCCGCTGAGCTACCAGGGGGTCATCGTCAAGATCCGCTGGTGCGTGCGGGTCCGCGTCTTCCTGGCCCGGGGCAAGCCGCTCTTGGCCGAGCAGCCGTTCCAGTTGGGGTCGCTCACCGCCGCCTCGGCGGCATTGCCGGTCGAATAAAACAGGTCGAATAAAAAATGGTCCTTCCGCAGAGCAATCCGTTTTCCACGCGTGCCGTTCGGCCAGGGGCCATCCCGTTTGTTTTTGCTGCCGGCGAATCGGCCGGCTGGCTGGTCGACCGCTTGCGCACCAGCGGCTGGTGGGGGCAGATCGTGGGCTCGCACGGAAGCGGCAAGTCCACCCTGTTGGCCTCGTTGATTCCCGCCCTCGAAGCCGCCGGCCGCGGCGTGAACCTGGTCACGCTGCACGACGGCCAGCGGCGGCTTCCCACCGGCCTGGACGCCCTCGAGCGGGGCAACCCGTCCTTGCAGTTGGTGATCGACGGATACGAACAGCTCAGCCGTTGGAACCGCTGGAAGATCAAGCGATTCTGCCGCCGCCAGAAGTGCGGCCTGTTAGTAACGTCGCACGCCGACGTGGGCCTGCCCGAATTGTTTGTGGTGCAGCCGCGCCTGGAAACGGCCCGGCGCATCGTGGAACGTCTGCTGCCTCCCGGCCCGCAGTCGATCGGGCCGGACGACGTGGCCCGCTCGTTCGAGCGGCACGGCGGCGACCTGCGCGAGACGCTGTTCGACCTCTACGACCTGTACGAAGCGCGCCGGCCGCAGCAGACCTGACCGGATGTGCCGGTCATGACGGCTGTCGATTTTTCGCCACACCGGTTGCAAGCGTGACCTACGTTTGCTCGTGGGCCACCCTACCGCGCCGCAAGAGCGGTCTGGATTGAGCGAGGCAGAGCGGCGCGGCGCACTACATCCCACCCCGGCGGCACCGCCCGCGCAGTCTGCAATCACCAGCTAATACAAAAGTGCAACCAAATGGGCCCAACGAACGTAAGGCCGCTTGACACTTTGTCCGCGGCCTTGTTTAACGAAGGACATCAGATGTTTCGCCAAAGCGCGGAGTGAAAGAAATGATTCGATCCCAAGCGCGACATTGCCTGGCGGCCTGCGGCGCAGCCGCCATGTTGCTGGCCACCCCCAGCCGCAGCGAGGCGCTGTTCCACTGGTTCGGGCGAGGAGGCGGCCTGTTCCATCACCGCCAGGCCCAGCCGTACGGCTACGCCGCGGCCTGCAATCCATGCGGGCAGCAGGTCGTCAACTACGTGCCGCAGACCTGCTACCGGCCGCAGTGCACGACGGTTCCTGTGACGACCTGGCGGCCCTTCACCTCGACCGATCCGTGCACCGGCTGCCCGGTGACCTGCATGCGGCCGGTGGTGAACTACGTCCGGCAGACGCGGATGGTAGCCTATACCACGTATCGCCCCGTGGTGTCGTTCGTGCCGGCCGCGCCGGTCGCGGCCGCCGCCCCGGCCTGCAACCCTTGCGGCACGCCGGCCTATGGCATGGCGCCGGCGTACGCGCCGGCCGGGCAACCCTACTATAACGGCGCGACCGGCGGCACGGGGGTGCCGACGTTGCCACCCGGATCCTCGCCCGGCACATCCACGTTCGAGAGCTCGCCCACCCAGCGTGAAAGCCAACTGCCGGCTTTCCCCGACTCCGAGATGAACAAGCGGACGCCCAGCGCGCCCACCTCGGCGCCGCGGCTGATCGATCCGGACAGCCGGACGGCCGCTTATCCGGTCCAGTTGGCCTGGGGTTTTACGCCGGTCTCGTGGCCGGCCCGTGCCTCTGCCGGCGATGAGCCACCGGTGATCCGCACGGCCGTTCAGCGAACGCCCGTCAGCGGCAGCCACGAGCAGCAGCCCGCATCGACCAGACCCGCGACGATCGACGACGGAGGCTGGCGCCCCTCGCAGCGCTAGGGGCTCGCAGCAGGCTCAGAGCCCATCTCGCCGCCCGGGGCGGCGCGACCGATTCACCGAGTGATCTGACCCACGGTGGCCCGCCTTGTCCGACCTGTCGGCAAGGCGGGTTTTTGTATCGCCCGCTTGTTTGCTGTCGCCTCCACCGAACCCGTTGCTCATCTCTTCACGATTTAGGGCAAGAAAGCCCCGTTTTCCGAGCTGCGCTGTGTGTGGCTTTCCGGCGCCATAGTACGAGTTCCTCTTCTCTGCTCGCCGGTATCTTCTGGAAGGCGGCGTGAACCATTCACCATCGATGAATCCACGGAACGTCCAAATGAAGCTTCTCGCAAGGTCAATGGTTGCATCGTGGACGCTTGCCTTGGTGGCTGCCGCCCAAAGGTCCAGTTGATTTCCTCCGGAACCGCAACGGAAGCAGCGATAGGCATTCTTGCCAAGATTTGCCGAGAAAGACCGACTTCGTGGCGACGCGGACCGATGTACAGGACAAGGTCCTCGCACTTGATCCCCCTTGCTGCGTTGGGCGACAAACTCCAACAGTTTCAGGACCTGGGCCATGGACGCTTCAGACCGTACGGCTTCAAAATCAATGCCCGGCACCAGCATCTCCCCGAGCAGAGAAGAGGAACCCGTACTTTCGACCTCTACCTACACCTACAGATCCCCGCAGAAGCTCATTGTTTAAAGGTGCCGCAACCACCGGCCTTGTACAAGCATTCTGATTGATTCACAGCCGCTCAAGCGTCGGGCCCCTGGTAGAGGGCCTCGATCGTGTCGGCATGGTTCGACTGGATCACGCCGCGGCGCAGCTTGAGGGTCAGCGTCAGTTCTCCCCGGTCCACCGAGAAGGGGCGGTCCAGCAAGGCAAACCGGCGGACCTGTTCGTAATGCGAAACGTCCGACAGCCGCTGCTCGATGCACTGCGCATAGATCGCTCGGACCCGCGGATCGGCCAGCCCCTCGGCCGCATCGCATTCGCCAAGCCCCAGGCGGTCCAGCTCCGGCTGCAAGGCCGGCTGGTTGGGCACGATCAAGGCGGCCAGGCAACTGCGGCCATCGCCGACGACCACAGCCTGCTCGATCAGCGGGTCGGAGGTGAGCAGGGCCTCGATGTACGTCGGTGCAATGTTTTTTCCGCCGGAGGTGACAATCAATTCTTTCTTGCGTCCGGTGATCCGCAGGAACCCGTCCGAGTCGAGCTCACCCAGGTCGCCCGTGTACAGCCAGCCGTCGCGGATGGCCTGGGCGGTGGCGGAGGGCTTGTTCCAATAGCCGAGCATGACGTGCGGGCCGCGGGTGAGGATTTCGCCCTCCGGCGAGATGCGCACTTCAACGCCCGGAATAGGCCGGCCGACGGTCCCCAGCTTCCTCGCCGAGTCGGTTTCGGTGCTGATCACCGGCGAGCTTTCCGTCAGCCCGTAGCCCTGCGCCAACAGCACCCCCTGGCTCTCGTAAAAGCGGGCGACGTGCTCCGGCAGTGGCGCCCCTCCCGCGCAGCCCGCTCTCAGCCGGCCCCCGAACAAGCCCAGCAGGCTGCCCGGCTGGCGGTCGAGGCCTTGCTGGACCAGCCAACGCTGCACTTTCTCGAAGAAATAGGGCACGCCGTTGAGCAGCGTGGGGTGCAGCTCGCCGCAGTTCGCGATCACCGCCTCCGGACTATCGGCCAAGGCGAGCTGGCTGCCCGACGCGATCCAGGTATACAGGTCGCAAGTCCGGGCAAAGATATGGCTCAAGGGGAGCCAGGTCAGCCGCAGGTCGTCGGCCTTTTGACCAAACGCTTCCAGCGTGCCGAGCGCATTCGAGGCCAGGTTCTGCTGGCTGAGCATCACCCCCTTCGGTTCGCCGGTCGTGCCCGAGGTATACAGAATCGTGGCCAGGTCCGCCGGCCTGGTCTGGCTGACGGCCCGCTCTTCGATCCTCGCCGCCGTGGCACGATCGACCTCGGAAGCCACGTCGGCCAGACGCCGCACTTCGGCCGGCCCGATGGCCGGACACGGATCGAAGGAAACAAACTGCACGTCTCGAAACGCGTCGCTCTGGCGAGCCAGGTGGGCGGCGAGCAAGGCCGCCTGGTCCGCTCCCGCCAACAGCACCAGCCGGGCGCCGCTGTCGGCGATCTGGTAGGCCATTTGGGCACCGGACAGCGACACGTGGACCGGCACGTGGACGGCGCCGGCGAGTTGGATCGCCAAGTCGCTGATGATCCACTCGTAGCGGTTGGGCGAGATCAGGATCACGCGGTCGTGAGGCGTCACGCCCAGCTTTTCCAGGGCACCCGCGGTCCGCCGCACGTCGTCGGCCAATTCCGCCCAGCGGCAGGCGGCCAGCGCATCGCCCCGCCGCACCCAGAGCGCGATCCCGCCGGCGTCGGCCGCCGCGCGCCGCAAGAACAGCGACACGATCGTGGCGTCGGTTGATTCCATGGACATTTACACGCGTTCGAAGATCGTGGCGATCCCCTGCCCGACGCCGATGCACATCGTGGCCAGGCCCAACGTAGCGCCCCGATCGACCATGTTGTGCAAAAGCGTGGTGGTGATGCGGGCGCCGCTGGCGCCCAGCGGGTGGCCGATGGCAATCGCCCCGCCACGGACGTTCACCCGTTCCTCGTCCAGGCCGAGCATCTCGATGCAGGCCAGCGCCTGGGAGGCGAAGGCCTCGTTCAGCTCGACGATCTCGATGTCGTCCAGCTTGAGACCCGCCCGCTTGAGCGCCTTTTGGGTGGCCGGCACGGGGCCGGTGCCCATCACGGCCGGGTCGACCCCCACCACCGCGGTGGCCAGCACGCGGGCCAGCGGCGTGAGCCCCAACGATTTGGCCTTTTCACGCGACATGATCAACAGCGCGGCCGCGCCGTCGTTCAACGGCGAGCTGTTTCCGGCGGTGACCGTCCCCAGGCCGGGCATAAACGCGGGCTTGAGCGCGGCCAGCGCCTCGGCGCTGGTATCGGGGCGGACGCACTGATCGACTTGGACCAGGGTTCGGTTGCCGGTCTCGTCGCGCCCCCAGACGGGCACGATCTCCGGCTTGAACTCGCCGGCCGCATGGGCGGCGGCCGCCCGCCGGTGGCTTCGCAGGGCAAACTCGTCCTGCGCCTGCCGCGAGATGCCTTGCGTCTGGGCCAGAAACTCGGCGGTGATCCCCATGTTCAGCGCGCCCTTGCTGGTACGATGGAACAGCTTCGGATTGATGTCGATCCCCTTGTCCATCGCGATGTGGTGCATGTGCTCCAGGCCTCCCACGATCTGCACGTCTTCAAAGCCGGCCATGATTGCGTGCGAGGCCTGGTTGAGCGCCTGCAGGCTCGACCCGCAAAGCCGATTGATGGTGGCTCCGCCGGTGGCCAGCGGCAGACCGGCCATCAAGGCCACGGTGCGGGCCACGCACAGCCCCTGCTCGCCTTGCTGCTGCGTGTTGCCCAGCACGACGTCCTCGATCTCGGCGGGGTCGATACCGGTCCGCTCGACGAGCGCCTTGATCACGGCGACCGCCAGGTCGTCGCTGCGGACGTCACGAAACACGCCCTTATCCTTGTGCGCGCGGCCGATCGGCGTCCGCACGCAGTCCACCACCACGGCTTCTTTCATACGTCTATCTCCCGAAACCCCGCAGGGTCTCCGAAAAAGCTGCCAAGTTCACCGGCCGCGGCAACGGCCGTTCCTGTTCAAGCCGGCCCTCTTCATCCGTAGAACCGCCCGCCGCTGTTGGCCAGCGATAGCAGCATCGCCGTCGCTTGGTAGCGCGGTCCGAGCGGCTCCAGCGGCTTCAGCATCTCCACGAGCTTGGCCGCTCCCAGCGTGTCGGCCCAGAACAACAGTCCCCCCTTGAAAGCGGGAAACCCAATGCCATAGATCAACCCCAGGTCGACGTCGCGTGGATCGCGGACCTTCTGTTCGTCGAGCACCCGCGTCGCCTCGAGCACCATCGGCAGAAACAACCGGGCCACAATCTCCTCTTCGCTCAGCTTCACCTGCTTGCGGACCAAGGGCCTTAGCACTTCGGCCAGCGAAGGGTCGCTTTGCCCGCGCCCCTGCTTGTCCTGGTACGAGAAGAAGCCGCGGCCCGCTTTTTGTCCCAGCCTGCCCGCCTTGACCATGGCGCTCAACACGGCCGACTGGCCGATGCGGTCGGGAAAGGCCTCGTGCATCACCTGGCCGGCGAACAAGGCGGTGTCCAAACCCACCACGTCGTAGAGCGTGATCGGGCCCATCGGCATGCCGAAGCTCTTGGCCGCCTGCTCGATGGCCTTGATCTCGACGCCTTCCTGCAACAACTCCAGGGCCTCGTTCATGTAGGGCAGCAGCAGCCGGTTCACGAGGAAGCCGGGCCCGTCGTTGACCACGATCGGCGATTTGCCGATGGCCTTGGCAAAAGCCACCGCCGTGGCCACGGTGGCGTCGCTGGTCTTCGGCCCGCGGATCACTTCCACCAGCGGCATCTTTCGTACCGGGTTGAAAAAGTGGATGCCGCAAAACCGATCGGGACGCTTGAGCCCCTCGGCCAACCGGCCGATGGAAATGGCCGACGTGTTCGAGGCCAGGACCGTCTCGTTGCTCAACAAAGGCTCGATCCGGGCATACAAGTCCTGCTTGACCTTTGGGTTCTCGACCACCGCTTCGATCACCAGCTCGCAGCTCTTGAACTCGTCGATGACGGTGGTGGCGTTGACCAGGGGAGCGATCTTCGACATCCGCTGCACGTCCGGCCCGCCGGTCTGCCGGTTGTAAGACGCTTCTTCCAGGATGTTTTTGACACCGGCCGCCAGCGCCGGCTGTGCCGTGTCGGTAATCGTTACGGCGATTTCACGCTTGACGGCGGCGGCGGAGATGCCCGAGCCCATGATCCCCGCGCCGAAAACTCCCAACGACCGCACCGGCCGTGGGCTCGACTTGGCCTCCACGCCGGGGTCCTTCTTGTTGCGGTCCATCAGGAAAAACACGTTGATCAGAGCACGATTGATCGGCGTGCCGAACAGCTCGGCAAAGGCTTCGGCCTCCTGCCGGCCGGCTTCCTCCACATCCAGCCCCGCCGAGCCGAGCATCACTTCCAAGGCGGCCAGCGGCGCCGGGTACTGACCCTTGGTTTGCTGCTGGATGTAGGCCGACGCCGTCGCACCCAGGAAGGCCAGCTCCGTTTCGCTGATGTCCAGGGGCCTACTCCAGCGCTGGCGGTCGGCTAGATATTCGCGGGAGGTCTGTTCGGCCCGCACCAGGGCGACGGCGGCCTGGTCCAATCGCTCGCTGTCGACCAGGTCGCTCGTGAGCCCCATGGCGGCGGCGGCCCGGCCGTCGATCGATTCGCCGCCGGTGATCAGCTCGACGGCATTGGCCAGCCCCACGATCCGCGGCGTCCGCGCCGTGCCGCCCCAGCCCGGAAACAGTCCCAGCTTGACTTCCGGAAAGCCGAACTGCGCCCGGTCGCTCGTCGTCATGATCCGCCGGTCGCACCAGATGGCCAGCTCGGCGCCGCCTCCCACGCAGATTCCGTCGATGGCGGCCACGGTGACGAACGGGCACTTGCTCAACCGCTGAAACAGCGTGCGGCCGCGGGTGGCCACGCCGATGGTCTGCTGCTTGGGAACGTCGAACGACGCGGCGAACTCGCGGATGTCGGCGCCGGCGATAAAGATGCCCGGCTTGGCCGAGCGGATAATCAGCCCCGCCAGGTCCTGCCGCGGCTGCAACTGGTCCAGCAGCCGCTCCAACTGGGCCAGCACGGACAGCGACAGGATGTTGGCCCCCTTATCGGGAGCATCGAGCGAGAGAACGGCGATGTCCGGCTCGGCAAACGTGAGCCTGGCGGCAGGTGCGTCAGCCATTCGAATCCTTCCGGCTACTGAAATGTGCCATTTCACGCCTTGCCGGCGCCAGCGGCACCGGCCCAGCGCAGAATCGTATACCATCCGGCCACCCGGCGACAGGGCCGACTCGCCGAGTGCGGCTGTCAATGCGGCCTAATCAATTGTACAATGTCGCTGGTTTTTGGGAGCGGGCAGGCGGGATCGGGAGAAAGAGTTGCATGAATGCCGGACCAGGCCGCCCGCGAGCACTGCTGCTGGGGACGTTTGTCTGCTGCCTGCTGGCCGCGGCGGCTTCGGGCAGGGCGCTACAAAAACCTGCCGGCGACGCTCCAGCGGCGCCCAGGCCGAAAGTCAAGACGGTACGGGTCGTGATCGATTATGGCGACGGCGTGGAAAAGCACTTTACCCGTCTCGCCTGGAGCGACGGCATGACGGTGCTGGATGCCATGCAGGCGGCCAGTGAGAGCCCGCATGGAATCGCGTTGAAGTACACCGGCCGGGGCGAAACGGCCTTTGCCACCCAGATCGACGACCTGAAGAACCAGGGGGCCGGCAAGAAGAACTGGATGTACTCGGTCAACGGCAAGCGGGCGGACCGCAGCTTCGGCGTGTACCAGCCGGCGGCGTCGGACGTAGTCCGCTGGGAGTTCATCGAGTATAACGACCGGCAGTAGCACGAGGTAAGAAAACGATGAGCAAGCAGTGGCAAAGCGCGGTGGCGATGTTCTCGCTGTTGGTGGGGCTGTGCGTGGCCGGCCGGTTACTGCCCCATTGGCCCAACTTTACTCCGGTGGCCGCCGTGGCGCTGTTCGCCGGTTATTGGTATCGCCGCCGGGCGGTGGCGTTGGCCGTGCCGCTGGTCGCCCTGCTGCTCAGCGACGCGATCATCGGGCCGTACGACGTGCGCACGATGATCGTGGTGTATGCCGCGCTGGCGCTGGGCGTATACTTGCGCCCGCTGTTGGCCGGACGCCGGCTGATTCTGCGGGCCGCGGGCTGTTCGGTGCTCTGTTCGCTGGCGTTCTTTCTGGCAACCAACGGGGCCGTCTGGATGTTCGGCAGCATGTATCCCCACACGGCCGGCGGCCTGGCGGCTTGCTACCTGGCCGGCCTACCCTTCTTCAAGTACACGCTTTACGGCAACGCCGTCTGGACCGGCGTGCTCTTCGGCACGTATGCGTTCGCCAAGCAAGCGGACGAGTGCCACTGCTTGGAGGTCCCGACCTGTCGGGACCGAGAAGCAGTGCTCCGGTAGCCATGCTTCCCCGAGACCTCGAGCTCGCCGCCGTTATAGTAGCCCTCACGCTCCGCGTGAGGTAGCTCGTCACGCGGAGCGTGACGGCTACTCTGCGTGAACCCCGCTCTAGCGCGTCGAGATCGGCACGCTCCGCTCGAGCAGCTCGCGGGCGGCTTCGTATCGCCCGCGGCGAACCAGCAGCACGGCTAGCTCGTTGGCCGCCAGCGCGTTGCCGGGATCGGTGGCCAGGGCGGCCTGGTGAAAGACCATCGCCTTGGAATCGGCGGATTGAACGGGCGGCTCGTGACCGGCTAGCGCCGTGTAGACCTTGCCCAGCCCGTACAGAGCCATCGAGCCGGCCGGCTCCGTTCCGGCCGCCACCCCCAGTTGCTCCCGGGCAAACGTGAAGTAAGCCTCGCGGGCCGTCTCCGCCGTGAGGTCGGCGCGGGGCAGGCCCTTGAGCACCGGCGTGCGGTGAGCGCTGATCGAGACAGCCAGGTCGATCCCGGCTGCGTCCCCGCCGGAAGGCACAAAGTGTTCCGCCTCTTCCAGGGCCAAGAGGCCGGCGGCCAAGGCCCGGCTGTAGTGTACGCCGGCCGACTCGGCATCCAACCCTTGGCTCAGCACGTCGAGCGCGCTAACGAACGCCGCCCGCGCGGAGAACAGCGCTCCGCGATCCGCAAGCTCGTCGCCCCGACGAACGTGCTCCTCGGCTTGCCGCGACGCAGTCCCCATCGGGTGGCCATGAGGAGGCACACTGAGGACCAGCATGGACGACCACGCGTCGGCGGGAGACGGCAGCCGCTTGACGGGGCCATCGTGGGGAATCGGCCGCGGCACGACGCGCACGTCGCGGATCAAAGTACGCGGCGGCCCATTGGCCCGGCTGATTTCAACCGACAGGGCCGTAGCCGAATCGATCTCCGGCGGTGCCTGGTCCGAGGGATAGCCGGCCGTGACGACGTGGGCTGCTCGCTCGATCCGAACCAGGCAAGGGGGTCGGCACGGCAAAAGGGAGGCCGCTTGCCCTGTCCG
Source organism: Pirellulales bacterium (assembly GCA_040901675.1). Taxonomy (GTDB): domain Bacteria; phylum Planctomycetota; class Planctomycetia; order Pirellulales; family JAICIG01; genus JBBDNX01. Next base: position 240,768 of record JBBDYJ010000035.1, on the reverse strand, counting down.
CCGGGCCGCCACGGTCGACGTGCCGGCCATGGGGTGCTGCCCATGGCCCCAGCCGGCCGTGCCAGCCAGCGACACAGCCACCAGCGCAGGCCAACAGCGGCGAAGTGTCATTCGTCCGTGACCACCAGGCAAGGGTGCCCGCCGTGCCGCGCTGCCTCCCCGGCAGCGGAGCATCTGTATATGCGATCGACCGGCGGCCAATGGGGCGCTAAGCGAAACGGGGCTGCAGAGATTCAATCGGCCCGCCGCGGGCATGAAAGGCCGCACAGACGGTATTAAAGAATTGGCCAGAATGCCCGGCCGATTCGGCGCGCACGGCCGTCGGATCAGCGCCGGGCGCCAATTCCCGCGCCGGCGGACTTGAGCCCGGCCGCCTTCCAGACCTCGTCCAGCTTCTGGCCGCATAGCTTGACGATCTGGTCGCGTCGCATCCCGGCAAAGCGGCTGCTGTCGGGGCACGGCGTCACGGGACCGTCGTAGCCCAGCGACGACAGCATCGCCAAGGCCTCGGTCACCTGGATGATGCCGGTCTCTCCGGGCAATCGCCGCGACGTCGGCGGGCACTCGTCCGGGGCGGCACAGTCGCCCGGCTCGACGTCGGCCACCGCCACGGTCACGATTTGACCAGGCTTGAGCCTGCCGCGGACGGCTTCCAGCGAACTGCTCGCGGCCCAGACCTGCCAGAGGTCGATGGCCAGCCCGACGTTTCGGGCCGTCACCGTGCCCAACAGCACCAACAGCGCATCCAAGTCGTGGATGAACTCGAACGCCTTGCCCTCGCGCTCGTGGGCCCAGGCCTCGAAGCCGACCGCCAGGTGTACGCCCGCCGGCTCGAGCTTGCCGGCGACTTCGGTCAGCCGCTGGCGGTGGAACTCGAAGTTCTGATGGTACGGCCGCGTGTCGCTGGCCGGCGCGATCGTGGTCTGGCAGCGTTTGGCGCCGAGCTCGTGCGCCAGGGAGGCGAGCTCGGGCAACTTGTCGAGACCCTGTTTCCAGGCCTCGTCGTCGGCGTCCAGCTCGAAGGGCAGGGCGAACGTGCCGATCCGCAGCTTGGCGCTGTCCAACAGCCGGCGCGCCTTGGGCAACCCCTGGTCTCGCACCTGCTCGGCAAACTGGACCAGGTCCAGATCGATGCCTCGAAACCCGAACGAAAGCGCCAATTCGATCAATTCGCCTTGACTGGCCGAAACGCCGAGCGCCTTCGGACTCAGATTCTTGAACATGAACCCATTATGGCAAATCTCCCCAAGCCGGCAAAGAGGCCCGACGAACAAGGCCTTGTGGCCGCCGTGCGGTGCTCATTGCCCCGCGAAATCAAGACTCCAGCGGCCGCGACAGGCTATACTTGGCTGCTTGCCATGGATTATCTGCGAATCATCATCCTGGGCATCGTGCAGGGCATCAGCGAGTTCCTGCCGATCAGTTCCGACGGTCACCTGGTCGTGGCGAGCAAGCTGTTCGGCGTCTTCACTTCGCGCGAGCTGGGCGAGCCGGAGCTGTTGGTTACGATCATCCTGCACCTCGGCACCCTGCTGACGATCCTGGTGGTTTATTGGCGGCGGATTCTCCAACTGCTCGGACAGGACCGCCGCGTCTTGGGTCTGATCGCCGTGGGCACGCTGCCGGCGGCCGTCGTCGGCCTGCTGCTCAAGGAGTATTTCGGCCCCCTGCTGGTCAACGCGTGGCTAACCGGGTGCATGCTGCCGCTCAACGGCCTGATGCTGCTATGGATTGCCAAATACCCACCCGGCGACACCGCCTACACCGAATTGGGCTACCGTCAGGCTCTGCTGATCGGGCTATGCCAGGCGTTGGCCCCGCTGCCCGGCATCTCGCGCAGCGGCACCACGATCGCAGCCGGCCTGGCCGTGGGGTTGTCGCGCGAAGCGGCGGCTACCTTCTCGTTCCTGCTGGCCGTGCCGGCGCTGACGGGCGCCGGCGTGCTGGCGGCCATCGACCTGGCGGGCGACGCGCCGACGTCCGTGTCGGCCGGGCCCCTACTGGCCGGCGCTTTTGTCTCGTTTGCCGTTGGCCTGCTGGCAATCCACTGGCTGCTGCGCTGGCTGTACCAGGGCCGGCTCTACCTGTTCGCCTGGTGGTGCATCGGCGTGGGGATCCTGGTATTGGCCTGGCAGTTCACTGACCCAGGCCCCTCAGCAAGTCAGAAACTCCGGCCAGATCGAGTCGCTGACGAACAGTCCCTTCCGGGTGAGACGCACGCGTCCCCGGGAATCGTCGATCAGGCCCAAGCCGACCAGCCGCTCGAGGCTCTGTCCCACCAGATCGTCCAGGTCGCGGTGCCAGCGGCGCGCGAAGGCAACGCGGTCGACGCCTTCCAGCCGGCGCAGCCCCAGGACCAGGGCTTCGCGGGCCTTGTCCTCGGCCGACAGCGTTTCGCACTCGGCCACGGGGGATTGCCCGGCCAGCACCCGCTTGAGCCAGGTGGTGGTGCTCTTGTGGTTGGTTTCGCGGCGTCCGCCGATGTAGCGGGCCGCCCCCGGCCCGGCTGCATGATACTCGTCCGCGTTCCAATACACCTCGTTGTGCCGGCAGCGATGGCCCGCACGGGCGAAGTTCGAAACCTCGTAATGTTCGAAACCGGCGGACGACAGCGTATCGATCGCCTCGGCGTACATGGCCAGTTCCGTCTCCTCGTCGACCGGGCTCAACTGCCCGCGGGCGCGCCGGCTCCAATATGCAGTGCCGCGCTCGTAGGTCAGCCCGTAGCTGGATAGGTGATCGGGCCGCAGCTTCAAAGCGGCCGCCAGGTCGGCTCGCCAGACGTCGAGGGTTTCTCCGGGAGCCGCAAAGATCAGATCGAGCGAAACCGAGCCGATCCGCTCCCGCGCCAGCTCCACCGCCCTTGCCACGCCGGCCGGCCGGTGATCTCGCTCCAGGATGGCAAGCTTTCTTGCATCGAACGACTGTCCGCCCAGGCTGATCCGGGTCACGCCGTGCCGGGCCAGGATCCTCACGCGCTCGTCGTCCACGTCGGCCGGATTGCCTTCAATACTGAACTCGGCGCCCGGATCGAGCGGAAACCATTCCAGCACCGTCGCCAGCAACCGTTCGAGCTGCGCCGCCGCCAGGTGCGTGGGCGTGCCGCCTCCGATGAACAGCGTGTCGACCGGCCGCGGCCGCTCGAGCCAGGAGAGCTCCCGGGCCAGTGCCTCCAGGTAGCGGTCGACCAAGTCGTCGCGGCCGGCGACCACGGTGAAGTTGCAGTAGCCGCAGCGGTGCCGGCAGAAAGGCACGTGGACGTAGGCCGCCCTGGCAGTCGAACCAGCAAAATGCGTAATCTCGCGTTGCACAAGTTCTATTCTAACAGGCCGCGCTGCCGGAGGCTGAACGCCGCGCATCACAGCCAGAGGTGCAACCGCCCGTCGAGCATGTCGGGAACGGCCTGGCCGACGATGTGCCGGATCTGCTGTACGTGATAACGGGTGCTGAAGTGGGCCGCCACGATCAGCTCGTTCTTGAACCGTTCGCGCCGGGCCAGCAGGTCGTCCAGGTGCATGTGGCCGAACTTGTGGATTTTTTCCTTGCGGTGTCCGGGCGCCACGAAGGTCAGCTCGGTGATCAGGACCTGGGCTTCGAACATGGCGGGGCAACTGTCGAGCCCATCCGGGGCGCTATCGCCCAGGTACGCCAGCCGCGGCAAGCGGCGCTCCTCGGTCACCTCGGTGCCGCCCAGACGTAAATCGCGGATCTGCTCGCCGCTGAGCTGCTGATACTCGGCCTTCAGCTTGCGCCGCCGCTCCCAGACGACGAACCCCAGCGAGGGGACCGTGTGCCGCGTGGCCGACACGGTGACCACGTGTTCGCGCGAGATCTCGATTTCGTCTCCGGGCCGCGTGGCGACGAGCTGGCACGGCAGCCGGCCGCGGTCGAGCCGGGTGAACAGCTTGAGAATCCGCTGGACGGGTTCGACGGCCGCTTCGGGCAGATAGATGGTGGGCGGCTCCATTTTCATCATCCGCCGCCGGGCGACGTAGACCGGCAGCGCGGCCACGTGGTCCAGGTGGGTGTGCGAGACGAACCAGGTGGGCGTGCCCATGAACGACCAGGGCTGGGCGCCGAAGTCGAACCCCAGCTTCAGCTCGGGAATCCGCCAGTAGGTCTGCACCGCCGCTCTGGAGTATCCCTCGATGGTCAGGTCCTTATGGACCAGCGTCTTGACGGGCGAGTTATTGATCATGCGCGTCACCCAGTTTAGAGCAGTTGCCATTCAGGACAACCGCCGCCGGGCGAAAGTTCGCCGACCGGCCATGGGGTTGCCCGCGGGTGCCTGGGGCAAAGCGATAAGCGTGCCCCAGCATTCGTCCCTTCCCCCGCGTCCCCCGTGTCCCCCTTGTCGCCTAGGCTGGAGGCTGCCACGAAGAAAGGGGACATTCTACTTTGCTGTCTTAGAAAGTTGAATGTCCCCTTTGTCTCAGCAACTTTCGTGGCCTTAAAAGTAGAATGTCCCCTTTCTTTTCTCTAGTTTCGCTCGGGCTCGCCCCTCTATGAGTCTTCAGCGGGGATCGGCGCCTCACCTACTTGAGTCAGCTTCGTCTTCCCGTTAACCGCAGTAAACCTTAAGAAATGCTTATCCGGCTCCTTGCCGTCCTCGCAATGCAGCTTTCGCGTCATCTGCCGTAGGGTCCGGTCCTTTTCGAAGACCTCATATTTTTTGCCTTCCTGCACCGTTTGCAGCAATATTGAAATGCGACAGGTGTTCCTCAGAGATCGTTCTGGCGGGTTCCGCGTTCTGACGGACGAGGCTACGCGACGGACACGTTCCGCGAAACGCGGCTACCAAGTTACTTCTCCCTACTGGGCGGCGTGGTCGGCAGGCTTCACGCCGGGCTTGAACTTGCCGGTCGCAAAGGGAAGCGGAGCGTAGTCGCCCACCAACGTGACCTTCGACTTGGCCGGAATCTGCTCCTCCATCCCCAGGCACCAGTAGCAGGCGTTCACCAGCAGACGACGCAGCCCTTCGCTGGCAAGATCCTGGCTGGCGCCCATCGTGGTCGTGAAGACCCGGCCCGTCTTGCCCCGCGAGCCGGTGTACGTCTTCACCCAGGCGATCGGCATCATCGGCTCGTTCTGGGCGCCCGCGGCCGGCTCATCGGTCGGCTTCATGCCTTCGACAACCTGGCCCATCACCAGGGGCTGACTGTCGCCGGGCAAAGGCAGCCGGACGCCATAGACGTCGGTCGGGCCCCAGATGTCGCCGTCGCCGATGCCCCGCAAGATCGGATGGTCTCCCGCGCCGTCGGCAACCAGGCCGCGAGTGCTCTGGCTGCCGTGCTTGCCATGATGGCTGATCCAGGTCTCTCCCAGCACCTGGCGGCCGAATCCGCCATCCCACTCGGTGCTGCGCCAACCGTACCTGGCGTACTCGCCCGTCTCCAGGTCGAAGGCGTGCGTCGAGGTCCGCATGCCGATGATCGGGCGGCCCGACTCGACGTACTCGACGATGTGCTTCATCTGTTCGTCCGGCAGGCGGCGGAAGCGAGTGAAGATCACCATCAGGTCGGCCGATTCGAGCGCCTCCAGGCCGGGGATGTTGTCGTTCTGGTTTGGATTGATGGTGCCGTCTTCGCGGTCGATGGCAAATAGCACCGTGCAGCGGAAGCCGTGATGGTTGGCCAGAATCTTGCCGAGCTGCGGCAAGGCCTCCTCGGAACGGTACTCTTCGTCTCCGCTGATGAGAACAATCTGCTTTCCGCTGCCCGGCCCTTTGCCGACGTACACCACCGACGTCTCGGCCGGCTCGGCCGCCATGGCGCCCGCCAGCCATGAACACACCCCCACGGCCAATAGCGCCACGATCGAGGCCCACCTTAAAGAACTTGGCTTGCGCATCATGTTTCCTTTCGTCTTGCCGCCGGACCGCGTCACGCCGCCAAAAAGACATGGCAACCTGAAAAACATGGTAACGCGCCGGCCGCCCGGTGTCGCGTCAGTCGCGGCGGCCCCGCTCGAACCTCTTAAAACCTTCGAGAATGTGGTCAGGCCAGGTGAAGCGCGGGGCGTCCTCCGGGCGGTAGCCGTCCAGATGGCCGGGCGCGCTGCGCTCGGCCGGGACCGAGTAGACCCAGGGGTCGTCGCCAAACACCTCGGCAATCAGGCCGGCCAGCGCCGGATCGTACTCTTTCAGTTGCTCGCGCGTGCCCACGTGGTTGTGGTCGCGCGTGTTGACGCGGTTGGTGTTGAACCACGACTGCACTCCCTCGGCCCAGTACTCGTTCTTGTTCGTGGCGGCATACGTGCCCTTCCAGAGCTGGGTTTCCATTGCCTTGGCATAGACGCCGGCAAGCCGTGCATCGAACGTTTCGTCGACCGAGTTCAAGCCCATCTCGTGGATGGCATGGGCGAACTCGTGGATCAGGATGTTCTCACCCACGTACGGGTCGCCGGGGTAGCTCAACAGGTTCTCTTCGCCGCAACTGACCGCCGGCCGCCGGCGCGTGGCCCCCAGCCCGCGGGCCCGCTTGTTCCAATACTCCGGCGGCGTAAGGTCGCTGTGCTCCGGCACGTCGGTGGTGAACTCATCGTGCGCCATCACCGCCAGCCGCGTCCTGCTTTTCCTCAAGGCCTCGGCCAGATCCTCTCGGCCGGACAGCATCCGCTCCACCAGCCAGGCCGCCTCCAGCAAGGCGTAGTCCGAGACTTTTTGCGAGCCGAGCACGGGAATCGGGGCGTCAGGCACGCACTTGGCATAGAACGGGGCGAGCGCCAGCTCCTCGCGCAGCAGAGCGGGTACTTCGGCCACACTCAGCGGCTCGCCGGCTGCGGCCGTTGCTACGCAGAACACCAGCACGAGCAAGACGGCCTTGCCCAACGCTTGCCCTCTGCCGATTGGCCTGTCGATCATGGTGCAATTCCCCTTGGGTCGGGCGCGGGACGCCGAACGCCGGCCTGCTCCGCAGGTCGGCGCACTTAAGCCATCCTACAAGCAGAACTTACTGCCGGCCGCCACGGGGACGGTCGGATTCGTTGGCGGCCCGGCGGCTTTCAGCGGGACCGCGGCTGCCGTATAGTCTAAGCTGTAGCACGGCGGCTCGCTGGGATAAAATCCCGGTGAGCCCGCTCGTTGCGCGACCGGCCGCGGCCGCACCCTCGTCTGCCAAGGAGTCCTGTCTTATGATCCGCCGACCAAAGATTGTCGAGTGGCCGCTGCTGGCTGCACTCGTGTTGTTGCTCCCCTCGCTCGTTCGAGCGGCCGAGCCGCAGCCCATCCGCGTGCTGTTCCTGGGCGACCAGGGGCACCACCGGCCGGCCGAGCGATTTGCCCAGCTTCAGCCGGTGCTGGCGGCCCGCGGCATCGAGCTGACCTACACCGAGAAGGTCGAGGATCTCGCCGCCGGTTCGCTGGCCCGCTTCGACGGCTTGATCGTCTATGCCAACATCGAGCGAATCTCGCGGGAGCAGGAACGGGCGCTGCTCGATTTCGTGGCCGGCGGCAAGGGATTCATTCCGATCCACTGCGCGTCGTACTGCTTCCTCAACTCGGACCGCTACATCGAGCTGGTCGGTGCCCAGTTCCAGCGGCACGGGACCGGCGTGTTCCGCACGACGGTCGCCGAACCGCAGCATCCGCTGATGCGCGGCTTCGAAGGATTCGAGAGCTGGGACGAAACCTACGTGCACCAGCGGCATAACGAGAAAGACCGCGTCGTGCTGGAGTTCCGGCCCGACGAAGGCGGACGCGAGCCGTGGACGTGGGTCCGCACGCATGGAAAGGGCCGCGTCTTCTATACCGCTTGGGGGCACGACGAGCGGACCTGGGGTCATCGGGGTTTTCAGAACCTGGTCGAGCGCGGCATCCGCTGGGCGGTGGGCGCCGACCCGGGCGAGGTGCCGGCCTTCGCCGAGCGCCCCCGGATGACCGAGCCGCGGGCCGACGTGGCGCCTTTCGAATATGTCGAAGCGGAGATTCCCTTCTATCCGGCCGGCGAGAGATGGGGCACGGTCGGCGAGCCGATCCACCAAATGCAGTTGCCCCTGGCGGCCGAAGAGTCGCTGAAGCACTTCGTGACGCCGGTCGATTTCGAGGTGCGGTTGTTCGCCTCGGAGCCGGACATCGGCAAGCCGATCGCCATGAACTGGGACGCCGCCGGCCGGCTTTGGATCGCCGAAACGGCCGACTACCCGAACGACCTGCAGCCTGAAGGTCAGGGGAACGACCGCATCCGCATCTGCGAGGACACCGACGGCGACGGCCGGGCCGACCGGTTCACCGTCTTCTGCGACAAGCTGAGCATCCCTACCAGCCTCGCGTTTGCGCAAGGGGGAGTGATCGTTCACCAGGCCCCGCATACGCTTTTTTTCAAAGACACCGACGGCGACGACGTGGCCGACGAGCGGCAGGTGCTGTTCACCGGCTGGTCCACGGCCGACACACACGCCGGGCCCAGCAACATGCAGTACGGCCTGGACAACTGGATCTGGGGCATGGTGGGCTATGCGGGGTTCGAAGGCCGCGTCGGCGGCGAGAGGCACTCCTTCCGGACCGGCTTTTATCGGTTCCGCCCCGACGGCTCGAAGATGGAGTTCGTGCGCAATACCGACAACAACTCCTGGGGCGTGGGCGTCAGCGAAGAAGGAATCGTCTTCGGGTCGACGGCCAACGGCAACCCGAGCGTCCACGTGCCGATCGCCAACCGCTACTACGAATCGGTCCGGGGCTGGTCCTCCAGCGTGCTGCCGCCCATCGCCGACAGCGCGCGATTCTATCCCATCACCGACAACGTGCGGCAGGTCGACCACCACGGCAACTTCACCGCGGCCGCCGGGCATGCCCTCTACACGGCCCGCACGTATCCTCGCGAATACTGGAACCGGGCCGCGTTCGTCAACGGGCCGACGGGGCACCTGACCGCCACGTTTTTGATTGAAGCGGCCGGCAGCGGCTTTCGCTCCAAGTATGCCTGGAACCTGGTCGCCAGCGACGACCAGTGGAGCGCGCCGATCATGGCCGAAGTCGGACCCGACGGGCACGTGTGGATCATCGACTGGTACAACTACATCGTGCAGCACAACCCCACGCCGGCCGGCTTTAAGACCGGGAAGGGCAATGCCTATGAGAGCGAGCTGCGCGACAAGAAGCATGGCCGCGTCTATCGCGTCGTCTACACGAAGGCTCCGCCTGATGAGCCGATTTCCCTGGCCGGCGCATCGCCCGAGCGGCTTGTATCGGCCCTCGGGCACGGCAACATGTTCTGGCGCAGGCACGCGCAGCGGCTGCTGGTCGAGCGCGGCAGCCTGGACGTGCTGCCCGCACTGGCCCGACTCGCCGCCGACCCGAGCGTCGACGAAACCGGCCTCAACGTGGCGGCCATCCATGCCTTGTGGACGATGCACGGCCTTGGGGTGCTGGACGGCGCGAACGGCCAGGCGACCGCGGCCGCCGTCGCGGCTCTCGAGCACCCATCGGCCGGAGTGCGGCGGGCCGCCGTCTCCGTTCTGCCTCGCACCAGCGAGTCGGTGGACTTGATTCTTTCGAGCCGCCTGCTCGATGACCAGAATCCGCAAGTTCGACTGGCGGCCCTGTTGGCACTGGCCGAAATTCCCCTCTCGCGTGCGGCCGCGGAGGTAGTCGCCGAACTGCTGCACTCGCGATCCGCGGCAAGCGACCGTTGGATCCTGGATGCGGCCACGAGTGCCGCGGCGGCGCACGACCTGGCGTTCTTGAAGGCGATGGCCGCCGGTCCGGCCCTGGCTGCCGCCGCCGAGCCGCAGGTTCAAAGGGGTGACGAGGCGAGGGGCGGACCACGAAATCGGATGCGCCGACCAACTCCGCTCGGCGTCGTCACAACCGTGGCCGAGCATTACGCGCGCGGTGGGCCAGCCAACACGGTCGGACCCCTGGTTGCTGATCTGAGGAGCGCACCACCCAGCACCACTGAAGCAATCGTCGAGGGGCTGGCGCTCGGCTGGCCGGCGGATCGGCCCGCACCGCTGGAGCGGGCGGACGAAGCGGCACTGGTCGAGCTGTTCAAGCGCTTGCCGCCGGCCGCCCAGGGCCGGCTGGTCACGCTGGCCACACGTTGGGGCAGTTCGCAACTGGCAGAGCAGGCAGTCGAGATCCGTAAGTCGTTCCTCACCTTGGCGGCCGACGACGAGCGGCCGGAGCGGGCCCGCATCGAGGCCGCGGCACGGTTGATCGAGCTGGCACGCTCCGATGCGGACGCCGTGAACGAACTGCTCGAGCTCATCACGCCCCGTACCACTCCGGAGCTTGCCGCGGGGCTATTGGAGGCCGTGGGGCGCAGCCAGGCCGCCGAGGCCGGTGAGGCCTTGATCGAGTGCCTGGCGCGGCTGACGCCGGCCGTTCGCCCGGCGGCCTTGCGGATCCTGTTGAACCGGACCGATTGGACCGAATCGCTCGTTCTAGCGGCCGAGCAGGGCACGTTGGAGTTGGCCGAGCTGCCGCTCGATCAGCGGCAAGGGCTGATTGCCCATCCTCGGGCGTCGATTGCCGCTCGGGCGCGGGAGCTATTGTCGAAGGGGGGCGGCCTGCCCAGTGCCGATCGCCAGAAAGTGCTGGACGAGCTGATGCCGCTCACCGAGCAACGGGGCGACGCGGTGGCGGGCAAGCAGGTCTTCGTCAAGCAATGCGCCAAGTGCCACGTGCACGGCAGCGAAGGGACCAAGGTCGGCCCCGATCTGACCGGCATGGCCGTGCACCCCAAGGCCGAGCTGCTCACGCAGATCATCGATCCCAGCCGCAGCGTGGAGGGGAACTACCGGGTGTACACCGTGGTGACGGCCGACGGGCGGGTGTTCGCCGGGCTGCTGGCTTCCGAGACCAAAACCTCGGTCGAGTTGTTCGATGCCGAGGGGAAGAAGCAGGTGCTGGTGCGCGACGAGATCGAGGAACTGGCGGCCTCATCGAAGTCGCTGATGCCTGAGGGTTTCGAGAAGCAGGTGACGCCGGACGAGCTGCTGGACCTGCTGGAGTTCTTGGCGCAGCGGGGCAAGTACCTGCCCATTCCACTGGCGCGCGGGGCGACCATCGCCAGCACGCAAGGCATGTTCTACAACGAGCAGGCGACCGCCGAGCGGCTGGTGTTCGACGACTGGTCGGCCAAGACGTTCCAGGGGATTCCCTTCCAGCTGGTCGATCCCCAGGGCGGCCGGGTTCCGAACGTGGTATTGCTGTATGGCCCGAACGGCAAGTTTCCGCCGACCATGCCAAGAGCCGTCAGTCTGCCCTGCAATGCGCCGGCCAAGGCGGTGCACCTGCTGAGCGGCGTGAGCGGCTGGGGTCATCCGCTGGGCGAGAAGGGATCGGTTTCGCTGATCGTCCGGCTGCACTACGACGACGGCCAGACCGAGGACCATCCGCTCAAGAACGGGGAGCATTTCGCCGACTACATCCGCCGCGTCGACGTGCCGGGCTCGACGTTCGCCTTCCCGTTGCGCGGCCAGCAGATTCGCTACCTGGCGATCCATCCCCAGCGGCCCGGCGTGATCCGCCAGATCGAGCTGATCAAGGGCCCCGACGACACGGCTCCCGTGGTGATGGCCGTGACCGTGGAAGTCCGCGAGTGAGACTTTCTCCGCGTGTCTCTGCGTCCTCCGCGGTAGTTTTGTCAGCTACTACTTGTCAGTCGGCGCGTGCGGTACTTCGCTCATGAGGGCCAGCAGGTTCTGATCCGGATCGCGGAAGAAGGCCATCCAGAGATCGTGGTCCGCGAGCCGGGCGATCTTGTGCGGCGGGCCGACGAACGCCACCCCGCGGGCACCGAGTGCGTCGTGTGCCCCCTGGATCTCAGCAACCTTGAAATACAGCACGCTATTGGTGCCGGCCGACTTGCCCGGCTCGGGCAACGTCAACATCAGCCGGATGCCCGCGCAATCGAAGAATGCCATTCCGGGGACTTCGAACAGCAGCCGCATTCCCAGCGCGTCGCGATAAAACCTGCTTGCCCGCTCCAGGTCGCTCACGACCAGCGCAATCTGACCAATCACGGCCAAACCAAAGTCCGAGCTTGCCGTTGCCATTTCCGGTCTCCCGTGCTTGTTGATCTTTGTTCGCTCGACGCGGATTGAGCATACCCTCACCCAGCGCTAGCTGCTTCTTCAATCCTGCGAATTTGCGGGCCATCCGGCATTGGCCCGAAACACCCGGGGAGGCTACTCCTCGATGTCTGTTTCCAGCTACCGCCCGACGAGCTGGCTGGTGACTTCGTTGCCGCAATGCCCCGCGAGTTCGATGTCCCGCACGTTCTTGAGCGTCGTCGCGCTAATGCTCTCCAACGCGTCCCGCGTGAAGAATGCCTGGTGACCCGTGATGAGCACGTTCGGGAACGTCAGCAGCCGGGCCAGGACGTCGTCGCTGATCACCTTTTCGGAGAGGTCCTCGAAGAAGTAGTCTCCTTCCTCCTCATACACGTCCAATGCCACCGAGCCGATCTGGCCGGATTTCAGTCCGTCGATCACGGCCTTTGTGTCGATGACCGCCCCACGGCTGGTATTCACCAACATGGCGCCGCGTTTCATCTGCTGGACTGCTTTGGCGTCGATCAGCCGGTACGTGGATGGGTTCAAGGGGCAGTGAAGCGTGACAATATCCGACTGGCCCAGCAACTCTTCGAGCCGGACGTACCGCATGCCGAGCGCTTCGCATTGGGGGTTCGGGTACGGATCGAAGCCCAGCAGGTGACAACCGAATCCCGCCATGATCCGGGCGACGACGGCGCCGATCTGCCCGGTCCCGACAATCCCGGCGGTTCGACCGTGCAGATCGAATCCCAGCAGGCCGTTGAGCGAAAAGTTCCCCTCCCGCACGCGGAAATAGGCCCGGTGGATCTTTCGATTCAGCGTCAGCATCAACCCCACCGTGTGTTCGGCGACCGAATGAGGAGAGTAAGCGGGGACTCGGACGACACGGATTCCCAGCCTCTCCGCGGTCGCGATGTCCACGTTGTTGAAACCGGCACAGCGCATCGCCACAATCCGGGTGCCGCCGGCCGCCAGTTTCTCCAGCACCCCCGCGTCGAGGCGGTCGTTCACGAACGCGCAGACGACCGGGAAACCCGCGGCCAGCGCCACCGTCTCGGACGATAGGCGCGGTTCCAGAAACACCAGGTCGAAGCCGTACTGCTGATTGGCGGCCGAAAGGAAATCCCGATCGTATGGTTTGCTGCTGAAAACGGCGATGCGGGTCGGCATGCGCGGTGCTCCGCTGATTCTCGGCCAGTCCAGGTTACGCCGGCCCGGGCCCATTATCCAGACCGATTGCGGACCCTGTCCCGCTTCTGGTCAACTGGGTGGCGGACTTTCTTGTCCTCAGCGTCCGGTGGCATAGCGAAAGCGGAGCGAAATCCGTGCCCAGAAACCGTACTCGGCCTCCGAAGGCACATGGCGGCGATCCGGCCGACAGGCGCCGGCGGGCGGCCGGCTGGATCGTCCTGGCCGGGGCCGCGGCCGTCGCGGTTGCCAGCGCGCACGACTACGCGGGCGGCTGGAACGACGGCAGCCGCCTGGCCACCGTGGAGTCGCTGGTCGACCATCACACGCTGGCCATCGACCGCTCGATCTTCAGCGGAATCGACTTGCAAGGGCGGCATCCCACCTATGAGGACCTGAAGGACAGCCCGTATCATCCCGAGTATCCCCTCATGGGGCTGTTCGGCACGCTCGACAAGATTCATGTCGATGGCCGCTTCTACTCGCACAAGTCGCCGGTGCCCGCCTTGCTGTTGGCCGGCTGGTATGCGATCTGGCAGGCCCTCACCGGCATGACCGCCAAGAGCAATCCGAACGCGTTCTGCTACTGGATGACGCTCGGCTCGTCCGGCCTGTCGTACGTCGTCGCCGTGCTGTCGGTGTTTCAGCTCGGCCGCGTGCTCGACGTGCCGCTGCGAATCCGGCTGGGCCTTACGGCCGGTTTTGGGCTGGCGACCGTGGCGCTGCCATATACACGCTTTGTCAACGATCACATCCTTCTGTTGGCGGTCGCCGCCCTGCTGGCCTTGAACCTGGCACGGCTGGCCCGCGCATGGATCGGGCAGCCCGCGCCGCCGGCACGGTTGCCGTGGGCACGCGTGGCCTGGGCCGGCTGCCTGGCCGGGCTGGCCTACACCATCGATCTGGGGACCGGCCCGGTGCTTTTGCTTTGCACGGCGGCGGTGATCGGCTACCGGCTGCGACGCGCGGCGGGCCTGGCGCTGGCGGTTTTCTCGCTGGGCGCGCTGCCCTGGCTGGCGCTGCACCACGCGGTGAACTGGCAGATTGGCGGCACGTTCACTCCGGCCGCCTCGGTGCCGGAATACTTCACCTGGCCTGGCTCGCCGTTCACCGCCGAGAACATGACCGGGGTCTGGAACCACGATTCGATCGGCTGCTTCTTGTGGTATGCCGCCTCGCTGCTGGTGGGAATCGATAACAGCGAGGGGCTTTTCTATCGCGGCTTCTTTGGCCACAACCTGCCCGTGCTGCTGGCGTTGCCCGGAGTGGCGGTGGCCCTGCGGCGGCGGCCGGCCGAGTTGCCCGAAGTGCTCTGGGCCGCCGCCTGGTGCCTGGGGACCTGGCTGCTCTATTCGCTGTTGTCGAACAACTATTCGGGTACCTGCTGCTCGATACGCTGGTTCGTGCCGCTGGTGGCGGCCGCGTATTACATCGTGGCGGTGCTCGTGCGGGAGAGCCCGCAATACCGGCTCGACCTGGCGGTGCTCACCGGCGTCGGCCTGCTGGTGGGGGCCTGCATGTGGTCGGTTGGCCCCTGGACACCGGAGGAGGTGCCCTGGATCTGGCATTTGCAGGCGATAGGACTCGGCGGCTGGCTCTTGTGCATCCTGCCGAGGCTGCGCAGGCGGCCAATAGAGCAATCGGCCGCGGCGCCCGAGGCAAAGCCCAAGCGGCAACGCTAGCGGGTCGCGCGACACGACCCCATGAATGGGGTCACTACAAACCAGGTCCAAGCGGCGACGCTAGCAGCCGGTGGCTCGCGTTGGCATGGAGGGCCTCTTTCTGTACGCTGCCGGCCTCCGAACAAGAACCGCCGCCGCGTCAGGGAGGACCCCCGGTGCAATCCACAAATGGAACTGGCCACGCATCCCTCCGGCCGGCCGGCGCGCTGGTGGCGGCCGCGGCACTGCTGCTCGCCATGGTCGGCGCCCGGAGTTACCCGGGTGGCTGGAATGACGCCAGCCGTTTGGCCACCGTCGAGTCGCTCGTCGACTATCAGACCTGGGCCATCGATCGATCGGTGTTTGCGCCGCTCACCAGCGACAAGATGTTCATCGGCGGCCGGTTCTACTCAGACAAGTCGCCGGTGCCGGCCTTGGCAATGGCCGGCGGGTATAAGCTGCTGCAATCGTTCACCGGCCTGACGGCCCGCGAGCAGCCGGCGGTCTTTTGCTACGCGATGACCCTAGCCACGTCGGGCCTGGCGTACGTAGCGGCCGCCTGGTGCCTGTTTCAACTTGCGATTGCCCTGCGGCTCTCACGGGGCGACGCGCTGCTGCTGGCGGCCAGTCTTTCGCTGGCCACGATTGCCTTGCCGTACACCAGGCACGTCAACAATCACATCCTGCTGCTGGGAGTCGTCGCCGCCCTGGTGCTGTCGCTGGAGAGGTTGGCACAACAAATCCGAAGCGATGGCGACGCCCATGGGCCGCTATGGCCGCGGTTGATCTGGTGCGGCACGCTGGCGGGCGCCGGATACACGATCGACCTGGGAGTCGGGCCGGTGCTGTTGCTCGCGACGGTCGGCCTGGTCGCCTACCGGTGCCGCAGCCTGGCGTCGATGGCGGCCTTTGTCGTGGCGGCCGTCCCTTGGCTGGCGCTGCACCATGTGCTGAACTACGCGATCGGTGGCACGTGGACACCGGCGAGCGCTGCCCCGCAGCACTTTGTCTGGCCTGGCTCGCCCTTCAACCCCAGCAATATGACGGGGGGCTGGAACCACGAATCGCTGCCGCGCGGCATGTTGTATGCCGTTGCGATGCTGCTGGGCAAGCGAGGCCTCGTCACCCACAGCTTGCCGCTCTTGCTGGCATTGCCCGGTTTCGTCCTGCTGTGGCGGCGGCGGTCGCGGCACTGGCCTGAGCTGCTGTTTGCAACCGGGCTCTTCGGCGGTACATGGCTGTTGTATGCCGCCGCCTCGAACAATTACTCCGGGCTCTGCTGCTCGATCCGCTGGTTCGTGCCCCTGTTGGCCCCCGGCTACTACGTGCTGGCGGTCCTGCTGGCGGAGCATCCACGGCTGCGGCCCGATTTTTTGGTGCTCAGCGCGGCCGGCGGCCTGATAGGCGGGCTGATGTGGTGGCATGGACCATGGCACGCGCGGACCGGTGCCTGGTTATGGCCGCTGGTGGCCGCGGCGCTGGCCGGCTGGTGGTGGGCCGCCGCCAAACGACGGCGGGTGGCGATCGGGCCTGAGATTTCGTGTCCGGCAGCGGTCGCGGCCAAGATTTAGCGCCGCGGGGCGAATAGCCCTCATCCGGCCCGTGGACGCTTGAATCCATGGCCCGCCGTGGCACAATCGAGCTAGGTGTCCGTGCCACTGCTTGGAGGGGCCGCCGCAGTCCGCAAAAGGCGGACCGAGAAGCAGTGCCGTCGGGAGATGCATACGGCACTGCTTGGTCCGCCTTGGGCGGACCTTAGAGCGGCCTTCAAGCAGTGGCATCCGGGAAGAGCAGTGGGGCTTTGGAGAGTTTTATGTTGGTGCCGCAGTTTTCGCTGCGCTGGGTGCTGGGGCTAACGGCCGTCGCCGCGGTGATGTCGCTTGTTGCGGCCATGGCGGTGCGGGGCTCGTTCTGGGCGGCCGCCATCACGATCGCACTGGCGGCGCTGGCCGTGGCGATGCTGGTCCATGGCGCGATGTTCTTTGTGATATGGCTATTCTCATTGGTAGCGCCGCGGTCGCGGCGGCCCGCCAGCCAGCGGGCCGAGACGCCGTTTGCGGCCAGCGCGCCTCCGCTGCCGGGCGCACCAGCGCCCGCGGGCCGCCCGCCCCAGGGGTAGACTGTCTGAATATCCAAGACCGGCTTGATTTACCGTCAAACGCCAGCCATCGAGGTAACCTGTGTCCGCACCGACCATTTGGCGCTGTGTCCGATCGACGGCCCTGGCTCTGGTCGTGTTGGCGGCATTTCCGCGGGCGGTGCTGGCGACTTCGGGGACCGTCATCACCACGACAGGCAAGGGGCTGTCGCTGACGGTGGATACGCGGTGGGTGAACGGCGCCGGGTTCCGGCCTGTCTGGATCGATGTGATCCCGACCGTCGCCAACGCGGCGGACCGCACCCTCACCATCGAGTTTCGAGCCCGCTCGATGTATGGGGGAAACCAGGATTTGTTGGTGAGCCAGGACATCGAGCTGCCGGCCGGCAGCACCGGCGTCACGAGCGTGCTGTCGGTGCCGCAGCATATTCCCTGGACGCAATACGAGCTTTCCGTTTATGAGGACGGCCGCTTCTCCAAAACCCTTTCGCAGTTGAGCATCGGCCTGCCCATCTGGAGCCATGGAAATGAAGCGCTGCCCAACATTCTTTGCATCACTGCCGCGGCACCGCCGGCCGCGACCGGCCCGGCTCCGGCGGCAGTGGGCGTGGCGGTTGCCAGCGAGGATACATCGGCCCTGGCCGAGCTGCTCCCCGCCGACAGCAACCAGGGCTACTATGCGCCGGCCTCCGTCCAGACCGGGGCGCCAGTCCAGTTGAACACGCAGATCGGGCTGGCGGTGGACCGGTTGCCGACGAAGTGGATCGATTATTCCCAGTTGGACATCATTTGCATTTCCAGGCCGGCGCTGGTTGAGCTGGTCGATCATCCCAAGCGATTGAAGGCGCTGGGCGACTGGGTGGCGGCGGGGGGCAACCTGTTTGTCGAAGGGCTGGGCGACGATTTTGCCGGGCTCAGTGAAGTCGAAAAGGCGTTCGAGCTGCCTGGGCTGGAAACGCCCGCCGGGGGCGATGCGATGCACCGCGGCTGGTCTCTGCCCCCGCAGTCGGCCGATCAAGGCCTGGTGGAGAATCCTTTCGGTCGAAGTGAGACCATCGTACAGCCAACAGAGGTCGTGCAGGTTGGCCCCGACGGGGTGCCGGTGACGGTCCCCGCTGCTGCTCCGGTGCAGGCGGAGCCGCCGGGCGACCCGGCCCACCCGCCTTTCGTCTACCGGCCTCTGGGCATGGGAGTTGTGGTGGGCATTTCCAAGGACAGCGCCTTTTCTCTTTCAACCCGTCAATGGGCCTGGGTGCTCAACACGCTTTCTCCCGACCGCTGGTTGTGGTACCGGCGCCACGGCGTCTCGATGCAGCGTGAGAACATCGGCTTCTGGAATTGGCTGGTGCCGGGCGTGGGGATGGCCCCCGTGACCGAGTTCAGGCTGTTGATCACCCTGTTCGTCGTCTGCATCGGCCCGCTCAATTATTTCTGGCTCAAGCGGCGCGGCCAGTTGCACCTGCTGGTGCTGGTGGTGCCGCTTTGCGCATCGGTGGTCACGTTGGCGTTGTTCGGATATGCGCTCGTGGCCGACGGGCTCGATATCCGCGTGCGGAGCCGCAGTTACACCCAGATCGATCAGCGTCGCGGCGAGGCGGTTTGCTGGTCCCGGCTGTCCTATTTTTCCGGCTTGACTCCGTCGGGCGGCCTGCGCTTTCCATCCGACGTGGCCGTATTGCCCATCGAGCCGCGAGGCACCGCCGATTCCCGCAGCCAAGCTCGCCGCCGCACCATGATCTGGTACGACGACGAGTATCACCTGCCCAGCGGCTGGCTGACGTCCCGTACCAGGACGCAACTGCTCACCGTCCGAAGCCGGCAAACCCAGGCCGGTTTGCGTTTCATCGAGTCTGCTTCAGGGCCGCCTCGCGTTGAAAACCGCCTCGGTTCCGCCATCAAGCGATTGCTGCTGGCCGATTCGAGCGGTACACACTTTCGGGCCATGAACGTGGCGGAAGGCGCCGAAGCTCCCCTCGAGCCGGCCGACTTGAAGGCCGAGCGGCAAGCGCTAGGGAAGGTCTTTTTTGACAATGCTCCTCGGGTTCCCGAGGGACTCGATCCCCAAGCCTTCGCCGACTCGTTCGGCTCGGGCTATCGCTACAGCTACGGGACCAGCACCTCGGCCAACGCGCCGGCGGCGACACTGCAATCGAGCTGCCTGGAGCGCTGCATTTCCCGGGCCCTCGCCGACACGTCGCGCTTCCAGCCGGTCCCCGCGCCCCTGCCGCCGCGGTCGTACGTGGCCGTCGTCGAGCGATCACCGGAAGTGCTCTACGGAGTCGAGCGGGTCAGGGAGCAGGCCAGCCTGCACGTCGTCACGGGGACCTGGTAGCCGCCATGATCAGCAGCCACCCGATGATCGAGCTAAGGGGCCTGTATCGCTTTTTCGGCCGCACCAAGGCGGTCAACGACGTCAGCTTTTCAGTCGCGCGGGGGCAGGTCTTCGGGTACATCGGACCCAACGGCGCCGGCAAGACAACCAGCATGCGGATCCTGGCCACGCTCGACATGCCCACGCAGGGCGACGCCTTCGTCGATGGCTTCTCGGTGGTCAACGATCCGGACCGAGTCCGCAACCGCCTGGGCTTCATGCCAGACTCTTTTGGCACCTACGCCAACGTCAACGTGCGCGAGTACCTCGACTTCTTCGCCCGCGCCTACGGCCTGCGGGGCAGCGAGCGGCTGCGCGCGCTGCGCTACGTGATGGGCTTCACCAAGCTCGACACCCTGGCCGACAAGCCGACCAACGGTCTTTCCAAGGGGATGAAGCAGCGGCTCTGCCTGGGCCGGGCCATGATCCACAACCCGGCCGTCCTGGTCCTGGACGAACCGGCGGCCGGCCTTGATCCGCGAGCCCGCATCCAGTTGCGGGAAATGATTCGCCGGTTGGCCGCCGACGGCAAGGCGATCCTGATCAGCTCGCACATCCTCACGGAGCTGGCCGAAATGTGCGACATGGTCGGAATCATCGAGCAGGGCCGCCTGCTGGCCGTCGGCTCGGTGGCCGAAATCCAACGAGGGCAGCAAGCGCATCACGTCAGCCAGGTGCTGGTCCGCGCGCTGGGCGATGCCGCGCCGGTCGCCCACTGGCTGAACGGGCGGCCCGATATCTCGCAGATCGAGGTCGATGGCCAGCAGGTGATCTTCCTGCACCAGGGGGATCTGGAGTCGGAGGCGGAACTGCTCAGGGAGATGGTCGAGGCGGGGCTGCGGGTGGTCGCCTTCGGCCGGCAGGCCAAGACGCTGGAGGAGGTGTTCATGCAGGTCACCCAGGGGCACGTGCAATGACCACGCTGGAGCCGGTCGTGGCCCGCGACGGCGATGAGCCGGTCAGCGAGCCGGCGGATCGTCGCTGGTGGAGCCGGGCCGAACAGGTTTTGGGCCGATTCAGCGAGTGGTTGAATCCGATCCTGGTCAAGGAGACCCGCCAGGCGCTCAAGAGCCGGCAGTTCGGAATCACCTTTGCCCTGGTGCTGGCATGCGGCTGGGTCTGGTCGATGCTGGGCGTGGCCCTGATCGGGCCGGGCATCTTTTACGGCGCCCAAGGCGTCTGGCTGTTCGCCGGCTATTACGTGGTGCTGTCGTTTCCACTGCTGGTGATTGTGCCGTTCGGAGCATTTCGCTCGCTGGCCGGCGAGCGGGAGGACGGCACCTATGAAATGCTCAGCGTCACCACGCTCAAGCCCAGGCAGATCGTGAGCGGCAAGCTGGGCAGCGCCGTCTTGCAGATGCTGGTCTACTTTTCCGGCATTGCCCCCTGCCTGGCGTTCACCTACATGCTGGAGGGCATCGACATGCCCACCATCCTGTTCATGCTGTTCTATACCTTTCTGGGCTCGCTGGGCTTGTCGCTGGCCGGGCTTTTGATCGCCACCGTCACGGCCGAAAAGCACTGGCAAGTCGTGCTCTCCGTGTTTCTGATCTTCGGCCTGGGCCTGGCTTTCTGGGGCAGTTGCGCGCTGGTCTTCGAAATGGTGGGCTGGAACAGCCTGCCGTTCCAGGACGAGGAATTCTGGATCGGCAATGCCGCCTTTTTGACCGGCTACTGGGGCTATTTCGCCCTGCTGGCGGCGGCGGCCTCGGCCCAGTTGACCTTTGCCAGCGACAACCGCTCGACCGCGCTGCGGATGGTGATGGTGGCCCAGCAGGTCCTGTTCGCCGGCTGGATGGGTTGGGCCTGGCTCAAGTATGGCGAGATGGAATTTCTGTTGGTGTTCCTGATGATGAGCGGCCTTCACTGGTACGCGATGGGCGTCTTCATGAACAGCGAGTCGGGCGAGCTGTCGCAGCGCGTCCGCCGCCAGTTGCCGCAAAGCTTCCTGGGCCGCGCTTTTCTGACCTGGTTCGCACCGGGCCCGGCAACCGGATTCATGTTTGCCTTTGCCAACCTGATTTCGGTCGCCCTGATGACGTTGATCGGCGTGTTGATTTGGCTGATGTTCAATCCCATGCCGACGCCATCCTGGTCCGGAGCAATGACCCTCGAAAGGCTGCTGACGTTCGGCGGGTTGGGGCTGGGCTATGTGACCGTGTACCTTGGCCTGGGCCGGTTGTTGCTGAGCGGGCTACGGAGGTTCATCCAGGTGCCCATGCTGTTGGGGGTGCTGGTGCAGGTGCTGCTGCTGCTGGCGGGGTGCTTCATTCCGTTGACGATCCACCTGATGATCCCTGATCTGCGGCGCGGTTACTCGCTGCTGGAGATCACGAACCCCATCTGGACGCTGGGTTATGCGACGTTCGAGTCGATCGTGCCCGATGAGCTGTTCATACTCTGGTGCGCCGTGCCGCTGGCCGGCGTGGTGATATTTCTGGCGAATGTGCCGGCCGTGGTCACGGCCGTGCGTCACGTGCGCATCGCCAAGCCCCGCCGCGTGGCGGAAGAGGACCTGCTGATCGAGGCCCAGCGGTCCCCACCAACACCCGAGCCGGTGAATCCGCTAGACTGAGCGTTGGCCAGGGGCTCCATGAACGACGACAACTCCTTCCGCCTGTTCTTTATGATCATCGTCGCTAGCTTCATGCCGTTCGCCGTCTATTGCCGGGTTCGGTCCCAGACGGACGAGAAGCTCGACCGCTGGCAGGAAGGTGCCTTCATCTTGTTTGGACTGCGGCTGAGCGGAATTCCGATGTTCGGTGGCCTTGTTGCTTGGCTGATCAACCCGCAATGGATGGCGTGGTCATCGATGCCGCTCCCCGACTGGCTGCGCTGGATCGGGCTTGCCATCGTAGGATTCTGTGGAGTCCTTGTTGTATGGACCTTTCGCACCCTCGGCAGGAATCTGACGGACACAGTCGTTACGAGAAGAGAGCATTCTCTCGTCACCAGCGGCCCCTACCGCTTTGTTCGGCATCCCTTTTATCTGGCATTTGCGCTGGGCATCATCGGCGGGAGTCTGGTTGCAGCAAACTGGTTTTTGCTGTTGGCTGGCATCATTCCGTTCGGTTTCCTGGTAGTTCGGACTCGGATCGAGGAAGAGAAACTGATCGAGCGATTTGGCCACGAGTACCGGGACTACATGCAGCGGGTGGGGAGGTTTTTGCCACGGCTCAAGGCGTGATCGAAGCGGGGAGGAAAAGGCCGCTCGACTTGCAACTCGCGGCGACGAGGCGCGTTGACGGCGGCGGGTCGTCGATGCTTCATCCAAATGCCGTTCGCGGCTGGGATGCAAGCTCAGTTTCTTGCCAGCCCGCGGACGGGCCGGATCCATGAGAGCGCAAAGTGGCACGCAGTAAGGCACGAGTGTTGATTGTCGATGAGCCCGCGCGGAGAGGCAACTATACCGCTGCGCTGGACGGCACCGATCGCTGGGAGCTGGTCTTTGCGCCGGGACTCGACGAGGCGCTGGCCCGACTGGGCGGCGAGGGGTTCGACGCGCTGGTGGCCTTGATCGCGCCCCCGCGACTGGACGGCATCGAGCTGCTGCGCCGCCTGCAAGAGCGATTCTCCAGGATACCAGTGGTGATGGTGGCCGAGGCCGCCACGGTCGAAACGGCGGCTGCCAGCCTGCGGCTCGGCGCCGGCGACTACCTGAGCGCGCCGCTGGCGGCCGGCGAGCTGGCCCGCAGCCTCGACCGCCTGCTCAAACAAGAGCGGCTGGGGGCCGAGCACGAGCTGCTCCGCCGCCAGGTCGAGCGGCCTTACAGCTTCGACGACATGATCGGCACCTGCCCGGCAATGCAGAAGGTGTTCGCGACGATCGAGCAGGTGGCCGCCTCGGACGTCGACGTGCTGGTGGTGGGCGACACGGGCACCGGCAAGGAGCTGGTCGCCCGGTCGATCCATCGCCGCAGCCGGCGGGCCGACCGCCCCTTCGTGCCGGTCGATTGCGGCGCGATTCCCGAAAACCTGCTGGAGGGAGAGTTCTTCGGCCACGAGCGGGGGGCGTTTACCGGCGCCCATGAGCGGCGAATCGGGCTCTTGGAGTTCGCCGACGAGGGGACTTTTTTTCTGGACGAGCTGGGCGAGTTGCCGCTGTTGCTGCAAGCCAAGCTGCTGCGCACCTTGCAGGAGCGCAAAATCCGCCGCGTGGGCGGGCGGGACGAGATCGACGTCGACGTGCGGGTGGTGGCCGCCACCGCCCGCGACCTGGACGACATGATCCAGAGCGAGCGGTTCCGCAAGGACCTGTATTACCGGATCAACGTGGTCCGCATCGACCTGCCGCCGCTGGGCAGCCGCGGCGACGACCTGGGGCTGCTGTGCGAGTATTTTGCCACCCGCTATAGCCGCGAAATGGGCAAGCACCTGGTGGGCATCACGCCCGAGGCGTACCAGGTGCTGGCCCAATACAGTTGGCCGGGCAACGTCCGCGAGCTGCAGAACGTGATACGCCGGGCGATCGCCCTGGGGCATGGCACGATGATCGGCCTGGGAGACCTGCCCGATGCCCTGGTGCAGCAGGCCGGTCAGCGCGAGGCCGCGGCGGCCGGTTCAGCAGAGGCCAATTCAGCGGCCGATTCAACACAGCACGGCTACTTTCAGATGCGCGAGCGGCACATGGCCGCCTTCGAGCGGCAGTATCTGACGCAGCTCTTGTCGCGGCACCGGGGCGACGTCAAGCTGGCCGCCCGCGAAGCCCGCCTGCCGCGCGGCACACTGTACCGGCTGATGAAAAACCACGGCCTGGACGGCGCCAGCTTTCGCTAGCTAGCCCTGGCGTTGATCGAACGTGGCGATCTCCAGCGCGGCCAGGCGCTCGATGAGCTCGGCGGGTGTTTGCGGCCTTCGCAGCGGCTCCTTGGCCAGCATCCGGTGGACCAGCCGGCCGACGTCCGAGGGGAGCTGCGGAACCAGCGCCCGCACGTCGGGCGGCTCCACCTGCCGATGCTGTTCGGCCAGTTGGGCCAGTTCGCTGCCCGCAAACGGCAGCCGGCCGGTCAAGAGCTCGAACAACGTGACGCCCAGGCTATAGATGTCGCTGCGGATGTCGGGCCGCAGCGCGCTGGTGATCATTTCGGGGGCCACGTATTGCATGGTGCCGGCCACGCAGCGGTCGACGAGCGAGCCGCTTTCGGCGGGCATCCGAGCGAAGCCCAGATCCAAAAGCGTGGCGTGTCCTTCGGGCGAGATGATGATATTGCCCGGCTTCACGTCCGCGTGCATCCAACCGTGCTGGTGCAGGGCGGCCAGCGCCTGGGCCACCTGGCGGATCAGCCAGAGCGCCAAGGGCAGTGCCGGCGGGCTGCCGCCCGAACGAAACCGGCCGATCGTGTCGGCCAGCGTGCTGCCGCCAAGCCAGGGCATCACCACGTAATAGGGCGGCTCGGTCACGTGCGCCGAGAGGATCGAAATCAGGTGCGGATGTGAGACTTTGCGGCCCACCAGGGCTTCGCGGCGGAGCATTTCGACGGCGGCCTGATCGAGCTGCCACGGTTCGAGCAGCACTTTCACGGCGTAACAAGCGGGACGGTCGTTGGGTCCGTCGGCGGGCCGGGCCTGGAAGACGCGGCAGAGATTGCCGGCCGCCGCCAGCCGGACCAGGTGCCAAGGCCCCAGCCGGCCCAGCCGCTCGGTTGGGCCGACGCGTGGCCGGCGGTGCTTGGGAACTATCTTCAACGCAGGTTTCCTCGCTGGCGCCCCTCGACGGGCTCGGGGCGGGTCGAGCCCGCGGCTCGACTGAGCTCGCCGAAGTCCGAGACCCGCGTCGGGTTCCGTCCAATATCAATTGAATCGGTTGTAACGATCGCCAAGTTGAGCGAAGCCGGGCAATCGGGGGCCTTCGGCTGCTGGCTTCGGGCGTGGGCGATCTGCTTGCTATGGCCGCCCGCCCCCTTTAAAATCGCTTTTCTTGAGACAATTGGCGGCATCTCCCGGCCCACCTCACAGCGAATCTCGATAGGACACGACCCCATGCGAATCCCTTGTTGGCCGGCCTGCCTGCTGCTGGCGGCCTTGTCACTCACGGCCGGCTGCAGCAGGCAGCCGACCGAGACGTCGTCCCTGCCGGCTGCCAAGCGGTTCATTCTGTTGACCAACGGCAACTCACCCTTCTGGGACACGGCGCGAGCCGGCCTGGAGGCGGCGGCCCAGGAGCTCCAGCTCGAGCGGGACGGCTTTCAGGCGGTGCTGGACGTGAACGACGGCACGCCGCAGGGCCAGATCGACAAGCTCAAGCAGTTCGCCAGCCAGCGCGATATCGTGGCGGTCGGCGTTTCGGTCATCGATGCGGCCAACGTGGCCGTCGCCGACGAAATGAAGAATCTGCAGGACAAGGGCGTTCACGTGGTGACGATCGACTCGGACGTGGACCGCGAAAAATTCCGCGACGCCCGCTTCGCATTCATCGGCACAGACAACCTGGCGGGAGGCCAGGAACTGGGGACCGCGGCCAGGCACCTCCGACCGGAAGGGGGCCAATACGTGACCTTCGTGGGACGCACCGGCGCGCAGAACGCGATCGAGCGCGTGAGCGGGTTCGAACAGGGCGCCGGTGACAAGTTCGAGGCGCTGGACAACATGGCCGACGACCTGGACCGCACGCGCGCCCGGGACAACGTCCGCAATGCCATCTCGAACCACCGGGGCCTCAACGTGCTGGTGGGCATCTGGTCGTACAACGCTCCGGCCATCGTCGACGTGGTGCGGCAGTTGAATCGGCGAAGTGACTTTACCATCGTGGTGTTCGACGCCGAACCCGTTGCCATCAAGGACATGGAGGCCGGTTTCATCGATGCCATGGTCGTGCAGAACCCCTTCGAAATGGGTTACCAGGGCGTGCGGCTGATGAAGGCGCTGGCGCAGGACGACAAGGCGACTATCGAGGAGATGCTGCCCAACAACGGCGAAGGCGACGGTGGAGACATTTACGACACCGGGCTGAAAGTAGTCGTCCCGGACGAGGATTCGCCACTGAATGCGGACATGTTCGGCGCGAAGACCGAGTTCCTTCGGTTGGGCGACTTCAAAAACTGGCTCGCCAAGTACGGGCTGCAGGGCTCATGAGTCCCATGCGGCCCAAGGCGTTTCCGCTTGGCTGGTTGGCGCGCAGCGAAGCGGGGCTCGGCCTGGCGGTCGTGGCCGTGGTGCTGCTGACTCTTCTTTTTGACCAGCAGCGCACCTACTATTACTCGCCGGAGCTGAGCGCGCTGGATGTCCTGCGGCACACGTCGATGCTGGGCATCTTCGCCCTCGGGGCGGCCATCGTGATCATCTCCGGAGGCATCGACCTGTCCGCCGGCTCGGTGATCGCCTTCAGCGGAACCATCTGCGCGACGCTGATGGTGTTTCTGGCTCCCGAAGCGATGCAGAAGGCCGAACCGCTGGGCGCCGGCGTGACCATTCTGGCCGTCGGCGGCACGCTCGTGGTGGGTTTCCTGATCGGCAGCTTGCACGCCTGGCTGATTACCGTGATCGGGCTGCCACCCTTTATCGCCACGCTGGCCACGCTGGTCGGGCTGCGCAGCCTGGCTAGGGCCGTGATCGAAAACGTGACCTTGCACACGTTCGGCGCCCGCACCACGCAGATCCAGATTTTCGACCAGCAGTTCCGCTCGCTAACCACGTCGGTCTGGTTGCGCGCGGCGCTGTTCCTGACGCTGGCCGTGGCGGCCTGGGTGCTCTTGAGCCGGACCGTGGTGGGGCGGCACCTGTATGCCTTGGGTGGCAACGAAGAAGCGACCCGGCTGAGCGGCATCCGCACCGACCGGCTGAAATGGTTGGCTTACGCTCTGAGTGCGATGCTCTCGTCGATCGCCGGCATCTTCTATATCGGCGAGCAGAGCGTGGCGGACCCGCAGACGCTCGCTCGGGGCTACGAGCTGAATGCCATTGCGGCTGCGGTGGTCGGCGGCTGCAGCCTGCGGGGAGGCATAGGCACGATACCCGGCACGGTGCTGGGCTGCCTGTTCCTGCGGGTGGTGATCGATGGAATCGCGAAGATCATCAAGACCGGGGCCGACGTCTATGAAGGGCTGATCGTGGGGATCGTAGTGGTGATGGCCGTGGCCCTGAACCAACTCCGCGAAACGAGCGGCCGGCGGAAGCGTTTTTTCGAGGGGCCGCTGGGCGCGGTCACGGTGATCAACCTGGCCCTGTTGCTCGGCGTGCTGACTACGCTGGTCGCCAGCCCGACCTCCGGACAGGTAGCGGTGCTGGTGGGCCTGGCCTGCCTGGCGTTGGTCAAGCTGTTCGAAGCCGCCCGCGCTCGCCGGGCAGGCAGCTAGCGGCTCTTTTGAGAAAATCGGACCCTCGAATGGACGTGTCGCCGCTGATTTCGATCCGCCGCGTGACCAAGCGGTTTCCGGGCGTCGTGGCGCTCTCGGACGTGTCGCTCGACATTCCCGCGGGTGAGCTGCACGCGATCGTGGGCGAGAACGGCGCCGGCAAGAGCACCTTGATGAAGCTGCTGGCCGGGGTGATCGGCTCCTTCGAGGGAGAGCTGCTGCTGCGAGGCCGGCCGGTCCGCTTCGCCGATACGCGGGCCGCGGAGGCGGCCGGGATCGGCATCATTCACCAGGAGCTGAACCTGGTCGACGAGCTATCGGCGGCGGCCAATGTCTTTCTGGGCCGTGAAAAGCGGACGCGGCTGGGCCTGCTCGACAACCGCGTGATGGAGCGGTCGGCCGCCGAGCTGCTCGATCAGTTGGAGTGCCGGGTGGTGCCGTCGGAGCGCGTCAAGACGCTGCGCGTGGGGGACCAACAGCTCGTCGAGATCGCCAAGGCTCTCTCCCGCGAGACCGAGATCCTGATCATGGACGAGCCGACCAGCGCCCTGACCGAGAGCGAGGTGGCCCGGCTGTTCCGCGTCATTGAACGGCTGCGGGCCCGCGGCGTGACGATCCTGTATATCTCGCACAAGATGGACGAGGTATTCCGGCTGGCCGACCGCATCACCGTGCTGCGCGACGGGCGGCTGGTGACGACCGTGCCCCGCGCCGACACCGATCCTCGCCGCATCACGCACTTGATGGTGGGGCGCGAGATCGAGTCGGTCCAGGTGGCCGAGCATCGCGTGCCGGGCCAGCCGGTGCTCGAAGTCGAGCGCTTATCGCTCCCCTGGCCCGGCCACGCCCGCGCCTGGCGCCTGCGCGACATCAGCTTTTCCTTGCGCCGGGGCGAGATCCTGGGCGTGGCCGGCTTGATGGGCGCCGGGCGCACCGAGCTTCTGGAATGCCTGTTTGGCTCCAGCGCCGAAGCCTATAGCGGCTCGATCCGCCTCGAAGGCCGCCAGGTGAGGTTCCGCCACCCGGCCGAAGCCAGGCGGGCGGGAATCGCCTTGGTCACCGAGGACCGCAAGCGGCTGGGACTCTTCGATCAGATGACGGTGTGCCAGAACATCACGCTCTGCACGCTGCGCCAGGCCGCCGCCGGTTGGCTTGTCTCCCCGGCGCGCGAACGCCGCATGGCGGCCGAGACCGTGGGGCAGCTCAACGTGAAAACCACCGGTGTCGACGTGCCGATCACCAGTCTCAGCGGCGGCAACCAGCAGAAGTCGATCATCGGACGATGGCTGCGCACCCGCCCCAAGGTGCTGCTGCTGGACGACCCGACCCGGGGCATCGACGTGGGAGCCAAGGCCGAGATCTACCGGCTGATGGACCGGCTCTGCCGCGACGGCCTGGCGATGATCGTAACCTCCAGCGAGCTGCCGGAACTGTTGACCGTCTGCGACCGGATCCTGGTGATCTGCGAGGGCCGGCTGACCGGCGAGTTCAACCGCGCTGAGGCGACCGAGCAGCGGATCATGGAAGCCGCCACGCTCCGCTCCGCCGGCTGACACGCTCCGCTCCGCCGGCTGAAACTCAGCTCCCGATATAGCGGGCGTAAAGCGCCCGGGCCGTGGCGATGTCGTCGGTGCCGCCGATGATCGCACGGCCGTCCGGAAAGATGGTGAACTGGTAGTCGTCGACCGCCAGCCGCAGCAGAAACGCGTTGTGCGTGACGCGGCCCACCCCTGCCAGCTTTTCTGCCAGCGCCTCCAGCGGCAGCGCCTCGCCGCCGGGCCGCATCAATTGCACGGCGTTGCGCCCGCACAGCACGGCCGTGTGGCTGCCGCGCTGGCCCGACAGCCAGGCAAATTCGCCGCGCCGGCAAACCGGGCAGTCGGACGCCTCGCGGTCCGCGGCGGCATTCATCTTCAAGATGCGGTTCTCCCACAGATCGAAGACCAACAGCGAGCGTTGGATCGCCTCGCGGCGGCCGGACAGGATCTTGATGGCTTCCATGGCCTGGATCGAGGCAATCACGTTGACAATGGGAGCTACAATGCCGGCCGTATCGCATGTCTCGGCCATGCCTGCCGGCGGCGGCTCTTCCACGATGCAGCGCAGGCAGGCGGTCTCGCCCGGCAGGATGGTCATCGTCTGCCCGCCGGCGCCGATGCAGCCGCCGTAGATCCATGGCAGGCCGAGCTTCACTGCCGCATCGTTCAACAGATAGCGGGTTTCGAAGTTGTCGGTGCCATCCAGAATCACGTCGACCCCCTCGCAGAAGGCCAGCACGTTGGTGTGGTCCACGTCGGCCACGATCGGTTCGATCTCGATCTGCGAGTTGATCCTGCGCAGCTTGTTGGCCGCGGCGATCGCTTTGGGCAACTGGGCGGCCACGTCGTCCTCGTCGAACAAGACCTGCCGCTGCAGGTTGTTGGTTTCGATGAAGTCGCGGTCGACGATCCGCAGCGAGCCGACGCCGGCCCGGGCCAGCGTGTTGGCCAGCACGGTGCCCAAAGCGCCGCAGCCGCAAATCAGGGCCCGGCTGGCCAGCATGCGGCGCTGCCCTTCGTCGCCGAGCGGGGCAAACCGTGTTTGACGAACATAGCGATCTGATATCGGGCTCGATTCGGTCATGGCGGCTGATTCGCAAAAGTGGCGGGCGTTGCGGCCGCCCGGAAGCGAGATCCTTTCTTACACCACGTAACCTGCAAAGTCACCCAGTTCGGCCAGTTCACCCTCGAGTTGGCCGCACTGCCGCCGCGCCTCGACCAGGTCGTCACGCCAGCCGGCCGGGCGGTGAGCAATCACCGGCAGCCGGCAGTCCCGCGCACGGCGGGCCAGCGCGACCGCATCGGAGCCCCGGCAGACCACCACGTCGGCCCAACCCGGTGGCTCGACCGCCGCGGCCGGCGGACCAGGCCAGCCCAACAGCAGGTTGCGGGCTTCCATGCGGATCGACGGGTGCAAGTCGCCGTCCGTCTCGAGAACCGCCAGCGCTACCGCGGGCCAGCGGGCCAGCTTGCCCACCTGCTCTGGCAGCCAGTCGGCCGGCCCCTCCAGGTGCGCCAGCAAGGCCACTCCGACGCGGCTGGCCTGGTCACATAGTTGCTCGTCCGGTTGATGGACATACATGTCGGCGCCGGAGCCGCGCCAGGCCGGCCAATCGCGGCCGGGCACTTCGTCCCGGTCGACGGCATGCGGCACCCAGATGCTCGAATCGAGCAACAACCTTCGTCCGCGGGTGCCGAGCGGACGAATGCCCAACGAGCGCTGGACGGAGCCCAGCAGCTCTTTGCCCCGACGCAACTCGACGTGTACCTGGTACAGAAACGGCATGTCGGCCGTCCAGAAACAGGGATCGGGCAGTAGGGCCTCTGCCAGGAGATCCGGGGTGCGGCCGCTGCCGGACAACCCAACGGGCGGCGGTTTTTCAGTCAGCGGCACGCTGGTCTCGAGTGTATGGGAGTAAAGGCAACTGGGTCCGGCGACTCGACCGGCCAGCGTGCAGCCGGCCAGCTCGCCGCCGTGGCCGAGGCGGGCGTAGATCCGCGCCAATCCCGAGCTGGCATCGCCAAAGAACACTTGCAGCCGGTCGAGCAACCCGGTTTGTTCCATGTGGCTCGTCATCACGGGCGTTGTTCCCCGGCTTTCTCAGGCCGACTGTTCCTGCAAGTCTTCGGCCAGCGCGCGGGCCAGGTAACGGCCCGTGACGGACTCGGCATTGTGCGATACCATCTCCGGCGTGCCCTGGACGACGACGCGGCCGCCCGCCTCGGCCGCGCCCGGACCCAGATCGATGATGTAGTCGGCCGCCTTGATCAACTGCAGGTTGTGCTCGACGACGATCAGCGAGTGCCCCAGCGCCAGCAGTGCTTCGAAGCAATCGAGCAGTTGCACGACGTCGGCAAAGTGCAACCCCGTGGTCGGCTCGTCGAGAATGAACAAGCTGCGCCCCCGCCGGACGGCCGACATGTACCCGGCCAGCTTCAGCCGCTGCGACTCTCCGCCGCTGAGCGTCTGGGCCGGCTGCCCGAGCCGCAGGTAGTCGAGCCCCACGTCGATCAGTTTCTTCAGCCGGGCCTGCACCTTGGGCCGCCCCCGAAAGAAAATGAAGGCCTCGCGGACCGTCATGTCCAGCACCTCGGCGATGTTCCGGCCGCGATAAGTCACGTCGAGGATCTCGGGCCGGTAGCGGCGGCCGTGGCACTGGTCGCATTTCATGTACACGTCGGCCAGGAACTGCATGTCGATCTGGAGGTAGCCGTCGCCCTGGCAGGCGCTGCAGCGGCCCCCATCGACGTTGAAGCTGAAATGGCTGGCGGTGTAGTTGTGCGTGCGCGCTTCGACCGTTTCGGCGAACACGGCCCGGATTTCGTCGAAGGCCTTGATGTACGTAACGGGGTTCGACCGCGGCGAGCGGCCGATCGGCGACTGGTCGACCAGCACCAGGTCGTTGATCTGGCCGTCGCCGTACACGTCGTCGTAGTCGCTGGGCCTGGGGGCGTCCTTCCGCAGCCGCCGGCACAGGGCCGGATACAAGGTGTCTTCGACCAGCGTGCTCTTGCCCGAGCCGCTCACCCCGGTCACCACCGCGAGCACTCCCAGCGGGAACTCGACGGTGATGTTCTTGAGATTATTGCCCCGGGCACCTGCCAGCCGGATCCAGCCGTGGTTCGGCTGCCGCCGCCGGGGCGGCGCTCGGAATCGCCTGCGTCCGGAAAGATAGTCGCCGGTCAGGCTGTTGGCCGCCGTCACGATCTGGGCCGGTGTACCCTGGAAAACCACCTGGCCTCCCCGTTCACCCGCCCCCGGACCGATTTCGACCAACTGATCGGCCGCGCGCAGGAAGGCCTCTTCATGCTCGACCACCACCACCGTGTTGCCCCGGTCGCGCAGGCCGCGGATGGCCGATAGCAGCCGCTGCGTGTCCTGCGGGTGCAGGCCGACCGACGGTTCGTCCAGCACGTACAGCATGTTGACCAGGCTCGAGCCGAGGGCCGAAGTCAGCGCCACACGCTGGGCTTCGCCCCCGCTCAGGGTCCGCAGCGTCCGGTCGAGCGACAGGTACCCCAGGCCGACCGTCGCCAGATAGCCGAGCCTCGCACGGACCTGCTCGATCATCATGCGGCCCACCTGGCGTTGCCACTCGGAGAGATCGAGCTCTCGAAAGAAGCGGGCGGCCTCGTCGATCTTCATGGCGGCGATCTGGGCAATGTTGAGGCTGCCCACCTGGGTGGCCAGCGCCTCGGGCCGCAGCCGCGCGCCGCCGCAACTGGGACAGGGCCGATAGCTGCGCCAACGGCTGAGGAACACGCGGATGTGCATCTTGTACTTGCGGCGCTCGAGCCAGGCGAAGAAGCCTTTGAGTCCGCCGAACTTTCGCTCCGGCACGCCTTCCTGGACGATCCGCCGCTCGCGCGGCTCGAGTTCGCGAAAGGGCACATTCACCCGCAGCCCCACGTCGTCGGCCAGGTCGAGAAGCTCTTTTAATTCGTGCGCGTAGGCCGGGCTGTTCCAGGGGGCGACCGCGCCTTCGCGCAGTGACTTCTGCGGATCGGGCACGATCAAATCCATGTCGATGTCGATCACGTTGCCGAAGCCCTCGCACTCGAGGCAGGCCCCCAGCGGGCTGTTAAAGCTGTACAGCCGCGGCTGGGGCTCAGGATACTCGCGCCGGCACTGATCGCAGGCCAATCGGGCGCTGAAGGCAATCCGCCGCCAGGCACGCCCGTCGATCGAGACCGTCTCGGCCGGTGAAAGCTCGGCCGGGGCCGCGGCCTGGCCATGATCTTCCACGAACACGTGGCAGACGCCGTTGCCCTGGTTGAAGGCGGTCTCCAGCGAGTCGTGCAGCCGCCGCTGGGCCGCACCACCCGTAAGGCGATCGACCACGACGTAAGCGGTCCCGTTGTCGGGGGCCCCTGCCGCCGGCTCGTCGCAGCGATCGAGCGTGTCGGGCTGATCCAATGCCAACAGGCGGCCCGACTGCACGATCCGCACGAAGCCCTGCTGCGTCAAGGCGGCCGAGCGCTGGGCGAATGTTTCGGGCACCAGGCTATCGGCGGCGAACGCGATCAGCAGGCGAGTGCCCGCGGCAACCTGCCCCAGCCAGGCGGCCACGCTCTGCGGCGTTTCGCGCCGCACCTCGCGCCCGCACTGGAAGCAGACAATCGTGCCGATCTTGGCGAACAGCAAACGCAGGTAGTCGTTGATCTCCGTGGCCGTGCCGACGGTGGAGCGGCTGGAGCGGTTCGAGTTCTTGCGGGCCACCGCGATGGCCGGGGCAATGCCGTCGATCCGCTCGGCGGCCGGTTTTTCCAGCCGTTCGAGGAACTGCCGGGTATAGGCCGAAAACGTCTCGATGTACCGCCGCTGACCCTCGGCATACAGCGTATCGAAAGCCAGGCTGCTCTTGCCGCTGCCGCTGACCCCGCACAGAACGATCAGCCGCCGGTGCGGCAGGTCGAGGTCGATCGAGCGCAGGTTGTGCACCTCGACCCCCCGCAGGCTAATCGATCGCTCAACCACCGACACCGCTCCCAGGGGACCGGGGACAACAAAGACCCAAATTACGATTCTACTTAGGTCCGGCGGCGGCGGCCAGCGTGGCGGCCATCCGCCGGCAGCCAGATTGTCAAACCACCGGGCCCGACCTAGAATTTGATAGGGTTTTCTCGCGTCTTTTATCGACGGCTCGACCATGCCGCCGGCCTTCACCAGCGACGTCGAATTCCACAAGCTGCTGGCCCGTCGCGACGACGTGGACCTGGTGCGGCTGATGCTGGAATATGCCGCCGATGCCTACCCCGGGCTCGACCCGGCCGCCTGCCTGGCCGAGCTCGATCGCCTGGGCCGCCTGGCGGACGAACGGCTGAGTTCGCGCTCGACCGGGCAAACGCTCCGCGAGCGGCTGGCCGTGATCAGCGAGTTGCTGTACGCCGACGAGGGCTTTCGCGGCAACACCGACGCATATTACGACCCGCGCAACAGCTACCTCAACGAAGTGCTCGACCGCCGCCTGGGCATCCCTATATCGTTGGGCATCGTGTACCTGGCCGTGGCGGCCCGGGCCGGCCTGGCGATTCATGGGGTCGCTGCGCCCGGACACTTTGTCCTGGGCTGCTTCGAACGGGGCGAAACGTTGTACGTCGATCCGTTTTCATTGGGCACCGTGCTCGACCGCGAAACGTGCCGCAGCCGGATCGAGCAGTTGCTGGGCGAGCCGGGCGTCCTTTCCGACGAGCACTTCCGCCCCGCCACCGCCTTGCAGATAGGCACCCGCATCTTGCGAAACCTCAAGGCCGCCCACGTCATGCACAGCAACTGGGCGGCGGCCCTGAAGGTGCAACAGCGCCTGGCGCTGCTGCTGCCGGGTGTGGCCGACGAAGGGCGCGACCTGGGACTGATGTACTTGCGCACGGGGGACGCCGTGCACGCCTTGAAACTCCTCGAGCAATACCTGGCCGATTGTTCGGCCGAGCAGGCCCAGGCACTGAAGCCATATCTTCGCTCGGCTCGGCGGATGGTCGCCGAGCTGAACTAGATCGGGCCGAATAACTGTTGAAGCAACCGGCCGATGGTTTCCGAAGCGCGTCGCTGTTCTCTCTCGTCTCGCTCGCGCCTCGGGCAGCGCGTCGGCTTGGGCGTCTTGCCTCTCCATCGCGCGTCCCGCTTGCGGCTTCCTGCTTCCCGCGCGCGTCTGAACCCAGCGCAGCTATTGCATCGCATGGAGCGTTTCGATAGAGTAAAGGGTGTTGTCGCGGACTTGTTCGCGACGACGTAGACCTCGAGGCCGACGGCTGTGAGGTTTCCTTGGTGGAGACCGAAGCGGCGCTGGGAGTCGTTACCTCGAGGTTTTTTTTGCGCGCGGCAGTGCCTGGCTGCCGCTGGAGCGCCGCGTCTGCTACGCTGGAGGGAAGTTGAGGATCGCCATGGCCAAGGGTAAACCACCCGTCAACCCCTTCTACATCCTGCTGGTGATCTCGGGGATCGCCTTCACCGTCACCGCCTGCGCGTATGGCGTCATGGCCTTCAAGGCCAACCGGGCGGCCGGCCTGGGCCAGGAGGCCGGCGCCGGCGAGACGGCTTCCGGCTCGGCGCTGCTTGCGCGGCTCGACCGGCACGGTCCCCTATGGATGGCGGTCGAACTCGTCCTGTTGGGGCTGGCCACCTTGGGAGCCATCGGCACCGACCGCTACCGGATGCTGCGTGCCCAGCGGCGGCGCGCGGACCGGGATGGGACCGGCGGGGAGCCTTGACCAGCTCGGTTCGAGACGTATGGCCCACGATCCCGCCGCCGAAATCGCCCAGCTCCGCGAGCAGATCCGCTACCACGACCAGAAATACTATCGCGACAGCGCCCCCGAAATCAGCGACCTGGAATACGACCGCCTCGTCAAGCGCCTCGAAAAGCTGGAAGCCGAACATCCTGAACTGGTACGCCCGGACAGCCCCACGCAGCGGGTCGGCGAGCAGCCGGTCGAGCACCTGCCCCAGGTCGAGCATCGGTTGCCGATGCTCTCCATCGACAATACCTATAGCCGGGCCGAGCTGGAGGCCTTCGCCGCCCGTGTCGCCAAGCGCCTGGCCGGCGAACCGATCGAGTGGGTGGTCGAGCTCAAGGTCGATGGCGTGGCCGTGGCCCTCACCTACGAACGGGGCGTCCTGGTCCGCGGCGCCACGCGGGGCAACGGCCGCGTCGGCGACGACGTGACCCACAACATCCGCACCATCCAGGACGTGCCTCTCAAGCTCAAGGGCCGCCCGCCCGCCTTTCTCGAAGTCCGCGGCGAGGTCTACATGACCAACTCGGCCCTGGTTCAGCTCAACCAGGAGCAGGCCAAGAAGGGCGCCGCGGCCTACGCTAACACCCGCAACGTGGCCGCCGGCACGATCCGCCTGCTCGACCCGCGCATCTGCGCCAAGCGGCAGTTGCGGTTGTTCTGCCATGGCGTCGGCTATGCGGAAGGATTGCGGTCCGCCAACCACATGGATTTCCTGGCGGAGCTTACCGCGTACGGCCTGCCGGTCACGCCGCTGGTCGAATGCTTCCATTCGTTCGGCGAGGCGGCGGAGCACTGCGAGGCGCTGGTGGCTCGGCTGCACGAGCTCGACTTCGAGATCGACGGCCTGGTGCTCAAGGTGAATCGCTTCGAGCAGCGCGAGCGGCTGGGCAGCACCAGCAAGAGCCCCCGTTGGCTGGTGGCCTACAAGTTCGAAAAGTACGAGGCCACCACGCGCCTGCTCGACATCCGGGTGCAGGTCGGCAAGACCGGCGCCATCACGCCGGTGGCCCAGCTCGAGCCGGTCGAGCTGGCCGGCACGGTCGTCAGCCGGGCCAGCCTGCACAATGCCGACGAGATCGAGCGCAAGGACGTGCGGATCGGCGACGTCGTGGTCGTCGAGAAGGCCGGCAAGATCATCCCTCACATCGTCCGCGTCGAAAAGCACCTCCGCGAGGAGGGCGTGCGGCCGTTCGCCTTTCCCAAGAAATGCCCGGCCTGTTCGACCGCCCTGGTGAAGGACGAAGGAGGCGTTTACATCCGTTGTCCCAACCCCCAGTGCCCCGCTCAGCTCAAGGAGCGGCTCCGCTATTTCGCGGGCCGCAACGCGATGGACATCGAGGGCCTGGGCGACAAGCTGGTCGACCAGCTCGTCGACGACGGCCTGGTCGCCAGCTACGGCGGCCTCTACCGCCTGACGCTGGAGCAGTTGACCGAGTTGGAGCGTATGGGACGCAAATCGTCGGAAAACCTGCTGGCGGGGATCGAGGCCAGCCGCCGCCGCGGCCTGGCGCGCCTGCTCAACGCCTTGGCCATTCGGCACGTGGGCGTGCGGATTGCCAGCGTGCTGGCCGAGCATTTTGGTTCGATGGAGGCACTGAGCGAGGCGAGCCTTGAGGAGTTGAGCGAAATCAACGAGATCGGCCCGGTGATCGCCCAGAGCGTCTTCGACTACCTGCACAGCCCGTATGGCATGGCCACGATTGAGGAGCTGCGTTCGCAGGGTGTCCACATGAAGGCCGACCGGCCGCCCAAGCGGGCCACCGGTCCTTTGGCCGGCAAGACGCTGGTCGTAACCGGCACGCTCTCGAAGTACAGCCGCGAGGAGATCGAGGAATTGATCACCCGCCACGGCGGCCGGGCGGCTTCCAGTGTCTCGAAGAACACCGATTACGTAGTGGCCGGCGACAAGGCCGGCAGCAAGCTCGCCAAGGCCCGATCCCTCGGCATCCCCGTGCTGAGCGAGGCCCAGTTCGACGAGCTGTTGGCGAAGTAAAGGCAGCAAGTGCAAGCGGGCGACAGTCAGGTGACCCCGAAAAAGGCGATGCACGACGGCGATACTAATGACTAAAGAAGCGGCGTCGCTGTACCGTGCTGCACGCAGAGGAGACTACAACGCAGTACGCGCGCTGTTGTCAGCCGGTGCTGATGTAAACCTGCGCGGTGATCGTGGGAGCACTCCGCTGCACGGTGCGCTTGGGTGTTACTCTAGGGCGCGTGAGCAAATCGTTCGCGCGCTGATCAAGGCAGGGGCGGCGGTCGATAGTCGGGACGAGTTCTTTGGCTGGATGCCATTGCACATGGCGGTTTGGGTAGACTCACTCGGCGCTGTCGACCAGTTGCTCCGAGCCGGCGCCCAGGTCGATGCAGTGGATGACAAAGGGCGGACTCCGCTGCTCATAGCATGCAGCCTGTTTCCATCGCTTGAGGAGTGGCGGAAAGCAGAGAGAATTGCCGCTCGTCTGGTGAGAGCTGGTGCGAATGTGAATGCCAGGTCGGGGGACACAGCGGCACCGCTGCATGAGGCTGCTTTGGCAGGTCAGATGCGGACGGTGCGGCTGTTATTATCTCGCAATGTGCCCGTAAATGTGCGGGACAACACTGGTCGAACCCCGCTTCATTATGCGGTGTTAGGGGAGGAGCCTGCGATTGCGAAGATCCTCGTGGAACATGGTGCGTGGCGCAACGCGCGCGACAACCGAGGGCAGACTCCTGATGAGGCGGCAAAAGAACCCGCTGAAGGGCTAGTCATTGAGAAGGCGAAGCGAAGTGGGATGCCCAAGCGGCGGCGTCGGTGTTAGCGTTCCATCGACAAGCTCGGGCGCCTGATCCACGATCGGGTGACCGAGCTGGGAGAACAAGGGGACATTCTACTTTTGAGGAGAACAACGGGACATTCTACTTTTGTGAGCACACTGACCGTCCCCTTTCTTTCCTCGCGGAGCAAAAGGGGCCAGCCAAAGGCAAAACGGAGCTTCTCGGTGGCGTGAACGCCGTTCTCCGCTTTCGCTGCCTTGGAGCTCCTGTCGCGAAACGAGCTTTAACTTGGGGGGCTCGCTGCCACAACTGAATTGCGCTTCGCAAGTGCCAATTAACAAGGAGTCGTCACATGTTGAAGCAGGCTGTTGCTGACTGGCTGGCCGGGCTAGGATACTGGGGGTCGGAAGGGACGATCGTTCGTCGTATGCAGGAGGATTACTCTTCGTTTGATGCCTGCGACTACTCATATTTCCTTTCGGATGACTTCGATCAGTCTGTGATCCATCTTCCGAACGCGATCGACTTTGTGGCAGGCATGCGGCCTGATTCATGTCTCGTGGTGGAAAGCGTCGCGCGGTTTATTGCAACGTCGGCTGCGGAACTGGAGCATGCCAACCTGATGGCTTTTGTGTTTCAGCAATTGCGGATGACGATCAAACGGTGGGTATCTGCCTTCGAACCCACGCACGACTGTGACACAATGATGGCATCTGGAGGAAATGTCCAAGAGACGTTGCACGAACCACCGGTGATCGATTGCTTTTTCGACGCTATTTTGGCGTCTCGGATTGCATGCCCGTCAGGAGATATGTTCTCCGTTCTGCTGAGCGAATGGGTCGGGGACTATAGCTCGGGCACTTCAAGTGCGAGTGTACTCGACTTCTTTTTCCGAGTTAGATTCTGTCCAGGCGACTTGAAACTGTATCGCGACAAGTTGGCTCTAGGCTTTGCCTTCAATGAGTCCATTGCCGCTAGGCATTGGACAGCCGCGCAGGCTGTCATGACACAGAAATGCGGCACGCCTTACCTTGAGGTGATACGTAAAGGGCTATTAAGAACTTAGCTGCACTGTCTCGAGATCTTTGACGCTCACGTGGCCAGCTCAGCGAGTCGGTCGATGATTCTCTGCGGTAACCGCCACGGGGCGTAATTGTCGGTGCAGCGCATCGGGGGCCAGGGCCAAGTTGCTGGGCTACGTGGTCCAGGGCCAGTCCAACGCGCAGCTCTGGTTCGACATGGAGAATGGCCAACCCACGGCCCGCTTCGGCTCGAAGCAGACGCTGGCCTTCGACCGGGCGAGCTGGACGTTCGTCCTCACGGACCCGTCGGGGAACGTGACCAACTTCGCCGGTTTGCGGTCTCGCCGTTTGCCCATCCGTCGTACGGACAACGCACCGGCAATGCCAACGATCACTCCTCGCTGCCGCCTTCGCTGCCGAGCAGGGCGTCGAGGCCGGCGGGCGCCTTGGCCCCCTTCTGGGCGGGGCCGGTAGCGGGACTGCCGTTCTCGTCCTCCGCGCTCTCCAAGAGCGGGAAGGCCTTGGTCAGCACCCGGTCCTTCTCGGCCGCCAACTCCACCAGCGCCGCCGGCCTGATCCGCACCTCGGACTCCTGGTAGGTGTGGAAGCCGGTGCCGGCCGGCACCAGGTGGCCGAGAATCACGTTCTCCTTGAGACCGACCAGGCGGTCGATCTTGCCGGCCAGGGCCGCCTCGGTCAGCACCTTGGTCGTCTCCTGGAAACTGGCGGCGGAGATGAAGCTGGCGCTTTGGACCGAGGCCTTGGTGATCCCCAGCAACTGGGTGCTGGCGGTCGCGGGGCGGGGCTTGCCGCCCTTGGCCGGATCGCCTCCCAGCGCCTCGATCTGGGCGTTGACCTGCTCCAGGGCGTCCTTGGGAACGATGGCGCCTTCGGCGAAGTCGCTGTCGCCCTTGTGGGTGATCCGCACGCAGCCGGAGAGCTTCTGGTTGACGCCCCGGAACTCGAAGCGGTCCATCACGCTGCCGGGCAAGAGCCCCGTGTCGCCGACGCTTTCGATCCGCACCTTGCGGAGCATCTGGGCCACGATGATCTCGATGTGCTTGTCGTCGATCTCGACCCGCTGGCTGCGGTACACGTTCTGGATCTCGCGGACCAGGTAGTGCTGGACCGCTTCTTCACCGGAAATCCGCAGGATGTCGTGCGGCACCAGCGGCCCGTCGACCAACGCCTCGCCAGCCCGCACGAAGTCGCTGGCGTGCACCCTGAGGTGCTTGCCGTGCGAGACCAGGTGCTCCCGCTCGATGCCGCTCTCGCTGCGGACGATGATGGTCCGCTTGCCGCGGCGTTTCTCACCCAAAAGCTCGACCACGCCGTCGATCTCGGCGATGACGGCCGGGTCCTTGGGCTTGCGGGCCTCGAAAATCTCGGTCACGCGGGGCAGGCCGCCGGTGATGTCCTGAGTGCCGGACACTTCGCGCGGCGTCTTGGCCAACAGCGTCCCGGCCGAGACCTGCTGGCCCTCGTCGACCTCGATGTGCGCCTTTTCGGGCAGGTAGTAGAAGTCGAGGATTTTGCCGCTGGCATCTTCCAGGATGATCTGCGGGTGCAGGTCGCCCTTGTGCTCCATGATCAGCTTGCGGACGTGGCCGCTGGGATCCTTTTCGGAGCGCATCGTCTCGCCTTCCATCACGTCCTCGTAGCGGACCTTGCCCCCCACCTCGGCCAGAATGGGGATGCTGTGGGGGTCCCACTGGCAGAGCACGGCGCCGGCCTGGACCTCCTGGTCCTCGTCGACCAGCAGGAAGGCGCCGGCGGGGATCTCGTACTTCTCCAGCTCGCGGCCCTTGGGATCCAACAGGGCGATCTCGCCGTTGCGGGTGAGCACGACCTGCTGGCCCTCGTCGTTGCGGACCACCTTGAGCCGGGTGAAGCGGGCCAGGCCGGCCTTCTTGGCCCGGATTTCGCTTTCCTCGACGGCGCGGGCCGCCGTGCCGCCGATGTGGAAGGTGCGCATCGTCAACTGGGTTCCGGGCTCGCCGATGCTCTGGGCGGCGATGATGCCGACGGCCATGCCCTCCTCGACGAGGGTGCCGGTCGAGAGGTCCATACCGTAGCACGAGCGGCAGACTCCCAGCGCGGCATCGCAGGTCATGGGGCTGCGGACCTGGATCTTCTCCAGCCCCAGCTCCTCGATGCGGCGGGCGATCTCGTTGGTGATCAGCTCGTTCTCGCGGACGATGATCTCGTCGGTGATGGGGTTGACGATGTTGGCCCGGCTGACGCGGCCGCGGATCGAGTCGGCCAGCCGCACTTCGACCTTTTCGCCGCGGTAGATGACTCCCTTGGTGATGCCCTGGGTGGTGCCGCAGTCGCCCAGGGTGATGACGACGTTCTGAGCCACGTCGGCCAGTTTGCGGGTCAGGTAGCCGGAGTCGGCGGTCTTCAGGGCGGTGTCGGCCAGTCCCTTGCGGGCGCCGTGGGTGGAGCTGAAGTACTCCAGCACCGACAGCCCTTCGCGGAAATTGGCCTTGATGGGCGTCTCGATGATCTTGCCGGAAGGCTTGGCCATCAAGCCGCGCATGCCGGCCAATTGCCGGATTTGCTCGACGCCGCCACGGGCGCCGGAGTGGGCCATCAGGTAAATGGGGTTCACGTAGCCGGGAGCGCGATGGTCGTTTTCCAGCTCGGTCATCATCTCGGTGGTGATCCGCTCGCGGGCATGGGTCCAGGCGTCGAGCACCTGGTTGTAGCGCTCGACCTCCGTGATGACGCCGCGCTGGTAGAGTTTTTGGAACTTGAGCACGGTCTTTTCCGCGTCGGCGATGATCTTGGCCTTGCTGGGCGGCGTGATCAGATCGTCGGTCGCGAAGGAGAGGCCGCTGCGGGTGCTCTCGCGGAACCCGGTCTTGTTCATGTTGTCCAACAAGTCGATCGTGGCCCGGCGGCCGAGGATGGCGTAGCAGTCGGAGATGACCTTGGCCAGCTCGCTGTTGCGCATGGGGATGTTGTAGAAGGGCATTCCCTCGGGCAAGGCGTCGTTGAACATCACGCGGCCGACCGTGGTCTCGATCAGCTCGCCCGGCTTGCTCT
This sequence comes from Pirellulales bacterium, assembly GCA_040901675.1. Classification (GTDB taxonomy): domain Bacteria; phylum Planctomycetota; class Planctomycetia; order Pirellulales; family JAICIG01; genus JBBDNX01. The sequence goes on along the minus strand of JBBDYJ010000035.1, from coordinate 198,062 downwards.
CGCGATCGCTTTCGCTCTTGAGGCGGCGCGTGGGGGGCAGCTTGACCTTGATCTTGGCGTGCGTGTCGACCTTGCCCAACGAGTAGGCCAGGTGCACCTCGGCCAGCGAGCTGAACACCATGCCTTCGCCCTTGCGGTCGGGGACCGACATGGTCATGTAGTAGCAGCCCATGACCACGTCCTGCGAGGGGCTGATGATCGGCGAGCCGTTGGCCGGGCTGAAGATGTTGTTCGTCGACATCATCAGCGTGTGCGCCTCGACCTGGGCCTCGATCGACAGCGGCAGGTGCACGGCCATCTGGTCGCCGTCGAAGTCGGCGTTGAAGCCCTTGCAGACCAGCGGGTGCAGCTTGATGGCGTTGCCTTCCACCAGCGTCGGCTCGAAGGCCTGGATGCCCATGCGGTGCAGGGTCGGTGCCCGGTTGAGCAGCACCGGATGGTTGCGGATCACCTCCTCCAGGATGTCCCAGACCTCCTCGTCCTTGCGCTCCAGCATCTTCTTGGCGCTTTTGATCGTATCGGCATGGCCCAACTCCTTGAGCCGGCGGATGATGAACGGCTGGAACAGCTCCAAGGCGATCTTCTTGGGCAGGCCGCACTGGTGCAGCCGCAGGGCCGGGCCGACCACGATCACGCTGCGTGCCGAGTAGTCGACGCGCTTGCCCAGCAGGTTTTCGCGGAAGCGTCCCTGCTTTCCCTTGATCATGTCGGTGAGCGACTTGAGGGGGCGGTTGCTGCTCCCCAGCACGGGCCGCTTGCAGCGGTTGTTGTCGAACAAGGCATCGACGGACTGCTGCAGCATCCGCTTTTCGTTGCGGATGATGACTTCGGGCGCATTCAAGTCGACCAGCTTTTTGAGCCGGTTATTGCGATTGATGATGCGGCGGTAGAGGTCGTTCAAGTCGCTGGTGGCGAAATTGCCCGAGTCCAGCAGCACCAGCGGGCGCAAGTCGGGCGGGATCACCGGAATCACGTCCAGCACCATCCATTCCGGCTTGTTGTCGCTGTCGCGGATGGCTTCCACGATCTTGAGCCGGTTGATGAGGTCCTTCTGCTTCTGCTTCGAGCCGGTCTCGGCCAGGTTCTTGCGCAGCTCCTGCGAAAGCCTGACCAGGTCCAGGTTGGCCAGCAGCTTGCGGACGGCCTCGGCCCCCATGTCGGCGTCGAAGGCGCCGTCGCCGTATTGCTCGCGCGCCGCGCGGTATTCTTCCTCGGTCAGCAGTTGCTGCCGCTTCATGGGCGTTTCGCCCGGGTCGATGACCACGTAATCCTGGAAGTACACCACCTTTTCCAGGCTGGTGGTCTTCATGTCCAGCAGGTTGCCCAGGCGGCTGGGCATGGCCTTGAAGAACCAGATGTGAACGACCGGGGCGGCCAGCTCGATGTGCCCCATCCGCTTGCGGCGGACCCGGCTGTGGGTGACCTTGACGCCGCAGCGGTCGCAGATCATCCCCTTGTACTTCATGCCGCGATACTTGCCGCACGAGCACTCCCAGTCCTTCTCGGGACCGAAGATCCGCTCGCAAAACAGGCCGTCCTTCTCGGGCCGGTAGGTGCGATAGTTGATCGTCTCCGGTTTTTTCACTTCGCCGAACGACCAACTGCGGATGTCGTGGGGCCGGGCCAGGCTGATCTTGACCGAGGCGTAGTCGTTGATCCGATCGTAAGAGCCGTCTGCGATACTCACTGGGTTACGCTCCTATCGGGTACACCTTGCGGTGGCAAAAACGAGAATATGCTTTTTTTTAAGTGCCAACGGGGCCAAGGGCGCGCCGGGGCCAAGGGCTAGATGGTGCGCTTCTCCAACTGCATGTTCAGCCCCAGGCCGCGGATTTCGTTGGTGAGCACGTCGAAGCTGGCCGGGGTGCCGGCTTCCAGCGTGTTCTCTCCCTTGACCATCGATTCGTAAATCTTGGTCCGTCCTTCGACGTCGTCGCTCTTGACGGTCAAGAGCTCCTGCAGGATGTAGGCCGCCCCGTATGCCTCCAGGGCCCAGACCTCCATTTCCCCGAACCGCTGTCCGCCGAAGCGGGCCTTGCCGCCCAGGGGCTGCTGCGTGATCAGCGAGTAGGGGCCGGTCGAGCGGGCGTGCACCTTGTCGTCGACCAGGTGGTGGAGCTTGAGCATGTAGATGTAGCCCACGGTGGTTTCCTGCTCGAGGGGCACGCCGGTGCGGCCGTCGTGCAACTGGGCCTTGCCGTGCTTGGGCAGGCCGGCTTCCACCAGGCACTGCCGGATCACTTCCTCGGTGGCCCCATCGAAGACCGGGGTGATGGCCTGGAAACCGAGATGGGCGCCGGCCCACCCCAGGTGGGTTTCCAGGATCTGGCCCACGTTCATGCGGCTGGGGACGCCCAGCGGATTGAGCATGATCTGCAGTGGCGTGCCGTCGGCCAGGAAAGGCATGTCCTCCTGGGGCAGGATCTTGGCGATCACACCCTTGTTGCCGTGGCGGCCGGCCATCTTGTCGCCCACGGAGATGACCCGCTTGGCGGCAATGTAGACCTTGACCATCTGCAAGACGCCGCTGCGCAGCTCGTCGCCGCGCTTCATCGAGTTGAGCCGCCGGTCGCGCTCGTCGATGGCCACCTCGACCAGCGGATGCCGCGCCTTCCAGGCCTTTTCCACGTCGGCCTTGCGCTGCGGGCTGCGGATGTCGAGGCTGTCGAGCTTGAAGCGGTGGGCCTGCTCGGCCACGTACTTGTGTTCCTGGTCGCGGACCAGCGGGTTGCCATCCTCGTCGGTGAGCTGCCGCTGCAGGATGCCCTCCATCTCCTCGATCAGCCCGCCGAAGGCCTCGGCGATGCGGGCGTTGCCCTCGGCCTCGGCTTCCTTGAGCTGCTTTTCGAAGGCCTTGCGCTCGTCCTCCGAGAGACTGAGGCGGCGTGAGAATTTCTGCGTATCGATCACGATTCCCTCCACGCCCGAGGGGACTTCCAGCGAGTCGTTTTTCACGTCCTCGCCGGCGCGGCCGAAAATGGCGTGCAGCAGCTTTTCCTCAGGCGTCAGCTCGGTCTTGCTCTTGGGCGACACCTTGCCGACCAGGATGTCGCCGGGGCGCACGAAGGTGCCGATCTGGACGATGCCCCCTTCATCCAGGTTGCGCAGGGCCTTCTCGCTCACGTTGGGGATGTCGCGGGTGAACTCCTCGCGGCCCAGCTTGGTCTCGCGGATTTCGATATCGAACTCCTCGATGTGCACCGAGGTGTAGGTATCGTCCTTGACCAATTCCTCGCTGATGATGATGGCGTCCTCGAAATTGAAACCGTCCCAGGCCATGAAGCCGACCAGCACGTTGCGTCCCAGGGCCAGCTCGCCCCGGAAGGTGCCGGCGCCGTCGGCGATGACCTCGCCCTTCTCGACCTTCTGGCCGGGCGTGACGATGGGGCGCTGGTTCTGGCAGGTCCGCTCGTTGAGGCCCACGTACTTTCGCAGGACGTAGACGTCGTCGCCGACCACGATCCGCTCGGCGTCGACGTAGGAGACGGTGCCTTTCTTGCGGGCCCGCACGAGCATGCCGGAGTTCTGGGCCACGTCGCGTTCCATGCCGGTGGCCACGATGGGCGGCTCGGTGACCAGCAAGGGAACCGCCTGCCGCTGCATGTTGGAGCCCATCAGGGCCCGGTTGGCGTCGTCGTGCTCCAAGAAGGGGATCAAGCCGGCCGACACGCCCACCATCTGGCTGGGCGCCACGTCGATGTACTCGATCTTGTCGATCGGCACCAGCTCGAAGTCGGCCCGGTAACGGGCAATGATGTTATCGCCTTGCGAGCCGCCTTGCAGCTTGCCTCCCTGCACGGGAGTATCGGCCGGGGCCAGATAGGCCTCGCTTTCCTGGTCGGCCCGCAGCCAGACGACGTCGTCGGTCAGTTTGCCTTTGGAAACCTTGCGGTAGGGAGTGACCAGGAAGCCGTACTCGTCGACGCCGGCATAGATGGCCAGGCTGGAGATCAAGCCGATGTTGGTGCCTTCGGGGGTCTCGATGGGGCAGATGCGGCCGTAGTGGGAGATGTGCACGTCGCGGACCTCGAAGCCGGCCCGCTTGCGGTTCAGACCGCCGGGGCCCAGCGCGGAAAGCCGCCGCTCGTGCGTCAGCATCGACAAGGGGTTTGTCTGGTCGACGACTTGCGACAGCTCGCCGCGGCCGAAGAAGTACTCGATGGCCGCCGAAATGCTCTTGGGATTGATCAGTGCCCGCGGCGTCATGTCTTCCAGGTCCTTGAGGCTCATCCGCTCCTGGACGGTGCGGCGGAGCTTGAGAAAGCCTTTGCGCAGTTCGTCGCAGGCCAGCTCGTCGATGGTCCGCAGGCGGCGGTTGCCCAGGTGATCGATGTCGTCGATTTCGACCGAGGGATCGTCGGCCCGCAGCCTCAAGAGATACTTGATCGAGGCGATCAGGTCGTCGGGCCGCAAGGTCATTTCGCTTTCGGGAATGTTCAGCCCCAGCTTGCGATTGATGCGGAAGCGGCCGACCTTGCCCAGCCGGTAGCGGTTGGTGTCGAAGAATTTCTCGTGGAACAGCGCGCGGGCCTTCTCCAACTGGGGAGGATTTCCGGGGCGGAGGCGCTGGTAGATCTTCAGAAGAGCTTCTTCGTGGCTGCCGGTCGTGTCTTCCTGCAGGCTGTTGAAGATCAAGGGATCCTTGACGTCGGCCATGACTTCGATCGACGCCAACCCCGAAGTGCAGATCAGCTCGGCCGCGTTCTTGCTGATTTTCTGGCCGGTTTCCAGGATGATCTCACCGGCCTTCTCGCTGTTGGCCGGGTAGACCACGTCGCTCACGGCGATCTTGCCTTCGATCTTGCTGACGCTGCGGCCATCGACGACTTTCTCGATGGTGGTCTCGTAGAAGCAGCGGATCAGCTCGGCGTTTTGGCTGTACTTGGGGTCCATGGCCCGCAGCAGGGTCAGGGCGGAGAACTTCCCGCTCTGGTCGATGCGGACGGTGAGGACCTCTTTCTTGCTCACGTTGAGCTCGATCCAACTGCCGCGCTCCGGGATGATGCGGCAACTGTGCAGGCGGCGTTCGTTGCCCTCCATCTCGCTGACGAAGTCGACGCCGGGGCTGCGGTGCAACTGGCTGACGACGACCCGTTCGGCGCCGTTGATGATGAACTCGCCGCCGCCGAGCATGATCGGCATGTCGCCCAGGTAGACCTCTTCCTCGATCGGCTCGGCCTTGGTCAGCCTGAGCCAGACCTTGAACGGCCGGCCATACGTCAGCCGCAACTGGCGGCACTCATCGGGCTCGTAGCGGGGCTTGCCGAGTTCGTAGCGGACGTATTCCAGTTGCAGGGTCTTGTCGTAGCTCTCGATGGGAAAGATTTCGCGCAGCACGCCCTCGATCCCCTGGTCTTTCCGTTTGTCGTGGGGGAGATCCAGTTGCAGGAAGGCGTCGTAGCTGCGGGTTTGGATTTCGGTCAGATCGGGGATGCTCTGATGTTTCTGGATCGAGCCGAAGCGGCGGACTTCCTTGGGTCGCAAGCGTCGTTCTGCCGAGGTGGCCATAGGCGATCATGCTCCTTCGATTTCACTCAAACCATTTCTCACTCCAACGGATGCTGGAGGGGCAAGCGCCGCGGCCCCTTCGGCGCAGCGGCTCACCGGACCCCGCGCGACATCAGCGGTCGAGGGAAATCGGTTCGAGGGCAATGTGAATGTGAAGGTCAAACGGTTTCGGACCGCGCCGGGCCCACGGCCCGGTGCTCCTCCCTGCGTGCGCACGCGCCGACGCCTACTTGATGGAGACGGTGGCGCCGGCTTCCTCGAGATCCTTCTTCAACTTCTCGGCGTCTTCCTTCGAGATGCCTTCCTTCACTTTGCTGGGGACGCCCTCGACCAGGTCCTTGGCTTCCTTCAAGCCCAGCCCGGTGGCGGCCCGGACGACCTTGATCACGCCGATCTTCTTGTCGCCAAATCCTTCCAGGACCACGTCGAACTCGGTCTTGGCCTCGGCCGCCGGAGCGGCGCCAGCTCCCTCCATCGGCGAAATCATCACCGCGCCGCCGGCAGCCGGCTTGATGCCATGCACCTGTTCCAGGTAGTCGCTCAACTCTTTGGCCTCCTTGAGCGTGAGGCCCACGATTTTTTCACCGAGATCCTTGGTGGTTAACGAAAACTCCATGGTGGCCGCGTCGGTCGCCATACGATCCAGCTCCTTTCGCACTTTGGTGCGAGGCCGCCGGCCAACTTCAGCGGCGGCACTCGCGGTTTCGGCTCTCGTGATTGTTGCGGTCCCGGCGACTCATCGGGCGCCCGCCCCGATTGCTCGCCGGACCATGGTTTGCCCGGCTGCTGCCGGGCTTGGGCGACGCTATGTTGGGTTGGCCGCGGCTTGGGCATCGGTTGCGCTGGCGCCGTCGCCGTCGGGGGCGGCCGGCTCCTCGGCCTGTTGTTTGATCTGGCTGGCCAGCGCGCCGGCGGTGCTCGTCAACTGGCTGGCCAGATTGGCAGCGGGGCTGAGAATCTGCCCGACCAGCAGGCTGAGTTGTTCTTCGCGGCTGGGCCACTTGCTGACCTGCTTCACCTGGTCGGCCGAAAGCCGGGCGCCGTCCATGACGCCGCCCCGGGCCTCGAACGGCGCGAACTGCTTGTCTTCCGAGAGCCGGGTAATCAGCTTGGCCAGCGAGACGATGTCGTCGCTCCCCCACACGACGGCCAAGGAGCCCTCCATCTGCTCGAAGGCCGCCGCCAGCGGGGTTCCTTCGACCGCTCGCCGAGCCAGGCTGTTCTTGACGACCAACAACCGCGCGTGGCTGTCGCGCAGGGCCGTCCGCAGCCGGTTGTTCTTGTTGGCGTCCAAACCCGCCACGCTCACCAAGAGCGCGTTGTCCACGCCCTGCAAGCGGCGGCGCAGGTCTTGGGTGATCAGCTCCTTGACGTACTTGCTCATCGCTGTTCTCTAGGACGCTGTTCTCTAGGACGCTGTTGTCGCCCGCCGCCAGCCGCTCGTCTAGGCGGCGACCTTGATGCCAGGGCTCATCGTAGCGCTGATCGAGATCCCTTTCAGGTAGTTTCCCTTGACGCCGGCCGGTTTGATCGCCTGGATGTGGTTGATGAAAGCTTGAATGTTGTCCACCAGCTTCTGCGCGTCGAAGCTCAACTTGCCCACCGCGGCGTGCACGATCCCCCCCGCGTCGTTGCGGAACTCGATCTTGCCCGCCTTGTACTCCTTGACCGTCTTGCCCACGTCGGGCGTGACGGTCCCCGCCCGCGGCGAGGGCATCAGGCCGCGGGGTCCCAAAACGCGGCCCAAGGGACCCACCAGCCCCATCATGTCCGGCGCGGCAATGCACACGTCGAACTCGGTCCAGCCGTCCTTGATCCGCTTGGCCATCTCCTCGGTGCCCACCTCGTCGGCCCCGGCCGCCTTGGCCTGCTCGGCCAGGTCCCCCTTGGCGAACACAATCACGCGAACCGACTTGCCGATCCCGTGCGGCAGGACGAACGAGCCGCGCACGAGCTGGTCGGCCTGTTTGGCGTCGACCCCCAGCCGCATCGCGATCTCGACCGACTGGTCGAAGCGGGTGTTGCCAAACTCCTTGAGCAAGGCCACGGCCTGCTCCAAGGGCACGGGCGCCGCGAGAGGAACTTTCGCGGCCAGGGCCGCGAAGCGCTTCGATTGCTTAGCCATGTTTCCCGTGATTCTGTTTCCCGTGATTCCCTGCTGGCGAACTTTCAACCTTCGACCTGCAACCCCATGCTGCGTGCGGTGCCCTCGATCATCCGCTTGGCGTGGCTCACGTCGCGGGCGTTCAAATCGGCCAGCTTCATCTTGACGATGTCCTCGATCTGAGCCGACGTGACCTTGCCCACCTTTTCCTTGTTCGGAACGCCGGACCCCTTGGCGATGCCGGCAGCCTGTTTCAATAAAGCGGCCGCGGGGGGACTCTTGGTTACGAAATCGAAAGACCGGTCGTTGTATACGCTGACAACGACGGGGATCGGCATGCCGCCGGCCTCTCGGGTCCGCTCGTTGAACTGCTGGACGAACTGCCCGAGGTTCACGCCAAACCGGCCCAGCGCGGTACCGACCGGCGGCGCGGGGGTGGCCTGGCCGCCGGGAACCTGGAATTTTACTTGCGCTACGAGTTGTTTTGCCATGGTCCTTTTGGGGGGTATCTAAATTTTATTGTCTCTTCGGCCCCTTCCCGGCAGCGTTTCCGGGTACCGGCCGATGGCCCCTGCCGTGCGGGGCAGCCGGCGATTCAAAGGGATTCGATTTGCCAGTACTCCAGCTCGACGGGGGTCGAGCGGCCAAAGATGTTGATCATCACCGTGACCCGCCCGTTGGCCTGGTCGATGCTGTCGACGTCGCCTTCGAAGTTCTCGAAGGTGCCCTCGGTAATCTTCACCCGGTCGCCCGTGTTGAAGCTGATCTTGAGCTTGGGCGCCTCGTCGGTCTTCTCCTCCTGCTTGGCCATGATCCGGCTGACCTCGTGGGGCAGCATGGGGCTGGGCTTGCCGCCCGAGCCGGTGAAGTCGCCGATGCCCGGCGTTTCGCGGACCAGGAACCAGGTGTCCTCGTTCAGTTCCATGTGGACGACGATGTACCCCGGATACAGCTTGCGCTTGACCACCCGCTTCTTGCCGTTCTTGAACTCCGAGACCATCTCCACGGGGACGATGATCTCGTCGAAGGACTTCTCCAAGCCGGCGATGTTGATTCGCCGCTGCAGCGCCTCGCGGATCGAGTCCTCGCGGTTGCTCTGCACCTTGAGGATGTACCAGTCCATTTTCCTTTGCTCCGGCTCGTCAGGGGCGGAGTCTTCGTAGATAGGGGCGGAGTCTTCGGAGGCAGGCTCTGAGGAGTCTTCAGGCTCGACGTGTTCCGGCCGGTCGGCCGATGTCTCGGCTCGTTGGCGGCCGGTTGCTTGGAGCGATTCAGCATCCGGCTCATCGCGCAGGTTCTCATCGGACGGCAGCTCCTCGGCCGCACGGTGTCCGCCGGTCGGATCCCCGTCATCGATGACGTTGCCGTTCTGACCGCCCGCCTCCGGAGGATTCGACGCCGGATCTGCAGACGGGTCGCGGGAGGCGGCGGAAGGTCCGACAACCCCGTCGTCGGCCGGATGATCCGGCTGGGCGGGCAAGTTGTCCGCTTCGTCAATCACGCCAGGAACCCCCCTGTGAGAATCCACGTTTTGAGAATCCACGTTTTCCACCAGACTTTTCCGTGCCTCACCTTCCAGTCGTCCCGCCACGCCGCGTCCCGCCACGCCGCGTCCCGCCATTTCGCGGCCGCCGCTAGCCGCGTCTCAGGATGCCTAGCGCCGTCAACAAGGTCTGCCAGACCAGGTCGTAGGCGTACAAGACGGCCGCCAGGCCAAACATGGTGACCATGACCACCATGGCGCTGCGGGCAAGTTCGCTCCTGGACGGCCATGAGACCTTGTTCATCTCCGCCTCGACGGCGATCAAAAAATCGGCGAAGCGAGGCAGATTGACGACTCGAAACGCGACCCACAAGCCGACCACGCAGAGCACGGAGGCACTGGCGTACTGGACCGAGCGGGGGGCCTTGTCGGTCAAAAACTCATAGAGCGACCAGGCTCCCAGGGCCACCGCGACCGCCAGCACGGCGAACGTCACCTGGCGGGCAATCCGCCCCTGGCTGCGCTTATACAGTCCCAGACTGAACAAGTCGCGCCACAACTCGCCGCGGGCCGCTGTGTTTCCGTTTTTCACCGTCTAACCTCGTCCTTGGGGTCGCCGGGCTTGGGGCCTTGGGAGCCCGGCCGCGGGGGCCGTCTCCCCAAGCCAACCCGTTATCCGACAACGCAAATCCCGAACAACAATCAACATCAACAATCAACACACTGTTGCAATCAGCACACTGTTGGCAGGGGCGGCGGGAATCGAACTCGCAACCTCTGGTTTTGGAGACCAGCGCTCTGCCAATTGAGCTACACCCCTATTGTCCACGTTTCGATAACTGCTTGTCGCCCCGATAGGATCCGTTTACTCGATGATCTTGGTGACCACGCCCGACCCGACTGTCTTGCCACCCTCGCGAATGGCGAAACGCACCCCGTCGTCCATGGCAATGGGGCTGATCAGCTCGATGCTCAGCTTGGCATTGTCGCCCGGCATGCACATCTCGATGTCGCCGGTAAGGTTCGCGCTGCCGGTGACGTCGGTCGTGCGGAAGTAGAACTGCGGCCGGTAACCGCTGAAGAACGGCGTGTGCCGGCCACCTTCCTCCTTCGACAGCACGTACACTTCGGCCTCGAACTTGGTATGCGGAGTGATCGAACCGGGCTTGGCCAGGACCTGGCCCCGCTCGATGTCCTCGCGTTTCAGGCCCCGCAGCAGGCAGCCGACATTGTCGCCGGCCTGGCCCTCGTTCAGAGTCTTGTTGAACATCTCCACGCCGGTCACCGTGGTCTTGAACGGTTTCTTGGCCAGACCGATCACCTCCACCTCGTCGCCCACGTGCACGACGCCCCGCTCGATTCGCCCGGTGGCGACGGTGCCGCGGCCTTCAATCGAGAACACGTCTTCCACGGCCATCAAGAACGGCTTGTCGACCTCGCGGATCGGCTCCGGGATGTAGTTGTCGATGGCATCCATCAGTTCCTGGATGCACTTGGTCTTCTCCGGGTCGGTCGGGGTATCGTAGGCCGGCCGGCTGGCGCCGCGAATGATGGGGATTTCCTCCCCCGGGAAACCATAGTGGGTCAACAACTCGCGGAGCTCCAGCTCGACCAGCTCCAATAGCTCTTCGTCGTCGACCAGGTCGACCTTGTTCAAAAACACGACCAGGGCCGGCACGCCCACCTGGCGAGCCAGCAGGATGTGCTCACGGGTCTGGGGCATGGGTCCATCGGCGGCCGACACGACCAGGATGGCGCCGTCCATCTGGGCGGCCCCGGTGATCATGTTCTTGATGAAGTCGGCGTGGCCCGGGCAATCGATGTGGGCGTAATGCCGGTTGGCCGTCTCGTATTCCACGTGGCTGACGGCGATGGTGACGGTCTTGGTTTCGTCGCGGACGGTGCCGCCCTTGGCGATATCCGCATACGACTTGAAGCTGGCCAGTCCCTTGGCCGACTGAACGGCGAGGATGGCCCCCGTCAGGGTCGTTTTTCCATGGTCGATGTGGCCGATGGTGCCCACGTTGACGTGCGGTTTGGTCCGTTCGAAAGTAGCCTTGGCCATTCTGTCTCCCTGCGTTCAAAGCGATGGTCGTTACCAGATTCAATCAGTGCAAAAGGAGCTGCTGATGGGATTCGGACCCATGACCTCGTCCTTACCAAGGACGCGCTCTACCAACTGAGCTACAGCAGCTTGGGCCACGTGTTCAGCAGTTCCTGTCTCAAGTCCCACCAGCCCCCCGCCCGCCAGGGGACAGGCGGGCAAAGCGGGTGAAGGGAATCGAACCCTCGTCTTTAGCTTGGAAGGCTATTGCTCTACCATTGAGCTACACCCGCATCGGTCGGCAGGCTACCAATTCTATCAGGCCGGCGGGCGCCAGCAGGGCTGAATAACTGGGGGGTACAGGATTCGAACCTGTGAAGGCATAGCCATCAGATTTACAGTCTGACCCCTTTGACCGCTCGGGAAACCCCCCGCTCGCGAAAGCTCGCCGGGCAGCGAATTCGCCGCCGGGACTGCACCGGCCGCCCGCAGCGATCCCAAGATTGCCTGGAATACCTTCGTCCCTACGAGCTAGCGGAGGGACTTGAACCCACAACCTGCTGATTACAAATCAGCCGCTCTGCCAGTTGAGCTACGCTAGCCTGCGCGACCCGCCACGAAAACAAGTAAATATAATGAACCTGGCACCATCTGCAATATGGACCGGGGAAAAATCGGCCTTGGCATGCATTCTGCCCGCCATCCCGGCGGACGACCGCGCCGCTGATTCGAAAGTGGGCTGCTTCGAAAGTGGGCTGCCTCGAAAGTGAGCTGCATCGAAGCGAGCAAAACGGGGTCGCCGGACTCCGGCGACCCCCCGTGCCATGTGCAATAGGACGGGCTTCCTGCCGGTCGTTACCTGTCTGGACGGCCTGGGAAGGCCGTCCAACGTCCGCCGGGGAGGCCCGGCTTTACAGGCCGGGAATCTCGATTCTTTCCTCCTGGGCCGCCTTGCGCAGCTTGCTGAGGGCCCGGGCCTCGATTTGGCGGACGCGTTCCTTGGTGACACCCATTTCGGCGCCAACCTCCTTCAGCGTCAAGGGTTCCTGCCCGCGGGCCAGGCCAAAACGGCTGATAATGATTTTCTGCTCGCGGTCGTCGAGCCGCTCCAGGATCTTGCCGATCTGCTGCTCGCGCTGCTGCTGGGCGCTTTCCAGCTCGTACTGGTCGGTCCGTTCGTCCTCGGTGGCCGAAAACATCTCCTCGTTGCTGGTCCGGAAGCGATCGCGGCGGCGCAGCTCGTCGGGAATGGTGCGGGCGAAGTTCTTCATGATCGCCCAACTGGCGTACGTGCTGAACTTGTTGCCGCGGGCGAAGTCGAACTTCTCGACCGCCCGGATCAAGGACATGTTGCCATCGCTGACCAGCTCGAAGAAGTTGTCGGCCGGCCCGACGTGCCGCTTGGCGATCGAAACGACCAGCCGCAGGTTGGCCCGGATGATGAGGTTCTTGGTGGCGACCGCCTCGTCGTAGAGCTTTTCGACCTGGTCCATCAAGCTGCTCTTGGCGCGGGCCGGATCGAGCGGCTCGCGCAGCCGGCTGGCCCGATGCTTGAGGTAGTTCAGCTTGCGGAACAGGTGTACTTCCTGCTCGCGCGACAGCAGGGTGACCTCGTAGAGGCTGGCAAGATAGGGGGGCAGCCCGCTGGGCAGCCGGGTTTTCTTGGCCGGCGCCGCGTTTTCGGGCATCGGGCCCAGGACGATCTTTTCGGCACCCGGCTGCGAAAACAGCGGGTTGTCGATGTAGTCCAGGGGCAGCTCGAGGATCCGCACCGCCCGCATCTCGTTGATGACGCGGTAGATGCTGGTCTTGGTCCGGCAATGCCGCTTGGCTAACACGTCGACCGACACGCCGCGGCGATACTGCTGGTCGATCTTGCGCTTGGCTTCGTCGGACAACGGGCCGGAGTTCTCCGGGAAAATGGCCAGATCCGGATGGTCCTGGTCAAATGCCTTGAGCGTGTAGCGGATCGTCTCCACGCTGCGTCCCATCCGCTCGGCAAGCCGGCGGGTGACTTCCGCCGGGCAGCCGCCCGCGCGGGCCAGCCGGCGCGCGCGGTCGATGATGCTCGATCGCTCGTCTTCGCTGAGCTGGCTGAAACGCGCTCCGCGGTGCACCCGCTCTTCGTTGCCCTTCACGAATCGGTCCACTGAGCTCTTCAAAAAGCCGACTCGCTTGCGACCATCGAACATGAACCGCCGGCTCACCAGCCCTTGCTGGCGCCAACGCGATATGGTCTTGGTCGATACCTTGAACTGCCGGCTCAATTCCTCCACCGTCAGGACCTGCTCACCGGCCGCTTCGGCCGGCACGTTGGCCGCGTCGGAAACGTCTTCGACGAACAGCCGCAAGTCGTGGCGAGCCTCTTCGCCGCTCAACTTCATGCCCGGATACGATTCAGGCCGGAAGTCGGTGATCCGGTAGCACAGATATTCATACGAATAGGTACGAGCGTCGTCGAGCTCGGCCAGCAACCGCTCTGCACGGTCGGCCTGGTCGAGTTTCTTCTCGCGCGGCGCATAGCGGACCTGCTGGTCCCGCAATTGTCGAATGACAGGATTCAGGTAGTCGGTGTGCATTGAAATCCCCTTCTCGAGCCAATCCGGCGGTGTTCCCTGCGACTCCGCGCCCGCCGGGGCTATCTCTTTCCTCTTGGGCGTCCGATGGCCCAACCGCGGGGACGAGTTCCATTGAACCAGGCGTCCATCCGGCGGGCCCATCTTACCGCCCGGCGGCATCCAGCGGCAAATCCGTTGCCGCGTGCGAACCACCAAAATCGGCCCCCGTCGTTCCAATAACTACCCCTGGGGGGGCATACCAGGTGTACTAGTCCTACGCAATAAAGTGTCCAACCGCCCACTAAAAGTTCGCCTCGCGGCGAAATTTGTTAAACCCAGGCGGCCACAGGCCCAACAAGCCCCCCCCAAATTGAGCAATCGGCGAGCCAATCGCACGCAAATCGCGTAGCACTGCCATTTCGCAGGACAAGTACCAATCCCTGATTCCTAGGGCTTGGGCACCGGCCCGCCACTTACTGCCAAAATGACAGGCAGCCGAGCGTCCTGGCAGGGGTCGAAACCACGCCGGCCAGCCCAGGGGCTTCGATTCAACTTTACCTTCTGCCCGGTCGATAAGCCTGGCGCAACCGGCATGGCCGGACCAATAACGGCCCCCAGTAGGAAAAGCGATGAACAACTGCGTTTGGACCCATAGGGCAGCCGTAGCCATCTGCCTGTTCGGTGTACTGCCAGCCACCCCCGCACCGGCCGGGACCGCGCACCGTCTGGGGTGCCAACGAAAGCCGGGAGACATGGCCCGCGTTGAAGTCAGCCTGGAAGTGGGGGGCGACTTGACCACGGTCGAAGACGGCGTGCTGAAACCGCTCAAAATGAGCGTGGTGGCCAAGCTGGCTTATGATGAAAAGCTGCTGTCCGCCGGCAATGCCGCGGACACAGTGCGCGCGACACGGCACTACGACCGTGCCGAAGCTGTGATCAAGGTCGAAAAGGGAGGTCTCAAGCCCTCGCTGCGCGAAGACCGCAATCTCCTGGTTGCCCAGGTCGATCAGGGCGGAACCACTATTTTCAGTCCTCTGGGGCCCCTGACGCGGGAAGAGCTGGACCTGGTCGATATTCCGGCCAACAGCTTGCTCATCGACAGCCTGTTGCCCGGCACGGCCGTGGCCGTGGGAGACCATTGGGAGCACGGCGACCGGCTCTTAGCCGCGCTGCTGGGACTGGATGCCGTCAGTCAGGCCGACGTGGCGAGCGAGCTCGTGGCCGCCGATGGCCAGACAGCCAGCATCGAGTTGGGGGGCAAACTGCACGGGGCCATCGGAGGAGTGGCCACCGAAATCGAATTGAAGGGCAAGTATTCGTTTTCGTTCGCTCAGCGGCGGGTGACGCGGCTGGGGCTGCTGATCCAGGAAAAACGCTCCGTCGGACACGTGGGTCCCGGCGTCGACGTGGTTGCCAAGCTGATGATGACGGTGGCCCCGGTGCGGGCGGTTGGAAACCTCTCCGACCAAACGCTGGCGGGGCTGGAAGTGGAGCCGCATCCCCAGGCCACCCTGCTGGAGTACGAATCGCCCGGTGGCAAGTTCCAGCTTGCTTACGACCGCCGCTGGCACATCATGGACGACCGGGCCGACTTGCTCGCCATGCGTCTCGTGGATCGCGGCGAACTGATTGCCCAGTGCAACGTGTCGGCCCTGCCCCCGGTCGAGCCGGGTAAGCACGTAACGCTCCCGAAGTTCCAGGCCGACATCGGGCGGTCGTTGAGCGGCGACTTCCGGCAGATACGCGAGGCGGCGGCGTCCGAGGCCGGGGGCCTGCTGACTTACCGCGTCGTCGCCGAGGGTGAGGTCGCCGAGCTGCCGATGCGGTGGCACTACTACCTGGTGGCGGGCGCGGAGGGCCGGCAGGTGGTTTTCGCCTTTACCGTCGAGCCGGGACTGGTGGAGCGTCTGGCCGGGGCGGATGAAATGCTGGTTTCGTCGGTGCAGTTCGCACCGGGTCAAGCCGCGACGGCCGCCCGGCCGGACAGGGTCGGGCAGAGGGCCGGGCAGAAGGTCCAGTCCCGCTAGACAGCGTGTCCAATCCGCGGCCTGCGGCCGCACCTCGCCGCCGGGCGAAAAACGGCGGGAAAAGTTTGCCCCTTCTTTGCAAGGGCAACTATACTAAGAGGTTCCGGGATCGATCTTTTCCAGCTCTCGGCAACTCATTTCGAGCACTCTCAGGTATGCATCAACTCCACCGGTCGTCGATAGGTCTTGCCTTGGGGCTTGCGCTGGGATTGGCAACGCCTCCCTTGCCGTTGCTGGCTCAGCCGGCACCTGCGCGCCGTGATGCCGTGCAACCACCACCGACTGGGCGGTTCGGAGCCATCGGTCCGGGAGTGGAGATTACGATTCCGTCCCAACCGGATCCCGGCGCTACGTTCAGCCGCCACGACCTGGTCGAGGTGCTGGCGGTCGATCCCGCCTACAGCGAGCGGCCCTATACCAAGGGACGCTCGCAGGCGAAGGACGTTGTCTTCGAGCGGGACATCTGGGCGCTGGAGTTCACGTTCAAACCGGTCCGGTTGATCGAGGTGGATGTGCCCGACGAGCAGGGGCGCATGCAGCGGAAGCTGATCTGGTACCTGGTTTACAAAGTGAAGAACACGGGCAAAAAGGCGCACCGCACGGTGAGCGCCGACGGCACGGTCTCGGTCGAGTACACCGACATGGCCGAGCCGGTGCATTTCATACCGCAGTTGCGGCTCGAGAGTTGGGACACGGGCAAGGTCTACCCCGACCGGGTCATCCCCGTGGCGGTGGCAGCAATCCAGGCCAGGGAGGATGCGAGCCGCCGCATCATCAACGCCGACAAGGTCCTCGGCGGTGCTCCTGCGCGGCTGCGCAACACAGTCGACATGATGGACGAAATCCCGCCCAGCAGCGACGAGCAGGACAACAGCGTTTGGGGCGTCGCCACCTGGGAGGACATCGACCCGACCACCGATCATTTCTCGATTTACGTGCAAGGCCTCACGAACGCCTACCGCTGGGAAGATGCCAAGACCGGTGAACCGGCCGCCTACGCGTACCAGGCGGGCCAGCCCGCCGGCACGGGCCGCAAGATCCTGCCCAAGACGCTGCGGCTCAACTTCTGGCGGCCGGGCGACCAGTTTTACGAGCACGAGGGAGAGATCCGCTACGGCTACCACGACCATCCAGGCATCGAGCGCTTTGGACTCACGGCGGAAGAGCAGGTTGACTATCTCTGGGTTTACCGATAGAAATCATGGCCTGCGCACGTGAGCCGGGCGAGAGGCCCGGATCCGCTTCAAGAGGCCCCTTCAAGAGGCCCCTTCAAGAGGGTAGGTCGAGGAGTTTTAGGGGAGTCTGGATCGAATGGCACACAAGAAGGGACAAGGTTCCAGCCGCAACGGCCGCGACTCGAACGGCCAGCGCCGGGGCGTCAAGAAGTTCGGCGGCCAGCAGGTCTCCGCCGGGAATATCCTGGTCCGACAGGTGGGCAACCGCTTTTTCCCGGGCAAGGGCGTCGGACAGGGCAACGACTACACCCTGTTCGCGCTGGTGGATGGTTTGGTCAAGTTCGACCGTGACGGCCGCCGCGTGAGCATCGTCGCAGCGTCGAAGCCAGCCCGGCTCTAACGCTGCCCCGCCCGACCCTCTCCCGGCGGATGTGGTTACGTAAGGGGTGGCCCGCGGGGTCATCCCTTTCCCTTTGCGCCGTGCCGCGGGGCTACTTGTCATGTTTGTCGACCGAGTCGAAATCGAGGTGCTGGCAGGCAAGGGGGGCGACGGCTGTGTCAGCTTTCGCCGCGAAAAGTTTGTGCCGCGCGGGGGGCCCGATGGCGGCGACGGCGGCGACGGCGGCAGCGTCGTGATTGTGGCCGAGCCGGGAGTGGACAGCCTGGCCGCGATGGCGCACCGCAAGCAGTGGAAGGCCTCCAGCGGCCAGGCCGGCCAGGGCGCCAACCGTCACGGAGCCAGTGCCGAAGACCTGCTGATCCAGGTTCCGCCGGGCACGCTGGTGATCGACGCGGCCGGTGGCTTCGTGCTGAAGGACCTGGCCCAGCCCGGCGACCAGGTGGTGGCCGCCAGGGGAGGCCGGGGGGGCAAGGGCAACCTGCGCTTCAAGTCGGCCACCAACCGAGCGCCCCGGCAATCGACGCCCGGCGAAGCGGGCGAATCCCGCCGCCTGGTCCTGGAGCTGAAAGTCATTGCCGACGTCGGGCTGATCGGAAAGCCGAACGCCGGCAAGAGCACGCTGCTGAGCCGCTTGTCGCGAGCCAGGCCGCGGATCGCATCCTATCCATTCACCACCAAACATCCGAACCTGGGGCTGGTGCGGATCGACTCGGAGCGTTCGTTCGTGCTGGCCGACATTCCCGGCTTGATCGAAGGCGCGCACGAGGGGCTGGGGCTGGGCCACGAGTTCCTGCGCCACGTGCAGAGGGCCGGGATCCTGGTTCACCTGGTCGAGCCCGAACCGGCCGACGGGAGCGATCCGTTGGCCAATTACCAGGTGATCCGGCAGGAGCTCGACCGCTACGATGTTTCGCTGGGCCAGCGTCCCGAGATCCTGGTTGTTTCCAAGGCCGAGCTGCCTTCCGCCCCCGCGGTGCAAGCGCGACTCGAGGCAACGCTGGGGCGAGACGTGCTCGCGGTGTCGGCGGTAACCGGCGCAGGCTTGGACAAGCTGCTGCGGGCGATTGCCGCGGCACTCGAATCGGCCCGTCAGATGGCCGGCACGCGAGGCTAAAGGGGCGCAACACCTGACGCAACGGCAATGCCCGGCACCGCGAACGATCCCCTGGTGGCCGTCGACATCGGCAACAGCCGCTTGAAGTTCGGCCTGTTCGATCGCCAGGCCGTGAGTACGGCGGAAGCGGACCGGCTGCCTGTTGCGCTGCGCACCTTGGAACTCGCCGGCGCGGACGGCTGGCTCGACGAACTGGCCGCCTGGCTGTCACCGCTCGAAGCGCGCTCGGCCTGTTGGTGGGTCGGCAGCGTCGAGCGCACGGTCGCTTCGCGGCTTGTCGACTGGCTCCGTCGGAAGCACGGCGGGGAAGCGCCCCTGCGCCTGACATTGCTGGCCTCACTGGACTTGCCGTTGACTGTCGAGCTGCCCCGGCCCGATATGGTGGGCATCGATCGGCTGCTGGCGGCCGTGGCCGTAAACCGGCTTCGCAAACCGGACCATGCCGCGATCGTCGTCGACCTGGGAACGGCGATCACTGTCGACCTGGTGTCGCCGGCAGGCACTTTTTTAGGAGGCGCCATCCTGCCGGGCATCGCCCTGGCCGCCCGTGCATTGCACGCGTTCACCGATCTGTTGCCGCTGCTGGACATGCCCCGCCTCGACGAACCGCCTGCCGCTCTGGGCGCATCCACGATCGAAGCTTTGCGGTCGGGAATCTATTGGGGCGCGGTGGGCGGTATCCGGCAGTTGATCGAGTTGCTCTCGGCGTCCCAGCCGGCCGGCTGCCAGATCTACCTGACCGGCGGAGCCGCGCCCGCCGTTGCCGGGTTGTTGTCGCCGTCGGCCCGGTTTGAACCACATTTGACATTGGCCGGCATCGCCCTATCCGCCAAGCTGTGACTCTCGGACCCTACGCCGTTGTATTGACACCTCGGGGCCGCGGCGCGGTCGCCAGCTTGCTGGTGGCAGGGCATGGGGCCGCGCAACTGGTGGCCGGCTTGTTTCGCGCCGCCGGCGCAAGCCAGTCGGCGGCCCTGCCGATCGGCCGGATTCAATTCGGCCATTGGGGCCGGTCGCCGCGCGAGCAAGTGGTTGTCTGCCACAAGGGGCCGGACGAAGTCGAGGTCCACTGCCATGGCGGCACCATGGCCGCCCAAGTCATCGCCGACTCGCTGGTAGAGGCCGGCTGCCGCCTTATCTCGTGGCACGCGTGGTGTACCGGCAGCCAGCGCGATCCGCTGGCCGCCGAAGCGCAGCAAGCCTTGGCCCTGGCCCGTACCGAGCGGACCGCCGCCATCTTGCTGGACCAGTTCCACGGCGCGCTGAGCCGCGAGCTTGGCGAGATTGCGGACTTGCTCGAAGCTGGCTCGGCGTCTGCGGCGGGGCGGTTGCGGCGGCTTGCTGCCTGGAAGCGCCTGGGCGGTCACCTCACCCGGCCATTCCGAGTGGTCCTGGCGGGGCGGCCCAACGTGGGCAAGAGCAGTCTGATCAACGCCCTGGTCGGCTACCGCCGGGCCATTGTGTTCGATCAGCCGGGCACGACCCGCGACGTGCTGACTGCCGGCACGGCCCTGGAAGGATGGCCGGTTGAACTGGCTGACACGGCCGGATTGGCGGCGAGCAGCGACCCACTGGAAACGTCCGGAATGCGGCTGGCGATCGAGCACTTTTCCACGGCGGATGCCCGTGTGCTGGTGTTCGACGCGAGCCGTCCTTGGTCGAAGGACGACGACGACCTGGCAGCCCGCTGGCCCGACGCGATCATCGTCCACAACAAGTCGGACCTGCCGCCGCCGGGCGGTCCCGTCGGACCAGCAGGCGTGAGCACCAGCGCCGTTGTCGAGGGCGGGGCAGGCGGCCTGGCCCGCGCGCTCGTCGAGCACCTGGTGCCCGAAGCGCCCGCCGCCGGTGCTGCCGTGCCCTTCAACGACCGGCAGATCGCGGCCATCGAGCAAAGCCTGGCCGACCTCGAGCGAGGAAACGGGCAACAGGCGGCAACGATCTTGCGACGCCTGCTTTCGCAAGCCGGCAGCTAGCATCCGCCTGATCGTTCGATTGCCGCTATAGGGCGCCGGACGGCCTTTCGATATACTTCCGCCGCGCGGAAATGGATCTTCCCCGCGATGTTCAGGAGGAACAGCAATGCAAGTCCGGTCGAGCGCTGGTTTTATCGCGATTTTCTCCGCCCTGCTCCTCGGTTTCGGGCCGTGGGTTTGCGAGGCGTTCGAATCAGGGGAGCCTGTTCGGGCCGAGTCACCCCAGCCCGCGGAGGAACCCGCTGCTCCAGCCGAGTTGCCCATCGACGAACCCGGCGACGTGGAGCCCGTCGTCATCGAGGACGAGGTTGAGCCCGCCCCGCTGGGCTCCGATGAGGGAGACGAACCGTCGGCAGACAGCGGCGACGAAGCGGATGGCCTGACGCCCGACGACCCGTTGCTGCCGCTGCCGGCCGACGACGAACCGGCTGATGAGCCAACGGCCAACCAGCCAACGGCCCAGCCGCGACCGGTGGCCGAACCGATTGAGTTCGACGGCGTGCGGCCGGGCCGCTCGACGATCGAAGAAGCCCAGAGCGTGTGGGGCGAGCCGATCGAGGCGCGCAGCCAGGGCGAAATGCAACTGCACACTTTTGCGCGCCAGCCGTTCGAGCGGATCGAAGTCGCCTCACATCAGGGCCGCGTGGTCTCAATTACCATCGCGTTGCGCGAGCAGTTCCCGGCCGGGACGATTGCCCAGCAACTGGGGATTGCCGGGGTGCACCCGGTGCTGATGCCGGCGGAATCCGGGGCTTGGATCGGCCAGGCCTATCCGGAACGCGGAGTGCTGCTGCGGTTCGCGCCTGCCGCACCGGCGCAGCCCGGTGAGGATCCTGGCGCGGCGGTGAAGCGGCCCCCGCCGCGGGTCTCGCAGGTCGTGCTCACTGCGATCGATCCGCTTCCCTTCATCGAGCGGTCCGAAGCCCGGCTGGGACACGACGACACGGCTTGCCTGGTGGATCTGGCGACGGCCATCGACCTGGATCCCGCGAGCGCCCGGGCCTGGTGGCTGCGGTCGCGCGTGCTGGCCGACCTGGGTCAGCGCAACGCCGCCCTGGCTGCCGCGGACGAGGCACTTGGCCTCGAACCGGACCAT
Organism: Pirellulales bacterium; assembly: GCA_040901675.1. Lineage (GTDB taxonomy): Bacteria > Planctomycetota > Planctomycetia > Pirellulales > JAICIG01 > JBBDNX01. Next base: position 176,577 of record JBBDYJ010000035.1, on the reverse strand, counting down.
GCCGAGTACCTGTTGACGCATTCCCGAATCCTGGCCGACTCAGGCCTGTTCGAAGAGGCGATTGATGAGACCAAGCAAGTGCTCGGGCAAACCGGGCTGGAAACGCACGTACACGCCCGGGCCCTGGCCCAATTGGGCGACCAGCTCGCGGCCAGCCGCCATCGCGACTATCAGGGCGCCCTGGAGTACCATCTGCAGGCGATCCGTCTGGCCCAGCCGCTGGCGGGCGACCGGCAGGCCAGCATCCGCCGATCGGCCCGGCGAACCCTGATTGAGGCCCATCTGGCCGTGGCCCAGGACATTGCCTGGGGCCAGTGGCAGCAAAAGGAAGAGGTCGTTCCGAAATGGCTCGAGCGGGCTCGACGAATCGCCGACGAATCGGTCGCCGTCGAAGGCCTCCATGCCGAGCTGCGCCTGCGCGTCGAAGCGCAGTCGCTAGCCGCCTGCGTCGGCGTCAGGGGAAAGATCGACCCGGCCCAGTTTGCCAGGCAGGCACTCGAAACGGGACGCCAGGCCATCGATCAATGTGCCGACCCATTGCGGCGCCAGCGGTTGCAATGGCAGTTGGGTCTGGCAATGTACGATGCGCTGCAGGCTTGGCACGTGCGCGGGCAGCCCGACGAAGCTTTGCGGTACGGCCGCCTGGCTGTCGACTCGCTCGAACAGGGCATGCCCGGCAGGCAGGAATCCACCGGCGACGCCTATTTGCTGGGCCGCCTCTACTTCCGGCTCGGTTCGATTTACGCCCAGGACCGCCAGCAGCACGGCCCGGCCATTGCCTGGTACGAGAAGGCAATCCCGCTGCTCCAGCAGCCGGTGCCGCCGTCGGCATTGGGCGATACCGGCCGCCAGGGCGAAACGCTGATAACGGCGGCCCTGTCGTACTGGACCGAGGGAGACCGCGACAAGGCCGTACAACTCACCAGTTACGGCGTGGAGCTGATGGAGCAGGCAGTCGGAGAGGGCCTGCTGCCGGCCCGATCGCTTTCGGTGGGTTACGCCAACCTGGCGACGATGTATCGCGAGCTGGGCCGTGCCAAGGAGGCGAGCAACTACACACTGCGGGCCTCCAAGATTGCCGCTAGCGAGGAGGAACAAGACCGCTAGAATCTTTGCGAAGCCCCGGCATGCCTGCGTGGTTCGCAATGCAGATCCCCCTATCGCCGAGCGACGAGTACAACCGCGTCTTGCTCGAGCATGCCCATCCCCCGGGCTGGGAAAACCCCACGCCCCCCGGCCGCTACAACCTGGTGGCGATCGGCGGCGGCACGGCGGGGATCATCGCGGCCCTGGGCACGGCCGGACTCGGCGGCCGCTCCGCACTGGTCGAACGGCACCTCTTGGGCGGCGACTGCCTCAATTATGGCTGCGTGCCCAGCAAGGCCTTGATCCGCTCGGCCCGCGCCGTGTACCAGCTTGGGCTGGGCGACCAATACGGTTTTCGCCTCGGCGAAGCCGCGCGCGTCGCCGACGCGCCGCGCGCCCTGGAGCAAGCAGCCGACTTTGCGGCCGTGATGGAACGTATGCGGCGGCTGCGTGCCCGCATCAGTCACCACGACTCGGCCCAGCGATTCACCGGCCTGGGGGTCGATGTCTACCTCGGCGAGGCCCGCTTCACGGGCCGCAGCACGCTGGAGGTCGATGGCCGCTCGCTGCGATTCCGCCGGGCGGTCATTGCCACCGGTGGACGGGCAGCGACGCCCGACATCGAGCATCTCGCGGAAGTCGGCTACTTGACCAACGAGACGGTCTTCTCGCTGACCGAGCTGCCTCGCAAGCTGATCGTGGTGGGTGCCGGCCCGGTCGGCTGCGAGCTGGCGCAGTCGTTTCGCCGCTTCGGCAGCGAGGTGCACCTGGTGGGGCGCGGCGAGCAGATCTTGGCCAAGGAGGCCCCCGAGGCGGCCCGGTTGATACGCGATCAGTTCGAGCGTGAAGGGATGCATTTGCACCTGGGATGGTCGACCCGGTTGGCCGAAAGGATGGGCGACTCGAAAAGCCTGACCATCGAGCGAGGCGGGGAAAAGAAAAAGCTGATCGCCGATGCGATTCTGGTGGCCGCCGGCCGGCAAGCGAACGTGGAGGGATTGAACCTGGAAGCGGCAGGCGTGAACTACACGACCGGGGGCATCGAGGTGAACGACCGGCTGCGAACGTCGAACCGGGCCATCTACGCCGCCGGCGACGTCTGTTCGAAGTACCAGTTCACGCACGCTGCCGACGCCATGGCCAGGCTATGCGTGCAGAATGCGTTGTTCTTCGGTCGCAGGAAGGTCAGCCGGCTGGTGATTCCCCGCTGCACGTACACCGATCCCGAGGTGGCCCACGTCGGCCTCACCGAATCCGAGGCCCGGCGGCAGGGCATCGAGCTGGACAGCTACCGGGTCGAGCTGTCGGAGGTGGATCGGGCCGTTGTCGACGGTGAGGAGCACGGTTTTGCCGTCGTCCACTGCAAGCGCGGCAGCGGCCACGTGGTCGGTGGCACCATTGTGGCCGAGCACGCCGGCGAGATGATCGGCGAGTTGACGATGCTGATCACCCACCGCCTCTCGCTGGCCGTGTTGGCCCGAACCATCCATTGCTATCCGACGCAGGTCGAAGTTCTCAAGCGGATCGCCGACAACTATTCTCGCACTCGGCTCACGCCGCTGGCCGCCAAAGTTTCCGCCAAATGGCTGGCCTGGTCGCGCGGCAGGCGGTGAGAGATTGACAGTCCGGCAACGGCGAACGCTGCACTCTCGGCCCTCTGCTGTCGGTATGCTGGTTTCAGTGGGGCTTGGAGATCCACGCGATCGGTGGCTGGGCCAGCAGTTGGCAACCGCTGCTCGAGACGATGATTGCCTGGGTATCCCTGCTTGAGCTAGAATTGCAATGTCCCAGTGCAAAGGAGCAAGCGTGGCTAACGAGGTCGAAAAGCTCATTGAAGAATTCAGGGCGCTCCCGCCGGAAGACCAGCGACGAGTTCGCTCGGCCCTGGAGCCGTCCACCACGTGTCAAGGAACTCGCGACGTCGAATCGCTCGAACAAGTGTTCAAGCAACGCCTCCTTGACGCCGGCCTGATCACCGAAATCACGCAGCCGGCCCGCGACCGCAATTCGTTCGACAGCTTCCGACCCGTTTCCATCCGGGGGAAGCCTCTTTCCGAGACGATCATTGAGGAACGGCGATAAGTGGCCGTGTACTTCTTCGACTCCAGCGCGCTCGCCAAATGCTATGTTGCGGAAAAAGGCAGTTTGTGGGTACGGAGTCTAACGGACCCCGCGGCGGCTAGCACACCCGTGATTCGCTTCTTTACCAGCCATCAGCGCTCTGGTGGGGTCATGACTCGCCGGGAATGGCTGCGCATCGGTGGGTTGGCGGGGCTGGGCGTGGGAATCACCGGCCAACAGTTGTTCGCCGGTACAGGAGGCGAGACGGCAGGGCGGCCGGCTGGCTTCGGCCGGGCGCGCTCGGTGATCCTGGTCTACACCAGCGGCGGCCAAAGCCAACTGGAAACGTGGGACCCCAAGCCCTCGGCGCCCGAGGTTGTCCGCGGCGAGTTCAGGCCGATCGCCACACCGGTGCCCGGCACATTCGTGGGCGAGCACATGCCGCGGCTGGCTCGGCTGGCCGACCGCTACACCATCGTCCGCAGCCTGTCGCACGACGACGTGGACCACGGCTCGGCCGGTTACCTGGCGCTCACGGGCCGATACCACCCGCAAAAGTCGTCGAACCCGCCGCCGCGCCCGACCGACGACCCCACCTACGGCGCCGTGCTGAAAAGGGTCCGCCAGAGCGGAGCGTTCCCCTACGAAGCGGTGCACCTGAACGGCCCGGCCCTGGTGCCGGAGGAAGTCGGCCCCGGCCAGAACGGCGGTTTCTTGGGACGGCAATACGAGCCGCTGGTCCTGGGCGACGTGAGCTCGGCGCGGGAGGCGGTCCCCGCACTTGCGCCGCGGCTGGAGTTGCCGGCCGTGCGGCTGGCCGATCGCGAGCGATTGCGGGCAGTGATCGACCGCGGCTGCGCAGGCCTGGAGTCGCACCTGGCCGACGCAAAATTCGTCGACATGAATAACCTCTACCGTCAGGCGTTCGAGCTGTTGGCGTCGCCGAGTTGCCGCGAGGCCTTCGATCTCTCGGCCGAGCCCGCTGAAGTCCGCGACCGCTACGGGCGCAACCGGCCGGGACAGGCATGCCTGTTGGCTCGCCGGCTGGTCGAGGCCGGCGTGCCGCTGGTGACGGTGATCTGGAACTACACCAACCGCGGTCAGGACAAGTCGCCCGGCTCGACCGACGCCTACGGCTGGGATACCCACAACGACATCTTCGAAGCGCTCAAGGTCCACCTGCTGCCGCGGTTCGACCTGGGATTTTCGGCGCTCTTGGAGGATCTCGACGAGCGCGGCTTACTGCACCAAACGTTGGTGGTCTGCATCGGCGAGTTCGGCCGGGCTCCCCGTGTGGCCCTGGAGCCGACCTTCGCGGGCCGCACGCCAGGCCGCAAGCACTGGGCCAGCGTCTATTCGGCGGTGCTGGCCGGGGCCGGCGTCGCGAGGGGCGCGTTGTACGGCAGCTCCGACCGCTTCGCCGCGCAGCCGCGGTCGGAGCGCGTCGGCCCTTGGGATATCGCCGCTACGATCTTCTCGGCGCTCGGCATCGATCCGGCCACCGAGTACCTCGATCCGCAAGGCCGCCCGCTGGCCGTTTCGCTCGGCCAGCCGATTGCCGGGCTGTATCGGTAGCGGATCCGGTGGCGCTTTGAGCCAGCCACTCGGCTATGATGGGGTTGAGGCGCGGCACTGGTCAGCGTGAGGAAGCCACGGCATGAGCACAATCGTCATTCAAGACAGCGTCGTTATCCCCGCCTGGGTAGGCGATCTGGCGACGTTCCGGCGTTGGGCGCAATCGGAAGAGTTTCCGGAGCACGGCTGGTTCTCATACCTGGGTGGCGAGATCTGGGTGGACTTGAGCATGGAACAGCTTTTCTCACACAACCAGGTCAAGATCCGGTTTGCCGTCGTTCTGGCCGGACTAGTCGACGCACAGCGGCTAGGCTACTTCTTCGGCGACCGGGCACTGTTGAGCAATCCGCGGGCAAACCTCTCAACCGAGCCGGATGGCATCTTTGTCTCGTATACCGCGATCGAGAGTGGCCGGCTAAGGTTCCTGGAGGGCGCCGAATCAGGGTTCACGGAGCTGGAAGGTACCCCCGAAATGGTATTGGAGGTGCTCAGTCCAACCTCCGTGCGGAAAGACACCGTGAGGCTCCGCGACTTGTATTGGCAGGCGGGCATTCTGGAGTACTGGCTGGTCGACGCCCGCGGGCCGACGGCGTCGTTGAACATTCTGCATTACTCGGCCGATGGCTATGTCGCCGCCGATCTAAGCGAGGGTTGGCTTCGGTCGGGCGTCTTCGACAGGCAGTTCCAATTCTCGCAACAGACCGATCCGCTTGGCCATCCGCAGTACCTCCTTGCGGTCCGCTAGATTGGCGAGTGAACCCTATGCCGCACAGTGAATCCTGATGCCGCACCATGAGCTCGCCCATCTGGAACTGCTGGCGGAAGTCGACGGCCTGCTCGACGAGTTGAAACGCTGGGCCGGCCGGGCGCCCGATTGGCCGCCTGCCCGGCATGCCAGGGCCCTGGTCGAGCGCCTCAGCCAACGGGCAGACACCTTGCGCGTGCGGCTCGATGCGCCGTTGGTGGTCGCCACGCTGGGCGGCACGGGCACCGGCAAGAGCTCGCTGGTCAACGCGCTGGTCGGCAGCCAGGTGACCGAGCCGGGCCGCCAAAGGCCGACCACCCGCAAACCCGTGCTGATCTGCCGGCCCGACATCAAGCCTGAACACTTGGGCATCCGCCCCCACGATGTGCAGGTCGTGACGCGCGACCTGCCTGCCCTGCGCGACATGGTCCTCTTGGATTGCCCCGATCCGGACACCACCGAGGATCCGGAAGCCCCGGGCACGAACCTGGCCCGGCTGCGCGAGCTGTTGCCTCACTGCGACGTGCTGCTGGTCACCACAACCCAGCAAAAGTACCGCAGCGCCCGCGTCGCGGCGGAACTGGCCATGGCCGCTCCGGGAGCACGGCTGGTCTTTGTGCAGACCCACGCTGACACGGACACCGATATCCGTGACGACTGGCGGCGCGTGCTCTCCGACGGGTACCAGGCGGGCGAGATGTTCTTTGTCGATTCGCCCACGGCCCTGGCCGAGGCCCAGGAGGGCTTGCAGCCGCGCGGCGAGTTCGGACGGCTGGTCGACTTCTTGTCGCGCGAGCTGGCGGGCACCGCCGCGCGCCGCATCCGCCGGGTCAACTTCCTCGATCTTGCCGCCCAGACGCTCTCGGCCTGCCGCGAGCGGATCGAAGCCGGTCTGCCGGCCGTCCAGCAGCTCGAAGCCGGATTGATCGAACAGCGAGCCCGCCTGGCCAGCCGGCTGGCGGCCCAGATGCGCGAAGAGCTGTTGGGCAGCCGCCGTCCCTGGGAAAACCGCCTGCTCTACGAGATCGCCGGCCGATGGGGTTTTAGTCCTTTCTCCTGCCTGCTGCGGCTGTACCAGGGGTTGGGCGGCCTGGTGTCCAGCGCGGCCCTGCTGCGGGCCCGCAGTGCGGCGCAGTTGGCGTTGTGGGGGGCGTGGGAAGGGGGCCGCCGCTGGCGCGGGCGCCGACAAGAGAGCCAGGCCGACGCCGCCACTGCCCGGGCAATCGCCCTGGGGTGGGACGAGGGCCAACTGCGGACCGCGGCCATCATCGTCGACGGCTATGCCGCCGAGGCAGGGCTGCCGCGCGATGAGGCCCAACTGGACGTGGTCGAGCGCGAAGCGGCGGGCGCGGCCAGCGGCTTTGTCTCTGCTGCGTCGGCCGAGCTACAAGCCCTCGTCTCCCGTTTGGCTGGGCGGCACACGGGCTGGTTCGTGCGCGGGCGTTATGAGCTCGCCTTGCTCCTCTTGCTCGGCCTGTTGTTGTACCGCTTCGGCCGGAATTTTTTCTACGATTCCTGGCTGGCCTACGAGCTGGGCCTGGCCGACCGGCCGCAGCCCGTGCTGGGGACTGACTTCTTTATCGGGGCCGCCTTTGTTCTGCTCTTGTGGTGCGGCCTGCTGTTGTGGGCTTTTACGTCGCGCCTTCGGCGAGGCATCCGCGCCGAGATCGAGGAGTTGGCCCAGCGCTGGAACAGTCCCAAGCTGGTGGCCGGCATCTTTGCGCGGCTCGAGGCACAGTGCCGGGCCGTACACCTGTTTCACCAGGAACTCGAGCGGCTGGAAAACCACGTGCACGAGCTGCAAAGCCGGCTGGAGACGAGTGAAACCCGGCTGGGTCACCGGGTGGCGTAAAGATTCCGCGTGGCGTGGAAACGCTGAGGATCTGTTGAAGTTGGCCAGCGTCGCCACTAAGCTGGATTGCAGGTTTGACCGGCAACTGTACAAGGCAATCTGAAAAGATTGGCCAATTCCTGGGCTTTAGCATTTGGGGCAAATAGCGTGTTGTCCTTGTTGTGGACCGTAGACAACAGTACCGCCAAGCGTTGCGACACTTCCCGGTTTATTAGCCCCGCGGTTTCGTCAAGAAACAGTTTAACGTACCACACGTCGCCTTTTGTGGGCCACAGGAGCCGGGGCGAATCAACGGCCCTCTGTATCAGCAACCGCAGCTTCAGAGCATCCGAACCCGTTACGACGGCAGCATTGTGGGCTATGGTATGCCGAAGCTGCCAAATGAGGCACATGAGTTCGTAACGATCCCTCAGAACGATCGGATCCTGATTGGCAAGGGGAAACACGTAGAAACTACCAGCGTCGAAAGGATCAGCTAGAATCCTCCTAATCCTCTTGTTGGTCTCATCACAGTCGCACCATGTCAATGCCTCGCAGAGTGCTTTTCCCAGGTTTCTCTCGGCAAACTGCATGGCGACCGCGCTTCCCTTCGCAGTAAATACATCGAACCTACCGTCTACAACATATCCTGCGATGTGATTAATGCACTCGGCAGCAATCTCCTTCAAGAACCGTTCAAAAGATTCAACTAGCCCAAGCAACACCATTGTAGACAGGCGTCGGATGTGGCGCTCGTATGACGCTCGGTAGACGCTGACCTCCGACAAATTCCTTTCTACGTAGACCAGCAGATTCCATGCATCATTCGCCGAGCGGCGGTAGTGCTCGGCCGGAACCCCCGACTCTTGTGAAAGGGGAATTGAATGACTCGGGATATACTTCAGGTAGGTGTCGAGGTTGATCGGGGGCTTTGGCATTGCTACTCTGCGTCGTCAAGAGCCAGACTGCTTTCGCCCGTTTCTCTGTCCTCAATAAGAATCCAATCAGTTTCGGGGGTACCTTCCCAAGACAACTGGAAAACCCTATCATTGTGTTCATCGATGTAAGCAACCGCGTCAAGTTGGTCTGCGGTGAGCATGTCTCCCTTTGCACTGGGTTCGTCCCGTGAATCCAGGAGCAAAAGATCTCCATTGACCTTTCTCAGGGCGCCCGCAAGCTCGTCGGGCGGACAGGGAAAATCAAGCCGTTCGGTCAGCAGAGGATCACCATCAACGCTCCACCAAGAATCTTCTGGTTGCTGATCGAGCCACTTCGCTAGTTCGGCAGAGTGCAACCGAAAATGGGGCAACTGCCGAATATGCAAGGTCGATCCCGTCATAACCTCGATCTCCTTTCGTCTACGGAGGAAGCGTCACCCTCGACATGGTTCTTGGCAGCGATGATCGCTATCCTGATTGTACTCAAACTCGTCACTCCTTCAACCCGGCCGGCCGAGGAAGGAGCGAGGAAGAATAGGTAGGGAGGTGAGCGGAGTTCCCGCTTCCCGGTTACAATCATAGAATACCAACCGGACCAGGCACCTTCTCCACCGAACGCTGACTCCTGATGCACGACGACTACATGCGGCTGGCGCTGGCGGAGGCCCAACAGGCTTTCGACGAAGACGAAGTGCCCATCGGGGCCGTGATCGTGCACCAGAAGCGGGTGATCGCTTCGGCCCATAATCAGCGCGAGCAACTGCGCGACCCGACGGCCCATGCCGAGATGATCGCGATCACCCAGGCTGCCGAAGCCATCGGCTCGTGGAGACTGGACGACTGCCTGCTGTACGTGACGCTCGAGCCCTGCCCCATGTGTGCCGGAGCCATCCTGCAGGCCCGCATTCCATGGCTGATCTACGGGGTTGCCGATCCCAAGGCGGGCGCTGTCCACACGCTCTACCGGCTGCTGGCCGACGCGCGTCTGAACCATCGCTGCCAGACCGCCAGCGGCGTGCTGGCCGAGCCGTGCGCCGAAATCCTCCGCCGCTTCTTCCAGCGCAAGCGATAGTGAAGGCAGAAGAAGGTGCTCCAGTCGCTCCGCGAGTGGACCACCTACCGGAGACACCGCGGTGGCCTGCGTAGAAGGCAGAAGGATCGTAAGCCTCCGCATCCTTCCTGCAGCTTCTGACTTTCCTTGTCCCAGTTCCCCATAGTGTGGCGAGCGCCGCTGCCGGGGATTAAAATCGGGCGCGCCCTGTGAAACATTGCAAGACAAACATTCCAAGAGGACAACCCATGACATCGCTCACCCGCCGGACGTTTTTGGGTTCCACCGCCGCCGTGGCTTCAACCGCGGCCATGGCCATGGCAGCCGACGACGCCGACCAAGACACCAGCAGCTTGGGCCGCACGCCGCACACCAGGTTCGCCGTAAACGTCGAGATGTGGTGGCGGAAACTCGACTTTTTGGATCGGATCCGCAAGGCGGCCGAATTCGGGTTTCCCGCGATCGAGTTCTGGCCCTGGCGCGACCGCGATATCGACGCCATCGCCGGCCTGAGCGAGGACCTGAACCTGGCGATCGCCCAGTTCACGGCCTGGCCGTTCAACCCGGGCATGAACGATCCGGCCAATCACGACGCGGTGGTCAAGGAAGTCGAAGCGAGTTGCCGCGTGGCCCAACGGCTCAAGTGCAAGAAGATGACGGTGGTGGGCGGAAACGACCAGCCGGGCATGACCCAGCGCCAGATGCACGCCAACATTATCAAGGCGCTCAAGCGGGCCGCTCCGATTGCCGAGGAGCACGACGTGATGCTGATCCTCGAGCCGATGAACATCCGCGTCGATCACAAGGGGCATTGCCTCTACGGCAGCCCCGATGCCGTGCGGATCTGCCGCGAAGTCGGTTCGACCCACGTCAAGATCAACTGGGACCTGTACCACATGCAGATCAGCGAAGGCGACCTGTGCGGGCATCTGGCCGAGGGGTTCGACCAGGTGGGGTATCTGCAACTGGCCGACCACCCCGGCCGCAACGAGCCGGGGACCGGCGAGGTCCACTACAACCGCGTGCTGCGGCAGGCCTATGAGCTGGGCTATCGCGATTACGTGGGCCTGGAGTGCGTGCCCAAGACCACCGAGCTGGCCGCCGCCAAGGGCGTCGCGGCCGCCGACGTGTGGTAAGGCCGGTTCTCAGTGACCGGGGTTAGTGGTCAGTTGCGGCGGCGGCCGCGTCGTGGTGCAACGCCCTGCTACAGCGGGCGGCGGGGCAGCGCGCGGGGGTAGGGAGGCGGCTCGGAAGGGGGCAACGGATCGCCCGACTCCGCCCAGTTGCGCCGGTCTTCCTCCGAGGCATAGTAGCGCAGCCACACCTCGGGTTCGCCGCCGGCATCGGCGCAGTCCCAGTGGAGATAGTGCTGCGAAGCGTCGATTTTCTTTTCGGGCGAAGGCAGGATGTCGCGGTAGATCAGACAGTACAACTGCCGGTCGGACAGGTGGTCCGTGAAGTCGAGCACGATACGCTTGTCGAACAACTGCTGGATGGTTTCCCACAACACGTCGTGCAGGGCCGCGTCGTCGAGCGTTTCAGGATGCGGCAGCTCCAGCGGCGGGTTGAACCACTGGGCGATGGGCAGCACGGGAGCGTGCTCCCAGGCCAGCATGCTGGCCAGGTATTCGTTCTCCTGCGGGGTGGGCAGGTCCTTGATGTTCAGCCGGCTGATCGACTCGTCGAAAAAGGGCTCCAGCTCGTCGCGAAGCTGGGCGTTGCGCAGCAAGTGATCGACCTCGTCGGGCCTGCTCAGACCTGAATCGGACATCACAACAACCTGCTCAGATGGCTGGCCACTTCAAGTTTGGCGGAAGGCGGATGAATCGTTCACGGCTCGCCGGGATGCTTCGCTCTACGTGCCCACGGCTGCCCTGCCGTGGCATCGAAATTCGACTGTAACAGGATTTCGCCGGGCTTCAAGACAAAAGAGGTCCGGGCGGCCGCGCCGTTCGCCGCGCCCGGCGGGGGCCGCCGCTAGAGCCGCTAGAACCATCAAACTCGGCCAGCCCGCGCCGCGCCTGGCATGACGACAGTCACTGCCCGGTCTTGGGGATCGGCTGCTCCAACTGGGCGATTTTCTCGACCCGGCGGGCATGGCGGCCCCCCTCGAACTCGGTCTTGAGCCAGATTTCGACCATGCGGTCGATGAGCTTCTCTCCCAGCATGTCGGCCGAGAGGCACAAGACGTTCAGGTCGTTGTGACGCCGGCTCATTTCGGCCGAAAGATCGTCATGGCACGGCGCCGCCCGGACACCCGGATACTTGTTGGCGGCAATCGACATGCCGATGCCCGTGCCGCAGATCAGTATCCCGCGGTCCACTTCGCCGTTGCCCACCATCCGCCCGACGACGCAGGCGATGTCCGGGTAGTCCACCGAGTCCGGACCGTAAGAGCCGACGTCGGTCACCTCTTGCGAGAGCCGCTTCAACAAGTCGACCAGGTTCTGCTTCACCGCGAAGCCGCGGTGATCGCTGCCGATTGCGATGCGCATCTGTTGCCCTCCTGAGCCAGGCCGCCACTGGCAAGTTTTAATCAATCGCTCGTTAGATTCGCACCGCCCCGCAGGCTGGAAGCCTACGCTACAGTTTGAGTTCGCTCGCCCACTTCTCCAGTTCGGGCTTCATCTGCTCGGCGCAGCGGCGGTACTGCTCGGCCGGTCCGCCCACGGGATCTGGCACGTCCGAGCCATCGCGGCAGAGCAGTTGCACGCGGTCGGCCGCCTCCGGCCAGTCGGCCAAAATGGCCTGCCGGTGCGAACGGGTCATGGCCACGATCAGGTCGGCATGGCGTACCAACTGCTCGGTCAACGGCTGGCTTTCGTGGCCGGAGAGATCCAAGCCCATCTGCGACATCACGTCGACCGCTTCGGCCGCCGGACGGCCGCCCAGCATCGCCGCGATGCCGGCCGACATCACGATCGCGCCTCGCTCCTCGACCTGCTCGACCGGGCAACCGAGCCGGCTGGCCAGCAACTGCCTGAACATCCCCTCCGCCATCGGACTGCGACACGTATTGCCGGTGCAAACAAACAGCACAATGACGCTGGAAAGCCGCTTGAGCGTCTGCGGCGAGACCACGCCCACTTCGAGCACGTCGAATTCACGCTCCCGGATCCGCACCACGCTGGCCGGTTGGCCGAAACGGCTGCGCCCGTCGTCCAGCACCAACTGCACCCGGTCGTCCAAGGCTTCCACGACCTGCTGGGCCGTCACCGCCTCGACCTGCCCCGGACTCCTGGCACTGGACAGAACCACGGGGCCGGCCAGCAGGCGGAGCACGTCCAGAATCGTCTGGTGCGCCGGCACGCGCAGCGCCACCAGTCCCTCGGGGGCCAATGCGTGCTGCACCGCGGGACAAAGCTGCCGCAGCAGGCTGTCGGGATGGCCGTCGTCGAACACCAGCGTCACCGGGCCCGGCCAGCAGCGCCGAGCCAGCCGCTGCCCAAGCGGCCCCAGGTCGGGGATGTAGTCCAAGGCCTCGTCGGCGCTCTTGACCGCCAATGTCAGCGTCCGGGGCTGCTCGGCCGGCAGCGCGGCCAGCAGCCGCCCCACCGCTTCTTCGCTCAGGGCGCTGGCGGCCAGTCCGTAAACCGTCTCGGTCGGAAAGGCCACGATTTTGGATTCGGCCAGCGCCTGCACCGCACGGTGCACTACGTCGCGCGAGTCATCGGTGCTGCGCAGGTCAATTACGACGGGCGGCATAGGCGCGCTTCGCAGGACAACTCGTCATTGAACATAAGGACTTACTATACCGATTGTTGCGCCGTGTGGTCAAGCCGGCGGTCGAACGCCGTTTATTCCGTTTCAAAGGCACGTAGAACGGAGAAATTCGTGCCGTAAGAACTAGAACCAGCAGGAAACGGGATGGATTCCGGCCGACACGGAAACAGAATGAATTTCCGTACGTGCTGCACGAAGAAGGAAACGGAATGCTCTTCCGTTCTACTGGGGGGGAGGAACGTTACTCGGCCAGCAGCTTGTCGAGCTGCCGGGCCAGGTCGTCGGGGGCAAGGTCCTGGGCGATGACCTTGCCATCCTTGCCAACCAGCAGCGTGGCCGGGATGGCCCGGATGCCGTAGCGGGCCGCCACGGGATGCTTCCAGCCGTTGGCCTTCTCGTCGTCGCTGTACAGGTTCACCCAGGGAATCTGCTCGTCGGTCAGAAACTTTTCGAGCGCAGCGCGATCGGTGTCCAGGCTGATCGCCACGATCTCGAAACCGCGCTGGTGAAAGGCTTCGTAGGTTTGCCGCAGTTGGGGCAGTTGAGCCCTGCACGGACCGCACCAGGTGGCCCAAAAGTCGACCAGAACCACCTTGCCCCGGTAGCCGGCCCAATCCAGCGGGATGCCGTCGATGGCCACCCCCTCGATTTCAAGCTCCTGGCCCACCAGGCTGGCGGGCTTGACGCTGCGCTCGATCGAGCGGCCGTAACGCGCCAGCTCACGATCGCTGCTCTTGGCCCACAGGCCGCCGAATTCGCGATAGGCCTTTTCCGCCGCTTCGTCATCGGCCAGGCGGTTGATGATCCGCACGGTGAACGAGGCCAGCCGCAGGTAACGCTGGTCCAAGGGGCCTTCCGACATGAAGGCCCGCAGCTTCTCGAGCAGGGCCGGCAGTTCCTCGACGCCCAGGTCATCGGCCTCCAGCACGCGCTGCTCCCACACGTGCAGCCGCGCCTGCCGCGATAGCTCCTGCCGCGGATCGTCGGCCAGTCGGAGGGCCAGGGCGAACAGCTCCTCGTCGGCCTTCTGGTTCCCGGTGAGGCCTTCGGCGTGCAGGGTCTTGAGCTTGACAGCCAAGGCCGCCGCCTCGGTTTCTTGGTCCGTCTCGGCGGCCAGAATCCGGTTGGCGGCGTCGATCAGGGCCTCCGAGAAACCGGGCCGGGAGCGTATGCTCTTGGGCTTCGACTCCATCCGCTCGATGAAATCGAGCAACTCCTGGGGCGCGAGACCGGGCCGCGCGAGATAGAGGTTCTCGTCGGCCTGCTTCTGGGAATCTTCGAAAGCGCCAGCCGCCGGGCAATTCCAGAAGGCGGCCAGTGCGCAGCCGACGACGGCCAGGCGGCAACCGCCGCGCAAGGCGTGCAGAACCATGCTGCGGACTCCTTGAATCAATCCATCGACCCAAGCTTTGGGCCGGTTCCGGAGTTTATTTTACCGCGGGTTTCTTCGCTGCCGGTTTTTTAGCGGGTGTTTTCTTCGCCACCGGAGTGTCCGTGCCGCTCGAGGCGGAAGGTTTCTTGGCGGCGGGCTTCTTGTCCTGTTTGCCAGCCGCGGCCTTGGTGGCCGGCGACGCGGATGGCTTTTTCTCGACGAGCTCGGCGACGAGCGTGCCGAGTGCTTCGCCGCGGGCGCTGATGCTCACCACGTTTCCATCGCGATCGACGAGGACGGCCATGGGAATGCCGTCGACCCCGTACCGCTGAGCCATCGGATGGTTCCAACCGCTTTCCGGTGACGTGCCGAAGAGAGTGGTCCACCCGATTTCTTCCTCTTTGAGGAATTCCTCCACGGCTTCACGGTCCTCATCGAGGCTGATCCCAACCACGTCGAAACCCTTATCGCGGTACTTTTCGTACGTTTCCTTGACGTTGGGCAATTCCTGGATGCAGGGGCCACACCAGGTGGCCCAGAAATCGACCAGCACGACCTTGCCCTGATAGGCCGACCAGTCGAACTGGCTGCCATCGACCAGGCTCCCCTCGATGTCGAGCGGTTTGCCGACCATCTCCAGCTTGCGGATGTTGGCTTCGAATCGCTGGCCCGCTTGTTCTATTTGCGGGTTGCCGCTTTTGGCAAAGAGCTCCGCGAACTGCCTGTTCGTCTCGATCGCGAACTGGGTATCGCCAATACTCTGGCTCAACCGGGCCGCCTCCATGGCGAATTGTGCCAGCCGGGGGTCGAATTTGCCGGCGCCAAGCTGGGTCCGAACGTCGTTGATAAATTGTTTGATCTGCTTGGCGTTCTCATGATCCAGCGCATGGTAGCGGTTCGCGAGAAGGTACAGTTGCGCTTCCTTGACGATATCCGGCCGCTTGTCGTCCTTGAGCTTCGAAAGGTAGTCGGCCAGTTGTTTCTTGGCCCCTTCGCCGTCCAGTTGGCTCAAGGTGCCCAGTGCCGCCAGTTTCGCCCGGACTGCCTGAGTGTCGAGGTCCTCGTCGGCTTTGGCCTCGATGATCTTGTCGGCGGCCTCCAGGATCACCTTGTTGAGTTTCTTGACATACTCAATGAGCTCCTCCTGCGTCTTTACATCGGGACGCAAGGTTTGCACGCGCTCGATGAACTTGGCGAGGCTCTCCGGCGAGGTATCCTCCGGCAGGGCCAGCGGGTCGACTTCGTCTGCTTCTTCGGCTTCCTCAAGTTCCTCGGCCGGATCGGCTTCGTCGGCCTCCTGGCCTTCTTCGTCTTCGGCTTCGTCGGCCGCTTCTTCCACGACCGGTTGGTCCTCATCCTCCGCCGGCAGGGGTGCAGGCAGAAATGCCCAGACAGCGACCACGGCCATCAGCAATGCAACGAGCCAACCTGAGGAGAGTTTGAATAGCATGGGGACGACCTTTCGGGAGATTGGGGCTTGAATGCGCGCAGCTTCGGTCGCGGCGACCGGTATCGATTGGTGGAACGGCAACAAGCAGACTACCGCACGGCGGCCTGTCCTGCAACGAGTTGGCTCCCGGAGGCGACAGGCGACGGCAGTAGGACGACCTTCCTAGGCCGTCTTGGGAAGCCCGTCCCACCTTCCGCCTCTGCCTTCATCCCGGATAGATGGTCCGGCCGCCGTCGACCGGAAGACAGACTCCCGTGATAAACTCGTTCTGGAGCAGGAATAACACGGCGTCGGCCACGTGCTGGGGGCTCCCTTCGCGCTTCAAAAGCGTCATTTGAACCACGCGCAGCCGCTCCTCGGGCGGCAGGCTTTCGGGCAGCATGGCGGGTCCGGGCAGCACCGCGTTGACCCGCACACGGGGGTTGCGGCTGGCCAGCTCGATGGCAAAGTTCCGCGTCAGCGTGGGGATGGCCCCCTTCGACGGAAAATAGGCCGCGTAGTCGGGATAGGGTCTGGCGATCGCCCAGTCGCCCAGGTTGACGATCGCGCCCCCTTCGGGCTGGCTGGCCATGATCAGGCCCACTTGCTGGCAGCAGAGAAACGTGCCCAGCGTGTTGACCTCGAAGTGCAGCCGCACGTCGGCCGCCTCGACCTGCTCGAGCGGCTTCGACATCCAAATGCCGGCGCAGTTGACCAGTGCATCGATCCGGCCAAAGCGGGCATGGGCGTCGCGAACCAGGGCGGCCACGGCCTGCTCATCGCGGAGATCGGCGAAGAGCACGTCGACTTCGACGCCTTGCGCCGACAGCTCGGCGGCCGTAGCACGGGCCGCTTCGGCAGAGGTATACGCGTGCAGCACCAGGCGGTAGCCCTTGCCGGCCAGCGTGCGGGCTACGCAGTTACCGATCCGCGGTGCGCCGGCCCCGGTTACCAGGGCCACCGGACCGGACGTGGAAGAGGCGCCGCTCATGCCTTAGCCGCCTTGTTGTGGAACGAGACGATCGTGTCCCAGGCCTGCTGGGCCGTTTCCGCATAGCTGAAGAGCTCCAGGTGCTCGTCGGCGATCACGCCTTCGTCGGCCAGGAACTGAAAATCGACGACGCGGCTCGGGCTTCGACAGCTCGAGCTGCATCCGCACGGGCCGCAGCTCGGGCCGGGCCAGAAACTCGGTGTCGACCTCGGCCAACCGATAGCTGGGCGAGTCGAGGATGGCCCTGAGGTTGGCCTCGGCCGCGGCCGAAAGGTTGTCCATCCGCTCGTTCACGTGGCGTGCTCCAGTTCGAACGATTCGCCCAGCTTGGGAACGCACGTGTTCCAGCCGCGGCCGGCGCGCAGTTGCTCGGCCAGCGCCAGGGCGCCTTCTTTTTCGCCGTGCGTGAGAAAGACCCTCCGCGGCGGCGGCAGCGGCTCGAGCCATCGCAGCAGCTCGCTTCGGCCCGCGTGCCCGCTCAAGCCCGACATCTCGGCCACCGCCGAGCGGACCGGCACGTCCCTGCCGTGTACGCGTAGCCACGCGGCGCCTTCCTGGAGCATCCGGCCCCGCGTTCCGGCCGCCATGAACCCGCCCACGACGATGGTGTTGCGCTCCTCGGGCAGCCGCCGCTTGAGATGGTGCAGGATCCGCCCTCCCGTCATCATCCCGGAGGACGAGATGATCACCGCGGGCCCTTCCACGTCGTTGATCCGCTTCGACTCGTCCACCGTGCGGGCCAGGTGCACGTTTGGGGTGTCGAGCATGTGGCTGGCGGCGGCCGACAGGTCCAACTCGCTCAAGTCGTGGTCCGCGGCATGGGTCAGGTATACCGCGGTGGCCCGGACCGACATGGGGCTGTCGAGATAGATCGGCATGCGGCCGATGCGTCCCCGCTGGATCAGGACCTGCACCAGGTACATCAGTTGCTGGGCGCGTCCCACGGCGAACGAGGCGAACAGCATCACGCCGCCGCGGGCGACCGCCGTGCGGATTACATCGGCGAGCTGATCGAGCACGCTGCCGGATGGGTGGTCGCGGTTGCCGTAGGTGCTCTCGCAAACGAGGTAGTCGCAAGCGGGCGGCGGCGAGGGGTCGTGATATAGGGGCGCCGCATAGCGGCCCACGTCGCCGGAGAACAGCAGCCGCAGCGGCCGGGCACCCGCAGAGGGCTGGTCGGCGGAGGGGCGCACTTCGACTTCGATCATGGTCGAGCCGAGCAGGTGTCCTGCATCGTGGTAGCGGCACCAGATGGGTCCGGCCGGGTTGAACCACTCGTTGCGCGCGGTCGGCCTGAGCAGTTTCAGGGCCCGCCGCACGTCCCGCTCGTCGAACAGCGGCAGTGCCGGCTTATGCTTGGAAAAACCTTTCTGGTTGGCATACTCCGCGTCGTCCTCCTGGTTCTTGGCTGCATCCAAGAGGATGATCTCGGCCAGGTCGGCCGTGGCGGCCGTCGCATAGGCGGCCCGCGCGAAGCCCAACCGCGAAAATCGCGGCAGGAACCCGATATGGTCGATATGCGCGTGCGTCAGTACCACGCTGTCGACGCTGGAGGGCTCAAACGCCAGCGGCTGCCAGTTTTTGAGCCGCAGCTCCTTGAGTCCCTGGAACAATCCGCAGTCGAACAGGACCCGTGCCCCGCCCGCTTCGAGCAGGTATTTCGAGCCGGTGACCGTTTCGGCCGCTCCATGGAAGGTGAGCTTGACCATGGCCGATTAGTTTAGCCAATTCATAAGCCGGATTCGCCAGAATTTCGGCCGCCGTAATTACTTGACCGCAGCTAGACTACATAGACGACACGAAGAGGCAGAGGACGAAAGGATGAGGAGGCAAGGGGCTAGTTGCCGGAGGTCCGGTCGCAGGCCTCGCGCTTGAATGGATTGTCGCGGTATGGCCGCCCGCCGGTCGTCCTCCTGGCGCCGTCGCGCGGCTTGGCTGGCGCGCGGCGGCGTGGTAAGATTAACCTATGGCACCAAATCTCTCGCCGGAAAACGATCTGTACATCAAGGAACTCGTGAGCCGGGGAACGTACCCCAGCGAAGCCGAGGCACTCAACGACGCCGTTGGTCTGCTGCGGAAATCCCGGCAGGTGGTCGCTGCCATCCAGGCCGGCATAGAGCAGGCTGAACGGGGAGACCTCATCCCATCCGAGGACGTGTTTCATCGGCTCGAAGATCGCCTGGCCATCATCGAAGCCACCGTTCATCAGAAGTCATGAAGCTCCTGTTCACGCCGCTGGCGGAGGCGGATCTACAGGGCATTCTGACGTTCATTGCGGAGCACCGGCCCCAGACAGCACGTTCGGTCATCCTCCGCATCCGCGAAAGATCCCGGATGAAGAGATTGTCGCGACGCTGTCGCGACAATTGAGCTGGAGTCATTTCGTGGAAATCATCCCGCTCGAAGAGCCGTTCAAGCGTGACTTTTACGCCGAAATGTGCCGCATTGAGCGCTGGAGCGTGCGGACTCTCAGGCGCAAGATCGACCATCTCCTGTTTGAGCGAACTGCCGTTGCCAAGAAGCCGGAGAAATTGATCGAACAGGACCTCAGCGGGTTGCGGAAGGAAGACCAGTTGACGCCCGATCTGGTCTTCCGCGATCCGTACTTTCTCGACTTCCTGGGCCTGAGCGGCCAGTATGCCGAGAAGGATCTGGAGCAGGCCATCCTGCGCGAGTTGGAAGCCTTCATTCTGGAACTGGGCACCGACTTCGCCTTCGTGACCCGGCAGAAGCGGATCACGGTGGACAACGAGGACTACTATCTCGACCTGCTGTTTTACCATCGCCGGCTCCGGCGGCTGGTGGCGATCGACCTGAAGCTCGGAAAGTTTCAGGCGGCCGACAAGGGGCAGATGGAACTGTATCTGCGCTGGCTCGAGAAGTACGAGGTTCAGCCGGAAGAGGAGCCCCCGATCGGACTGCTGCTCTGCGCGGACAAGTCGGAAGAGCACGTCGAGCTTTTGGAATTAGAGAAGAGCGGGATTCGCGTGGCGGCCTACTTGACCGAGCTTCCACCCCGCGAGTTGTTGGAGAAGAAGCTGCACGAGGCGATCCGCTGGCGCGGGAGCGGCTGGCAGCCGCCAGGCGAGAGGGCGAAACCGGGGCGCCCGCGCTGCCCGCTACGGACAAATCCACCGGCGGTACACGTACCAAGCCTGGAAAGCGAAGGAAGTGATGCGATGACCGGTCGATGTTCGCAGAGAACTCGTGGATGCACTTCGCCTTGATTTGATTGATCCGGGAGAGGCGCGGCCAGTTCAGCCTCGCTCTGAGGGTGATTGCGTAGTCACGTCCTTCGCTGACAAGGAGACGGCCGGAAATTCAATCCCGCGACAGACCCCTCGACTTGGAGCCGGTCGAAGGCGTCTTGGGGATCTTCTTCCAGAGGTAGACGCCGCCACTCCCAGGGACATCTAGACCGCCGTGAATCGAGGTGGCAAAGTGCACGTTGTCCGGCGAAAAGGCCATCGAATGGATCCCTTCCGTGTCCGGGTGGGGTAGAGTGCCGATCGGTTCGCCGGTGTCGGCATCCCAGAGAGAGACGACGGGCGGCCTTAGCCAGCGCGCCGTCGCCAATACCTGGCCGTCCGCCGACAACGCCACGTAGTAGGGCTCGATTGGGGGGTCGAACGGCGGCTGGCGCACCTGAACCCGGATGCGGCGTTCGCTGGCAACGTCGATCAAGTCGACGAACTCGCGGCAGTCGATAGCCAGGCGGCTGCCATCGTGCGAAAGCGCCACGAACGGAAATCGCGGGTAACCGGTGAGGCTGCGCCGCCGCGTCCACGTGGGAACGTCCCAGAATTGCACCTCGCCCCGCGGCCGGTCGCGACGCCGCGTCTTGGCCGTGCGTCCAACGACCATCGTCTGTCCATCAGGGCTGAACGAGACGCTACCGAACCCATCAAGCTTCAGTTCCTTGGTCTCACTGTCGTACCCCGGCTCCGTTAGCGGCCAGATTTGTAGATTCCCATCCATCTCCCAAACGAGACTTTCGCCCTTTGGGGAAAATGCAAGGCAGCCGGCGGTATCCCGCGTCCCCCCTGCGCGGCGCTTTGCGGCAATCTCTTGCCCGGTGGCAACATCCCACAGGCTAACGGTGCCGTCCCCCTGATGGGCGAACGCCACTATCTCTCGATCCGGCGCGAACGCCCACATATGTACATCCTCCCCGACCGCAATTCCCGCGCTCTCTTGCCTGGTCGCGACATTCCAGATCCGAAGCTCCTTATCTGGTTGCATGAAGACCCCCAGCGAGTTGCCATCCCCCGAAAAAGCGATCTGTCCCGCCCCGTGTTGACCCGAAAAGAGGGGGAACGGCTCATAATCAGCACCCAGACTGCACGGCGCCGCAAGAGCAGTGAGCAAACTGGCATTCAGCACGGCGATGACGATTTGCTTCATGATTCCCGCCAATGAGTCCTTGAGGCCAGTGGCTGTCGCTGATTATCGAGCAACGCCCGAGCGCCCTGCAAGCAGAATATCGAGAACCAGCAACCAGCAACTAGGAACCAGCAACCAGCAACCAGCAACTAGTCGCCAGGGCCAGCCAGCCGGGCAAGCCGACAGATCGTGCAGCGGGCCAACGGCTGCCGGCCAACAACGCGGCAAGGAACAGAACGGCGGTAAGCGCGGCCAGCCAGCACACAGCCTGCCACCCTAAGTACACGCCAACCCAAGCCAACACGGCCGCGGTGTTCATCCGGCCGGATGGACCGCTGGGGCCGCGAGCGGCGGCCGGCCGCGCGAGACAGGATAGAATCAACGCCGCACACAAACCGGCCAGGCCGTCGGAGAGGCCGACCAGCCAGCCGGGCCAGGCGCCTGACGCCGCGCTGCCAGTCAGCCCGCTGTGTACGGGCCGCAGATCTGGCCAGACCAGCGGCGCGGCGAGGCCTGCGACCAGCAGGGCGGCGAACAGACGCTTGGGAAGGGGATGGCCGTCGGAGTCGATCAAAGCGGCGCAGATGAGCGCGCAGACGAGCGTGAGATCGTAGACGTAGATTCCCCACAACAGCCCGTGAGCGGCGTCAACGGCGCCGGGCAGGTTTTTCCCACCGGACAACGGTCCGACCCAGGCGAGCAGGGCGAATAGCAGGGCCGTGGCCAGCTCGACCGCCGGGTAGCGAGGCGAGATGCGGGCACCGCAGTCGGCGCAGCGGCCCCGCAAGGCAAGCCAACCGAAAATGGGGATGTTGTGGTACGGGCGGATGGGCTGAGCACAACTGGGGCAGCGCGAGCCGGGATAGAGCAGGTTCTGACCGGCCGGCAGCCGGTAGACCACCACGTTCATGAAGCTGCCGATGCAGGCGCCGACCGCGAACAGCCAGACGATCAACCAGACGGCATAGTCTTCGAGCGCCATGGGTTTCAAATGATCCCGTGCAAAGGCCCGCCCGGTGCGGCCAGCGCATCGACGCGCCGGCTTACCTCCGCGTCCTCGATCAGCGGCGGGGCATGATGCGGCTTGATGCGGGCGTCGACGATGAGCGGGCCGCGGCAGCCCCAATGCTTCTGCTCGACAAATGCGCCCACGCCGTGCAGGTCGGCCGCCGGGTTGGACCGCGTGAACGTGACCCAGAGGAAGTTGTTCAGCGTCCGGGCAGCAAACTCGCAGTCGTCCACCACCACGACCAGCGGAAAGCGGCTCAGCGGCTGGTGACCCTCCATGGCCGCGGCGAAGCTTTCGATCGCGTCACTGCCGGCGGCCGTGCTCGGCGGCCCGGCCACCAGCAGCACGCCGGGCAACGCCAGCCGCGGGTCGCGAAAGCCGTCCGGCAAGTGGAGATCGGCCGGCACCCCGCCGGGCAACTCTCGGCGGGCGGGACCCACGGCCGCGATCACGACCTTCGAGCCCTCGTTCAGTCCGCTGCCCGAGTAGTCCAAGGTGTCGATCGTCGTGCAGGTCTGGAAGTGCAGGTCGCGAGTCCAATCGGCCCGCTCGAGCAGGTGCCTGAAAAAAGCCGGGATGTCGTGGATGTCCAAGGCCGGCTGGTCCTCGTGCGCCGCGATCAAGAGGTACTTGGCCAGCGACATCTGTCCCTGCCCCAGGATGGCGTTGGCCTGGGTGAGCAGCTCGGCCGGCCGCCGCCGCTCGGCGTAGGGCACGTAGCGCTCGCTACCAATCGCCAGCAGCAAGGGATGGACTCCGGCGGCGTCGACGGCGTGGACGGCCCGTACGCCCGCGACCACGGTCGGTATGACGGGACCGGTCAGCTCGTGAACGAACTGGCCAAACGTGGTGTCTTCCTGGGGCGGCCGCCCGACCACCGTAAACGGCCAGATGGCGCCCGGGCGATGATAGACGTGCTCGACGCGCAGCACGGGAAAATCGTGGACCAGCGAATAGTAGCCCAAGTGGTCTCCGAACGGACCCTCGGGCAACTGGCGATCGTCGATGCGGCCGGTGATGCAGAAGTCGGCCTCGGCGTGGATGGCGGGCCAGCCGGGCTTGCGGATCAAGGGGGGCCGGCGGCCGCCCAGCGCGCCGGCAAATGCCAGCTCGGAGAGCCCCTCGGGCAGCGGCATTACGGCGGCCACGGCCAGGGCCGGCGGGCCACCGACCCAAACGCTGACGCGCAAGGGCTCGCCACGTGCGATGGCGGCCGCGTGGTGTACGCCGACGCCGCGATGGATCTGATAATGGAAACCGACCTCTTCGTTGGGCCGATACTGATTGCCGCCCAACTGGACGCGGTACATCCCCAGGTTCGAAGCTTGCCAGCCGGGCCGATCGGGATGCTCGGTATAGACTTGGGGCAGGGTGATGAACGGGCCGCCGTCCTTGGGCCAGCAGGTGACCTGCGGCAAGTCGGCGATGCCGACTTCATGCGCCAGGACGGGTCCGTCGCGGACCGAGCGGGGCAGCGCGTCGAACCCGGCGCGCGCCGCCGCCGCGTAGCGCCAGGGGCGGCGGCCGAACGAGCCGGGATCGACCTTCAGCTCCACCAGGCGGCCGACGCGCTCCAGCGAGTCGCGGAACATGTATCGCAGTCGCTCGATCGAGCCGAACAGGTTGCTGACCAGCGGAAACCGGCACCCGTGGGGGCGGGTATATAAGACGGCCGGCCCGCCCGCCTGGTACAGCCGGCGTTGGATTTCGGCCGCCTCCAGGTAGGGGTCGATTGGTTCATCGAGCCGCACCAGGTGCCCGGCCGCCTCCAGGTCGTCAATGCACTGTCGTAAGGTGCGATAACCCATTGGGATTGCCGTCGGATTGTCGAGAGCGGTGGTTCGGTTGGGGCACGTAGCGAAAAGTCCACCTTTGGCCGTAACTTTAACCTACAGTTGACCGGAAGGTGGTTGAATAATGGCCGGACCGAATTTGACAACGACTTACGGCTCCCCGATGATGAACCGCGGCCGCGGGCTCTTTTCGGCAAGATTGCCCTGCGGGCGGCGAAATCCAATCGGACAACGTCTCCGTTCTCGCGGAGGTCACCGTTCTTTCGGAGCGACAGGTCTTTCGGAGCCAGGGCCATGACATTCATCACCATTGTTTATAGCGTTTGCGCGGTGATCGGCGGCACCGTGCTCGCTTGCCAAGTCCTGATGACCATATTGGGACTGTCGGACATCGACCTGCCCGACGATCTGTCCGCCGACGGCGCCGATGTCGCGGATGGCGGGGACGCAGGGCACGCCGGCCATCACGGTCCGTCGTGGTTCGTGGGCATGCTCACTTTCCGGACGCTCATGGCGGCGGTGACTTTTTTTGGCCTGGCCGGACTGGCCGGCACTTCAGCCGAATTGCCTAACGAGCTGACGCTCGTGGTCGCACTGGCCGCCGGCGCCGGCGCCATGTACATGATTCATTGGATGATGCAGGTGCTCCACAAGCTCAGGGCCGACGGCACAGCACGGATCGAGCGCGCCGTGGGCCAGGCCGGAACCGTGTACTTGAGGATCCCCGGCCAGAAAGCCGGAGCGGGCAAAGTGCACTTGAACTTGCAGAACCGCACGATGGAATACGAAGCAATGACGTCGCAGGAGCCGCTGCCGGTTGGGGCCCGCGTCGTTGTGGTCAATGTAATCGGGCCGAGCACCGTCGAAGTCGAACTGGTGCCGGAGCCTCAAAGGATTTCCCATGCTTAGCTCCACGCTTCTTGCGCAGTTGCCGGGCGGTGCACTCTTCTGGCTGGGCGTGATCGCGCTGTGCGTTGTGGCCGTGTTCTTTCTGCTGTTCCTGCCCTTGCTGACCCGCTACAAGCGCTGCCCCAGCAACCGGGTGCTGGTCATCTACGGCAAGGCAGGCACCAGCGGCGACGCCTCCAAGTGCATCCACGGTGGCGCCGCGATGGTCTGGCCTGTGTTTCAGGACTACGCCTGGCTGAGCCTGGAGCCGATCCAGATCGAAATCCCGCTGCGCGGCGCGCTATCGATGGAGAATATCCGCGTCAACGTGCCCAGCGTGTTTACCGTGGCCATCGGCACGAACCCGGACGTGATGGGCAATGCAGCCATCCGCTTGCTGGGCCTGAATACCACCGAAATCAAGAAGCAGGCCGAGGAAATCATCTTCGGCCAGTTGCGCCAGGTGATCGCTTCGATGCGCATCGAGGACATCAACCGCGACCGCGAAACCTTTCTGGAACACATCCAGAAGTCGCTGGAACCGGAACTGAAGAAGGTCGGCCTCGTGCTGATCAACGTCAACATCACCGACATCACCGACGAGTCGGGCTACATCGACGCCATCGGCCAGAAAGCCGCCTCGCTGGCGATCCAGCAGGCCCGCGGCGACGTGGCCGAAAACGTAAAGATGGGCGAGACCCGCGTGGCGGAAGCCGAACGCGACAAGTTCATCCAGGTGGCCGCGGCCACCAAGCTCCGCGAGATCGGCACCCGCCAGGCCCAGCGCGAGCAGGCCGTACGGGTGGCGGAGCTGGAGAAGGAGCAGACCATCGGCGAGCAGACGGCGGCCTTCGAGCGCGAGGCCCAGGTCAAGGACGCCGAGCGCCAGATGCGCATCCGCCTGGCCGACGCCAACGCCAAGGCGGTGACCGGCGAGAACCAGTCGCAAGCCGAAATCGCCGCCTCGCAGGCCACGCTGCTGGTCAAGAAGGCCGACGCCTACGCCCTGGGCGAGACGCGCAAACGCGAAGCCGAGGCCGCCGTGCTCGAAGCTCAGAACCGGGCGATGGCCAAGGCGGCCCTGGCCGAGGCCGAGCGGATCGAGGCCGAGAAGCGGGCCGCCTTGGAAGCTCCCGCCAAGGCCGAGCGGGCCCGGGTGCTGGTGCAAGCCGACGCCGAGGCCGAAAAGCGGAGGATCGAGGCGGAAGGCGATGCCAAGGCCATCTTCGCCAGGCTGGAAGCCGAAGCCCGCGGCCAATACGAAATCCTGGCCAAGAAGGGTGAAGGCCTGCGGGAGATCATCTCCGCCTGCGGCAGCGCCAAGGACGCCTTCCAACTGCTGATGCTGGAGCACCTCGACGACCTGACCAGGGCCTCGGCCCAGGCCATCTCGAACATCAAGTTCGACAAGGTGGTGGTCTGGGAGAACGGCGGCCAGAACGGGACGACCAACACGGCCAACTTCCTGCAGGGGATGGCCCGCACGCTGCCCCCCATGATGCAGGTGCTCAAGGATATCGGCGGGGTGGAGATCCCCGAGTCGCTGGTGAAGTTGAGTAACCCGGATCCGAAGCCGGGCAGCGGGGACTCGAAGGCAGCCGATTCAAAGCCAGGCGATCCGAAGGCAGGCAACGGCGCCCGGACCGCATCGAAGGCCAGCGGGGCCGCCGACGAAAGCTGATTCGCGCACCCGCCGGCGGAAGTCAAACCGACAACCACTGCCGTCGATTTGACGACGCCGGCTGAGCCTGCGCTTGCCAGGTTGCTCCGCGATCACGACCCTTCCCGGCGGTTTTCGGCCGGAAAATGGCCGTTTCCTCGTTGCGAGCAGCGCGCCCCCCTCTGGCGGCACGCGAATCGCTCATGGTGGTAGTCGGTTTCGACCGGGTGGGGTCCAGGACCCAGCGAACCCCACAGCCACAAGGAGTCCAGCCATGAAGCTTGTGATCGCGAGCCTGATCGGATTGGGGGCGGTCGGTTGGTTCGGCCAAACGGCCTGGGGACAGCATTACCAGTATCGGCACGGAGGCGGCTTCCACGACCCGCATCACGGCGCCTTCCACGACCATTTGGACCACCGGGCGTTCCATCGCGAACTGGAGCACCGTGACGCACATCGCTATCCGATGGGCTGGTACCAGCACGAGCGGCTGCACGACCACCTAGACCACCACGCGTTCCACGATCAGTTGGACCACCGGGCCTACCACCGCGGGCGTTATTACAGCGCGCCGCAGTATGGCTATTCCAGTTATTCTCACGGCTACCCCCGCTACGGTTACTCGCGCTACGGTTCGTCGCGATACCGTTACAGCTACCCCAGCTACGGCGTCGGTGGGCACCGGCGAGGCTTCTCGTTGTGGATTGGCCGGTAGGACGACTGCGGAGCTAGCACCTCTAGCAACCAGGACATGCAGAAGCAGCCACGCATCGAAGGCCAATAGTACGCTCTGATTTGCGGCCCCGGGGGTCGAAAGTTCTCGCGCCCTTCGCCCCGGGGTCGCTTTTTTTGCGCTGCTCGGGGTTCGTAGTGACCCCATTTATGGGGTCCGTAGTAGGCATACTCCCGTATGCCGTCCAGTCCCTTGGGGCCCCTCTTGTGTCTCTGCTTGGAGGCTGCCGGCGTGGCCGGCTGCCGAGAAGCAGTGTCCATCCCCCCGCTCTAACCCGACCGCGCCAGTGAGAGGCTTGCTCCAGCGGTAGTGGGAGCCCCCAGGGGCATCCCCGGCCGGGGGGGCCGGCTGACCTCGCTGGCGCGTCGGGTTCGTGTAAAAAGTGCTTGACTGGCCGGGGTCCAGGCAATACCCTATCATGGCCAGTCTGAATACTATCACTTCGCTTTATTCGAAACAGTAATCTCGTCCATGGCCGTTCATCTCAAAAGCCTCAAGGTGTTTTGCGACGTCGTGCGCCAGCGGAGCTTTTCGCGGGCGGCCGACGAAAACGATATCTCGCAGTCGGGTGCCAGCCAGGTGGTGCAGCAGCTCGAGGAAGGCCTGGGCGTGAAGCTCATCGACCGCTCGAAGCGGCCCTTCGTGCTGACCCCCGAGGGAGAGGTGTACTACGAGGGATGCCGGGGGGTGGTGGAACGGTACTTCGCCATTGAAGATCAGGTCCGCACACTGCACCAGGAGGTGGCCGGCCGGGTTCGCGTGGCCTCGATCTATTCGGTCGGGCTGCACAATATGAACCAGCACCTGCAGGATTTTCTCAGCCAGCACCCCAAGGCCAACGTGCGGCTGGAGTACTTGCACCCCAACCGCGTCTACCAGAGCGTGGAGGACGACCTGGCCGACATCGGCCTGGTCAGCTACCCCAAGAGCTCCAGAACGGTGGAAGCGATCCGGTGGCGTGAAGAGCCGATGGTGCTGGTCTGCGCGCCTGGGCATGCGCTGGCGGGCCGCTCCAGCATTTCGCTGGCCGAACTGGATGGCCGGAAGCTGGTAGGCTTCGACGGCGAGCTGACCATCCGCCGGGAGATCGACCGGGTGCTGTCGCTGCACGGCGCCGAGGTGGAGGTGGTGATGGAGTTCGACAATATCGAGACGATCAAGCGGGCCATCGAGATCGATGCCGGCGTGGGCCTGCTGCCGGCACCCACGGTGGTTCACGAGGTCCAGTCGGGCAGCTTGTCGGCCGTGCCCTTGGACTGCGACGACCTGGTCCGCCCGCTGGGCATCATCCACCGCCGGGGCAAAGAGCTTTCCAGCACCGCGCAGCGGTTTATCGAGTTGTTGCAGCGTGAAGGGCGCAAGATCCGTCAGCGTGCCGAGCCGGCATTGCCGGGCAAGCCGTCCGCCGGCACGCCCGCCGGTCAGAACGGCCAGGCCTGCGCGGTGGGTCAGGCGATTGCAACTCAAAATGGACGGTGAAGCCATGCAGGTTCAGCCAGGTCGCCCAGTGGGCGGCCGAGAAGGACTGTACGACCCTGCCTACGAGCACGACGCGTGCGGCGTCGGTTTCGTGGTGAACCTGCGCGGTGAGAAGAGCCATGCCATCGTGCGATCGGGGTTGGAAATCCTGGTCAACCTGAGGCATCGCGGCGCCTGCGGCTGCGATCCCTTGACCGGCGACGGCGCCGGCATCCTGACGCAGATTCCCGATCGTTTCTTCCGCGACCGTTGCCGCGAGCTAGGCTTCGAGCTGCCCCAGCCCGGCGATTACGGGATCGGCGTCGTCTTTCTGCCCCCCGACGAGGGGCAGCGGCGACAGTGCCAAGAGCGGCTGGCGGACCTGGTTGCCGCCGAAGGGCAGCGGCTCTTGGGCTGGCGCGACGTGCCGATCGACAACGAGCACATCGGCGTGACGGCCCGCGAGGTCGAGCCGGTGGTCCGCCAGGTGTTCATCGCCCGCGGCGAGCAGACCGAGCCCGAAATGCTCGAGTGGAAGCTCTACGTGATCCGCAAGCGGCTCGAGAGCGACGTGGCCGCCAGCGACCTGGCGCAGAAGAAGTATTGCTACCTGCCCAGCTTGTCGTCGCGGATGATCGTTTACAAAGGCCTGATGCTGGCCGACCAGGTCGAGCGGTTCTATGGCGACCTGGGCGACGAGAGCTTTATCTCCGCGCTGGCGCTGGTGCACCAGCGCTACAGCACCAACACCTTTCCCACTTGGGACCTGGCCCAGCCGTTTCGCTACCTGGCCCACAACGGCGAGATCAATACGCTGCGGGGCAACGTCAACTGGATGCACGCCCGCCAGAGCATGCTGTGCAGCGAACGGTTCGGCGCCGATCTGAAGAAGATTTTTCCCATCTGCACCCCCGGCGCCAGCGACTCGGCCATTTTCGACAACGCCCTGGAGCTGCTGGTGCTCACCGGCCGCTCGCTGCCGCAGGCCATGTCGATGCTCATCCCCGAGCCGTGGGCCGGCCATGAGAGCATGTCCGACGAAAAGAAGGCCTATTACGAGTACCAGGCCTGTCTGATGGAGCCTTGGGACGGACCGGCCTCGATGGCCTTTACCGACGGCACCATGATCGGCGCCGTGCTGGATCGCAACGGTCTACGGCCCAGCCGCTACTGGGTCACCAAGGACGGCCTGGTGATCATGGCCTCCGAGGCGGGAGTGCTCGATATCCCGCCGGCCAACATCGAGTCGAAGGGCCGGCTGCGTCCCGGCCGGATGTTCCTGGTCGATACGGCGCAGGGCCGGATCATCGGCGACGACGAAATCAAGCGGGGCCTGGCCTCGCGGCATCCTTACCGGCAGTGGCTCAACGAGAACCAGGTCCTGTTGTCGGACGTGCAGGTGTTGCCGCCGGTCGTGGTAACGGGCGTCAACCTGCCGGCCGCCGGCTACCTGTGCAACGGCCAGGCCGGAGGCGACGGCACACGCAGTGTGCCTGCTACTTTGGACGGCACATCGCGGCCCGCCGGGTTGCCTGCTACTTTGGGGCGCGAGCAGCCGCTGATCAAGCTCGAGCGGGCCTTCGGCTACACGCTGGAGGACCTGCGGCTGCTGATGGCGCCGATGGCGGTGGACGGCCAGGAACCGGTGGGCTCGATGGGCAACGACACCCCGCTGGCCGTGCTCTCCGACCGGCCGCAACTGTTGTACAACTACTTCAAGCAGTTGTTCGCCCAGGTGACCAACCCGCCGCTGGACGCCATCCGCGAGGAGATCGTCACCTCGTTGATCACCACGCTGGGCTCCGAGGGGAACCTGCTCGACGAGACGCCCCAGCAGTGCCGGCTGCTGCGGCTGGAGCAGCCGATCCTCACCGATGAGGAACTGGCCGCTCTGCGCTCGCTGGAGCTGCCCGGCTTGAAAAGCCGGACGCTTTCGATCCTGTTCCCGCGGGCCGAGGGGCCCGACGGCATGCGCCGGCGGCTGGAAGCCTTGCGGGCCGAAGCCTCGGCGGCCATCGCCGACGGCGTGACCCTGCTGATCCTTTCCGATCGGGGCGTGAATGCCGAGGCGATGCCGATTCCCGCCCTGCTGGCCACCAGCGGCGTACACCACCACCTGATCCGCGAGGAAACCCGCACGCGCTGCGGCCTGATCGTCGAGACGGCCGACGCCCGTGAGGTGCAGCACTTCGCGCTGTTGACCGGCTACGGCGCCGGGGCGGTCAATCCGTACCTGGCCTTCGCCGCGCTGCGGCAGATGCAGGTCGAGCACTACCTTCCCGACGACGTTGCGATCGAGACGCTCCAGCGCAACTACATCAAGGCGATCGGCAAGGGGCTGCTGAAGGTGATGTCGAAGATGGGCATCTCGACGCAGCAGAGCTACCGCGGCGCGCAGATTTTCGAGGCGATCGGCTTGAACCGCGCGCTCGTCGACGAGTATTTCACCTGGACGGCCAGCCGCATCGAGGGGGTCGGGCTGGAGACGATCGCCGAGGAGTCGATCCGCTGGCACGAACACGCCTATCCCCGCACCGACGTGCCGCGCACGCTCGATCTCGACGTGGGCGGCCAGTACCAGTGGCGCCGCAAGGGCGAGGCCCATTTGTTCAGCCCGGAAGTGGTCGCCAGGTTGCAGCACGCCACCCGGATCAACAGTCCCGACGACTTCAAGAAATACTGCCAGTTGATCGACGACCAGCAGCGGCAACTGCTCACGCTGCGAGGCCTGCTGGAGTTCAAGCCCGCCGGCCAATCGGTGCCGCTGGACGAGGTCGAGCCGGCCGCCGCGATCGTCAAGCGTTTTGCCACCGGTGCCATGTCGTACGGCTCGATCTCGAAAGAAGCGCACGAGACGCTGGCCATCGCCATGAACCGGATCGGCGGCAAGAGCAACACGGGCGAGGGGGGCGAGGACCCGGTCCGCTTTACGCCCGATCCGGACGGCAACCTGCGGTCCAGCGCGATCAAGCAGGTTGCCAGCGGCCGCTTCGGCGTCACCAGCCAGTACCTGGTGAGCGCCCAGGAGCTGCAGATCAAAATGGCCCAGGGGGCCAAGCCGGGCGAAGGGGGCCAGCTTCCCGGCCACAAGGTGGACAAGGAGATCGCCCGCATCCGCTACAGCACGCCCGGCGTGGGCCTGATCTCGCCGCCGCCGCACCACGACATTTATTCCATCGAGGACCTGGCCCAGTTGATCCACGATCTGAAGAACTCCAACCGCGAGGCTCGCATCAGCGTCAAGCTGGTGGCCGAGGTGGGCGTGGGCACGGTGGCGGCCGGCGTTTCGAAGGGCAAGAGCGACGTCGTCTTGATCAGCGGCCACGACGGCGGCACGGGCGCCAGCCCCTTCACGTCGATCAAGCACGCCGGGATCCCCTGGGAGCTGGGGCTGGCCGAGACGCACCAGGTGCTGGTCCGCAACAACTTGCGCGGCCGGATCATCGTCCAGACCGACGGGCAGTTGCGCACCCCGCGCGACGTCGCCATCGCCACGCTGTTGGGCGCCGAGGAGTGGGGCATCGCCAGCGCCGCCCTGGTGACGCTGGGCTGCATCATGATGCGCAAGTGCCACCTGAACACCTGCCCGGTGGGCGTCGCCACGCAGGACGCCGAGTTGCGCAAGAAGTTCGCCGGCAAGCCCGAGTACGTCATCAACTTCTTCTTCATGATCGCCGAGGGGCTGCGCGAAATCATGGCTTCGCTCGGCTTCCGCACGATCAACGAGATGGTGGGCCGGGTCGATCGGCTCGACACCCGCAAAGCCATCTCGCACTGGAAGGCCCGCGGGCTCGACTTCTCCGCGATCCTGCACAAGCCGGATGCGCCGCCGCACGTCAAGACCTACTGTGCCGAGCCGCAGGACCACGGCATCGAACAGTCGCTGGACGTTACGCAACTCCTGGATCTCTGCCGGCCGGCATTGGAACATGGCACGCCGGTGCACCACCGCCTGCCGATCCGCAACGTCCAGCGCACCGTGGGCACCATCCTCTCCAGCGAGATCACCCGCAAGTACGGTCCCCGCGGGCTGCCCGAAGACACGATCCGGCTCGATTTTCGCGGCACGGCCGGTCAAAGCCTGATGGCCTTCGGCGTGCCGGGCGTCACCGTGCGCGTCGAGGGCGACGTGAACGACTATTGCGCCAAGGGTCTGTCCGGAGGCAAGGTGATCGTCTATCCGCCGCTCGACGGCGACCTGGTCGCCGAGCAGAACGTGATCGCCGGCAACGTCGTCCTGTATGGAGCCACCAGCGGCGAAGTCTATCTGCGAGGCATCGCCGGCGAGCGATTCTGCGTCCGCAACAGCGGCGCCAAGGCGGTGGTGGAAGGCGTGGGCGACCACGGCTGCGAGTACATGACCGGCGGCATTGCGGTCATCCTGGGCGAAACGGGCCGCAACTTCGCCGCAGGCATGAGCGGCGGCATTGCCTACGTGCTCGACGAGCAAGGCCGCTTCCCCAACCTGGTGAACCGCGAAATGGTCGAGCTGGAAGATCTCTCGGATCCCGAAGACCAACAGCGCGTGCTCGAGCTGGTCCGCAAGCACGTCGAGTACACCGCCAGCGTGCCGGGCCGCTACGTGCTGGATAACTGGCCCCGCTTGATTTCGAGCTTCGTCAAGGTCATGCCCACCGACTACAAGCGCGCCCTGGCCGCGCTGAAGGAACAGGCCCAGCTCGACACGCCCACCCCCGTGCTCCAGGAGGCGGTCCGTGGGTGACGTGCGCGGCTTTATGCAGTATCCCCGCCGGCACCATGAGAACGAGCCTGCGGACCAGCGGATCAAGCACTACAACGAGTTCCTCAAGGTCCTCGACGAGTCCGATCTGCGCGAGCAGGGCGCCCGCTGCATGGATTGCGGCGTGCCTTTCTGCCACACCGGCTGCCCGCTGGGAAACATCATCCCCGACTGGAACGACCTGGTCTATCGCGGCCAGTGGCGGATGGCCCTCGACCGCCTGCACGCCACCAACAACTTCCCCGAGTTCACCGGCCGGGTCTGTCCCGCTCCCTGCGAGGCGGCCTGCGTGCTGGGGATCAATGAAGACCCGGTTGCCATCAAGGAAATCGAGATGGCAATTGCCGACCGCGGCTTCGACGAGGGGTGGATCGTGCCCGAGCCGCCCGCCGAGCGCACCGGCAAGAAGGTGGCGGTGGTCGGCAGCGGGCCGGCAGGCCTGGCGGCCGCCCAGCAGCTCAACCGCGCCGGCCACCAGGTCACCGTGTTCGAGCGGGACGACCGCCCCGGCGGCCTGTTGATGTACGGCATTCCCGATTTCAAGCTGGAAAAGTCGCGCGTCTGGCGGCGGATCAGGCAGATGGAGGGCGAGGGAGTGCTGTTCCGCGTGAATGCCAACGTGGGGGTCAACGTGCCGGTGGCCGAGCTGCGTGACCAGTACGATGCGCTGGTCCTAACCGGCGGCGCCACGCAGGCGCGCGATCTGCCCATCCCGGGGCGCGACCTGGCGGGCGTGCACTTTGCCATGGACTTCCTGCCACAGCAGAACAAACGCAACCAGGGCGACGCCATCCCGTCCTCGGTGGCCATCTGTGCCCAGGGCAAGCACGTGATCGTGATCGGCGGCGGCGACACCGGCAGCGACTGCACCGGCACCTCGAACCGGCAAGGGGCGGCCTCGGTCACGCAGTTCGAGCTGTTGGCGATGCCCCCCGATCTGGGCGACTATCCGCGCCGCGACGAGCGGCCGACACATTCACCTTGGCCCTATTGGACGATGATGCTCCGCACAAGCTCCTCGCACGAGGAAGGCTGCAACCGGCATTGGAGCGTGCTGACCAAGGAGTTCCGCGGCGACGAGCAGGGGCGAGTGCGAAGCCTGGTCACCGTCACCATTGAGTGGAGCCAGGACGAGTCGGGCCGGCAAACGTTCAAGGAGGTGCCCGGCACCCAGCAGGAGTGGCCCTGCCAGTTGGCCCTGCTGGCGATGGGCTTTCTGGGGCCGGAAAAGAAGGGGGCCATCGAGGAGTTGGGCCTCGCGCTCGACCCGCGCGGAAACGTCCAGTGCGACGAGCAGTACATGTCGAGCGTGCCCGGCGTCTTCGCGGCCGGCGACATGCGGCGCGGCCAGTCGCTGGTGGTTTGGGCCATCCACGAGGGGCGCGAGGCGGCCCGGGCCGTCGATCGCTATCTGATGGGGGTGAGCCATCTGCCCAGCGTCAACGCCGGCGACTTCGCCTGGCGCTGAGGTTCGGGGTGGCGCCGGGTGGCTGGGGCAAAGCGCTAGCGTGCCCCAATGCAGAGGTCAGAGGTCGTCGGGTGGCTGGGGCAAAGCGGTAGCGTGCCCCAGAGACAGCCTCGGCGTCCTTCTGCCTTCGTCCTTCTGCCTTCGTCCACCGGCCCCTTGATTGTCGCCGGCCAGCGGCCGAAAATCTGGGGATTGATGGCATGCGCGGCCGCCGGCGGAGTCTAGATCAATGGAGGGGGTCCTCCAGCCAAAACGTGTTCGGCGAGTCCTCGCGGCCCCCGCTAGTCTGCTCCATCAACACTCCCTATCCGAAAGTTTGAAACTTCTGAGCGCCCGGCAATAATAATCGCCAGAGAGGCTATGAACCGAGCCCGGAAAGGAGCCACCCATGCAGACCCAGACGACCGATCAACTTGTGGCCAAGAAATGCGCCCCGTGCGAGGGCGGAGTTCCCCCCTCCACGCCTGAAGAAGCGAGAGAACAGCTCGAAAAACTCCCCGGCTGGCGGCTGACCGAGGATGGCCAGCGGATCCGCAAGGAGTGGCTGGCCAAGAACTTCATGGCCGCAATCGACTTCTTCAACCGCGTGGCGGAGGTGGCCGAGAGCGAAGGCCATCACCCCGATCTGCACCTGGAGAGCTATCGGAAGGTGGCCATCGAGCTTTGGACGCACGCCATCGGGGGCCTGTCGGAGAACGACTTTATTCTCGCCGCCAAGATCGACCGCCTGCCGATCAAGCTGAAGAGCTGAGGGCCAGAGGAGCAGAGGATCGAGATCGTCCGTCGCGTGCCACTGCTTGGAGTCGGACGCCGTGGCGTCCGCGAGAAGCAGTGCTGTGTCCCGCGCATGCCGGGCGTGGCTGGCGCAAAGTGGCAGCGTGCCCCAGAGAACAGCAGTCCGGGCAGGGCGCGTCGCAGGCGGGATCCGACGGTTCCAGGATCACGCGACGGCCGCAGATGGGGCAGCGATTCGGCAGGCCTTCCGGAGTGCGAGAAGAGATCGTCAAGAAACCTGCTCCTTTGTGCAGTATCGCTCCATTCAGGCTACCTGCGCCACCCCCTAGTCTACAGCTTCCAGCCTGCACCTGTGCTATACTGGGGCGGCCGCCAGGAGGCCTTGCCGGAACTTGCAGGCCTTCCGTGGGGTTAGATGCGGCAAGCGGGCCAATCGTTCGTTCTCCGGGGCCGAAAAGAAGCACACAAGTCGCCAGTCGAGGACATGCCATGAGGCAAGTGTCAATTGCGGCGATGGCCGTCGCCGGCCTGTCGATTCTGCTCCTGGTCGAAGGCCGAGCCCAGGAGCCGGCCGGCCCGGAAACGGATTCCCTCCAGGCAGCCGCGATTGCGGCAGGGGAGCGGATCGACGGCTTGCTGGCCGAGGAGGTGTTCAGCAGCCCCACCCAGGGGACCAGCGAGCCGGCGCCTTTGACGAGCGACCAGGTCTTCTTGCGGCGCTTGACGCTGGACCTGGCCGGCCGCCTGCCCACCCCCGGCGAGGTGACCGCCTTTGCGCTCGACCCCTCGGCCGATAAGCGGTGGCGGGCCGCCGAACGGCTCCTGGCCGATGAAGCGTTCGGCCGCAACTGGGCCCGTTATTGGCGCGACGTTATTTTCTACCGCCGCAGCAACGAGCAGGCGCTGCTGGCCGCCCGCACCGTGGAAGACTATCTCAGCGACGAGTTCAACTCGGGCGCTGGATGGGACGAGATCGCCCGATCGTTCGTCGAGGCGACCGGCGACGTCCGCGAGCAGGGAAGCACCGGCCTGATCATGGCCCAGATGGCCGAAACGGCCGAGGTCGCCTCCGAGACGTCGCGGATCTTCCTGGGCGTGCAGATCCAGTGCGCCCAGTGCCACGACCATCCCACCGATCGCTGGAAGCGGCAGCAGTTTCACGAGCTGGCCGCCTTCTTCCCACGGGTCGCGTTGCGGCCGGTCCGCGACGGCATGATGCGCACCTTCGAGGTGGCCTCGCGGGACCGCGGCGGCCCTGGACGCCGGCCGGGCAATCGGCGAGGCGCCTTGGAACATCACATGCCGGACCTTGCGGACCCCAGCGCCCGGGGAACGCTGATGACACCCACGTTTTTCCTGACCGGAGCACAGCTCGAGACCGGCACCAGCGACCTCGACCGCCGCACGACGCTGGCCGATTGGATGACCGCCGAGAGCAACCCCTGGTTCGCCAGGGCCTTTGTCAACCGCATCTGGGCGGAACTGGTGGGCGAAGGCTTCTACGAACCCATCGACGACCTGGGTCCCGACCGGAGTTGCTCCGCGCCGGCCACCATGGAGTTCCTCTCCAGCGAGTTTATTGCCAGCGGCTATAACGTGAAATGGCTGTTTGCGGCCATCACCGCCAGCGAGGCCTATCAGCGCGAGAGCCGTCCCCGCCGCAATCCGGACGAGACGCCGTTTCTGGCCAACCGCACTCAGCCGCTGCGCAGCGACCAGGTGTTCGACGTGCTCACCACGGCGCTCGGCGTGAATCCCGAGGGGCAACGGCGCGGCCGCATGGCCGGTGGCTATGGGCGGGGGGGGCCGCGGGGGCAGTTCGCCGCGACGTTCGGCTACGACCCGAGCGATCCGCGGGACGAAGTGGCCGCTTCGATTCCCCAAGCTCTGTTGCTGATGAATTCTCGTATGATCGCCGGTGCCATCAACGCCGGGAATCCCCGCGGCATGCTGGGCCGCGTGCTTCAGACCACCAGCGATAACGAGCAAGTAGTGCTGGAACTCTATCTGCGATGCCTGGCCCGCGAGCCGAGCAACGAGGAGCTCGCCGCCTGCCTGGTTCACGTGCGCACCGCGCCGGACAGGGGTGAGGCCTTCGAAGACATCCTCTGGGCCTTGCTGAACAGGACCGAGTTCGTGCTGCGCCATTGATCAAGGGGCTGTACCAACTCAACAAGCAGAAAACCCCTCGACAGGAACCTCCCATGAGCCAAGAGATACGCCATCACGTCGGTCTGGCGGTGCGCCGCCAGGGGGTCGTGGGCCGCCGCGATTTTCTGCGGGTAACTTCCGCGGCGGGCCTGGCTGCCGGCAGTTTCGCCTGGACCGATTTAGTCAGCCTGCGGGCCGACGAGCTGCGCCGCCGGGGCATGGCCTGCATCCTGCTTTGGATGCAGGGCGGGCCCAGCCAGTTCGAGACGTTCGACCCCAAACCGGGGCATGAAAACGGCGGCGAGACCAAGGCGATCTCCACTTCCGTGCCGGGCATCGAACTGGCCGAGAATCTGCCGCACCTGGCCGGAATGATGGACAAGGTGGCGATCGTCCGCTCGATGACCACCCGGGAAGGCAACCACCAGCGTGCCAGCTTCTTGTTGCACACGGCCCACGTGCCGACGGCCAGCATCCGCTACCCCACGCTCGGCTCGGTGGTGGCCCACGAGCTGGCGGTTGGCGGCGGCGAGCTGCCCGCCTTTGTGAGGATCGGCCGGCAATTTCGCAACGTGGGCGACGGCGGGCTCTTGGGATCGGTCCAGGACCCGTTTGCCGTAACCGACGCCGCGCGGTTGCCGGACAACGCCCAGCCGACCACCGAGGCGGCACGATACCAGCGGCGGCTCAGCCTGCTGGAGCGGCTGGAGACGGCCGACCGGCGAACCGACATCGAGCAGGAGATCGTCGAGCATCGCGGTCTCTACAAAAAGGCGGCCCGGATGATCCGCAGTCCGCGGATGGAGACCTTCGACATCGGCCGCGAGCCGGAAAACATTCGCGGCGCTTACGGCGAAGGCGATTTTGGCGCCGGCTGCCTGCTGGCCCGCCGCTTGGTCGAGGCGGGTGTCACCTTTGTCGAGGTCGCCCTGGGCGGCTGGGACACGCACGACGACAACTTCAACCGCACACGCGGCCTGACGGCCCGGTTGGACCAGCCCTACGCGTACCTGCTGGAAGACCTGGCCCAACGCGGCAT
Organism: Pirellulales bacterium; assembly: GCA_040901675.1. GTDB lineage: Bacteria > Planctomycetota > Planctomycetia > Pirellulales > JAICIG01 > JBBDNX01. Next base: position 137,717 of record JBBDYJ010000035.1, on the reverse strand, counting down.
GCTCGACAAGACACTCGTGATCTGGATGGGCGAATTCGGCCGCACGCCGAGGATCAATCCGCGCACAGGCCGCGATCATTATCCGCGGGCATTCAGCGTGGCGCTCGCCGGGGGCGGGGTGCAAGGCGGCCGAACGATCGGCCGGACCAACGAGGCGGGCACCGAAGTGGCCGACCGGCCGGTTACGACCGAGGACCTGTTCTGCTCGTTTTACCACAGCCTGGGCATCGATCCGTCGAAAGAGAACATGAGTCCCATCGGCCGCCCGATCAAGATCGTCGACGGAGGCCAGGCGGTCAGCGAGCTGTTTGGCTGAGCTCACTGCACGGCGTCGGTCCGGTACAGCGGCATGTGCCGGTAGTAAACCTCCAGGGTGCAGATCGACAGCGAAGTGACGTACAGCCGGCCGCCGGCATAGTCGAAGCCGCGCCGGGGCGACCAACTGCCTGCCTCGTGTCCCTCGGTCTCCTGCATCGAGACCAAAAGGTCGCGCAGCGCCTCGTTCCATGCCTGCCAAGCCGGCCCGCCCACGTGATGCATGACCTGCGTCCCGTAGTACCAGTAGTAAATGTCCTCGCGGCCGCGAGCCGGCAGATGGTTCTGAATCAGCCAATCGACGCCCGCGGCCAACGCCGGCTCGTCGGCTCGCCAACCCGCGTATTGCCGGCATAGCAGTCCTTCGGCCGTCATGGCCGACGTCGGCTGATTGCCCGGCAAGTACCCGAACAGCCCGCGGTCGGGACGAACCTGGACGGTGTCGAGAAAGCCGGCGGCCTTGTCAAACACGTCGGGCGGAATGCCGAGGTAGGCCATTTCCCCGCTGCGCAGGGCCATGATCTGCCAGCCCACGACGCTCATGTCTCCGGGCGACCCAGGGCGATAGCGCCAGCCGCCCCGCGGGTGCTGGGCCCGCGCGATAAAGTCGAGAGCACGCTGCGCCGGGCCCCGCAAGCGTTCATCGCGGGTCAGCCCATACGCCTCGCACAACACGATGGCGCCCAGACCGTGGCCGTACATCCGCCCCAGCGTTTCGAGCGGCATCCCACCGCTTTCTTCTTGACGGTCGACCATCCAATCCAGCCCCCCGGCCACGACTTCCCGATACTCGCCGGCGAGGTGGGTTTGGCCGGCCCCCAGGAAGGGCAACAACGCCAGGGCGGTGCCCGACACCTTGTCGCTTGCGGCCGCCGCGTCGCGGCATTGCCGATCGCAGTCGCCGGCAAGGCAGAACCCCCGCAGGTCCCAACTGCCGTCGTAGTCCTGGTGCCGCGCCAGCCACTGGAGCCCGCGAGCCACGGCCGCCTCGCTTTCGATCGTGCCGCCTTCACGCTCGACCAGGTGGCTTCGCAAGCGGGGGTCGCGGCCCACGAGCATGGCAGGCAGCTCGGCCGGACCGCTGGGAAACAAGGCGCTGGGGAGCGGTTCGGGCTCGTCGCCCGATGGGTGCAAAGCAACTCCCACCAGCGTTTCCGATTCGGACCGGGCAAACGGATCGGCCTCGTCGACCGGCTCGAGCATCACGGCGCCAGGGTCGTCGAACTCGGGCCCGGCATCAGGCTCGAAGAATCGTTCGGCGTCGCCCGACTGGTCCAACGAGTTCACCTGCGTCGCCAGCGTCAACGGCCTGGGCGGCCCCCCGCTCGGAACGGCCCACAGGCCCAGCAGGATCATGAGCAGCATGTGCAGCACCAGGCTGGTCAACCAGCACGGCAGGTCGCGCCACCAGTTGGCCAGCCACAACCGGGTCTCGCCCAGCGCACGAATGGCATCCAGCCTGGCTCTCGCGCGGCTGGGCTTCTGGGCGGCCGCAATCCGGGCGGGCAGTGGCGGCTGGCGGGTAGCAGGTTGCGGATGAGCGGCAGGTGGCGGATGGCAGGTGGCGGGAGGCGAACAGGGCAAGCCGGGGGCCGGCTGGCTCGGTTCGCGAGGCGCCGACGGTGGCGGCTGGGGGCGGACCCGCTGCCCGCCATCCGTTTCGCTGGCGCCAGCCGCCGCCTGGAGCCGGCCACCCTCGAGCAGTCGAATCGCCTCTTGCTGTTCTTCCTGGGTCAGTTCGACACTGGCGCCGCACTGCCAGCAGTCGGCGACCATCAGCCAGAGCCTGATCGACATCAGGGCCTGGCAGTCGGGACAAGCGCAGGCCAGAACGGAGCCATCGAGCCAGATGCGGTTCGGTGTCTTCGATTCCGCCGCGGCGGATGTTCGCTTCGGATCTTGGGTTACCGACACGGCCCGTTCCCCTGCCTTCCCCGTTCCCCGCTGCCCACTTCCCAACCAAGCACTATTGTAAAGCGCCGACCCGATAAGGCGAATCCAGCGGCTCGGCCAGATCGACAACCCAGAGCGCCGTCTCATGGTCGCCGACCAACCGGCCCACAAAGGCAATCGCGTCGCGCGTACGGGACGGTCAGCACCGCCGGCTCTCTCATCAATGCGCAGCAGTGCGGTTTCCGCTTTTCGCTTTTCCAGATACACTGGTGAGAAGTCACAATGTTCACGCTTTCGGCCAAGGATTCTGAGCGATGCGGGCCATCCGGATTCCATCTGAACAGTGGGGCAAAGTCTGGCGCGTCCTGGTCGCCTCCGGGCCGATCTCCCGAATCAGTCAGGAACCGGTCTACCTGGTGAGCGAGCGGCAGATTCGGTTGCTGCGCCGCAAGAAATTGCCCTTCGAGGTCGTCGCGGCGGCCGACGGTCGGCGCGCGGGGCGCGATCATGGCTAGGGCGGCCAGGCGCTACGACCTCTATCTCCCCTTGGCTGACAACGCCGGCCGAGCCATCGCCGAGGCGCTCTTTGACGCGGTGGAGCGGCGGTTGGTGGCCCGGTTCGGCGGCCTGACCTCTCAACAGCGCGAGTTCCCGCTGCGCGGCATCTGGCACGGCGAGAGCCGGCTCTACCTCGATGAGGTCATCTTCATGACCGTGCTGGATTTCCGCCGTCAGGGCAGCACGCGGTTCATCGCGCAGCTCAAACGCGACCTGCTGCGCGAGTTCGACCAGCTCGAAATCCTCATTACCGAACAATCGCTGCGCGTGCATTAATTTTCCTCCCGTTCGGAGCTCTGGGCCCATCGTTCACCCCCGGAGTCTGCCCCCTCGCCGATGCCCATCAGTTCCTCCGCCTCGGCGCGGAAGCCGAGCAGTTCCTCGTCGTCTGGTCGGTTCTTCGCGATGCCTTTCGATGGCAGTGCCCCTGGCCAAAACGCCCCCTGGAACCGCCTCCGCGTTACGAAGACGGACAGCCCTCCCCAGGGGCCCTGAGAGGCGGCGGCGCCAAAAAAGGGGTGGGTGTGGGCCGAACACGTGGATCTGGTCGCTGTTCGGCGGCTGGCGGGCACATCCGGCCGGGCGGATCGGTGTTGCCCCGGCCGGGCAATCTCGCTACCTTATCCCGCCCGCATTCGCTCGGGAAAGCCGCCTCGTTTCCATTTCCAGCGAGCCAAAGTCCCATGAACCTGCGATGCTGTCGCCGGCTGATGTTGCTGGCGTCGACGCTCTCGGCCTGCCTGGTCCTGCGATTGCTCGATGCCCCGGCACAAAACGCGGCCGGCCCGGCCCCGGCCCCGGCCCCCGAAGCTCAATGGATCTGGTCGCCGGCCCATACCAAGGACCTGGTGCCGGCCGGCGCCTGCTTTTTCAGGCACTCGCTGGTGCTCAAGGGGAGCGAGCGGGGCCACATCCAAATCGCCTGCGACGACGCCTACGAGCTGTACGTGAATGGCCGCCAGATGGCGTCCGGCGACGATTGGCGGCGGATGACCACCTACGAGCTAGTGCCATACCTGCAGAGCGGCCGCAACGTGATCGCCGTCAAGGCGGCCAATAAAACGGGCGCTTCAGCCGGCCTCGCGGTCCGGATCAAGCTGGCAGGGCCGGCAGGGGGCGAAATAGCCCAAGTCAGCGATACAAGCTGGAAGACCAGCCTGAAGCAATCGCCCGGCTGGGAGACCATCCAGTTCGACGATTCGCAGTGGATCCCGGCGCGCAGCTTCGGGCCCTTCGGATCGACGCCCCCCTGGACCAACCAGGTCGCGGGCGACGGCGGGGGCGCGGGCCGCTTCATTCTGCCGGCCGAGTTCCGGGTCGAGCAAGTCGTCAGCCCGGAACAGACCGGCTCGCTGGTGGCCATGGCCTTCAACGAATGGGGCGACATCATCGCCTCCAGGGAAGGCGGCGCGCTGATCGCCATCATCGACGAGGATCGCGACGGAGTGGTGGAGACGGTCAGCACGTACTGCGACATCGTCAAGAACTGCCAGGGAATCCTGGCCCTCAACGGGGAGGTGTTCGCGATCGGCGAGGGGGCGGAAGGCCCGGCGCTTTACCGCCTCTCCGACGAGGATGCCGACGACGTTGCCGAAACGGCAACCATGCTGGTGAAGTTCGACGGGGCGATGGGCGAGCATGGCGCGCACGTGCCGGTGCTGGGTCCCGACGGGCTGATCTACATGATGGTGGGCAACCATGCGCAGATCAGCGTCGAGCCGGCGGCGGAGAGCCCGCACCATCATTTCTATGAAGGCGACCTGGTCGGGCCGCGCTACGAGGACGCCAACGGCCATGCGGCGGGGCTCAAGGCGCCCGGGGGCACCGTCGTGCGGACCAACACCGAAGGCGACTTCGTCCAGATCTTTGCCGGCGGCTTCCGCAACGCCTACGACATCGCCTTCAACCGCCAAGGCGACCTGTTCACCTACGACTCGGACATGGAGTGGGACGTGGGCCAGCCCTGGTACCGGCCCACGCGGATCAACCATATCGTGGCCGGCGGCGAGTATGGCTGGCGCAGCGGCTGGGCCGTCTGGCCGCCCTACTATGTCGACAGCCTCCCGTCGACGCTGGATACCGGCCGGGGGTCGCCCACCGGCGTCGAGTTCTACAACCACTTCCGCTTCCCGGTTCGCTATCACAACGCCATGTTCGCCTGCGATTGGTCGCAGGGCCGGATCCTGGCCATGCGGCTGCAGCCGGCCGGCGGCACGTACGCGGGCCAGGCCGAAGTATTCCTCGAAGGACGCCCGCTCAACGCCACCGACATTGCCGTGGGACCCGACGGCTGGCTCTATTTCTGCACCGGCGGCCGGGGCACGCAGGGAGGCATCTACCGCGTGGTATGGACCGGCGGCGTGCCGCCGCGGCCCAAGATCGAAGGCGTGCTGGAGGCCATCCGCCAACCGCAGTTGCACAGTGCCTTTGCCAGGCAGCACGTGGCCGCCATCCAACAGTCGCTCGGCGGCGAGTGGGACCGCCAACTGGCGGCGGTGGTCGACAACTCGGCCTACTCGATCAACGACCGGACGCGGGCCTTGGACTTGATGCAGCTTGTCGGTCCGTTTCCGACCACGCAGATGCTGGTCCGCGTCTCGCGCGAGACCAACGCGGAGCTGCGGTCGAAAGCGGCCTCGCTGATGGCGCTGCACACCGGCAAGCCGGCGGGCGAGCGGCTGGTCGAGATGCTCACCGACGCCGATGCCACGGTCCGCCGCGTGGCCTGCGAATCGCTGGTCCGCGGCGGCTACAAGCCCCCGGCCGAACCGCTGATCCGCCTGCTGGCCGATCCGAATCCATACGTGTCGTGGGCGGCCCGCCGGGCATTGGAAAGCCTGCCCACCCAGCGGTGGGAGCCGGCCGTCTTGGAGGCCGAGAACCACCGGGTGTTCCTGGTGGGGGCGACGGGCCTGTTGGTCCTCGACCCGGATGCCAAGACGATCGACGCCGTCATCACGCGGGCCAGCGCCCTGATGCGCGGATACATGAGGGACGACGACTTCGTCGATCTGCTGCGCGTCTTGGAACTGGCTTTGAAACGCGGTGAATTGACGCGCGAGAACGTGCCCGACCTCTGCCGGCAGTTGGCCGACGAGTATCCGGCCAACGAGCCGCCGGGCCGCGAGCAGCGGATCAACCGCGAGCTGGTGCGGTTGCTGGTTTACCTGCAGCAGCCGAGCGTCATCCCCCGCTTCTTGGAAACGCTCGCCGGCGCCGCGCCCATCGAGGAGAAGCTGCACGTCGGCCTGCACGCCCGCTTTCTCACCGAGGGCTGGACCAGCCAGCAGAAGTTGGCGCTGGTCGACTTCTACGAGAAAGCACGGGCCCTGCCGGGCGGCCACAGCTTTTCAGGGTATATCGACAACGTCTCGCGCGACTTCATCGCTTCGTTCAGCGAAGTAGAGCGGTCGCTGGTGCTGGACAAGGCCGCCGAGTGGCCAACCGCCGCGCTGTTCGTTCTGGTTTCGCTCCCGGAGCATCCCGGCGACGATGTGATCCGCCGGCTGATCGAGCTGGACGGACAGTTGGAGGAGATGACCGACCCGGCGGCCATTCGCCTGGCCACCGGGGTCGTGGCCGTATTGGGGCGCAGCACCGACTCGAAGGCGATGGCCCACCTGCGGGAGGCCTACGAAAGGAGCCCCGAACGGCGCGAGGAACTTGCCATGGGACTGGCCCAGGCGCCCCAAGGCGAGAACTGGCCGGTGCTGCTGCGTTCGCTCTCGATCGTGGAAGGAGCGGCCGCCCGCGAAGTGATCACGCAGCTCGCCCGCGTCGAAGGGTCGCCCCGCGAGCCGGAGCCGGTGCGGCAAGTGATTCTGGCCGGCTTGAAGCTGAAAGAGCAGGGCGCGCCGCTGGCCATCCGACTGCTGGCAAAATGGACCGGCGAAACCGTCGGAAAACCGAAGGACCGCTGGGACCAGGCCCTGGCCGCCTGGCAGCAGTGGTTCGTCGAGCAATATCCGGACGAGCCGGCGGCCACGCTGCCGGTCGAAGATCCGGGGGCCCAGTGGAGCTACGAGGAGCTGCTGGGCTTTCTGTCGAGCGACGAGGCTTCGCAGGCCGATCCGCGCCGCGGCGCCGAGACGTTTGTCAAAGCGCAGTGCATCAAATGCCACCGTTACGGCAGCCGCGGCGAGCCGGTCGGGCCCGACTTGTCGACGGTGAGCCAGCGGTTTCAGCGCAAGGAAATCCTCGAATCGATCGTCTTCCCCTCGCACGTGATCTCCGATCAATATGCCAGCAAGTCCGTGACCACCCGCCAAGGCCTCACGTACACCGGCATCGTGGCACCCGTGGGCAAGGACATGCTGGTCGTGCTTGGGCCCAACGGCGAGAAAACCGCGCTCAAGAACGCCGAAGTCGAGCAGATCGTGCCCAGCCAGAAGTCGGCCATGCCCGAGGGGCTGTTGAACACACTCACGCTGGCGGAGATTGCCGACCTGTTCGCCTATCTCGCTTCGCCGCCATCGACGCCGGCCCTCACCCGCCAGCCGGCGCTGCGCGCCCGGTAAGGATAGTGGATCCTAGCTTCGGCGGACTTGCAGCCCACCAGAGGCGGACCTTCAGTCCTCCGGAGGCGGACTTGCAGCACGGACATGAAGGCTGAAGGCTATGGATCGCCGTTGGCCGCAACCGGACCAGCCAGGCCCATTTGCTGGCGGACCATCTGCTCGTACCGGCCGCTGGAAGCTAGCAACTGGCGATGCGTGCCCGTTTCGACGATGCGTCCCGCCTCAACCACCACGATCCGGTCCGCGTGCGTGATCGTACTCAGCCGGTGGGCGATCACGAAACTGGTCCGGCCGCGCATCAGCGTCTGCAGGCTGTCTTGAATCAGCCGCTCGCTGGCCGTGTCGAGGTTGCTGGTGGCCTCGTCGAGGATCAGCAGCCGAGGATTGGCCAGCACGGCGCGGGCGATCGCCAGCCGCTGCCGCTGCCCGCCGCTCAGCCGCACGCCGCGCTCGCCGATCAACGTCTCGTAGCCAAGCGGCAGGGCGGCGATGAACTCGTGAGCGTGGGCCACGCGGGCCGCCTGCTCGATGTCGGCCGGATCGGCCCCTCGCAGGGCATAGCCGATGTTTTCGGCCACGGTGCCGTCGAACAGGAAGATATCCTGCTCGACGATGCCCAGCAGCCGCCGGTAACTTTCCACGTCGATCTTGCGCAAGTCGATGCCGTCCAGCTCGATGCTGCCTTCGGTCGGGTCGTAGAAACGGGCGACCAGGTTGCAGAGCGTCGTTTTGCCCGCGCCGCTGGGGCCGACCAGGGCGATCATCTGTCCCGGCTCGACGTCGAGATCGATCTCGTTGAGCACCAGTTCGTCCGAACCCGGATAACGGAAGCTCACGCCGTCGAAGCGGACGCGGCCCGCCGCGCGGGCCGGGTCGACCGAAATCGAACCGGGCACGCGCGGCATCTCGGTCGGCTCGCCGAGCAGGTCCAGCACGCGGTCCAAGCCGGCCAGCCCGCTCTGCAGCGAAGTGGCGCTCTCGGCCAGCGTGGCCAGGGGACCCAGCAGCATCGTCAGGTAAACGAGAAACATCATCAGGTCGCCCAGCGACAGGTTTCCAGACAACACCTGCCAGCCGCCGTAGAGCAGCAGCGCGGCCGAGGCCAGCGGGATCAGGATCTCCCAGACGATCTCCACGCCCCGCGCCCACCACCAGGCGTGCAGCTCCTGCCGGGCCATCAGGTGGTTGGCGCGGGTGAAGCGGCCCGTCTCGCTCCGCTGCCGGCTGAAAGCGCGCACCACCCGCATTCCGCCAAAGGCCTCGGTGGCGTGGCTGTCGATGTCCTGCCGCTGCCGGCGGATGTCGCGGTGCAGCGGGCGAATGCGGCTGATCCAGGTGCGGTGGCTTAAGAACACCGACGGCAACAGCACGAGCGAGCCCAACAGCAGCCGCCAGTCGACCCAGGCCAGCACGGCCATGCTGCCGGTAAGCTGGATGATCGCCCGCCAGGGATTGTAAAGCATGCTGAAGATCAGCTCGGCCACGCCGCCGGCGTCTTCGCGGAGCATGCTGGTCAGACCGCCCGACTTGAGCTGGTAGACCCGGTGCAGCGGCAACCGCACCGCGTGGTCGAAAACTTTGCGGCGGACCGCGGCCTGCACCCGCTTGGTGGCCCGCGTGGCGTGCCAGCGGCCCCAGAGGTGAACCGCCGTCGAGACGAACGAAATGGCCAACACGGCCGCCGCCAACAAGAGCAGCAAGCGGCCGCGATCGTCGGGCAGGTTCAGCCGCTCGGCCCAGACGCTCTCGATCGGCTGGGCCGCCAGCACGTAGTCGATCGTGATCTTGGTGGCGGCGGGCGGCAGCAGCTTCAGCAGCGTTGAAACGCCGAGCGTCGCCAGCGAGAAAGCGACCAGCCCGCGATGGCCGCCGAGCAGCTTCCAGAACTCGACCAGCAGCCTCCAGAACGAGCGATGCGCCGGCCTTGGCGTTTCCGGCTGCCCGTTGGTGCCGGGCTCGGTGTGGGGCGCCGCCTGGCTGCGCCGGCGCTTAAGATCCTGGCGGTATTCTTGAAAACGCTCGCGGCTGGCGGCGGGACGCAAAGGCATGGGCGCGATTGATGCAGCTAAAAGCTTCGATTGGTCGCCCTGGGCCAGGCCGGCGCTCGGAGGCGATTCAGGCCATTATACGCGTGGCAGGGAAGGAGGAAGTCCTGATGTGGTCCACTCGCTCCGCGAGTGGTTCTTCGTTCGCGCACTGGCCGCGGAGCCGTGACACGCGAACCGCTAAGGGACGTCGCTTCCCGCTCATCCTTCCGCCTTGCCGTCGCCTGCCGTGACCAACTCCGCTTCGGGGGCCGGCTGGGGGAGTGCGGCGTCCGCCTGGGAGCCGCGGCGACGTGGGATCAGCCATCCCAAGTCGTCGAACAGGGAGTAGACGACGGGCACGGCCAGCAGCGTCAACAGCAGCGACAAGGTTTGACCGCCCACGGCCAGCACCGCGATCGAGCGGCGTTCTTCGGCGCCTGGTCCCACGCCGATCAGCAAGGGGAGCATGCCCGCCACGAACGACACGGTGGTCATCAGGATCGGCCGCAGGCGATCGCGATTGGCTTGCAGGATGGCCGGTAGGCGGTCCATTCCCGCGGCCCGCAGTTGGTTGGTGTGATCGACCTGCAGGATCGAGGCCTTCTTCACCACGCCGAACAGCACCAGGATGCCCATCGCCGAAAACAAGTTCAAGCTCTCGCCTCCCAGCCACAGGCTGATCAGCCCGAAGGGCACGGCCATCGGCAGCGAGATCATGATCGTCAGCGGGTGCACTAGGTGCTCGAACTGGGCCGCCAGCACGATGTACATGAAGATGAACGACATCGCAAAGGTCCAGGCGAAGTCGGCCAGCGTGCGTTCCAGCTCGCGGCCGCGGCCCAAGACGCGCGTGCTGCACCCAGCCGGCACCCCCAGTTCTTCCGCGGCCTGGTGGACCGCTTGGATGCGGTCGGCCAGCGCGTATCCCGGAGCGATGTTGGTCCGCACGGCGACCATGCGCTGCCGGTCGAGGCGATCGATGCGGGGGGCAGACTCTCCGTAGTGGAAGCGGACCACGTTGTCCAGCCGCGTCAGGCCGGCGGGCGGTTCGGCGCCGGATGGTGTCGGAGCTCCGCGGACCCGGGTGCTTTGCATCGGTCGGGCGCGGACGTAAAGCTGCGAGATGGCGTCACGGTTGCTGCGGTCGATGCCGACCAGCCGCAGCTCGACGTCGAAGGCGTCGTTGATCAGCGCATCGTGAAAACGCGAGACGCGATCGTCGCCGCCCACCGCGACGCGCAGCGTTTCGGCGATCTCCTGGACTTCCACCCCCAGGGCCGCGGCCCGCTCGCGATCGATCTCGACTCGTAGCTCCGGCTTGTCGAGGCGCATCGTGGTGTCGGCATCGACGATGCCGGGGATCCGCGAGACTTTTTCTCGCAACTGGTCGCTGAACTGGGCCAACACCAGCACGTTGGGTCCGGTGATCGAGAAGTCGATGTCGACGGGCGCGCCCTGGCGGAGCGAGGTCAGGTTGCGGACGGCGACCCGCAGCTCGCTGAACTGGGCCAGGCGATCGCGGACCTGCTGCATCTTGTCGCGCTGTGAATAGTTTCCCCGCCAGGCGGCCTGGGGACGGCCGGCCAGCGTCGCGCGGACCAGGCGTCCCAGGGAGAACGTCCGCTGTTCGATGTCGTCCAGCCGCACGTACACGTTGGCGCGGTTGACGCGGGCAATGCCGCGGCTGCCGACGACAGCCAGCAAGTGAACCACGCCCGGCATCGAGCGGAGCTGCTCCTCGACGGCCTGCATCGTCTGATCCATCGACGCCAGCGACGCGCCCTCGGGGGCCTCGATGCTGATTTCGAACTCCGATTCGTCCACGTTCGTCGGCAGGTAATCCTGCATCACCCACTGATAGAGCGGCACGTTGGCGGCGATGACCATCAGCGCGACGGCGCAAACGATCCAGCGGTGCCGCATGGACCACTTGAGACAGACCATGTAGCCGGCCTCCAGCCAATGGTAGAAGCCACGCCGCGAGGCCGGCCCCTTGCCCGCCTGGTGCCCGACCCGCAGCATGCGGCTGCACATCATGGGCGTCAACGTAAAGCTGACCAACAACGAGATCATGATCGCCACCGTGGCCGTCATGCCGAACTGGTAGAGCATGCGGCCCGTCACGCTGGACAGGAACGACACGGGCAGAAAGACGATCACCAGCGACAGAGTTGTGGCCAGCACGGCCAGGCCGATTTCCCGCGTCCCTTCGATGGCCGCCTGGACCGGCGGCATGCCTTTTTCCTCGATACAGCGGAAGATGTTCTCCAGCACCACGATCGCGTCGTCGATCACCACGCCGACCATCAGCACCAGCGCCAGCATCGTCATGTTGTTGAGCGTGAAATCCAGCGCGCGCATAGCGGCAAACGTGGAGATGATCGAGGCCGGGATGGCGATCGAGGCGATCAACATCGACCGCCAGGATCGCATGAACAGGAGCACCACCAGGCTGGCCAGGATGCTCCCAGAAATCAGATGCTTTTGCACCTCGTCCATGGCCGCGTTGATGTACCGCGACTGGTCCTGGATGACGTCGACCTCGACTCCGGCGGGCAGCAGCTCGCGGCTGCGGCCCAAGCGCTCTTTCACGGCTTCGATGACTTCGACCGTGTTGGCGCCCGACTGCCGCTGCACCTCCAGGACCACCGCCGGGGTGCCGTCCAGCCTGGCCAAGGTCCGCACTTCCTTGGAGCCGTCGGTGACCTCGCCCAGGTCACGCAGCCGCACCGAGGCGCCCTCGGTGGTGGCGACCACCAGGTCGGCAAACTCGCGGGTGTGGTCCAGCCGTCCCAGCGTCCGCAGGTTCAGCTCGCGGATACCCGCATCGACCCGCCCCCCGGGAACCTCGGTGTTCTGCCGCGCCAGGGCGTCGCGGACCTGCATGATCGACAACTGGTAGGCGGCCAGACGCCGCGACTCGATATCGACCTGCACGGCCCGGTCGGCCGCTCCCGCAATGGACACCTCGCCGACGCCGTGGGCCGACTCGATCACGTTCTTCACGTAGCGCTCCGCCAGCAGGTACAGCTCGCGGCTGGTCCGCTGTCCGGAAACGGCCAGGGACATAATGGGCGACGAGTCGAGATCGCGCTTGCGAATGACGGGCGGGTCGGTGTCCGGCGGCAACAGGTTGAGCACGCTGCCGACCGCGTCCCGCACGTCCTGCGTCGCGGCGTCGATCTGCCGGTCGAGATTGAACGTCAGCAGCAAAAACGACGTGCCCTCGCCGGAGATGGAGCGAAGCTCGTCGATCCCCTCCACCGTGGCGACCGCGTCCTCGAGCACCTGCGTGATCTCCGACTCGACTTCCTCCGGCGCCGCGCCCACGTACACCGTGCGCACCATCACCGTCGGCATGTCCATGTCGGGGAAGCGATCCACGCCAAGCTCCCCGTAAGAGGCGGCGCCGGCCACGACAAAGGCCATCACCAGCATCACCGCGAACACGGGACGCCCAACGCAGATCCGGGCAAGCCACTGCAATGCAAAGCTCCTCTGGTTGCGACTCGCGGCAGGGTGGCTGGGTCAAAGCGTCAGCGTGACCCAGGCGACAAGGCGAACGAATGCGTCTGACGCCTTCTGCCTTCCTCCTTCTGCCCTCTGCCTTCCTCCTTCCTCCTTCCTCCTTCTGCCCCCCTCAGCCTCCCACGGCGGGCAACCCTTTTACGGAAGGCGGGTCCTCTTTACCCCGGACCAGCCCGGAGTCGCCGGCTTCGATCGTGCCCCCCGGCTCGATCAGCACCGTGACCTGGCCGGCCCGGCCTTGCTCGCCGCGGGCCACGACCTGGTCGCCTTCCTGCAAGCCATCGAGGATCTCGATCCATTGGCCGTTGCGGCGGCCCGTCCGCACCCGTTGCTCGCCGGCCTGGCCCTTGCGAACCAGCCATACCTTTTCCACGCCGGCAAACTCCACAACGGCCGGCGCGGGCACGGCCAAGGCCCGCTGCCCCGCGTCAATCACGATTTCGGCCTCCGCGAACAAGCCGCTCCGCAGGGCGAAGTTGGGATTGGCGACGTCGGCCTCGATGGTCAACGAACGGTTCGAAAGATCCAGGGCCGGACTGATCCGCGAGATCCGGGCTTCGATCGGTTGTTCCATGCCTTCCACCGACAATCGCACGGCCTGCCCCACCGCCAGCCGGGCCGACTGCCGTTCCGGAACCCCCGCGCGGAACCTCAAGGGATCGGTGCGCACCAAGGCCGCCACCGGCTGGCCGACGTTCAGATAGACGCCGGGGCCCACGTGCCGCTGCTGCACCACCCCTGAAAACGGGGCCCGGATGACCGCATCGGACTGCGACTGCCTGGCCACCGCCAGCTCGGCCTTGCGCACCGCCAGGGTCGCAAGCTGCTCTTCCACGCTATTCAGGGCCGACTCGAACCGTGCTTCGGCCACCCGCAAGGCCGCCTCGGTCGCCTGCAGCTCGGCGGTGGTGATCACGTTTTTCTCGATAAGCTGCCGGGCGCGCTCGTCGTTCAAGCGGGCCTCGTCGAGCAAGGCTCGCTCCTGCAGGACCAGCGGCACTTTCGTGCGGTCGAGCCGCTCATCGTCGTCGCCGGGCTTCAGGCCCAAGGCGGCCCGCGCCTGGTTGATCTGTGCTTCGGCCTGTTGCACCCGGAGGTCGAAATCTTCGGCTTCCAGCCTGGCCAGCACGTCGCCGGCCGACACGACCGACCCCAGGTCGACCATGACTTCCCGCACCCGGCCGGCCACCTTGACGCCGATCACGGCATGCTCGTCGCCGATCATGCTCCCCTGGGCCCTGACCGTTTTCGGCCAGCTTCGTACCTGGACCGCGGCGACTTCGACCGCCTGGGGCGTTGCAGCCGCTTGGCCGGCGTCAGATGCCTCGCGCGAGGAATTGCAGCCGCACATGCCCAAGGCGGCCAAGACCAGGAGCTTTCGGGCGCGATTTTCGGCGAGCCTGCCCGCCACTCCAAGACATAAGGTCCAAGATCCAAGCTCTAAGTTCCAAGATCCAAGGTCCAAGATCGCATGGCGTTCAGAGGCAGGCGTGGCGCGATTGTGCATTCTGGGGTTCCAGCGGCCGTGGTCGCGAACTTTTGGATTGTCGGGTCGGTGCGGATCTAGCAGGAGGGCCGTGGGGCGACCCGCGCGAAGCGCAACAGGCGGGATTGCAAGGTGTTAGCAATTATAGGCCAGCGGCGGCCGGTTTGCCACCAAGGGGCGAAAAAGCCGTCGACGCGGGCGGCGCGGCGGTCCGAAGACGCTCACTGGTCTTCCAGGTACGTGTAGCCCTGCAAACGGCTAATGACCAATGACAAAGGACCAATGACAAAGGACCAATGACAAAGGACCAATGACATGTCCTCACTGGTCTTCCAGGTACGTGTAGCCCTGCAAGCCCTCTTCATAAAACCGCAGCAGCCGGCCGGCCTGCTGGAAATCGAGCCGGGTCTCGCGGACGGCCGCCTCGACGTCGGTGCGCAGCTTGCGGACCAGGGCGTCGGGGTCGAACTCGACGTAGGCGAGCACCTCGCGGACGGTGTCCCCCTTGATCACGGTCTCCAGCACCACGGCGCCGTTGTCGTCGAGGCTGACGTGTACGGCGTTGGTGTCGCCGAACAGGTTGTGCATGTCGCCCAGGATCTCCTGGTAGGCGCCCAGCAGGAAGGCGCCCAGGTAATACGGCTCGCCGTTGAACGAGTGCAGCGGCAGCGTCCGCTTCACGTCGCGGCGGTCGATGAACAGGTCGATCTTGCCGTCCGAGTCGCAGGTGATGTCGCCCAGCACCGCGTGGTGCTGCGGCTGCTCGTTGAGCCGGTGGATCGGCATCACGGGAAACAACTGCCGGATGGCCCAACTGTCGGGCATCGACTGGAACAGCGAGAAGTTGCAGAAGTACGTGTCGCTGAGCAGGGCGTCGAGCCCCTGCAGGTCCTCGGGCACGTAGTCGAGCTGCCGCACCAGCCGCTGCATCTTGCGGCAGATGGCCCAGAAGATGTTCTCGGCCAGGCTCCGCTGGTCCAAGGGCAGGTAGCCGCCGCTGAACAGGTTCATCGCCATGTCCAGCGCCTGCTGGGCATCGTGATAGCTTTCCAAGAGGTTGCGGACGGTGACGTTGTTATAGGCGCCGGCCAGGTCGATCAGCGGCTGCTCCACGTCGGGGGGAAGGTCGGTGGGCACGTGCCCCTCGCCCAGCCCCGACACACCCAGCACGTTGAACACCAGCGCGCTGTGGTACGCCACCACCGCCCGGCCACTCTCCGAGACGATCGTGGGGTGCGGCACGCCGGCGTCGTCGCAGATGCTCTGGATGTGATACACCACGTCGTTGGCGTATTCCTGCAGCGAGTAGTTGGTGCTCGACTCGAAGTTGGTCTGCGAGCCGTCGTAGTCGACCCCCAGGCCGCCCCCCACGTCCATGTACTCCAGGCCGGCGCCGCGGCCCGCCAGCTCGACATAAACTCGGACCGCCTCGTTGAGGGCCTGCTTGATGTGGCGGATGTTGGGAATCTGGCTGCCCAGGTGGAAGTGCAACAGCTTGAAGCAGTCCTGCATGCCGTGCTGTTTCAGCTCTTCCAGGGCCCGCAGGATTTCGGTCACCGTGAGCCCGAACTTCGAGCGGTGGCCGCCCGACGACTGCCAGCGGCCGCTCGACTTGGTGGCCAGCTTCACCCGCATGCCGATGTTCGGCCGCACGCCCACCTTCTCGGCATATTCCAACACCAGCCCCAGCTCGGTGTACTTTTCGACGACGGGGATGATACGGCGGCCGATCTTGTGGGCCAGCATAGCCATCTCGATGAACTCGGCGTCCTTGAAGCCGTTGCAGATGATCGGCGTGTCGTTGGAGGCCAGGGCCACCACCGCCAGCAGTTCGGGCTTCGAACCGGCCTCCAGGCCGAACTGGTAAGGCCGGCCGAATTCGAGCACCTCCTCGACCACCTGCCGCTGCTGGTTGACCTTGATCGGGTAGACGCAGCAGTATTTGCCCTTGAACTGGTGGTCCTTCATGGCCTGCTGGAAGGCGTCGTGGATTTCGCCCAGGCGGTGCTTGAGTATCTCGGCGAAGCGGATCAGGATCGGCAAGTCGATGCCCCGCAACTGCAGGTCGTCGATGAGCTGCTTGAGGTCGATCGAGCGGTTGGGGTCCTTGGTCGGGTGTACGCGCAGGTGCCCTGCGGGGTCGACGGAGAAGTAGCCCGCTCCCCAGCGGCCGACGTCGTACAGCTCGGCGGCGTCCGAGACGGTCCAGGGCTTCACTTGCTGGTCGAGCATCAGCGGCTCCGTGGGGTTTTTGATTTTCGATTGCGGCAGGGCAGAAAAGGGCCGCCGGATGAATGGATCGGGGCCGTCGCGAATGAAAGAATAGCGTATCTTAGCGGGGGCGGCCCTTGCGGGGTAGCACTTAGGTCTTTGTTCTTGGATCTTGGGTCTTGGGACTTGGGCCTTTGGACTTTGGACGCCGGAGCCCTTCCCAAGCACCAAGCACCAAGCACCCAGTACCAAGTACCAAGCACCAAGATCCAAGCACCAAAGTGCCAAGCACCAAGCACCAAGATCCTCCGTTGCGTTGGCTCGCTAGCGTATCGGCCGGCTGCTTCCACGCGGCCGAGGACCTGGTCCGCGGCCAACCGCTGGCCGAGGCACGGCTGGCCGAAGCGTTGGCGCAGCCGGCCGCGGCGCTGGGCGAGGGACTTTCCGGGGCGGGCATCGACCTGGACACCTTCTTCGGACACCTGGTGCCGCTATCGGTCGGCTATGAGAACCAGCGCGAGCTGGCCTCGCTGAGCCTCACCAAGACAATCGGCCGCGAGAAGGCCGAGGCGCTCGTGGGCAGTCTGGCCGGCCTGGCTGATCGCGCTCAAGCAGGCGTATGCCGCCGCGCTGCCCGGCCTGCTCGACGAGCTGGCCGCGCGGGCCGGCCCGATCCGCGGGCAGTGGGAAGCCCGCGGCGGCGGGCTGCTGGGCGCCGTGGGCCGCCGCACCGAGCCCGGGCTGATCGCCGAGCGGGCCGACGTGGTGCTGGTGCACCCGGCCACGGGCGGCGGCGGGGCTGCCTACGCCGCCTACAACCTGGTGATCTTCGAGGGCATGCCGGCGACCCCGATGGCCGAGCTGCCGGAGGTGGTGCGTTTGGGTTGGCTGTTGTCGGTGCTCAACAGCGACTTGCCGAAGTTCTCGGAGAACATCTCTCGTCAGCGGCTGCACCGCGTAGCGCTGCTGGCGATGGTCCCGGCCGTGCTGGACGCCGCCCAGGAGGTCGAGCTGATCGCGCCGGGCGAGCGGCCCTTGGCCCGCGCGTTGGAGGCCTGGCATTTGGATCGGGCGGGGCCCGTCGACCTGGCCACGCTGCTCGGCGACTGGTGGGAGACCTACTGCGAGAGCCATCCGCGTTGGCGTGTGGCGTTGGAGGCGCTGGACCGGCTGGTTTGAAGACAGAGTCTGGTTTTCTACTGGACATCGGGGCCTGTTCCCGTATGCTCAAGGGCCTGCCAAGCAGGAACGGCTCCGTTCACGGAGCCAACCCGACTCGAACCTGCAATGGGCAGGTCGATCGCACGCATCCTCTGGGCCGCAACGTGAGCGAGGGCGGAAGAGTGAAGCATCAGACGCCGGGCAACCCCTCGCGCCCCAGGGAGGACGATCACGCCGCCCGCGTGGCGGGTCGCCGCCCGGCAGCCGGCCCTGGGAGATCGTCCGTTCGTCGCCGCAGGGCCACGTGGCGCCCCTGCCGTGCGTGGCGCCCCTGCCGTGCACAGTGCGCCAGATCGCTTGGAGACGATCCTGGCCTCACGCCCCTCGGGAGAACGGCCCCAGGTGGTCGCCATGCTTTTGGCGCGTGCTCTAGCCGCCGGGATCCAAGCCAGCGGCGGCCCGAAGGGCTGAAGAGACGGTCACAAGCAAGTTCGGCGTTGGAATCGGCGCTGGTCCGTGCTGCCCCGGTAACCCGCATCGGTCCGGCGGTCTTGTCATTTCTTGCTGGGTCGCGGCTGCGATTGCTCTATCGGGCCGTTCCCAAGGGAAGGAGTTTTGAATGCGACACGTCATGATACCTATCCGCCGTCGAACCGCTCGCCGCTGGATTGAGGTCGCAACGGTGCAAGCATTGGTCGCAACGTGGGGCGCGGTCTGTGCTGCAGCACCGGCCGAGCTGGCCGAAGAATTCCGCACGGCGGCGGCAGCGCAAGGCAAAATCGCGCTGGGGGAGATCGCCGCCTTCAAAGACACCTACCTGGCCGATATCACGATTCAGACGCCGCGGGTTGGCAGCGATGGAAGCGTGGCCGGCACGGCGACGTTTGCGGGGCAGGATGCTCCCGTGCTGCTGCAGTACGTGGAGAAATCAGCGGGGGGCGTGGGGCAGTGGCTGTTAGCGTGGCGGTTGCCCACTCAGAACCTGGACCAGTTGATCCCGGCGGTGGGAACAATCGCCGGCCAAGGACTGCAGATGGCCACGCCGGTAGTCATTTTCTCACGCCATCGCTTGACGGTTTCGTCGGCGTCGATGGCACCCGCGGTCCGCGAGTTTTATCGAGACATCTACGGCAGCGGCGACTTCTCGCTGAGCGTGCAAGACGGTGTGAACCTGGCCACCGCGGTGGAAGTGCGCGCGGAGATTCTCGCCGGACTGCAAATGCTGGGGCCGAATATCGACAACCTGGTGCTCGAAGGCGTGATTCTCAAGAACTTTGACCAGGAGACGTTCCGCAAGGCGCGCGAGCAAGGCCGGCTGATGAGCACGGCGGCCAAAGATGCCGAGCTGCGGGCGAAGCTGGCCAGCGGCACGCTGGCGGGCTTGCCGGAGGCCTTCCGGATCGAGGATCTGGCGCTGCTGGTGACGGGCAGACCCATGGCGGGTGTGACATTCAACATGCTCGTCGGCAGCGGCAGCGACCAACGGCGATTCGATTGCCGCGCCTTGTTCTTGGGGGACGCGGCCGGGAGAGGCGGCAAGAGCGGCCTGGCGATCTCGGCACGGTCCGATGACGACGGGCCTTGGCGCAACGCGTTGGGTATCCAAGGCTTGGAGCTGCACTCGGCGGCCTTGGAGCTGCGCGCCGAAAGCACCAGCGGTGGACCGCCGCGGATGTTGGTCGGGGTAAAGGGGGATATGAAGCTGGCCGCCAAGCTCGTCAGCGTGGCGGGCGGCATGACGACGCGCCAAGGCGTGCCGAGCGTTTTCTTCCGGGGTTCGGTCGATTCGTTGACTCGAGATGATTTAGTGGCGGTGGCAAACGATCTGGCCAGCGCGGCGCACGGGGGCATCGACGCCAGGGTGGTCGGCGTGCTGCTGCCCGACTTCGATTTGCGGGCAGTAGACGTTCTCTATGCGCCCGCCGGCGGATCGGAGGAGCTGGGCGTGCCCAACGGTGTAGGACTCAAGGGCCAGCTCTACCTGTTCGGCTCGCGCGCGGCGGAAGTCGACGCACTGGTGGACGTTTCGAGCCGCAAGCCGCGGACCTCGGTCAAGGCCACCGTCAGCGAGTTCCGACTGGGCCCCATTCAACTGCACGAGGCGAAGCTCGACTTGCTGTTGGCCGCGAGCAGGGACAGCCATTTTCGGGCCAGCGGCGGCTGCGACCTGCTGGGCAATCGCGTCGCGGCCCTGGCGGATCTCAATGCCAAACGGTCGGAAGTGACCATGGTCGGCCGATTGGCCGACGCGTTTGAGGTGGACGTGAGCTGTACGAGTTCGCTGGAGAGACCGGCCTGGCAGTTTTCGGCCGGGTTCAAGAATGACTTTGCCAATTCGTTTCAGAGCAAGGTCTCGGACGACATCCTGGCCTGGGCGAGACAGGCTGAGCGAGACTTTGCCAAGGCCGACGCCGACTTGGAACAAGCCAAGCGGGACGTGCAACGGATCGATACCGACATTGCCAATGCGCGGGCCCAGGTGAGGCGTGACCGGGCCACGAACGAAGCCGCGCTGCGGCGCGCCGAAGCCGATCTGAACCGGATCAATACGGACATCGCCAAGATGCGGGCCCAGGTGAATCGCGAGCGAGGCCAACACCTGGGCGCCATCGGCAAGGCAAAGCGGGATTTGGACGGCATCAGCCGGCAGATCAACGCGCGCCGCGCAGCGGTGAAAGCGCAGCGGGTCAAGGATCTGGCGGGAGTGAAAGCGGATCGGGATCGAGCCAAGGTCGCCTTGGACAGAGCCGAGGCGGCTTTCAATAAGGCCGTCGCAGCCTGGAAGAAAGCCGCGGGGCTCGACAAGATTGCCAAGGGCATCGACAAGGACGCGAAGGGAATCGACCGCGACGTGAAAAGGCTCGCCTACCAGGCGAAAGCGAAGGTGTATGACGCAGTCAGCGCGGCCGTGAACGCGGTGCCGGTGGACGCCGATCCGCAAATCGTGGTCCTGTTCGCGGCCCAGAAGACGGCGCAGGCCGCGCTCAACGTCGCCAACGATGGACTTCGGGCGATTCACGGCACGGCCCCGATCGATTCCGATCCGCGCGTGGCGGGGCTGTTTGTCGGCCGCGATGTGGCGCTGGCCGCCGTGAAAGTGACCCAAAAGGCTTTTGAGTTGGCCCATGCCGCGCCCGTGGACGCTGATCCGCGTGTGGCCCCGCTGTTTGTGGCGCGGGATGGGGCACTGGCCGCTCTGGATGCTTCGCAGTTCGCGGTCAACGCCACGGGCGACGCGGTCCAGTGGGGCGCGAAGGCAACGGCCGCGGCGGCCTCGGGCCGGCTTCTCCGCGTGGAGAGCGCCCGGCTGTCCGCGGGATTGTCGGTTTTCCAGGAAGGCGGAAAGATGGAGATGCTGGTTCGGCTGCGCGTGATGGACGAGCCGCGCAACCTGCATTTGGCCATCGACACTGCCGATCTGGCCAGCGGCAACCTGTTCACACTGGCGGGAAAGGAGCTTGTTCCCAGCCAGAAGCCGGCCGCGAGAAGCGCGGCAAGCGCCGGTCAAGGCCGGACTTCCGAGAGTTCCAGGAACGGATCGGGGCTCGGCAGTGCGGATCGTTCAAGGACGAGACAAGAGGCGGCTCGCAGGCAACCCGGCACTGGCGGCTATTCACAGCAGTGGCTGCGCGACGTGCGGGCACTGAGGCGGGATCTAGACGCGACGAGAAACGGACCGGGCTGGATCAAATATCTGCGGTTGTCGGAGCTGGAGCAAATCGCCGCTGCGCGGGCGGCGGGCCGGCCACAAGAGGGCTCGGACCGGCTGCAAGAAATCCTCGCCACGTTTGAAAAGACCGCCTCCGATTCGCAGTTCTCCGTGATCAACCGCAAGGCGAGCTTTGCTCGGATACTACGGATCCTGCGGCATGAAGCGGCCTTCCAACGCCAACGGTGAAGTCGGAAGTCAGAAGTCAGAGGACAGAGGTTCCGCCTGCCTGTCGAGAGCCTCTAGGCCGAACGGCGGCGGACTTGCAGCACGGTTCCGCCGGAGGCGGACAGACGGCCGGAAAAAACGATCGTCGTCGTCTTTTCGTGCCTTTTCGTGCCCAATCTTCTTCGTCCATCCGTCGTCCATGTCCCGGCGTCTCCGTGTTCTCCGTAACTCAGTGGTTAACCCTCGTCGTCGTCTGTTCGTGCCTTTCGTTCCGTCCCGTTTTCCTCTTTGCGCCTTGGCGCCTTGGCGAGAGGTCCGTAACCCGTAGCGTCCGTAACTCTGTATTCTCTTTGTGTCCCTTGTGTTCTTTGTGGTTTGTCGTTCGTAGCGTCCATCAATCACATCCTTCCGTAGCGCGGACGGAGCGAGTGGATCACCCTGCACCGGCTAGGGGATGCGGCCGCGCAGCGGCAGGACCGTGTTGTGGCAGGCGTCCATCGCGGCCCGCATCATCTCGTCGGCGTCTTGGCGCCGTACGGGCAGGGATGTGCCTTTCAATTGCGAGCTGGAGTCGAACGCTCGCTCCCATTGCTCCGCGGCACGGCGGGCCGACGGATCACGACTGAAGGAGAGGGCACAGCAGCACTCGATGGCTGCGTCGACGTCGTCCGATTCGTTCATGGTTTCCAGCATCAGACGCCGTGACCAGTCCTCGTCCAAGATGGCCAGGACCGCCGCGGCGTTCCCGCGGTCCGGCATATCCTTCAAGCTCAACGCTCGCCGGAAGAGAGGCGGGGCGCGGGGAGGATCGTATTTGAGCGCCAAGAAGGCAGCGTCCGAGACCTCGAACCGCCTGGCCCGACTCAGCCGCTTCAGCACCTCGCGCTTGCGGTAGCCGTGCCGGAGCAGAATCTCGGCGCATATCCGCCAACATATCGCCTGCATTTCGCTTCGATTCGGGTCGAGCCGCTTGAACAGGCGACCAACCGACGGGCACCAGGATGCGTTGTCGGCTTCGACGATCATGTCGAGAGCAGTATAGATCAGACTCAATCGCCGGCAGCCGGCAAGCACCTCGCCAATCACTAAGCTGCCCCACCGCGGATCGAGCTCCGCAAAGGCGGTCAACGCTTCGCCGCCCCACTTCTTGCTGGCGATCCGGTTCATGAGCATCCGCACTCGCCGCAACTGGCAGTCCTGCATTTCCGCATGAATTCGGTCGCGCACATCGGCGCTGGCATCCGGCATCAGGCGGGCGGCGGCCATCCAATCGCCCACGGCCAAGGCGGCCCCGGGCCGGCGGGCGTCGTCGCACCAGGCCTGGCAGAAGGCCGACGCCAGCTCCGCGCGGTCGATGACTTGCGGAGGCAGCACGAATGTTCCGTCCGAATGGGGAGAAGGCAGCAGCAGGCCGGCGCGTTGGAGCTCGCGTTCGGCGAGGCACATGGTCCAAATCGAAGGGTGCAACTCCCTCAAGCGCCGCTCCGGCGGCTCCGGCGCCCGCAGGCTGGCGATGTAGCCGCCGCAGTAGCCGGGGAAGAACGTTTCGCCGGTCTCTTCGTAGACCACGGCGCGAATGACTTCTCCGGTCAGGCGATGAGTGAGTTGGAAGACAGAACCGCCGAGCTCGTAGCTCCATTCGATAAGGCCGGGCACGACGCCGCCGCGGGGCTCGATCCGCCACCATTTTTTATCGGTGACCATGTCGGCCGGGGCGATTCCCAGGCGGTCTCGCACGATACCAAGCGCCCAATGCTGCCTGGCCCGGTGGCGGACGAGTGCAATCAGCGACCAAAACGCCCAGGGGGACAAGGGGCGAGGCAGCCAGTCCGGGGGAAACAGCGACTCCCTGTCGCTGGGAGCGGCATCGATCGCCCGCTCCATCGAGGCCCAGATCGGATGAGGCTCATCGGTCATAGTGGGTGGCTCCGGGAGCGCCGATCATTATAGCGGGCCCCGCGGCTGGAACGAGGGGGCGAGGGAAGCGGAAGGGGGAGGGCCGATGAGGGGATGAGGCGATCCGCCGGAGGCGGACTTGCAGCCCAAGTGGAGCACAACGAGACAGCAAGACGACGGATGCGTCACGCGGAGCGTGACGACTACTTTACGGAGAGACGTCCGGCGGGGAACAAGGGGAGAGCCGCGGAGCGAGTGGACCACATCACAGGACCGATGCGGAGACATCGGACGGGGCAGAGGCTCCGCCGGAGCCGGAGTTGCAGGCAGGGGGCAGGAGTCAGGAGTCAGGAGTCAGGAGTCAGGAGTCAGGAGTCAGAGGTCGGAGGTCGGGAGTCTTCGTTGGCTTGAAGCAGGTCGAGCTCGGCCTGCTCGATCGAAAGCCGCTCAATGCGGCCGTCTTTCCAGACGATGACCGGAGTGCCGGTCTGCCTGGCTCGCTGGATCACCTCCAGCGATGCCTCGCGGAAGGCGGCCTCCGCCTTGGATAGGAGCGTCCGTCGCTTGTCGTGGCGTCGAATCATCTGTTCATTTCCTCAGCACTTTGCCGGATCTGGTCGAACTGCGTCGCCTGCGCGACTTGCATTTCGCCCCCTTTCTCGGTAGCGATTAGCCGCGGTGGAAATCGCGAAGCGTCGTACAAGGACCATTCATCCACCAGCGGGCGGTACAGCCCGAAGACGTTCCGCAGGCCGGCGGCGAATCGCCTGCGGATATCTGCCTCAGGGGGGCCCGATTTCTTCCCGGAATCCGTCTTCTTCGTTCGCTTGCGTGCCATCCGTTTGTTGGTCACTGACTACTGACTGGGGGGTTGCGTAGATCGACGAGTACCGTCATTTCTTTTCGTGGCGGAGTGCGTGGAACCCGATTTCTCTCAACTTGGGTGGCTCCGCCATCATTTGCTTAAGAGCGTTAATCAGTGCTTTGATCTGATCGTCGTGAAGGTCGACCGTTTGCGCGAGTATGGCTATTTGCTGAGCGAGCTCGCCTGGCGTCGCCAGGAGACGGCGAAGGCGGATGAACGCCCGCATGATCTCAATGTTGACCCGGGCAGCCATGGGTGAGCGCAGGACACTGCTCAGCATGGCGACCCCATGCTCAGTGAAGGCCCAGGGAAGGGTGCGCCGACCGCCCCAACTTGAGGTCACATCTTGTGACTTCAAGTTGTTGAACTCCGGTCGAGTCATGCGGAACGCGAAGTCGGGTGGGAATCGATTCAAGTTGCGCTTGACCGCCTGATTGAGCGCTTTGGTAGACACGCGGTACAGTCTGGCGAGGTCCGCATCCAACATAACCCGTTGGCCGCGGACCACCACAATCGAGCGTTCGATCTGGTTTGCTGAAACCGCACTCTTTGTCGTTCCCGCCCGACTTTTGCGTGCCATGGGTCCTGGACCTCCCGCTCTTTGGGTGTCAAGTGTAGCCCGCCGCAATAGAACGGACCAGCATTCGATGCAACACACGCAAGACGGCTAGCCAAGCCGGGGGCAGATTGACGTGAGCTGCTATCGGACGAGGTCGAGGGTGGCCCAGACGCTGGGGTCTTCCTGGTAGGGGAACTGGTTGTCGAGCAGAAAGGTCTGCTCGCCGAGCTCGCGGTCGAAAATGGCGTAGGTGAAACCAAGACGAGGGTTTTCACTCGGATCAAAACCGGTCAGCGCGGCCGAAGGGACGTGGGCCTCCAGGAGATAGCCGTCGACCCGCTTCTCGCGGCGGACGGCGAGCTGGCCGGGACGCACAGGCTTGGCGTTCTCGCGGGCGCGGTTGATCAAAAGCTGCTCGGCGCAGGGCTCGTCGAGACCGCGGCCGGCGCCGGACGGCATGAACATGAACTGATGACAGAAGCGAGTGGCGCGGTGGATGTTGTGCGTGTCGCGGGTGTCGATCCAGACCCGCAGGCCGTCGCTGTCGTCGGGACGGCTCTCGCGGCACCAGGGGGGCTGCCGCTTGCCCTCCACGCGGGCCGAGATCGCCAGGCCGGCCTGGCTCCAGGCGGCCCGAACCTCCGCGAACGTCCGCTGCACGTCCAACTCGCCCGGACTCGCCAGCCGATACGATTCGTCGAGCTGTGGACCCGCATCAGTCCACACGGGGTCCTTGAACCGGCAAGGAACCGCGAAGCGGAAGAGGAAGCTGGCGGGAAGCAACGGCATGGGGAAGGATGAAGGCAGAGGACAGAGGTCAGAGGTCAGAAGGCAGAGGTCAGGGAACAGGGCTCGCTAGCGCTCGGGATCGTACATGCTCTGGCGGGCATGTTGCCTCGCTGGCGCGTCGGGTTAGTGTGGGGAGGGTCTCTCGCTGGCGCGTCGGGTGAGTGTTGTCCGTTCGGCCCCCACGAGGACCGCACGAAGGTGCTCCTGAAGGAAACGGGCCAGCTCGTCGCTGACGACCTGCGCGGCCTCGACGAACTTGAGCTTGACCATGTCCTTGTCAGGGCGGTCGGTCTCGACCTGGCGGTCGTGGCCCAGTTGGGCCACGCGGCCCAGGGCGAAGCGGTTCTTGGGGCCGGTGAGCACCAGGTCGACGGCGGCCGGCCGCTTGGTATGGATGGTGGCCCAAGGCTCGCCCGCGCCGTTGACGCAAAGGTGCACCACCTGCTGGTTGTTCCAGAGAAACTGGCCCGACGGCGCCGTCTCGGCCAACAGCTCGCACAGCTCCTCCAACACGGTCGTGTCCCAGGAAACCTTCTTGCCGGGCGGAAAGCCCTTGCGCGAGAGGTGCCACTTGCGGCCCAGCACCTTCCAGGGCATGACATCCTCGGGCTGCTGCTCGACCCGCTCGGTGAACTGCCGGAAGCCGGCGACCGCCTGAGAGAGAAACTCCCAGAAGGCGGGCCGGTCGACCTCGTCGAGAGAGTGGACCTTCAACTGCACTTCCTGCCATGGGCCGCGAAGCTGCTTGCACTGCACTCGCGGCTCGGAGCCGTAGACGGGCAGGTCGGGCAGGTCGTTGAGCGGCTTGAGGTCGAGCCGCGAGACGAGCTCTTCTCGCTGGAAGGTGCGCTTGGCGACGCGGAACTTGAGCTTCAAGAGCCACTCTTCGCCGGTGATAGCGTGCATGAACCAGCCGTCGGCCTTGCGGGCAGCCGAAATCTCCACGATGGTCCGCGCGTTCCAATTGGTGGAGCTGAACTGGCCCAGCTCGTGAATGCGGTCGACGATGCTGGCCAGGATCCGGCCGTCCCAGCGGCAAGGCCGGCCGTTGCGGCCGACGCGGTCGACGGTATGCCAGCGGCGGCCATCCTGCTCCCAGGGCATCTGGGCGTCGCGTCCCACCTCGTGGAGTTCCAGGTCGTCATCGCGGGTCGCCAGGTGGGCGGTGAAGTCGTAGGGCCGGCGCTCGGCGTGCGGCCCGGCGGCGAGGACCGGGGCAAGAACCTCGGCGGTGTGGCTGCGAAAGGAGAAAGGAGGGGAGGGAGGGACTGAATCGACAAGGCGACAAGGCGACAAGGCGACAAGGGGAACGGAAGACGGGGGGTCAACTGGGGCACGCTGACGCTTTGACCCAGGCACCCGCCGCCTGAACGTGTCCTCGGCCGCGGGGCTTATCGCCTTGTCGCCTTGTCCCCTTGTCGCCTTGTCCCCTTGTCGGATTGCCGCCTCTGCGGCAATCTGCTCTGGCGTTCCGGAGGCGACGACGTGGCCGCCGCCTTCACCGGCTTCGGGGCCCATGTCGATCACCCAGTCGGCCGTCTTGATCACGTCGAGATTGTGCTCGATGACCACCACCGTGTTACCCAGGTCGACCAGGCGATTGAGCACGTCGAGCAGCCGCGCCAGGTCGTCGAAGTGCAGCCCCGTGGTCGGTTCGTCGAGCAGGTACAGGGTCTGTCCCGTGTCGGGGCGCGCCAGCTCGGCGGCCAGCTTGACGCGCTGCGCCTCGCCGCCCGACAGCGTGGGCGCCGGCTGGCCCAGACGCAGGTAGTCGAGACCCACGTCGCAAATCGTCTGGAGCACGCGGCGGATGTTGGGAATGTTGGCAAACAGCTCCAGCGCCTGCCCGCACGACATGTCGAGCACGTCGGCAATCGACTGGCCGCGGAACCGCACGGCCAGCGTCTGCTCGTTGTAGCGGCGGCCGCGGCACTCGTCGCACTCGACCCAGACGTCGGGCAGAAAGTGCATCTCGATCGAAAGCTGGCCGTTGCCCTCGCACTTTTCGCAGCGGCCGCCGGGCACGTTGAAGCTGAAGCGGCGTGGCGCGTAGCCCCGCAGGCGGGCGTCGGGCAACTGGGCGTACAGCGTGCGGATGAGGTCGAAGACGCCGGTGTACGTGGCGGGGTTCGAGGTGGGCGTGTGGCCCAGCGGCTGCTGATCGACGCGGATCACCTTGTTGATCCGCTCCAGGCCGCGGATGGCGTCGTGCGCACCGGGAAACGTGCGGGCGCGGTGCAACGAGCGGGCCAGCGCGTTGTAGAGTACGTCTTCGACGAGCGAGCTCTTGCCGCTGCCGCTGACGCCGGTGACCACGGTGAAGGTGCCCAGCGGTATGGCCACGTCGATGTGCCGCAGGTTGTTGTGCCGCGCGCCGACGATCTCCAGCCAGCCGCCGCCGGGAGGCGCAGAGAGCCCGCTCTTCGGCAGGTCTTTGTCACGGGCAGCCGCCTTGGCTGGCTTGCGACCGTTGGTTTTGAGACGCCTGGCCGCTTTCGTGGACGTGGCGGGCGCGGGAGGCTGGGTGCCGCCGCCGGCGTTGATCGACGCACGTTGCATGCGGCGGTTGGTCGGCACCGGGATGGCCTTGCCACCGGACAGGTAGGGCCCGGTGACCGAGCCCTTTTGCCTGGCCACCTGGGCGGGCGTGCCGCGGGCGACGATCTGGCCGCCGTGCTGCCCGGCCGCCGGTCCGAAGTCGAGCAGTTGATCGGCCGCCTGGACCACCTCGCGATCGTGCTCGACCAGCAGCAGCGTATTGCCCAGATCGCGGAGGCGGACCAGGGCCTGGATCAGCCGCCGGTTGTCGCGGGGGTGCAGTCCGATCGTCGGCTCGTCGAGCACGTAGAGCACGCCGGTGAGGCCGCTGCCGACCTGGCTGGCCAGGCGGATCCGCTGGGCCTCGCCGCCGGAGAGCGTGGGGGCGGCCCGGCCGAGCGTGAGGTAGTCGAGGCCCACGTCGACCAGGAATTGCAAGCGGTTGACGACTTCGCGCAGCAGCTCGCCGGCGATCTTGCGGTCGGCGGCGGTGGGCTTCCACGACTTGAACCAATCGAGCAGTTGGCCCAGCGGCGTGCGGCCGATCTCGTCCATGGTCTGGCCACGGAACCGCACGGTGCCGGCGTCGTCGCGCAGGCGGCTGCCACAGCAGGTGGAGCACTCGACCTGGTCGACGAGGTGATCGAGCCGGCCGCGAAAGGCGCTGGAGAGCCGGGAGGCCTCGTCGAGCGCCGGGTAGAGCCCTTTATATTGAAAGCGGAAGAGAGGCGTGCCGCCGCTTTTGCGGCCTGGGGGATAGACGTTGATCCAGGCGTCGCTGGCGCCGTGCAGCACGATGCGGCGATGGCGGGCGGAGAGCTGCTCAAAGGGCACATTGATGGGCAGGCCGGTCTGGGCGGCCAGCGCCGCGAGCATCGGGCGAAAGAGGCGGTTGTCGGCGGCCGGCCAGACGGCCACGGCGCCTTCGGCGAGCGTGCGCTTGGGATCACTCAAGAGGGCGGCCGTGTTGGCGCCGGTCTGAGTGCCGAGCCCCTCGCAGGATGGGCACCAGCCCAGCGCGCTGTTGAAGGAGAAGTTGTGCGGCGTGAGCGGTTCGAAGCTGCGCCCACAGCGCTGGCAGGCAAAGTGCTGGCTGTGGATCTCGGTGGGCCAGTTTTCCTCCGGCGTCTGGTCGTCGGGGAAGGCAAGGTGCAACACGCCGCGTCCCAGCGCCAGGGCATTCTCCACGCTGCCGGCGACGCGCGAGCGGGCCGCGGGGCGGATGGTGACGCGGTCGATCAGCACTTCGACCAGGTGCTTGCGTCGGCGGTCGATGCGGGGGGGCTGATCGACGGAGCAGGTCTTGCGGTCGATGCGCATGCGGGCGTAGCCGGCCTTGCGGATGTCTTCCCAGAGCGACTCGTACTGCTCGCCGACGTCGATTTCCAAGGGGGCCATCAGATACAGGCGCGTCCCTTCGGGGTGGGCCATGACCTTGTCGATCACTTCGTCGGCCGACTGGGTGCCGATGGGCACGTCGCAATCGGGGCAGTAGGGCTTGCCGAGGCGGGCGAAGAGGATCCGCAGGTAGTCGTAGATCTCGGTGACGGTGCCGACCGTCGAGCGTGGGGTGTGGCCCAGGTGCTTCTGCTCGATGGCGATGGCGGGCGAGAGGCCTTCGATGTGGTCGAGCTGCGGTTTTTGCATCTGCCCGACGAACTGGCGGGCGTAGGCGCTGAGGCTCTCGACGTATCGCCGCTGGCCTTCGGCATAGATGGTGTCCATGGCGAGCGAGCTTTTGCCCGATCCGCTGGGCCCGCAGCAGACGGTGAGTTGATCGCGGGGGATCTCGACGTCGATCGACTTGAGGTTGTGCTGGCGGGCGCCCTGGACCTTGATCGAGGTGGCGATCGGCGCCGGCGGCGGCGCGGTGGGCCGGCCGCGCCGCGGTTTCGAGCCACCGGCCAGGAGGGGCGCCAGGGCGGCACCGGTGTGGCTTGGGAGAGGTTCTTCTCCCCTTCCCCCCTTCACCCCTTCACCCCTTCCCTCCTCACCGGCGCAGCCGGCGACGTGCTCGGGGGTGCCGCAGGCCACGATGCGGCCGCCGGCCTCGCCCCCTTCAGGCCCGAGGTCGATGACCCAGTCGGCCGTCTTGATCACGTCAAGGTTGTGCTCGACCACCAGCACGGTGTTACCCGCGTCGACAAAGTCGTGCAGCACCTTGAGCAGCATGCGGATATCGGCAAAGTGCAGCCCGGTGGTCGGCTCGTCGAGCAGGTAGAGCGTACGGCCGGTGCTCTTCTTGACCAGCTCGCGGGCCAGCTTGATCCGCTGGGCCTCGCCGCCGGAGAGCGTGGGCGAGGGCTGGCCGAGCTTCAGGTAGTCGAGCCCCACGTCGTGCAGCGTTTGCAGCTTGTGCCGCACCTTGGGGATGTTTTCGAAGTGATCCAGGGCCTGCTGGACGTCCATCTCCAGGACGTCGGAGATGCTCTTGCCCTTGAAGCGGACTTGCAGCGTTTCGCGGTTGAAGCGGTGCCCTTCGCAGACCGGGCAGGTGACCCAGACGTCGGCCAGGAAATCCATCTCCAGGCGGTTCGAGCCGTTCCCCTCGCAGGCCTCGCAGCGCCCGCCCGCCACGTTGAAGCTGAACCGCCCCTCCTGGTAGCCGCGGGTTTTCGACTCGGGCAGTTGGGCGTAGAGCCGGCGGATGTCGTCGAAGACCTTGATGTACGTGGCCGGGTTCGAGCGGGGCGTGCGGCCGATCGGCGACTGATCGATGGCGATCAGCTTGTCGAGGTGCTCCAGCCCCTCGATCCGCTGGTGGGGGCCCGGCTCGCCCAGGCCGCCGTTGAGGTCGCGGCGCAAGGCCTCGACCAGGATGTCGTTGACAAGCGAGCTCTTGCCCGAGCCGGAGACACCCGTGACGCAGACGAACGTGCCCAGCGGAATCGCCACGTCGACCTGCTTGAGATTGTTGGCCGCGGCGGCGACGATCTTCAGCCAGCCCTCGCCCGTGGGACGGCGGCTGGGAGGCACTTCGATCTTCAACCGGCCGGCGAGATACTGGCCGGTGAGGCTGCGGGGTTGGCTGCAAACGGCTTCGACTGTTCCGGAGGCGACCACTTCGCCGCCGCGCACGCCGGGGCCGGGGCCAAAATCGACCAGGTGGTCGGCGGCCCGCATCGTGTCTTCGTCGTGCTCGACGACGACGACCGTGTTGCCCAGGTCGCGCAGCTTGGCCAGCGTGGCGAGCAGCCGGTCGTTATCGCGGGGGTGCAGTCCAATCGAGGGCTCGTCGAGGATGTAGAGCACGCCGACCAGACCGCAGCCGATCTGGCCGGCCAGGCGGATGCGCTGCGACTCGCCGCCGGAGAGCGTGGGGGCGGTGCGATCGAGCGAGAGATAATTGAGCCCCACGTTGGTCAGAAAGCCCAATCGGCCGCGGATCTCTTTGAGCACTTCGGCCGCGATCAACTGGCCGGTGGCGCCCAGTTCCAGCTCGCTGAAGAAGTCGGCCGCGTCCGAAACGGCCAGCGAGCAGACTTCGTGCAGCGCCCGGGCGGACCGATCGGCGAAGCGCGGATGCCGCGTGGCCAGCGTGACGGCGCGGGCCTGCTCGTTGAGGCGGGCGCCGCGGCAGGCCTCGCAGCCGATGACGCGCATGTACTTTTCCAACTGGCGGCGCTGCATGCCGCTCTTCGAGTTGCGGTACTTCGACAACAGCTCGGGGATGATGCCTTCGAACTTGCCGCCGTACTTGTGAACTCCGCCGCCGTGCTTCCAGGAGTAGGTGACGTGCATCTCGCCCGTGCCCCACAGCAACTGCCGCGCCAGCGCGGGATCGAGCTCTTCCCAGGCCGTTTCGAGCAGGTCGCCCGGATCGAGACCAACGGTTCGCTCCAGGGTCTCCGCTACTCCGTGGTAGATGTGCTTTCTCCAGCGGCCCATGTCGGTCCAGGGTCCGATCAGCTCGATGCAGCCTTGCTTGAACGAGCGGCCGGGGTCGGGGATCAACAGCGCCGGATCGAAGTTGTAGATCTCTCCCAGGCCGTCGCACGCCAGGCACATCCCCTGCGGGCTGTTGAAGCTGAACAACTGCGGGCTGGGCGGCTCGAAGCTGAGGCCGCAGTGCGTGCAGGCGTAATGGGCCGAGAGCTGCAGGTCGTTGTGCGCCGCAGCGGCGCGGCGCTTGCGGCGCGGCGCGGCCTCGGCGGGCGCCGGCTGGTCCGCGGCAGCGGCCTCGGTGGCGACGATCAGGTTGCCGTCGCCCATCCGCAGCGCCAGCTCGACGGCTTCGGCCAGGCGCGGCCGCAATCCGGGAGCGGCCACCAGGCGGTCGATGACCACCTCGATGTTGTGCCGCATCTGCCGGTCGAGCTTCAAGTTGTCGGAGAGCGAGACCAGGCTGCCGTCGACGCGGGCGCGGACGAACCCCTGCTTGAGCAGGTCTTCGAACAGATCGCGGTATTCCCCTTTTTGCGCCTTGATCACGGGGGCCAGCACGATGAACCGTGTGCCCTCGGCCAGCGTCGAGATGCGGTCGAGGATCTGGTCGCGGGTTTGGGCCGTGATGGGCCGGGTACACTTGGGGCAATGGCCCAAGCCGGTGCGGGCATACAGCACCCGCAGGTAGTCGTAGATCTCGGTGATGGTGCCGACGGTGGAGCGCGGGTTCTGGCCGCTCGACTTCTGCGAGATCGAGATGGACGGGCTGAGTCCCGAGATCGAGTCGACGTCGGGCTTGGGCATCTGGCCCAGGAACTGCCGCGCGAAGCTGGAGAGGCTCTCGACATAGCGGCGCTGCCCCTCGGCGTACAGCGTGTCGAAGGCCAGCGAGCTTTTTCCCGAACCGCTGACGCCGGTGAGGCAGATCAGCCGGTTTCGCGGCAGGACCAGGTTCACGTCCCGCAGGTTGTGTTCGCGGGCCCCTTGGATGACGATGTCGGATGCTGCCATAGGCGGCGGACGTGCGGAAATCCGTTTCGGTGGCGAAAGGTTGAACCCTGGATTGTAGAACAGCTCCGCGGAGCCCTACAAGGGACCCCCGTCGCGAGACGGATAGCCCCCGAAGGCATCGGTGCTGATTTGGACGATAGGACGGGAATCCACGGGCCCCGAAGGGGTGGGCACCGCTGGAGTGCAGACCGGGGAACCCCGCCCGCCGGCTCATGTCCAGCATGAACCGCCTGGTGTTGTCGGGCGACCGCTTGCCGAGAGGAATCTGGGCATCGATGCCCAGAATCGCGACGTCAGCCGCGATTCAGCTTCCGAAGTTCCTCGACGAGATCTGGCTGTTCGTCTCTCAATTCGAGGAAGTTATTCATCATGCGAATCGCATGGTGTCCCGGGGGGACGACTCTTCGCACGCGAATCGGCAATCCGCAAGTTTCCACGGCGTGAATGGCACTGCGAATCGCCTCGAACATTGACGACGCCTCCCGGTCGAAATCGAGGGATACTTCGTCCTCCGACGCGCTCAGCAAAGCATCATCGCATCCGGCATCGTAAAGCACGCGCTCCAGATCATCTGTGATTTCGTTGACGCCTTCCAGCAGTAGCGTGAACGAATATACGTCCTTCTCGGCCCCCAGCCGAGAACGTTCTGTAGTAGCAGCACTCATTTTGCTCTCCCATCCAGCCTCAATGATGCGGGCAGTTGTCCACCTTCCGCATTATTCGGCGTGCGTGCAAAAACGGATCCTTTGGCGTGGACCAGACCGACATTGTGCAACCACCACGAGCGGCATGCGGACACTTGAGCCGACAGAATGGATGCCCTTCGGACTTGACGAACCGCCAATTATGGGCTTCGGCGTATTGAATGGCATACTCGATATCATCGTTTTTGTGCCTGGGCGCGACATGAAGGCCGTTTCGGTCGCCGCACAGCGCAAAAACAAAGTCGCCGCAGAATGCGACGACCAAGCAGCAAGCCTTCCAGTTTGGCACGCCGCAGACCATCCCTGGCTTTTCCTGCTATCGGGATCGGCGCGCTGGGCACTTTACCTATCTTACGCCGTGCAAAGCTGCGAGCAACAGGTTGAGCGGGAAATTGAGAACGACCAATATAGAGGCTGTCGCACATGCGTCAAGTGCCAAAAATAGGCCACAGCCACAAGTCGCCCTGTCCGTGGCGCTTAGGACAACAAACTGGGTCGGACGGGGAGGGGAGCCTGAAGATCAGTGCTTGAAACTGCCGGCCAAGCCACCAGCTTTAAGCAGCGGCACGGGACTGTTGTGGTCGCGCGGCTGACTGCCTTCTTCCTTCCGCTATACTGCCGTGCTCGATGAGTGCCGACTTCCATGCCTGGGCCGCACAGGTCAAACGCTTGCACCATGCGCTGGGGGCGCTGGCGCCGGCGGCCCGCGCGGTCGGCCTGCCGCCGCCGGACAAGGAGGAATGGTACGAGCTTTTGGCTCATAAGCTGTTGGCCCAGTTGGACGCCCCGCCGGTGCTGGTGGTGGCGGTGGTGGGGGGCACCAACATCGGCAAGTCGCTGGTTTTCAACCACCTGGGCGGCGAGATGGCCAGCGCCGTCAGCCCGTTGGCGGCCGGCACCCGGCACCCGGTCTGCTTGGCGCCCGAGGGGTGCGACCGCGAGGAGTTGCTGCAGGGTCTGTTCGACGGATTTCAACTGCGCCGCTGGCAGTCGGCTGACGACGCCCTGGCCGATACGGCCGAGCATCTCTTGTTCTGGCGGCGCGGCCAGGCCGTGCCCGAGCGGCTCTTGTTGCTGGACACGCCGGACATCGACTCGGACGTGGCGGTCAACTGGCAGCGCGCCGACCAGATCCGCCAATCGGCCGACGTGCTGATCGCCGTCTTGACGCAGCAGAAATACAACGACGCCGCCGTCAAGCAGTTCTTTCGCAAGGCGGCCGAAGCGGACAAGGCGGTGGTCGTCGTCTTTAACCAGTGCGACCTGGAAGGGGACCGCGACTACTGGCCGCGTTGGCTGGAGACGTTCAG
This sequence comes from Pirellulales bacterium, assembly GCA_040901675.1. GTDB lineage: Bacteria > Planctomycetota > Planctomycetia > Pirellulales > JAICIG01 > JBBDNX01. Next base: position 102,587 of record JBBDYJ010000035.1, on the reverse strand, counting down.
CGGCGAAACGGGCGCCACGCCGCACCTGGTGTACGTGATCCCGTATGACCGCGCGGCGGCGGGCGAGCTGCAGTTGCCGTTTTATCCGGCCGGGGCCGATGGCCAGGGTCCGCTGGGGCCGGCGTCTTCGCTGCGCGAGGAGCTGGCGTCGCTGCACTTCGACGCGATCAAGATCCGCACGTTCCAGGGCGCGCTGGCGCGCGTGCTGGACGAGAGCGAAGGGGCGGCCGGCTACCTGGCCCGGCTGCGGCAGGCGAGCGGCGAGTTTGCCGCGGCGGCGGCGGCGCTGTCGACCAGCGACATGGCCCGCGTGCAATGGCCGGCGTTGCCGGCGCGGTTGCTGGTCGAGGAGATCCGCGGCTGGTGGGATGCCAGCCGCAGTCCCTGGTCGCGGCAGGTGCACGGCTTTTACCGGGTGTTGGGACAGGGAGTGCTCTGGCCGGTGCGCAAGGCCTGGGAGGGCATTGCGGGACCGGCCCCCGAACCGCTGGCCGCCTTTCATACCAGCGAGCGCGACGCGATTGTCGAGGCGGTTCAAAAGTTGCTCGACGAGCTGGACCGCCTCAGCCAGGTCGGCAACGACACGCTTCGACCCCGGCTGGCCGGGCTGTTGGGCGGCGCCTCGCGGCAGCAGTTACTAGAGCGCGTGATCGCGGCTCATGCCGAGCTGCCGGCCTTGGACGACGATTACCGCGATTTTCTGCGCGCGGAGCTGGACCGTTGGGGCGAGGCGAACCCGAGGGCGGTCAGCCTGCTGCGATCGTTGGACCACGTGGCGGCGCTGGCGCGGCCGGCGATTACCGTGTCGCTGGCGGTGAGCGGTTGGATTGTGGCGGGCGACGTGGTGGGGCAGGCGGCGGCGCACGTGGCCGGCCAGACCGTCTCGACGTTGGCGACCGAAGCGGCGATCGCCGGCGGCATCACGGGGGGCGGCGAGGCGGTGGTGACGGCCACGGGCGAGGGGGTGAAGCAGGCCGCCGCCCGGCTATTTCGCCGCTTGCAGACCGGCTACGCCGAGCGCCGGGCCGGTTGGCTGGCCGGCTGGCTGGAGAGGGAGCTGCTTGGGGGCCTGCTCGACGACCTGCGTGCCGGGGCGGAGGCGCCGGAGTCGCAAGCCGTTGCAGACATCGAATCCGCCCTGGCTTCGCTGCGCGTGTTCCAGGCAGATTGAACTGCGCCCTCGGCTATGGAAAGCCATGAAAAGTACAGGTCGTTTTTTCTTACTATTCATCGACCAGGGAGAGTGCCTGGTTCAAGACCACGCTCAATCTCTCCGCGAAGTTGCTCGATGTCGACTTGAAACGCGGGGACCTGTTCGCGCGCAAGGGCCATGAGGAAGTCCGTCCGGTCCAAACCGGCAATCTCAGCCGTTTTCTCTTGCGAGATTGTTCCGCGCGCGTACCAGTGTATGGCGGCCGCCAGCCGCATTTCGCGAACGAACTCCGCAGGCGATTGACGGAGAGCGAAAAGGACTTCGTCGGGGATTTCCAAGGTCATTATCGGCATTGCAACTCTTCTCCCCTAATTGACCGCGTGCCGCCGGCATAGAGGAAGACAATAATCATAATCAAGGGGGACGAACCCGGGAGGGGGATCAGCCGCTAGGCAAAAATGTGCTGCCCATACCGCACTGCTTGGAGCTGCCGACACGACGGCAGCTAACCCAGCAGTGGCGCGAGAGGGCCTTACCAACCCGCCTTTTCACTCTGCTTCCCTGGCCGGCCCAAATTACCCAGTCGTCAAAACCCGTTTATTGCTCAAGTTCCTTACGACCGGAACCGATAGATAACGTGATTCAGCGCACACGCGATCTACGGCCGGACCAAATTGCCCATGCACTCGGCTCGAAACATCAGTCATGCCCCTCACCTGGCGGCTTCTGAAGGGGCAAGTCCGCGGGTGGTGATCCGGCTCCCCGACCTGGCAACGGCTGATGCCGGCGCCGTCCTTCCGGCGATTCGAACGGCCGAGGATGGCAGCGCGCCGATTGCAGAAGGCATTGAATCCGCCCCGGTCCGCCCGCCAGAGGCCGAGACAGCGCCGGCTGCATCGCAGCATGTGCCGCCCGCCGAGCTCCGAGCCCGGCCTCGCCTGGCCCTGCTGGTCGATAACCTGACCAGACGATCGCGAAGCACGCTGGCCTCTTTGAGCGCGGTTTATTTCGTTCTCCAGCAACCCAAGGCCTGGCTGGCCATCGTTTCGGCCCTGGCGGTGCAGGTGATCGCGCCGGTGTTGTTCAATGGCGCGGCCGAGCCTGGGCCATCGAAAGCGCCTCCAGCCTGGTCGGCCCGCCAGTTGCCGGCCACGGCGGGGAGCCCAGTCCGAAGGTCGGCGGACGCCGGGCCGGTAGAGATTGTCGTGCCGCAGCCCGACGGTTTCGAATCGCCATCGCGCGCGTTGGGGGCGGAGCAAGATCCGGCCATGCCAAACTATGAAATGGCCCCGGCGGGCGAGACTGCACCGCTGGAAGTCGACTTGGCGCGACAACCGCCGCAGTCCGACGACCCGGCCCTGCGCGTGGCCACCCGGCCGCAGTTTTGGCCCGAGTTCAAATCTGGTGCAACGATCGAGCCGGGCGTGGCCACGCTCGGGGGCATCGAGCCCTTGGACAGCGCCGCCGGCGATACCGCGCTAAACGGACGCCAACCATGAGCACGCTCGACCAGGCATTCATCCGCGCCTATCAGAAGCAGGACCAGCAGGTCTCGACGGCGCAGCCGGCCGAGCAAGGAAGGGCCAGCGGGCATCCGCCGATCGCGGCGCCGCACATTCCGCTTGACCCGGTGGCGCCCGACTCCGGCCGAGTCGCGCATCCACCGGGCGCGAGTGCTCCAGCCGCCGTCGAAACGTCCAAGGCGCCGGAACCGATGCTCCCCGCGTACGAGGTGCAGCGGTTCGAGTGGCCCGACGCCGTCAATCGACTGCTGGAAGATCCGGCCGGCTATTTCTGCGATTATTTGCCGACCTTGACCGGGGCAACGCGGCCCAGGTCGATCCTGGTGACCGGCTGCCGCCGCGGCGAGGGACGCACCACGCTCGCCATGGCGCTGGCCCGCCTTGCCGCCGGCAAGCTTGGCAAGGTTGCCTTGGTCGAAGCCGACTTTGGGCGTCCGCAACTGGCCGACCAGTTGGGCATCGTGCCCCAGGCGGGCTGGCAGGACCTGCTGTTCGGGCAGCAGCCGCTGAGCGAAGCGCTGGTGGAGTCGCTGGCCGAGCCGGTCACACTGCTGCCGGCGACCTCGCTGGCCTTCGGCGCCCGCACGGCCAGGGTCGCGACCCGCGTGCAGTCCGTGATCGAGTCGCTGGTCCACCAATACGCGCTGGTTTGTATCGACGGCGGCCCGTGGATCGGTGCGGCGGGCGATCGCCGGATGTCGATCCTCGACTGCCACCCGATGATCGACGCCGCCCTGGTGGTTCGCGACACGCGCCACTCGACCATGGAAGATTGCCAGGCCGTGGGCCGGTCGCTGGCGCGGTACGGCATCGCGCAGTGGGACATTGTGGAAACCTTCGTGCGAGCCTGACATGTACGAGTCTTACTGGCGGCTCAACTCCAAGCCCTTCGAGTCCGGCGGCGATACGCGGCTCTATTATCCGGCCGAGTCGCACCAGGCGGCGCTGCTCAAGCTGCGCTATGCGATCGAGAGCCAACGGCACGCGGCCCTGCTGGCCGGCGAGCCCGGCACCGGCAAGAGCCTGCTGGTGCGGATGCTGGCCCAGCAATTGCCCGAACGGTACAGGCCGGTGGTCCACTTCGATTTTCCACAGTTGCCCGCGGCCGAGCTCGTGACCGCTCTGGCCGCACGCCTCGATCCGGCGCAGGTGCCTGCTGCGTCGTCGCTGGCCGAGGCGGTGGAGCGAATCCAGCGGACACTAGCCGACAACGCCGCGCAGGGGCGGCACGCCGTGGTGGCCATCGACGACGCGCACCTGCTCGACGACGGCCGGGCCTTCGATGCGCTGCGGTTACTGATGAACTTTGAGGCGGCCGCCCGCCCCGTGCTGACCATACTGTTCGTCGGCCAGCCATGCCTGGCAACGACGATCGAGCGCAAGACGTCGCTCGACGAGCGGATCGCAAGCAAGTGCCTGCTGCGTCCCCTGTCGCTCGACGAGACGGCCGCCTACGTCGAGCACCGCCTGCGAGCGGCAGGCGCCACGCGGTTGATCTTCGAGGCAGATGCCCTGGAGGCCCTGTTTTACCTGACGCAGGGCGTGCCGCGCCGCATCCACCGCCTGGCCGACCTGGCCTTGCTGATCGGCTTTGCCGAGGAACGCCCCACGGTCGCCGCCGCCCAAGTCGAAGCGGTGGCCCAAGAGCTGCTGGTAACAGTGGCGGCATAGAAGAAGGGGGCGGCGGAAGGGGGACAAGGACTGGGGCACGCTGACGCTTTGCCACCAGCCACCCCGCCCAAGTCGAGGCGGTGGCCCAAGAGCTGCTGGTAACGGTGGCGGCATAGAAGAAGGGGCGGAGGAAGGGGGACAAGGACTGGGGCACGCTGACGCTTTGCCACCAGCCACCCGACCGACCTCTGACTTCTGACCTCCGACCTCTGTCCTAGAAGCGGCCGCGGCGGCGCTCTTTGCTGGGCAGCACCTCGAGGCAGGTGGTCCACCACCCGGTCAGGATGGTCTGCTGGAATTCGTCCGGCAGACGTTCGGCCGCCATCTCCCGTGCCAGCCTGAGGTGGTCGTACTCGACCGGCACGAATTCGACGGTCAGGCCGCCGGACGGTGAATGCTCCACGAGCGTGTACCAGACGTTTGTGCGGCCGCCGTTCTCGGGGCGGCCCAGTGCGCCCACGTTCACGAAGCTGCGGCCGCGGGCCAACGGCCGCTGCCAATGGATGCCCGTGTGCGTCGCCAGAATCACGTCGGCCGCGTGGTCGTCGGCCAGCTTGTCCAGAAAGTGCGTCGGCGTGGTCGACTCCCAGAGGAACTCGTTCACCTTCCGCGGGCTGCCGTGGCACAAGAGCAGCTTTGCCGGCCCAAGCTGCAGACGCATCTGCGGCGGCAAGCTTTGCAGCCAGCGCCGGTTGGCGGCCGAAGTATTGGCCAGCGTGTAGTCGTAGCTGATCTGGGCGAAGTAGTTGTCGCGCGGATCGGTATACCCGCAACGGCAATCGTCGAGCTCATGCCCGACCGAATGGTCGTAGTTGCCCTGGATGCAGTGGACGCCGGCTTCGCGGAGAATCGGAAACACGCGGTCCGGGTGCGGCCCGAAAGCTCCCAAGTCGCCCAAGCAATAAATCGCCTCAGCTCCTCTGCTCCGCGCGCTGCGGATCGCCGCCCCCAGCGCCAGGTAGTTGCTGTAGACGCCTCCAAAACACGCAATCCGCGTCGTCACTATCCCGCTCCGTTCCCCCGCGATGGGTTCGAGCAGATGGCTCCGTGCTGGTAGCAGGTGGAGCATGCGCCGTGCCGCATTTCGTAAGGCCGCAACGACTCGGACAGCGTATCGCCCAAGCGGGCATCGGGCGACTCGATCAGGATGGGGCAGACGCAGACGCCGCGGTCGGTCACGGTGCGGCTGTGCTCGCAGATCAACTGGGTGGCATCGAAACCAGCCATCATCTCCCGGGTGACGCGTTCGTCGTCGGCATAGCCATGGGTCCGGGTCGATTCGGCCCCCAGCCGCAGCGTCGGCAGGATCTTGATGCGGGGCCGTTTATAGCCGGCGCATTTCAAAAGCTCGACAAAGGCGGCCACCACCGATGCATCCCGCGCATCGTCCCAGGTGCGGGCGGCGGTGATGATCGGCAGAAAGCCGTGCTCCACCAGCATGGCGACTCCGCGCATGGCCCGCTCGAAGGTCCCCTCGCCGCGTATCGGATCGTTGGTCTCGGGCGAGAAGCCGTCCAGCGACACGCGGAACTCGAGGCTGTAGAGGCTGGCCGCCTCGGCGCGGGCCAGCCTTTCGAGCCACTCGTGCTTGCAGATGGTGCCGTTGGTCAGCACGGTGGCCGGGCCGTAGCGAAGCGTCTCGCAGAGGATGGCCGTCATGTCGGGGTGCAGGAAGGGCTCGCCGCCGGTGTAGTAGTACTCCTTGACCCCCAGCGGCAGCGATTCTTCCAGCCGGCGGCGCACCTCGTCCAGCGAGAGGTATCCGAAGGCGTCGTTCTTGGGGCTGCAACTGATGAAGCAGTGCCGGCAGGAGAGGTTACAGAGCGTGCCGGTGACCTGGAACCAGAGATCGTCCAGGTGCGAGATGCGTACCTCCCCCGGTGGACTGCTGGTGTGCCACGCGCTGACTGATGAGGCACTTGTCATGGCCGGGACTTCCCCGCAGTTGCATAGAGGTCGAGATCGGCCCGGTCGGCCACGATCGAGAACACCTGGCGGACCTGGTCGAAGCCGGTGGAGAGCAAGAAGTTCGAGTTGCGGCCGTAGCTCTTGGCTCCCAGGATGTAGAAATTCGGCTCCGGGTTCAACAGCGCCGACGCGCTGGACGGCGGCTGGTCGAGGCAGTCGTGCGATGGATGAGCGGCCAGTCGGGCCGCCAGTTTCATCGGTCCCGAGGTCGCATAACACTCGTGGACCTGCAGCTCGGCAAACAGGCTGTTGTCGGGCCGGTAGCCGACGTTGGCGATGATTCGATCCACCTCGACGGTTTCCGCCGGCCCGTCGTGGGACAAGTGGACCAGAAAGGAATCCTTGTCCGCCTGCCACTCGACGCGGTCGACCATCGTGCCGGAGCGGTGCTGGACCGCGCCGCCGCTTGCAGCCAGGGCATTGGCCACCTTGGCCATCCGCTCACGTTCGCTCAAGCGGTCGCCGGGCACCAGGCGGACCGGACCGCCGGCGGGGCCATCGGCCGGCTCGGGCGGACGGCGAGTGATCCAGGTGATTTGAGTCGCGGGGCTCTGGGCTGCCAGTTCGGCAAGCAACACGATGTTCGTGGCGGCCGAATAGCCGGAGCCGACGACCAACACGCGGCAGCCCGCGTAGCTGGCGCGGTCGCGGCCCAGGATGTCGGGAAGGCCATATTCGATCCGATCCGCGAGTGCCCGCTCGCCCACCGCCGGTATACCGCCTCGCCCCAGCCAATTGTGGTTGCCATAGGTGCCCGTGGCGTCGATGATCACGTTGGCCTGGGCGGTGCGCTCCTGCCCGCCGCTGTCGAGCAAGATGCGGAAGAGGTCGTCGCCGCGCGCTTCATCGGCCACCAGGTCGCCTTTCATCCACTCCGTGCGGCCGACCGCCACGACGCGGGTCTGCTCGTGGATACTCCCCTCGAGGAGATCGGACCTGGCGAGCGGCAGCAGATATCGCTCGGCATGCTCGCGGCCCGTCAGTAAGGCGTCGTCATCCGGCGGCCGCCAGGCGGGATCTTGCGCGGCAAGCGCTGCCAATGCCAACGCCGTGCGGTTGCCGCCGAAAGGAGTAAAGAGCCGCACGTGCCCCCAATCAATCAGGTTCTGGGCGATGCCGCCCCGTTCGTAAACATCGACGTCGTAGCCGAGATAGCGGCCATAGAGGGCGGCCTCCAGCCCGATCGGACCCGCGCCCAGCACGGCGATACGGGCAGGAGTGTCGATGGCCATCAGATACCTCGATCAATCAAGCTGTCCAGAAACTCGCCGAGCGCCCGCGCCACATCAGCGGCATGGGCTTCGATGCTTTGAGATTTGGGCGTGAGTTCGGCAAATCGCGCGCCGTCGATCGCCTCGGCCAGTGTCCGACCGTACTCAAAAGGATGAATTGGATCCTGCCGGTTCGCCAGCACCAACGTGGGCACTCGGATCCGCCGCAGCTCGTCCAGGCTCTTCGCGGGGGCGTCGGCCGGGATCCGTTCCAGTCGAGCAACGGCTTCGACCGCTCTGGGCTGGGTGAACTGCCCTAAGAGGGAGGCGGCCGCGTCGGGCGACTCCCTCAGCGTCCGCTGGTAAGTCTCCGACTGCTTGAAGTGCGCCAGCGCGGTCTGGGGCGTGTGCGCGCGCAGCAGGCGGGCAATCTCGGCGAAGACGCGGACGTTGTCAGGGTTGGGCCGGTCCAGCCAGGCGGGCCGCGACAGCACCAGGCCGATCAGCCGCTCGGGATACGCAAGCGCGAACCGCAGGGCCACGGCCGCCCCCATGGAAATACCGCCGACCACCGCTTGGGGCAGCGCGAGGTGGTTCATCCAGGCGGCCAGATCGGCGGCGAAGGCGGTCAGCGAAATCTTTTGCTCGTCGCCGACGGGGCGCGTTCGGCCATGCGCTCTGGCTTCGAGCGTGAGCAGCCGCACACCTGGCGGCGGCTTGAACAAGCCGAAGGTCTGCTCGGAGTCGCCACCCAGCCCATGCTGGAACACGAACGGCAATCCCTGGCCCGCTTCGCGGTAGTAGAACTCCAGGCCATCGTGCGTCCAGGCAGGCATCAGCGCCCTCTGCTCGACCCCAGCGATTTTGGCGCCGGTGTGAATGATCATCTGGCTTCACGCGCCGGCTTTCGGTTCGACGATCTTGGCGTACATCTCGGGCCGGCGGTCGGCGAAGCGATTGATTTCGTGCTTGCCGGGCACGCGGACCAGGTGCTTGTTGCGGGCCCGCTCGGGATCGATCTCGGCGTGCAGGACCGCCTCGCGGTCGTGCGGCGCATCGGCCAGCACCCGCCCGCTTGGGTCGCAGACGCGGCTCTTGCCGATGAACCTGAAGCCCCGTTCCTCTCCGACGCGGTTGACCGCCATGTAGTAAACATTGTTCTCCAAGGCCCGCGCGTTGATGACGAATTCGGCCGTACACTGCGAGCCGGGGGGCCAGTTGGTGGGCAGCACGATCAGGTCGGCCCCCTCCAAGGCCATCACGCGGGCCGCTTCGGGAAAGGAGCCGTCGTAGCAGATGTTCATCCCGACGCGCATGGCGCCTGCTTGCCATGTTGCAAAAGGCCGATCCCCCGGAGTGGTGAACATGTCGACGCCCAGCATCGGCAAGTGGACCTTGCGGTAGGTTGCCACCAGCCCGTCGGGCCCGATCAGCGCGGCGGCATTGAACAACCGCTGGCCGTCGGTCTCGAGCAGGCCGACCACCACGTGCAGTTTCAACTCGCGGCACAGCCGGCCGAGGCGGCCGGTGCTCGGGCCCGGAAGCGTTTCGGCGAACTCGCGGGCTTCGCCCAGGCTCTCAAAGCAATAGCCCGTGATGGCGCACTCGGGAAAAACGACCAGCCGCGCCCCCTCGCGGGCCGCCTGAGCGACGGCCTGCTCGATCTTGTCGAGGTTCTCGGCCGGGCGTCCGAGGCTGACATCCATTTGTACGCCGGCAATCTGGATCATCGTGTCCTCGCGGAGGTTCGTTACAAGCCGCGGCATCGGTAATTTCGGCGGATGACGCAATATAGGGCACTGGCGCGGCCCACGTCCACTCACTGGTTTTTGGGCCACCTCGCTCGCCGCTTCTTGTTGGTACGTGGAAACTTAGGGCGGGTTTCCGACCTTTGGGGGCGAGGAGACCCCCTATGGGGTACTTCCCCTACGGCGTCGGGCAACTAGGCTGGTCGCTACTTGGGCCGGACAGCCGGCGCCGTTTGCCGGATCTAAGACCTAAGTTTCCTACGGAGGAGGAACGCCATGAAGCGCACTTTGCTATGGGCGACGTTGATGCTGACGTCGTCGGCCGCACAGGCCCAGTTGATGTCGCCGGAAAAGGAACAGAACCTGAGGAACTTCTTTCCCCAGGTCGAGAGCCGTCAGTTGCAGGCGATTCTGCACGACACGAGCTTGATTCTGTACACCGAAGAGGAGATGCCGCCGGCCTACCAGCACTGGGAGGGCAGGCTGCAAAGCGTTCATAGCGCCAACTTCAACATCTCGGCCGAGGAAACCGAGAAAGCGAAGGGGCACGGCCGCGGAGGCAACGGAAACGTGGAGTTCCCCTGGTCCGACCCGGGAGGCACCCACCGCTCGAGCAACCTGTTCACGTTCCGTTTCTTGAAGCTGCCGGTCAAGGACGGCAAACGGCAGAGCGTGGCCTGGTTCCGCCAACAGCTCGAGGGGGACGAGAGCGAGGGATATGCCTGGATCTACCCGGTCGGCACCGTCTTTGGCGAGGTGCTGACCATGCGGGGCCCAGAAGGCTGGTATTACACGTTCGAGCTGCGGACCAGGACGCGGGTTTACGAAGGCTGGGAGCCGGACGTGTTTCGGCCCTTCCCCACGGCCGAGTCGCTCGCCAGGCGGATCAAGGAACTGCGGCCCGACTGGTCCCACGCGCCGGACCTGGTGCGGCTGGTCGAGCACCTGGAGCACCCAGAGCCCGAGCTGCACCGGGCCCGGCTGGCCGACATCATGCACCCGCTCCCCGATTTCGATCAATGGATGGGCATGGACGTGCTGCCGGCCATCGATGACCCGAAGCTGGTCAAGGAGTTATTGCACAAGACCGAGTTTCGATCGGCCTTGGGGCAGTATTGGCGGATCGGCAAGGAGCAGCTCGAGACGCACGCCCCAACCACGCTGGCGGACTGGCACATCGTTCCGGCCAACTACGACGCCGGTTTCATCGCGGTCGATCAGCAGTCGTGCAACCGCTGCCACAGCTCGGTCAACACCGGCGTGAGGCGCTTCGATGCCGTCCGCGACTGGTATGGCCGAATCCGCGGCTCGGACCGGATTTTCAGCTTCCACCCCTTCGACCCGTCGTGCATCAGCGACAGCGGCGTCCCGCGGCCCGTGGTGCTGCGGGCCGAGCTGGTGAGCGCCGGCTTGCTGGAGCAGTACGATCCCAGCCGCCATCCGCCGGAGCTGTACCAACGGATAGCGATCGAGTGAAAGGGCAGGGCCGATTGAAGCGAGGGGAAATTGGGGCAGCCCCTCGCGGCCTCGGTGAGAAGGCCGAATACAAGCAGCTCATCTCGGATCGCACCGCGCTGCTTGGATAAGGGATGAGGCGGGCACGCGTCCCCCATAGTGCCGGCGTGTCGGCACTTGCCGATCCTTCGGCACCTCTCGACTTCGGCACTTCCAGATCCGGCATGCAACTTTTCCGGATTTTCGTGCAGCGTAAGTCTAACGGGCAGTGGGTTGTTATACCGCGCCCCCGGCCTCTGGCGCTCGCTTGGTACACCGCTTGCTCTCCGCCTCACCGGCAAGTGAGCGGCAAGGACCAAGCGATGCTTCGAATTACCACACACGACAAGCCGGAGTCGCTGACCTTTCAGCTTGAAGGAAAGTTGGCGGGGCCGTGGGTCCGGGAACTCCAGATGTGCTGGCAAACTGCCGCAGCCGGCGACCGCCGGCGGGTGGTCCGCTTTGATCTTACCGGCCTGACCGCCATCGACGCCGTGGGAAAGGAATTCCTCGCGGCCCGATACGCCGAGGGGGCGGAGCTCGTGGCCGCCGGCTGTTTGATGAAGTCTGTCGTGTCCGAGATTGCCCAGTCACCGGTGCTCGTCCGGCGTTTGGCAGAAGACGGAGGTCATGGATTCCATGGAATCTAATTCGTTCAAACTGGCAATCCTTGCCTGTCTTTCGCTGGTACTTGGCTGCAGCCGACTTGGCGGCCAGCCTGGACCGCCGCCCGAAGTGCAGGTAGTCGTTGCCACGCCGATTAAGAAGCAAATCGTGGAGTGGGACGAATACGTGGGCCGGTTGGAGGCGGTGGACTTTGTGGAGGTTCGCGCCCGCGCGAGCGGCTACTTGCAGTCGATCCACTTCGAGGAAGGCCAAATCGTCCGGAAGGGCGACCTGCTCTGCGTCATCGATCCACGTCCGTTCGAGGCCGAATTGAATCGCGCCCGAGCGCAGCTTGAAGAGGCCGGCGCGGCGGTCGCGCAATCCACCGCACAGCTCGCCCAGGCAGAGGCTGAGCATAGCAGAACCGAAGCGACCCTCGGATATGCCCGCCAGCGATATGCACGGTCGGAGGCCATCGCCGCGAAAAGAGCGCTCAGCAAAGACGAGCTCGAGCTGCATCAATCGGAGCTGCTTCAAGCTGAGGCGGAAGTGAAGGCCGCACAGGCGCGGATCGAATCAACGCGGGCAGCGATTGCAACGGCGAGCGCGGCGGTCGAAACCGCCGAGGCGGCGATCGGCATTGCGGAATTGAACCTGGAGTACACGCGTGTTGTTGCTCCCATCACGGGCCGCGTCAGTCACCGCGATGTGACCGAGGGAAACCTCATCAGCGGCGGCACTCGAGAGTCGTCGCTGTTGACCACGATCGTTTCCCTTGACCCGATCCATGTCTATTTCGACGCCGACGAGCAGGCGTTCCTCAAGTACACCCGTCTGGCAAAGGAAGGCAAGCGACAAAGTTCGCGCGACGTGAAGAATCCGGTGTACATCGCCCTGGCGGACGAGAATGGCAGCTTTCCGCACAAGGGACACATGGACTTTGTCGACAATCGCATGGATCCCAACACGGGCACCATGCGCGCCCGTGCCATCCTGGCGAATCCCGATCTGTCGCTGGCGCCCGGCCTCTTCGCGCGGCTGCGGCTGCCCGGCAGCGCAAGGTATGAGGCGGTGCTTGTCCCGGATTCGGCGGTCGGCAGCGATCAAGCCGAGAAATTCGTGCTGGTAGTCGACAGCGACCACAAGGTGCGCCGCCAGTCCGTCTCGGCCGGTTCCCTGTCCGGCGGCCTGCGGATCATCCGGAGCGGTCTGGACGGGTCCGAGCAAGTCATCGTACGCGGCCTGCAGCGCGTGCGGCCGGGGATCCAGGTGACGACGACCGTTGAGGCAATCGAGACCGGGGCGGACGACGGACTGCCCGACGATTATGAGCCGGTGCCGAAGGCGGAGTGGCTGTCTATCCGGCCGTCCGATCTTTGCCACCGTCGTCTCGGTCTTCATCGTGATCCTGGGCGGGATCGCGTACTTGTCACTGCCCGCGGCTCAATACCCCGACGTGGTGCCGCCCACCATCGTCGTCCGCGCCTCGTATCCGGGCGCGTCGCCTGAAGTCATTGCGGAAACGGTGGCCACTCCGATCGAACAGGAGGTGAACGGCGTCGAAAACATGCTCTACATGTCGTCCCAGACTACGACGGATGGGCAGATGACGCTGACCATCACGTTTAAGCTGGGAACGGATTTAGACACGGCCCAGGTGCTGGTTCAAAACCGGGTTGCCATTGCCGAGCCCCGCCTGCCGGAGGACGTCCGCCGATTGGGCGTGACGACGCTCAAGTCATCGCCGGATCTCTTGATGGTCATCCACATCATCTCACCGGACAAGCGGTATGACCAACTCTACATCGGCAATTACGCGCTCATTCAGCTTCGCGACGCCTTGGCGCGCGTCGATGGAGTGGGAGACGTGACGCCTTTCGGTCTGCGTGAATACAGCATGCGGGCATGGCTTGACCCGGAACGGCTCGCTCACCTTTCGCTCACGCCCGGCGACGTGGTGCGATCGCTGCGCGAGCAGAACCTGCAAGTCGCCTCCGGCGTCATTGGCCAGGCCCCTATTCCCACCGGCGCCGACTACCAGCTTTCAGTGAACACTCTTGGCCGGCTCCTGGAGCCTGAGCAGTTCGGCAACATCATACTGAAGACCGGAGAGGAAGGCCGCGTGATCAGGGTCCGCGACGTGGCACGGATCGAGCTGGGCGCGCGCGATTATGCCGTCAACAGCTATTTGAACAACGAGCCGGCCGTGGCGCTGGTGATCGCCCAACGTCCCGGCTCGAATGCCCTTGCGACTGCGGAAGGAGTGCAGCAAACGATCGCGGAACTCTCCAAGAGCTTCCCCGATGGTCTCGAATATCGCATCGTGTACAACCCGACCGTGTTTGTACGCGAGTCGATCGACTCGGTGATCCACACGTTGTTTGAAGCGGTGATCCTGGTCGTCATCGTCGTGCTCGTTTTCTTGCAGAACTGGCGGGCGAGCCTGATTCCGCTGATTGCCATCCCGGTGTCGCTGATCGGCACGTTTGCGGCAATGGCGGCCTTTGGCTTTTCGCTGAACATGCTCTCGCTGTTCGGACTTGTCCTGGCCATCGGCATCGTGGTCGACGACGCAATCGTGGTCGTTGAAAACGTCGAGCGGCACATCGCCGCCGGGCTGAAGCCGCGTGAGGCGGCGCACAAGGCCATGGACGAAGTGACCGGCGCCGTGATCGCGATCGCGGCCGGCCTTTCGGCCGTGTTCGTGCCTACCGCGTTCATCGCCGGCATTTCCGGCCAGTTCTACCGGCAGTTCGCGCTCACGATCGCAGTGGCCACGTTGATCTCGGCTTTCAATTCATTGACGCTGAGCCCGGCTCTGTGCGCCATTTTGCTTCAGCCGCACGGTGCTCGCAAGGACTGGCTCGGGCGCGCCTGGGATTTCTCATTGGGTTGGTTTTTTCGAACGTTCAACCGCAGCTTCGATGCGACGAACTCGGTGTACAGCCGCACGGTCGGCTGGCTGCTTCGCCGCGTCGTGTTGGCCGTTGCGGTTTACGTATTGTTGATTGGGTTTACCGCCTATGGCTTCCGAACGGTGCCGGCGGGGTTCATTCCGGCGCAGGACAGAGGTTATCTGATTACGGTGGTCCAACTTCCAGATGGAGCCTCGCTGGAGCGCACGGATGAGGTAGTGCGGCGTGCCACTGACATGATTCTTGAGACGCCGGGCGTCGAATTTGCGGTGTCCTTTGTCGGCTTCTCCGGCGCCACTCGCGCCAATAGCCCGAACGCCGGCGCCATTTTCGTCGGACCAAAGCCTTTTGAGGAACGGACCGAGGACGATCCAACTTGGAATGCGGACGCGATGCTGGCAACCTTGCAGGCCAAGCTGTGGACCATTGTCGACGCCGACATCTTTGTCATTCCGCCTCCGCCAGTGCAGGGCCTCGGTACGGCCGGCGGCATTAAATTCATCGTCCAGGACCGCGCCGGGCATGGCGCCCGCGCTCTTCAGGAAGCGACCGATGAGCTGGTTGCCGCCGCCCGCAGCGACGCCGCGCTGACCGGGGTGTTCTCGACCTATCGAGCCAGCACGCCGCAGCTCTACGCCGACGTCGATCGCGTCAAGGCGAATATGCTCAACGTGCCGCTGGCGAACATCTTTGAAGCGTTGCAGGTGAATCTGGGGTCGGTTTACGTCAACGACTTCAATCTTTTCGGCCGCACGTTTCAGGTGCGGGCCCAGGCGGAGGGCGACTTCCGAGCCACGCCCGAGGACATTGGGCGGCTCAAGACCCGCAGCGCCACGGGACACATGGTTCCACTTGGCTCCGTGGTCAACGTCGATTGGCGTAGTGGTCCCGATCGCGTCGTCCGCTACAACATGTTTCCGGGCGCGGAAGTGCAAGCCAACGCGGCGGCCGGACGCAGCTCGGGTGACGCCATTGCGGCGGTCGAGCGCTTGGCGCGCGAGAAGCTTCCGAGCGGGATGGCGATCGAGTGGACCGAGCTTGCCTTTCAGGAACGGCTTGCCGGCAACACGGCGCTTTTCATCTTTCCGCTGTGCGTGTTGTTCGTGTTCCTTGTGCACTCCGCCGAGTACGAGAGCTGGTCGCTGCCGCTGGCGATCATTCTCATTGCGCCCGTCTGCTTGCCATTTGCCCTGGGCGGCATCTGGAGCCGAGGCATGGACAACAACCTGATTACCCAGATCGGCTTTGTGGTTCTGATCGGCCTGGCGGCCAAGAACGCCGTGCTGATTGTGGAATTTGCCAAGCAGCTCGAAGAAGAAGGGCGCAGCGCGATCGAAGCGGCGGTCGAGGCCTCCCGCTTGCGGCTTCGCCCAATTCTGATGACTTCGTTTGCCTTCATTCTCGGCGTGCTGCCGCTGGCAATCGCCCATGGTCCGGGAGCCGAGCTGCGGCAGGTGCTCGGCACGGCCGTCTCCATCGGCATGCTCGGCGTGACGGCCTTTGGACTGTTCCTGACGCCGAGCTTTTACGTGATCTTGCGCCGGATCTCAGGTGCGCGTTTCCGGAACCATGGAGGATGAAACATTATGGCGGACCCGAATCAACTCCGCGGCAAAGGAATCCTCTACCTTGACGATCTGCGCGTTGGACAACGGTTCACCAGCGGCACGCATCGGATCGGCGAAGACGAGATCAAGGCGTTCGCGAAGCAGTTCGATCCACAGCCGTTTCATCTTGACGCCGAAGCTGCGAAGGACACGATGTTCGAAGGGCTGGTGGCGAGCGGTTGGCACACGGCGGCCGTTTCGATGCGGCTGCTCGTCGAAGGAGTGCCGATTGCCGGCGGGATGGTCGGAGTTGGCGCGGAAATGGCCTGGCCCAAGCCGACGCGGGCGGGCGATGTGCTGCATGTCGAAAGTGAAGTCGTCGAAGCAAGACCGTCACGATCTCGTCCGGACCGCGGCATCGCCACGATCCGCAGCGAAACCCGCAATCAGTCGGGCGAGATCGTCCAGGTGCTTATCGCGAAGCTGGTCGTGCCGCGCCAGAGTTCAAGCGCCGCGTCGACGGAAGACGACGTGTAATGCCGCAATGACATCGCCAGGTCGTACAAGTTGGAGACCTATCGCGAGGAGTCGTTGGCTGAAGTCAGCGGCCGCACTCGCTGGAAAACGCCGGATGACTCGGTGCACGCTCGACCCTGGACGACGGCACAAATTGTCCGGAGCTGCGGGTCCACAAATAGCCGAATGGCGAGTGGCTGACCGGAATATAGTCGCTGGCCCCAAGCTGCCAGAGCCGGCGGGTCTGACTGTCGTAGATCGTGGGCGCCGAACCAACGTGGGCTGGGGTCCAACGGCCGTTTTCGCCCAGACGCAGCATGGCGGCCCCGCCGGTGCGCCTCAGCTCGTCCCTCAGGGCTGCCCGGCCGGGCCCCAGCAGCTCCAATGACTCTTCACGCGTGCGGCGCAGGTCGAACAGGCGCGCCGGCTGCACGGTCCCTTCGCCGAAGTCATGCCAGAATCGCCCGTTGGCAAGGTGGAAGCTCCACACGCGGCGGCCCAGCCGCTGGCTGTAGTGCAGGTAGATGTGCCCCGCTCTTTGTTCCTCCCGCGGCACGGGCAGCAGCTCGTCGAGCACCGGGTCGAGCCGGTAGATCGTTTCCGTGTCCGCAGCGCCATCGCCGGGTTGCCCGACCCGCGTGTCCGCATAGATCGCCGCGGATGAGACAGCGACAAGATACGTTGCCAAGGCCGCCCACCGGCACGACCCGGCGCCGGCCAACCGCCGACAGATGTTGAACATGGATTTCGCCTCGTTGCCTTCAGGGATGCGTTTCCAGGTCGTCGTCATTCTCCGGTTCATCGCTGCTGATCGTGCCATCGGGCTTCAGCAACAGTTCGCGCGTCTTCTTGTCAGGGGTCGCAACGACAACCTCGTAGGATGAGACCCGATCCTTGCCGTCTTTCACGACGGTAATCTCCTCGGCCTCCTGGATTGTGGCCCTTGGATACTTTTGGGCGACTGCCTTGCGCACGGCCTTGGGCAGGTCCTTCTCAGCGATCTCCTTCTCGATTTCGACAATCGTCCCCTGCGGCGTCACCAAGACTTCGATCTCCTGAGCGTTGTGCTTCAGTTCGACCTCGTACAGAGTTCGGCCGTCCTCCGTCTCCTTCTCCGCCTCGGCAAGTTCCGCGCCGGGGAATCGGGCTTTGACGGCCTCGACAACCGCCTTCGGCAGATCCTCCAGCGCAATATCCTGCTCGTCTTCCTCGGCCCAGACTGCGCCGGCCCCCACGAGCAGGCCCAGACCGACCGCCGCGCTCCAGAATGTTTGATGTCGCATCGTTTTTCCTCCGCAAGAACAGACGTGTTCTGTCAGGTAAGCGGTTCTGCTCGGCCCCCCCATTCTAACCAGCGGCCAGACAGCAGTTCAACGACCGATGCGTGCATAATGCAAATGAGAACGGCCGCAAGGCAGGCGGGGATCAAGATTGCCCCACGGACTCGGAGAACCAGCGGCAGACCGGGAGAAATACCAGGTGGCAAATTGCTCTCAATGCACTGAGCGCTTCTCACGAAGCTCGCTGCCTCTCTCAAATTGCCGTATCCCGGCAGCACGGCGGGTGCAGACTTGCGACATGAAAAAAACTCCGAAATATCCGAGTTTTTGGTTGTATCTCGCGGCCTGCCTTCCTAGAGTGGGAGTCGCCCATTGCCGCAAGCCGTCGCGGGAAGGATCGAGAGGCCCGCTGCGCGGCGGACGTCAACTCCGAGACGTCGATAACGAACGGAGGTGCTGAATGCACTGGCTCACCAGAAGGCCCACGCGGCAAAGCCGCTCTTCGGGCCGTCTCCGCAACCGGCCCGGCAGGGTTGATCGGCGGGGGTTTGAGCGGCTGGAAAATCGGCGGATGCTAGCCACCGTGTTTACGGTGGATTCGCTGGCCGACGAGAGCGACGGCGACTTCAGCGCCGGCGACTTCACGCTGCGCGAAGCGATCGAGCAGGCTAATCTCACCGCCGACGCCGACACGGTGCAGTTCGCCTCCCGTCTGAGCGGATCGATCGAACTGTCGCGGGGCCAGATGGAAATCTCCAATCCGCTCACCATCGCCGGCCCCGGAGCCGAGCAGTTGACAATCGATGCCCAGGCGAAGTCGCGGTTGTTCCACGTGACGGCGACCAGCGGCACGGTGGAGATCGACGGCCTTACGCTTACCGGGGGCCAGGCGACCTTCGGCGGGGCCATTTTCAGCAACTTCGGCGGGGCCATTTTCAGCAACTTCGGCGCCACCTTGCGCATCGAGAACAGCCTGCTCGTGGGCAATCAGAGCAGCCGGGGCGGCGCAGTGGCTGTCGCCGGCGGGGGCGGGGACCTGCTGATTTTTTCCAGCAGCTTCATTGGCAACACCTCGGTCAACGACAGCGGGGCGGTGGACTACCGGGCCAACAACGGCAGCATGACGGTGGTGGACAGCACCTTTGCCGATAACCAGGCGGCTCAATTCGGCGGCGCCATGGTCATCGCCAACAATAGCTTCGTCACGCTGCAAATCACGCAGAGCACGATCTCGGGCAATAGGTCGGGCGACGATGGCGGCGGTCTGAACTTCAACTCCCCTGCCGGCGCGGCCACGATCCGCAACAGTACGATCGCCGACAATGTTTCGGATCTCAATAACGACAACGGCGGTGTGGGCGGCGGCATCCAACTTGTGGCCGGCGACGTGACGCTGGTGAGCACGATCGTGGCCGACAACGCCGACTCGACCGGCCCCAACGACATCCACCGTGCCTTCGGCGCCTTGGACGTGTCGAACAGCCTGCTGGAGAACATTCCCGCGGGCACGATCAACGGCACCGACAGCGGCAACATTACAGAACAGGATCCACGGCTGGCGCCCTTGGCCGACTACGGCGGCGGCGTGCTGACGCATGCGCTGGGACCGGACAGCCCGGCCATCGACGCGGGCGACAATCCGCTCTCGCTGCTCAACGATCAGCGCGGCAGCGGATTTCCGCGCGAAGTGGGCGCGAGCGTGGACATCGGCGCCTACGAGGTGGATGGCCTCACCTTTGACTTCGGCGATGCGCCCGATCCAGTGGCCGGTGTGGACGGCAGGTATCCTACGCTGTTGGAGAACGACGGCCCGTGGCACGTTATCGGTTCCGGTCTGTCTTTGGGCGCCACGGTAGATGCCGAGGCCGATGGACAACCCAGTCCGGACGCACTGGGCGACGACGGTGCCGGGGCGGATGACGAAGATGGCGTAACCGGCGATTTTGCACTGGCTCGCGAGCAGTCCGCGGAACTCACGGTGACGGCTTCCGCTCCCGGGTTGTTGAACGCCTGGATCGACTTCAACGCCGACGGCGATTGGGATGACGTTGGCGAGCAGATCGCGACCGATCTTTTGCTCTCCGCCGGCGGCAATCCGCTGAACTTCGACGTTCCGGCCGATGCCGCGTTTGGCGACACCTTCGCACGATTTCGGCTGAGCACCGCCGGCGGCCTCAGCCCGCGTGGCGCAGCGCCGGACGGCGAAGTGGAAGACTACCTGTTCACGATCGTGGCCAATGTCGCCCCGCAAGCCGTGGCCGATCGATTCCTCGTTGGCAGCGGCGCCGCCGTGAACTCCACCGGCAGCGTCCTCTCGAACGATAGCGACGCCGACGGCGATGCATTGGCGGCGCAAGAGGCCACGCAGACACAGTTCGGCACGCTCAGCCTGTTGGCCGACGGATCGTTCACCTACGCGCCCGGCACCGGCTTTTGGGGCTTCGATTCGTTCAGCTACCAGGCGGACGATGGCGTGGCCACGAGCGATGCGACTCCCGTGGTGCTGCTCTCCCATACGGCGGCTCTCGTCGAGAAGCTGTATTTGCAGATCCTGGGACGGGGTGTCGAGCCCAGCGGCTGGGAATTCTGGTCGCGTCGTATTGACTCCGGCGAGGCCAGCCTGGGCAACGTGGCTGCCGGCATCTTCCTGAGCGCGGAGCGGCTCGATCCGATCGTCTCGCAGTTCTACCGCGATTTCCTGCTCCGCGAGCCCGAGCAAGAAGGGCTGGTGTTTTGGCGCACTCGCTGGCAGGTTGAGGGGGAGCCGGACAACGTGATTGCCGGGATGATCAGCTCACCGGAGTTCTTCGCTTCGGCTGGAGGCACCAACCGACTGTGGGTCACCGAGATGTATCGCCGATTATTGAACCGCGAGCCCGACCAGCAAGGGCTCGACTTCTGGACGGACCACCTTGACAATGGCAGGCTCGGCCGGGAGCAGGTGGTGCTGGGCTTTGTCAAAAGCGACGAGAACTTCCGCAACCTGGTAACCGATTGGTTCCAGCAATACCTCAACCGCCAGCCGACGAGCGACGCCGAAATTGCTCCCTTTGTGTCGCAGTTGCAGCAGGGAGCTTCGCAGCGCGATATCCAGACGCAGATTCTCGATACCGACGAGTACTTCAACTCGCCGCCCGTGCCCGCCGACGGCACGGCCGTGCGGGTTTAGTCGCAACGACCAGGCAACGAGCGGCGAACCAAGGGGCTGCTTGGCTGGCTAGCCGGGAAGGACGACAAGGCGTGACGGCGGTCGCCGTCGAGGCACGAAGTAGGCGCCGGCGGCCACCAATCGCCGCGACGATCGCCGATTTGACGAGGGCTGGCTGCATCTGGCGCGGCTTTCTGGGATAATGGCGGGTGCCCAAGTTCTCATGGCCACAGCTCTTCTCCAGGAGGTTTTCCATGGACCGCCGACGTTTTCTGACCGCCACGACGGCCGCCGGTTTGTCGCTCGCCGCCTCGCGCCGGCTCTTGGCCGAGGAGATTGCCGACCAGAAGCCCAGGCGCGTGGGGCTCATCGGCTGCGGCTGGTATGGCAAGAACGACCTGTTCCGCCTGATCCAGGTGGCACCCGTCGATGTCGTCTCGCTGTGCGACGTGGACCAGAAGCAGCTCGAGGGGGCCGCCCAGATTGTTTCCGAGCGGCAAACGTCGAAGAAAAGGCCGCGGCTCTACGGGGACTACCGCGAGATGCTCAAGGAGAAGGACCTCGACATCGTTCTCGTCGGCACGCCCGACCACTGGCACGCCCTGGCGATGATTGCCGCCTGCGAAGCGGGGGCGGATATCTACGTGCAAAAGCCGATCAGCATCGACGTGGTCGAGGGGCAGGCGATGGTGGCCGCCGCCCGCGAGCATGGCCGCGTCGTGCAGGTCGGCACGCAGCGCCGCAGCACGCCCCACCTCGTCGAGGCGCGGGATCGAGTCATCAAGGAAGGCCGCCTGGGAAAAATCGGCCACGTGGAGGTCTGCTGCTACTATCACATGCGGGCCAACGGCGATCCGCCGGTCACCAGTCCGCCGGAGCACCTGGACTACGAGATGTGGACCGGCCCCGCGGCGCTGCGGCCCTACGACGGGTTGCCCCACAAGCGCTGGTGGCGGACGTTCATGGAATACGGCAACGGCATCATGGGCGACATGTGCATCCACATGCTCGACATGGTGCGGTGGATGCTCGACCTGGGCTGGCCGCTGAGGATTTCATCGACGGGCGGCATCCTGGTGCAGAAGGGAGGCAAATCGAACACGGCCGACACGCAGGCGGCCACCTTCGACTTCGGCGACCTGGCGGTCGTCTGGCAGCACCGGACCTGGGGCAACCCGCCTAATCCCGATTATCCCTGGGCCGCCTTTATCCATGGCGAGAAGGGGACGCTGAAGCTGGACGTTCACCGCTACGACTTCATCCCGATCGGAAAGAGGGAGGCGGAATTGTCGGGGACGGCCGCCTTCGACCCCGAGGACAAGTACCCGGAAGACAAGACCGAGGAAGACATGGAGCTGCACGCCGCCACCGCCAACCGGGCCCACCAGCGCGACTTTGTGCACGCCGTTGTCAACCGCACGAAACCGGTCGCCGACATCGAGCAAGGGCACATCTCCACGGCAAGCTGCATCCTGGCCAACCTGTCGATGCAGCTCGGCCGAGCGCTCGCCTGGGACGCTGAAACGGGACAAGTCGCCGGCGACGCCGAAGCCAACGAGCTACTGCGGCGGCCGTACCGCAAGCCGTGGAAGCATCCGGAGGTGTGACGGCGCGGAACGCTGCTCAGGTCATCAGTCTTTCCAGGCACCCAGGCATCGGCGGAGCAGGACCAATTGGCCCAAATGGTAAGCGTTGTGATCCGCGATCAAGAGAGCCTCTCGAAGAATGGTCTGGCCGTCGCCGTGCGGGATCGGCGCGAACAGATCGGTCTTTGGATCGACGACCAGATCGGTCATGGCCTTCAAGTCGGCTCGAAAGGCTTCAACGCTGCGGTCCCATGCTCCCGGTTCTGGCGGACCATCGGTCTTGGGCCAGTAGCCATCCGGAAAGTCAGGCGAAACGTGGCCGGCGTTTCTGGAGAACTCAAGAATGTCCCACTGACAGATCCGCAGGTGTTCGAGCAGACGCCAAGGCGTGTGCGGGACGCCGTCGACCTTGGCTGCTCTTAATTTGACGGGAAGACCTGCGATGGCGTCGTCGAAGCTCAAATGCGCCCCGCCCCCACGCAGCAGGTAAAGGAGATGGTCCCGAAGTGATGCGTCAGACATTGAACATTCCCTCCGTTTTCGTTGCCCCGCTCTAGTTTAAGCCTGTTCGGGAGCGGCCCTGCCCCACTGGAGCTCCAGCATGCCGTGGCTGTCCAGCCGAACGCGAGTTCCGAACGAAAGCCCTTCGCGGTTAAGAGTATTCGAGATCTCTAGGGTGTCGTCGTTCGTGGCGCGGCGCAGCCGAAAGCGATAGGACTGCAAGGGCGCCATTTGCAGGCGGACAAGGCGTCCCGGCCAGCTTGTCTCGATGTCCGCAAAGTACATGAGCGCCAAATCGGGCCGAAAGTCTTCGTGTCCGCGAATGCCCTCATAATCGGTCAGGAAGTCGCCGCAGCCGTAAAGGATGAGCCGATCCCGATAAACTTCGATCCCCTGGACATGGTGCGAGGAGTGGCCGTGGACAACGGCCACTCCCGCCTCGTCGACAAGCCGGCGCGCAAACTGCCGCTGGCTGCCGGGGATCGTGTAGCCCCAGTTTCCACCCCAGTGGATGGAGGCCACGACGATGTCGCCGCCACACCGGTGCCGTGCAACGAGTTGGCTGACCGCCCGTGCCGTCGTCGCCGACAAATCGGGCAGGAGATGGACGCCGGGCCGGTCGTCGGTTGCCGCCCACTCCAAGGGGATCCCGCTCGTCGGTGTTCCAAATGAGAAGACGAGAACGCGCCCGTTTCCGGGCAGTTCGAGCGTCGCCGGGGACTCAGCTTCCGACCGGTCCCTGCCTGCCCCGGCTGCCTTGATGCCAAAGCGCCGCAACGTCTCCAGCGTCTCCAGCATGCCCTCCGACCCCCAATCGAGCAGGTGATTGTTCGCCAAGGCGCAACAGTCGATGCGGGCAGCGGTCAGGCAGCCGACGTTCCGCGGCGACATGCGGTAATGGATCGCTTTGCCCGGCCAATAGCGGTCGCTGGTGGTGATGGCGGTCTCCAGGTTGACGATCCGGAAATCAGGCCCCATGCGGTCGCACACCTCGAGGGCATCACCCCAGATGTAGCTTTCGTCGACCGGCCAGTGAATCATTCCGTGCACCTCTTCCGCGAGCTGCACATAGCGCCGTGCATCCAGGACATACGGCTCGTGCAGCGTGGGATCGCACGGATGCGGCAGGATCTGGTCGATTCCGCGGCCCGTCATGACGTCGCCGCAGAGAAAGATCCTGAAAGTTCCGCTGGCCGAAGGTGGGTTCGCGCTGGCCGACATAACCGACATTAGGACGACTCCGCACGACGCTGTCGAGCGATGCCCTGTCTTACTCGCCAACAACGGCGATCGATCGCCCACGTGGAGGGAAGCAGGCGCATTTCGATGGGTGCGGGCACGGAATGAGTGGTCGCATTGAATGGCAAGTGTTGTGCCGCGAGGAGCAAAAGCCGCCAAGCGGACACACGTCTGGTGGTCCGTGCTGCCCGTTTGCGTTCGCCGGTGCCACGCGCTCTGGGACGTTGCACGGCCTACTGCTTTCGCCTTTTCTTTTCGCGCATTTTCTCCCGCAGCAGGTCGGCGGGTGTCTGGCCGAGACTGTTCTTGATGTCCGGGCTCGCCCCGTGCCGCTCGAGCAGCTCCATCAGCTCCGTGTTGCCCGCGCTGGCGGCATAGTGCAGGGGCGTGGAGAAGTAAGGGTGCGGGTGTCTGCGCGTCTGCGGCGGGCCATCCCGCAGATTCGGATCGGCGCCATGCTCCAGCAACAGACGCGTAAGCTCCACGTCGCCCGCGGCCGCTGTCATGTGAAGTGGAGTCTGCTGGCCCATGTAGAGCTGGTTGAGTTCGGACTCGGGGTGAGCGATCAACGCCTTGGCGATTCGGCGGGCTGCCTGCCGACGCTCTTTCTGGCGCTGCTGGGCTTCGCGAGTCAACGCCGTCCTGGCAGTCCGCCGTGTGGCTGACGACACGGCGAGCATCAGCGGACTGTCGCGGCCGCTGGCGTGAACGGCCCGACGCCCCGGTTCGGCCGCAGGACCACTGGGATTGGCGCCGCCTATGAGCAGAATCTCCACCACCTCCTCGTGGCCCCGCGACACCGCGGCGTACAAGGGCGTGAGGCCGCGCTCGTTCGCGGCCTCGACGTTGGCCTTGTGGTCCAGGAGGAGCTTCGCCGTGCCGGCATGTCCTCGCTCGCTGGCCACGTACAGCGGCGTGGCGGATTCAATGCCGCGAGCATCGACCTCGGCCCCCTGCTCCAGGAGCAAGGCCGCAATCTGCTCCTGGCCGGAGAAGGCCGCCCAGAATAGCGGCGTTCCGCCGTATTGGTACGTGGCGTGGACAAGCTGCGGGTCGGCCTGGATGGCCTGGGCGACGTCGTCGAATCGCCCCTCGGCGATGGCTTTGAAAAACGCCTGCCGCCCGTCGTCGATCGGCAGGGCCGATAAACCGTCCTTCTCCTCCACGGGCACGCCATCGTGCGTCAACGCGCGATGGGCGATGCCCAGAACGGGTGTTGCGCACGGGAAGTTGTCTGCCGGGTACCAGTGTTCAACGACGATGCGCTGGCCGATCGGCGTCCAGCGCTCGACTCGGTCGTCATCGAAGGCGATCACGACCGCCCCCTCGCCGCTGGCCACCCTGCCGCCGGAGTTGCGGTTCGGCTCGGCGACGGCAGCCGTTCCATCACTCCGGATCTCGCATGTCTCCACGACACCGTTGGCGAACTCGATCACCCACCGGCCGACCGGCAGGCCGTCCGGCGAGCTCGCCGGAGGATAATTCGGGAGTCTCTCCCTATCCCAGATGAGCACCGCCCCTCGATCGTCCACCGTGGCGAACGTCTTTCCATCCGGCGAAAACGCGAACGCGGAGAAGTCGCTCGCCTGGCCATAGGGCTCGAAGCTGAAGAACTCCCGGCCCGAGTCCGTATTCCAGAAGCGGACCGCGAAGCCGTCACCGGCGGCGAACGTTTTTCCGTCAGGGGCGAACGCCGCCGCAAACAAATGGGCCGACTCGAAGTCGCGCCTCAGGCGATTTTCCCAAGTGGCCGCGTCCCAAAGCTGAAGCCGCTTGTCGCCGGCCGAGAGCAGCAACTTCCCGTCCGGCGAAAACGCGACGGCGCTCGCGCCCCATTTGCCGGCGGCCTCCGGCAGATGCCGCCGTTGCCGGCCCGATTCGATCTCCCAGACGTGGACGCTCGTGCCGATCGCCGCTGCGAAGGCTTGGCCGTCAGAAGAAATCGCGACCGCGCGTGCCCAGCCACCGTCGCCGGTGAAGCGCCCGATTTCCTGCCCCGTCGCAGCCTCCCAAATGTGGACGTGCTTTCCCCCGATGGCGGCAATTCGCTTACCGTCCGCAGAGAATGCGACTGAGCCGATATTCGTCCGCTCTTGCGTTTCCAATTGCACGCGCTTCGTGCCCGTCGCGAGATCCCAGAGGTGGATCTTGCCGTAGCCGCCCCAGGCCAGAGTGTCTCCGTCGGGGGAAAAAGCCAGCCCCATGAGCACCTCTTTCTCCACGTGCAGCCGCCGCGATTCTTTGCCTGTTTTCAAATCCCACAGCACGACCGATCGGTCCCACGAGCGGGCCGGGTAATCGCCGGCCGCCAGGGTCGATCCGTCGGGCGAGAACGCCAGAGGATATTCGGAGCTGGGGCCGGCCTTATCGTCATCAGGGTCACGCTTGTCGGCGAGCCTTTCCCCGAGGCGCATCATGGCTCCGCGCGGCAGCGTTTCTGCCTGCCGGAATTCAGGCTCGCCGGGCTGGTCAGCCAGCGCGGGGCCAGCGAAGGCCAGGCACACGGCCAACGCGGACAAGCACATCACGAGCCTGCAGGAACCAGTCATGGCTGTATCCTTCCCGCTAATGACGAAGTGCTTCGGTGACTATATCTTAGGACGCAGGCCGACGAGGTTTGGTTCCCTTCGAAGTTCGCGTGCGTGTCGGTTTGCCGATATGCTGTGGGACGAGGTAGACGGCAATGACGAGGCAAGCCTCCGCAGCGCCGAGGAACGTCCGATGAGCATCGCTAGCGAGCCGCCCGCCCTTGAATTCGACCTGTGTTCACAGGCGTTCAAGCAGAATCCGTTTCCCACGCTGGCGGCGATGCGCGAGCTGGGGCCGGTGATCCGAGTGCGGTTCCCGCTGTTCGGCAAGGTCTGGATGGCCACGACCTACGACGCCGTCAACGACCTGCTGCGCGATCATCATCGCTTCGTGCAAAACCCCACCGCGGCCGGCAACCGCTGGATGGGAACCATCGTCCGCTGGCTGCCGCGGAACCTCAAGCCGCTGGCCACCAACATGCTGCTGCGCGACCCGCCGGACCATCGCCGCCTCCGCGGCCTCGTCGATCAGGCCTTCCAGCGGCAGAGCGTCGAGGCCCTTCGCCCGCGGCTGGAAGCGCTGGCCGACGAGGCACTGGATGGGCTGGCCCGGCAGGCGGCCCGCTCCCCCGGCGGCGTCGATCTAGTCGCCCATTTTACACGACCTTTCCCGCTGGCCGTCATCTGCGAGATGCTCGGTCTGCCGCCTGAAGACCGTCCGAGCTTCACCCGCTGGGCTTCACGCTTCACCACGTCAACCAACATCCTGGGCATTTTTTGGGGGATGTTCACCGGCCTCAGCGAAATGATGCAGTACGTGCGCGCGGAGTTCCGGCGGCAGTCGAAGCGGCCGCGCGGCGGGCTGATGGCGGCCCTGATCGAGGCGGAGGAGGCCGGCGACCGGCTCAGCGAGGACGAACTGGTGGCGATGGTCTTCCTGCTGCTGGCGGCCGGCCATGAAACGACACTCCACCAGATCGCCCTCAGCGTGCTCGCACTGGTCGACCATCCGCGTCAGCTCGCCGAGCTGACCGCCGACTGGAGCCTGGCCGACTCGGCGGCCCAGGAGCTGCTGCGCTACATTTCGTTTGCCCAGGTCACGAAGCCCCGCTACGCCCGCCAGGACACGGAGTTCCGCGGCCAGCGGATCGGCCGCGGCCAGATGCTTTTTGGCTGCCTGGCGGCGGCCAACAGCGATCCGGGCGTCTTCGACGATCCCGAGCGGCTGGACATCCACCGCCAGCCGAACCGTCACCTCGCCTTCGGCACCGGCATCCACGTCTGCCTCGGCGCGAAGCTGGCCCGGGTCGAGACGGCAATCGCCCTGGAGCGGCTCTTCACCCGCCTCCCGCAACTCCAGTTGGCCGTTCCCCGCTCCCAAATCCGCTTCTCCTCCCGCATCGGCACCCGCGCGCTGGTTGCCCTGCCGGTTCAGTGGTAGTGCAACG
The DNA here is from genome assembly GCA_040901675.1 of Pirellulales bacterium. Taxonomy (GTDB): domain Bacteria; phylum Planctomycetota; class Planctomycetia; order Pirellulales; family JAICIG01; genus JBBDNX01. The sequence continues at coordinate 74,505 of JBBDYJ010000035.1, read as the reverse complement.
GGAGTGCGGACCATCTGCACGGTGCCTCCAGCGGCGCTCACACAATCCTAATCTCGCCCCCCTCCTTGTCCGGTGCACGCGCAACCCGCTATATAATTAGGCTTGCATTGGCGGTAAGGGGTTGCGTGCCTACGTATCTCGGGGACGGCCGATCGGTGCCCACATTGCAACGGCCTTCTTGTTCGCGCCGGCCTTCACGGTGGCCTGCCCGGCAACGCCGCAGAGGTTATCATCCAACTCGAAGGGAAAGGATTGTGAGCGTCGCCGCGCGATTCTTATCGTATGGGGTGGTGGGCTGGCTGGCACTCGGTCCGCAGAACGCGCGGGGCGGCGACCGCTTTGGGGGGATGGATGCGTACATTCGCGAGGCCATGGACACGTGGAGGGTCCCCGGGCTGGCGATCGCCGTCGTCAAGGATGGCGAGACTGTGCTGGCGCGCGGCTACGGCGTGAGCGAACTGGGCAAGGACCGGAAAGTAAGGGCCGACACCGTCTTCTCGATCGCCTCGTGCGCAAAGTCGTTCATGGCCGCCTGCGTGGGCCTGCTGGTCGAGGAAGGGAAACTGGGCTGGGACGATCCGGTCGAAAAACATCTGCCGGATTTCGAACTTTCCGATCGTTACTTGACAGAGCACGTCACGCTGCGCGATTTGCTGTGCCATCGTACGGGATTGCGGCGGGCCGACTTGCTGGGAGACGGGACAGGATTTGGCACCAACGAGATTTTGCACCGCCTCAAGCACCTGGAGTCGACGGCCGAATTGCGCACCCAGTTCATCTACAACAATCACATGTATGTCGTCCTGGGCAAGGTGGTGACCGACGTTTCAGGACAACCGTGGGAGCAATTCGCCGCCGAGCACATTTTCCGGCCGCTCGACATGAGGTCGACCACGGCGGAAGTGACGAAAGTTCCGCCCGATCGAGTCGCGCCGCGCCATTGGCGGAGCGATGCGGGCATTGTCGCCCGGGCGGCGCCGCGCACAGGCGGCGTCTACTCCACGGTCGTCGATATGGCGCAGTGGCTCAAACTGCAACTTGCCGAGGGGACGCACGCACAGCGCCGGATACTCCTGCCCGAAACCGTTCGCGAGATGCACGCCTTGCAGTTTTCCATCCCCATCCAATCGCGGCCGGAAGGCAACATGTATGCCGCGCAGTTCCACGGCACGGGGCTCGGCTGGTTCGTCCAGGATTACCGTGGCCGCAAGGTCGTGCTGCATGGCGGCGCATGGGGGGCGATGCTGGCGATGATTCCCGAAGAAAGACTGGGGGTCGTCGTACTATCGAACCTCGATTCGGAAAGCGTTGCCGGGCTATTGATGTACGACGTGTTCGACGCGTACCTCATCGGGCCGGACGCGGCATGGAATCCGGACAAGTGGGAAACCACATGGCTCCACAACGAACCTCCAGGCAACGCCTACCGGCCCAGAGACGAAGCAAAAGCCCGGCTGGAAAAGACCCGCGCGCCGGCCACGGCGCCTTCGCTGCCATTGGAACAATACGCGGGCGCGTTTGAGTCCCAACTCTACGGCCGGCTCTTCGTGCGGCGCGAGGGCGGCCGGCTGCTCGTGACGTTCGGGGAGTATACGACGGACCTGTCGCACTGGCAAAATGAATCGTTCTATGCCCGAGCTCCGACACGGCTGACTTTCGATTGGCTGCTGACGTTTGGGGCGTCCAGCGACGGTCAAGTCACCAACGTCAGCATCAAGCACGTGGGCTGGGACGAAGACGAGAAGGACCATCTGTTCGTTCGCCGCAGCAAATGACCCCGGACCCAAGTCGCCTCGCGGAGCTTCTGGTTATGCCTGAATTGCTGGAAAGCCGGGAGGCTCTCTTCTCCCGCGAGCAGTACCGGACCCTCCTGGAGGTTGGGGAAGCCATTGCGGTGCACCGGGACCTGGGCGAGCTGTTCCACGATCTCGCCGAGCGGCTCCCGCCCATCGTCCCGTTCGATTACATCAACCTGGTGTTGTACGATTCCGCGCGCCACATAATGCGGCTGCACTTGCTGGTTGTGCCGGAACCCAGCACGATCCGCCCGGGGCTGGAGCTGCCCGTCGACGAATCGCCAGGGGGGTTAGTGTGGAAAACTCAGCAGCCCTTGGTGGTCGAGGATGTAGCGCTCGAGAGCCGTTTCCCTCAGTTGCAGCCCTTGTTGCGGGAGAACGGCGTGCAATCGTTCTGCGTGGTTCCGTTGACCACGGCGTTGCGGCGGCTGGGCGCCATGGGATTCGGGAGCAAGCACAGGCGCGTCTATCAGCCGGCAGAGGTCCACTTCATGCACCAGGTGGCGAAGCAGGTCGCCGTCGCCGTGGACAACGTGCTGCACGACGAGAGCGCCCAGGCCGCCCAGCGGCAACTGACGCACGAACGCGACCGCGTCCGGCTTCTGCTGGAAGTGAACAACGCGGTAGTCGCCCATTTGAGCCTGGACGACCTTTTTCCCGCCGTCAGCGGCTGCCTGCGAGCGGTCATCGAGCATGACGGCTCGGCCTTGGTGCTGGTTGACCAGGAGACGCGGCGCTACCGCGTCCACGTGCTGTCTTTTGCGAAGAACGAGTCGTTTATCGAAGAAGGAATTGCCGAGGCCGACTGCAGGACACCCGCCAGTATTGCAATCACCACCCGTAAGCCGGCAATCCTTGGCGAGCGGGACTTGAAAAGCCTGGCCACGGAATCGGCGTGCGCAAGACATTGGATTGCTGAAGGCGTGAAGGCGTTTTGCTCGGTCCCGCTGCCGTACCGCGACCGCGTGCTGGGCGCACTGGACATGGGCAGACGCCGCGACGATGCATTCAGCGCCCAGGAGGTCGAGCTGCTGAGCGAGGTGGCCAAGCAGATCGCGATTGCCGTGGAGAACGCCCAGGCCTACCGGCAGATCACCGAGCTGAAAGACCGGCTGGCCAAGGAGAATCTCTACCTGGAGGAGGAGGTCCGCACCGACCAGAACTTCGGGGAGATCGTCGGCGAGAGCGCCTCGCTGCGTCGGGTGTTGAAGGAGGTCGAGACGGTCGCCCGCACCGGCTCGACCGTGCTCATCCGCGGAGAGACGGGCACCGGAAAGGAGCTGGTTGCCCGTGCCCTGCACGACTTGAGCCCGCGCCGGGACCGGACCTTCGTCAAGCTCAACTGTGCTGCTATTCCCACCGGGCTTCTGGAGAGCGAGCTGTTCGGCCATGAGAAGGGCGCTTTCACAGGCGCCATCACCCAGAAGATCGGCCGCTTCGAGCTAGCACACCAGGGGACGTTGTTCCTCGACGAAGTGGGCGACATTCCTCCCGAACTGCAGCCGAAGCTGCTCCGCGCTTTGCAAGAGCAGGAGTTCGAGCGGCTGGGCAGCACGCACACCATCCGCGTGGACGTGCGCCTGGTGGCGGCGACGAACCGGGATCTGGCGCGGATGGTTGCCGACGGCCACTTCCGCAGCGACCTCTACTACCGCCTGAACGTGTTCCCCGTCGTGCTGCCCCCGCTGCGCGAGCGCCGCGACGATATACCGATGCTCGCCCGCCACTTCGCCCAGCGATTCGCGCAGCGGATGGGCCGGCGGATCGAAACCATTCCGACCGCCGTCATGGACGCCCTGGTCCGCTATCCCTGGCCGGGCAACATCCGGGAGATGCAAAACGTCATCGAACGCGCGGTCATCCTCTCGCCGGGCCCAGCGCTGCAGATCCCCGCCGCCGACCTGCAGCCCGCGGCAACTGCCCAGCCACCTGGGAGGAAGACCGCGTCCAGCATGCCGCTGGCCGCCGGCGACGTGCAGTCGGCCAGAAGCGCGGACGCCGCTGCCGGCGGACCAGTTTCTCTGGCCGACGCCGAACGGGACCACATCCTCAGCGTCGTCCGCGGATGCGGCTGGGTGCTGGGTGGTCCGAACGGCGCCGCGGCGCGTCTGGCGATGAAGCGGACGACGCTCCAATCCAAGATGAAGAAGCTGGGAATCTCGCGCCCGCATTAGTGCCGTCTACGTCGGCCAGCAACTGGACGTGTTCATCGAGGGAGACATCGCGGTCGCCGAGACGAGGTCAGAACCATATATCCCACGGCAACGGAGTTGATTGGACATGAAGACATTGATCGGCCTGGTGGCAGTGGCGTTGTTCTCGGCGGTCGGACTGGCTGCGGATAAGCCGCTCGCGTGGCCGGGCGGGTCGGGCGTCGCGGACGGCCAGAGGCCGCCGGTCCAGCTCGGCCCGGACAAGAATGTGAAGTGGAAAGTCCCCGCGCCGAGCGGACTCTCCTCGCCGGTCGTCGCTGGAGACAAGCTCGTCATCACCGCGTTCGACCGCGGGAAGCTATACACAATCGCCTACAGCCGCGCAAATGGAGAGGAAGCGTGGCGAGCCGAGGCCCCGGCAAAAGAGATCGAGGCGTACAACAAGACCGAGGGCAGTCCGGCCGCGTCCACCCCAGCGACGGACGGAGAGCGGATCGTGTCGTACTTCGGTTCCTGCGGGCTGTTCTGCTACGACCTGTCGGGCAACGAGCTCTGGACGTTCGAGATGCCGGCGGCGGGCACGGCCGGGGACTTCGGCAGCGGAGTCTCGCCGATCCTGGCGGACGGCATGGTCGTACTCGTCCGGGACCAGACGAAGGATTCAAGGATCTTCGCGCTCGACGCGGCCAGCGGATCGCTCCAATGGGAGAAGAAACGCCAGTCGCCGGCCTCATACTGCACGCCGGTGGTTTGGGACACCCCGGCCGGCAAGCAGGTTGTGGCGGCCGGCCACGCGCGGATGATCGGCTACGACCTCAAGACCGGCGCAGAGAGGTGGTCCGTGGCCGGCGTTCCCACGGCGTGCTGCTCCTCCCCGGTGACGGCCGACGGCATCCTGTTCTTCGCCGGCTGGTCGCCGGGCGGCCCGGACGACACGGAGAACCAGATGCCGAGCTTCGACGGCCTGCTCAAGGATCTGGACGCGGACAAGGACGGCGCGCTGTCGCGAGCCGAGGCCGAGAAGACCTTCGAGGGCTTCTTCGACAACCAAGACACGAACAAGGACGGCAAGATCGCCCGCGACGAGTGGGACACGATCCTCAAGTTCATGTCCGAGGGGAAGAATATCGCCTTCGCGTTGAAGGCCGGCGGGACGGGGGACCTGACGGAGTCGCACGTGCTTTGGAAGCAAACGAAGGGCCTGCCCTACGTCCCATCGGCGATTGTGTACCGCGGGCAGTACGTGATGGTGAAGGACGGCGGCATTGTAACCGCCTACGATGCCAGGACCGGCGCCGAGGTGTACCAGGGACGGGCGGCCGCGGGCGGCAAGTACTACGCCTCGCCGGTGGCGGCGAACGGGCACATCTACTTCACGTCCCTCGACGGCGCCGTGACCGTGCTCGTGGCCGGGTCCGAGCAGCCGGTCGTGGTGGCCAAGAACCCGAAGCTCGACGAACGGACGGCGGCCACGCCGGCGATCGCGGACGACACGCTATACGTGCGGACCGAGAAGCACCTGTACGCCTTCGCCGAAACGGAGTGAGGTTTAAAGGCGGCGGGAGGTTGCAACAAGCGAGTGAACTAAACCTCAAGAAAGGAGACACCCATGAGTGCAAAGGCCATCCCTGCCGGGCACCACACCGTGACGCCGTACCTGGCCATCAAAGATGCCGTCCGGGCGCTGGAGTTCTACAAGAAGGCGTTCGGAGCGACCGAGAGCTACAAATTGCTGATGCCTGACGGACGTCTCGGCCATGCGGAAATCCGTCTGGGCGATTCCCTGGTCATGCTGTCGGATGAGTTCCCGGAGTTCGGCGGCAAGGCGCCGCCAACGCTGGGCGGCTCGCCCGTCAGCATCCATCTCTATGTCGAGGACGTCGACGCGTTTTTCAAGCATGCGCTGGCCGCCGGGGCCAAGGAGCGCAAGCCCGTGATGGATCAGTTTTACGGGGATCGCTCCGGCCAGCTCGAAGATCCTTTCGGGCATCTGTGGTGGGTGGCCACCCACAAGGAAGACGTCGCGCCGGAGGAGATGCAGAAGCGCGTGCAGGCGGCGTTCGGGGGACAAGGCTAAGTCACATTGGGCATGAGCTTGACCGAGCAGGATCACTTCCTCGGCTTGCCGAACTGCCGACTGAAACGGCAAATTAGAGATTCTTGCGGGCCCGTTGTCGATTTCGGGGGCGGCCGAACGACTAATTGGTATAAGAGCCAACTTGGCCGGAGGAAACCATGAAATACGTATGCCTTGGATACTTGGATGAGAAGAAGTGGGAAACGGCGTCCGAAAGCGAGCAGAACGCCTTGATGGACGAGTGTTTCGCCTACGACGACCTGCTGCGTAAGGACGGTCACTTCGTTGGCGGCGAAGCGCTCCAAAGCGCTCGCAGCGCCGTCACCTTGCGGTGGAAGGACGGCAAGGTCTCCATCACCGATGGGCCGTATGCCGAGACGAAAGAGGTGTTGGGCGGAATCCTAGTCCTCGAAGCCAGGGACCTGAACCACGCCATCCAGTTGATGTCGAAGCACCCCGGCGTCAAGGTGGGGCCATTCGAGATTCGCCCGGCTGAGGACCTGACCGCAATGATCCGCGAAAGTGCGCGGCGGCGCTCGCAAGCCAACGCCAAATAGGCCTTTAAGAAAACCTCGCAGTGGGCCGCCATCGTCCGAACGCGAAGCTCCCGACCTGGAACCAGAAGGAGATATCACGATTGCGCGGTGGGGCGTTGCCGGCATTCGAGGTGGATAGCGTTCCAGGGCCTCCACGAGCAGGTAACTTCAACATTCTACGCCGGCGGGCAGGGTCTGGGGCGGGGAATCCGGGCGATTCCGGGACGGAAGCATGTCGATGGCTTCTACCTGTGGAGTGCCTCCCAATTTCGAGCGAAGGTCACGAAGAATTGTTGAGACAAGCGCAGTCCATCCGGTTTGATGGCTTGCGCCAACGCCACGGCCCGTGTCGCCGTGAAAATACTCGTAGAACAGCGGCAGATCGCGCCAGTGCGGGTCGATGGCGTATCGCTGGTCGTTGCCGTGGCAGGCGCGACGGCCTGAGTCGTCGGGCACGAATAACTTTGCAAGACGGAGGCGCAGCTCTTGTGACGCTTCAAAAAGATTCATGTGCTGGCCAGATCCAGTCGGGCACTCCACGCGCACTTCGTCGCCGTAGAAGTGGTGATACCGTTCCAGGGCCTCGATGACGAGGTAGTTCACGGGGAACCAGATCGGACCTCGCCAATTGGAATTCCCGCCAAATAAGCCGGATGTGGACTCGCCGGGCGTATAGGCAACGCGGTGTTCTTGGCCATCGGCCCACAGCACGAAGGGGCGGTCGCGATGAAAGCGCGACAACGCCCGAATGCCGTGTGGCGATAAGAATTCGCTTTCGTCCAAGAGATATCGTAGCACTCGTTCCAGCCGCTCCCGCGACGGGATCGCCAGAAGACGGTGGCCAGCGGCCTGACCGTCGCGCTCATCGTCTTTCTTCGCGTGATGCGAGCGATCGCAGTAAGCGATATGCCGTCCCAGATCGGGCCGGTGCTTGAGGAACCACTCCATCCGCTTGCGGAAGCCTGGCAGGCGATCGATGTCAGCCTGCTCCAGCACCTCGACTGCAAATAGTGGGATAATTCCCACGATCGAGCGGATTCCCATCGGCACAGCCCTATCGTCGACCTTGAGTTGGTCATAGTAAAAACCGTCGCCTTCGTGCCACAGGCCCATGCCGCCGAGGGTATTCATCGCATCCGCAATGTGCACAAAATGCTCGAAGAACTTGGACGCGATGTCTTCATAGGTGTCATCGTACTGGGCCAGCTCCAGTGCCATTGCGAGCATCGTTGCGGCATAAAAAGCCATCCACGCGGTGCCGTCGGCTTGTTCAAGGCGGCCGCCGCCGGGCAACGGCTTCGAGCGGTCGAAGACGCCGATATTATCGAGCCCAAGGAACCCGCCGGAGAACAGATGATTGCCCGCGACATCCTTGCGATTAACCCACCAGGTGAAGTTCAGCAGCAACTTGGTAAACACGCGTTTGAGGAAGGCAACGTCTCGCTTGCCGCGCGGAGCGGTCATCTTATATACGCGCCAACAAGCCCATGCGTGAACGGGCGGATTGACATCCGAAAGCGCCCACTCGTAGGCCGGCATTTGTCCGTTCGGGTGGAGGTACCATTCTCGCAAGAATAGTTCCAATTGCCGCTTGGCAAACTCAGGGTCGACAGTCGCCATCGGAATCATGTGGAACGCGAGGTCCCACGCGGCGTACCACGGGTACTCCCACTTGTCAGGCATTGAGATGACGTCGCGATTGAACAAGTGGGGCCAGTCGTGGTTCCTACCAACGCGTCGGCTTGGCGGCGGCGGTGGTTGATCGGCGTCGCCGGCGAGCCAGTCCTTCACCACGTAGTGATAAAACTGCTTGCTCCACAACAGCCCAGCGTAAGCCTGGCGAGACACGTTCGACGCCGCTTCACCGCCTGCGGCAGGGATGCGTTCGGCGTAGAAGGAGTCAGCCTCAGCGATGCGTGTCGCAAAGACTTCGTCGAAGTCCGCGAAGGGTTCGCTCGTCGCATCGTCGACGGCCGTGAGCCGGAGCCGTACGACGGTCTGCGAGCCCGCCCGAACCGTCAGGCGGTGGATTGACGCGGCCTTTGTGCCGAACCGCCGAGCGTTGACCGCCCCGGCGTCGCCGTGAATCACGGCGTGATGAAACGCGTCCTTCACATGGCGATTTCCATCATCGAAGCCGAAAACGCGGCGTGAGTTGGTTTCATTCTCCGTAAACACCAGCTCGGGAGGCGTGCCGTCGGCGGCCTGATCGATGTCCAACCGAAACTCTCCAAGAGTGACGTGCCGGGCGACAATGGCGGCGGGCCCGGCGGCTTCCAGCCGCGGCTTTACCTCGCAGCCCTCGTGAGTGCAGCCCCAAGACCAGGTGTTGCGGAACCACAATGTCGGGAGCACGTGGATTGTTGCCGGTTCCTGTCCGCGATTGGCGACCGTGAGGCGAATGAGCACGTCGTTGGGCGACGCCTTAGCGTACTCGGCGAAGACGTCGAAATAGCGATCCTCATCGAACGCCCCAGCATCGACGAGGTCGAACTCCGGATCGGTTTTGGTGCGCCGCCGATTCTCATCCACGAGCCGTGCGTAGGGAAACTCGCCGTGGGGGTACTTGTACAGGGCTTTCATGTACGAGTGAGTGGGCGTGGAGTCGAGATAATAGTAACACTCCTTCACGTCTTCGCCATGATTGCCCTCGGGGCCAGTGAGGCCGAAGAGCCGCTCCTTGAGGATGGGATCCCGGCCGTTCCACAGCGCGAGGGCGAAGCTAAGCCGGCATTCGCGATCGCAAATACCCATCAATCCGTCTTCGCCCCAGCGGTAGGCGCGGCTGCGGGCCTGGTCGTGCGAGAAGTATTCCCATGCCTCGCCATCCTCGGAGTAGTCCTCGCGCACGGTGCCCCATTGGCGCTCCGCGAGGTAGGGTCCCCACCGCTGCCAGTTTTTCTCGCGCCTAGCGGCTTCCTCCAGGCGGCGGGATTCTGCGTTGTGCTTCGGTTGACTTGCCATAGTGTCCAATTATTGTTCTTCGTAGTGCCACGTCAGTCCGCCATCGACGAAGTACGTTGCGCCGGTGACGTAGCTCGCGTCAGTCGAAGCAAGGAACGCGGCCAAGCCCGCAACGTCCTCTGGCTTGCCGAGCCGACCGAGAGGGATCTGTCCGATCAAGGCGTCAAGTTGCGCCGGATTGTTGAGCAGGTCGGCATTGATCGGCGTGGCAATTGCCCCGGGGGCGATTGCGTTGACTGTAATTCCAAGCGGCCCGAGCTCCACGGCCAAATTGCGGGTGAGCATGCGGACGCCCCCTTTGCTCGCGCAGTACGAAGCAAAACCGGGGAATGGAAGGTCTTCGTGAACAGAGCTGATGTTGATGATTCTCCCTGGCCGCTTAGTCTGTCGCAGTTGCTGGACCATGGCCTGCGAAGCGAAGAACACGCCCTTGAGATTGACGTCCATCACCTGGTCGTAATCCTTCTCGGTCACCTCCCAAAAGGGCGCCTTCTTCTCGATGCCGGCATTGTTGACGAGGATGTCGAGTCGATCGAATCGCGACACAACCTCGTTGACCATCGCTCGTGTTTCTGAAACGTTGGCGAGATTGGCTTTGATGAGGAAGCCTCGGCGTCCACTCGCCTCGACCTCCGCGAGAACATCACCCGCTGCCGCTTCATCGCGACTGTAGTTGATGGCGACGTCCGCTCCCTCTCGCGCGAAGCGAAGGACGATCGCGCGGCCGATTCCCCGACTGCTACCCGTAACGAGGGCCACTTTTCCCGCAAGGCGCTGCTCGGTCATGATTGAGTCCTCCAAAGCGAACGTGATGCTACAAGACGGCCATTGAATCCTTCGTGCCGGAGGCCGAGCGATTTTGCGGGCCTCAGTGGGCCACCGCCATCGACTGGGAAGACAGCCAGTTCTCAAAGCGTGTCGGGCCGAGGCGCGGGTTCTCGCCCGGGGTGAGGCTTCGGTCGTTCAGCTCCGTGCCGAAGTAGAGGGCGTGGGCGTCCGTGGTCACCGTGCGTGCGTCTCGGTTCGCGCTCAAGTACCGCCGGACCAGTTCGTCCATGCGGATCGGCTCCGGACCCGCCAGTTCGATCGTGCGATTGAGCGGCTTCTCAACGGCGACGGCGGCCATCACGGCGGCTACGTCATCCGCCGCGACGGGCTGCATCAGTGCGGGCGGCAATCGAACCGATGGCCCGTCGGTCGCCGATTGGGCGAGGGCGCCCACGAACTCGAAGAACTGCGTAGCGCGGACGATCGAATAGGGAATCGAGGACGACTTGATCAGGCTTTCCTGGGCCATCTTCGCGCGAAAATATCCGCTCGCCAAGAGACGATCCGTACCCACGACCGACAGGGCCACGTGGTGCCCGACGCCGGTGGCCGCTTCCGCGGCCAGGAGATTGCGTCCCGACGTCTCGAAGAACGTCAGCACCGCCCGGTCCTCCCACGACGGCGCGTTCGCCACGTCAACGACCACCTGAGCGCCAGCCAGAGCTTCAGCGAGTCCCTCGCCGGTCAGCGTGTTGACGCCCGACGAAGGAGACGCCGGCACCACCTCATGGTCTTGCTGACGAAGGATCTGCACTACCTTTCTTCCGATCAGCCCGCTGCCGCCGATTACGACGATCTTCATGGCAATTCTCCTGGTTCAGAACGGTCCGAATTAACGTTCCTAATCGATCTCCACCACGTATAACGTCAGTCCTTCCTCGATTCGGGGACAGCGATCTCCGTCGCGTCCCGCGGGTGCAGCACCACCGCGATGAGGCGGGTCTTCACCTTGCCCGGGTTCCTCGACACCCGGTGCAGGCAGCCGGTCGGTTCGTGGAACGTCTCGCCCGCCTTGATCACCTTGGTCGGCTGGTCGTCGATTCCCAGTTCGTACTCGCCTTCCACCACGTACCCGATCGCCGACCCGGGGTGGCGGTGCGGGACGCCTGCTTGCCCGGGCTCGATCGTCACTTCCACGACTGTCGCCATCGCCTCCTTTCCGTCCAGCTTCTCCGTGATGTCGGTGGCCGAGAGGACCTTAACCTTCTCACCGTCGTCGTGGTGGTGAGACGCTTTCATCCCGCCGGCAGCGACACCGATACCAGCCGCAAGCAAGAGCAGTGCCCGAAACATGGTCGTTCCTCCAGTAAGTTGTGCGTTTCACCGCCTCTGATGCAGTTCGGCGACAAGGACGATGCACCTACCCGATTCGACCGGGTCCGTTCAGGATTCTCGTCTCGCACTCTTCCTGGGAGGGGCGGGTGGACAATAAAATGGCCGTAGCCGCCTTGTTCTTCGGGTGCCCTTGGCCATGGACGAAGCACCGACCACCGTCATCATCCAACGATACCTGGACGCCCTGCCTGGGGACGCCGCCGCCGAGCCGATCGTTCGGGAGCTGTTGGAACGGGCGGCCGGCCGATTGCGCCTATTATGTGCCACGTTCCTGTACAAAAGCTACCCGCGGCTCACACGGCCGCCCGTGAACCTGGAGACGGATGAGCTGCTCGGGGGCGTCGTGGCCGGGCTGCTCACGGCCCTGCGGACGACCCGCCCCCCGACCGTGCGCCGGTTCTTCGGGCTGGCCAACCAGCACATGCGCTGGCAGCTCAATGACCTGGCCCGCCGCCTGGATGAACAGCCCGCCGCCGCGGCGCTGACGGAAGCCGGCGTTGCGGCCCCGCCAGCCAGCACCGCCTCCGGCCTCGGCCCGGACGGCCGACGCATGCTGGACGTGATTGAGGGGCTCCCCGAGGACGAGAGGGAGGTCTTCGACCTAGTCGGCATTCAGGGCTTGACTCATGCCGAGGTGGCGGTGGTGGTCGGAGTTTCCGAGAAAACGGTGCAGCGGCGACTGAACCGGGCCCGGCTCCTGCTGGCGGAGCGGCTGGCTGACCTTCGTCCGGCCACGTCCTGCGAACCCACGCCGTCAGGTGACACGCCAACACCTTGAGGAGGGACCGCCCATTGCCAGCAACCCCCCAGGTGCTCGGGCTGCTCGAGGAGATGCTCAACTCCGGGAGGACGCCGGAGGAGGTGTGCCGCGACTGCGCCGAGCTGCTGCCGGAAGTCCGGCAGCGGTGGCAGGAATTCCAACTCATCGACGTGCAGGTCAGGACGTTGCTTCCGGGGCTCGGGACAGGTCCGGATGTCGGCACGACCGCGCCGCCCGGGAGCGTCCCGGCCCCACCTGCTGCCTTCGGCCGATATCAGGTGCGGTGCACCCTGGGGGCGGGCGGCTTCGGTGCCGTCTACCTCGGCCACGATACTCAACTCAACCGGTCCGTGGCCATCAAAGTGCTCCGCGCCGGAGCTAGCCCGGCGCAGGCCGAGGACGAACAGGCCCTGCACGAGGCGAGGCGGCTCGCCCAATTGCGCCACCCCGGCATCGTGGCGGTCCACGACGTAGGCGTGCACGAGGGGCAGTTTTACCTCGTCTCCGATTACCTCGACGGCCCCGACCTCGGCCGCTGGCTGCTGGGCCACCGCCCGAGCTGGCCCGAGGTGGCCTTGGTCGCTGCCGCCGTGGCGGACGCCCTGGCCTACGCGCACGCCCGGCTCATCATCCACCGCGACGTGAAGCCGGCCAACATCCTCCTCACCGCCGACCTCGCGCCGGTCCTCGTGGACTTCGGCCTGGCCCTCGATGAGACCCGAGCGGGCGGCGGCGCCAAAGGCATCGTCGCCGGCACGCCGTGGTACATGTCGCCGGAGCAGGCCACCGGCACGGCCCACCGTATCGACGGCCGCACCGACATCTACAGCCTGGGCGTGGTGCTTTACGAAATGCTCACAGGGCGCGTGCCCTTCCGGGCGACCCATCGTCAGGAACTCTTGCGGCAGGTGCGTGACGACGAGCCGCAGCCCCCCCGACAGCTCGTCGGCGATATCCCGCCCGACCTGGAACGGGCGTGCCTCAAGGCGCTGGCGAAGCGGCAGCAGGACCGCTACACCACCGCCGCGGACTTCGCCGCGGACCTGCGCCGGGTGGCCCCGGCCCCTGAGCTGACCGGCCCTGCAACACCCGGTCCGGTCCCGCCTCCGGCGGCGGCCGCGCCGGTAACACCCCCGTCGCAACGGCGGGCGCGTGAGGCCGAGCGTCGCCAGGTGACCGTCCTCGTCTGTGGCTGCGACCTGTTCAAGTCCGAGCCGTACCTGGAGGGCCTCGACGCGGAGGACCAGGCCAGGGTGCTGCGGGCCTTCCAGCAGGCCTGCGAGCAGGCGGCACATCGGTTCGGCGGGACGGTCGTGCAGTGTAACGAGCAGGGACTGCTGGTGTGCTTCGGCTACCCGGTGGCGTACGAGGACGGCGCACGCCGCGCCGCACAGGCTGGCCTCGGCATCCTCGCGGACGTGAAGGCACTCGGGGAGCCGCTCCGCCGCGAACACAAGCTGGAGCTGGACCCGTGGGTCGGCCTCCACACCGGGCAGGCCGTCGTGGAGGCGGGGGAGGACGGCGTGTCGTTGGTGGGGGAGGCGCGGAACGTGGCCGTCCGGCTGGAGGATGCCGCCGCGCCCGGTCAGGTCATTTGCAGCGAAGCCACCCACCGGCTGATCCGGGGCCAGTTCACCTGCGCCAGCCTCGGCCGCGGGAAGATCAAGGGGGTGGCGCAGCCCGTCGAACTCTTCCACGTGCAGGGACTGGGCGAGGCCCGCAACGCCGTCGAGGCGGCGGGGCCGGCGGGGCTGACGCCGCTGACCGGCCGCGACCACGAGGTCAGCCTGCTAAAGGACCGCTGGGAGCAGGCTCAGGAGGGCATGGGGCAGGTCGTCTTGCTCATCGGCGAGCCGGGCCTGGGCAAATCGCGCCTGGTCTACACGATGAAGCAGCACGTTCTGGGACAGATGGTCGAAGGGGAGGTGGACGCGCCGGTCATTGAGTGGCGCTGTTCGCCGCATTTTCAGAACACGGGGCTGTACCCGGCCATCGACTTCTACGAGCGGGCCCTGGCCTTCGGCCGCGAGGAACCGCCGCCGGTGCGGTTCGACCGGCTGCTCCATCGCCTGGAGCAGTATGGCTTGGCCCGGCCGGAGACGGTGCCGCTGTGGGCGGCGCTCTTGTCGCTGCCGACCCCGGACCGCTTCCCGCCGCTGGCGCTGTCGCCGGTTCGGCAGCGGGAAGAGACGTTCCGGGCCCTGCTGGAGTGGCTGCACACCCGCGCCGCCCGCAGGCCGGTGCTGTTCGTGGTCGAGGACTTGCACTGGGTGGACGCGTCCACGTTAGAGTTCCTGGGGCAGTTCCTGGCCGAGGGCCTGCACGACTCCATCCTCACGGTGCTCACGTTCCGCCCCGAGTTCAAGACGCCGTGGCCGGCCGTCGCCCACCAGACCAGCCTGGCCCTGAACCGACTGACGCGGCGCCAGGTCGGCGACCTGATGCGGCAGAAGACGGGGGCGGCGGTGCCGGAGGCGCTGGTCGAGCGGGTGTACGACCGGACCGGCGGCGTGCCGCTGTTCGTCGAAGAGTTCACCCAGCTGGTGCAGGAGTCGGGCGCGCTGGGCCAGGCGGGCGAGGACAGCCCAAGCACCCAGCCCCTGCTCGCGCACGCGATCCCCGCCACGCTCCAGGACCTGGTCATGGCCCGCCTAGACCGAATGGAGGGCGACCGGGAGGTGGCCCAGTTGGCCGCGACGCTCGGCCGCGAGTTGAGTTACGAGCTCCTGGCCGCCGTCGCGACCCTGGACGAGAAGGCCTTAGACGGCGAACTGGCCAAGCTGGTTCAGGCGGAGATCCTGTACCCCAAGGGCCGGCCGCCCCGCTGTACCTACATCTTCAAGCACGCCCTCCTGGAAGACGCGCTGTACAACGCGCTGGTCAAAGCCAAGCGCCAGCAGTTCCACCGGCGGATCGCCGAGGTGCTGGAGGCGCGGTTCCCGCAAACCGTCGAGACACAGCCGGAGCTGCTCGCCCACCACTTCACCGAGGCGGGCCTGACCGAGAAGGGAATCGACTACTGGCTGAAGGCGGGGCGGCGGTCGCAGCAGCGGTCGGCAAACGCGGAAGCGATTGGCCATCTGACGAAAGGGCTCTCGCTCGTCGGCGCCTTGGCGGAGTCGCCCGAGCGCGACGCCCTGGAGTTGCAGTTCCTCAATCCGCTGGGCACCGCGTACCTCGCGTCGCGCGGGTATGCCGCGCCCGAAGTCGGCCCGGTCTTCCGCCGGGCGCGCGAGCTGTGTGAGCGCGTTGGGAAGCCGAAGCAGCGATTCGCGATCCGATGGGGCACCTGGATCCACAACATGGTTCGCGCAGACTTCAGGCTGTGCATGGACCAGTCCGCCGAGGCGCTGGAGTTTGCCGAGCGTCTCAACGACCCCGGCATGCGGAGGGAAGCACTGTGGATGTCGGGAGCGACGCGCGTCTTTCGTGCGGATTTCGCCGGCACCCGCGCGAGTTTGGAAACGGCCCTGACCATAGACGTGGACAGCGAGCAGTCGCGGTCTTGGGCCGGCATCACCGGTCAGTATGCCGCCGTCACCTCCCACGGAAACCTGGCAGCGGCGCTGTGGCACCTGGGCTACCCGGACCGGGCGCAAAACTTCGCCCGGGAGGCGCGTGAGCTGAGCCACCAACTCGCCCACCCGTTCTCCCTCGGCTTTGCTCTGCACTGCTTGGGTTGGGTGCTCCACCATTGCCGGCTTGGGGCAGAGCTCCGGGCCTGCGCTGAGGATCAGATCCGCATTGCGGCCGAACAGGGTTTTGCGTGGTGGCACGCCATGGGCCTGCTCTACAAGGCCGGCGCAATCGTCCTCGAGGGCCGGCCGGAGGAGGCGCTGCCGCTGCTTCTCAAGGGTCTCGATGCCTACCGGGCCACCAGTTCTGAGATGGCTCTTCCGCACTACCTCTCCATGCTCGTCGACGCCCACACACAGGCCGGCAGGTTCGGGGACGCGCGGAAGGCGCTGGACGAGGCGCTGGGGTTCGCGGAGAAGAACGACGACCGGTTCCAGGAGGCCGATCTGCACCGCCTCAAAGGCGAACTGGTGCTGGCCGAGTCGCCCGACCAGACCGCTGCGGAGGAGTGCTTCCAGAGGGCCATCGAGACGGCCCGGCGCCAGCAGAGCAAGGGGTGGGAACTGCGGGCCACGATGAGCCTGGCCCGCCTCTGGCAACGACAGGGCCGCCGCGCCGAAGGCCACGCCGCGCTGGCCGCCGTCTACGGCACGTACATAGAAGGCTTCACGACGCCGGACCTCGTGGACGCCGCCGCGCAACTGAATGGCCTGGCCTGACCTCCGACGCGCGGGCGGACTGGCTGAGTTGCGCGAGGCGAGCGGTCGTTGCGTTTCCAAACATGTAGGCGTCGGCGACGCGCCTGATGGCTTCCGCCTGCGTCGGGTAGCACCGTGTGCAACGTGCTGTCCTCGGCACAGGGAACGCACTCGCACGTCGGGCGCTTCAACCAGTTCAGATCATATTGCAGACAGTGCCTCTGATGACGGCTGAACCAGTGGGCCGGTGCCCCTCTTTACTCGCTCCTTCTTGGCTTTGGGCGGACATGGCGCATGCTCAGTTCCCTCAGCCGTTTTAGATCGCTGCTGACAAGGGCCTTCTTCTTCGCCCGGCTCCAGCGTTTGATCTGCGATTCGCGATTGATTGCAGCAGCCTCAGTCTGATGCGATTCGCTGTAGGCGAGCGCAACCGGACGCCGAATGGCGGTCCACGCCGCTCCTCGGCCGGCGTTGTGCACGGCAACGCGATTCTCGAGAGATGCACAGTGTCCGACGTAGAGGCTCTCATCCGAACATCGAAGAATGTACACGAAGAACACTGCGCAAACTTTCGGCTCAAGTGCTTAGCCCTTCGACTCACTGCGTTCGTTCGCTCAGGACACTCGACTCGTCCTTTGAGTAACTGCGCTTCTTCACTCAGGGCAGGTGGCCTGCCACGAGCGAGTGAGCGCAGCGAACGAGTCGAGTGGAGGCGGCGGGAATCGAACCCGCGTCCCGATACATTTCCACGCAAACTTCTACGTGCGTAGCCGGATCATTTACGCATTTCGCCGGCCGGCCCCCAACCGACGGGGTGCCTGGCTGGCTAGCCGGGAACAGTGTTTAGCCTCGGACGTGCCCGACCGTGACCCGAGGCGATTCGGAATTGGTGACCGGCTTTTGGGCCTCTCCGACGAAAGCCCGCAGCCGGGGATGCCTATCTCTAGGCAGCCAAAGCGTAGGTATCTTCGGCAATTGAAGATATTCGGTCAGCTTTTTACGTGGCCAACTGACCAACCACGGCACGCCGTCTGCGCTTCAAGCTGTCCGGTCGAAACCAGTTCGCCCCCAAGGAAGCCGTGCGCGACAACTCCAAAATTATACGCCGGCGGGCTGGGTCCGGGGAGGGGAATCCGGGCAATCGGGCTGGAGGAAAAGGGGCGGCCGGTGGAGAGCGGCGGGCGTGCGGGCGCAGGTCGCCGGGCGGGCCGCAGAGGTGTCCTGGCCCACGCCACCCGCCGCCGCGGCACTTGCGCGGCTGTGCGCCTGCTTGCTCCGCCTACTTGCTTCTTTCCAACGCGATCGACTTGGCTGCCTGCCAGGCGGTCTTCTGCAACAGCGCCAGGTCCTTTTCGGTCAAGCCGGCGACCGGGCCGTCAATCCCGACGGGACTCTCGTTGAATAACACGGCCAGAAAAACACACGCCGCAAGATACGACCCGGCGAGCGACGGATGACTCTGGTCCCGGTCGTGCAGGACGGGTTGGTCGTGCTCGCCCAGAAAACTCTGCCAAGCCAGACCGACCGGAACCACCGTGGCGCCCAGCTCGCGGCCCACCTCGGTGTAGGCATCGGTGATGGCTTGCTGGGACTCAGGCGCGTGCTGCCGTGCCCACGTCATGTACAGGACCGTCTTAGCGCGGGCGGCCTTGATCGCTTCGTCGAAGAGCCGGACGTTCTCGTGCATGCGCTTGGCGTTCTTGACCGGCAGCGTGCTTTGCTCCTGGAGCACGACGCAGTCGTAACCGCCCTCCTTGATCGCCGCCAGTGCTTTGCCGGCGTTCCAGTGATTCCGCAGCGACGCGCCGCCGGCACTGATCAGCCGGTGCTGGAGGCTCTTGCCCCGCGCCGCCGCCAGCCGCTCGATCAGGCCGGGCACGTCGTTGCGCGCGGTGAAGCTGTTGCCGATGAAGAGAACGTTCAGCCCAGCGGCGGTCATCGCCCGGCCTCGGCCAGCTTGGCTCGTCGCGGATCGGAGAGTCCCAACAGGGCCAGCGCGTCGCGGTGGATCAGCTCGTCGATCTGGTCGCGGGGCAACGAAAAGCGGTCGATCCGGATGTCGCACAAGGCCCGCAGCCCCACCAGCGTCTCGGCCACGGTGGTGACGGGATAGTCGGTCCCGAACAGCAGCTTGTCCCAGACCCGATACTCGTGCACGAGCATCAAGCTGTGGAAGAGCTGCCAAGGCCGGTAGAACAGGGCGCTCACGTCCGCGTAGACGTTGGGGTGCTTGCGGATCACCGCGACGGTCTCCCCCTCGTAGGGATGGCCGAGGTGGGCCAGAATCATCTTCACGTCGGGGAACCGCCGGGCAACGGCATCGAGGTGCCGGGGCAAGGTGCACTCGAGGGGGGCCTTGGCCACGAAGGTCGTTCCGGTATGGAGCAAAACGCTCAGGTTGTGCTTGGCGGCATAACGCCAGAGCGGATCGAGCCGTTCGTCCTGCGGATGGAAGCCGGCGTACATGGGCAAGAGCTTGATGCCGCGAAAGCCAAGCCGCTCCCGCCCGTCGCGCATTTCGTCTTCCCAGCCCGGCTGAGTAGGGTCGAGCGACATGAAGCCGATCATCCGCTCGGGATCGCGGGCGACGTAGGCCGCCACGTCGGCGTCGTCGATCCAGACACCGGACAAGCGGGCCTTTCCGCCAAAGACAATGGCCACGACGTCCTCGCCGGCGGTTGCGGCACGGTAGTCCTCGTACCGGCTGACGAGGTTGACCGGGTTCGCCCGCATGCGCCGCGCGTCGTCGTGAAACGACGGCGAAAAGCAGTCGGGCGACGGCCAGCAGTGCGTGTGAACGTCGACGATCATCGGCCTACCTCTTAAGAGATCCCGCTGGCCGCCAGCCGCCCGTTCGGCCAGGGCCTATGTCACACGGCATACTTCCAAGGTGGAATATCGTCCGCGACACCGTTCAGTCAAGGGAGCGGCCTGTTTTTTCCCGTTTGGATGTTGCGGCCAGCCCTGGGGGCAAGACCCGATGAGGTGATGAGGCGGGCGGACGCTGGCGCGAGAGGCGGATGCGGACCCCATAAATGGGGTCACTACAAACGGCGTTCGGCGCTCGGCCCACGGTCGAAGTGCCAAGGCCGGTGTGGACCCCATCCATGGGGTCACTACGAACTATGGCTCCAGGCCGACGACGACGTCGGTGGGGACGGTCGGCGAAGGCAGCACGGTGATGGGCATCACGGGCGACTCGCGGATCTTGTTCTTCACGATCCCCTGGGCGGCCACCGAGTACGCGCCGGCAGGCACGCCGTCGAAGACGAAGCGGCCGCGCTCGTCGGTGCGGGTCGTCTGGACGACTCCACCGGCGGCCAGCAGGTCCACGGTGACGCCTGACTGCGGATCGTCATAGAGAACCACGCTGCCCCGGATCGTGTTGGCCGGGCCGGACGGGAGCGGGTCGGCCGGACGAGGCTCGGGGGGAACCGGTTCGGGATCGGGAGGATCGGGCAATACAGGGCGGGCGAGATCGCGAACGCGGAGGATCTCGAATCCGCTGCTGGCCACGTCGAAGCCACCGTCTGGCCGCTGGGCAAGCACCACCCGCACCGTGTCGCCCGGACGCGGGACCGGGAACTGGCCGAGCCGGCGGTTGCCCCGCCGGCCCACCCAATACCGCACGTACGCCAGATCGCCCACTTCGAGATCTGGGCCGCGCTCGACATGGTTGACGGCGACCTCGGCCGCCATCCGCGACCAGACGACGCCGTTTCGCTGGACCTGGTAGGAATAGAGCGCCTGCACGCGGCCTGCGATCACCGGCCCCGGCTCGTCGGCCAAGACGTCGGCCGGCGGACTGGGCGCCGGATCGACCGGCTGGGCCGAGGCCAAGCCATTGAACACGAGCGTTGCGATGGCGAGAGTTCCCAACAGCGGGTATTTGAGGCGTGTCTTTTTCATGCCAACGGGTCTCCAAGAGGAAAGCGCCCCCACGGGAGAGAGCGAGCAATTCGCGTGCCGACGCCAGAGTTCATGGTCGAGCGGGCGGGGCCCGAATTCTGGCGAATTCGGCTACTACGGGGCGGCCGATGGCCCGAATTCTGGCGAATTCGGCTACTACGAGGCGGTGCGGCGGCTGGCGTAGAGGCGGGCCTGGGCGGCAAGGTCGAGACGAACTTCGGCGTGAAAAGCGGCGCGAAGACGGGCGGTGAGGGGGCCGAGACGGCCATCCCGGATGAGTCGGCCTTCCCAGGTGCGGCCGTGCAGGAGGCCGATGCTGGTCGAGGTCAGAAAGATCTCATCGGCAGCGGCTGCATCGGCGGAGGTCAGGTCGCGCTCGCCGCTGGGGATGCCGAGCCGGTCGGCCAACTCCAACACGACGTGGCGCGTGACACCGGGCAACAGGTTGCGGGGACAGGGGGTCAAGAGCCGGCCGGCCTGGACCAGAAAGACGTTGCCGCTGGTGCCCTCGGTGAGATGACCGTCGGAGTCGACGAGCACGGCCGTCGCGCCCGGACTCTTTTCGTGCGCCTGGAGGTTGGCCAGTTGGTAGTGCAGCCGGCTGCGGGTTTTGATCGAGGAATCGAGAAGCTCGCCCGGCAACGAGCGCTGGGGCGGCACGACCAGGTCGAGACCCCTGTCGTAGGCCGGCGCCAGGGCAGCGAGGCGAACCTCCAGCGGAAAGCAACTGATGACGACGGTGGGGCGGATCTCCTCGTGGGAAAATGCCTCTCGGAACGCGGCCGATGGGCCGGGCGACACATTATGGATGATGTTCCAATCGACGTCGGCCGGTTCGCTTTGCAGGTTGAGCCTGAGCGTTTCGAGCGTCAAGTCCTGCAGTTCGTCGATCGACAGCATCGGCTCGATCCGCATCACGGACATGCTGTGAAACAGCCGTTCGAGGTGCTCGCGGAGGCGGAAGGGTTGGTGCCCACAGGTGCGGGTGACTTCGAAAGCCATTTCGCCCAGCGTGAGGGCCGAGTCGTAGATCGAGAGGCGGGCTTCGGCTTCGCTTACGAAGCGGCCATTGAAGTAGACGACTCGCTGGTGGGCAGTCATCGGGATCGTCTAGGCCTCGATCGGTTTGATCCGGGCCACGACCTCATGCCAGGTCACCGGCAGCAGGGGAACGGCGGGGTCGGCGTCGGCGGGCCGGCCGAGCCTGCGGCGGGCATTGCTGAGATGGTCGGCTTCGTCTTCGAGAGCCAAGAGCCAGGCGGGCACGTCGAGCCCGGAGCCGGAAGGGTTGGCGATGAACTCGGCCAAGTATTGCTCCAGCAAGTCGAAAGAGACGCCGGGGCACGCCTGGCGGGCGTCGTCGATCGCCGGGGCGATCAAGGCCCGCACGCGATCGATGGCCAGCGGCCGCGCGAATCGTTCGCCGATCCGGTCGGCGACGGCCGGCAGCCGCAGGCCGTACTGCCGGCTGAGCTCGGCCAGGCGTTTCTCATGCCAATCGGCCACCTTGGCGGTCCGGTCGGCGGTGGCCTGCCGCCAACGGTCCGCGGCCGACATGCGTCCGTGCCGCACCAGGATTTCATGGGCGATGAGCAGCGGCCTGACGTTCCAGGCGAAGCGGTCGTAACTCGCCTTGAGTCGCAAGAAGTCGAGCAGAATGTACAGCGACTCGCCGCGGTCCGACTGCGTCGTGGAGGTCTTGTAGTCCCTGAACTCGGGGTGGTTCTGCGCCAGGGCTTCGATGGCCAGCGTCAGCCGCTCGACGGCGGTCTGGCGGGGGATGCCGCGGTCGAGGTCGTCCAACAGAGCGGGCCTGCCCGGTTCGTCGTCGCGCTCTTCAAGGCGGCCTAACCAGCGGTCGACTCCCTGGTGCAGGATCGCTCGCAGGTTGTCGAGGTTGCAGAACTTCACCGTGAACAGGTCGCCGCCGTAACGCTCGATGAAATCCTTCAGTTCCTGCCAGCGATCCGAGTCGGCCACTTTTTCCAGCACCGATAAACGCAACGACCGGCTGTGCGCCAGCCAATGCCGGAGCAGCGACTCGGTCAGCCGTTCCAGGCATTCGATCAATTCGGCATCCGAGACGGCGGCAACGTCTTCGCTGTCGCCGGCAGCCGGCTGAGGCCCGGCCGCCCTGACCAACGCCTCGACCAGCGACCGGTAGCCGGCCTCGAACAGGCGGCCGAACTCGGTAATGGCCGGTTTGCCCGGAGGGCGATGCTGTTCCATGTTGTGGGTCGTTTCGATCACCTGGCAGGTTTCAGCCAACAGCCCCAGCCGGGGAAAGCCGGCCAACAGGCCCAGCAAGAGCTGCTGCAGCGTATAAGCTCCCACGATCGGGCCGGGTGCGCCGTGCCTAGCGAGCGGCACGTACACGATCGGTTCTTGCTCCAGCAAGGGGCGAAGTGCCGCGAAACAGGCCTGAGTGCGCTGTGCGTCTCCACGAAACATGGGCCGCAGCACGTCGACGGCCGACCGCTCCCAGGCGGCCAGGTCGCCGCCGGCGTCGAGGCGTTCGGCGGCTGCCGCCAGCAAGCGGGCCGCGTCCGACGTATCGACGCAAGCGGCGATGATCCTCGCCAGCAGCCATTCCTTCGCGGCGCGGCGGCGGTTGTACTCCAGCAGCGACTCGCGGCCGGCCGCAGGCTCGTTTAACGGATAGCGGTGGACCGTGTTGAGCAGGTCGAACAGATCGCGGCGATTGGCCACGGCCCTTGCAAACCAGGCCCGCAGCACTTCGTCGTGTCCGGCGCAGTCGCCGCCGGCAACGGAACAGGCGGCCGCGATCTTCCACAGCCGGGCCAGGGTGGACAAAAACAGCAGCCGCTTTGCCAGCCGCTCGAATTCCAGGTTCAGCTCGACGTCGCCGGCCGGCGGACCGCCCTGGAGCATATCGGCCTCGAGGCCGTCGTCGGTGCTATCGCGGTAGCTGACCTCCTCGTAGGCCGCACTGAACAGGCCGTGCCGGTTGCCGTCGTCGGGGTCGTCGTCGGACGGCCTCGACTGGGCGGATGCATTGTTTGCCAGCTCGAAGCGGGGGACTTCCCAGTATTCCTCGGCATTGGCTTCCAGGTAATCGAAGAAGCGGGTGCACCACTGCCAGCGCTGGTCCGCCGTAGGCGGATCGGGAGCGGCAGCTTGCCGTGCGGAAGGATCCGTCCGGACGCGGGCCGGCGAGGGTTCGCGCAGCGCCTGCAGCCAGGCGATTGCCAGGTCGCAAAATGAGTACTCGCCATCGAGGAGCGGCACCTGCTGGGCCCGGCCAATCCATTGGATCAGAAGGGCCATGGAAGCCACGAAATCGCGTTTCTCCAGCAGGGCCTCGACGACCAGCGCGTAGGCTTTGGGCGAGTTGAAGCGTTGGACGTGCTTCCGCCAGAAGCCGAGATCGCCGGCAGCGGCTCCCACCTGATGCCAGGCGCCCAGCGCGGCGGCAACGTGCGCGGCCGATTCGGCAGCCTCGCGTCCCGAAACATGCTCGACCCCCTCCACGTCGAGCGTGGCGAAGCGATCCCACCAGCGAGCCAACGCAGCGAGCCGCCCCGACAGCGTCTCGGCCAACGGTGCCTGGCCGCGCGCCGCGGCCTCGCCCTGCAGGCGTGCGTAAAGGCCGAAGATCTCGGAGACGAGGTGCACCAGCACATCGACCCGGTGATCGCGGACGCTGTTCTCCACGGCGGGGAACAAGCTGAACTGCCCCTGAAATCCGAGGATGTTCCAAGGATCGACCAGCGCCCCGCATTCGATGGCCCGCTGGAGAAGGTCTTCGATTTCGGGGAGCAGGCGGCCGGCCTCCTCCAGTTGAACACGGTCGATGGCGTGGTGGGCCGCGGTCAGCCGGCCGTTGATCTCGCACAGCAAGCGGGCCGAAGCGACCGGCACGACGCGGGCCTGGCGGCTGCTGGCCTGGGGGTAGCCCATGCGGGCAAACAACTGGGCGAGATGCACGTGCTGAAGCTGGATGGCGCGCAGCCGGGCGAGCCGCTGGTTGAGGTGCTGGCGGGCGCCGCCGAATGGCTGCTTCAAGGCGGCGGCTTCAGCCCGCAGCCGCTGGCCGTGCGGGCCGGCGAGGCCTTCCAGCAGGGCGCTGTAGAAGGCATCGCGATAGCCGGCGATTGTGGGCAGGAGGGTGGCCAACGTCACGGTGGAATCGTGCGTGTCGGGCCCGCGTCCGGAAATGCCGGCAGCCATGAGCACGACGCCGGCCAGCACGGCTCCGGCTTCGAACAAGGCCTCGCCGCGCGCCAGCTCGCCGGGCGAGTCGACCCGATCGACCAGCGCATCGAGGGTCACTTGCTGCAAGACAAAGCGGCGGTAGCGTCCCAGGTTGTCGATGTGGTGCGGGTCCCATTGGCCAAACTGGTAGTTGGGCCGCTTGTTCACGGGATGATCGAAGTCATAGGCCCGCGGATCGACGGCCAGCTCGTCCAGCAAGTCGAGATCGAACCAGGACTGCTCCTGGATTTCCGGCGGCGACGCGGCGAGGATCGCCAGTGCCTGCTCGATCACGCCCTGGTACCTGCCCACCGCCACGCCGGCCCCCCGGATATAAATCGGGATCGGCCGTACCAGTTCGTGCGGGTAGGGTTCGATCTTGTGGGCCGTCCTCAGCACGGCGACCGGACGATGGCCCACGAAGTCGTTCAGCCGGCCCAGCGCCCCGGCCACGATCCGCTCCCGGTCATGCCAGGCAGGTCCCTGTTCCAAGGCCGCCTCGAAGGCCCGCCCGACAAAGAAAGGCTGGAACAAGTCCGCCTCGGACTGATGGAACAGTAGCTCCCGGTGAAAATCGCGATAGGCGGGCAGTAAGCCGTGGAGTACCAGCGGGATGATCGCCTCGGCCTGCTCCAGGTGGCTGAAGGCAGCCGAAGTGCCGCGGCAGGCTCCGAGCTGTGCCACGAGCCAGTGGCCGAGTTGGTTCCACCAGTTGCCCTGGGGGGGGTTGGCTGCCATGAGGCATCCGGCGACGGCGTTCAGATTGCTCAGGAATCGGGCATCCGAGGTCCCCGAGGAAAAGTTCAGGTAGCCGAGCATTTCCAAGGCCGCCTGGTCTTTTGTGAGGGACGTCGCTGGATCCATCAAGCATCTCCGGGCCGTCGGGAGGCGTTTTGTCCGCGAAAACGCCGTTTTTTTCGTGCCGCCTGACCGGCTCACCGATTATGATAGAGAGGTTGGCCCGCCTACGCTATCCGCCGCCGGAGGGAATGAGGGAGTCGCATCGATGAAATTCGTGGTGATTCGACGCTGGTCCGTGCTGGCGCTGGCCGTGCTGGCGGCCGCGGCAATGTTCTCGACACGTTCTGCCTGGGCCCAGCGTCTTGGGCGGGAAATCATACCTCAGAGCGAGGCATTGCGGCACGGCCTGACGCGGGCCTGGGTGACGCAGGTCGAGGTGGACCGTTCGCGCGGGCGGATTGCACACGTGTCGCTCGAAGACGGCCTGTTGATGGTGCAGACCGACCAGGCCACGATCCAGGTGATGGACGCGGAGACGCGGCGGACGCTCTGGATCGCCCATGTTGGCCGTCCCAATTATCCCGTGACGCCGCCGGCCGCCAACGACCGATTCGTCGTCACCAACAACGGGGCGCACCTGTATCTGTTTGAGCGCGACACAGGCCGCCTGGTCTGGGAGAAGCGGCTGAACGGGGTGCCGAGCGCCGGGGTGGCGATCAGTCACAATCGGGCCTACGTGCCTTTGACGAGCGGCGTGCTGATGAGCTACCTGCTGCCTGATCCGAAAGAGGACGATCTGCTGGACCCGTTGGAGAAGTTGCTGAAGGACCAGCCGCTGGTGTACCAGGGCAAAGGGATGGCCGAGTCGGCGCCGATTGTCACCTCGACCAACGTGGTTTGGGCGACGTCGCAAGGCAACGTTTATTCGGTCACTCCGGAGGACCTGGCGGCGCGATTCAAGTTCAGCGCCCGCGGTGCAATCACGGCCCCGCTGTCGTACCGAACGCCGTTCGTGTACGCCGCCTCGCGAGACGGCTACGTGTATGCGATCCGCGAAGAACGGGGCTATGCCTCGTGGAAGTTCTCCAGCGGCAATCCGGTCGTGGAACAGCCGGTAGTGATCGGTGACTCGCTGTTCTTGATTCCCGAGACGGGCGGTCTGTTCCGGCTGTCGGTGGAGACGGGGGTGGAGCAATGGTCGGTGCCGGGCATATACCACTTTGTCGCGGCCAGCCCGACGCGCTTATACACGGTCGATTTGCTGGGCAGGTTGGTGATTCTCGACGCGCAGAGCGGCGCCCGGCTTGGATCGCTGGAAACCTCGGCGTTGGACCTGAAGCTAGTCAACGACCAGACCGACCGGATCTACCTGGGCACGCGGACCGGCTTGATCCAATGCCTGCACGAAGTTCAATTGAGCGAGCCGGTGATCCATCGTGCCCGCCCGCCCGCCCCGGTGGCCCCCGACGAGCCGGCCGAAGGCGAAGAGCCGGAGACCGACGAGCCGGACAGCGACGAGCCGGACAGCGACGAGCCGGACAGCGACGAGCCGGACAGCGAGGAGGCCGAGGCCGAGATGGAAGAGCCGGCCGACGCGGCGGATGAAGCGGCGGATCCCTTTGACTAGCCTGCCGGTGCGAGCACGAGGGCAACCTTCCGGTCGCTCGCGCCAGGCCTGCCCCACGGATGGCCAATGGAATCGCCACGAATTCAGCGAGCGCTGATCAGCGTGAGCAATAAAGCCGGCCTGGGGGAGTTCGCCCGCGGATTGGCCGCCGCCGGCGTGCGGATTTACAGCACGGGGGGCACGCGCGCCTCGCTGGAAGCGGATGGGCTCGCCGTCGAGGACGTATCGGCCTATACCGGCTTCCCGGAGATGATGGACGGGCGGATCAAGACCCTGCACCCCAAAGTGCACGGGGGCATCCTCTGCCGGCACGATCATGCCCAGGACATGGAGGAACTGGCGCGGCACGGCATTGTTCCGTTCGAGTTGGTGGTCGTGAATCTCTATCCGTTCGAGGCGACGATCGCCCGCGACCATGTTTCTCCGGCTGAGGCGATCGAGCAAATCGACATCGGCGGGCCGTCGCTGGTGCGCGCCGCGGCCAAGAACCATGCCTTTGTCACCGTAGCCACAAGCCCCGAGCAGTATGGCGAGATCCTGGAGCAGATCGCCGCGCACGGCCGCACGTCGATCGAGCTGCGGCGGAAGCTGGCGGCTGCCGCCTTCGACCATACGGCGCGCTACGACGGCGCCATTGCCGCCTGGTTTGCGCGCCAGCAGGAGTCCCATGGCGAGCTTGAGCAACCATTCGGCCCGCGCTGGCAGTTGGATCTGTCGCTCGGCCAGGTGCTCCGCTACGGTGAAAACCCGCACCAGCGGGCGGCTTTGTACGCCGAGCCGCTTGCCGGCCGGGACAACGTGGTATCGGCCCGGCAACTGAATGGCAAAGAGCTGTCGTACAATAACCTGCTCGATCTCGATAGCGCCTTGGCCATCGTGCGAGGTTTGGAGGGCCCGGCCGCCGCGGTCATCAAACACAACAATCCGTGCGGCGCCGCCCAGGCGCAGGCGCTGGCCATGGCCACGCGGCGCGCGCTTGCGGGCGATCCGGTCAGCGCTTTCGGCTCCGTGCTCGGCTTCAACCGCGTTGTCGACGCCCCGTCGGCCGAAGTGCTCGTGGAGCCGGATCGGTTTATCGAAGCCATCGTCGCTCCCGGCTACACGGCCGAAGCTTTGGAGCTGCTGACCACGCGGCCCAAGTGGAAGGCCAACGTGCGGCTGATGGAGGTGGGTTCGCTGCCGGCCGAGGCGCCGCGCTGGGACTACCGGCGCGTGGCGGGCGGGCTGCTGGTGCAGGAGGCCGACGTGCTCGCCGATCCGACCAGCGACTGGAAGACCGTGAGCCATCGCAGCCCCACCGAGAGCGAATGGCTGGACCTGCATTTTGCGTGGTGGCTGGTGCGGCACGTCAAGTCGAACGCGATCGTGGTGTGCCGCGAGCAGGCGCTGGCCGGCGTGGGCGCGGGACAGATGAGCCGCGTCGATTCGGTGCAGATTGCTCTGGCCAAGGCGGGCGCGAAGTCCGCGGGGGCCGCGTTGGCCTCGGACGCCTTCTTTCCGTTTGCCGACTCGATCGAGGCTGCGGCCGCCGCGGGCGTGACCGCGTTGATCCAGCCGGGCGGCTCGCGCAAGGACGACGAGGTGATTTCGGCCGCCAACGCCCACAAGCTGGCCATGGTTTTCACGGGGCGGCGGCACTTCAAGCACTGAGGGCCTTGTAGAGTAGGCTTCCAGCCTGCTGTACCTCCTTGTAGAGTAGGCTTTCGGCCTGCTCTAGCTCCTGGTTGCCTTTTTGATGGACACCCTTCTCGACAAGATCATGGCCAGCAAGCGGCGGGAGATCGCCCTGGCCAAGCTGGAGCGGCCCGAGTCCCTGCTGCTGGAGCAACTGGCCGGCACTGGGAGGGTGCGTGATTTTTTCGCCGCGTTGGCCGGGCCAGGTCCCATCCGGCTGGTGGCGGAGGTGAAGAAAGCCAGTCCTTCGAAGGGGTTGATCCGGGCGGACTTCGACCCGGTGGAGATAGCCCTGACGTATCAGCGCCACGGCGCCGCCTGCCTGAGCGTGCTGACGGATGAGACTTATTTCCAGGGACACCTGGACTCCCTGCGGCAAGTGCGCGCGGCGGTCGATTTGCCGGTGCTCCGCAAGGATTTTATTCTCGATCGGTACCAATTGCTGGAGGCGCGGGCAGCCGGCGCCGACGCCGTGCTGTTGATTGCCGAATGCCTCGATGATTGCCAGCTCCGCTCGCTGCACGACGAGGCACTGGAGTTGGGGCTCGCTCCGCTGGTCGAGCTGTATGAGCCGGACAACCTGCAGCGGGTCTTCGACGCCGGGGCCACGTTGATCGGCATCAACAACCGCGACCTGCGGACGTTCGAGACCGACCTGTCGCACACGTTGCGGCTGCGTCCGCGGGTGCCGGACGAGTGCGTGCTGATCAGCGAAAGCGGCATTCGCACGCGCTCGGACGTGGAGCGGCTCGAGGCGGCGGGCGTCGACGCGATCCTGGTGGGCGAAACGCTGATGGCCAGCCCCGATATCGGCGCCGCCGTCGACCGGCTGCTGGGACGCAATTAGTTGCTAGTTGCTAGTTGCTGGTTGCTAGTTGTTCTTAGGAACTAGCAACCAGGAACTAGCAACTAGCGTCAACGGCTGAAGCCGACGAAGAAGCTGACGGTCTGGATGCGGTCGCCGTCGGCGTGGGCCACGGGGAAGGCAAGGTCCAAAGCAATGGGCGCGGGACCCATGGCGGGGATGGTCACGCGGATGCCGACGCCGGGTGAAACGCGGAAGTTCTCGCTGTGCAGCTCCACTTCCCGTTCGACCGTGCCGAAGTCGCAGAACACCACGCCCCGCAGGGCGTCGTCGGCCGTGACGGGGAACATGTATTCGACCGAGTTGATCCACTGGAATCGCCCGCCGACCACCACGTTCATGCTGCGGGGCGACGCCTCGCGAAAATAAAAGCCGCGCAGCGTGGTGTAGCCGCCGGCAAAGAAGTTCTCGAAAATCGGCGTATCGCTGCTTGTAAAGCCCAAGTCGGTTCCCAAGGTGAGCACGTGCCGGCCCGATCCGTCAGGCCGCTCGCGCATCAAAAAGTAGCGGCGTGCTTCGACGGTGGCGCGGCCAAAATCAAAGTCGCCGAAGGCCTGCTCGAAAGCCAGCTTGAGCCGGCCTCCCTCCGTGGGCAAAAAAGCGCTGTCGCGGGTGTCGTACATCAGGGCGAACTCGGCCGAATACACACCATTGTCGCCGATGACGCGGGCCAGTTCGGGGGGCGTCGGGAAGCGGGCGTTGCTGATCTCCACGTTTTCCAGACGCAGCGAGGCCGACCCCGACAGATCGGGCGTGATCTGCGCGAACTGGTATCCCAGGCTGATGCGGCCGCCCAGGCGTTCTTCGTCCCAGTCGCGGTAACGGCGGTTGAAGAACGAGCCGGTCAGCCCGAAGTTGATCCCCGTGCCACCCAGGTACGGCTCGCGGAACGAGATCAGGTATCGCGACACCTGGTTGCCCGGCACCGCTTCCAAGCGAAACTGCTGGCCCGCGCCGCGGAATGCCTGGCCGTTGCGTACTTCCTCCCAGCTCGAGGGGAAGCGCCGCCAGTCGAAGTTCTGCTCGTCAACGACGATGTTGCCGACCACGCCGGCGTTGGAGTTCACGCCCACGCCGAGCATGATCCGGCCGGTCTGCGTTTCAGGAGCGATCGCCTGCAAGTCGATACTCGGCTCGAACAAGGGCACGTCGGGCGGATAAAGCTCACCGGGGGTCGGAATCAATTCGGGGCCCACGTATCCGCCGCCGTCGCCAAAGGGAACGTCCGCGCCGGGAGCGGTAAATACGCGTTCTTCTTCCGGAACCGATCGCGTGGAGGGTGGGACATAAACGCCGCCTCGCGGCGGTGGGATGTAGTTGGGCGGCGCCGTGGGAGAAGTGTACTGAACGGACACCACGGCCCCGCGGCCGGCGGCATCCCGGCGCGGATAGCTGGGCGACGAATACGGGTCGGTGGGCTGTATGGGGACCTGGCCGGCCGTAATCGAGCCGAACGACTGTGCGGGCCGCGAGCCCTGCTGGTAGTAGGCCTGCGAGTCGTCATAGCCCCCCTCGCCGGCCCAGGCTTCGCCGGGGCTCTGACCACGAACCACGGGCGACATGCTTCGCCGGGGGGTGGCCTGCGCACTGGCGCCGCGGTGCCCAGCCCTCTGCGGGCGCTCGCGCGGCGCCTGCCGCGAATCCGGACCGATGGCTCTCAGCGGCACCTGTCCCACGGTCTGCGCCGGCCGGTTGGAAGATTCGCCGGCCCGCGCCAGGCTGGCCGCCAGAATACACGATGCGACCGCCACGCCCAGCGCGTACCCGCGGCACGGATGCACGCGGGCGGCTGCCGCGCTTGGCTGCCGGTCGATGGCCTGCCTGGATTCGGCTGTCACCATGTCTCCCGGTTGGAAGCAGGCTTTTGTTGGAGATCCGCAGCGGCCGCGGGCGCCGGCGACTGGGGGGGCACCAGCGGGCCAGGATCGGCCAGCCGCCCCTGAACCGAGAGGACGATCCAACGATCACCGGGACTGCCGGTCGCCGGCTGCCGCCAGTGCGGTCCATCAGGACTCTGTCCGCGGAATGATCCGGAGCCAGGCGGTCGCTCGGCGTAAATCGCCTCGTCGTTGACTTTGGGCTTTCCGAACACGATCTTGGGCTGGATGCCCTGCGCTGGGTCGTTCATGAACAGGCCTGAGGCCCGCAGCCGCCGTTCGCTGGCCCGCTTCTGGCGGACGTCGACAATGTCGCCCGGCCGCAGCGAAATTCGATTGAGCACCGTGTCGCGCTGCGTGTGCGGGTTTTCGCCCTCGATCAGCACGTCGATCCGGCCCACCCGGTAGCGGTCGCCTTCCGCGATCTGGTAGACCAGGTCCAGTTCGCCGGGCTCCTCGGCATAGCGCGGGTCGGGCCGAACGTCGGCGAAGATGTAGCCCTGGCTGCCGTACTTGTCCGACAGCAGCGACACGTCCTTGGTCATGGCCGCCTGGTCGAAGAACTGGTTGTCCTTGAGCTTGAGTCCGGCCGCCAGCTCGTCGCTGCTGAACTTGCTGTGGCCGATGAAGGAGACCTTGCGGACCACGTAACGGGGTCCCTCATCAATGACGAACGTGAGCTTGGCCCAGTTCTGCTTGTCGTTGAATACCAGCTCGCGCCCGATGCGGGCGCTGAAGAAGCCAAGGCTGCGGTAGTACGTGGTCAGCCGATCGACGTCGGCGTCGATCTTTTCGCGGTCGACCTGGCCCTTGAACAAGAATAGCAGTGGGCGTTTCGACTCGATCTGTGTCTGCAAGCGCCCGTCGCCCACGATGGTGTTGCCCACGAAATCGACGTAAAGGATCTTCTGCTTTTGCCCCTCGTTGATCAGGAACACCGCGCCGCGGTCGGCCGAATTGCCGCCTTCGACCACACTCACGGTGGCCTTGGAGAATCCCTTGGAGATGTAATACTCCTGGAGTTTGCGGCGGGCTTCCTCGATCGCGTATGGATCGAGCGCGTCTCCCTTCTTCAGTTCGGTCTGCTTATCCAGATGCCGCACGGCAATCGTGTTGCCCACGTAATGGACGTATTGCAGCATGGGCCGCTCGACGACGTGAAAGACGACGATCACGCCGCCGGGCACCGGTTGGTACGAAGTGTCGACGCTCAGGAACAGCCGCGACTTGACCAGGTTGCGGACGTCGCCTTCGACCACCTCGGGATCGAGCGGGCGGCCGCCGCGGGTCCGAATGAATCGCCTGATTCTTTGAAGGGGCATGCTCTGGTGGCCTTCCACCCGCACGTCGATCACCTGCTGCTGGTTATCCGGGTCGGGCAGGCCCGGCACGAGGTTCGTCGCGGGAGGCCCGGCGGGGAAGGCGGGGCCGCTCTCGAGGCGTCCAGGCGGGATCGATTCCTGGGCCGCCGCCGGCGCCGTGGCCGAGAGTGCCAACAGGCCGGCCGCGCAAGCACGCAAGTACAGGTCAAGGCGGCGGCCGACCATCCAGGGCCTTTCGGTGGTGTTCGCGAAGCAGACGAGATCTTTGAAGGGCACGGCCTGAAGCCTGGCAGCCGGCGCGGACTGGGTAGAATAGAGCTTCCAGGTCCAAGCCGCCCGGCCCGATCAGACTGGGTAGAAATACCGGAACTGACCGCGGGGTACAAGGCGAGTTGGGGCCGTGGCCGACCGGAGACCTCCGAAGGCTGATGTATCTTCAAAAGTCGTACTGCTGGCGGGCCAGGTTTTCGAAGCGGGTGTAGTCCTGCAGCCAGGCCAGCTTGATGTCGCCGGTGGGGCCGTTGCGCTGCTTGGCGATGATCAGGTCGGCCTGACCGGCCACGCGGGAGCGGTCGTCGTCGTTGCTCTGGTAATACTCGTCGCGGTGCACGAACAGCACCACGTCGGCATCCTGCTCGATCGCGCCGCTCTCGCGCAAGTGGTTGAGACGCGGCCGGTTGTCCTTGGTTACCTCGGCTTGCCGGTTGAGCTGCGCCAGGCAGAGCACGGGAAGCTTCAACTCGCGGGCCAGCCCCTTGAGCCGCCGGGCGATCTTGGCCACTTGCTCCTGCCGGGGATCCTTGGGGTTGTCCGGCTCGATGAGCTGCAGGTAGTCGATAATTACCAACGCCAGCTTCTCCCGGCGGCGCAGGCGGCGGGCGGTGGCGGCAATCTCGGTCATCGTCCGGCTGGGCGTATCGTCGATGAACAAGGGCGCCTTGCTCATCGCCACGGACGACTCGATCAGCTTCTTGCGGTCGGTGGCGGAGATGAAGCCGTTGCGCAGCTTGTGGCCGTTGATGCGGCCATGGCCGCAAAGCATGCGCTCAGCCAGTTCCAGGCGTGACATTTCGAGGCTGACAAACAGCGTGGTCCGCAGCCCGCTGATTGCCACGTGGTCGGCAATGTTGGTGGCCAACGCGGTCTTGCCCATGCTGGGCCGCGCGGCCAAGATCACCAACTCGCCATCGTGGAAGCCGCCGGTCAGACCGTCCAGATCGGTGAAGCCGGTCGGCATGCCGCCGATGCCGCCCCCCTTTTCGAGCCGGGCATCGATCCGCGAGAGGGCCTCGTGCAGCACGTCCTCCAGCGGCGCCAGGTCGCCGGTGCCCTGGTCCTCGAGAATGCGGAACACCTTTTCCTCGGCGCGGCCGAGCATGTCGCGGGCTTCGAGCGACTGGTCGTAGGCGTCGCGGAGGATCTCGGTGCTGGCGTGGATCAGCGAGCGCAGCGTGGCCTTGTCGCGGACGATCTGGGCATAATAGGTGGCATTGGCCGCGGTCGGAACCGAGTCGGCCACCTCGGCCAGGTAGGCGAGGCCCCCGATGGCTTCCAGGTCGTTGCACTTCTTCAGGCGCTCGTTGAGCAGCGTGACATCGATCCGCACCCCGTCGTTGTGCATCGCCAGCAGGTGTGCGAACAACGTCTGGTGCGGGCCCGAATAGAAGTCAACGGGCCGCAACAGCAGGGCGACTTCGTCGCAGAGCTCGGGGTCCAACAGCAGGCTGCCCAGCACGCCTTTTTCGGCCTCGAGATTCTGCGGCGGCAGCCGGTCGAGAATCTCCGACTGCAGCCGTGGGCCGCCCGCTCGTTCGTCAATGCGCCGCGCTGTAGCCATCCTGACTCCTTATCGCCGGCGTATTGTAGCAGCCGCAAGGCCCGAGAGATCAACTCTTGGCCGGCTTGGCTTCCGCGCCCTCGTCCGACACGGTGGGCACCACCCAGACCTTCAGTTCGGTCTCGATCTCGTGGCCCATGTGAATGTTGACCGTGTACAAGCCCAGCTCCTTGAGCGGTCCCTTCAGTCGGACCTGGTCGGTGCTGATGGTGATGTCGTTGCGTTTCAAGGCCGCCACGATCTCGGCCGCGCCCACCGAGCCGTACAAGTGTCCTTCGTCGTTGGCATTGGCCTCGATGGTGACGCTCTGGCGGCTGAGCTCCTCGGCCTGGCTTCGCAAGCCGGCCAGGCGGGACTTCTGGATTTCCGCCAGCCGCGCCTTGTGCTTGTCGATCATGCGCTTGTGATGGTCGGTGGCGATGGCGGCCAGGCCCTGCGGCAGCAGGTAGTTGCGTGCATAGCCGGGCTTGACGGCGACGACGTCTCCCTGCTTGCCCAGATGGTCCACCGACTGGATCAGCAACAGTTCGATGCCGCCGCTGGCAGCCTTGGGAAGCCGCCTGTTGCGGTGCGGCAGTTTGCGTTTGCGTGGCTTGCTTGTTGGCATATTCAGACTACGCGCCCAGGAGATGGAGATGATACAACGTTCGCGCCCCGATCTCGATCGGGGCATGGTTATGCAAGCAGGGGTCTTGTCGCGGACGAATCGGCCGGCCTAAAACGGGATGTCATCGTCGGGTGGTTGGCTGGCTGAGGCAGCGCCGCTCGGTTCGGCGTAGTGCTCGGTCGGAGCGGCGTATTCTGATTCGTCATAGGGCTGAGCCCGGCCACCGGCGGCCTGACTCCGCTGGGCGCCTCCGCCGCCACCGCCACTGCCGGGCTTGCCGCCCAGCATCTGCATCCGCTCGCAAACCACGCGCAGCTTGGACCGCTTGCCGCCGCCGCCCTTGTCTTCCCACTGATCGAGTTTCAGCCTGCCTTCGATCAGCAGCGGCGCGCCCTTGCCCAGGTACTCGCTGGCCACCTCGGCGGTGCGTCCCCAGAGGGTCACGTCCACGAACGTGGTTTCCTCGATCCATTCGCCGTTGGCACCCTTGCGCCGGTCGTTCACGGCCAGGCCGATTTCCGAGACGGCGGTGCCGCTGGGCGTGTAGCGCAGCTCGGGATCGCGGGTCATGTTGCCAAGCAGAATCACCCTGTTGTAGCTCGCCATGGCACCCCCCTTTTTGCTTAGAGCCTAAGAACGCGGGAAAACCCCGGGGAAACGTCAGTTGCCCAACTCGGCCACTTCCGCGATTTCTTCGATCTCCTCGACGACCGGCTCCACGGCGACCGGCTGCTCGCGCCGGCTCTTGGTCACGTCGGTGCCGGCGGTCAGCGCGTGGCTGACCAGGGCGTCGACGATCCGCGGATCGACCTTGAGGATCAGCGCCCGCAGGATGCTCTCGCTCAACTGGCACTCCCGCTCGATCTTGGGCACCTGGCCACTGTCGAGCTTGAAGTAGGCCAGCCAGTAAGTTCCCTTGCGCTGTCCGGAAATCGGATAGGCCAGCCGCCGCTCTTCCCAGAGCCGGCTGACCAGGACTTCTCCGTCATATTTTGCGACCATTTCGGCAATCTGGCCCGAGACGCCGGCCGCGTCGCGCCCGTAGCGGTTCGAGTCCAGTATGAACAAGCCTTCGTAAACGTTCTGCGCCAAATCAAGCTCCTGGTGGATCAAATCCGGTTTTCGTTACGTGACGGCCGGGTCTTCGCCGTATCGGCACAACGTCATTCACTGAGTCATGCATCGCACTGGGTTACGCATTGTACTGATTCATGCACTTCTCAATCCCATCGCGGACCCAAGCCACCGCGGCGTCCGCGGCCCGCCACACGGCGGCATCCGCCTCGGCGCGCTCGGCCTTGGCGAATCGCCCCAGCACGTAGTCGGCCGGGTCCCAACCCTCCGGCGGCTGTCCGATGCCGATCCGCAGCCTGGCGAACTCGTCGCCCCCCAGGCGGCGGATGATGTCCTCTAAACCTTTCTGGCCCCCCGACGACCCCTTGGCCCGAAACCGCAGGCGGCCCAGGGGGAGGTTAAAGTCGTCGCAGATGACCAGTAGCTCGTGATTCTCCAGCTTGTAAAAATCGCGGGCCCGCACCACGCTGGCCCCGCTGTTGTTCATGAACGTCTGCGGGCACAACAACACGACCCGCTCGCCGCCGAGGTTAGCGTCGACCACCTCGGCCTGGAAACTCGATCGGGCGGCGCCCTGTCCAAACCGCTTTGCCAAATCCGCCAGCACCTCGAACCCGACGTTGTGCCGGGTGCCTTCGTACTTGCGGCCGGGGTTGCCCAGGCCCACCACCAGCTTCATCAGAGCTCCAACTAGCCTTCCTCTTCCTCCTCCTCTTCGGGCTTGCGCCCAATGATCTCCGGCTCGGCACCCTCGCCCACGATGGCCGCTTCCTCCTCCTCCGGCTTGGGCTCAACGCACTGCACGATGATCGCTTCGGGGTCGGAGAGCAGCGTGGTGCCCGCGGGCAGGGCGATATCGCCGGCCGACAGCGAGTCGCCCAGCTTCAACTCGTTGATGTTCAACGACAATTTTTCGGGGATCGCCGTCACCAGGCACTCGACCTCGACCTCGTGCAGCAGTTGCGAGACGACGCCGCCATCCTTGACGCCCGGCGCTTCTCCGCGAAGCTCGACGGTGACCTGCACCTCCACTTTTTCGTCGGCGGAGACACGAGTCAGATCGAGGTGCAGGACTTCCGTGCCGTAGACGTCCCACTGCAGATCGCGAATAAAAGCCTTCTCGGACACCGCGCCTTGGAGGTCGACCACGCGGGCCCCATGCCGGATGACCGCCTTAACCTGCTCCGAAGGGGCCGAAAGGCTGATGGTCTGCTCTCCATGGCCATACAGGACGGCCGGCACCGATCCGGCCAGCCGCATTCGTCTGGCATGCCGCTTGCCGCGCGAGGTGCGCGTCTCAACCTTCAAAAACTCCGCCATCGCTTAACCTCAATCTGCCTCAACGCTTCAGAAAGAAAGCACGCGCTCGCCACGGGAACCCGGGTGCCAATTGCATGCCGCTTGATCGGCCTAGCCGACAGCCCGGTTTCCCGAAAGCGCGAATCTCGTCATTTTGCCCGAAAACGAGCGGATTGCAACCCCTTTACGAAAGGATGAACGCAAGGAGCATCCCCCATAAGAGAGCGGAGTTGCGCGATTCGGGCCCCGTTCTCCTGGAAAGTCCGGCTATACGGGCGAAATGCAACCTGTACAGGTCGCCGGCAGCCAGTTCGCGCCGGATTCGGACCGCTTCGCCGGCGGCCGGCGGGATGCAATCGTCGGCGGAGAGGCCCCGGGTAAGCCTGGCCAAATGGGTCCTCCAGCGAAACTTTAAGTGCCCCTTTCGGCGCATCCACGCTGACTAGCCCCTCCACGCCCCACACGGGGCGGGAAGAGAGACTGTCGCTACAGCGTGGCGGCGGTCAGCATGCCGAGGGCGAAGGGAGGCACCTCCAAGGGAAAAAGTTGGGGCGGGCCGAATCCGCTTTCACGAAGCATCGAGTCAAATTCTTGCACTGAGTAAACGTGCCCGTGCTTTGTCCGTAAGGCAAGACCCAGGGAATAGAGTGCGCGGTTCAAGTCGCCGCGAGACTGCCCCGGAAAAATATCGAAGATAACGACCCGCCCGCCCGGCTTGAGAGCGCCGCGCGTCTTGGCGAGCAACGCCACGTTATCACTACGTCTCTCCAGGTGGGTCACGTTGCCGAGGATCGCCACGTCGAACCAGCCCCGCGGGAACTCGATCTCATGATAATTGCCGGGGAGCTTGGTCAGACGGTCCAACAGCCCAAATTGCCCGGCCGTCTCGGCGGCGACCTCCAACACCGACGGCCAATCGACCGCCGTCACGGTTGCCGTGGGAGTTTCGCGGGCCAGCGTCAAACTCCAGATGGCCGAGCCGGCGCCGATGTCGAGGATGCGTGCCGCCTCCGAAACCCAGTTTGCCCGCATGATGTGCGCGGCGCATCGTGCCGCCGGCGTCAGCATCCAGCCGAGGATGGCCGCCTGGGCCTGGTAGTGGGCTTCACGCTGCGCGATGTCGTCCATTTTCACAAGCGGCTCGCCCGTCTTGAGCCATGCCGGCAATTGGGCCCAGTACTCGTCTCCGAGGTTGCGGTAATCGCCCATCAGCAGCATCTGGGCCAGCGGATCGAGTGCATAGCCCTCATCGTTCTTGTTTAACAGGCCCAGCGCCGACAGCGCGTCGAGAAGCAACTGCGTGGGCCGGTGCACGGTGCCGCAGGCCTGGCCCACGGCCTCGGCCGTCCGGCGACCCGAGCGCAAAGCGTCCAGCGCGCCGGACCGAACGGCCTCGCGATACACGTGCGAGGCGCCGTTGAGGTTCATCAGCCTGAAGTATCCGGCAAGAATATCCGTGGACTCGCTCATGTGGGGGCGCCGAGCCGGGCAAGCGATACGGTGAAGATGCCCATCGAATCCACTTCCATTTCCGTTTTTTCGAAGCCGGCGGAGCGGACCAACTCGTCCAACTCCTGCTGTGTCCGGCGGCGCATGACCCAGGGGCGGCCCTCGCGGTTGCTCAGCACACGGGCGATCATTTCCAACTGCGGGTGCCAAGGCTGGCCGGTATAGATGAGGAGCCCTCCGTCGCGCATGGCCCGCGCGATGCCGCGTAAAGAAGCCCGAATCATGGAGTTGTCTGGAAACAGCTCGTACAGTCCGGAGACAACGGTCACGTTGGGAGGCGGATCGATCGCGGCCAGCGATTCTTCGTCAAAAGCGTCCGCCTGGGCGAAGCCGACGCCGGTCAATTGCATCCGCTCGGCCATTTTGCGGGCGGCAGCCAAGTTGGCCGGCGTGTTGTCGCGGAGCAGGGCCGACTCGACGGTGCCCGGCGGCAGCGAGCGAATGATCTCCAGGATATAGCCGCCATATCCGGAAGCAATATCCAGCACGCGCGCCGGGCGGCCGCCGTCGCGCACGCGGCCGATGGCCACGCGCAGCAGGTTTTCCAAGTGTTCTCGCCGCTGCCGGATGCCTCGCCAGCCCGCGGCGTTCAGATAGAGGCGGTCGCCCAACTTGCCGATCCATAACGAACCTCGAGGTTGGTTCCGATAGATGTAATCCAACGACTCACCCGAATCAAACCCACTCCGCCATCCGACACGGATGCCTTCGCTCAAGCAACCCAGGGTCCGCATGACGACGCGCTGCGCCGCATACGACCAGCGACGTAACGAGAGCCGCGGCAGCGGTCGCAGCAAGCGCTCGTACTCGTCTCGCGTGTGGCCTTTGCGGTCCGCGTCGAGCAATTCCGCCGCTGGAGTGGGCCGCTCGAACATCTCGGTCATGAAATCGCGCACCGTCTCGATCACCTGCCGCCGGTCGGACTCGTGCAGAATATCGTGATACATCCCCTCGAAGGCCTGCATCCGCTTGATCGGCGAGCCGAGGCGGTCGAAAAAAGCTTGCTGGGCGTCCAGCCGGACGACCCAATCCGATCTTCCGGCTGCCAGCAGCAGCACGGGCAGACGAATTGCCCCCGCGTCGCGGATCAGGCGGGTCGAGACGTCGTACAGATCGACGAGGATGTTCACGGCAATGGCCCGTGCGATCAGCGGGTCCTCGTCGTAGCGCTTCGCCTGTTCGGGGTCGTGCGTGAGCATCGTAGACTTCACGTAGCTTTGGACGAACATGGGGCTCTCGCCGCGAGCCGCCCGCCACAGCCGCAAGGCTGGAATCGCCAGCGGGACGTACAGCTTCACCCGCAGGGCCGGAGTGACGAGCACCATGGCCCGGATGGGGGGCGCATAGTCGTGAATCCAGTTCGCCACCGCGACCGCGCCGACGCTATGGCCCAAGACGATCACGTCGGAGAGCGGAATGCCGTGTTGCCTCGCCACCGTGCGCACGAAGAAATCAAGGTCCTTGACGACGCAGGCAAAGCTCGGCGCGTGTCCCCGCGCGCCTGGAGATTGCCCGTGACCTCGTGCGTCCCAAGCGAAGAACGCGGTCCGGTCCAGCGATAACTCGGGCACAATGTCCAGGAACCGGCCGGAGTGCTCGTGGCCGCGATGGAACAGAAATACCGCCCGCTCGGCAGGCTGCTGGGGCAGCCAGGCCCGGTAGAAAAGTTCGATTCCATCCCAATTGACCAGCCTGTGCT
Source organism: Pirellulales bacterium (assembly GCA_040901675.1). Classification (GTDB taxonomy): domain Bacteria; phylum Planctomycetota; class Planctomycetia; order Pirellulales; family JAICIG01; genus JBBDNX01. The sequence continues at coordinate 33,527 of JBBDYJ010000035.1, read as the reverse complement.
CGGTGACCTGCTCAGGCAGGCCGGGAGACAGCGATTGGATCTGCCGCGTGCTCATCGCAGGCACCGTAACAAAGCGGGATCGGACGCAAGCGCGGCCGGGATTGCTGACCGGGTTCGCTGAATAACGGAGCGCCGTCAGCTTACCATGAAGACGCCCTTGTTCAGTACAAATCGTGAAAAAAGCGAACCATGTGAAGAAACAGCGGGGCGACGTAGATCAAGCTGTCGATGCGGTCCAGGATTCCGCCATGGCCTGGAATGGCGCTGCCCATGTCCTTGAGGCCCACGTCGCGCTTGATCATGCTGATCGAAAGGTCGCCCAACTGGCCGCCAATACCGACGATCAGCCCGGTCAGGATCAATTCCAAAGCCCCGAAATGTGGAAAGGAGAACCACAGCAACCAGGGCAGCGCCAGCGATACGGCCAGGCCGCCGAAAGAGCCTTCCCAGGTCTTCTTGGGGCTGATGTTGCCGCGAAGCGGATGCCGCCCGAACAGGCGGCCGCAACAGTAGGCCGCCACGTCGTTGGACTCGACGGCGAAGAAGAGGAACAATAGGTATCCGTAGGCATGGCGGGAGTTGACCAGAAACGCCAGGTGCCCCAACATCCAGCCGATGTAAACGAACCCCAGCACGGCCAGCGCGACATTTTGCAGTTGCCCCGCCGCACGGTTGCGAATGATCGGGACCAGCAAAATGGCGGCGATCACGTAAACCGGCAACGTCATGAACATGCCGTACCAGCCTGGCAGGCCGAGGAAAGGATCGATGGCCAGCGCGATGCCGCCCATGCCGAGGATGCCGACGAAGACCACGCCGCTGATGGCGCGGTCCCGAGCCAGGTCCGTAGCCCGGGCGTATTCCCAGAATCCGCAGGTCGCCAGGGCGATGATGAAGAGGATGCCCGCCACACGTCCCAGGAACAGGGCGGCCAGCACGGCGGGGGCCATCAGCAGCCAGCCTTGAAACGCTTGCCAGGCGTGGTGCACGTTGCGTTTTGCGATCCAGCGGAGTACGGCGAGCGTGGCGCCGCCGAGCAAGAGCAGGCCGATGACGATTGCCAGGTAAGCCCGGAAGATCTCGCTTTCCAGCGCCATCCGCGGTGACATGTTTTCAGTCCAGTTACGAAGCTGCGAGCAAGTTGCGAAGCCGCGTGCAAATCGCGCGCTGTCTCGATTACGGCCTTCCCTCTCTGGAAGAGCGCTTCTCGAGCGCGCGCAAGATGCGAGCGAGCCGCACGAAGATGGTTTGAAGACAGCCGGCGATGATCACGAGATGAGTCCAGTCGAGAATACTGAGCCGCCAGGAGCTGGTCCATCCGGCCCACCAAAGATCGGCCAGCAGAATCCATGAACCTACGTGCAGAGCGACCATTCGCCACGGCTTGGACATGGTTCCGCTGAACTCGCGCTGAACTCCCACGGCCTGGCCCAGCGTGCCGGAGTAGGCGGTCAACAGCGCAAGAATCGCGACCCAATAACCGCTGGCCGGATGGCAAAGCCCGCTATGCGCCGCGCCCACAAAAATCAGTACGTCCGAGATCCGGTCGGGAAAGTCGTTCAGGATCTCGCCGCGCAGGCTGGCCTTTCCTGAGGCCAGCGCGACCATGCCATCCAGCATGTTGAGCCACAGGCGCACGTAGCAGAGCACGGCGGCCGGGACCAGCAGCCAGGCGGCTTGTCCCGACTGCCAGAACAAGAGCGCCGCGGCCGCCGAGGCCACGATCGAGCCGTAAGAAACCGCATCCGCATGGATACCGGCCCGCAGGCAGAGTCGAACCGCCGACTCGGCCGTGCGGCGGAAGAGACCGGCGATCGGCCGGCGCGCGGTGGGACGATAGTCGAGCTGCCCGTCGGGCTTCACCGGAAGAACATCTCCAGGCGTTGTGGTCAGCAATCGCGGCTTTCCAGCACCGGAGTTCGAGTCATGGGCGAGTTTGGTTTGCTGTTGCGCGAGGGGCGATGGACACGCTGGGCGCGCCGGCCACGGTGAATCCATCAGCCGACGGGTCCGCGCCTGAGGATCACGATGCGGGTCGCGAGCCAGCCGACCACCAACCCGCCAACGGCGGCGGCAAGGCCAACTTGAATCAGCTTCCGCCGCACGTCGGCAACCACCATCGGATTGCCGAAGGGGTCGAGCGAGCTGTGGGCCCGCAGCAGCTTCCATTGGCCGTCCGATTTCTGGCAGATAGCCGTCCAATGCGACGTAAAATGGTATTCGTTTCCCGCCCCCGTTACCAGCAAATTATTGGAATCACCCCGCGCAATGGCGATGTCGCCCTGGATCAGGCTCCGCTCGGGCCGGAGCACGACTTTGTAAGAGCCGTCTCCCACAATGGCGTCGCGGGTTGCCTGCCAGCGTGTCTTGAATGCCTCGAAGTCGGTGAATTCGCGGTCGGTATACGTGACGGCCGTGAACGATTCGTGCAAGCGGGGCCGGAGGAGATCGAGATTGTTCTCGCTGGCCGCCTTTTCGAAAACGGCCTTCAGCTCCCGCAGCGCTTGATGGTCGGCTTCATTGTCGTCCTGTGCCGCCATGGAGCCGGGCGCCACTGTCCCCGCCAGCAGGATCGCCAGCAGCCGCTGGGTGCGCATGGGCGGAAACATCGTTTGTCCTTCCGCGTGCTGAGCGTTACACGAAGAGCTTGCTGAGCGACTCGTTGCGGTGGATGCGCTTGATGGCCTCGCCGTGCATGGCAGCCACCCAAGGCACCTTGATCTTGGGCAACAGCTTCTCCGGGCTAAAGCGGGATCGTGTCGGTGATCACCACGCTCTTGATCGAGCCCGGTTTCCCGAAAGCGCGAATCTCGTCATTTTGCCCGAAAACGAGCGGATTGCAACCCCTTTACGAAAGGATGAACGCAAGGAGCATCCCCCATAAGAGAGCGGAGTTGCGCGATTCGGGCCCCGTTCTCCTGGAAAGTCCGGCTATACGGGCGAAATGCAACCTGTACAGGTCGCCGGCAGCCAGTTCGCGCCGGATTCGGACCGCTTCGCCGGCGGCCGGCGGGATGCAATCGTCGGCGGAGAGGCCCCGGGTAAGCCTGGCCAAATGGGTCCTCCAGCGAAACTTCGAGTGCCCCTTTCGGGGCACCCACGTGACTACGGAGTGTGCCTGCTACTATCCGGCTTACACGCTGAACTTGATGGTCAGGATGTCGCCGTCGCGGACGATGTAGTCTTTCGGCTCCTGGCGGACGAGGTTGTGCGCCTTTACCTCGCGCTCGCTGCCCAGCCGGATCAGGTCGCTGCACTGGATCGTCTCGGCGCGGATGAAGCCGCGGGCCAGGTCGGTGTGAACGTTGGCGGCCGCCTCCAGAGCCGTGCCCCCCTTGGGCAACATCCAAGTGCGGACCTCCTTGTCGCCGGCCGTGAAGTAAAGCATCTGCCCCGAGGCGTCCAAAATCCCCCTGAGCACCTCGTCGCGGCGCGAGCCGGCCAGGCCCAGCTCGTGCTCAAACTCCAAGCGGTCCTCCGCGGCCATCCGCGACAGCTCCAGTTCCAAACCCACCCGCACGGCCAGCATGGGTCCGCCGACCGGCGGACCGGCCTGGCCCGCACGGCCGCGCGAAAGGGCCATGAGATCTTCGGCGTCGTCGGCCGCGTTGATGATTACCAGCATCGGCTTCTCGGAGAGCAGGCGAAAGCTGCGCGTCGCTTTCAACTCCTGCTCGCTCAAGCCGGCCGAGACCAGCGCACGGCCGGCTTCGAGCGCAGAGAGCACGCGCTGGAGGGCGGCCAGCTCGGCCAGCTCCTGGTCGCGATTGGGGCGGGGCTTCTTGACGCTCTCGGTGAGGCGCCCGATGCGGCCCGAGACGATTTCCATGTCGGCCAGCAGCAGATCCTCGCGGAAGCCCTCCAGGTCGGCCAGCGGATCGTCGCGGTCGAAGGCCGGCACGACCAGCACGAGACAGCCGGCCTCGCGGATCAGGCCCAGCCGCGCGGGGTTGCCCTCATGAGTGCGGCTGAGGCCTGGCGTGTCGACCAGCTCGAGGGCGGCCAGGGTGACCTTCTTGGGGCGGTAGATGGCCGCCAGCGGCTCGACGCGCGCGTCGGGCACGGTTGCCATGGCGCTTTGGCCGGCGTGTGCCAGGGCGGGGTCGGGCGCGACGCCCGTCAGCCACTCGAAGAGCGTGCTCTTTCCGGAGCCTTGGTAACCGACGAGACCGATTTTCATATCAAGGAGGAACGTTATGAAGAGGAAACCACAAAGGACACAAAGGACACGAAGAAGGATGACGACGGACGGAGAGAGCCTCACGGTCGACGACGGAGGGCTACGGCACACGAAGTGTGCCTGCTACTTTTCAACCGCGGAAGACGCAGAGACGCGCAGAGAGACCGTATTTCGACTCATCTTCGTAACCCTCTGGGTCTTGGTGCCCTTCGTGTCCTTTGTGGTTTTTCCTCCTCGTCAACATCGCAACTGGGGCACGCTAGGGCTTTTCCCCAGCCACCCAGCCGCCGTCCTCGTGGCGTCCGTCATTGTTTTCGTCCGTCTTTGCGGCCTTTGCCCCTTCGCGAGAGGCTCTCTTCGTGGTTCGTTGCTGTGTCGAGGGCGCCGGCCAGGTCGGAAACGGCTTGTTCGACCGCGGCCGCTTCCGCGTTGTCCAGGGAGGCCTGGCCGAAGCGGACGCGGTAGAAGGCCTCGGCGATCCGCCGGGGCAGGCCGGCGGCCTGCTGCGTGCGTGGCGACTCGGCGAGCTGGCCACCGGCCGAGACGGCAAACTCGTACTGCGTCTGGTTGGACGCGCGCGACCAGCCGTGGCGGGCCAGCACTTCCTCGAAGCGGCAATAGAACTGGATGCGGCTGGCCATCCGTCGGGCAGCGTGCAGGCGGCGGCGGCGGACGATCCCCATCACCGCCCGGGCCGTCCATCGCGCGGCGCGCCAGGAGAAGACCAGCAGCAGCAGCCCCGACGTGACCAGGATCATGGCCCGCCAGTGGAACCAGCCGTCGGTCCAGGTCCAGCCCCGCGGATCGGAGCCCAGCAAACCCCGCATCATCTCGCGGCGCGACTCCGCGTCGGCCAGGCGCTCGAGCGTGGCTTCGACCGACTGCACGACGGGCTGGTAGATGTCCTCCTGCTGCCGCTGCGCGTCCATGCCCATGATGTAGTTCGACCAGATGTACTGGGAGAAGTCGGCGAGCTGGTTGAAGGCGTACTCGCCGAAGCCCGGCTCTTCATCGACGGTGGCGGGGGTCGGGTCCAAGGTCAGCCAGGCGCCGTTGTTTCTTGCCATGGGCGAGCCGCGGAGCCGGAGCGGCAGGTCGTTGATGTCCTCCAGGTACGCTTCGACCCAGGTGTGCGCGTGCAACTGCCGCACCTGGTAAAAGCGGCCGATGTTGTTCCATTCGCCCCCTTTGAAGCCCACGGCCATCCGGGCCGGGATACCGACCGACCGCAGCATCAAAGTCAACGCGCTGGCAAAGTACTCGCAGTGGCCAATGCGGTTGCGCGTGACAAAATCCTCGACCGGATCCAGGGTCTTTTCGCGCGTCACGGGGGTCAAGGAGTAGCTGAACGACCCGCTGTCGCGCAAGTAGGCCGTCAGCGACTGGGCCCACCGCTCTCGGCCGGCGGGGATTTGGCTGACGCGCTGCACGGCCACCGCCTTGAGGCCGACCATGGGATCCGGACCGCCCTCCGGCTTTGGCAAATCGAGCATTTGGTTGATCTCGTCCTGGCGCGGCTTGCGGGTGGCGACCGAGATGTTCGAGGTGAAGTGGTCCCGCAGCCCGATGGTCACCAGCTCGAATTTCAACAAGATGCGTTCCGCCTCGTCGTGCCGCAGGATCTGTTCGGTCCGCTCGGAATAGCAGAGATACTTGTTCGACTCGTAGCCGGCCGAGACCAGGAACGAAGGCGCAACGCAGAACAGCGTGTCGTCGTCGAGCGGTGCGGCCCGGATCACCTGGCGAACCAGATCCTCGTTGGGGGGCAACTCCTCGGCGATTGGCATCCTCGGCTTCTCACCGTGCCCTCCCCGCCGTGACCAGCGGCCGCGGTCGTAAGTCTGCAACAGCGCGCCGCGGAACAGGGGCTGGTCGCCCAACCGATACGGCTCGCCGGTGAGGTGATCGAACAGCTCGACCTGCATCACCTCGCCGGGATTTTCGTAGGCCTCGCCCAGCTCGCCCAACGTCACGCTTTCCGAAAAACCGATCACGCGGTAGGTGCCGCCGGGCCGCGTTCGCCAGCGGTCGGTGTTGCCGAGGCGTGGGAGGACAAAAAAGACCACGACGGCCAGCAGCAGGCTGACCACGCTGAGCCTGGCGACCTGGCGGAACAAGGCCCACACCAGCCCCGGCTGCTGCGTGTCGCCGGAGGTCCTGCCTGAAAAGCCAGCCGGGACGGCGGCCAGCGGCCAGCGGCGGTCGCCCTGGCCGCGGGTCGGTTCGTCGCCGCCCGGGCCGGCCGAGGCTTCCTGGTCCGCCAGTTCGCGATAGAGGAAGAACAGGGCCAGCGTCAAGAGACCCATGAACATGTACAGCACGAGCAGGAAGCCGAAGACGATCGAAAGGTTCAAGGCGGCAGCGACGGCCACTTGGAGCAGGCTCAAGATGGCCAGCATCCAATATCCGCGGACGGTTTTCCTGCGGTACATCAAGACAAACTGCAGGTAGATCAAGAGGTTGGCCATGGACACCAGTTGCCGCTCGCTGTGCAGGGCGTCGAGTTCGCGGACCGACATCCAGAGGGCGGCGATGGCTGCCACGTTGGCCAGCGTGGTGTTCAATTGCAGCCAGCCTTTGACGTCGGTGAGGTATACGGAGCTGACGGCCACGATGAAGGCCAGCAGGGGCAAGAGCATGTTGCGTTCGCCCATGCCCAACAGCAGCGTGCCCAGGGTGACCAGGGCGGCCATGCTGACTTGCAATAAGCGTTCGACGTGCACGTAACCACTCCACCCGCCGCTCAGGCAGGGACAAAAAATTCGGCAAGTTCGTCTTGGCTGGCGTCGAATACGCGAATCCTCGACAGCCATGGCCGCCGCCGCTCGTCGGCCCACACGGTCTCGAAGCGGCCGGAGTCGCTCAAGTCGACTCCGCGCGAACTGATGAGCAGGACCCTGGTGCCCGGGCGGATGCGATCGATGGTGGCGGCCAGCACGTCGCCCAGGCGATCGGCGGAGGTGGCCTGGGCCAGGGCCAGTCCGCGCATCGACTCGTGCAACAGGGCGGTCGAAGTGGGCCCGTTCTCCAGCCAATGCTCGCGGCCGGCGATGGCCAGGCAGAGCCAACGCCCGCCCCGGCGGCAGAGATCGGCGACGATCGAGGCCGCAAAGCTGACGGCAAGCTCGACCGCGTCGGCATGCTCTTCGCGGGGCTTATCGGGCTGCCAGGCGTCGAGGACGACGGCCACGTCCTGGTTGCGCTGCTGCTCGAATTGCCTGACCACGGCGGTCTGCCTGCGGGCGGTGGTCCGCCAATGAACCCAGCGGCGGCTGTCTCCGCTGCGCCAGTCGCGCAAGGCGTAGAACTCGCCTTCGAGAAAGCCCTGTTGCCGCGTCGCCTGCCCGACCCCCGGCTCGGCCGAGTTCTGCAGCCGGTTGAACAGCGGCGTCAGGCGTCCCAGCCGCGGAAAGACGATCAGCTCGTCCTTTTGCCCCAGGTTCACCGAGTGCCACAAGAGCCCGAGCGGAAATCGAGTGGACATGCGCAGCGGGCCGAACTGGTAGAGCCCGCGCTGCGTCAGCCGGCCCCGGTAGGTCATCGAGGTGGTCCGGCCGGCCGGCAAGAAGGTGAACAGCACGCGCGGCTGGATGAGCTGGGAGCTTCCGGCCGAGGCCTGGGGACGGATGAAGTCCTGGACCACCACGACCCAGCTCGGCAGCCGGCGGCGCCGGTTGGCGGCCACGATCTCGACGATCAGCAAGTCACCGGCGGAGATCGAATCGGGCAGGTTGCGCTTGACGTCGAGCCGCCTGAGGGTGGCCTTGACAAGGCGCCAACTAGCCAGCATCGGCCCGGCCAGCATGCCGAACAGGATCACCAGCAGGTTGATCTGCCGCAACAGCGCGCCGGCCAGGATAAAGGCCATGACGACCAGGTAGCACCAGCCCTCCCGCGAGATGGCGACTCGTTGTAGCAGGCGCATGGCGACGGACCTTGGGCAGGCTAACCTGGAACGGGCAGATCGTCGACGAAACGCTGGATCAAGGCCTCGACGGCGCCCCGCTGGCTTCCGTGCAGATAGCCCCGTGTGATCACGCGATGGGCGAGCACGGGCACGGCCAGGCGCTTGACGTCGTCGGGGACCACGTACTCTCGCCCCTCGATCATGGCCAGCGACTGGCTGGCCCGGTAGAGGCACAAGGCACCGCGGGTGCTCACGCCGACGTGCAGCTCGTTGCTGTTGCGGGTGGCTTCGACGATGTCGAGCAGGTATTCGTGGATCGACTCGTCGACGGTCACTTGCCGCACGGCGTGCTGCAGCGAGAGCACCTGCTGGCAATCGAGCACGCTAGTCAGGTGGTCGACCGGCTCTCCCTGGCGATGGATTGAAAGCACCTGCAGCTCGTCCTCGCGGTCGGGGTATCCAACGCTGATCCGCAGGAGGAACCGGTCGAGCTGGCTCTCGGGCAGCGGATAGGTTCCCTCGAACTCGAACGGGTTCTGCGTGGCGATGACCATGAAGGGCTTGGGCAGGTTATGGGTCTGGCCGTCGACCGAGACCTGGCTGTCGCTCATGGCCTCCAGCAGCGCGCTTTGCGTGCGCGGCGTGGTGCGATTGATCTCGTCGGCCAGGACAATGTTGGCAAACACGGGCCCCTGGCTGAAGAAGAACTCGCTGTTCTTGGCGTTGAACACGCTGGAGCCGACGATGTCGCTGGGCAACAGGTCGGGTGTGAACTGGATGCGGCAGAAGCGGGCCGCCACGCTCTTGGCCAGGGCCTTGCCGACCAGCGTCTTGCCCACGCCCGGCACGTCTTCGAGCAGGACGTGTTCGCCGGCCAGCAGTGCCACGATGCAGAGCCGGACGACGTTGGGCTTGCCCAGGACTACTTTGCCCATGTTGGCCTCCAGGTCCCCGACCAGGCTCTGGAGCTCGGATTGCATAGGCTGGCTGCTCGCTCAAGGTGCTGTTGATTCGACGGGGCCATTATAACGCGTGGAGAGTGGAGGGTGGAGGGTGGCGTGAAAGGAGGAAGGAGGAATAGAAGGAGGCCGGAGGAGGGAGGCGGCGGACGTGGGACCGGTGGATCGGCCCGGGGGCCCCGGTCCAATGCCATTGCCCCCGATGCCGCTCTCGGCGTATTATCCCGCCCCTACGCTGGAAACCTCCGGCATCAGAGAGACGCTATGGGGTCACAGGACAAGAAGACCCGACCCGATGAATCAAGAACGGAAGACCCCATCCATGGGGTCACTACGAACAGCTTCCTCACGCGGAGCGTGAGGGCTACTTTGCGGGGGTTTGTGCCATGCAATCGTCGCCGCTGATGGCCTTTCGTGCGACGGTGATGATCGTTTGCCTGGTGACGGTGCCCCTGGTGGCCGTGATGGGCACGGCGCTGCCGCGACTGTTCCGTCCGGCAGAGAGACGCCAGCTTGCTCACGCGGAGCGTGAGGGCTACCAAGACCCCATGAATGGGGTCACTACGAACGCCGACGAGAAGGGGTCGGCGGCCCGACCGGCCCGCGGCCCCGGCATTTCCATCACCGCCGTCCGGCCGCTGTCGCCCCAGCCGACCGGTCAATTCTGGTCGGCCGGCGCAAGCCCCGGCCCGCCGCAACGGCAAGGTCCGGATACAACACTGCAGGCCACAGTGTACTCTCAGCCGGCCCCCACACCGGGAATATCTGGACGGCTGCCGCGGGTGCCGGCCGAGATGGCTCGCGGCCAAGAGCGGCTGCGGCAACTGGGAGCAGTCGAGTACCGCTTGGAAACGTGGGGCGAGCAGGGTGAATTGTTTCGCTTTCAGTGCCGGATGCCGGCCGCCGACGGGAGCCCGGCCCAGCGGCATTTCGAAGCGACTGACCGCGACCCGTCGCTGGCCGTGATCTCGGTCGTGCGTGAAGTCGAGCGCTGGCGGCGGATGCGCTAGGAACGAGCTGCTGGCGCTGATCGAAGCGGACCCCATGAATGGGGTCACTACGAACAAAAACGGCTACCCCTTCCGAAGCCGGGCGGCCGTCGCTAAGATGCCACCCCGGCCGGAATTAGGTCTTGCCAGCAGGCCCCCCTCTGCTTACGTTGAGCGGCTATGCCGCCGAACGTGGGAAGTGTGGCGCAGGGGTTGCGGAGCGTGTGCCTGCGCTACCGGCATCCGCTGGCCGCACAGCCGAACCAGTTGGCCGGAAGCAGCCCTTGCACGGGGCGGAGCGTGCGCCCCCGGAGGCAGTTGCCGGGCGGCGCCGGGGGTTCGTTCTGCCGCGACGGCCGCACGGCGCGGGTCGAGGCGGTGCTGTTCCTGGCGCGGGAGCCTTTGAGCAGCCGAAAAATAGGGCAGTTGGCCAGCTTGGCCGACGGCACGGAAGCGCGTACATTGATCCGCCGGTTAAACCACTGGTACGACGCCCAGGGAAGCGCCTTTCGGGTGGAGGAGGTCGCCGGGGGATTCCAACTGCTGACGCGGCCAGGGTTCGGCGGCTGGCTGCGGCGACTCCATCAATCTCCCTGGGAAGGCCGCCTTTCGGGTCCGGCCTTGGAGACGCTGGCCGTAGTGGCCTATCGGCAACCGGTGCTGCGGGCCGACATTGAATCGATTCGCGGCGTGCAGTGCGGCGAGATGCTTCGGCAACTGATGGAGCGGGACTTGATTCGGATTGGGGGCAGGTCGGAGGAGCTGGGGCGGCCGTTTTTGTATGGGACGACGAAGCGGTTTCTGCAGGTATTCGGCCTGCGGCACCTGGACGAGCTGCCGCGAGCCCAAGTGCTGCGGAAGGGGCAAGCCGTGAGCATGAGCAAAGCATCCGAGCATAACCCCGCCCTCGCGCGGGACAACGAACTAACCCCATCTGATTCGAACGAGGAGCCCGAAGTGAAGACCGTAGTCAACCCGGAGGCGAGCGCTGAGGAGCTGTTGGCCCTGCGTGCCGCGGCCGTTGTCTCGCAGGCCCGATCCCAGGCCGACGAGGAGGAATACGAATACGACGAAGTCGACGACGACGACGATCCGGAAGACGAGGAGGAAGAAGACGACGTAGACGACGAGGAGGAAGACGACCTGGAAGAAGACGACCTGGAAGACGAGGAGTGGGAGGAAGTCGACGACGAAGATGACGACGAGGACTGGGACGACGAAGAGGAAGACGAGGAGGAAGACGAAGACGACTGGGACGACGAGGAGGAGGAAGACGAGGAGGAGTGGGACGAGGAGTAGTGGTTCGTCAGTCCTTTAATTGGAAGAGGCGTTTCAAGGCATCGAGCAGGAAGTGCGGCGTTCCGTGCCGCGACTCGTCCCGCAATGATTCCAGGGGTGGGTGCAGCAGCTTATTGATCAGCCGGTCGAACGACTGGACGATCTGCCGGCGATCGTCGTCGGTGAGATTCGGCAAACGGCTGAACAACCGCCGCAGCTCGTCCTCTTTCGGCTGCTGCCAGCCCTGCTTCAAGCGCTTGATGATGGGCCCGGTGGCATGGTGGTTCAGCTCGGCCATGAACCACGTGGTTTCCTGCTCGACGATGGCCCGGGCCAGCGGCAATTGCTTGTCGCGGGTCTGGCGGTTCCGCTGGCAGGCCTCGGCCAGGTCGTCGATCGTGTAGAGATACACGCCGAGGCAGTCGCCGATCGCGGGGTCAAAATCCCGGGGGATGGCCAGGTCCAGCACGAACAGGTCGCGCTGATAGCGGGCCGCCTCGATCCGCCGGAACTGGTCGAGCGTGACCACCGGGCTGGTAGCACCGGTGGTGCTGATCACGACGTCGGCCTCGGCCAGCGAGCGTCCCAACTGCTCCCAGGGCAGGGCCTGCCCCTGCCAGCGGCCGGCCAGCTCGGCGGCCCTTTGAAGGTTGCGGTTGATGATGCTGATGTCGCGGGCGCCTTCGTCGAAGAGATACCGCAAGGTCTCCTCGCCCATTTCGCCCGCGCCGATGACCAGGATCTTCTTGTCGTCGAAGCGTTCGAAGATCTGGCGGGCAAAGTCAGCCACGGCCACGCTGGGGATGCTGACCCGTGTTTCGTTGATCGACGTTTCGCTGGCCACCCGCTTGGCCACGCGGATGGCCGCCTGGAAGATCTGGTTGGTCAAGGGTCCGGTGCTGTTGCGGGCCAGGGCCAGGTCGTAAGCCTGCTTGACCTGGGCGAGGATCTGGGTTTCGCCCAGCACCATGCTGTCGAGGCTGGCGGCCACCATGAACAGGTGCCGGATGGCGTCCTCGCCGCTGCGTTCGAAGAGGTTGTCGAAGATTTGGTCGAGCTTCAAGCCGTGGAAGGCGGCCAGGAACTCGGCCACCTGGGCATGCGTGGGTCCCTGGTCGGGCTCCTCGGCGGCGGTGTAGACCTCGACGCGGTTGCAGGTGGAGAGGAGGACCGCCTCCGAGGCGGGAAAGCGTGCGCGGAGGCCGTCCAGCGCGGCGGAAGCCTGCGCGGCGTCGAAGGCCAGCCGTTCGCGGGCGGCCACCGGAGAATGGCGGTGGCTGCAGCCGACCAGTTGCAGCCTCATGCCGGACCTCCCGCCTGGCTGGCCGAGGGGAGCGGGGCGGCGACGACGGGACTGACGCCGTGCTCGCTGGGAATCGACAAGCGGATGCCCAGCCACAAGAGCAGGAAGAGGAAGCTGGTGAGCGTGAGGTAGGCCACCTTGCGGCCTTGGCGGGCCGGCTTGTAGAGGGCGCAGAAGAGGGCGGCCGCCGTGGCCCAGGCCAGCAGGAGGGTGAAGCTCCACACGACCGGGTCGCTCCAGGGGACGACGTCGTCGAGCTGCCGGTGATGATTGACCTGGTTGAGGATCACGCCGGAAAGAAACCCAAGGGCGAGCATCCAGGGGGCGGCCATGGTCAAGCGGGCGCCGGCGCGCTCGAGACTCTCCAGGCTGGGGAGCCGCAGCCGCTCGCCGCCGGCCATCTTGTGCTTGAGGCGGTAGCTTTGGACCAGGAGCATCAGGCCGGCCACGGATCCAGCCAGCACGGCCAAGACGCCCAACAGCAGGAACGCGCCGTGGATCATGCCCCAGAACTGCGAAGCGCTGCCGCGCGCAAACGGCTGCTGGTCGGCCAGGAAGCGGGCCACGCCGATCAGCCCCAGCACCAGGGGCAGGATGAACAACCCTACCGGTGTACGCGGGTACTGGAGGGTCAGGCCGAGGTACAGGCCGGCGAGCACCCAGGCGGCCACCAGGTACCAATCGAAGGGGCTGGAGAGGGGCGCCTGCGTGACGGCCGCGGCGCGGTAGCCGAGAAAGGCGGTGTGGGCCAGGAAGCCGGCGGCCCCGAAGCCGAGCATCAAGGCACCGCGAACGCCGCTGCGGAACAAGAGCCGCGAGACCTCCAAGGCCAGGGCCACGGCATAGCTGGCGGCGAAGCAGAGGATGGTGATTCCGGAAATCATTAGTTGGTCGATCCGGCCGAGGTTCAACTTTCGCCGGCGTCGGCGACGCCGTCGAGTCCGTACTCTTTGAGTTTCTTGTGGAGGGTATTTCGATTGATGCCCAGGCGGGCGGCCGCTTTGATCTGGACGTTGTCGCAGGCGGCCAGGACCTGCGCGATCAGCTCGCGTTCGACGCGGTTGACGATCTTGCCGTGCAGGTCCTCGGCCGCCGGCCCCGCTTCCGACAGGCCCTGCTGCACCAGGTCGTGGGCCAGCGTTTCGGTATCGGTTTGGCGGGAGCGGCCTCGCCCCGGCCGGGGCGGTCCGAGCAGGGCTTCGGGCAACAGGTCGCAGGTGAGCTCGTCGCCCGGCGCCATCACGACCGCCCGCTCGATGTAGTTCTGCAGCTCGCGGACGTTGCCGGGCCAGTGATAATCCTGCAGGGCGGCCAGGGCGCGGGCCTCGATATGTACCACGTAGCGGTCGTTTTCCTCATTGTAGATGTTGAGGAAATGCCCGATCAACTCGGGGATGTCCTCGCGCCGCTCGCGCAGCGGCGGCAGGTGGATGGGCACGACGTTGAGGCGGTAGTAGAGGTCCTCGCGGAAGCGTTGGGCCTCGACCTCGTCGACGAGGTCGCGGTTGCTGGCCGCGATCACGCGGGTATCCACGCGAATGGTCTGGGTGTCGCCGACGCGTTCGAACTCGCGTTCCTGCAGCACGCGGAGCAGCTTGACCTGCAGCTTGGGGGTGGTCGAGTTGATCTCATCGAGAAAGACGGTGCCGGTGTGGGCTGCCTCGAACCGGCCGGTGCGGTTGTCGATCGCGCCGGTGAACGAGCCGCGGACGTGGCCGAACAGCTCGCTCTCCAGGAGGCTCTCGGACAGCGCGCCGCAGTTGACCCGCACGAAGGGTCCGCTTCCACGGGGGCTGAGCTGGTGCACGGCCTTGGCGATGAGCTCCTTTCCGGTGCCTGTTTCGCCCAGCAAGAGCACCGATGCGTTGGAGCGCGCCACGCGGCGAGTCAGCGTGTAGACTTTCTGCATGGCGGCGCCGGCGCCGATCAGTCCGGCCATCGGCGGCCCGGAGGCCTGTGGGTCAAGGGGTCGATACGATGGGGTCATGGGCGTCGCGCCGGCGACTGTCTACCCTCGTGCCTTGGGCTGCGGCCGGTTCCGCCGGTCACGGGGCCGGTGCGGCACTCAAGCGTCGCGATTCACTCCGTTTGTTCCGCTGCCGCGCGGGCCTCGACTGAATCGAGGATCGAAGCCAGCACCAACTGCGTCTGGCGATCCTGGGTTTCGCTTTGGTTGTAGCGGTCGTACTGCAGCAGGATTTCGCCGCTGGTCAGCAGCGTGCCGTGGCGTGCCACGCTTTCGGCAAAGGCACGGGCGGCCGCCTGCCGTGATTCCAGGGGCTGGAGCGCCTGGCTGGCCACGTCGACCAGGGTCTTCTGGCTGAGCGGCGTCCCGATGGCGGCCAGCACCTCCGCCGCCCGCGGAGCCAGCGGCGGCGCCCACACGGAAGTTGCCACGCTCGCCTCGACGCGCCGCAGGTTGTAAAGGCCTGTGGGCGCAACGGACAGCTCCGCCAGCCACTCGAGCGCCCGGGCCGCCTGCGCCTGCCGCTCGGCAGCGGGCACGGCGCTTGCGCCGGTGGCCTCGAAGAGGCCCGCCAACTGGTACTCCATGGCGCGCGTGTCTTGCGGGCGGATGAAGACGTCTGCCAGAGGCAGGTCGCGGACCAGCTCGCGGGCCCGCTCCCACTGGTCGCTCGACGCCAGGATGCCGACTGGCAGCCGGGCCGTGCGATTGTCCTTCCGCAGTTGCTGGACCAACTGAGCCGAAGTCGGCGAGGCCAGCGTCATGTCGATCAAGGCCACTTCGAAATCGGGCGACGAGGCCGCGATCGCCAGCACCTGCCGGGCGGAGGTCGTCGCCTCGACTTCGTATCCCAGTTCGGCCAGCAGGCCGGAGGGAAACTGCAGCTCGCCCGGCCGCGCGTCGGCGACCAAGGCCCGCGGCCTGCCGGACGACGCGGCGAAAAAGCCGAGTGAGTCGGTGACGTAGCTCGATCCCGGATAAGGCCGCACCGGTTTCAACCGCAGAATTGCTTCCAAAGCGGCGAACCGCAAGCGGCGATCGGGATGGCGGACCGCCTGCACAAGGGCCGCCGGACGGGCGCCGCCCCGGTCGAGCAGGTCGGCCGAGCCGATCTCGCCCAAGACGGTTGCGGCCGCGGCCGCGGAGACCGGGTGGCCGGCCTCGATCGAGTGCGCGAGCAGCTCTTCCACCGCGTCCGATCCTGCTCGCGTGGCCCGCTCGAAGGCGGAGTCGATTCCGCGTGGCAGCGGTTGTCCCAGGCCGGCCGTGTAGGCTTCGGCCTCCAGCCGTGCACCGAGCAACAGCCGCCGCAGCTCGACCTGTCCGGGTTGGAGCTCCAGGGCGTTGGCGGCCAGATCGGCGGCGTAGGCCAGCGAAGCGAGCCGGGGGGACACGTCGCGCGATTCGAGCCGGCGCTGGGCGTGGTTCCAATGCCAGAGCCTGGTCAGCCCCGCGGCGTTGACCGTAAGCGGCCGCTCGAGCCGGCGGTAGGCCAATGCCCGGGTGTAAAGCGCGGCGGCCGCCTCGCTCGGTCGAGGAAGTCTTTCGATCAGCCGCACGATTCCCGCGGCGGCGGTGGACCGGACCGCTTCGGAGCTCTCGGGGGACAGGGCCGGCGCCAGCAGCCAGATGGTCGCTTCAGGGCGGTCGAGCCGGCCCAGCACGTCGACGGCCTGCCAGCGCAGCTCGGGCGGGGATGCCTGGATCACCGCCACCAGGGGCAGAAACGCTTCAACGCCCTGACCGGCCAAGGCTTGGCGAACGGGCCCATGTTCGGCCGCGCGCGCCGGATCGGCCAATACCTCGATCAGGGCGGCGACGGAGGAATCGCGGCCGGTCCGCAAGCGGGCCATGGCGGCTTGGCGGGCACGTGGATCGGGGTTTTTCAGTCTCTCGATCAGGGCGGCGATCCGCGCCGGATCGCGGGCCTGACGATCGGCCGCCGCCAGTGCGCTATCGGCAAATTGCCGTCCAGCGGCGGGGAGCTGCCCGGACAAGGAGAGCTTGATGAACGTGGCCGAACCAAGCTGTTCCACCAGTCGGGCCTGGGCGGCTTCGTCCAGGTTGGCGTCGACCAGCCGCTGGACGAAGGGACCCGCCTGATCGGCGGCGCCCAAGTCGGCCAGGACGGTGATCACGCGCACGATCTGCGCGGGATCGGTCGGATCGCTCTGGAGGATGGCTCGCACGGCAGGGTCGACCGGCGGCAACGGCGCGGCGGCCGGTGCCTCGGCCGCGTCGCCGGCGTCGGGCGGAGGGTCCTGACAAAAGGCGATCGACGGCCAGTAGATCGCCAGCAGCAGGATGGCCAGCCGGCCAGCGCAGGCGGACGTCAGGCGGTGCAGCGGAACGCTCATCGGAGTTCTCTCGTCAAGGTGCGTCACAACAAGGTGCATCATAAATCCAGTTTTTTCCGCCAGGCGGCCAGTTGCTCCTCGACCTGGTCCGGCCCCGTCGAGCCGTAGCTGACAAACGCGGCCACACTTTGCCGCGGGCCCAGGATACTGAAGACGCTTTCGTCCAGATCGGGACTGGCCGCGCGCAAGTCAGCCAGCGGCAGATCGGCCAGCCGCACCTGCCGTGTCATGGCCAGCCGCACCAGCTTGCCCACCAGCTCGTGGGCGGTGCGTAACGGCGTGCGGCGGCGGACCAGGTATTCCATCAGCGTGGTGGCGTCGGTGTGTCCGTCGTCCAGGTGGGCGGCGATCGCTTCCCGATTCAAGCGGGCCTCGGCCACCAGCCCGGCCGCCAGATCGAGGCAGCTTTGCACCGTGTCGACCGAGTCGAAGAGACGTTCCTTATCTTCTTGCAGGTCGCGGTTGTAGGCCAGCGGCAGCCCCTTGATCAGCACGAGCAGCGCGTGCAAGTTGCCGTACACGCGGGCCGTCTTGCCGCGGATCAGCTCCAGCACGTCGGGGTTGACCTTCTGCGGCATGATCGACGACCCGGTGCAGAACGCCTGGGGCAATTCGATAAAGCCGAATTCGCTGCCGGACCAGAGGATCCACTCCTCGGCCCATCCGCTCAGATGGGCGGCGACCAGCGACAAGACAAAGGCCAACTCCACGACGAAGTCGCGGTCGCTCGAAACGTCGAGGCTGTTGGCCGCCACGCCTTCGAAGGCGAGGCGGCGGGCGACGTCGTCGCGGTCGATGGGCAAGCTGGTGCCGGCCAAGGCGGCGGTGCCCAGGCTCGACACGTTGGCCCGGCGGCGGCAGTCGGCCAACCGCCCCCGATCGCGTTCGAACTTTTCGCAGTAAGCCAACCAATAGTGTGCGGCCAGCACCGGCTGAGCCCGCCGCATGTGCGTGTATCCGGGCAAGACGCAGTCGCGGTCTGCCTGCGACCGGCCGACGAAGGCCCGCTGCAGTTCGATCAGCCGACGGTCGAGTTGGTCGATCGCATCGCGGACCCACAACCGCAGGTCGGTGGCCACCTGGTCGTTGCGGCTGCGGCCGGTGTGCAGTTTGCGGCCCACGTCGCCCAGGCGGTCGATCAGGGCCCGTTCGACGTGCATGTGGATGTCTTCGAGCTCTTCGCGGAACTCGAATCGGCCCTGCTCAATTTCCTGGCGGATCTGCTCCAACGCCTGCTCAATTTGCTGGCACTCGGCTGATGTGATGAGGCCGACCTTGGCGAGCATTTGGGCATGAGCGGCCGATGCGCGGATGTCGTGCGCGTACAATCGGCGGTCGAAGCTCACGCTTTCGGTGAACTTTTCGACGCGGCGATCCGTCGCCTCCTGGAATACTCCGGCCCAAGCTTTTTTTTCGGCCACTGCTTTTTCAGGCACTCCGAAGCGCTCGATATGCCACGGGGGGGAAGTGCGGGGGCAACCTGCAAAACATTTACTCTAAATGGCTTACGGCGAGGTGTCAACGCACCGCGCCGGCAGGCCGCCGCCGGCGGTGCGAGCCGGTAAGGTTGCGTACTTCCTTACGGGGCAAGCCGTTAGCCACCCGACGGGGTGGTCCGTGGCGGCCCGACGTCTTTGCACGGCAACCGTTACAACCGGATGTAACCTGTGCTTCAAGCTTCTGTAGGACGGTCTTCCCAGGCCGTCTTAGCCGTCTCAAGACGGGCAAGGAAGCCCGTCCCACTTATGATGGTCCACTCGAGTGAGCGGTGGGGGGCTTCAGGTGATGTGGGCCCCTCGGGTTTCGACGTAGACGGCATAGAGCGACTGGCTGCCCGTCATGAAAAGGCGATTGCGCTTCTTGCCGCCGAAGCAGACGTTGGAGCAGATTTCAGGGAGCAGGATCTGGCCGATCCGCTCGCCGCCGGGCGTAAAGACGTGGACGCCGTCGTAACCCTCGCCCACCCAGCCGGCGCTGGCCCAGACGTTGCCGTCGACGTCGGCCCGGATGCCGTCGGCAAAGCCTGCCTTGCCATCCAGCTCCATGGAAACGAACTCGCGGCCGTTGGTCAGCTTCACGCCGTCGACTACGTCCCAGACCTTGATGTTCCGCGGCGCATCAGGGTAGTGCGAGGCGCCGGTGTCGGCCACGTACAGCAACTTGTAATCGGGCGAGAAGCACAGGCCGTTGGGCTTGAAGATCTCGTCGGCGACCTTGTCGAGCTTTCCGGTCTTGGCGTCGATGCGGTAGATGGCTTCCTTGAGCTCCAGCTCGGCCTTGTTGCCTTCGTAGTTGAGCAGGATGCCATAGCCCGGGTCGGTGAACCAGACCGCCCCGTCGTCGGGATGCACGACGGCGTCGTTGGGCGCATTGAGCGGCTTGCCCTGGAACTTGTCGGCCAGCACGGTCATGCCGCCGCTGTGCTCGTAGCGGACCACGCGGCGGTTGCCGTGCTCGCAGGAGATCTGGCGGCCTTGCCAATCGAACGTGTTGCCGTTGCTGTTGCCGGCCGGCTGGCGCAGCGTGCTGACGTGGCCGTCTTCGTCGAGCCAGCGCAACTGCACGTCGTTGGGGATGTCGCTCCAGAGCAGGTAGCGTCCGACGCCATTCCAGGCCGGCCCTTCGGCCCAGAGCATGCCGGTGTGCAATCGCTGGATCGGCGTGTTGCCGAGCTTGTACTTCGCGAAACGCTTGTCGAGCACGACGATGTCGGGGTCGGGATAGCGGACCGGCTCGGCCTTGGGGCCATAGTCGCGGCCCCAGGCGCCGGCCAGGTCCGAACCGACGGTTACGACCGCGGCAGCCGCGCCGGCTGCGGCGGCCAGGAAGTTTCGGCGGGGAAGGTGCGTACTGGCCTCTGGATCGGCGGGCGGATTGGCAACGAGGTTGTGCTGGCGGTGCATGGCTTTCTCATGGGTCGAGGTCTTTGGTGTCGATCCGATTTGCCAGTCCAGTTTAGTTGCGGCGTTGCCCGCTCGCCAGCGGGAAGGAGCCGGTAGGGACTGTCGCCCAGTGATCGTGAGATGCGCCGGGCACTGCTTCTCGAACGCGGCATGCCGCGTTCGAGAAGCAGTGGCACAAGCCAGAGGGCAAGAAAAGACGGCGCGTGGGAGACGGCCAGAACTCTGGCGAGTCCTGCTACGAGAGGCCTCGGTTCGCGTGCCGCGTCGGTACTCATGCATGCGTAATAAGCGGGCAGGGGTGGGGAGGTTGAGGTAGCGGCGGGCAAAAAAGCCAGAGAAATCCAGGGTGCCGAAGCTGCTGGTTTGCAAGGGTTTGAGGAGTATGTGCCGGGGACGGGGCGAGGCTCGTCGGACTGCTCTGGCACACCACTTGCCAATGGCACGCATCCAAGGCGCGCGAACAACGAGGTCCGTGTCCTCGCGGCAATCGTATTGCCGTAGTGCGCGCCGACGATCCTTCTTTGGTCCTTCTGAAAGGCGAGTGGCGTATGGAATCAAGCTTTTGGCGCCCGCGGCCCTGGATGTGTTTGTTGGGAGTCCTGACGCTCTCGGTCGTTTCGTTCGCGACCGCGGAGGAGCCGACGATCACCGCGGCCGTCGAAGGGGCCGGCAGTGAGTCGGCGGGCAGCGAATCAGCGGCAAGCGAGCCGGCGGCGCCGCGCACCGTGGAAGACATGGCCTACACGATCGACAACCTGTTCCTGATGCTATGCGCGGTGCTGGTGATTTTCATGCAGGCGGGTTTCGCCATGGTGGAATCCGGCTTTAACGAGTCGAAGAACACCGTGAACATCCTGTTCAAGAACCTGATGGACTTTTCCGTCGGCGCGCTGTTGTTTTACCTGGTCGGCTACGGCCTGATGTATCCCGGCGCGGATTACGCGGGCAAGTATTTCGGGTTCGCGGGGACCGGCGTGAGCCTCGAGGGGGCCGCCCCGTCGGGCGACGGCAGTCCGCAATTGACGCCGCAGGTCGATTTCCTGTTCCAGGTGGCCTTTGCCGCCACGGCCGCCACGATCGTGTCGGGGGCCGTGGCCGGCCGGCTGAAGTTTGCCGCATACCTGATCTACAGCGCGGTGATTACGGCCTTTGTGTACCCGATCAGCGGCATGTGGAAGTGGGGCGGCGGCTGGCTGGCCGAGATGGGTTTCCACGACTTTGCCGGCTCGATCGTGGTGCACGCCGTGGGCGGTTTTGCCGGGCTGGCGGGCGCCATCCTGCTGGGTCCGCGGATCGGGCGGTACTCGGCCGACGGCAAGTCGCACCCGATTCTGGGCCACAACCTGCCGATCGCCACGCTGGGCGTATTCATCCTGCTGGTGGGCTGGTACGGTTTCAACCCCGGCAGCCAATTGACGTTCACGGGCGCGACCAACACAAACACGACCATGCTGGTGGCCGCCAACACGACGTTGGCCGCCTGCGCCGGCGCCGTGGCGGCGATGCTTTTCGGCTGGGGGCTGTTCAAGAAGCCCGACCTGTCGCTGGCCTTGAACGGCATGCTGGCCGGCCTGGTGGGGATCACCGCGAACTGCGACTGCGTGACCAACTACTCCGCCATGGCGATCGGCGGCGTTGCCGGCGTGCTGGTGGTGTTGGGCATCATCGGCTTGGACAAGCTGAAGATCGACGATCCGGTGGGCGCCTGGCCGGTTCACGGCCTGTGCGGCGTATGGGGCGGCCTGGCCACGGGCATCTTCGGCGAGGGGAAGGACTTCGTGACCCAGCTCATCGGGGTGGGAGCCATCGTGGGTTGGGCATTCGGCACGATGATGGTGCTGTTCGGCATTCTGAAAGCGATCGGGCTGTTGCGCGTCTCGGCCGAGGAGGAGATGGAAGGCCTCGACATCGGCGAGCACGGGATGCACGCCTACGGCAAGCCGGTGTAGCCTCCCGGTTGCCACAGCTTGGCGCGGGCGCAGTGTTGTCCGCGCCAAGCTGAGCCGGGGCAGCGAGCCGTATTTCGCATTCTGGCTACCGCCTAGCCAGAAGGACGCCTCATGGCTTGGGCGGGTGGCTACCATCCGCCCAAGCCGGAGGTTTCCGGAGGGCCGGGTGGGAGAAGGGTGGCCGCTTACACGTCGAGGTTGCGGACCTCGAGGGCGTGCTTCTCGATGAACTCGCGGCGGGGCTCGACCTTGTCGCCCATCAACACGCGGAACAGCTCGTCGGCGGCGCTGGCGTCGTCCATGCGAACCTGCGACATCGTGCGGTGGGCCGGGTGCAACGTCGTGTCGCGCAGCTCCTCGGCGTCCATCTCGCCCAGACCCTTGAACCGCGTGATCTGCAAGCCCTTCTCGCCGGCGGAGCGCACGGCCGCCAGCAGACCGCGGAGGTCGGACAGGCCGCTCTCGCTGTCGCCGCGGCGGAGCTTGTAGCGGGCCTCCTGGCTGCCGGTGCGGTGCTGGGGGATCAGCGACTGAATATCGAAGTTCATGCGGGCCAACTCGGCCAACTGGTTGTTCAGCGAGCGGACCTCGTGGAGCTCGACAATATGCAATCGCGACGTGCCGTGGCCGTTGGTGGCCGGCGAGGGGGCCGGCTGGTCGGCAACCGCCAGCTCGCCGCCGGCGGCCTTTTCCTGGGCCGCCACGAAGGCATCGAGCTCTTCGCGTGTGGTGAACCAGCGCTCCTGGCTGCCCAGGAACACGTGATAGACCGGCAGCCGGCCGCTGACCAGGTCCTGCCGTAGGGCATGCTGCTTCAGGCTGATGCCGCGCCGCTCCAAGGCGATCAGCGAGTCCTCCAGGGCGGCGAGGACCTCGCAGAGCCGCTTCATCTGCTCGCCTTCGATCAGCCGGCCATCGCCCGGGTCAAAGACCCCCTCGGCCAGGCCCAAGGCGAGCAGTTGGGCTTTCATCTCCTCCTCGGTCTGCACGTAATACGATTGCTTCTTGTTCTTGACGCGGAACAGCGGCGGCTGGGCCACGTAAACGTATCCGCCGGTGATCAGCGGATACATCTGCCGATAGAAGAAAGTCAAGAGCAGGGTGCGGATGTGCGAGCCGTCGACGTCGGCGTCGGTCATGATGACGATCTTGTTGTAGCGGCGCTTGGTCAGGTCGATCTCCTCGCCGATGCCCACGCCGATGGCCGAGATCATGCTGCGGACTTCTTCGTTGGCCAGCACCTTGTCTTCACGGCTCTTGAAGGCGTTGATGATCTTGCCGCGCAAGGGGAGGATGGCCTGGTACTCGCGCAGGCGGCCGTTTTCGGCGGTGCCGCCGGCCGAATCGCCTTCGACCAGGTAGAGCTCGCACTTTTCGACGTCGCGGCTGGTGCAGTCGCGGAGCTTGCCGGGCAGGCCGCCGCCGGACAGCGCGCCCTTGCGCTCGCGGACCATCATCCGTGCCTTGCGGGCGCTCTCGCGGGCCTCGGCCGCCAACAGGCCCTTCTGGGCGATGATGCGGGCGCTCTTGGGGTTCTCTTCCAGGTAGCGGCTCAGGTAGTCGCCCACCGCGGAGATGACGATCCCCTCCACCTCGCTGTTGCCGAGCTTGGTCTTGGTCTGCCCTTCGAACTGCGGCTCCGGGACCCGCAGCGAGATGACCGCCGTCAGCCCCTCGCGGAAGTCGTCGCCGGTGGGCGAGAGGTCCTTGAAGAGGTTGGCCTTCTTGCCGTAGCTGTTCAGGGTGCGGGTCAAGGCGGCCTTGAAGCCCGAAATGTGGGTGCCTCCCTCGGTGGTGCTGATGTTGTTGACGTAGGAGCTGATGTTCTCGGTGTACTCGCTGGAGTACTGCATGGCCACTTCGACGCCGACTCCCTCGAACTCGCCCGATATGTAGATGATGTCGGGGTGGGCCGGCTCGGTGGCCCGGTTCAGGTACTCGACAAAGGCGATGATTCCCCGGTCGTACTGGAAGGCGTCGTGCTCGCCGGTGCGCTCGTCCTGGAATGTGATGCGGACGCCCCGATTCAGGAAGGCCAGCTCTTGCAAGCGGCGGTGCAGCGTGTTGTAGACGAACTTGGTGTTGGGGAATACCTGGGGGTCGGGCTTGAAGGTGGTCCGCGTTCCACGCTTGTCGCTGGTGCCGATGCGGCGGACTTCCGAGGTGGGCACGCCCCGCTCGTATTCCTGCTGGTAGACGTGGCCGCCGCGGCGGACTTCGACCTCGCACCACTCCGAGAGGAAGTTGACCACCGTCACGCCAACGCCGTGCAGTCCGCCGGAGGTCTGGTAGGCGCCCTTGCTGAACTTGCCGCCGAACTTGAGCACGGTCATCACGCCCTGCAGCGTGGAGAATCCCAGGTCGGGGTGGTGCTCGACCGGGATGCCGCGGCCGTCGTCCTCGACGGTCACCGAGCCATCGGTGTTGATCATGACTCGGATGTCGCGGGCGTGGCCGGCCATGGCCTCGTCGATCGAGTTGTCGACCACCTCGTAGACCATGTGGTGCAGCCCGCGCATGGCGGTGTCGCCGATGTACATGCTAGGGCGTTCGCGGACGTGCTCCAAGTCGCTGAGGTGTTCGAGTTGTTCGGCGCCGTACTCCGCCTCGATTTTGCGGTATTCGGGCATATCGGGCGGCGTGGACGGCGCCTGCGCAGGGGGCTCGTTGGCCGGGGTCCGGGGGTCGGGCTGGCTAGGATCTTTGGAACTGTTTTTGATGGGTTCTTCGGACATGGATCTCTCTGAGTTGGCCTGTGGATTCACTCGATCGGCCCGACCCGCAGGCGCAAGCTTGCGATACGCTCGTGCGGCAGGAGGTTCTTGAGCTGATCGAGAATCGTGTGTTTTTGAAAGGTGAGCTCTTGCAACATGGTGGAGTTGGCCACGATCACCTCGAGGGCGCCGCGGCGCACCGCGCCGACCCGCGTCGAACCGGCAATCATTTCGCCCGCCGCCTGCCGCCAGGCCTGCTCGTAGCAGGCGGCCGCCTGCAGGCGGGCGTAACCGCGGCGGGCCATCAACTCCGACATAACGTCGGCCATCTTTTTCGGGCGACCGGCAAAGTTGTTTTTCATCACAATCCAGTGGGGAACGCTTGTCGCTCCGCCCCAGGCGGCTGGGACTGGCAGCACGCTTGACTCATCAGCGATCGCGCGCCAGCGGCATGATCACGTAGCCGTAACCATCGTCGGTCGAGCAGACGCCCGCACTTTCGGCATCCTTCAATTCGAGCGTGAAAGTTTTTTGCGGATCGAGCACCTTGAGAAAATCGTTCACGTAGCGTGGGTCGAGCGTGATCGACAGCGAGTTGCCGTCGTAGGCGATCGGCAGCTCGACGCGCGACTGCCCCGCCTCGGCGGCGCGGCCGGAAAGGACCACCTTCCCCTCGCCAAAAGTGAAATCGACGCCGCGGCTGTCTTCGCTGGTGACGATCGCCGCCTGCCGCACGGCACTGTACAAGGGGCCGACGGGCAGCTCGATCTTTACGGCGTCGGTGCGGCGGGGAAACACGTCGCGCCACTTGGGAAAGCGGCCTTCGACCAGGCGCGAATAAATGGTGAACCTGGGACTTTTGACGAGGATGTCGTTGGGCCGCGCGGCCAGTTGCACGTCCGAATCGGAATCGGTCAGCGCCCGCTCGATCAGGTGCATGGCCCGCGTGGGCACGATGGTCATGTTCTCGCTGTTGTCGTGTCCCTCGACGGCCCGCGCGGGGCCTTCCATCATGGCCAGGCGGCGGCCGTCGGTGCCTACCGCCGTGATCTTGTCAGGCGCCAACTCCAGGAGCACGCCTCCCAAGGCGTAGCGGCTGCTCTCGGTATCCGTGGCGAAGGCGGTACGGCGAATGATCTCCTTCAAGAGGCGGGCGGGCAGCTCGTGGTACCTGGTCTCGGTGAACTGGGTCACGGCCGGGAAATCGTCCGGGTTCTGGGCCGGCAGCCTGAACTCGCTGCGTTCGCCCCGCACTAGCGTGGCATGACCGTCGGTTTCCAATCGTAGCGAAGCGTCGGAGCTCTCCCGCAGGATCGAACCGAAGCGGTCGATGGGCAACACCGCGCTGCCCGGCACCTCGACCTGGATGCCCGGCACGTTGACCCGCACGGCCACTTCCAGATCGGTGGCCATCACGGTTCCGGCGCCCCCTTGGTCCATGGCGACTTCGAATTTGACGTTCTGCAGGATCGGCTTGGGGCTGCGGGTGGGTGCCACGGCGCTTGCGGTTTGGAAGGCCGCCCAAAGCTTCTCGCGTTCACAAATGACTTTCATGGTGAGCTACCGGGTGTGGGTGTTGAACCGCCGGGGAGTGTTCTTTAGTAGTTAAAGAGATCTTTTCAAAACAGCAGCAGTAGTAATGCAAGGGCCCAGGTTGTTGATCAACGTCGGCGACTGCGGCGTAACTTCTTTTCAGTGCGCATCAAATGGTTCGAGCTTTACGACCGGTCCAGTGGTGTACAACCTGTTGCTGCGAAGTCGGCAGCCTGTTGGACGTTTGTCTGTAATCGGGGTTGGGCAGCCAGGGCGTATGGGGTCTGTTCATGGGCAATTCCAAATCAGTTCTCAGCCGACGCTACTTCCACACGTTATCCACCGAGCGCGGCGGGAGGTTAACCTCCCGCCAAGGTCTGCCGCAGCGAGTCGATGGCCTGCCGCGTGCCGGGATCGGTGCGGGCCAGATCCTCGACCTTGCGGCAGCCATGCTGGACCGTGGTATGATCGCGGCCGCCAAAGTAATCGCCGATTTTGGCCAGGCTGCTGGGGGTCAACTGGCGCGACAAGTACATAGCCACGTCGCGGGCCAGCACCACCCCCCGGCGGCGCGACGTTCCCTTCAGGTCCGCCAACTTCAGCGCGTAATAGCGGGCGGTCTGCACGGCAATGCGGCCCACGGTCGGGCGGAGCCCGCCGGTCCGGGCGAACAGATAGCGGCGCACCAGGATGGCATCGACGTGCGGTCCGCGATCCGCGCTGGGCGGCAAGGCCCCGTTTCCAGCGGCCCCGTTTCCAGCGGGCGGGCAGCCGTCCGCCTCACGGGCCGATGTTTCGAGCTGCAACAAAAAGCCCCACAGCTCAGGCACCGACGTGGCCAAGGCATCGGCCATGACGCGAGCTGCCGACTCGGCCAGGTCGATATTCCGCCCGCCGGCCAACTGCCGAACGAGCTCGTAGCGAGCCAGCGGACCCGGCAACGACAACGGCACCTGCAATCCTTCGCACAAGCGGCTTTCGAGCGCCGGCAACAAGGTCTTGATCTGGCAGGGCGGCAGCCGTGAGGTGACCACCACCTGCGCACCCCGCTCGGCGAGTGCATCCAGCGTATGGAGCAGCTCGATCTGCACCGCCGTCTTGGCCGCGATGTTGCCCAGGTTTTCGAGGACCAGCAAATCGGCCGATCGCAAACGCCAGCGCCAGGCATCGATCGCCCGCCGCTCGATCGCCTCGGCGAACTCGCTTGCCATTTCCGAGGCAGCCAGGCAGACGACGCCGTCGCGCGGACGCTCGGTCCGCCATCGCTCCGCCAAACCGTAGGCCAGGTGCGACTTGCCGGCGCCGGGCGGCCCGTGCAGCAGCAGCGGACTGACGGCGAGCGCCCCAGGCGGCAAGCGGCCCGGCTCGGCGGCGGCATCGGTGGCCAGTGCCTGCAGGACGCCGTTGAGCGCTGCGGCTGCCAAGTGGTTCTCCGGCCCGGCCAGGAACCAGCGCGGGTTTTTGCGCAGCGCCGCGGCCCGCAAAGGGTCCGCCGAGAGACCCATTTCGGCCGTAAGAGCAGGTCCCGCAAGGGGGATTCTTAAGACGCCGTTCGCCAAGCCAGGGTCCGTCCAAACTGCCCAGAAAGGACAGCTAAAAACAGCATGCGTTCACAAGAGTGAATTATACCGAATCGACCCCCTCTTTGCGAGCCGTCCCGGCCATTTTTCGTGGCTGGGCCCGTGTTTGCAAATCCTTGTAAATTTTGATGATACGGCGAGCCGCCTCGGCCACCTCCGGTGCCGTGGTGCCCCGCCCCAAACTGAACCTCAAGGAGGCCTGTAGAAGGCCCTGCGGCAGCCCCATGGCAACCAGCGCCGGCGACGGCTCCGGCGAGCCGCTGGCGCAAGCCGAACCATAAGAACAAGCCACGCCGGCCAGGTCCAAAGCCATCAAAAGTGCTTGTCCATCAACCCCCGGGAAGGCGACGTTCGACGTGTGCGGCAGCCGGTCGGCCCCGGTGCCGTTGACGACCAACCGCGGGCACTCGTCGAGCAGCATCGACTCGAAGCGATCGCGCAGCGCTTGCACCCGCTCGCTCGACTCCGGCCAATCGCGGTGGCAACACTCCAAGGCGCGTTGCATGCCGACGGCCAGCGCCACCGGCTCGGTGCCGGGCCGCAGGCCTTGCTGCTGAAATCCTCCGGCCATCTGCGGCTCCAACTCGACGCCGCGGCGAATCAGTAGCACGCCGATGCCGACGGGTCCGTGAAACTTGTGCGCGCTGGCACTCATGGCGGCCGCACCCAGGCCGCGGAATTCGACCTTCAGCTTGCCCACCACCTGCACGGCGTCGGTGTGCAGCGGCACGCCGGCCGCGTTGCAGATCTCCGCCAGCCGCCGCACGGGCTGCAATACGCCGGTTTCGTTGTTGCCGAGCATGACGCTGACCAGCCGCGTGTCGGGCCGCAGCATTGCCGGCAGCTCGTCGGCACATGCCACGCCGTGGGCATTGCAGGGCAGCCGATCGACCCGCCAGCCGCGCTGTTCGAGGCAGTGGGCGGGACCGGCCACGGAAGGATGCTCGATGGCCGACACGACGGCGTGTGCCGGCCGGCCCGTGGCCAGTCCCAGCAGGGCCAGGTTATTGGCCTCGGTGCCGCCGCTGGTGAAGATCAACCGATCGGCGTGGTGGGAGGCGGCGTCTGCGCCCAGCATGCGGGCGATCGCTTCGCGCGCGTCTTCGAGGGCCTGGCGTGCCCGCCTGCCGGCGGCATGCTGGCTGGCCGGATTGCCATAGCGGGCTCGCAGGCACTGGTGCATTGCGCCGGCCACTTCCGGCAGCATGGGCGTGGTGGCGTTGTGATCGAGGTAGATGGAGTCCATGAGTTGCTATTATAAGAGTGGGGGGCGGAAAGGAAGGTGGAAGGCAGAAGGAGGAAGGAGGAATAGGAGAGAAGCGGCATCGGCCGACGCGGCGGCCACATCGCGCTGGGGAGCCGGCGTGAACCACGAATCCCTCCGCCTCTACAAACGGGACCCCATAAATGGGTCACTACGAGCTGCCTCACGCGGAGCGTGAGGGCTACTTTACGGGGTCCTACGAACGATCGCCGAAGAGGCGGCGGTGGAGGGGCGGGGGGGCCTCGGAGGTGAACAGGCCGTCGAGCAGGGCTTGCGCGTCGTTGGCCGCTTGCGTGAGGTGGGTGGTCCAGAGGGCGTGCATCAGCCCAGTCGCGTCGAAAGCGTCCGGGCCGAAGCAGCCGATCACGCCGGTGGCAATCTCGTTGTTCAGGTCCTCGTTGGGGCTGTCTGGGCCGAGGAGATTGCGGAACGCGGCCCGGAGCGAAATGAGCAGGATCGACCAGGCCTGCTCGCGCGTCCGCGAGCCGTGGTCGGCCAGGTCGGCGGCAAACTCGCGGGCCGTCTGAGGGTTCACCGCAAACAGGCTGACGTCCTCGACGAGGACGATGTGACCCAGGAGAAGATCGGTCCATCGTTCGCACGTGCGACGCAGGCGATTCAACTGCAAGGCATCGTGCGAGTCGACGCCCGGGCCATGGATGAGCAGCGAGAGGGCCCGGTGCCGGGCCTCCAGGTGCCCGCCCAGCACGGCCCGTGCGATCGGTTCGGCATCGTTGGTTTGAGCCCGCTGGTCGTGGGCCGCCAGCAGGCCGGCCCAGACGCGGCTGAGGATCTCGCCGGCGAGGATCTCTTCGATCACGCCTCGGATCTGGGGCCTGGAGACAAGATCG
Organism: Pirellulales bacterium; assembly: GCA_040901675.1. GTDB lineage: Bacteria > Planctomycetota > Planctomycetia > Pirellulales > JAICIG01 > JBBDNX01. Next base: position 3,794 of record JBBDYJ010000035.1, on the reverse strand, counting down.
ACGGGCGGGCCGGCCGCCACGGCGGGTTGCTGGGCGACACCGGCGCACTGAACCGTGAAGTGTTTGATGGCGTGGCCCCAGCGATCGAATCGGCAGCGCGAGGCGGCCCAGTATCGCTTGAGCCCTGCCGAGTTGATCCGATGCGGGGTGGCCAACAGCGCTGGAGCGTTGGCCGAGATGAGTGCCGCCAATTCAACCAGATCGCGTACGTGCATCGGGGCGGCTGACCGAGGGGCGTGACGGATGGGTCCGCAGGATCCGTCGAGAGAGCCCGAGGGGACCAAGGCTCTCTCGGACGGAACGTGCGGCTGCCTGGGAGGGAAAGCAAAGCGGGTGCCAGGCGTGGAGGCCGCGGCAGCCGGCGGCTGGGCCGCTACATCAAGCCATTACGGTGAAAGGCATTGGAGCAGCCGACGGAGTGCGGGCCGGTCGGCTGAGCGTTGCGTAAGGGCAACGTTGGGGTGCTGGAAAAACGACAAAAGGAGGAATAGGAGAGAGGCGGGCGTTACCGGACGCGGCCAGCCACGTCGGCGACGGTCGACCGGGGGGCCGCTTTGCGATGCGGGCCTCGCAGACCATGGCCAGGCTTGACGAGCGGACGCCGGGCAGCACGCCAGGCATTTCGGATCCGGGCACCGATGGATTCGAGCGGCGCGGTGACGGCCGCGGCCGCCCAGACGAACGACATCGGTTCGATCGGGATGCGAAAGCGGGCAGAGACGATGGTCAAGGCGTGAAAGACGGTCAGGCTCCCGAAGATAAGCATGGTGGGCCAGAGCCGCCGCCAGTGCGAGCGGGCGGCCAGCAACCCGACCAGGGCCAGCACGAGCCAGGTGACGGTTGCAGCCCGGTAGAGCCGATTGGCGGCCTTGGGATTGGTTTCGTCGAAGAGCAGGAAATAGCGGAGCCGCTGCGCGCAGAGGCGCGCGTAGCGGTCGGGATGCGATGCGATGAATCGCCAGGCCCTGGCGGCGAGCAAGCGTGAGCGGGCCGGCTCGCTCAGGCCGGCGAATGCCCGATACCCGCTCGGAGCCAGCAGCACGTCGTCGATGTAGAGCGTTTCGTGCCGGGCTTCCCAGAGAGCGCGATCGATGCCGGCCAGCGTGCCGTCGTGGGCCTGGAGCAGCTCCTTGACGGAAGGCTTTGGGATCTTGTCGGTGCCCCAACTGGCGGGATTGTTGCCTTGCCAGAAGGCATAACCAAACGTCGACTTGATGAACACCAGCTCGCCGTGCACCCGATAGTTGCGCCATAGCCAGGGGGAGATTACCAGCAGCGTTGCCGCGGTCATGATCGCCAGGCGGCCCAGGGACGGCACTATCCAGGCACACCGGCGGGTTTCCAGCGAAGCCGGGCGTGGTGGAAGGCACAGCATCACAGCCACCACCGGCAGCGCCAGGACGAGGATTGGATCCAGGAGCAACAGCACTCCGGACAAGAGACCTATGGAGAGAGCTTTCACCCGGCCAGCGGTCCAGCCGGAGGCGGCCAGTGCCAAGAGCAGCGTCAGGCAGGCTGCCGACCAGACGGCCACCTGGATATGGGTGACCATGTAGAGATGCGTCGGGTAGAGAGCGGCCCCGATGCCGGCGATCCAGCCCAGCGTGCGGGTGGCGGGCATCAGCGACCAGGCCAACCAGGCGGCGGCCAGGACGACCACGGTCCCGGCCGCGCATTGGAGGACCTGCATGGCCAGCAGGGCGGCCCCCGATCCGGGTCCGAACAGCCAGTAGAGGCCGGCCAGCATGGCCGGGTAGAGGGGCGCCTGCTGCGAGGTCGGCCCGAAGGTGCCCAAGAGTTTTGTGCTGAAGCCGCGGCCGGCCAGCAGGTTCTCCGCGATCTCGCCGTGTTCGTAGGTCACCGGCGCCGAGTGCGTGGCCGACAGCGCCCAAACCACACCCAGCCGGAGGAGGAAGGCCAAGAGTGCCAGGGCAACCAGACCATATAGCCGGCGGTGGCGGGTCTGGCGGCGGTGGTTCCGCCCGCCTTCCTGGTTAGGGTGGGGCTGTGAGGCAGGCATGTGCCGCCCAGATGGCCGTGGATCAGCGAGCCGCAGCGAGGGCCGCGGCAATCAACGGGGCGGATTTTAATGCCGAATCGGCCTGGGGAGCCAGAGCAGTTCGGGGGGCGCGAACCGTCGAATTGCTCAAAATGGGCTATATCGAGTCAGAATCGAAACGCGATCGAAGTCGTCGTCAGCGCTCGCGAGGTGGATAAGATCACGGCGACTCCAGAATCCCGTGTTCGGGATCAGAGGCGAGTCGCTCCAGTGTTGTCGGGTCACCACTCCAGGGGATCATGCCGGCGGTCTGCCGTGCGACACTGACGCCTGAATGCACGGTAACTTTGACTTTTTCGTGCTGCTTGAGCGGTAACGGGCGATCGGGCTTCAGCACGCCGTCTTCATACGTGGCTTCAATGGTGATGCTCATAAGAACGCTCCGATCGAGAAATTCAGGCTCCATCCATTAGTCTACCCCATCCTTGCTTACTTGTCGTCTTTTTGGACGGCCGCCGGTACCCGTCTCTCTCGTATTGCCTGGTGTGTCGACTACCCCGCCATCGTCTCCCAGAGCAGGCGGTAGTAGCGCATGACACGGATGGGGTCGCTGGTGGGCCGGCCTTCCTCCAACAGCGTCCAGCCTTCGAAGCCGGCCTCGTTCAAGAGCTCGAACAGCATGCGCCAGGGGTAGCTGCTGATCAGATCGTGGATGTGGATCGTGCCGAGCCGATCCTTGACCAGGTTGAAATTGTGCCGCAGACCTTGCCCCTCCAGGTCGGCCGCGTTCGAGTTCCAGCAGACGGTGGCGCCCGGATGGTCGGCCACGTCCATGATCGTCTTGATGTGCTCGAGGTTGTCGGTGCCGCGGCCGTGGACCTCGAGGCGGATGGCCACGCCATAGCCTTCGCCGAAGGCGGCCACCTCGTTCAGGGCGCGGCCGATCTGCTCGAGCGTTTTTTCGACGGGCACTTCGGGCGGCAAGCCGTTGGGGCGGACCTTGACTCCGGTGCCGCCGCAGTCGTGGCAGAGCTTGATGAAGGCCTTGGTTTCGTCGATGTTCTTGCGGACGACGGAGCGGTCGGGCGAGTGGTACTCGCAGGCGCTGCCCAGGCCGACCAGGTCGATGCCACTTTCAGTGAAGCGGGCAGCCACTTCCCTGCGCTGGGCGGCAGTGAGCGCAGGCTCGACGCCGTGCTTGTGGGTGCTGCGCAGCTCGACGCCGGCAAAGCCGGTTTGCCGGCAGTTTTCGATGAGCGTGGGCAAATCCCAGTCGGCGCCCCACATGTAGGTGACTAATCCCAGTTGCATGGCGTCCTCGGGGTTTGGAAGCGTGAGACGATTCCTGGCGGCGCTGGTCCGCGGACTTGGGCGAAGGCTAAACTACCGGCTGGGTTGCGAGGGCTGGCGGGGCCAAGATTGCACCATTATATATCACCCGGATTGCTCCAACGAGGATCCGTATGTCCAAGACCCGGTCGAAGAAACCGAAGCCGAGGGGCAAAGCCAGGCCGAGGGGCAAGATGGCCCCACGGCCGGCCTCGCCGGACGGAGTGGCGCCGATTTCTCAACGGGAACGAGCCAAGCGGCGCCGGGAAATGGCCGAAGCGGTCCGGTCGGGTGAGAATCCAAAGGACGTGGCCCTCAAGCATGGACTGACCGTCACGACGGTGCTGTCGGCTTGCCGCGAGCACGGCGTCCCAACCATGACTCGGCAGGCACGAGCCAAACGGCGCCAGGGTAACCGTTCACGGGTTCCTCGGCAAAAACTGATCTTCTTCGATCCTGGCTAGAT
>JBBDYJ010000034.1:48093-99476 GCA_040901675.1 Pirellulales bacterium | reverse complement strand
AGGAATGACCGAAAAATAACTTCGACAGAGTCGAGCGAGCTGGGTGGCTGGGCAAAACGATAAGCGTGTCCCAGTTACGATGTGAGGAAGTTATTTTTCGGCCGATCCCAAGCGTCCGAATTCGAGTGAGGCCGGCTAAGAACTTGCCTGGGGCGCCGCCTGCCTCACCTTCTCCAACAGCTCGGCCAGCACGCTCTCCTCGTGCTTGAGCCCGTCGCGGAAACTGGGCGTGAAGTGGGAGTGGTGCACTTCCACGCGAATGTCACTCCGGGCCGCTTCCAACAGCCGGAGCAACAAGGCGTGCTCCTCGGCGGATAGCGTCAAGTTTACGCGCGTCATGACAAGCCCTCCTGCTCAGGCGCTGAATCAGCGAACAGGCACAGGACCACTCGCGGAGCGAGTGGAACACAGTTAACTATAACCACTCGCGGAGCGAGTGGACCACACTCGGGGCAAATCACGTGCCAGCCCGGGTGATCCGGCAGATTTCAGCAAGGCTGCCGACGCGGCCGGGAAGGCGGTAGCGCTGGTGCCGATCCAACAGCACCGCCGGACAGCCGGCGGCCAAAGCGCCGCGATAGTCGTTCTCCAAGTCGTCTCCGACGACGAGCACCTGGGCGGCCGGTAGCGCGAGGCGGTCCTGGATGGCTTGAAAGAAAGCGGGGCTCGGCTTGCGGCAGCCAAGCTGGGAGGAGATGAACAGCCACCGGCAATCGGCCAGTGCCGGTTTGCCGCGGCAAATGACTTCCAGCCGCCGGTCGAAGTTCGAAGCGATCCCCAGGACGAATCCCTGCTGCGAGAGCCGCCTCCACGCCGGTCCGACGTCGTCGTACAGCCGCCAATGCTCCGGCCGGGCGAAGTGCTGCCACAAGGTGGCAAACAGGGCCTCGCCATCGGTCACGTCGTCGAAGACGTCGGCCACGATCGAGCGCCAGCGATCGCGTTCGCGCGGCTCGCCTGTCCGGCCGGCGTGCTGGGCGGCATCAATGGCTTCCTGCCGCGCGAACGCAGCCCGGAAGCGGGCGTCGACGTCTGGCTCGTCCAACCGTGAGCCGAATTGCCGGCCCGCCTCGGCATAGACGGCCGCGACCGGCGGGTCGGCATAGAGCAGCGTCCCGACCGCGTCGAACACGACCGCCTTGACCGGCTCGCGCATGGCCTAGCTGGTGCGGGGGATGATGCCTATGTCCAACAGGACGACGAACAGCATCAAGCTAAGGATGAATACCAGGCCGGCATACTGGAAGGCCAGCACCACGCGCTCGTTCACCGGCCTGCGGAAGAGTCCTTCGAGCGTGAGAAAGACCATGTGCCCGCCGTCCAGGAGCGGAATGGGCAGGAAGTTGATGACGGCCAGGTTGGCGCTGAGCATGCACAAGAAGAGCAGGAACTTGGGCATTCCGGCCTCCGCCGAGTAGCCGGCGACCTGGGCGATTTTGATAGGTCCTCCGACACCCTTGATCGAAATCTGGCCGCCCAGCTTGCGGAGAAAGCGATAGACTTGGGTGAGCGAGTCGCCGGTCTCACGGTACGCCAGGCCCAGCGCTTCGCCGAACGATTCGGCTTTCCGCTCGATTTCCAGCGGCTTGAACGAAAAGCCCCGGTCCGGGTTGAGCCAATCGTCATCGGCAGACGGGATCAGAGTGACCACCCGCTCGTCATCCAAGGTCAGCTCGACCGTCGTGCCCGGCAAGCTGTCTTGCACGTTAAAAAAGAAGAAAGGCCAGTTCCGTTTGACGGGATCAAACTCCATTTTGAACTCTTGTTGTTCGACGCCGTATTCCTTCTGGAGCGACTTGTCGGGCGGTATCAACCTGGCCGACACAATCCGTTGGCCGGCCTGAATTTGCTTGCCGTCCGCCGGCCCGCCCGGTTCCACGGCGGCGATGGTGTTGGTCACCCGATACGCGATCCCCAGCGTCGGGACCGTCATCGGGTGTTCGGGGAGAATTGGCGGCTCGTAGGTGCTGAAGGGGCGCGATTCGAGTGTCTTCACCATCGCCCTGCCGGCGCGCTCGATGGTCAGCGTCACGGTTTCTTCCGCCCGAGCGGCGAGCTGCGCAGGCAGCTTCAATGGGTCATCGATCCTTTCGCCGTCGACCCGGGTGATGCGGTCGCCCTGCTGGATGCCGGCGGCTTCGGCCGGCGAATTTTTCTGGATGGCCACCACCGGCCCCATCCGCATCGAGAGTCCCAGCGTCTTCATCGGGACTCCCGGCACCCGGATGTCGAGCTGTTCGCTCTCCTGCTTGCCCTGTTGCCGGCGAACGGTAACGGTGATCGGCCCCGGGGCGGCCGCTAGCTTGCGCTCGACGTCGACAAAATCCCCGACTTCTTCGCCGTTGATTGCGATCACCTTGTCGTCAGGCTGAAAGCCCGGCTCCAGCCGGGAGGTAGGGCTGTTGGGCGCGACGGGTGGTTTGTCCAACTGGGTGGTATGCGCGGCCTTCATGCCGATCATGGGAGCCAGGCGAGTGCGGTCGGGCACGACCACGAATACCAGCGGCTCGTCGACCTCCGGGCGCTCGATGACGAACCGCACGCCCCGGTCCAGGTTGTCGCCGAGCATGACCGACGTTTGCAGGTCGCGGAATCGCGGGCTTTTTATGTCGCCGATTTTGAGCACGCGGTCTCCCGGCTGCAGGCCGGCGCGCCAAGCCGCTTCACCGGGCAGCAAGCCGCCGACGATGCACGGGGCTTCGGGCACACCCATCGAATAAGCCACCGTGGCCATCACAAAAGCAAAGATCACGTTCATGATCACGCCGGCCGAGATGATCGCCATCCGTTGCGGCACGCTTTTGGCCAGGTAACTGCGCGGATCGTAAGCCGCGGCGGCCGGAGCCGATTCGCCGACTTCGCCCGGCACACGGGCCCGCTCGGTTTCTTCAATGGCTCGCGATGGGTTGTCCTCCTGTCCCAGCATCTTCACGTAGCCGCCCAGCGGCAGGATGCCGATGCCGTATTCGGTCTCCCCCCATTGGAAGCGGAAAATCGGCCGGCCGAACCCCAGGTAGAACTTCTCGCACTTCACGCCGCACCACTTGGCCACGGCGAAATGCCCCAGCTCGTGGACAAAAATCACCATGCCCAGGCCCAACGCCACCTGGATCACAATCAGCCAATTGGCCGGGTTGGCCAACCAGATGTCGCCCATCAAGTGCAAACCCAACGCGATACCTCCCGGCGCGCCCAACCATCCAGCTCGATCAACTGGTCCAGCGTCGGGCGCGGGTCAAAGTGATGGTGTTCGAGGACGCCCCGGCAGGCCGGCACGATCTCGGTAAACTTCAAGTCGCCTGCCAAAAACGAGGCCACGGCCGCTTCGTTGGCCGCGTTGAGCACGGCCCCCGTGGTTCCGCCGGTCCGGGCCGCTTCCAGCCCCAGCTCCAAGGCCGGGAACTGGTCGAAATCGGCCGGCTCGAACTCCAGCGACCACGCCTGGTCCCAATCGAGCTTCTCGGCCACTCCAGGCAGCCGGTCGGGCCAGGTCAGGGCATATTGAATGGGCAGCTTCATGTCGGGCGGGCTAAGTTGTGCCACCAGCGAGCCGTCGACGAACTCAACCAAGGAGTGCACCACCGACTGCGGGTGAATCACCACGCCAATCTGATCCACTTCCAGGCCAAACAGCCAGCGGGCCTCGATGATCTCCAGGGCCTTGTTCATCATGGTAGCCGAGTCGACCGTAATCTTCGGCCCCATCTCCCAGGTGGGGTGCACCAGGGCGTCGGCTACCGTTACTTGCTCCAGTTGCCGGCGGCTGTACTTGCGAAAAGGTCCGCCGCTGGCCGTCAGCACGATCCGCCGAACTTCCTCGCGGCGCCCCGCCTGCAAGGCCTGGAACACCGCGCTGTGCTCGCTGTCGACCGGAATGATCCGCGCCCCACGGCGCTGGGCCAGGTCCATCGCCAGCGGACCGGCCATCACCAATGTTTCCTTGTTGGCCAGCGCGACCGTTTTTCCCGCCTCCAATGCGGCCCAGGTGCTCCGCAGCCCGGCGCTGCCCACGATGGCCGCCAACACGAGGTCGACTTCGGGGCGGCCCACGGCGGCTTCGAGTCCTTCCGGCCCGACCAGCAATTCTACGCTGTCGCCCAACTGAGACCAGGGATACGCCCGTGCCGCGGCCGCGTCGGTGGCCGCCAGCCAGCGTGGTCGCGTGTCCAGAGCCTGCTGCTCCAGCCGTCGCAAATTAGAATGGGCCGAAAGGCCCACGACTCTGAGCCGCTGGGGATGGGCGGCGATCACTTCCAGGGCGCTGGTGCCGATGCTGCCGGTTGAGCCGAGTACGGCGACCTGGGTGACGGAGTGGCTCATTTGATGGGAGGAGCATCCACGGCTGGACAGGACCGGGCGTGCCGGCTGGCGGCGCTAATGCCTCACTGCGCATAGGTTTCGAGCGACGGTTGGCATTCTAAGAGGGCCTGCAAAACGAAACAACCCGGCTTTGCGGGTCGCCGCGGTGCGCCCCAGCGGCCGCGTGAGGGCGTTGTATCCTCCATGGTAAGGGCATAGTATGAGAAGTCTTGCTTCTTTTTTGGCCTCCTGAATCAGTATGGAAACAAAAAACGAACCGAACCGCAAACCGGCCGAGAAAAAGACCCCGCCCGTCGGCACCAACATGGTTTGGTACTTTCTGGCCGTGGGCATCGGGGTGACGCTGCTGGTAACCCTGCTGACCGGCAAACCCGAGGCCGACATCCCGTACCTGGAACTGATGCGGTTGATCGAGAAGGGGAACCCCGAGGACCCCCGCTTCGATGAGAAGCAGCGCGAGACAATGTACATCGAGGTCGTCGAGGGGAGCGAAGGCAAGCGCCGCAAAGTTCGCTACTCGAACCTGTCGGAGTTGAAGGTCGGCCAGACCGAGATCAGCGGCAAGGTGCTGCAGCAGTTGCTCCCCGAGCCGCCCAGTTCCAAGACGAGCCAAGCGGAGACCAGCCAGGTCGAGCCGTCCGCTCCCAAGGACGAGCCTAAGCAGGTCGGTTTTCGCAGTGGGCGGCTTGGATTTGCGGACGATAACGGCGCGCTGATGAACCTGCTGAAGGAGAACGGCTTCACCAAGGTTCGGGCGGAGTTCGCCCCCAGCCGGCTGCGCGACTACTTTCCGCTGTTGTTGTTCTTCGTGCTGGTCGTGCTGTTCTTCGTGTTCGTGCTGCGGCGGTTCGGCGGCGCCGGCTCGCCGATGGCCTTCGGGCGCAGCCGAGGCAAAATGTACGCCCAGGAGGACATTGGCGTCACGTTCGAGGACGTGGCCGGCGTTGACGAGGCGGTCGAGGAGCTGCGCGAGGTGGTGGAGTTCCTCCGCACGCCCGAGAAATATCAGGTGCTGGGGGGCCGCATCCCCAAGGGCCTGTTGCTGGTGGGCCCGCCGGGAACCGGCAAGACGCTGCTGGCCAAAGCCATCGCCGGCGAGGCCGGAGTTCCCTTCTTCAGCCTGTCCGGATCCGATTTTGTCGAGATGTTCGTGGGCGTCGGCGCTGCCCGCGTCCGCGACATGTTCCAGCAGGCCGAGGCCAAGGCGCCTTGCATTATCTTCATCGACGAACTGGACGCCCTGGGCAAGACCCGCGGAACCAGCATCGTGGGGGGGCACGACGAACGCGAGCAGACCCTCAACGCCCTGCTGGTGGAAATGGACGGTTTCGGCTCCAACAGCGGCGTGATCGTGATGGCCGCCACCAACCGGCCGGAGACGCTCGATCCGGCCTTGCTGCGTCCCGGCCGCTTCGACCGGCACGTGCTGGTCGACCGGCCCGACGTGCGGGGGCGGGAAAAGATCCTCGACGTGCACGTGCAGAACGTCAAGCTCGACAGCACGGTGCTGTTGAAGGACGTGGCCGGCATCACGTCGGGCTTTGTCGGCGCGGACCTGGCCAACCTGGTCAACGAGGCGGCCCTGCTGGCCGCGCGCAAGGGGAAACCCGCCGTCGGCATGGAGGAGTTCAACGAGGGGGTCGAGCGCGTCACGGCGGGGTTGGAAAAGAAACAGCGGATCATCCACGAGGACGAAAAGCAGCGGGTGGCCTACCACGAAAGCGGCCATGCCCTGGTGGCCTACAGCCTGCCCAACACCGACCCGGTGCACAAGGTGTCGATCATCCCGCGTGGGCTGGGCGCCCTGGGCTACATGATGCAGCGGCCCGAGGGCGACCGTTACCTGATGACCCAGGGCGAGCTGGAAAGCCGCATCCAGGTGTTGCTGGCCGGGACGCTGGCCGAGGAAATGGTCTTCCAGGATGTATCGACCGGCGCGCAGAACGATCTGGAGCGGGCCAGCGAGATCGCCCGCAGCATGGTGATGGACTACGGCATGAGCCGGCTGGGGCGGGTCAATTTCCGTGAAAACTCCCGCTCGCCTTTTCTGACCGGCGGCAACGAACTGGCCCGCGAGCGGAGTCACAGCGAACAAACGGCCCGCGAAATCGACGAGGAGGTGGGCCGCATCATCGAGGAAGCGATCGAAAAGGTGCGCCAGATTCTTGGGGCCCGCCGGCCGGCCCTGGTCGGCCTGGCGGAGCGGCTGATCGAGCGGGAGGTGATCGACGCCGACGAGCTGCGGCAGATCATCGAAGATCATTCGCCCACTCCGCAGCTCGTGCCCGGCACCACCGGCGGGCGCAAACGAGCACTCAAGGAGACACCCGAGACAGCCGACGAAGGGCGCGAGGAGCTGCGCCGGCCGATGGACGAGGCGCTCTAGCCGTTTTCAGTCGTAGGCCCAGAGCGCCAGAATTCGGGCCAGTTGTAGGTGCCCCGCAGGGCCAGCCAGACCGTGGTGGTGATCTTCTGCCGCGTGACCGGCTTGGAGAGGAAGGAGAAGGCGTCGGCCCGCATGGCCTGCTCGACCAGAATTGCGTCGGCGTTGGCCGAGAGCAGGATGCAAGGCAGCCGGGACTTGAACTGCTTGACGAGGCGCAGCGTTTCCAGGCCCGTCAACCGGGGCATGTGCATGTCCAAGAGCAGCAGGTGCACGTCCTCGCGGCGGACAATGTCGAGGGCCTCATCCCCGTCGCCGGCCAGCAGCGTGCGGAACCCTTGCGGCTCGAAGACGCCGCGCAGCGTCTCGCGAAAATCGCGGTCGTCGTCGGTGATGAGGATCGAAGGCAACATGGCTTCGGCTTTCATCTGGCCCCCCACCCGACTCGACGAGCATCCAATGCCGGAAAAGCGTTGCACTCCTCGATTCGTCGGTGCTGGGAGGCCCCCCACTCACGAGCAGCAATTCGAGTACCAAATGCCGGTCAGCGGCTGGGCAGTCGCTGGCATCGCATCGTAAGCCCTTATACCTTACTTCCTTGTAGCATGGATTGTTTTGCCAGCCAAGAGAAAATGGGAGTTTTGGAGAGCCTGGGCTTGTCGCTCCGCTGCTGTCATTAAGGCAGGTTCCAGTGGAGTGAACCGGCCTAGCCAGGGTTCACCTGGAATCGGGCCGTTTTTGACGGGTTTGCGGCTTGCCGGCGGCGTCAGGCCCGCGGCAACGCGGTTGCGTGGCCTGCTATGGTGCGTGGCCTGTACATTGGACGGATGGCCGACGACATCAACCCCTACCGCGCCGCCCCGGTGGTCCCGGTTTCCGAGCCGGATGCGGCGGCGGTTGGTTCGCCGATGTCCGTGGCGTTTTCGCTGGAGATCGACGACGTCATCGCGTTCCACTGGCATCACTATCTCGTCTCGCCAGTCGTCGCCCGGGGCCGCCGAGTCTCTCGGCTGGTCGGATGCTTGTTTCTCGCGCTGGGGGCCGCCTGCTTTTGGTTTGACGGGCTGCTCGTCCTCGCGGGCGCCATCGCAATGGGAGGAGTCGGGCTGCTGTCTCTTGGAAGCCGCAGGAACGTGCGGCGCAGCCTGGCGACCACCTTTCAGCGGCATTACGCCGACGACGCCAACCGAAGACTGCTGGGGCCGCGGCAAGTCTGGCTCGATCCCGACGGCGTCCGCCACCGGTCCGAGTTGGCCGAGGCCTTCTGGAAATGGCCCGCAATCCACAAGATCGACCAGGCTGCCGAGCATGCGATCGTCTACATTGGCACGAACGAAGGGCTAGCGATTCCCCAGCGCGCCTTTGGCAGCCAGGCCCACTTTGAGGCCTTCATCGCCACGGCGCGGCGGTTTCACGAACAGGCGCTTGCACTTCCCACGTTCATGCGATGACCGACGAGATCAACCCCTACAATGCCGGTCCCTTCGAACCTGAAAAAAGGGATAAGGAAAAAAGGGGATAAGTCCAATTGATTGAAGCATCGCCCAGCGTTAAATTGGACTTATCCCCTTTTTTCATGCGCGCCCACTTCGTGGGCTGGCAGTGGAACTGCCGAGGCCACTCGCGGAGCGAGTGGAGCACTTTCCGCGGAGCGAGTGGAGCACGCTTTACTTGGCGCCGACGAGAGCGGCCTTCTTCTTGTCGGCGATGATCGTCTCCTGGATGCTGGCCGGTACGCGGCGGTACTTGGCGAACTCCATGGTGAACGTACCCTGGCCCTGCGTCATGCTGCGCAGGTCGGTCGAGTAACCGAAGGTCTCGGCCAGCGGCACCTCGGCCTCGATCGTGGCCGTGGCGCCGAGCACCTCGGTGGCCACGATCATGCCGCGCCGGCTGGTCAACTCGCCGGCCACCGAACCCTGGAAGGCGGTGGGCACCTCCACCTCGATCTTCATCACCGGCTCCAACAGCACGGGCTTCATCTTGAGAAACGTCTCGCGGAAACAGTTGCGGGCGCAAATCTGGAAAGCCATGTCCGAGCTGTCGACGTCGTGATACGAGCCGTCCTCCAGGAGCGTCTTGACCCCCACGATCGGATACCCGGCCAGGGGGCCCTTGTGCAGCGATTCGCGGAAACCCTTCTCGACCGAAGGGATGTACTCCTTGGGGATGCGGCCTCCCACCACGTTGTCCTCGAACTCGAAGACCTCCTCGGCCTCCTCGGTGAGCGGCTGGAAGCGGCCGACGATGTGCGCGTACTGGCCCGACCCGCCGGTCTGCTTCTTGTGCTTGAAGTTGTACTCGGCTTCCTTGGTCGGCGCCTCGCGGTAACTGACCTTCGGCGCGCCGACCTCCACCTCGACCTTGTACTCGCGGCGAATCCGCTCGACGTAGATATCGAGGTGCAGCTCGCCCATGCCGGCAATCAAGGTCTCGCCGGTTTCCTCGTCGGTCGCCACGCGAAAGGTGGGATCTTCCTTCATGAAGCGGTGCAGGGCCTTGCCCAGGCGGTCGGCCCCGTCGCGGATGAGCGGGCTGATCGCCATCTTGATCACCGGCTCGGGCACGAACATGTTCTCCAGCGTGCAGTACTTGTACTGCGAGGCGTAGGTGTCGCCGCTGGCGCAGTCCACGCCCATCACCGCCACGATGTCGCCCGCCTCGGCCGTGTCGATCTCTTCGCGCTTGTCGGCGTGCATCCGCACGATCCGGCTGAAACGCTGCTTCTGCCCGGTCCGCTGATTGAAGTACGTCTCGCCCTTGCTGATCGACCCCTGGTAAACCCGCATGAAAGTGAGCTGCCCGTACGGATCGTCCACGATCTTGAACGCCATGCCCACGAACGGCTTGGCCGGATCGGGCGCGAGCGGAAACTGCTGGCTGGCGTCCGAATGCTGCTTGGCCGACACGGTCCGCTCCAGCGGTGAGGGAAGATAGCGCACCACGGCGTCCAATAAGGGCTGCACGCCCTTGTTGCGGTAGGCCGTCCCCATGAACACGGGCGTCAGCCCCTGCCCCTGCACGGCGGCCCGGACCACCGAGTGGATCAGCTCCTGGGGCACCTCCTCCTCGGCCAGAAGCAGCTCCATCATTTCGTCGCTGTACATGGCCAGGGCTTCGAGCATCACCTGGCGGGCCGCCGCCGCCTCGGCCGCCAGGGCAGCGGGAATCGGTTCACGGCGGACGCTCTCGCCACTGGCGCCGTCGAAGTACAGAGCCGTCCGGCTCACCAGGTCGATCACTCCCTCGAAGTGGTCTTCCTTGCCGATGGGCAATTGCATCAGCACGGCCTCGCAGTCCAGCTTTTCGTGGAGCTGCTTGACCACGCGGCGGAAATCGGAGCCGGTGCGGTCCATCTTGTTGATGAAAGCCAGCCGCGGCACGTGATACCGCTTCATCTGGCGGTCGACGGTCATCGACTGCGACTGCACGCCCCCCACGGCGCAGAGCACCAGGATGGCGCCGTCCAGCACGCGCAGGCTGCGCTCCACCTCGACGGTAAAGTCGACGTGCCCCGGCGTGTCGATCAGGTTGATGCGGTGGTCGTGCCACTCGACCGTGGTGGCGGCGCTGGTGATGGTGATCCCCCGCTCGCGCTCCAGGTCCATGTAGTCCATGGTTGCGCCGCCCTCGCCCTTGACCTCCTGCATGCGGTGGATCCGCCCCGCATAGAAGAGGATCCGCTCGCTCAGGGTGGTCTTGCCCGAGTCGATGTGAGCCGAGATACCGATGTTCCGCAACCTGGCCAAATCCATCTGAAATCATCCCAACGAACACTCTAGAAAAACCAACGTGCGCAGTTCGCGCGCTGGTAAACGCCCTGCCCGCCGGGCCTCCGCGTCAAACGGCCAGACCGACGCAACAACCCAAACCAAAGAGCCCGGATCTCCCGCATCGGAAACTCATCGCACTGGAGATCCGGTCGGCAGGCCCAAAGCCGCCCCAGCGCAACCGCCGTGGCGAGGCCGGTAGGGTAGGTAAGCCCAATGACATATCGTAGCCACTTTATCGGTCCGGCAAAGGGCAATTCATACGCACAGGTCAAGATAAAACAAGGCCCTAACACGGACCATTGGATCACCACCGCCGTCAACCGCCCCGGCCGCAGCCGCCAGGCGACCATCCGGACCATGGACGACGGATGCAACTGCCTTCATGGCAAGCTGTTAAGCGACTCGTCCGTCAGCCCGCACCGGCCGTAGCGGTATACCGTGGACTGGTCGGCCCGATCGGCACTCGCAAATCGCGGCCGCCGCGTTGCAATCGCGCCGAGCTGGACACGCACGGACGAAGAGTGAGTTGCTACCGATCCGGCGCCGCGGGTTGCCGGACCGGCTCGGAGCGGAGGGCCGGCCGCACGTAGGCCCGGCCCTGCTGGTATAGTTCAAGCCGATCGACCAGCGGCTGGAGTACCTCGGCTGGCTGCCCGGCCGCTTGCTCCAGCACGCGCGTCTGGACCTCGATCGCCCGATTAAAGTCGCCCGCCGCTGCCTGACAGGCCGCCAGCGTGTCGAGGTACTGGAATTGCGGGGAGTCGCCCTCCAATTCGATGGCCCTGGTGGCGGCCTGGAGTGCGGTGCGCGGGCTGCGGAACCGCTCGTCGGGGCAGGTGGCCAGCAGCCAGGCGAGCCCTTGATAGGCGCGGCCGAATCTGGGGTCGATCGCCAGCGCGCGGCGGTAATCGTCGAGGGCCTCCTGGAAGCGCGCCAGCTCGGCCAGCGCCTCGGCACGATAGACGTGGGCTGGGGCATTTTGCGGGTCGAGGCGGATGGCCCGCGTCAAGTCGGCCATGGCCAGGCGAAAGTTGCCCAGGGCCCAGTAGGCATGACCCCGGCTGGTCAAGGTAGTGGCGTCGGTGGGTTTCAGCCGCAGCGCCTGGTTGTAATCGTCGATGGCCGGCTGGAGCTGTCCTCGCTGGAAGTGCAGTTCACCCCGGTTGAACCAGGCGTTGGCATAACGGGGCTCCAACTCGATGGTCTGATTGAAATCGGCCTCGGCCTGGTCGTACTTGCCGGCCATGGCATAGCTGACGCCGCGATTATGAATGGCCCGCCAACGCGTGGCGTCCAGCGACACCGCCTGCTCGAAATCGGCCAGGGCTTCCTCGGCGCGGCCGGCGTCGGCCCTCAGTTCGCCGCGCCGATTATGACCCCACGACGTCAATTGCCTGGCGTAAGCCTCGTCGTGATCGGATGGTCCGCTCGCCAGTGCCCGCCGGCATAACTCGATGATGGAAGAAAAATCGTCTTCGATTCTGGCCGAATGGCTTGCCCGGTAGGCCTGCTCCAAGAGTGTCCGCGCGGAATCGGCCGTGGCGTTCTCCTGGCCGCTGGCACCGCCGACGGCGAGTGCCGCTGCCAACCAGACGGCAACGAGGCGGCAGACTGCGACAGCCAACTTGGGCAAGCTATTCATTCGATCGACCTCAAATGGTGAAGGGGTACCCCACTGGCAAAACGGCCTGCTTGCGGGGCGGTCGTCTGTCGCCGGCCGCTGGAAATCAGGCCGAGGGCTCGGTCATGCTCCAGGGGTCCAGGGCCGCTCGGAGCTGTTCCGGAGGCAGGACGCCTTGTTCCTCGCAAAGCTGGCGGATTGTTTTTCCTGATTGGAAGGCCTCCTTGGCCAGGGCGGCCGCCTTTTCGTAGCCGATGTACGGATTCAGGCTGGTCACCATCGAGAGGCTTTTTTCGACCGAAGCCTCGCAGACCTCGGCGTTGGCTTGCATCTCGTCCGCGCAGAAATCGACGAAGGCATTGGCGGCGGAAGCCAACAGCGCGATGCTCTCCAACGTGGCCTGGCCCATCACGGGCATCATGATGTTCAGTTGAAACTGCCCTCCCGAGGCGCCGCTGATGGCCACGGTCTGGTCGTTGCCCATCACGCGGGCGGCCACCTGCATCAGGCTCTCGCACATCACGGGGTTGACCTTGCCGGGCATGATGGAGCTGCCCGGCTGCCGATCGGGGAGTTGAACTTCGTAGAACCCACAGCGGGGGCCTGAGCCCAGCCAGCGGATGTTGTTGGCCACGTTGAACAGGGTGGCGGCGATGGTGCGCAACTGGCCGTGGCACTCGACCAGGGCGTCGCGCTGGGCATTCGCCTCGAAATGGTTGGCCGCTTCGACGAAGGGGATGCCGGTTTCCCGGGCCAAAACGGCGGCCACCCGCCGGCCGAACTCGGGGTGCGTGTTGATGCCCGTGCCGACGGCCGTTCCGCCGGCGGGCAGCTCGAGCACCGCCTGCTGGGCCCGCCGGGCCCGCTCGATCGACAACTCCAATTGGCGTGCAAAGCCGCCGAACTCCTGCCCCAGCCGCAACGGCGTGGCATCGGCCAGGTGGGTGCGGCCGATCTTGATGATCGAGTCCCACTCGGCCGCCTTGCGGGCCAGCGATTGAGCCAGCCGCGCCAGCGCCGGCAGCAGCCGCCGCTCGATCGAGTCGGCCACGGCCACGTGGATGGCGGTAGGGAAGATGTCGTTGGTGCTTTGCCCCATGTTCACGTGATCGTTCGGGTGGATCGGCTTGCGGGCCGACGTGCGATCCAGCCCCAGCAATTCGACGGCCCGGTTGCTGATCACTTCGTTGGCATTCATGTTGCTCGACGTGCCCGATCCGGTCTGAAAGACGTCGACCGGGAACTCGCCGTCGTGCTTGCCCTGGGCCACTTCGCGGCAGGCATCCAGCAGGGCCTGCACCTGGCGGTCGTCCAGCGGGTTCTTGCCCGATCCGGTCAGCTTGCCCAGGTCGCGGTTGGCGACCGCGGCGGCGTACTTGACCAGGCCCAAGGCGTGGATCAGGGCCGGCGGCAGGGGCCAACCGGAGATCGGAAAGTTTTCGACCGCCCGCTGGGTCTGGGCGCCGTAATAGGCCCGGGCCGGGACCCGCACCTCGCCCATCGAGTCCCGCTCGATCCGCCACTCGCTCATCAAAAGCTATCCTCATCGCGGCCGCTGGCCGCCGCAAAAATCGCCGCGAACCGTCGCCGCGGCGACCGTTGCTCACACGCCGAAGGCTGCCGCAATAATACCCGCTTGCACTGGATGACACAAAGGCCGCTGGAGCCGTATTCACCCCAGCTAACCTGAAAAGCCCCGCGCCGGTGAACCGGGCGCGCGTCGAGGGCGTAGTTACAGCAGAGTCGCAGGTCGACCGTGAGGCTGCTCTTGCGGCCTGGCATTAAGCCTTTATGATTCAACCATTTGAAGGGCCAGCCTGGCCATCGATGCTCCACGCGACCCTGGTTGCAGCCCGCCGCCCATGCTCGTCCTGAGACACGTCCAAAAATCGTTCACGCAGCCCGACGGCACGCCTCTGCCGATCCTGGATATCGCCCATTTTGAGGTCAAAGACGGCGAGCAGATGGTCCTGGTGGGCCGCAGCGGCTGCGGCAAGACCACGCTGTTGCACGTGATTGCCGGCATCAGCCGCGCGGACGCGGGCGAGGTCCAGGTGAACGGCTGCGACATTACCCGGCTGACCGAGGCGGGCCGGGACCGCTTCCGGGCCGACCATATCGGCTACGTGTTTCAGACCTTCAATCTCTTGCCCGGTTTTTCCGCGTGGGAAAACGTGCTGCTGGGGATGTCGTTCGCCGGCAACGGGGTCGATCAGGGGCGGGCCCGGCAACTGCTGGAGCGGGTGGGCCTGGGCCACCGGCTGACGCACAAGCCGGCCATGCTCTCGGTGGGCGAGCAACAGCGGGTGGCCGTTGCGCGGGCCTTGTCGAACCGGCCCAAGCTGCTCCTGGCCGACGAGCCGACGGCCAACGTCGACGCCCGCAACCAGCAGCAGATCATCGACCTGATTCGCGAAACGTGCGCCGAAGAGCGGGTGGCGCTGGTGTTGGTGACGCATACGACCGAAGTGGCCGAGCTGTTTGGCCGCGTCGAGCACCTCGACCAATTCAACCAGGCGGTGGCGACCGTATGAGCTTATGGAAGATAGCCTGGC
Source organism: Pirellulales bacterium (assembly GCA_040901675.1). GTDB lineage: Bacteria > Planctomycetota > Planctomycetia > Pirellulales > JAICIG01 > JBBDNX01. The sequence goes on along the minus strand of JBBDYJ010000034.1, from coordinate 84,824 downwards.
GGAGCATCCAGCAGCGGGCACTGGCCTCCTGGCTGACCGGCCTCTCGATGGCGCTGGGAGTGGCCCTGGTGGTGGCCGTGCTGGTGATCTACAGCGTGGTCGACCGCTCGTTCAAAAAGAACGCCGAAGGCTACAACATGATCGTTGGCGCCAAGGGCAGCCCGCTGCAACTGGTGCTCAACACGGTCTACCACCTGAGCAGGCCGGTGGAAAACGTCCCTTACGGCTTCTACAAGGAATTCACCGAGGGGCAGTTCGCCGCCAAGATCGAAAAGGCGGTCCCGTACTGCCTGGGAGACAACTACGAAGGCTATCGGGTCGTCGGCACCATCCCCGAGATGTTCGAAAAAGTGGTGGATGGCGCACGGTTGCCCGAGGAATATGCCCGGGGCGAAACGTACCGCTTCGCCCAGGGCCGAAACTTCAAGCAACAGGCTTTCTTCGAGGCGGTGATCGGCTCGCTGGTGGCCCGGCGGACCGGACTCACCGAGGGCAGCCTGTTCGAGCCAACCCATGGCGTCTCCGACGACGGCCAGGGGCACAAGCACGACGCCTTCAGGGTCGTCGGCGTCCTGGCGCCGACCGGCACGCCCAACGACCGTGCGCTGTTCGTAAACATGGAAGGCTTTTATCTGCTGCGCGGCCATGCCAAGGCTCCGCCGCCGGCCCGCACGCCGACGGCCGCGAGCCACGATCACGAGGCCGATGATCACGAAGGCCACGATCACGAGGCCCACGACCACGAAGCGCACGACCACGAAGCGCACGACCACGAAGCGCACGACCACGAAGCGCATGGCCATGAAGCGCACGACCACGATGGGCACGACCATGCCGCGCACTCGGATCATGACAGTCATAGCCACCACGAGCCGCTTCCCGAAGAGCAGCGCGAAGTGACCGCCATCCTCATCCGCACCGATCAAACCGACTTTCTCGGCGCCATGGATCTGCACCGCGTGATCAACGAAGGGCAAGTGGCCCAAGCCGTGTATCCGGCCAGGGAGATCAGCAACTTGTTCGAAGGTATCGTCGGCAACCTGCAGAAACTGCTGTTGGCCTTGGCGGTCATGGTGGTGGTGGTGGCGGGGATCGGCATCATGGTCAGCATCTACAACTCCATGAGCGACCGCCGCCGCGACATCGCCGTGATGCGCTCGCTGGGCGCCAGCCGCGCTACGGTGTTCAACGTGATTCTGCTGGAATCGATCATGCTGTCGCTGGCCGGCGGCCTGGCGGGCTTCCTGCTGGGGCACGGCATCATCGGGCTGGCCAGTCCGGTCATTGTGGCGGAAACGGGTGTCTCGATCGGTTTCTTTGAGTTCGACGCCTATGAAGTGGTTTTGGTCCCCGGGCTGATCCTGCTGGCCGTGCTGGCGGGCTACCTGCCGGCCATGACGGCTTATCGCACCGACGTGGCGCGCTCGTTGCCGGCGGCATAAACGGCATTTCGTCATGTCCGGGCTCAAATAGGGCCCTGGCCGGCGGCCCGGCCCAACCCGGCGGGGTAGTGCCTCGCTACAGGCACGGTGTACAATCTCTTGAGGATGGCGATTGGTCCCCCACGGCAGACTGGATGCCCACCCCACCAGATATATCCCCTGCCAGACACTAGGAGTCCCGACGATGAGCCGACAAGCCGCGAGTCCGCCGTTGGCGCGCATGGCGTGCCTGGCATTGACGCTGGCCCTGGCCTGCCTGGGCGGGTCGCTTTGGGCTTGTCCCTTCTGCAACTCGATCAAGATGACGCTGGCCGAGGAGATCGACCAGGCGGAAGTGGCGGTCCTGGCCGAGGTGCTCGACCAGCCGCCGGACGCCGTAAAGATCGCCGGCGCCGACGCCGACGACTTGCCGCTCGCAACGGCCGATTCGGCCGAGGCCGAGTTCAAGATCAAAAAGGTGCTCAAGGGGGCCGACGCGCTCGGCAAGACCCGCCGGATTCGAACGCTCTACTTCGGCCAGCAGCCGAAGGGCACGCTGTTCTTGATCCTGGGCGTCGACCCCAAGAACATCGCCTGGTCGACCCCGACGGCCTTGTCCGAGCGGGCCGCCGACTATGTCTCGAACCTCAACGAGCTGCCGCCGTCGGGCGCGGATCGCCTGGACTTCTTCCAGAAATACTTCGAGGATGAGGACCGCATCCTTGCCGAGGATGCCTACGAAGAGTTTGCCAAGGCCTCCTACAACGACGTCAAGCAGCTCCGCGAGCGGATGGACCGAGCGAAGCTGCTGGACTGGATCCGCGATCCCAACGTGGCGGCCACCCGCCGCCGGCTGTACCTGACGATGCTGGGCATCTGCGGCACCGGCCAGGATGCGGACATGCTGGAGGCGATGTTGAAAGGCGACGACCGGAGGGCCCGCGCCGCCCTGGACGCGATGATCGCCTGCTATGTGACTCTCAAGGGTCCCGCGGCAATGGACGTGGTCGACCAACTGTTCTTCAAGGACTCCAAGGCCGAGTATACCAGCAGTTACTCGGCAATCATGGCGGTCCGCTTTCTCGACCAGGAAACGGAGGTCGTCCCCCGCGAACGGCTCACCCAAAGCTTGCGGCACCTGCTGGACCGGCCCCAGTTGGCCGACCTGGTCATCCCCGACCTGGCCCGCTGGCAGGACTGGTCGGTGATGGACAAGCTGGTCACACTGTTCAAGGAAGCCACCGAGGAAAATTCCTGGGTGCGGGTGCCGGTGATCAACTACCTGATGGCCTGCCCGCATCCGGAAGCCAAGCGGCATCTGGACGAGCTGGGCAAGATCGATCCCGACGCGGTCAAGCGTGCCAGCTTCTTCTTGCCGCTGGCAGGCTCCAAACGGCCCACCACGGAAAAGCCGGCCGAGGCGGGGCAAGACGGCGCGGCGGATGCGGCCGCCGGTCCGAAGGCCGAGAACCCGGACGGCAAGCAAGAAGCTTCAGAAGAGAAGGATAACCGGGAGCAGAAAGCGGCCGGCCCCACCGCGGATGATGAACAGGCGGATGATGAACGGGCCGGTGTTCAGGAGGCTGGCGTCGACGAGAACCTGCAAAGTGCGGCCGGCGAAATTCCCGGGGCGCCGCACGATATTGCCTTGGCAGTCTCGGAAAGTGGCGGACAGACAACCGCCGGCGAACCAACAACCGTGGCGGCAGCCAACACGGCAGCCGATGGCAAGCCACCGACGGACGAGCGAGCCGTGTTGGACAGCGAGGCCAGGTTGGACAGCGAGGCCAGGTTGGACAGCGAGGCCAGGTTGGACAGCGAGGCCAAAGCGCCTCCTCCATCCGTCGAGCCCGTCCACGCCGCTTCGCAAGCTTCGTTACCTGTGGAGGGCCGAGCATCTCCCATGGCGGACCCGCCGGCATCCGCTTCGGTCGACTCGGCCGACCATGCCCTGCCCCTGGACCCTGACGCGGCAGCCGACGCTCGCCGGCGGTCCCCTTCCGTGCCGGCGGGCGCCGGGAGCCGGCTGGTTGTGGTGCTGGTATCCGTTGGCGCCGCCGGGGTGTTGCTGTTGCTGCTGTTGACCATTCTGACCGGTAATCGCCGCCGCCCGGCAGCTTGAGAATCCCCCGAGGCATACACCGTGAGTCTGGAACTAGAGCCATCATTCGTCGAAGAGCCGGCCGACTCAATCGATTACAGCGAGTACCGCGCGCTCAGTGCGGCCGCCGTGATCTCCAGCTCCCTGGCCCTGCTCTCCAGTCTGGCGCTGGTCGATTGGGTGTTCGGGCTGATACCGATTCTGGGAATCGCCGCCGGGCTGCTGGCGCTCAAGCGGATCCGCGAGAACCCGGCCGAATACGCCGGCGAGCGGCTGGCCCTGGCCGGAGTGCTGATCTCGGCGGCGTTTCTGCTGGGCGGCTGGACCCGTCTCAGCTACGTGTACGCCACCGAGGTGCCCGAAGGCTACCAGCGGATCAACTACGAGCTGCTGCAGCCGGACCCGGACGATCCCGCGCAGGCGGTGCCCGAGCGGGTCAGGCAATTGAACGGCCAGAAGGTTTTCATCAAGGGGTACATGTTTCCTCCCGTGACCGGGCAAACCAAGCAGATTACCAGGTTCATGCTGGTCCGCGACAAGGGCGACTGCTGCTTCGGCGGCTCGCCCAAGATGACCGACATGATCCTGGTGAGGCTGAATGATCCGCTGGAACTCGACTTCAATTCACGGATCAAAAAGCTGGCCGGCACCTTCCGCGTGGCCAGTGGGCTGGCGGTGGATGGCCTGGGCGGCGTTACCTATCAACTCGACGCGGACCACGCCGAATGAGATTCTCGCGCCTCGCATATTGTCTCGTGGCCGCGGCCGGCCTACCGCTCTGCGGCTGCCAGGAGAACCGGCTGCCGGGCATGACGGCGTCTTCGTCTTCGGACGATACGCCGAGCCGGCCCTCTCGCGGCGCGGCCGACAAATCGGGCACCGGCCAGGCGCCCGCTAGCCAGGCCGCAACGGCCAAATCCCCGCGGCCAAAGCCGGCCAAATCCACGGCGGAGCCGTCGTCGAAGGGCCAATCCCCGACCGGCCAATCCTCGAAGGGCCAGCCATCCACGGGCGCGGCGGCTGCCCAGGGGGAGCCGGCTCGCGGCAGCGAGCCCAGGACCCGGGCGCCGGCCGGTGATCAAGCGGCTCGGGCCGCACCCGCCGAAACGACACCGGGCCGGGCGCTCAACATCAACTTCGACGATATCCAGTTCGAGATGGAAAAGGGAGGGGCCTTCCAGCGCTCGATGCTCACGGAGCAGATCGAGTCGCTGTCGGGAAAGAGGGTTCGAATCCGCGGCTACATTCTGCCGCAGACGGTGTTCACCCAGACCGGCATTACGCAGTTCGTGCTGGTGCGCGACAACATGGAGTGCTGCTTCGGTCCCGGCGCGATGCTGTATGACTGCATCGTGATCATGATGAACCCAGGCAAGAGCACCGACTTCAGCGCCCGCCCGATTGCAGTGGAAGGAACCTTCTCCGTGGATGAGATCGTCCGGGACGGGCAGCACCTGGCAATCTATCGCATCGACGCCGACTCGGCCGGCTGAGCCGGCGGAGCACCGCCATGCTTCAAAGCCCACGCAGGCGCGATTTTTTCCGCAAGACCCGACCGTTCGCGCTTGCCCTGGCCCTGGTCTTTCTCGCGCCGGCATCGGTACCGCCGGCTGCCGCCTGTCCCTTCTGCGGCGAGCCGGAACCGACCCTGTCGCAGCGGCGCGAATCGGCCCAGATCGCGGCTCTCGGTGAAGTTTCCGACGTCGCCGGGAAACCGCGGCGGTTCCGCATCCACCAGGTGCTCAAAGGCGCCGAGATGCTGCAGGATCCGAAGCTGCTGGCCGTGCCAGACGCTTCCGGTCCCGATCTCAAACCCGGTGCCCTCGTCCTCTTGCTCGGCCGCCACGCCAGCCAGGGACTCGCCGACCAATCGTCCTGGGAGTACGTGCCTTTAAACGAGGTGAGCTATGCCTACGTGGCCCGTTCGCCCGGCCTGCGAAAGACCGCGGCCGAGCGGCTGGCTTACTTCGCCCGCTACCTGGAGCACCGCGAGCCGCTGGTAGCCAACGACGCCTGGCTGGAGTTCGCCCATGCGCCCTACGACGAGGTGCTGCGGGTTGCCGAGCATCTGCCCGTCGAATCGATGTGCGGTTGGCTGCTCGATGCGGGCATTCCTCCCCAGCGCAAGGGCTTTTACGCGCTGGCTGTCGGCTTTGCCACCAGGCCCGATCAGCGGCGGGCAAATGCCGGCTTGCTGCTGGAACTGATCCAAGAGCCCGCCAGCGACTTTCGCAGCGGCTTCGACGGCCTGTTGGCCGGCTACTTGCTGCTGGAGGGCCTGCCCGCCCTGGAACTGATGGAGCGCAAATACCTCGACGACCCCCAGGCCGCCCAGGGAGACGTGCGGCACGCCTTGGCGGCCCTGCGCTTTTACCGAGACTGGGGCAAGGAAATCCCGCCCGACCGGATTTGCGCGGCCTTGCGCAAGGGTCTTGGCCGGCCGGAGCTGGCCGCCGAGGTGATCGCCGACCTGGCCCGCTGTGGGGACTGGGAGGCGATGCTGCTGGTTGTGGGCCTTTTCGACAAGGCCGGCTATCCCCAGACCGCGACCGATCGCGCGATCGTCGGCTACTTGTCGGCCTGCCCCGATGCGGGGGCGAAGCGCCAGCTCGACCGGCTTCGGAAGCTCTCCCCGCGCCGTATCGCCGCAGCCGAGGAGGCGCTGTCCGTCTTCAGCGGCTCCCAGAGAGATTCGTGAGCGGGCGGGGTCGGGCGTGACGGGACTGGACAACAAAGGCAAGAAGCCACCCGCCCGAGGTCTGCTCCGATTCCTCCTTCCTCGTTCCTGGATCCCAAGCTATACTGCCGACCAGGCTTACACTTACGTTGATTCGAACAAGGCGCGTTACAGCTCCACCATGCCGAAGTACGTGGTCCGTTGCGGGATGATGCGGGCGCTGGGCGTATTTACGACCAGCCGCGGCGAGGTCTTGCTGCGAGGCGCACGTGTCGTTGCCCGCACCGACCGAGGCCTGGAGGCGGGCGACGTGCTCTGCGAGGCGACCGACGAGGCCGTGGGGCAGCTCCACGACCCCCGCCGAGGCCAGATCCTCCGGCAGATGACCGCGGACGACGAGAATGAGCTGGCGCGGATGAAACAGCAGCAACATGCCCAATACGCCACCTGCGACCGGTTGATCGCCGAGATCGGGCTGGCCATGCAGTTGGTCGACGTGGAGCACATCTTCGGCGGAGAGCGGATCGTGGTCTATTACCTGGCCGAAAACCGGGTCGATTTCCGCGACCTGGTCAAGCGGCTGGCCGGCGAGTTTCAAACCCGCATCGAAATGCGCCAGATCGGCGTCCGCGACGAAGCCAAGCTCCTGGCCGACTACGGCGATTGCGGCAAGCCGGTCTGTTGCAATACGCACCTCTCCGAAATGCCGCCCGTCTCGATGAAGATGGCCAAGCTGCAGAAGGCCACGCTCGACCCGACCAAGATCTCCGGCCGCTGCGGCCGGTTAAAATGCTGCCTGAGATACGAATACGACACCTACGAACAACTACAGAAAGAACTACCCCCGATTGGCGCCGACGTGATCACCTCAGGTGGACGTGCCAGGGTGCTGGCCCATGAAATCCTGGCCAGCCAGTTGCTGGTAGAAACCGAGGATCACCGCCGGGTGCTGATCGACGCCGGTGACGTGCTGACCGTGGTCGGACGCGGACCCGGTGCCAACTAAGCAGGCCGCGGCCCATTCGCAGACGCCCGCACGCCCCGCCTCCGGCCTTCACAACCCCCGCCACGCTTCGACCGCAGCGCAAAGCTGTTGACATGCCCGACCCCGCCCAAGCCATCGCTGAGCTGCTGCGCCAGGACCGGCGATACAAGTTCGAGGCCTACGCTTTCGTCTTCGAGGCCCTGACGTATGCCCACCACGTGTTGGGCATGGGAGCAGCCCGGCCGAGCGAGCGCACCAGCCAGGAGCCGCCAGAAGAGCAAGCCGAGGCCGAGCCAGCCAACGAACGGCACCTGACCGGGCAGCAGCTCTGCGAGGCCATCCGCCAGTACGCCCTGGAACAGTACGGCTACATGGCCAAGTGTGTACTGAACAATTGGGGCGTGCGGAACACGGGCGATTTCGGCGAGATCGTGTTCAACCTGATTGCCATCGGGCAGATGCGGAAAACGCCCGAGGACCGCCGCGAAGACTTTGAGAACGCATTCGACTTCGATGCCGGCCTGAACCAAAGTTTCGAAATCAAGCGACCCGAGTAAGGGGCCCGCCCCGCGAGGTCTGGGATGTCGAAGCGGAAAACCACGGCCAGGACTCGCGACGCTCCGCGCGATGCGGGCGCTCAGCGGCCCGCCGAAGCAGCGGGGCCGGCGGCCCGTCCGGTAGTCCGCCCCCCCCGGCGAAGGACCTGGTTTTTGCTCGCCGCCAGCCTGGCGCTCGTGGTTTGGCTGGTTTTTTTACTCTGGATGGCCGTGGGTGCTTGACTGCCTTGATACCCGACCCGCAACGTGCCAGAATTCCATGTCGCCGGCCTGGCATGGGGGTAGGGCGGCACGGGAGGGTGCGAGGGCCCGCGGCCAAGGAGACTGCTTGAACGATGAAAGTTGTCCCGCTGGGCGAAAACGTGGTGGTCAAGCGGCTCAGCGCTGAGGACAAGACTGCCGGCGGCATCTTTCTGCCCGACAATGCCCGGGAAAAGCCTCGCCAGGGGCGCGTGCTGTCAGTGGGCGACGGCCGCCTGCTGGCCGATGGCGGGCGTGCCGCCCCGCAGGTCAACGAAGGAGATCGCATCCTGTTCAGCACGTACGCCGGCTCGGAAGTGCTCGTCGACGGCGAGGAACTGCTGATCATCAGCGAATCCGAAATCCTCGCCATTCTCGACTAGAACCGACGTGCCGGAGTTCTAGTTGCCGCCAAATGCAGCCCTGTTATTGTTCATTCTGCCTTCTGCCCTCTTCCTTCAAGAGGTACAATGGTGATGGAGCGGAACGCTATCGCTGAAGGAGGCCTTGCCTTGTCGAAACAATCGAAGCTGGGGCGGCTGCCCCGCAGTTGGACTATCCCCGTCCTCATGGCGGCTCCCATCCTGGTTGCGGCCATGTTCGCGGTCGCCTTTGCAGCCGAGCCTGCCAACCAGCCGGACCCTGCCAGCCAACCGGACCGGGACGAGAACCGGGCGCTCGCCGCCGAGCCCTGGGATACGAGGCAGGCCGAGCAGGCCGTCACCAGGGCAATCAATTACCTGCGGCTGAAGGGGCAGGCCGACGACGGCTCGTTCAGCCGGCAGGCGGGTCCGGCGGTGACGGCGCTGGTGACCACGGCCATCATGCGCAACGGGCGGACGCTGAATGATCCGCTGGTGGCCGAGGGACTCAAATACCTGGAAGGCTTTGTTCAGCCCGATGGCGGCGTGTACCCGAAGGACAGCCTGTATCAGAACTACGAGACGTGCCTGGCGATTCTCTGCTTTTCGGAAGCCAACCAAGACGGCCGCTACGACGAGCTGATCAAGAACGCCGACCGCTTTGTCAAGGGTCTGCAATGGGACGGCGAGGAAGGGCACGACCAGGCGAGCATGAGCTACGGCGGCGCCGGCTACGGCGGGCACAAGCGGCCCGACCTGTCCAACACGAGCTTTCTGATCGAGGCCTTGAAGGCTTCCGGAAATGGTCCGGACGACGAGGCGATGCAGAAAGCGTTGATCTTCGTCTCCCGCTGCCAGAACCTGGAGACCGAGCATAACACGTCGGCTTTTTCCGCCAAGAACCCCGACGGCGGGTTTTATTACACCGTGGCGGCCGGGGGATCGAGCCAAGCCGGCCCCACCGAGACCGGCGGCCTGCGGAGCTACGGCTCGATGACGTATGCCGGCCTGAAGAGCATGATCTTTGCCGGAGTCGGCCCCGACGATCCGCGGGTCAAGGCAGCCGTCGAGTGGTTGCGCAAGAACTACTCAGTCGAGACCAATCCGGGCATGGGCGACGCCGGGCTGTATTACTACTACCACACCTTCGCCAAGGCCCTGGATGCGCTGGGGCCGGGCGAGCTCGTGGATGAGGACGGCACCCGGCACAACTGGCGCGCCGAGCTGGCCGCCGAGCTGGTCAGCCGCCAGCAGCCCGACGGCTCGTGGATCAACGAGAACAGCCGCTGGCTGGAGGGCGACGCCAACCTCGTCACCGGCTATGCCCTGCTGACGCTCTCTTACTGCCTTAAATAAAGGCAGAAGGAGGAAGGAGGAAGGAGGAATCAGAGAAGGCGGCCCCCTTGACCCTTCTGTAGCCGCGTTCGCCAGAACGCGGGTGTTGCGGGGTGGCTGGCGGCAAAGCGGACTTCGGCGAGCTCAGTCGAGTCGTAGCATGCCCCAGTCTTCGTTCGCCTCGCCTTCGATTCGGCCGCGCGTTCGTCATCTCGCCTCATCGCCCCCGCGCCTCATCGCCTCACCGGGTTCCCCCTTCGCTTCCTGCCTGCGCCAGCACGTACGGCCCCTTGGGAATCACCGCCAGCGTGGCATCCGGGCCATACTCGGCCAGCGACTCGGCCACGGCCGCCTCAACCGTCGGCGCGCTCTCGACAAACAGGCTGTTGAGCGTGGCGGGCGCGAGGCCGTCGCTGACCACCTTGACGCGGGCCTTGCGGCGGACCTTGGCCAGCTCTTCGAGCTGCCATTGGTCCATCACGAAATAATCCTTGCCCAGGATCCGCTCGACAAACTCTTCCAGGCTGGCGTTCTCGGCGAACAGCCGCTGGAACTCGGGGCTGCCGATCCCCTCCGAGAGGCTGGCGGCCATGATGATCGTGCCACCCTGCTTGACGACCGGCAGCGCGCCGGTGAGCCCCTTGACCGCCTGGTAGAAGGTAGTGTCCAGCGGGTAGCCGGCCGAGCAGGTCACCACCACGTCCACCGGCTCGGCAACCGTGTCGGTGACCACGTCGCGGACGAACTCGACCCCTTCCATGAAGGCCTGTTCCATGTCGCCGGCCACAAACGAGAGCGGCCGCCGCTGGTCGTCGATCACCACGTTGACGATGAAGTCGCACCCGGCGTGCCGGCCGATCCAGGTGTTCTCTTCGTGAACCGGGTTGTCTTCCAGGATGCCGCAGTCGGCCTTGGGATGTTCGAGGAAATCAGGGCCGTGCCAGACCTTGACCGTCTCCAGCGCCGCCAGGCCCGGGCAGATCAGCTTGCGCCCTCCTGAGAAGCCGGCCATCAGGTGGGGCTCGATGAGGCCGGTGGTGATCTTGAGGTCGGCCTCGACGTAGCGGCGGTCGATCCAGATCGGCACGCCTCGCGGGCTCTCGCCCAAGTAAGCGTGCTCGTCCAGCAATTTGCCATGATGGTTTTCGATCCGGTAGCCCTCGAAGATCTCGCGGCCGACCATTTCGACCAGCTCGTCGCGTTCGTTGGGGCGGTGCAGGCCGGTGGCGACCAGGATGGTGATCTTACCGCGCGGCACGCCGGCGGCCTCGAGCGTGGCCAACAGCGGCGTGAGGATCAACTGGTTGGGCACGGGGCGGGTGATGTCGCAGACCACCACGCAGGCGTCTTTTCGTCCGCGCGCCAGTTCGGCCAGTGGCGGCGTGCCGGTTGGCCGTTCGAGCCGCTCGAGCAGGTCGGCTCGCGGGTCGGCCAATGGGACGGCGTTTTTGTAGGCCAGCGTGCGGACGGCCCGATCGTCGGGCAATTCGACTTCTAGCCCCGTGCGGCCGTATTCGAGGTGTACCCGCATGCCGCGCCACTATTTCTTGGGTGTTTCGGCCGGTGCGGCGGCAGCTCCTTCGCCTTCTTCCTCTTCCTTGCGTTTCTTCTTTTTCTTGATCGAGAGCTTGTAGACGCGGACTTTGGGCAGTCCCATCGGGCTCTGCGCCTCCTGCCAGCGATCCGAAGCCTGCAGTCTGGCGATGCGTTCGCCCCGCGTCAGCACGCTCCGGGAGCGCACCAGCCCCGCCCTGATCTGCAGGCTCTTATCCATGGTCATGGTCGATCTCCCGATTCCCTTAAGCGGCGGCGGCGCGCCACCCTATTCTGCTTGGTTGGTCCCATCTGGACTCCTCACTATATCGGCCCTCCGCACGCCCTTCAAGGTTGGCAGTCCGCCGTTGTCCTGGATAGTTCCTTCCCAGGCGGGAATGCTAGAATGCCGGCGGCACGATTCGCACGGCGGAAAGCGGTGGCCATGATCGCCCAAGATGGTTTCGAGGCCTTCAGGCAGTTCCTGCTGCAGCGCAAGCGGCGGGTTACCGAGTCGCACGAGCTGATCTACCGGGCCACAACTGCCAGCGAGGCAGGTTTCACGGCCGATGATATCTTCGATCGAGTCAAGGACCGGCAGGTTTCTCGGGTCAGCGTGTACCGAGTTTTGAATTATCTGGTCGAGGCCGGTCATCTCACAACATCCGTCGTCGATGGCCGCACTGTTTTCCAACGGCAGTCAGCACCCTGGTAGGTGCTGCATATCGCGCGGTAGTGCCTTCGTGGAGGCGGGCGCGAGGGCGGCCAGCGGCGGTGGGCCGAGGGGCCGGCGCTCGAGCTGGCGGCGCATTTCCGACGCGATGAAAAACGACCCGGTGATGCAGACCAGGTCGTCCACCCCCGCTGTCCGGTGGACTTCGTCCCAGGCGGACGCCGGGTCGGGGCAAACATGGACAGGCCTTCCGGTCAATCCGCCCGCCAGGCGGACAAGCTCGTCGGGTGGGAAAGCGCGGGGATTGTTCTGGTAGCGCGTGAAAACGACGCGGTCGAACCGCGGCAGCAACAGCGCCAGCATCTCGGCCACCTGCTTCTCCTGCGTGGTCGCAAATACCAGCACCCGGCGGCAGGCCGAAAAGCTCTCGTCGAGCGTGGCCAGCAAGGCCTCGATCGACGCCACGTTGTGCGCCGCGTCGACGACGATCGTCGGCCGGCGGCCAACCACCTCGACCCGTGCCGGCCAGCGCACTTCCGCCAGGCCGCTTCGAATCGCCTCTTCCGGCAGGAGGAATCCCTGCCGCTCGAGCTCTTCCAGAACCGCCAGGCCGGCGGCGGCGTTCGACGCCTGGTGGCGGCCCAAAAGCGCCATCCGCAGGTCGTCGTAGCGGCACCGCGGACTCTGGTAATCCAAGCTTCCCTGGCCGGGCCCGCGCTCCAGGTGCAGGGGTGGACGATAGCTGAAGGCAAAATCGCGCCCCGCTTGGATCAGCCGGCTGCCCTGCCGACGGCACACTTCCTCGATCGCTCCCCGCGGCGCCTCGTCCATGACGCCGCTGACCACCGGCACACCCGGCTTGATGATGCCGGCCTTCTCCCGGGCTATCTCCACTAACGTGTCGCCCAGTTGTTTCATGTGGTCCAAGCTGATGCTGGTGATGACCGATACGCACGGCTGGCAAACATTGGTCGAATCGAGCCTCCCGCCCAGGCCCACCTCGAGCACCGCTGCGTCCACCCGCCGGCGGGCAAAGTGCACCAGCGCCATGGCCGTGGTGAGCTCGAAGTACGTTGGACCGGATTCGGGGGGCCACGATGCGGCGCCTTGGCGGTCCAAGCCGGCCGCGATCGGCCGCAGCTCGTCGACCAGCTTCACCAACTCGACGCCCGGGCACGGCTGGCCGTCCACCGCCAGCCGCTCCTCCAATCGCTCCAGGTGCGGCGAGCTATACAGGCCGGTGCGGTATCCCGCCGCCGTCAGCACGGCGGCCAGCATGGCCGAGGCCGATCCTTTTCCCTTGGTTCCGGCGACGTGCACCACCTTCAGGCCCGACTGTGGATTGCCCAGGCGGGCCAGCAAGGCACGCATGCGATCGAGCTTGAACTCCCGCTCGCCGTAGGGAATATTCACCGATCGTTCATAGTCGATGCGGGAATACAGGAAGTCCAGCGCCCGATCACGCTCGCGGCGGGTGAGAGCATCGTCCAGCGGTGGTGTGTCGGAGTGCTCCATAAAGAACACTCGTTGTACCAACGGCCTGGGGCCGCCGACTAGTGGGCGTCCGGCGCGCCAAGGCGCAAGAGTGAGGGCCGGAGAGAGTGCGGGAGACTCTTTCCGGCCCTTGGGATGCGGGACAGTTGGTGGGACGTGGGGAGTGATTCAGGCGGCGCAAACTCCGTGCCGTTCGCCGGCGGACAGGTCGCTCCGCAACGACTGGCACAGCCGGCGTACTTCGTCCAGGTCGCGCTGGATGGAGTCCGCCAGGTACTGCTCCACGCGGCCATCGGCGGTTTGCCATTCGCGATGGCACTCGGTCATGTGTTCCAGGATGTCTTTCATCCACATCAGCCTTGCTCGCCGGTTCATCAGCAACCCCCGGTGATGGACCCAATGCCTTCTTCATGCCTTCTTCGGTGCTCGACGGGGCTAAAGCACTTGGCGTGCCAGAAGGCTTCTTCAGCGACAAAAACGCGGGGGGCCTGGTATTGCAAGTTCCTTTAGATCAAGGAGTTGGGCAACGCGACCAAAGCTCGGCGGCGCCGGCGGCACCTCCTAATTCGGGCAACGGAATTTGTAAAAACTTCCGCAGGTGTTGAAAATCCTTTCTCGCAGCCGAGCAGAGGCCGGTGCAGGTTTGGCGGAATCCTGCTTGGCAGCCGAGGGAAGGAAGAGGGGGAAACATGTCTAATCGGTCTGCTCTACTTCGACCACCTGCCCGCCGCGCACGACAAAGGTGCGATCGGTCAGAATCGTCTTCCCTCCGTCGTATTTGTACTTAACTCGCAATCGGCCGTCTTCGGCGGGCGCGAACCATTCGACAATCTGGAACGAGGGCTCATGGTCCTCCAGCCATTGCTCCACAGTGGTCTGCTCGGGCGGCACCGAGGCAAAAAGAGAACGATGCCCTAGCAGCAGTGCGCCGGCCAGGAAGACAAGGCAAGCGGCCTGGCCGACGATGACGGCCGTCTCAAACAGACGCGAGCGCTTGGCTCCGGCTCGGCGAAGCAAGACCGCCCGGCAATAGTCCCTCACCAGCTCGCGGTACACGGAGAATAACTGCCGCTGCTGGACCTTGTGGTGAGAGTAGCCTTGCTTGAACGTCCGGCGCGACAGATAGTCTGCCACCGCTCCGGTGGTAGTCGTCCATCGACCTTTCGAGCTGCTCTTCAACACGCCGCGCGCCAGCTTATAACGAATCTTGTCAATCTGTTCGGCGGAAGGAGCCCTGGTGTGGTAGATGATCTGCGCAGCCTCGTCGACGTTCAGCACTCGCTCGTTGGAGACCACCGTTGCGCCTCGCCTGGTCCTGGCCCAGGTCAGCCGGCAGAAGCAACCGACCTGGGCCATAATCCTGTGGCTCATTTGCTGAAGTTGTCGGGGAGCGGTTCCTTCCCGTCGCGGGTCGATATGGCCCGCCAGACCCCAATGTCGATTTGGTCGTCAATGGAGCGGATGGAGCCGTCCATCATGGCCACGTTCACGATTCCGCCATGATAGCTGCGTGCCGTGACGGCCGCGTACGTCGGCGGATCGCCCGCTCCGCCATCTGCGAAGTCCTTGCCTTCCTGCCAATTGTTCCAGTCCACGTCGTAGACGACGAAGTTCTCGGTGCAGAGCACGCGCTCATTGGGCCGCAACAGCGTGGTAAAGCCGATCTGGTGGGCCCGTCCATCCACCCACTCCGTGTGACCGCTGGACGTCTTGAAGTCTCCGGCGAGCGTGCAGACGGCGGCCGGGTCGACGGGCTGCCAGATCGGGTGAATCATCGGGTCCCAGACCGCATCGAGGTTCGCTTTGATCTCCCCCTTGTTGCGATAGTATGGGTTCCAGCCCTTGACCTCGGCGGCAGCAAGCGTGAAGCTCAGCCCATCCGGGAAGCTGCCCGCCGTCAGCCTGCTGTTAGGATAGAAGGCCCCTGGCCCCCCGGTCTCGGCCGCCGGGTCCCACACAAACCAAATGCCCATGTTTACGGCGTAATTGATTGGGTAGTGCACCGGCGCGCCGGCCTCGATTCTCACTTCGTCCCGCACTTCCGATGGGCAAAGGTAGGTGGGTGTCCGCATGGCACTGAGTTGCGTCGTCTGGCCATCGGCCGTGACAACGGGAATCGCCAGGTTGTAGCTCTGGTCGAAGTCGATGAGCGAATGGGTGATCTTCTGTTCGAGGTAGGGGAGCAACAGGGCAAAGGTGGACCAGCCGTCGATATTTACCGCGGTGGACGAGACGGGCAGGGTCTGCTTCCAGCTTGGGGGGTAGACCTTCTTGGCCGCCTCGTGGTTGTGGAGTGCCAAGCTGATCTGTTTCAGATTGTTCTGGCAGCTCGCTCGCCGGGCCGCCTCGCGTGCGGCATTGACGCCTGGCAAGAGCAGTGCCATGAGCAGGCCGATGATAATGATGACCACGAGCAACTCGATGAGAGTGAAGCCCTGCTTTACGGGGAGCGGGCGCGTGGATCGCGTGTCGCACATGAGACGATTCTCCTTTTGCGGGTACTAAGGGCCTGTCCAAGTCTTTACTGAGACTCAGTATCACCTAGGACCGGATTGTACCCCGCGCCATACGCATGTCAATGATCCCGGAGCCCCAAGTCCATAGAATTTTTCTTGCGGGGCGACCCGCCGATTATGGGCGGGGTCGGCGCGGACTACCCCTTGACGAGGGGCGGAACGCTTCGGCCTGAAGACCAGGAATCCAGCGCAGCGAAGCGAGAAGCGATCAACGCACTAACGAACGGTCCGACCAGCGCGGGCTATCGAGATGCCAGGCGGACTAGAGCCCGCTTCCGTGTCAGTCGGCCACGTAAGGCAGCAGTGCCATGAAGCGGGCACGCTTGACGGCCTTCGAGACGGCGTGCTGGCTGGCGGCCGTGCAGCCGCTCTTGCGGCGGCCGATCAACTTGCCCTGCCGGCTGGTCAGCTTGCTCAGCAGCTCCAAATCCTTGTAATCGACGTACATTGGGCGCGGACGCTTGCCGTCGACAAAAACCGGATCCTTTTTCTTGCTGCGCGTGGTCAGCTTCGAACGCTTCTTGGCCATCGAACTTCGCCTGTCGGTGCGGTCGGTCCACCCGGTACAAACAACCATGGCTCCATGGTCTGCTCCGCCGGGCAGGTGGAGCTTCGCATCATAGCCGGATCGAAGCGGTCCGTCAAAGGCATGCCGGCCTTTGCCCCGCAATCCGCCGCTTGAAACGCCCGGCCAAGGCTTTTATAGTGAACAGGCCGTGAAGGGGGCGCGTGCCGAGGCCGTGGAGCTTTCTCCGCCGGCCCGACGAACTCCAGGAGCGGATGAACTCCGGGACTGGAAGCTGCGTAGAGGAAGCATTCCTGCGGGGTCCCGCGCCGGCAAATCACTTGTTTCCATCCACACCACGAGGCCCCTAATGCAGTCTGTCGTCGCGGCGGCACCGCGAGCCGTCCAGGCCGATACCCGCCCAGAGGTGGTCATTGAGATCCGCAATCTATCCAAGGTCTACCGCGATTTCTGGGGGCGGCAGAAGGTGCGGGCCCTGAAGGCCTTGGATCTGGAAATCCGCCGCGGCGAGATTTTCGGCTTGTTGGGGCCGAACGGGTCGGGCAAGACCACCACGATTAAACTCCTGCTGGGGCTGTTATTCCCCAGCAGCGGGCAGGCACTCGTCTTCGGAAAGGAGGCCTCCGACGTCACCAAGAACGAGCGGATCGGCTATCTGCCGGAAGAGTCGTACCTGTACCGTTTCCTCAACGCGGAGGAGACGTTGGATTTCTATGGCCGCTTGTTCGATATGCCGGCCTCTGTCCGCCGGCAGCGGGCCGCCGAATTGATCAAGATGGTGGGCCTGGAGGGCGCCAAGCGGCGGCAGCTCAAGGAATATTCCAAGGGCATGACGCGTCGCATCGGGCTGGCTCAGGCGCTGATCAACGATCCCGAGCTGATCGTGCTCGACGAGCCGACCACGGGGCTTGATCCGATCGGCTGCCGGGAGATGAAAGACCTGATCGTCGATCTTCGCTCGCGGGGTAAGACGGTGCTGATGTGCAGCCACCTGCTGGCCGACGTGCAGGACGTGTGCGATCGCATCGCCATTCTGCACCAGGGCGAGCTCAAAGAGCTGGGCCGCGTCGACAGCCTGCTCAAGATCCAGCAGGAGACTCAGATCAGGGCCTCGGGGTTGAGCGAGGCAGCCAAGGAAGAAATCCGCTCGGTGATCGAGCGTCATCAGGGCAAGTTGTTGACGATGGACAATCCGACCACCACGCTGGAAGAGCTGTTCCTGAAGATCGTCCAGGACAGCGAGGCGCGGCCGGGTCGCCGGGCGCAGGAGAGCTGAACCGGCTCCATTGAGGCCTGCGGCCGGCTGGCGGGGCGGTGGCACGATGGTCGACGTTTATTTTGACATTTTGAAGTCAGCGTTTCGCCATGGATCTTGAAAACCAACCGGCACCCTATTTGGAATGGCTGCTGGGCACGTCCACCACGATCGGTGCTGTGTTCTATTGGCTGGCCGCGGTCCTTGGATTGGGCCTGGGGGCGCTGGTCGTCAGCTTTGTTTTGACAGCGGCCCGTTACGGACCCGGCCGGGCGGGCGACATCATCTACAAGGTGCTGGTTTCTGCCCTGCAGGACATCGTGCGGATTTCGCCCCGGCGAGTCTTCGCGCTGGCCTCGCTCGCCGTCCGTGAAGCCATCCGCCGGCGGGTGATCATCGCCTTCCTGGTATTCATCGTGGTTCTGCTCTTCGCCGGTTGGTTCATCGAACCCGGCGTCACCAATCCGGCCAAGCTGTACATCAGCCTCGTGATGACGGCAACCACGTACCTGGTGCTGGTGATGGCCTTGTTGCTCAGCGCCCTCAGCCTGCCGGCCGACATTGAGAACCGCACCATCTATACCGTCGTCACCAAGCCGGTGCGTCCCAGCGAGCTCGTGGCGGGCCGCGTATTGGGCTTTTCGGCGATCGGAACTGTTTTGCTGGCTTTGATGGGCGTGGGCAGCTACGTGTTCGTGATTCGCAGCCTGGACCACCAGCATATGCTGCTTGCGGAAGACCTGCAGCCGCTGGCGGGGTCATCGCAGGACGCTTCGGCGGGGGGCAAGCAGGGGCGGATCCGTTCGGCGCACGACCACCGGCATGACGTGACGATTGATGAGCAAGGCAATGGATTGACGGAAACCGAGCAGGACCATTGGCACCGAGTCAGCATGACGGGCGATGGCGCCTACCGCGTCGGGCCTCCGGAGGGTCATTTCCATGCTCGCGTGCCGGTGTACGGCAAACTGCAGTTCAGGAACCGCGACGGCAACCCAGCGCGGGAAGGCTTGAACGTAGGCCACGAGCGCTCCTACCGCAGTTACGTGGAAGGCGCCACGCCCGCCGCGGCGATCTGGAGGTTCTCGGGCATCCATCCGGCCGACTATCCCAACGGCGTGCCCATCGAGATGACGATCCGGGTATACCGGACCTACAAGGGCGAGATCGACAAGGGCATTCTGGGCAGCATCACGCTGGTCAACCCCCGCAATCCCAAGCTATCCAGCATCTTTCGCACGTTCCTGGCCAAAGAGTATTCGATCGACCAGCACGTGATTCCTCTGAAGTTTCAGGACGATACGGGCCGCTCCGTCGACTTGTTCAAAGACCTGGTGGCCGACGGCGAATTGGAAATCCAGCTCAAGTGCCTGGAGCGGGCCCAGTTCTTCGGCATGGCGCAGCCAGACCTCTACCTGCTGCCGCGCGAGGGAATGTTCTGGGCCAACTACGTCAAGGGCTATGTGAGCATCTGGCTGCAGATGGTGCTGCTCACCACGATCGGCGTGGTTTGGAGCACCTTCCTCAACGGGCCCGTGGCTCTGCTGGCCAGCCTGGCCACGTTGATCGGCGGCTTCTTTGCCGATTTCATGCAGGATCTGGCTGCCAACCAGGTCTTAGGCGGTGGCACGTTCGAATCGTTGATTCGGATCGTGCGGCAGGAGAACGTGATGCTCCCTCTCGATTCCACGCTCACCAACACCGCCGCCACCTGGCTGGACGAGGTGGGACGCATCCCGCTGTTCGTCATCTCGCACCTGTTGCCCAACTTCCCACGGATGAGCGACGTGGATTACGTGGCGCATGGTTTTGACATTCCGCTGAACCTGCTCAGCGCCCACCTGACGACGGGCCTGGGCTATCTGCTGCCGGTGCTGATCATCGGCATGCTCTGCTTCAAAGTCCGCGAGGTGGCAAAATGAATCGGCAGACCTTTGTACGCAGGTTGGTTTACGTGCTGTTGATCGCGGCCTTGATTGTCCCCTTATCGTTTTTCAGCCAGCCTGCCACGACGTCGATGGGTCCCGGCCGGCCGGCGACGCCCGGTGGACGTCTGGCGCAATTGCGCAAGAAGTATGAACTGGGCCAGGCCAACCTGGGCGAGATCGACCCGGCCAGCGAGACGATCAAGCTGGCCACCCTCGGACTCAAGGGCGTGGCCGCCAATATCCTCTGGGGCAAGGCCAACACGTACAAGGTCCACGAGGACTGGACCAGTCTTTCGGCGACGCTCGACCAGCTCTCGAAGCTGCAGCCCAATTACATCAGCGTCTGGCGGTTCCAAGGCTGGAACCTGTCTTACAACGTTTCGGTCGAATGGGACGACTATCGCGACCGCTACTTCTGGGTCAAGGAGGGGGTCAAGTTCCTCGACAAAGGAACCAGGTACAACGCCAGCGAGCCCCGCTTGATCTACGATATGGGCTGGTTTACCGGGCACAAGATCGGCCGCGCGGACGAGCACCTCCAGTTCCGGCAACTGTTTGTCCAGGACGACGACGAGCTCTATCCCAACCACAGCCAGCGACCGCAGAACCGTCGCGACAACTGGCTGGTGGCACAGGAATACTTCCGAAAGGCCCAGCAGATGGTCGACGACGACCCGTCCTTGCTGCGCACCATGAATCCCCTCACTTTTCACAGTGAGCCGGCCATGTGCCAGATCAACTACTCGGCCGCCTTGGAAGAAGAAGGCACTTTCGGCGAAAAGGCGCGGATTTCCTGGGAGGAGGCTCTCCGCGAATGGCAGCAGTATGGCGCACGCAACTTCCCGACGTTGGACGGCCTGACGGCCCGGCTCAACGACTTGGAGATGTATCAGCACCAGGCGGCCGAACTGAAGGCTGAACTGGAAGAACTGGACTCCGGGCTCCGCGAGCGGATTGTGGCCGAAAAGCGGGCGGCCCTCACGGCTGCCGAACGGGATGCTCTGGAAATGCCCTTCGAAGCACGCAACGAGGACGACTTCCAGCGAAGTTTCAACGCAATGCGGAAACTGGCCGTCACGCATGAGGACGTTGCCAAGCGGATTACCGGCCCTGACAAGGAGAGGGCGGCCGAACTGGCAAGGAAGGCTGCCCTCGCCGATGCGTACGCCGACGCTATCAACCACGAGCGCGAGATCGTCAACTTCGAGTATTGGCGGATGCGGTGCCAGGTCGAACGCACGCCCGCCGCGCTCGAAGCGCGCCGCTTGATCTACGAGGCCGGCAGGCTCTACGACGAGGCCGCCCTGGAGCAGGCCCGCGAGGCATACGAGAAGGCATTTGTCCTCTGGCGGGAGATCGTGGACGAGCATCCCCGCATGCTCAGCGACAGGGTCGGCAGCGACAGCGTCATGATCGCGATCCGCGGCTACATCAAACTGCTCCAGCAGTTGGACCTGCCGTTCCCGACGGATTTCATCCTGAAGGACATGTTCCAAGGTTCCGGCATGATGCCTGAGGACATGCCCCCGGGCATGCTGCCGCGGGGCATGCCGGACATGCCACAACCGCCCGGGCCCGGAGCCTGAATCTGCCCGTGTTTGCCTTTGCCGGCTGGATGGGTTAGAGTCTCCGGAACCGAGGCACATGGAGCAGTCGGACGCACCGTGTGCAGCATGAAACAGATGTTTGCTGGGGTGCACGGCGATGCCGATCGAGTTCACTTGCCCGCACTGTGGATTACAAACCAACGTCGCCGACCAGTTCGCGGGCCAGAAGGGCCCCTGCGCCGGCTGCGGCCAGACGGTCACCATTCCAGCCGGGCAATTCTCCGTGCCGCCGCGCGCCGCGGCCCCGGCCAGCTCGACCGTGCCGATCGTTGTCATCGTTTTGGTGGTGGCGGTTGTAGGCCTAATCGCCTGCGGCGGGATCCTTCTCGCGCTCTTGCTCCCCGCGGTCCAGGCGGCTCGCGAAGCTGCCCGGCGTTCGCAGTGCTCGAGCAATTTGAAGCAGATCGGCACGGCTATGTACAACTATCACGACCACTACGGGTCGTTTCCGCCGGCGTTTATCGCGGACGAGAATGGCCAGCCCATGCATAGCTGGCGGGTCCTGCTGCTGCCCTATCTGGAGCAGAAGAATCTGTACGACCAATACGATTTCAACGAGCCGTGGAACGGGCCGAACAACAGCCGCCTGGCCGCCAGCATGCCGCCTGAGTACGCGTGCGTGTCCAGTTCAAATCTGGGCCAAGGCATCACCAGCTATGTAGTGGTCGCCGGTCAGGGAACCGCCTTCGACGGCTCGAAAGCCGCCCGCTTCAAAGATATCCGCGACGGCGTCGCAAATACCTTGCTGGTGGTTGAATCCAGCGGCACCCAAATCAACTGGTTGGAGCCTCGCGACTTGGACCTGGCCCAGATGAACTTTGCGATCAACGGCGGGAGTACCGAGATATCGAGCAATCACCCGCGTGGGGCAAATGCTCTTTTCGCCGATGGCTCGGTGCAAATGTTGCCCGGCACGATGCCGGCACAAACAGTAGAAGGCCTGCTAACGATCCAAGGCGGCGAAGAGATTCCTCCCTTCTAAAGCGCATGGCTGCAACACAACCGCCAGCGGGATCACTTGCTCGCGGGACCAAGGATCTTGACGTTCGTCGAAAGGAAGTACGGCAAGCCGTCGGTTTCGAACATCGCCTCACCGAACATGGCCACGTAGCCCTCCGCCGGCCGCGACACCTCGTGTCGGTACGTGTCGCTATTGGCCTGGAGGGTCACACTCTCCCAGCGGGCCTCGCGGAAGTCCTTGCTCGCTGAGCTGGCCGTCCAGGCCTGGACCCGGGCCGGTCGACGATCGGATCGGAGCTCCAGCCGCAATCCCGCTTCGCTAGCCCCCACATCCCAGGAGAGCCGCGGCAGCTTCAGCTCGCCGGCCGCCTGGCGGTGCAAAGCGGCGATCGAGCCGACCACTCGCGCGAAGTCCCGCAATCCGTGGCCGTTGTTGGGAACGTACAGCACGTGCTTCTCGCCCGGCAGCCCGTCCCAGTAGAGGTTCAATGCGTCCAGCGGCCAGTAACGGTCGTTGGTTCCCAGCAGGATCAGCTTGGGCTGGATCAACACCTGGCGGTAGCTGTATGGGTCCACAATGCCCCGCAGCAGAGCCCCTTCCTCAGTGGCGGTGCGCCCCTGGATGCCGCGCTTGGTGTAATCCTCGATCTGCTCCGAGAACTTGCCCCACGTGTCGAGCTGGTGCTGCATCTGGGGAGCCATGTTCAATACGTCGATCACCATCGGGGCCAGGGCGTCGACGCGCGGGTCGACGGCGGCGGCCAGCCAGGTGGTCCAGCCGCGCTTGGACGCCCCGGTGAGCGTAAAGTTCTTGATCTCCAGCGACCACTCGTCCTGGGCGAAGTCGGCCACGGCATCCATGCCTCGCACCGCGCTTTTGACCATCGGCAACAACAGCGGCCAGGTCGGATCGCGGGTCTTCATGTACTCCACAAACGTGTGCGCAATGATGTCGTCCTCGTACATCCCGCCGAAGATCGGCTGTTGCGGCACGTGCAGCAGAACCGCGACCGGCGCGGCGATCTCGGCCGCCAGGCTCGATAGCAGGGCCGCCTCGCGAGGCAACTGCGCCTCGCCATCGGTGATCGGCTTGGCCAGTTCGTCGCTCCAGCTTCCCCCGCCGATCAAGAGCAGGGCCCTGGATGCATCGCGCACGCGGTCGGGCTTGATGATGAAAAGCTGATGCTTCCAGGCAATGCCGCGCCAGGTCTGCGATGTGAGCGTGAGCTCCACATAGGAGTTGCCGCCCAGCCGTCCCTCGCGGCGCTTGACCCAGGCAAAACTGGCATCGGGCGCCCCGACATACTCGGCCAGCGGCCCCACGCGTTCCTCGGCCAAAACCGGGACCGCCATGGCCGCCGGCCAGGCCAGGCAAATGCAGATCCTCGCCAGGTATTTCACGAGTTTTCTCGCCTCCTGGACCGAATGGAAACCACTCGCCGTCCCGCGCTGGCAGGATCCCCCGGCGAAAGCAGTCCATGATCCGGTACAATCCTACCGATTCGCGCCGAGGTTGACCATTGGTCCTCGCGGCACCTCCGGGGAAGAGCCGCGTCGGGCGCCGCCGGCCCGGCTGGACAGGCCGGTTGAACCAGTGCATGCTAGGAGAAGGCCTCCCAACCGTGCAGGGAACCTTAGCCCATGAATGTGCGGCGTACCAGTTTGGCCTGGCTGCTGCTGAGCGTTGGCTGCCTCATCGCCGGCGGGTGCGAAGGGGCGCCCGGCGGCGGCCCGCCCGGGGGGCGTCCCACGGCCGAGGAAATGCGGCGGCAGCGGGAGCGGTTCGAGCGGCAATTCGACATGCAGCCGCGTCTGGCCGTCGTTTCGGCCGTCCGCGTCACGGGGGTCACGGAGACCGCGGCTGACGCCTTGGCTCGCATCGGCGCGGAGGCGGTGCCGCCGTTGATCGAGGCGCTTGCCGATCCGGACGCCGAGGTGCGTCTGCAAGCGACGCGAGCCCTCGCCCGCATGGGACTTGTTGGACGCGACGCCGTTCCCGCGTTGATCGCGACGCTTTCCGACGAGAACAAGCTGGTGCGGCAGGGTGCGGCCCGGGCCTTGGGGCAGATGGGACCCGCGGCCAGGGAAGCCATTCCGGCTCTCATCCAGGCACTGAAGGATCCGGCTAACCGAACCGACCCCCTGCCGTCTTTGTAACGAGGCAACTTGGGCGCATGGACACGACTCCGCTACCGGCTGGGCTTATCGGGCAGCTCGGAGGCAGCGCCGGACTTGCGTCTCTGCTTGTACTTCTCGGGCTCCTGCTTGCGGCCAGCGCGGTGTGGATCTGGCTACGGCGTCGTCGGCCCGTTCCAATGGCGCCTCGGCCGTTGGACATCGACCTGGCGGAACTGGGCAGCGGCGGGCCGATGCCGGGTGTCCCCGCGCTGGAGCTGTATCACGTACCCGTCCGCGTCGCCGCGCTGGTCTTGGCACCAGCCGGGCGCGGGCACGACTTGCCGCCCATGGAAAGGCTGGCGGCCCTGCTCGATGCCTTCATGCCGGGCTTGGCCCGAGTGTTGCACGCTCACCACTCGCGGATCAAGCTCTGGCCGCCGCAACTGAGCACCCAAGGGTTTGCCAATGCCTTGTTCGCGCAACAGAGGCTTCTGGGCACGCCGGGCAAGGATAGCCCCTGGTGCGCCGTGGCGGGACGATTCGAGGCTGAAGGACGCGCGCTGCTCGTTGGAATGCTCTTGTGCGCCGCCGCCCCCAACAACCTGGGGCATTTCACGTTCGAGCGTCAAGCACAGTGGCTGGATGCCGTTCGGGTGAAACTATAGCGATGCCGCGCTGCGAAGCCCAATTGCGCCGTGATGCCCTGCACATCTGGCGGGCCGGCGTAGCGGCGGTCGACTCCGCACGGCTCGTGCGGCAGGCGGTCGAGGTCCGCGACTCCAGGTTGTGGCTGTCGGCGCCTGGCGGCGACCCGATCGACTTCATCGATCTGGCCTCCGTCGGCCGCATCGCCGTCGTCGGAGGAGGCAAGGCCGGCGCCGGCATGGCCCAGGGTCTGCTCGACGCCTTGGGAGCCGAGCTTTTGGCCAGCAGGCAGGTCCGGGGCTGGATCAACGTGCCGGCCGACTGTGTCCGGCCGGCGGGCCCGATCCATTTGCACTCCGCCCGGCCGGCGGGCCGCAACGAACCGACCGAGCAGGGCGTGGCCGGGACCGATGCCATCCTGCGGTTGGCGGCCTCGCTGACGCCGGACGATCTTTGCTTTGCACTGATCTCCGGAGGGGCCAGTGCCCTCTTGCCGGCGCCGGTCGAAGGCATCTCGCTGGCCGACAAGCTGGCCATTACCAGGCACCTGAGCGAATCCGGGGCGAACATCGCCGAGCTGAATACCGTCCGCAAGCAGCTCAGCCGTATCAAGGGGGGCGGTCTGGCGCGGGCCTGCCGGGCGGGCAGGCTGGTTGCGCTGGTGATTTCCGACGTCCTGGGAGATCCACTCGATGTAATCGCCTCGGGACCGACCGTGCCGGACACTTCCACGCGCGAGCAGGCCCTCGAGGTGCTCGACCGCCACCGGGCGCGCGGGATTTCGCCGACTATCGTGGAGCACCTCGCGCGAACCGTCTCACTCCAGCGCGACGGCACCGGATGCCGTGTCACCAACCTGGTCATCGGAAACAATGCGACTGCGGTCGAAGGGGCCGCTGCCGAGGCACGCCGGCTCGGCTATACGCCGTCGCTCGATCACGCCACCGAGTTGGAAGGACCGGCGGAAGCCGTAGGCCGCCGGCATGCCGAGCTGGCACTGCGTATGCGCGCCCACGATGGGCCGGACTGCCTGGTCACGGGCGGCGAGCCGGTGGTCCGCCTGCCAGCGGCGGACATCCGCGGCCTCGGGGGGCGGAATCAGCAACTGGCCTTGGCGGCCCTGGAACAACTGATGCCGACCGCTTGCCGGGGTATCGCGCTGGTTTCGGGCGGCACCGACGGTGAGGATGGTCCGACGGATGCGGCCGGGGCGGTGGTCGACCAGACGGTGGTCGAAGCCGCAGTTCGGCTCGGGCTCGACCCGGCCGATCACCTGGCCCGCTGCGACGCCTACCACTTCTTCGCGCCGCTCGATGCGCTGATCCGCACGGGTCCGACCCACACCAACGTTTGTGATGTGCGCGTGGTGGTGGCGGCCCGGCATCTGGCCGACTGATCGGTCAAGCTCCCTCGCGATGCGAGGCTCCCTGGCCCGCAAGCGACTGCCTCGAGAATCGGGCCGCCGAAAAGGGATGCAAGGAAACGTCGGTCGGCTCGCCGATGACGGCTTGCGCGACGACGCGGCCGGTCAAGGGAGCCGCCACAATGCCGGTACGGAATCCGCCCGCGGCATTGATATACCCCTCCAGGCCCGCCATGGGACCCAAAATGGGCAACTCGTCGGGAGTGCCGGGCCGAAGCCCCGCCCAGACGCGCTTGACGTTCACGTGGCGCAGCATCGGCACTGCCCGGCAGGCGCCTTGGCAGAGCGAGCGGATGGCGTCTTCGGTCACCGAGACGTCGAAACCGACCCGTTCGGTTGTGCTGCCGATGAGAACTTCGCCGTGCTCCTTCTGGCTCAGATAACAAGACGACGTGCTGAGACATGAATTGAGAACCCGCGGCAACGACTCCGTGAGCACAATCTGGCCACGTACCGGGAAGACGGGGATGCTCAGTCCGGCCGTTGCGGCCAGTGGCCCGGCCCACGCGCCGGCGGCATTGACGACCCATCCACAGGGCAAGAACCCGTCGGCCGTTTCCACGCCCAGCATCCGTTGGCCTTGCCGGCGCAGCGCGGTCACCTGCACATGGTGGCGGAACTCGGTTCCTAGTTGCATCGCCGCCCGCTTGAATGCCTCGGCCAATGCCATCGGATTGACCTGGTGCTCGCCTGCCAACAGGGCGCCGCCGAGCAAGTCCCGCGTGAGTTGAGGCTCCAGGCGGCCAACTTCTTCGGCCGACAGCCGATCGAGCCGCGCTTCGGCCGGCATGGAACGTGCCACTTGCTCGACAAACGCGAGATCGCTTTCGTTGTAGATTGCAAACAAAAGGCCGGCGCCCGGTTGGTATTCGATATCGACGCCACTTCGGGCTCGCAACTCCTCCGACAGTTTGGGAAACCTGGCATTGCTTTGAACGAGAAATTCGCGAAAAGCTTCGGGCAATGCTTCCGGATGCGACGGATCGGCGGATCCCTGCTCACCCGCATCGGCGGCCGCGGCATGGTAAATCACGCCGCAGCCCAGCCCCACCGCTTCGCCAAGAGGCCAAAGCCCCCCCGCCGACGCGGAAGTGGCCCGGCCCGGCAAACTCTTGTCGATCAGCAGCACCTTGACCGACCGTTTCGACAGCTCATAAGCAACGGCACAGCCGATCACGCCCCCGCCGACCACGATGACTTCATGATGGCGTTTCATGGCCACACCTCGCCCGCATCGCTTCGTGAGACGGCTGCCATGCCGTCACCGTCCGCCAGCGCGCCCACGGTCAGTGGCTGGACGGGCGGGCGAATGCTCAAGGGACCGATTTCTTCGATCGAGCGGCCCGTTCGACCAGCCAGGTAGCGGGCCATGGCCGGCCAGCACATCCTCCCCTGGCAAGGCCCCATTCCCAGGCGGCTCATGACTTTGAGCGTGCGGATATCGGTGCCGCCGGCGGCGATGCCGGTCTCGATTTCGCCCAGCGACAACTCCTCGCAGCGGCACACGAGCGATTCATTATTCGCCAGCGTGCTAAGACCGGGCCGGATCCGCGACACGCGATCCAGAGCCGCTCGGAATCGCCGCAGTTTTGCCAGCCGGCGGCGAACGGGCCGGGATGCCTCTTCAAACTCCTGCCGCTCCAGTGCGCCGAGCTGATGAGCCACCGCCAGCCCAGCCAGCGTTCCTTCCACTTCGGCGACCAGCGATCCGGCCACGCCCGCTCCGTCGCCGGCCGCCCAGATGCCTGGCACACTGGTCTGAAGGTTGTCGTCCGTTTGTGGGATCCAGCCGCCCAACTCGTCGGCATACCGCATCCGGCAGCCGGCAAGCTGGGCCAACTGCGAGCGGGGCACGAATCCGTAGCCGACGCAAAGCGTATCGACCGCGGCGGTCCGCGGCCGCGATCGGTCCGGGTGCCACTGAGCATCGCAAGGCGCATAAACGGCCTGGCGGGTCTCATCGTCGCCTTGGGCTTCAAGCAGCACGTGCCGCCAGAAGATCGGAATCCCCGCCCGGCGGACCTGGCGAAGCAGCCGCCAACCCTGAAGAAGCAGGCCGGGCTCGGCAACCAGGCCGCTCAGCACCCGCAATCCATCCCGCTTTCCGGCCGCCTCGACAATGCCGACCACGTCGGCCCCGGCCTGGTGCAGCGTCTGGGCGACGACCAGCAGGAATGGTCCCGTTCCGGCCAGAAGGATGCGGCGGCCGGGGAGCATCCGCATCGACTTGACCATCACCTGCGCGCCGCCGGGAGTCATCACGCCGGGCAATGTCCAGCCCGGGAAAGGAGGCACGTACTCATAAGCACCCGTTGCCAGGATCAGATGCTCGGCTTGGATCATCTCCCAGCCGTCCGCGCCGGAAATCGCCAGCCGCTTCGGCGGGAATAGGCCCCAGGCCGTGGTCCCCTTCAACAACTCGATTCGCCCTTTGAAGCTTTCGAACTTCCGGCGCAGTTCGGCGCCGCGAGCTGCATCGGGGGCGTGAGTTGGTTCTTTCGCGGCTGAAAAGGCGGCGGGAGGCTGGCGGTAGATCTGTCCGCCCACCTGGCTGTTTTCGTCGATGACCGTCGGCTCCAGACCCGCCTCGGCCGCCGCAATCGCGGCCGACATGCCGGCGGGACCGGCCCCAACGATGACAATGGTGCGATCGATCACGTCGGCTCTATCCAATCGCCCTCGATCTGCTGCGTTTCGACCCGCATGCCTTCCCGCACCGGGGTCAGGCAGGCCTGGACATTCCAGCGGCCGTCGACCCGGACCAGGCAGTCGAAACACGCGCCCATATTACAAAAAACGCCCCTCGGTTCGCGGCGGCGGGCGGTGGTCCGCAGCGCGCGGACCCCGGCGGCCAGCAGTGCCGCGGCTATCGTCTCTCCATCAAAAGCCTGGACGTTCTGCCCATCAACGGTGAACGCCACCGGCCGCCCTCGGCCCGCGCTTCCAGCAATGCGGAGCTGATCCGTCGTCCCGGCCGGTCGCGGTAGTCGATCCATGCCTGCTTGCGCACTGTTGCCGTAAAGGGTGTTACGCGGCCCTAATCAATCGAACACCGCTCGCTTCATTTTAGCCCGCCGTGGCGGCATTTTGCCTTTCTTGCGGGAGATCCTTGCCATTTTTGCGGTAATTTCGAGACTTTCAGATTGGCAGGTTCCACCGTCTCCAGGGTTCGGGCGCCGGAGCGTT
Organism: Pirellulales bacterium; assembly: GCA_040901675.1. GTDB lineage: Bacteria > Planctomycetota > Planctomycetia > Pirellulales > JAICIG01 > JBBDNX01. The sequence continues at coordinate 55,282 of JBBDYJ010000034.1, read as the reverse complement.
GGACTGGCAGGTCTGGCCATGCTACGCTGGGGGTCAATCACGCGAACAACATTCCCGCCCGGTCAATCCCATCGCAGGAGACTCTGACGTGCATCGATTCATGGCGATTTGGCCGGTTTTTGCGCTGGCACTGGCCGCGGCCTGCCCGGCGGCGGCCGAGGAAAAGGAGGAACTGAAGGAGCAAGACATGGCGCCCGCCTTTGAGTTGCCGGGAAGCGATGGCAAGACGTACAAGCTCAAGGACTTTCGCGACGAGCAGGTGGTGGTGCTGGCCTGGTTCCCTAAGGCCTTCACTCGTGGCTGAATGGCCGAGTGCGAGTCGCTCCGTGCGAGCGGCGATGCCATCCGCGCGTTCGACGTGGCCTATTTCACCGCCAGTTGCGACACACCCGAGGACAACAAGCGGTTCGCCGAGTCGCTCGATCTCGATTACCCGATTCTCAGCGATCCCAAAAAGCTGGTCGCCAGGGCCTACGGCGTCGTGACCGACGAGCAGCCTTTGCCTTTCCGCTGGACATTCTACATTGGCAAGGATGGCAAGATCCTGCACATCGACAAGGAGGTGAAGGCCGGCTCGCACGGCAAGGACGTCGCCGAGCGCTTGAAGGAGCTGGGCGTGGATAAGAAAAAGGAGGAAGTAAAGTAGCAGGCACACTCCGTGTGCCGTAGCGGAGTTCAAGTAGCAGGCACAATCCGTGTGCCGGACACACTAAACTGCGCCGGGGCGCCGTACGATCCACGCATGTCTACCGTTGCCACAACCTCGACTGTGAAAGAGCGATCCCGGGGCCGCGCAACCTTTTGGGCGGGAATCGGCGTTTGCCTGATCGGCCTGGCCCTGTGCGTGGTCGAATCCAGTCCGAGCCGGTTGATCGTGCCCTTGTATGCGGCTGAACTGACGACACTGGGAGTCCTGCTGTTGCTGTGGTCCGTGATTCAGCGGCCCAGCGTGGTCCGAGTGGTTGCCCTGGCACTGATCGCCGCCCTGGCCGCCTTCCAGTGGTACATCCTGGTATCTGCCAGGCCCTCCAGCTACGATGGGCGGCTGCCCAACTACGATGGGCCCGCGCGAGCCGGAGAGAAGATTCCCGCTTTCCGCAGTACTCTGGCCGATGGTCGTCCCTTTACGGAGAAGGACCTGCAGCAAGGGACGCCCAGCGTCCTGGTCTTCTTCCGCGGTCGCTGGTGAGGGGTCTGCATGACCGAGCTGGGCCAGCTCGAAGCGGAGTACCGGGAGTTCGAAAAGAGGAAGGCGCGCGTGGTGGTCGCCTCGTTGGAAGGGCACGAAACGGCCAAGGTCACGCAGGCCGCGTTCCCCCACCTGGTCGTCGTGGCCGACACGGATCGCAATCTGGCCGAGGCGCTGGACGTGATCCATCGCCAGTCGGCCCCGAACGGCGGCCACACCGCCGCGCCGACGACCATTGTGGTAGACGGCGGCGGGACCGTCCGCTGGACATTCCGGCCCCAGCATTTTTTCCGTCGTCTCACCCCCGCCCAGGTACTCGCCGCGCTGGACTCCTCCACGTGAGCGGCACTGCTATTTCTTTTTCTTGCGGGGCCAGCTTGCAGCACTCGGTATACTGGTGCGTCGTCCAGCGGACGTAGCTGCCCTGCGAAAAAGTGTCGCCGGCCGTCAGCTTGCCCGACGTGCTGGCCCGCGTCGCCGAAATCTCCTCGGGGGAAATTCTTGCCATTTTTGCCGTAGTTTCGAGACTTTCAGATTGGCAGGCTCCACCGTCTCCAGGTGGTTCGGGCGCTGTACCGTTGGACTGGCAGGCCTGGCCATGCTACGGTGGGGGCCAATCACGCGAAAGTAGCAGGCACACTCCCTGTGCCGTAGCGGAGTTAAAGTAGCAGGCACAATCCGTGTGCCGGACACACTAAACCGCGCGAGGGCGCCGTACGATCCACGCATGTCTACCGTTGCCACAACCGTCCCCGTGAGACAGCTCTCCAAGGGGCGCGGCTACTTCTGGGCGGGAATCGGCGTCTGTCTGTTCGGCATCGCCCTGTGTGTAGCGCAGTACAGCCTGAGCCAGTTGATCGTGCCCTGGTATGTGGCGGCGCTGGCGACACTGGGAGTCCTGCTGCTGCTGTGGTCGGTGATTCAGCGGGCCAGCGTGGTCCGAGTCGTTGTCCTGGCGCTGCCCGCCGCCCTGGCCGCCTTCCAGTGGTACTTCCTGGTATCGCTGGCCAGGCCGCCCAGCTACGATGGGCGGCTGCCCAACGACGATGGGCGATTGCCCAACTACGATGGGCCCGCGCGAGGCGGAGAGAAGATTCCCGCTTTCCGCAGTACCCTGGCCGATGGTCGTCCCTTTACGGAGAAGGATCTGCAGCAAGGGACGCCCAGCGTCCTGGTCTTCTTCCGCGGTCGCTGGTCAGGGGTCTGCATGACCGAGCTGGGCCAGCTCGAAGCGGAGTACCGGGAGTTCGAAAAGAGGAAGGCGCGCGTGGTGGTCGCCTCGTTGGAAGGGCACGAAACGGCCAAGGTCACGCAGGCCGCGTTCCCCCACCTGGTCGTCGTGGCCGACACGGATCGCAATCTGGCCGAGGCGCTGGACGTGATCCATCGCCAGTCGGCCCCGAACGGCGGCGACACCGCCGCGCCGACGACCATTGTGGTAGACGGCGCCGGGACCGTCTGGTGGACATTCCGGCCCGAGCATTTTTTCGGTCGCCTCACCTCCGCCCAGGTACTCGTCGCGCTGGACTTCTCCACGGCCCGGGCCGACCGCGAGTGGTACTCCCTGGTATTGCAGGCCGGGCTGCCCGCTTACGACGGACCCGCGCGAGCCGGAGTGAAGATTCCCGCTTTCCGCAGCACCCTGGCCGATGGTCGTCCATTTACGCAGAACGACCTCCAAGAAGGCACTCCGACCGTTCTGGTCTTTTTTCGCGGTCGCTGGTGAGGGTTCTGCATGAACGAGCTGGGCCAGCTCGAAGCCGAACACCGGGAGTTCGAAAAGCGGAAGGCGCGCGTGGTGGTCGCCTCGTTGGAAGACCAGGAAACGGCCAAGGCCACGCAGGCTGCCTTCCCCCACCTGGTCGTCGTGGCCGACACGGATCGCAAGCTGGCCGGGGCGCTGGACGTTATCCATCGCCAGTCGGCCCCGGACCGCGGCGACACCGCCGCGCCGACGACCATTGTGGTAGACGGCGGCGGGACCGTCCGGTGGACATTCCGGCCCCAGCGTTTTCACGTTTTTCTCGATCGCCTCACCCCCGCCCAGGTCCTCGCCGCGCTGGACTCCTCCACGTGAGCGGCACTGCTATTTCTATTTCTTGCAGGTACGATCCACGCATGTCTACCGTTGCCACAACCGTCCCCGTGAGACAGCGCTCCAAGGGCCGCGGCTACTTTTGGGCGGGAATCGGCGTCTGCCTGTTCGGCATCGCCCTGTGTGTAGCGCAGTACAGCCTGAGCCAGTTGATCGTGCCCTGGTATGTGGCGGCGCTGGCGACACTGGGAGTCCTGCTGCTGCTGTGGTCGGTGATTCAGCGGGCCAGCGTGGTCCGAGTCGTTGTCCTGGCGCTGCCCGCCGCCCTGGCCGCCTTCCAGTGGTACTTCCTGGTATCGCTGGCCAGGCCGCCCAGCTACGATGGGCGGCTGCCCAACGACGATGGGCGATTGCCCAACTACGATGGGCCCGCGCGAGGCGGAGAGAAGATTCCCGCTTTCCGCAGTACCCTGGCCGATGGTCGTCCCTTTACGGAGAAGGATCTGCAGCAAGGGACGCCCAGCGTCCTGGTCTTCTTCCGCGGTCGCTGGTCAGGGGTCTGCATGACCGAGCTGGGCCAGCTCGAAGCGGAGTACCGGGAGTTCGAAAAGAGGAAGGCGCGCGTGGTGGTCGCCTCGTTGGAAGGGCACGAAACGGCCAAGGTCACGCAGGCCGCGTTCCCCCACCTGGTCGTCGTGGCCGACACGGATCGCAATCTGGCCGAGGCGCTGGACGTGATCCATCGCCAGTCGGCCCCGAACGGCGGCGACACCGCCGCGCCGACGACCATTGTGGTAGACGGCGGCGGGACCGTCTGGTGGACATTCCGGCCCCAGCATATTTTCGGTCGTCCCAGCCCCGCCCAGGTACTCGTCGCGCTGGACTCCTCCTTCATGGTATCGCTGGCCGGGCTGCCCGCTTACGACGGACCCGCGCGAGCCGGAGAGAAGATCCCCGCTTTCCGCAGCACCCTGGCCGATGGTCGTCCGTTTACGCAAAACGACCTCCAACAAGGGACTCCGACCGTTCTGGTCTTTTTTCGCGGTCGCTGGTGAGGGTTCTGCATGAACGAGCTGGGCCAGCTCGAAGCCGAACACCGGGAGTTCGAAAAGCGGAAGGCGCGCGTGGTGGTCGCCTCGTTGGAAGACCAGGAAACGGCCAAGGCCACGCAGGCTGCCTTCCCCCACCTGGTTGTCGTGGCGGACGCGGATCGCAAGCTGGCCGGGGCGCTGGACGTTATCCATCGCCAGTCCGCGCCGGACCGCGGCGACACCACCGCGCCGACGACCATTGTGGTAGACGGCGGCGGGACCGTCCGCTGGACGTTCCGGCCCCGGCGTTCTCACGGTCGCCTCACCCCCGCCCAGATCCTCGCCGCGCTGGACTCCTCCACGTGAGCGGCACTGCTATTTCTATTTCTTGCGGGGCCAGGGTTAAAAAGCTTCGACAAAGGCGGTTCAGCGATGAAGATCCACGTACTGCTGCCGGCGGTCCTGCTCGGACTGGCGATGGCCGGCCGGGCGACGGCCGACGAGCGGCGGACCAACGTGCTGTTCGTGTTCACCGATGACCAGCGGGCCGACACCGTCGCCGCGCTGGGCAACCCGGCGATCAAGACCCCCAATCTCGATGCGCTGGCCCGATCGGGCATGGTCATGACCAATGCCTACTGCCTGGGAGCCAACATCAGCGCGGTCTGCACGCCCAGCCGCAACATGCTGCTGTCCGGCCGGGCCTACTTCCGCTGGAAAGGGAACCTGGCCCCAGGCAGCGAGCCGAATTTCCCCCTCTCGATGCGCGAGGCAGGCTACGAAACGTATCACCATGGCAAACGCGGCAATACGGCCATCGAGATCCAGAAGCGGTTCGATCACGACAAGTACGTCGACGACGAACAAGCCCGCGCCTCGGGCGAGCCGGGAAAAGAGATCGTCGACGAGGCGATCGCCTTCCTCAATCAGCGCAGCGCCGACCGCCCTTTTTTCATGTACCTGGCTTTCGCCAATCCGCACGATGCACGCATCGCCGCGCCAAGGTTCCTCGACCTCTACCGCCGCGACGAGATCCCGCTGCCCAAAAACTTCCTGCCAATCCATCCGTTCGACAACGGAGAGCTGAAGGTCCGCGATGAGCAGCTCGCCCCCTGGCCGCGGACCGAGGACGAAATCCGCCGGCACCTGCACGAGTACTATGCCGTGATCAGCGGCCTGGACCACCACGTCGGTCGGCTGCTGGACGAATTGAAACGCCGCAACGAGTACGAGAACACGATCATCATCTTCTCCTCGGACCACGGCCTGGCGATCGGCAGCCATGGCTTGATGGGCAAGCAGAACCTCTATGAGCACAGCATGAAGGCACCGCTGATCGTGAGCGGCCCCGGCATCGCTCCGGGCAGGTCCGCTGCCCTGGTCTACCTGATGGACATCTATCCGACCGTCAGCGAGCTGGCCGGGGCAAAAGTTCCGCCGGACCTGGATGGCAAGAGCTTCGCCGGCCTGCTCCGGGGAGAGCCGGCGGCCACGCGCGACACGCTGTTTTTGGCCTATCGCGACGTGCAGCGCGCTGTGCGCGACGACCGCTGGAAGCTGATCCGCTATCCGCAGGCCGGCCGGACGCAACTGTTCGATCTGGCGACGGATCCGGACGAGATACACGACCTGTCCGCCGATCCCGACCAGGCCGCCCGCATGGAGCAGATGACCGCCTGGCTGCGCGATTGGCAACGGCAGCTTGGCGACGCATTCAAGGAACCGGCCAGGCTGCCGGCCACCAAGAAAGAGGTGGTGATCCGCCTCGGTCCTCCCGATGCGCCGGCGCTGTCGTTGCTGCTGGTCGTGCCGAACAAGCGGCCGGGGCCGGCGCCGGTCTTCGTGGGTCTGAATTTCTGCGGCAACCATACGCTGGTGGCCGACCCCAGCGTGGCCTTGCCCAAGGGCTGGCTGGGCGACCGCTGCCCCGGCTCGGTCGACAACCGGGCTACGGAAGCCGGCCGAGGTACGCAGGTCGACGTGTGGAGCATCGAGCAGTCGATCGACCGCGGCTACGCGGTGGCCACGGCCTATGCCGGCGACATCGATCCGGACCGGCCCGACTTCAGCGACGGCGTTCACCCGCACTACTACCAGCCGGGACAAACCGCGCCGGGCCGGCATGAATGGGGCACGATCGCCGCCTGGGCTTGGGGCATTCAGCGGGCAGTCGACTACCTGGCAACCGACCCGGATATCGACCGCCGGCGGATCGCCGTGGTGGGTCATTCGCGGCTGGGCAAGACCGCCCTGCTGGCGGCCGCCATGGACGAGCGGATTGCCCTGGCCATCCCGCACCAGGCCGGCTGCGGCGGCACGGCCCCCAGCCGGGGCACGGTGGGAGAGACGGTCCGCCAGATCAACGACCGGTTCCCACACTGGTTCAACGACGAGTTCACCGAGTTCAACGACCAGGTCGACCGGCTCCCCTTCGACCAGCACTCGCTGGCGGCCATGGTGGCGCCGCGGCCCGTGTTGTTCAGCAACGCCATCGAGGACACCTGGGCCAACCCCGGCGGCCAGTTCGAGGTGCTCCTGGCGGCCGAGCCGGTTTACCGCTTGCTGGGGGCCGAAGGCCTCGCCGTCCGCGAGATGCCCGATCCCGGCCGGCTGATCGACAGCAACCTGGGCTATTACATCCGCCCCGGCCAGCACTCGATGACCCAGGAGGATTGGCGGGTGTTCTTGGATTTCGCCGACAAGCGGTTCGGGAGGGTGAAGGAGTGAGCCGCGGCGTGTGAAGTACGGTTCCGTGCAACCTTCGATCGAATAGTGCGGCTTAACTCCTCGCGGGCGCGTCGGATGAGTATGAAGCGGTGGCGAATGCGCCGCACTGGGGCACGCTAGCGCTTTGCCCCAGCCACCCGTCGCGTGGTATGGAAGCGGTGGCGAATGCGCCGCACTGGGGCACGCTAGCGCTTTGCCCCAGCCACC
>JBBDYJ010000034.1:0-47993 GCA_040901675.1 Pirellulales bacterium | reverse complement strand
CGTCGCGTGGTATGGAAGCGGTGGCGAGTCGGCCGCCCTGGGGCACGCTAGCGCTTAGCCCCAGCCACCCGGCGGCTTTACCCTCCAGGCACCGCAAAACCCTTCTCTTATTCCTCCTTCCTCGTTCCTCCTTCCTCCTTTCCCAGCGGCAGGTCGACGATCACGCGGGTACCCTCGCCGGGACAGCTTTCGATCGTGGCGCGGCCGCCGAACAGCGCGGCGCGCTTACGGATTCCTTCCAGCCCGAAATGGTCATCGGGAACGTCGGATGCGTTGAAGCCCACGCCCCAGTCGCGCACCTCGAGGTGGATCCGCCCGTCGCGTTCGAGCAGCTTGACTTCGGCGCGTTGCGATTTGCTGTGCCGCTTGATGTTGTTGAGCGACTCCTGCACGATCCGGTAGATCGTGCCTTCCAGCAACGGCTCCAGCCGGCCGAACGAGACGCGATGGATGAAGTCGATCTGCAGGCTGCCGGGCACCGACTGCTCGGCAACCAGGTAGGCGATCGCCAGCACGACGCCCGCCTCGTCCAAGATCGGGGGACGCAGGCCGCTCATCACCCGCCGCCCTTCGGCGATCGAGCGGCGCAACAAGTGCACCGCCAACTCGACGGCGGCTCGGCCTTTCTCCGAGAGTTTGCCTTGCTCGCTGGTGACGCTTTCCAAGTGCAAAAGGGCGCCGCTGAGGTATTGCACCAGGCCGTCGTGCAGCTCGTAGGCGATGAGTTGCCGCTCGCGCTCGTGAGCCCGGATGAGCTGTTTGAGGAAGCGCTGCTCGCTCGTGAGCTGCTCTTCGGCCCGCTTGCGCTCGGTGATGTCGGTGGAGATGCCGCAGACCGCATAGGGCTTGCCGGCCGAGTCGACCAACGGAAACTTGACCGACACGTAGGTGCGCCTTTCGCCGGCCTGCGGAACCACCTCCTCGAACTGGCTGGCGGCGCCTGACTCGAGCACGGCCAGGTCATTGGCTCGCAAGGCGTCGGCCGCTTCGGCCGGAAAGATGTCGTGGTCGGTGCGCCCGATGAGCTGGTCTCTGGTCAGGCAAAAGAAGATCTCATACGCGCGGTTCGCCAGCAAGTATCGCCCCTGGCTGTTCTTCACGTAGATCACCGCCGGCGTGTTGTCCAGAATGGCTTCGACCGCGGCCAGCCGGTCGTGGCCCGGCTCGATCGCGCCGAGGCCGGAGGCGGCTCGTTCGCTGCTTTCCAGGTCGGCCAGGCGGTGGCGCAGGCGGGCGATTTCAGCCACCAGTTCGGCCTTGGTCTGTTTCACGCTTGAATCGTATCTGGGCCGGGGGGCCGCCGGCAATATGCGCCGGGCATGTTGAGTTGCCGTCGCTCTGCGTGCAGAATGCCGGCCGGGTCGCGGCGCGTTGCCCTGTCCGCCGGCGGGCTGTGGCCTTTTGCGGTGCGAAGATATAAGGTAGGGAGTGGGGCATGAATGCCGTTTGGAACGAACAGGCAGGATGCGACTACGACGAGACAGGCAGGATGCCTATCCTACTCGGAGGAGCAGACAGGATGCCTATGCGACTACGGCGAGACAGGCAGGATGCCCTAGGACGAGACAGGCAGGATGCCTATCCTACAAGACCCGGAGTGGACAACTAGCATGAGAGTTTGGCCGGGCCGACCATATCCGCTGGGAGCCACCTGGGACGGCACTGGCGTCAATTTCGCCCTCTACTCCGAGAAAGCCACCCAGGTCGAGCTGTGCCTGTTCGATTCGGCCGAGGATCGCGCCGAGACGACGCGGGTGCAGATGCCGGAGCAGACCGACATGGTCTGGCACGCTTATCTGCCCGACGTGCGGCCCGGCCAGCTCTATGGCTATCGAGTTCATGGCCCCTACGACCCGGCCCACGGTCACCGCTTCAATCCGCACAAGGTCCTGCTGGATCCGTATGCCAAGGCGATCGGCCGCGAGGTGCGCTGGAGCGACGAGATGTGGGGCTACCGGATCGGCGATCCCCAGGCCGACTTGTCGTTCGATAATCGCGACAACGCGGCCGGCGCGGCGCTGGCCGCCGTGATCGATCCGGCCTTCACCTGGGGCGACGACCGCCCGCCCAACGTGCCCTGGCACAAGACGCTGATCTACGAGGTACACGTGAAGGGGTTCACGAAGCGACACCCGGAAGTGAACGAGCGGCTGCAGGGCACCTACTCGGGGCTGGCGTCCGAGGCGGCCCTCGATTACCTGCGCAAGCTGGGCGTGACGGCCGTCGAGCTGCTGCCGGTGCACCATTTTCTGGACGACCGGCACCTGGTGGACCGCGGGCTGTCGAACTACTGGGGCTACAACACGCTGGGTTTCTTTGCGCCGGCGGGCCGCTATTCGGGCGCCGATTCGCCGCAGGATACGGTGCGCGAGTTCAAAACCATGGTCCGCAACCTGCACGCCGCGGGGATCGAAGTCATCCTCGACGTGGTCTACAACCACACGGCCGAAGGGCACCAAATGGGGCCCACGCTCTCGTTTCGAGGCATCGACAACGCGGCCTACTACCGGCTGTCTCCGGAGGACCCGCGTTACTACATGGACTTTACCGGCTGCGGCAACACGTTCCACATGCAGAACCCGCGGGTGCTGCAACTGGTGATGGACAGCTTGCGCTACTGGATCACCGAAATGCACGTGGATGGTTTCCGCTTCGACCTGGCGAGCACGCTGGCTCGCGAGCTGTTCGAGGTCAACAAGCTGGGGGCGTTCTTCGATATCATCCACCAGGATCCGGTGATCTCGCAGGTCAAGCTGATCGCCGAGCCGTGGGACCTGGGCGAGGGCGGCTACCAGGTGGGCAACTTTCCGATCCTCTGGTCCGAATGGAACGGGAAGTACCGCGACTGCGTGCGCCGGTTCTGGAAGGGCGACGAGGGGATGGTTTCGGAGTTCGCCACGCGGTTTTGCGGATCGAGCGACTTGTACGAGTGGAGCGACCGGCGGCCGCACGCCAGCATCAACTTTATCACCTGCCACGATGGGTTCACGCTCCACGACCTGGTGTCGTACAACGAGAAGCACAACGAAGCCAACGGCGAGAGCAACCGCGACGGCGCTTCGGACAACCATAGTTGGAATTGCGGCGTGGAAGGCCCCAGCGACGATCCACAGATCAAGGCGCTCCGCGAGCGCAAAAAGCGGAGCATGCTGGCTACGTTGTTGTTCTCCCAGGGTGTGGCCATGATCTTGTCGGGCGACGAGCTGGGGCACACGCAGCACGGCAACAACAACGCCTACTGCCAGGACAACGAGATCACCTGGCTCGACTGGGAGCTGACCGACGAGCGCCGCGAGCTCTTGGAGTTCACCCGCCGGGCGATCGGCATCCTGAGCGAGCAGCCGGTCTTCCACCGCCGCCGATTCTTTCACGGCCGCTCCATCCACGGCAGCGAAGCGCGCGACATCGCCTGGCTCGACACTTCCGGGCGGGAGATGTCCGACGAGGACTGGGGAACCAGGTTCGTGCGCTGCTTCGGCGTGCAACTATCCGGTCAGAACATCGACATGGACGAGCGCGGCGAAGTCATCAGCGGCGACACGTTCTTGTTGCTGTTCAACGCCGATCATGCCAACCAGATCGACTTCCAGTTGCCGGCGCTGGAGGACGGCCAGCGATGGCAAATCATGCTCGATACGTTCGACCCGGCGACCGAGGCCCAAGAGCTGGCCGGCGGCGGGTCGTATCCCCTGCGGCCCAGTTCCGTGGCATTGTTTCGCCTGCTCGACGGCGGCCAGGACGAATCCTGACTTCCCGGCAGGCGGCCGGGAAAGCCGGCCCACTGGACACTCGCCCTCACGTCGAACCTTCGGATTTCCCCTGCCCGCCGTGCGTACCGCTGCCTGATGCGTCTACTCAGCTACAACATTCACAAGGGCATTGGCGGGCGCGACCGCCTCTACCGGCTCGAGCGCGTGATCGCGGTGATCGAGCAGGAGAACCCGGACCTGATCTGCCTGCAGGAGGTGGATCACAACGTGCGGCGATCGAAAAACTCCGACCAGGCCCGCCTGCTGGCCGAATACTTCCACTGCCAGTCGCCGCTGTACCAGTGCAACGTGCGGCTGCGGCAGGGGGGCTACGGCAACCTCCTCTTGTCGCGATGGCCGTTGATCAGGCATCACCAGATCTCGCTCCGCTACAACAGCAAGAAGCAGCGCGGCGCCCAATTTGCGGTCGTCGAGACCCCCGAAGGACACCTGCACCTGGTCAACTGGCACCTGGGCCTCGGCGAGCGCGAGCGGCGATGGCAGGTAAACCATGCCCTCGACCATGCCTTGTTTCGCGAATCCCAGGAGCTGCCCACGCTCATCGCCGGCGACTTCAACGACTGGCGAAACACGCTGGCCCCCGGCCTTTTGGCCGGGCGCGGCTTCAAGCCGGTCGCCGCTCCCCCCTCACGGTTCCGCACTTTTCCGGCCTACCTGGCCTTGGGATCGCTGGATAAGGCCTTCTACCGCGGCCAGTTCGAGATCCGGCATGCACGGGTCGTGGCCACGGCGCTGGCTCGGCGGGCCAGCGACCACCTGCCGCTCGTGGTCGATTTTCATATAAAGTGATACGGCAAAACCCGTTGGGCCGACCCCGGCTCGGCAAAGCCGGAGCGTTATGCCGGCGGGTATTGTCATGCCGCCGCGGCGAAAACGCCGATACTAGCCGACAAGCCGTCGCCCCGCACGGTCCGTGGCATTCCGAGCAACAAGGAAGTTGCGATGCTCGTCATCATCAGCGATCTGCACCTGACTGACGGAACCAGCGGGGCCACCGTCTCCAGCGGCGCATTCGAGATCTTTGCCCAACGGCTCTCCGATCTGGCCGTGGCCGCTTCGTACAGGGCCGACGGCAGCTATCGCCCCATCGACCGGATCGACCTGGTGCTCTTGGGCGACATCCTGGACGTGATCCGCTCGACGCGCTGGTCGAAGACGTCGAAAGCGAAGCCCTGGAACAGTCCCAACGATCCCGCAGTGGCTTCCGAGATCGCCCAGATTACCAGCGATATCCTGGCGGCCAACGAGGCCTCGCTGGCCGTGCTGCGGGGGCTGGCCGTCGAGGGGGCTGTTTGCGTCCCGCCCGCCAGCAGCCAAGGCCGGCCGGTGACCGGGGCCGAGGGGATGGGCGTGCCCGTGCGGATCCATTACATGGTCGGCAACCATGACTGGCTTTTTCACTTGCCCGGCAGCCACTACGATCGGTTGCGGCAGATGGTGGTCCGCCAGATGGGGCTGGCCAACCGGCCCGACGTGCCGTTTCCGCACGATCCGGCCGAGTCGGGCGAACTGTTGGATCTGATGCGGCGCCACAAGATGTTCGCCCGCCACGGCGACATCTACGACCCGTTCAATTTCGAAGGCGACCGCGACGCCAGCAGCTTGGGCGACGCAATCGTCATCGAGCTCTTGAACCGGTTTACGACCGCCGTCGAAGCCGAGCTGGGCGACGAGCTGCCACTCTCGGCCCTACTGGGCCTCAGAGAAATCGACAATGTCAGGCCGCTCTTGCTGGTGCCGGTCTGGATCGATGGGCTGCTGGCACGGAGCTGCCCATTTCCATCGACCCGGACACAGGTCAAAATGATCTGGGACCGGCTGGCCGACGACTTCCTCTCGATCCCGTTCGTGCGGGCCCGCGACACCTGGAACCCCGCGGACCTGGTCGACGGGCTCGAGCGGGCGCTCAAGTTCAGCAAGCGGCTTTCGATCGGATGGGCCAGCCGCACGGTAAGCTGGCTGCACGGCCTGCGTGGCAAGCAGCACGAGTCGTATGCCGCCCATGCGCTGGCCGAGCAGGATTTTCGGAACCGGCGGGCGAAGCACATCGTCTATGGCCACACGCACCATGCCGAGAGCGTGCCCTTGGACGCCAGCTTTGCCGAAGGCTACGTGCTGAACCAGGTCTACTTCAACTCGGGCACCTGGCGTCGGGTGCACCGGCAAACGCAACTGGCCTCCGGAGAGCACGAGTTTATCCCGGCCGACGTGATGACCTACCTGGCTTTCTTCCAAGGCGACGAGCGGAAAGGGAGGCCCTATGAGACCTGGTCTGGTACACTCGCAGTCAGTCCGGTGGACGTCCCCGTGCACCGCGTCGACCCGCCGCAACCAGCCGCTGCCCGAAGCCAATCGCTTTCGCCACCAGGCATACACACATCTGCCCCCCACTTCGTCCCATCACCTGCTGTTAAAGGCCGCACCGTGCCCACCCGTCGGGTCTGAGCCGTTCCGCCAGCGGATGCGCTCGGTGGGCCGGGCGTTTCGCTCGGCCAACGTGGCTGCGGTTTACCTGGTGCACGGCACGTTCGCCGGTCTGGATGCCTTGGGCATCCTGGCCGAGGTCGGCCGCTGGTATCCCGCGGGCCGCGAGGCGATCGGGCGGATCGCCAAGCGGATGATCGACACCTTCACGGGCGACGCGGGGAACTACACCACGCGATACGCCGAATCGTTCGAAGAGTCGCTGGACGCGGATGGGCAGACGATTCCGGTCCGCCTTTTCCACTGGTCGAGCGAAAACCATCACCTGGGCCGGGCCGACGCCGCCGTTCGCCTGATCGACGAGCTGGCCTCGCTCGAGCTGTCGCCGGGGCAGCGCGTGCTGGTATGGGGGCATAGCCACGCGGGCAACGTATTCGCCCTGTTGACCAACCTTTTGTCCGGCGACGCCGAGACCGTGGAACGATTCTTCGCGGCGACGGAGATCTACTATCGCTGGCCCTTCCCGGGAGTGATCGACATCCCGGTCTGGCATCGTGTGCGGCAATTGCTGACCCAAAACCCCCAGCGCCTAGCGGGGCGACCGCTGGACCTGGTCACGTTCGGAACGCCGGTCCGCTACGGCTGGGACGAGCGGGGATTCGACCGGCTGCTGCACTTTGTCAACCACCGGCCTTCGCCCGGCCTGCCGGAGCACCTGGCGGTGTTTCCACCCAAGGTCGAAGACGTATTCCAGGCGGCGGGCGGCGACTACGTGCAGCAGGTGGGCATCGCCGGCACCAACGCGATGCCCGCCGTGCTGGCTTGGCGGGCCTGGCTTGCCGATCAGCGGCTCAACCGCCTGCTCCAGCCCGGCTTGTCTGGGCGCGATTTGCTGGCCCGCTTGAAGCTAGGCGTCCGCGTCGCCGACAAAGGCACGACGCTTCTGGTCGACTACGGTCCGCCCGCCGGCAACCTGGCACAGCACCTGGCCGGCCATGCCGTATATACGCGTCACGAGTGGCTGTTGTTCCACGCCGAGCAAGTCGCCCGCCGGTTCTATGGCGAGTGATCGGTCCCATTCTTGCTAGCGCTGCAAGCGCCAGACGTAGGCGCATTTTCGGAGCTCGTTACGGCCGTGCGCCCCCATCTGCTGGCTGCTGTTCCCCTTGCCGCGCCCCAAAGCCCAAATGTGCTGCGTGACGAACCCGGCGGCCGCCGCCAGGTCGCACAGAATCAAATCGACGGGCACTTCGTCTCCAGCGTACTGCACGTTGTCGTTGATCATGATCACGCGCCCGCCCGGGCGCAGGACGCGGCCCAGCTCGAAAACGACGACTGCCGACTCGATGAAATAGTTCTTGACCATCCGGGGGACGTTGGCATTGTTGAGCTGACCCGAGCGGCCCTTTTCGTCGAGTACGGCCAGCACTTCCTGCAGCGCTTGCTGCCGTTCAAAGGCCAGCATCGCCCGCTCGAACAAGGCGAGGTTTCGCGATGCAGCGTACTGGCTCCGCAGCTCATCCACCTTGCCGCGATTCTCGACCGTGCACGAGAGCAAGCCCTGCCTCAGGGCCTTGAGCGCGGCGACGTCGATGCCAAGATACGCCAGCTCCAAGGCATACGTGCGGGTGTAGTCATACCGGTTGCAATACGGCGGAGACGTGATGACCAGGTCATAGCTTTGGGCAGGCATGGCCGGCAGCAGATGGAGACAGGAGCCCTGCAGGATGGAAAGATCGGGCTGCGGTGACCGCGAGGGCGAAACGAGCTCCATCTCGGACATGTCTTCGAGCATGTCGTTCAACTGCCCGCGGACGGCTTCTGAGAAGGACTGGATTCGTCCCTTGTTGAACGTCCTTCCTCCGGGCAATTCGCGCGGCGCTCGTTCGTCCCAACGCAAATACTGCCCGTCCTTGCGGGTGTAGCTGACCGGCTCCAGCACGGTCAGACAGGCCGCGTCCAGGAGCAGGCGGATATCGGGATCGGCAATGCGGTCGCGCAGATACGTGCGGTATCGCGTCAGGTCGCGCTCGGTTTCGTCGGGAAAAGCGCCCCGCGTGATCGGCAGATGGGCGAAAGCCAGGGCCGGATCCGCATCGCAGCCCGGCAGACGCGCTTCGAGCTGCTCCACCGCGCTGCGCAAAGTGCGGTGTGTCACCCTCGCGGCTGCCAGCCTGGCTTGCATGGCGAACACGCCGACCGGCAACAGCTCGATTCCCGTGGCCTGCCAACCGAGGTCACGACTCGCGAACAGCGCGGCACCCGAACCGGCAAAGGGGTCGAGCATCGCGGCCGGTTCCAGCGTAAACCGTCCAAGCAGGTACTCAACCAGGGCAGCGGAGAAACCTTCCTTGTATTTGAACCATCGGTAATAGGGCCGCCGCCGATTGGACTGATAGCTGACCAGGGCCCTGCTGATCGCCGTGTTCACCTCGATTCTGGCCTGGTACGCTTGGTACAAAGCGCGGCGCGCGTCACCGCATCCTTGGCTGCTGGTGCGCTGGCTGGGCATGCCTGGCTGCCTGTGGACGAAACGGCTCGCCGTCCGCCATGCAGACATGCAGAGGGCTGTGGATCGGTCGCTCGCCGGTTTGTTCAGCATCTTCGAAAGCGCGGAGCCGGCCGTCAAGACCGGCGACGCTCAGGCGATCGAGCGCCCGATACTGCTGCCCGATCGGCGCGCGGTCCAGGCAAGAAAAAGCGGGCGCTTCCGGTAGGCAGGCACGTGGCATACCTGCCGCACGGCTACGTCCGTGCAATGGCGGGACAACCATCCGGCCACTTCATGGGGCGCAAACCACTGCTCCCACGGTTCGTGCTCCGAGAGACCTTGCCTGGCCAGATCCTTGTCGATGATCAGGATCGAACCTCCAGGCCGCACCACGCGGCACAGTTCATCCGCCGCGCGCTGGGCCAGCAAGGCGTGCTCCAGCGACTCCACGGCCAGCGCGGCATCGAACTGGCCATCCGCGGCCGGCAAATTGAGAAGGCTTCCACGCCGGCCCTCGATGCCATGCGGCAATCCCGACACGAACCGGCTCGAGGTGTCGACGCCCGTGAATCGGGCCGCCGGGAATTCAACCGCCAGTTGCGCAAGGAATCGGCCCGGCCCACACCCGGCGTCCACGAGACTCGACCGCGGGTCCAGCCGCGCGAACCATTCCCGCACCACATGCATCCGGCCGTCCCGCGGATCGATCGCGGCCGGCAGGCCGCAGACTTCGCGCTCGAAGCTGGCCTCGACCTCGACTAGCGAGGCCTTCAAGAACTGGCTGATTGACGGAAGGTCGTCGCTCCCTGTCCGGCCTCTTCGCTCTGCTGCAGGCCTGTCGCGGGCAAGTTGCCTGCGAACCCGATCCAGGGTGGCTCGCGCCGGTTCGTATTCGCCGAGTCGGTACCAGAGGCAGGCCATTTGCGCTTGGACCGCCAATGCAGCCGGACGAAGACGCCGGCCGGGATCAATGCAGGCGGGTACCCAGCCCTCGCGGCTCGCCAGTGCGGCAGGCAACGCCATCGCTTCCCTGGCCAGTTCGCGGCAAACGGCGCCGGCCTGGCCCGGCTGACAAGCGTGCATGTCGAGCAGGGCCTCGACCGCATCCGCAAGGGTTGCCGTTGGGCCGACGTGTTGGGCCAGATCGATCGTCCGGCGGAACTGGGACAGGGTCGCCCGGGCGGCCTCTTCCCAAGCGGCCACGTGCCATCTGCGGGCCGCGAGCACCAGGCACGGCAGAGCGGCGAGTGCCATTTCCGGCGGGCCATCCGGAATCGAACGGGGTGCGCGCAGCGGGTCGGAGTGTTGGGCAAGATAATCGCACGCACGCCGGACGGCCGCCTCAATATCGTGAACCAGCGCCGGATCATCCACTTGCGGACTGGCGGCGGCGAGCGGCGGCGATAAATTCTGCTCTATGTCGAGCAGGCCACGGACCGCCTGCGCCGTGCTTGCCACGGCAGCATAGCAGCGTCCCGGATCGGCAAAGGAGCCGTCGCCCCATTGAGTGGCCAGCAGCCAGCGGCATGCCGGGCGGGCGGCGTCCCACTGCCCGTATTGCGCCAGGACGCTCAGTGCATGGCCCAGGTGCCCCGGGCACGCCGAGGCGCCGCAATGGCCCGGTGAGCCCCCGCCCGCAATCGACCGCAACTGGGCAACGGCCCAGGGAACCAGCGGCCGCGTGTCACCGATGAGCAACCGCCAGGCGCCGGCCATGCGGCGCCTGGCCGCGCTGGCGCAGCGATGGACGAGTCCTCGGCACGGCCCGGTGTCGTCCCCGGGCGGGCAAATCCGGGCCTGCCGGCCGCCATGGCCCGGCGGCGCTGGGGTGAGAGTCGAAGTGGACAAGCGTCTGAAGACTCCGGACGGCACGGACCAGGCGGTTGCCTCGGCGCACCATTGCATCTGGCGGCCGGGGGCGGCATTATCTTCCATGTCGCCCCGCGCTGGAACCTCAATTGCCGCCACCGCGCGGCCCGTGTTCGGCTCGGGGCTAGTCCGCCGGCGGCCCCAGGAACCCATGCCATGCCCGATTACATCCAGGTGGTTTCGACGACTGCCCGCAAGGAACAGGCCCGAGCTATCGCCGACGAGCTGCTCAAGCGCCGCTTGGCCGCCTGCGTGCAGATCGGCGGGCCGATCGAGAGCAGCTACTGGTGGCAGGGCAACCTCGAGACGTCGGAGGAGTGGCAACTGATCATCAAAAGCCGGCTCGACCTGTACCCGGCCCTGGAAGAAGCCGTGCTGGCGCTGCACCCCTACGACGTCCCGGAGCTGCTGGTCACGCGCGTCGAAACGGGACACGCGGCCTACCTGGAATGGATGGCGGGGGAGCTGTCTATGCCGGGCTGACGGCCGACCGGCCGATGCAATGATAGCTGAAGCCGTGCGACGTCATCTGCGACGGTTCGTAGATGTTGCGGCCGTCGAAAATCACCGGCGACTTCATCCGCCGCCGCATCTCGTCAAAGTCGGGATGAACGAACTCCTTCCATTCGGTCATGATCGCCAGTGCTTCGGCGCCGTTCAGCGCGTCGTACTTGCTCTCGAAATAGCCGATCTTGTCGCCGTAGTGCCCGCGCACGTGCTCCATGGCTTCCGGGTCGTGGGCCTGCACGTGGGCTCCTCGAGCGAGCAGCTCGTCGACCAGCACCAGGGCCGGCGCCTCGCGGATGTCGTCGGTGCGGGGCTTGAAGGCCAGGCCCCAGATGGCCACCTTGCGCCCCTCGAACTGGTCTCCGAAGTGGCGGGACAGCTTGGCGAACATCACCCGCTTCTGCCGCTCGTTCACGGCGTCGACGGCCCTGAGCAAGGTGGGCTCGACGTTCGTGGCCCGGGCCATGGCTTGCAAGGCCCGCACGTCCTTGGGGAAGCAGCTTCCGCCGTAGCCCACGCCGGGAAAGAGGAAGGCGAAGCCGATCCGGCTGTCGTGGCCGATCCCCCGGCGGACGTCGTTGATGTCGGCCTCCATCCGTTCGCAGAGATTGGCAATCTCGTTGATGAAGCTGATCTTGGTGGAGAGCAAGGCGTTGGCGACGTACTTGGTCATCTCCGCGCTTTCGGGAGACATGACCAGAAACGGCTTCTCCGTGCGGAGAAAGGGAGCGTACAGCTCGCGCAGCACCGCGCCGGCTTCCGGCCGCCGCACGCCGACCACCACCCGGTCGGGTTTCATGAAATCCTCGATGGCCGCCCCTTCCTTGAGGAACTCGGGGTTGCTGGCCACGTCGCAATCGCGGCCCGTCCGCTGGCGCAGCCGCTGGAAAATCGCCGCATTGGTGCCCACGGGCACCGTGCTCTTGGTGACCACAATCGCCTGCGGCGAAAGATGTGAAGCCAGTTGGTCGACCACGGTCCACAGGCTCGACAGATCGGCCGACCCGTCGTCCGCGCTCGGCGTGCCCACCGCCAGAAATACCAGGTGGGCCGGCCGCACGGCCAAAGCCAGATCGGTCGTGAAGTGCAAGCGGCCGTCGTCGGCGTTGCTGGCCACCATTTCAGCCAGTCCAGGCTCGTAGATCGGGATTTCGCCCTGCTGCAAAGCCCGGATCTTCCGCTCGTCGACGTCGACGCAGGTTACGTCGTTGCCCGTCTCGGCGAAACACGTTCCGGTGACCAAACCCACATACCCGGTACCGATGACCGCAATCTTCATGGACGGCTCTCAAAAACTCGCTTGCTACACTGCCTGAACATAGTGTAGTTCACGCCGCCGCCAGTAGTCGAGCGTGTCGGCCAGTGTCCGCGCCAGCGGGATTTGAGGCCGCCAGCCGGTCCGAGCCGCCAGCCGGCTGATGTCGGCAATCGGGTCCTGCTTGAGGCCCGGTTGGCTTTCCACGACCGCACGCCGCGAGCCGCACAATTCCGCCAAGAGGTCGAGGATGTCGCCCGTGCGGCGGTTGACGCCCGAGCCGACGTTGTATGTCCCCCCCGGCTCGCCGTGCAGGGCGAGCAACCGGTAGGCACGCACCACGTCGCGCACGTCGCTTAAGTCGATCCAGGCCTCCCGGTTCTTGACGCGGACCGGCCCGCCCCCGTCGCGGGCGAACTGCGACGCCCACTGCGGCAACATCATGGGGGCCGTCTGCCCCGGCCCGGTGTGCTGGAAGGCCCGTACAATCAGCGTGTCGAGCTGCAGATCACGCCCCACGATACGCACCTTCTCCTCGGCCGCCAGCTTGGTCATGCCGTAGCCTCGCCGCGGCCCCAGGGGCGCTGTTTCATCGACTTGGGGCCGCTCGGTCGTCACCGGCGAATAGACGTGGCTGGTGCTGACAAACAGCACGCGCGGCTGTGGACTGAGCGAGGCGGCCAGCTCGAGCACGCGCATGGTTCCCTCGACGTTCACGGCCCGGGCCCGGGGGGTCGGTTGCTCATGGCCACAGTCGTCGGGAACGCTCAGGGCGGCCAGATGGTAGATGCAATCGGGAGCGAACTCGACGACCTGAGCCAGCCCTCTGTCAGCGGGGCGCGATTGGCCCGCGAAGTCCCAGACCACCAGGGGCACGCCGCCACGCACAGCGCCGCCGGCCCAGTCGGGCCAGCGTCCGGAACTGGAGCAGCCCAGCACCTGGTCGCCCGTCTCCAGCAGGTGCTCTGCCAGATGGCCGCCGGCAAAGCCCGTCACGCCCGTGATGAGAGCCTTCAATCGAGTCCTCCTTGCTTAGCGGTGCGACTTGGGTTCGCACGAGCTGATCCTTCAGCCCCGCCGGAGCCGGATGCCGTCCGGCGCAATTCTCCAGCACCTCCCACGTTTTGGGCCAGTTGCGGCGCCCGTGGGGTCCATCAGTCGGCTTCCTCGGCTTTCTCCCGGGCCACCCGCTCCAGATCGGCGTCGACCATCATCTCGACCAGCTCGCGGAAATCCACCTTGGGACGCCAACCCAGTTTCTGGCGCGCCTTGCTGCTGTCGCCGCAAAGGTGGTTCACCTCGGCAGGCCGCAGCAGCGAGGGGTCGGTCCGCACGAACTCGTCCGGATCGAGACCCACGCGGCCGAAGGCAACCTCGACGAGCTCGCGCACCGAGTGCTTCACGCCGGTGGCAATGACATAATCATCGGGAGTATCTTGCTGCAACATCAGCCACATTGCCTCGACGTAGTCGCCCGCGAAGCCCCAATCGCGCAAGGCATCCAGGTTGCCCAGCTTGAGATACTCCTGCCGGCCGAGCTTGATCCGTGCCACGGCGTCGGTGATCTTCCGGCTGACGAACTCCTTGCCCCGCAGCGGCGACTCGTGGTTGAACAGGATGCCCGAGCAGGCGTACATGTCGTAGCTCTCACGGTAGTTCACCGTGATCCAATGGCCGTACACCTTGGCCACGCCGTAGGGGCTCCGCGGCCAGAAGGGGGTCCTTTCCGTCTGCGGCTCCTCGACCACTTTGCCGAACATTTCGCTGCTGCTCGCCTGGTAGAAGCGAATGCCGGGGTCGACCAGGCGGATCGCCTCCAGCACCCGCGTCACGCCCAGCGCGGTGAACTCGCCGGTCAGCAGCGGCTGGACCCAACTGATGGGAACAAAACTCTGGGCGGCGAGGTTATACAGCTCGTGGGGCTTAACCTCCTTGATCAGGTTGATGATCGACAACTGGTCGAGCAGATCGGCCTGGTGTAGCGCAACGCGGCCGCCCAACTGAGCGATGCGGTCGAAGTTCTCGCTGCTGGAGCGGCGGACCATCCCGTGGACGTCGTAACCCTTTTCCAACAGGAACCGGGCCAGGTAAGCACCGTCTTGGCCGGTGACGCCCGTGATCAGCGCTCGATTGGCCATCGGCCGTCCACTGGATGTTTTTTTTTGGCGGCTTAACCCGCGGCCGCGGTGCCGTTGCCTTGGTCCGTGCCGGCCGGACCGGCCGGCGGCTCGCCGCCGTTTTCTTCCCTCGGCACGCGAACGGCGGCCGCCAGAGTGTCGCCTTCGTCCAGGCTCATGATCCGCACTCCCTGCGTGTTGCGGCCGATGACGCTGATCTCGCCGGCGACCAGCCGCTGGATCTTGCCGCGGGCGGTGATCATCAACAGCTCGTCGTCATCCCGCACGCTGAGCACGCTGACCACCGGTCCGTTGCGGTCGGTGGTCTTGATGTCGCGCAGACCCTTGCCGCCGCGCCCTTGCGTGCGATAGCGGCGCGACGAGCCCGCATCCTCTTCCGCCGACTCATCGGCGGCCGCCTCCGGGCCCTCGCCCACAACGGAGTCGTCCTCCGGCTCCAACGATTCCTCGCCGGCCGGTCGACCAGCCGCGTCCGCCGGCGCGGGGCTGTTCGGACCGAAAGCAGTTCGCTTGCCGTAGCCGTGCCGGCAGACGGTCAGCAGCGTCGCCTCGGGGTCGGCCACGACCATCCCGACCAGCTCGTCGCCAGCCGTGAGGCTGATGCCCTTGACGCCGCTGGTGTTGCGGCCCATCGGCCGGGCGGTCGACTCGCGGAAACGGATCGCCATCCCGCGGGCCGTCGACAGCACGACTTCGTCCCCCGGCCGCGTCACGGCCACGTCGACCAATTCGTCGTCTTCGCGGAGCTTGATGGCGATGATGCCGTTGCGCTGCGGCCGGCTGTACTGCGCCAGCGAGGTCTTTTTGACCAGGCCGCGGCGGGTGGCCATCATCAGGAAGTGGTCGGGCGAAAAGTCGCGGACGGCCCGGCAGTCGGCGATGGTTTCGCCCTCGGTGAAGTTGAGCAGGTTGACCACCGCGCGGCCGCGGCTTTCGCGCCCCAGTTGCGGCAGGTCGTAGACCTTCTGCCAGTAGACTTTGCCGCGGTTGGTAAAGAACAGCAGGTAGTCGTGAGTGCTGGCGGCGAACAAGTGGCGGATCGGGTCCTCGTCCTCGGTCTTGGCTCCCTTGAGCCCCTTGCCGCCGCGGCGCTGGGCCCGGTACGTGCTGGCGGCGGTCCGCTTGATGTATCCCTGGTGGCTGATCGTGACCACCATGTTCTCTTCGGTGATCAGGTCGGCCAGGTCGATCGTGCCCAGCTCCTCGCCGCTGATCTCGGTCCGCCGGGCATCGCCGTGCTTCTTCTTCAGCTCGACCAGGTCCTGGCGGATGATGGCCAGGATGTTGCGGTCGTCCGAAAGGATCCGCTGGTACTCGGTGATCTCGTCGAGCAGCTCGCGGTATTCGCCGCCCAGCTTCTCCTGCTCCAGGTTGACCAACTGGCCCAGCGTCATCCGCAGGATGGCATCCGCCTGGACCGCCGTCAGCGTGTACGACCCCAGCACGCCCCGCTCCGACTGGAAGTCGGCAAAACCCGCCTCGCCCAGGGCACGTTGCATCAAGGCCGAGGGGCACTCGATCGCCATCAGCCGGCCCTTGGCCTCGGCTTGCGTGGCCGAGGCGCGGATCACGCGGATCACTTCGTCGATGTTGGCGTGGGCCAGCAGCAGCCCTTCGACGGTGTGCTTGCGCTGGCGGGCCCGGGACAGCAGGAACTGCGTTCGCCGGCGGATGACCGCCAGTCGGTGCCGGATGAACTCCTCCAGCAGCTCCTTGAACGACAGCGTGCGAGGCTTGCCGTCGACCAGCGCCAGGAAAATGAGCGAATACGTGTCCTGCAGCGGCGAGAACTGGTAGAGCTGGTTCAGCACGATCTCGGCGTCGGCGTCGCGCTTGATCTCCAGGACCAGCCGCACGGGCTCTTTCAAGTCGCTCTCGTTGCGGATCGCCGAAATGCCCTTGATGCGGTCTTCGTTGACCAACTGGGCAATCCGTTCCTCGACCCGGTCACGGGCCTGCTGGTACGGAACCTCGTTGACCACGATCCGCTGCCGGTTCTTTCCGACTTCCTCGATCCGGCAGCGAGCGCGAACCACGATGTTGCCCCGCCCCGTGTAGTAGCCCTTCCGCAAACCAGTGCGGCCGCAGATGATTCCCCCCGTGGGAAAGTCGGGCCCGGGCACGATCTCCATCAGCTCGTCGATCGACACGTCCGGCTGGTCGATGATGCGGATCGTCGCCTCGCAGATCTCGCCCAGGTTGTGCGGCGGGATCGACGTCGCCATGCCCACCGCAATTCCGTTGGCGCCATTCACCAGCAGGTTGGGGAACTTGGAGGGGAGCACCGTCGGCTCTGTGCGCCGCTCGTCGTAGGTGGGGACGTAGTCGACCGTGTCGAGCTTCAAGTCCTCCATCATCAAAGCGGCGATCGGCGACATGCGGGCTTCGGTGTATCGCATGGCGGCCGGAGGCAAGCCGGCGATCGAACCGAAGTTGCCCTGCTTGTCGACGAGCACGTGCCGCATGTTCCATTCCTGGGCCATGCGGACCAGCGTGGGGTAGATCACGCTTTCGCCGTGCGGGTGATAGTTGCCGCTGGTGTCGCCCGAGATCTTCGCGCACTTCACGCGGCTGGCGCCCGGTGTGAGGTTCAGGTCGTTCATCGCTACCAGGATCCGGCGCTGCGATGGTTTCAGCCCGTCGCGCACGTCGGGCAGCGCCCGGCTGACGATCACGCTCATGGCGTACGTCAGGTAGCTGTCCTTCAACTCGTCTTCGATGGGCAGATCCACCAGCCGCCCGGCGGGCAGCGGGTCGCCGTTCGTTTCGGGAACTGCAAAATCATCCCCTTCGTCGGGGATCTCGTTGGGATCTTCGGGACCGGTGGACAAAACCACCTCCTGGCTAGCAAATGGGAGCTAAAAGAACCCCCGCCGAAACCCCTCCACTGGGTGGACCAAAACAGGTCGGGCGAGCGGTCGATGGCAAGCGATCAATATACCCGTTTTTCCGCACCGCCGCAATTCAAACATCGCCAAAAGATGGCGTCGCAAATTCTTTCAAATCCAGAGCTTGCGACGCGTGCTCCAGCCTCACGGGCGGGACCGGCAAGGCCCATGGAAATAGCCCCGGATTTCACCCCTCGCTGGGGGCCGTCACCAGCTTTTTTAGAGCATCGAGGCTGGCCAGAACGTCGTTCCGGCTGGTCTGGCGCCACCCCTCCAGCTTGTGGTGCAAGATCGCCAGCTTGTAGGCCTCGAACGCTTCGGCCAGGTCGTCCGGCAGTTCCCCCAGGTGCGCAAAGGGTTGCACCGCGGCGTCCCCTTCCAATCCGCGGGCATCGAACTCAGTGCCGCTTTGCGGCGAGTCCCACTCGGAACTCCCGGAGTCGTCCCCGGAGGTGGCTTTGCCGTCGTCTCCCTGTCCCCGCCGGCGCGCCTGGTCTGCCCGCACCGATCCCGCCCGGGCCGAGTCGGATGGATCGAGCACGGCCGCCATCTCGTGCTCAGCGGGCACGAAGTCTTCGTCCATCTCCGACGCCACGATGTCTTCGTCGCGCGGTGGTGCCTCGTCGCGCGGTCCCAACGTCTCCCAGCGGCTGGCTCGCATCTGGCTGATCGACCAGGCGTTTTGAATCGCTCCCTCCAGCCACATCTCGGCGTCCGGCCAGTCCAAGGCGGCCTGGAAATGGCTCCAGTACAAGCCAGAAAAACTGCCCCGCGCCGCGCCGAAGCGTTCGTACACCCGCCGCAGGCGCCCCACGTGCTGCGGGCTCACCTGGCCGACGCGCCGGCTCCACGAATCATCGGAATACTCCACCGCTTCGGCCCCGGCGGCCCGCAAGGCTTGCCGCCATTCATGGATGATGCGTCCCTTCTCCCAGTTGGTGGTGCTGATGAGCGTCTGCCACTGTCCGACGAACTCCAGCGAGGTCTCATCCGCCTCGATCGTCTCGAAACCTGGTTGATCGTTCACGTGCAATGCATCCTGTGCGTGCTGCCTGCGGTGCGGCTCCGATGGCCGAAGTCGAGATGATTCTAATGCTCGACGGCACGGCATGTGCGCGACCAGGCGCCTGAACAACCAGCCGCGGGCCGATCGATGCCTCAAGGCTCTTAGCCGGCGTCACTTGCACATTCTGCCGAAACCGGCCGCACCCGCCCCGGCTTGGGGATAACGTGTCGGGTGCCACTGCCGATCGGGGTGCCACTGCTTGGAGGCCGCCGGCCGCGGCGTCGCGCGGAGGACGGCTGGCGGCCGGGTGGCTGGTGGCAAAGCGGCAGCGTGCCCCAGGACAGCGGTCAGTGGACAGAAGTCAGAAGTCGGAGCTCAGAAGTCGGAGGTCAGAAGTCAGAGTCAGAAGTCACAGGTCGGAGGTCTGCGCTGCGGCTTGGGCGTCTTTCCCAAGTACCAAGTGCTAAGTACCAAGATCTGCCTGCTGCCTTCTGCCTTCCTCCTCCTGCCTACTTCTTGGCGGCGGGCGGGGCCGATTCGGCCGCGGGTTCGGAAGCAGCCTCCGGCAGCGCCCGAAACACAAAGACCGCACGGTACAGATCGGTCTGGGCGTCGCGCCGCTCGCCGGCCCCACGGCCGGGGGCTGCCTTGCCGGCATCCTTGCCCGCTGCCTGCCGGCGCTGCACCTGTTGACCCAGTTTGGGCGAGAGACCCGGGCTGAGGCCGCCCAGCGCGTCCGACTTCTCGTCGGCAGAGTCGATCGGCGCCAGCTCGTAACGCTGTGCCTTGCCTCTTGGCGCCTCGGCGGCGACATCCCGCTCGGCCGGCGCCTTTTCTTTTTTGAAGTCTTTAGACAGGCCGCCGGCTCGCAATTTGGCCGCTTTTTGCTCCCGCCCCTGGCGCTGGCCCGCTTCAAGCGTTTCATCGGCAAGCTCGGCCAGCTTGCGACTACGACTATAGAAGTACCAATTCTCCTGGGCGGGAACCGCCGGCGCCGGATCGACCGCGATTTTGAGAAACGTTTCAGACTCCGCCATGTTCTCCAGCGTGGCCTCGAGCTGTTCGGCGGTCGCCTCGACGTAGACGATTTCCTGGACCGCCTGGTCGCCGAGACGGCCTGCGAACGCGTCCTGATCGATCTGGGCACTTCCCAGCGATTGCTTGGCGACTCGATCGAGGGCGCCCGCCGCGAGTCGCCGCTGCAGCGTCGCCATGTTCTCCGTGGAAGGGCGGGCGGCGTCCGCCTGATCGTCAGCCGGCCGCTGTCGCTCCTCTTTCAACTCGACTGGTGAGTCCAGATCAATGTTCTGCCCTGCCAGCAAGCTCTCGAACGTCTTGCGGTATGTCGCGCTGTCGGGCACGTCGCAGACCACGACCAGCACGTCCTCGTCCGCCGCGTCGAAGCGATAAGTTGGCGTGCCCGCCTCGAGATCAGCATCGAGATCAGATTGTCGGCCGAGTTCCCGCGCCGACTGGCCAGCCTGGCCCGCGGCCCGCGAGGGCTGCGGCCGCGCTGTCCGTCTCGCCCGTTGGACAGGCTGATCATCGGGCATCGAGTCGCGGGCAGCACTGCGCGCCCCCGCTCCCCCGGCCGCCGCGGGCGCTTGTGGCGTGGGCGCCGCCTCGGGTTGTTGCGTCGGCGCCCGCGACGCGCCTGCTTCCGGCGACTTCGATCGCATCGGGCGATCTGACTGGCCAGACTTGCTTTCGTTCTCCGCTCGTCCCTCCTTGCCGCTAAAATCCCGCTGGTCAAAATCCTGCTGGTCATTCGCGAACGGTGCCTCAATGCTTCCGTTTCCGGCAGCGGGCGGGGCCGCCTTGCTCATGGGCCCGCGCGGACCGGCGGGCTTGTCCATCCTCAGTTCGATCGAGTCCTCGCGCTCGCCGTCGCGGGGGGCTCGCAGATCGCCCGCCGCGGGCAAGGCCGCCGGGTCCGGTGCCCGGGCGAGGTGTTCCGCCTCGCGATCGGCCACGCGGTCGGGGGTGAACAACATGACCAACAGCGCCGCCGCGGCGGCCAGCCCGGCCCAGGCCCACGTTCGGCGTCCGGCCCGCCATGGCCAGTTCGCCTCCGGCGGACTGACGGAACCGTCCTCGTCGGCCATCGCATCGCTCGCGGACCGCGAAACGGCCGCTGCAGAGGCGGACGAAGTGCCGGGCAACTCGCGCAGCCTGTCCGGTCGGCCCGCCTCCAATTCAGGCGCCAGCATCTCGCGCTCGGCACGCCGCAGCACGCGTTCGGCAAAATTCCCCTCCAAGCGGTGGCGCGGCAGCGATTCCAGACCGCTGCGCAAGGCGCGGAGATCCTCCAGCAGCGCTCGGCTCTCGGGCTGCTCGGCCAGCAGCCGCTCGACGCGGGCGCGCTCGTCGGCCGACAGTTCGTCGTCCAAGTACGCGCTGAGAAGTTCGTCGTTTGGAGTCGGGTTCATGACCTGTTGGCCGCGGCTCAAGCGGATATTCTCTTTAGGGGATATTCTCTTTAGGGATGGTCGACTTGCAGCACTTGTTTCAGATGTTCGCGAAGTTGCATCCGCCCCCGGTGCAACCGGCTGCGGACAGTGCCCACCGGCAGCTCGAGGATCTCGGCGATCGTTTCATAGCAGCAGCCGTCCATCTCTCGCAGCACCAGCACGATCCGGTGCTCCTCGCTCAGCGTGGCCAGGGCCGCCTGCACCTGGCCGGCCAGTTCCTGTTGTTCCAATCGGTCCTGCGGCGCCGCCGAACCATCGACCGGCTCGTGCCCGGTCCGCTCGCGGAGCCCATCCATGGAAACGCTCGGCCTTTGCCGGCGTTTCCGGCTCATGGCCAGGTTGAACGCGATGCGGTACAGCCAGGTGTAAAACGCACTGGTGCGCTGGAACGTCTCCAGCTTCACGAATGCCTGCACGAACGCGTCTTGCACCAGGTCGCGGGCGTCTTCCAGGCCCACCAGGTGCGCCATCGTGTTGTAGAGCCGGTCCTGATACTTGCCCACCAACCGCCCGAACGCGGCCGAATCGCCCGCCAGCGTCTCGTCGATGAGCCGCGATTCGTCGATTGGATGGCTGTCTTCCACCACGGCAGCAAAACCTTGGACGCCCGGCGCGAGCCGAAAGTTCCGCCCGCGCAACCCCTATAAACCGCCTCTTCCGCGGGTCGCTTCCAAACGGCATCATCCCGCCGCGGCCGCGGCTTGTCAAACCCGCGCTGCCGCCGTCACTTGCAGCGGCCAGGCCGAACCACGCGGCCGCCGCAACAACCAGACCCACAGCCCCGCCGCCGCTGCCAGCATCAACAAGCTTACGTTCTGCGAAATGCTCAGGCCGGTGCCGAACACGGCCGTTTCGTCCGTCCGGATCACCTCCAGCAGGAACCGCGACACGGGGTGGATCGTGATCAGCAGGGCAAACACCTCGCCATCACGCCTCCGGTAAGGATAGTAAGCCAGCAAAAACAGGCACAAAAGCCCGGCGTCGATCGCGCTGTAAAGCTGGGCCGGATGGATCGGCAGGCTGCGGCCCAGCGGCTGCTCGACCGTCCACGTCTTGGATGCCTGGCCGTTGCCGGTGAAAACCGTGATCGGATCGCCCGGGACATGGATCGAGAGCAGGGCCGCCTGCGCCTCCTCGACGTTCGTCACCCGCTCGTCGACGCCGCCGCCCGCGACGCGCACGATCCGCTCGCCGGCCCTCACTCCCGCGCGCTCGGCCGGCGAACCTGGCTCGACCTTCTCCACTACGGCGGCCTGGCCCGCGGTGCCCGGCAACTGCAGTCCGTGCAGGTAGAGCTGTCCCCGTTCGATCTGCCGGACGTGAGGCGGGCTTTGCCAGGGAAACTGCACGGCCCAAGGCAGTTGGCAGACGTCGCCAAAGCAGCAGCCATTCAGGAAGCATCCCAGCCGCCCCAGCGCCAAACCGAGCATCGTGCTGGGAGCAATCAGATCGGCCAGCGCCAGCCCCGGCAGCTTGTGCCTGCGCACGAACAACAACAGCGCTATGCCGACCCCGATCGCCGAGCCGTAAACGACCAGCCCTCCCTCGGTGACCTTGACTACTTCGACCAGCGTTTTCCAGACCGTGTCCTGCTTGAACTTTTCCCAATACTCGATCACGTAGAACAGCCGTGCGCCCACGATGCCGGCGATGAACACCCAGAAAGCCAGCGAAAAGATGATTTCCGTGTCGAGGCCCATCCGCCGTGCCCGCCAGACGGCCAGCGACACGCCGGAGACGAACGCCACCAGCAGCATCACCCCGTAGCCGCGGATCGGCAGCCCCTGCTCCTCGCTCAAGGCCGGCAGCACCACCCCGATCATCACCCCCAGCACCGCCAGGACCGGAATGTAGCCCAGCGTGTCGGCATTGAAGCGCTGCTTCCACGCCAGGCGGCCCAGCAGCAGCACGCTGCACGCGGCCCACGCGATGAGCATCCAGGTAAGCCACTCGGGCCGAATGTGGAATAACGTCTGCCACACGAGGCGGCCTCTCAGGCGGTTTCAGTTGAGTTTTCCGGGTACAGCAACTGGTTGTCGATCAGCCGGGTCGAACCGACGCGGGCAGCCACGGCCGCCAGCGTCGGGGCATCGACCCGCTCGACGTCGGCCAGCGTCTGGGGATCGACGAGTGCCAGGTAGTCGACGCGCACCTGCGGCTCGGCCGCGAACATCGCCCGCATCCGCTCCAGGAGCTTCTCGGCTCGTCGCTCGCCCGCGGCCACCAGCTCGGCGGCCAACCGCAGGCTGCGGCCGAGCACGAGCGCTTGCCGCCGCTGGCCGGCATCGAGGTAGGCGTTCCGCGAGCTGAGTGCCAGTCCGTCCGGCTCGCGCACGATCGGGCAGACGCGAATCTCGATCGGCAGGTCCAGATCGCCGACCAGCCTGCGAACGACCAGCGCCTGCTGATAGTCCTTCTGTCCGAAGTAGGCCCGATCGGGCGTCGCCAGGTTGAACAGCTTGAGCACGACCGTGGCCACGCCGCGGAAATGCCCGGGCCGATGCCGCCCTTCGAGCGGTTCGGCCGGCCCCTGCACCTCGACAAAAGTCGCGTGGCCGGCCGTATACATCTCCTCCACGTCGGGCACGAAAACCAGGTCCGGTTCTAACGTGGTCAAGGCCGACAAGTCGGCTTCCAGCGTGCGGGGATATCGCTGGTAATCCTCGCCCGGTCCGAACTGGGCCGGGTTCACAAAAATGCTGACGATCGTGAAGCCACATTCGCGGCGGGCGGCCTCGACCAGGCTCAGGTGGCCGGCGTGCAGCGCGCCCATCGTGGGCACCAGGCCGATCAACTGCCCGCCGCCGCGCGCGGCGGCGACGACCCGGCGCAACTCGCGCGCCGACTCGACAACCTGCATGGCTCGCCTTGTTCCGGATGTGCCTTCTTTGGACGATTGCATGCGCCAGCTTCAGTCAAGCCATGGCCTCGACGGCGGCCAGCACTTCGGCCAGCGAGCGGTCCCAATTATCTGCCGGCAGCCATACCACGGGTCCCTGCCCTGGCAGCCGAGCCTGGTCGCGAATCGCGCTTTGCAATCGCACGAGCGATTCGACGTTCCAAAGCGGCTGGCCGCCAGAGCGTTCGCGTTCAAGTCCTTGTTCCCCAAGCCACTCGTCGGGCGCCGACAACACCGCCAGCAGCTTCGGCCGCACGATCGCCGTGGCGGCTTCGCGCCATGCCTCGTGGATGCTCGCCGTGGCAGCCGGATCCAGACTGGCGGCGGCCCAAGCCAACGATTGATCGAGCCAAAAGTCGCTGATCACCAGCCGCGCTGGATCTTGCCACGGCTCGGCCCGCAAGAGCTGACTGCGCTGGGCGAGGAATTCTATCTCCCGCCGCACCCCGGGGCCAGACGTTTCGCTGCCCGTTTCGCCGGGCGCGCTGGCGGCCATGGGGGCGAATCCCCGGCCGGGGTCTCTTAGCAGGCGGGCTCCGGTCGCGGCGGCGACCTGCTCGGCCAGCCGCGTTTTGCCGATTCCCGGTGGACCGGTGGTGGCCAGGTACGGCCGCGCCCGTTCCAGGTGCGCGAGCAACTCGCCGATGGTCCAGCCGATGAGCGGGTGCAGCATGTCGGCTGCCACCTCCGCGGCCGGTTGGAGCACGAAACGCCGGAAGGCCATGCGGGGATGCGGCACGGTCAACTCGGGCGTTTCGATGACCGAATCGCCGTAGAGCAGCAGGTCCAGATCGATCGTGCGAGGGCCCCAGACGATCTCGCGCCGCCGGCCCAGCTCCTGCTCGATCTGGTGGAGAAGTGCCAGCAAGCGACTGGGCGATAGGGCGGTTTCGATCGTCAGGGCGGCGTTGAGAAAGGGCAACTGGCCCGTCGGGCCCCCGATCGGCGTGGTCTCGTGGCAGCGGCTCTGGCTGAGCAGAGTGAGAGGGGCGGATTGCGCGAGGCGATCCACCGCCGCTGCGACGAGCGCGGCCCGGTCCCCTTCATTCGACCCCAGGGCGATCAACGAACGCGGCATGCCGGCGGCTCTCGAGGCTGGGAATTGCACCAGCCGCCAGGATAGCATTTTCACCGCGGCATTTTCACTGCCGCATTCTCACTGCCGCATTCTCACTGCCGCATTCTCACTGCCGCCGCGCGGCAATTCCTGACGGGAGCCACGGGCTGAGCCGAGTTGTCGAACGAATACGTTGGGGGGGACATCCAGGCCACGACCATGGTCGCCGACATCCGATCCCTACATCGCCGCCCCCCAAGCAGTATTCGCTCGACATCTCGGCTTAGCTTGCCGCTTAGCGGCCCATCTGCAGCGACGCCCAGCGGCGCATTTCCCGCCGGCCATCGACAATTGTTGGCGGCCGCTCCGCGCGCAGACCGAGACATTCATCCATGGCAAGGGCAGAGCTCGTCCCGCCTGGACTCGCCGCGACCTGAAGGACCCCAAGAACGCTTGGACTTCCCACTGCCAGAACAGTGGGGCTTTGAAACGGCGAAGTTGTCAACCACCAACACCCGCGTATTTTCGTGGCCAATCCGATCTTGTCAAGCACGTTCGGCGGAAGAAATATTTTCGGCGAAATGTCCGCAGAAACAAGGCATGATTCCACGCCGCGCGACGCTCTCGCGCGTGCAGCGGCGAACCGATTCCTTGCATCAGTCGCTCGACGCGCGCGATCGCGCTCGCGCGGCGCGCATCGAAGCAGGCCTTGCAACGCCCGCAAAAAACCGCATACCATTGGACAGACGCAGCCAGACGATCGACTCGGCCAGTCGATCGTGTTGGCCTGACCCGCTTTGCCCTTTTCGAGCCATATCGTGACCGCCGATCCCACGCCCGACGACCTTTCCGACCTGCGCGGCCTCGTCATGCAACTGGCCGATTCGGCCGGCTGCGCCGATCGCGTCGAATTGCTCGAGCGCTTGCTCGGCAAAAGCGCTTGCCGCCGGCTGGGCATCTTTCGGCTGCCCGACGGTTTTCTGCTCTCGGTCGTGATTCCCGTCTACAACGAGCTGAAGACCGTGGCTGAAGTGGTTCGCCGCGTGCGCGACTCGGGAGTCCCGACCGAAATCATCCTGGTCGACGACGGCAGCACCGACGGCACCCGCGAGCTGCTGGAAAGCTGGCGCGGTCAGGACGATCTGAAGATTGTGCTGCACGAGCAGAACCAGGGCAAAGGCGCCGCCTTGAAAACCGGCTTCCAGCAGGCCTCGGGCGACGTGGTGATTGTCCAGGATGCCGACCTGGAATACGACCCCCACGAATTCGAAAAGCTGATCCAGCCCATCGTCGAAGGACAGGCCGACGTCGTCTTCGGCAGCCGCTTTACCGGCGATAACCAGCGCGTGCTCTATTTCTGGCACTCGGTCGGCAACAAGCTCCTCACGCTCTTCTCCAACGCCATGACCAATCTGAACCTCACCGATATGGAGACCTGCTACAAGGCCTTTCGCCGCGAGGTAATCCAGCGGATTGCCCCCACCCTGCGCGAGCAACGCTTCGGCATCGAGCCGGAAATCACCGCCAAGGTCGCCAGTCTGCCCGGCATCCGCGTCTTCGAACGCCCCATCAGCTACGCGGGCCGCACCTACGCCGAGGGCAAGAAGATCACCTGGCGCGACGGCCTGCGGGCCCTCTGGTGCATCATCCGCTACTCCCGCGGAATCTAGTCAGAGGTCAGAGGTCAGAGGTCAGAGGTCGGAAGTTCCGCCTGCCTGTCGAGAGCCTCTAGGCCGAACGGCGGCGGACTTTCAGCTCAGTCGGAAACGCACGACTGGGGCACGCTGACGCTTTGCCACCAGGCACCCGTCGTTCTGTGCTTAGACCGTTGTTCTTCGTGTTGTGGGCTTTGGCTGCGGAGTCTTCCCCAAGTCCAAAGTCCTAAGTTCCAAGACCATCCTTCTGCCTTCTGCCTTCAGCCTTCTCCCTTCCGCTCGCGGGCCACCACCCGGTGAAAGTGGAGCTGCACCTCCCGGTCGACCACCCGGCGCACCCCTTCGACCAGGCAGTGCGGCTCGTTGTCTTCCTGGCCCAGCCGCACGATGTCGTCCAGCGGCAGCCCGTGCGGCACCGTGAAAGTCGACTGGTAGATGATCTGGTTCCCGCCGTCGAGGTCCGGCACGATGAAGTGGCAGGTGGCCCCGTAGGTGAGCATCCGAGCGGCGTAGGCATCGTGGTAGGGCCGCAGGCCGGGAAAGCTCGGCAACAGGCCATGGTGCAGGTTGATGATCCGCCCGCCCGCATATTTCCAGCAACTGCTGGCCGGCAGCACCCGCATGTAGCGGGCGAGCACCAGGTAATCCACGGCGTACTCGTCGCACAGCGCCACGAGCCGCTCGTCGTCGGCGATCCCCTGGTCGTCGCCGATCGAGTGCCAATCGACGCCGAACTGCTCGGCCAGCGAGCGGCATTGCGGGCGGTTGCCCAGCATCAAGGCCGCCTCTGCCTTGACCCGGCCATCGCGCACGGCGCGCAGCAGCGCCAGCGGCGGTTCGTTGCGGTAGGTGGTCAGGATCGCCAGCCGCGGCCGCCCGCCGCGCTCGTCGGGAGACCAGACGCGGATCGAAAGCCGCTTCTCGCCGCCGATCTCGGTCATCGCGTCGCGCAAGGCGGCCAGGCGATCGGCGCCCAGCTCGATGCGCAGCAGCATCGCGAACAGGCACGCTTCGTCATGGTCGTACATCTGGATCTCGGCGATGTTCGCGCCTTGTCCAGTTACGTAGTGGATGATCGGGTCGGCCAGGCCCCGGTTGTCCGGCCCCACCGCCGTAATCACGACCTGCACAGGCGACCCCCGGACTGGCTCGGTGAAAGAGATGCTGTTTTCAGCCGCGCGCCGCGCCTTAGCGTCGGGGCGGACCGGGCCGAGGCCCGGCGGCAATCGGCCCTTTTATCTTATGGCCGCTGTCGAATCGTAGCACGCGCACGCCCACGCTGCGCCGATGCTCACGAGCTGCCGCCGCCTTTTTGGGTTCCATCCCTGGCCCCCCGTGGTGTTCGATTGCCGATCCTCGTCGTCGCCCCTTCCCCCCTTCCCCTCATCCCCCCTTCGCCTTTTGCCCCCCCTCTCGCTAGCAGACTAGCCCCGCCACGTCCGCCGGGCAAGCCGGGTTTGAGTGCCCAAGGCGGTGATGACGATAACTTGCAGGTGGCGGCAGGGCGGATGCTGACGGCTCAACCAGGGTTGAACTGGAACCGGCAATTGGTAAAGATAGGGAATACCAGAAGGTCGGGAAGTATGGCAGAAGAAGCACCAGTTATCGCCGGCGCCAGCAGCTCGGCCCCGGACACCGTTACGGCCGAGTTGCCTTCCGGCACCAGCTCGACGGGCTCCCCCGAGCTCGGGCGGCGGGCTCGGCGGGCCATCATCGGCACCAGCCGGCTCCCCAAGCCCGAAACCGTCCAGCGGGGCCGCATCCTCTGGCCCTATGCCATCAGCCTTTCGCTCTATCACCTGCTGGCACTGCTGGCTTTCGTGCCCTGGTTCTTCAGTTGGACCGGCGTGCTGCTGGCCTTTCTGGGGCTGTACGTGTTCGGCACGCTGGGCATCAACCTTTGCTATCACCGGCTGCTGACGCACCGCGGCCTGGCCTGCCCGCGCTGGCTGGAGCGGGTCTTTGCCGTGCTGGGCGTCTGCTGCCTGCAGGACACGCCCGCCCGGTGGGTGGCCATCCACCGCATGCACCATCAGCACTCCGACGAGCAGCCCGACCCGCACAGCCCGCTGGTCACTTTTTTCTGGAGCCACGTCGGCTGGCTGCTGGTCGACAACCGCGAGCTGAACAGCGTGTTGACCTACGATCGCTATGCCCGCGACATCCTCCGCGACCCGTTCTATTTCGCCTTCGAGAGGAACCTGCTCTGGGTTTGGGTGAACCTGGCCCAGTGGCTGGTGTACTACCTGGGCGGCTTCGCGGCCGGTTGGCTGGCCACCGGCACCGTGATGGGCGGCGTGCAGTTCGGCTTGAGCCTGCTGGTTTGGGGCGTGGTGGTGCGGACCGTGGCGGTCTGGCACATCACCTGGAGCGTCAACTCGCTGAGCCACCTCTGGGGATACCGCAACTACGAGACCGACGAGAACAGCCGCAACAACTGGTTCGTGGCGCTGGTCAGCAACGGCGAGGGCTGGCACAACAATCACCATGCCGACCAGCGCAGCGCTTCGCACGGGCACTACTGGTACGAGTTCGACGTCACCTGGCTCACGATCGCGCTGTTGGCCAGGCTCGGCCTGGCCCGCGACGTCGTCCTGCCCGGCAAGGCCCTGGAAACCCGCTCGGAGTAGGTAGGCTGGAGGCTGTAGACTGTAGGCTGTAGGCTGTAGGCTGTAGGAGCAGCCGAGCAGCGTCGGGTGGCTGGGGGTCGGGTGGCTGGGGCAAAGCGGACTTCGGCGAGCTCAGTCGAGTCGTAGCGTGCCCCAGTCTTTGCGTCACGCATCGTGTCCTGTATTATTCCTCCTTCGACCTTCCTCCTTCTGCCTTCTGCCTTTTTCCCATGCCTCTCACGCCCAGCAAGATGCGCCGCGAGGATCTGCCCGCGGGCGACTGCCTCTGCAACTATTGCTCGGCCAAGTGCTGCAAGTACTTCGCCCTGCCGCTCGACACGCCGACGACCCGCAAGGACTTCGACTACATCCGCTGGTACCTGCTGCACGGGGAGGCCAGCGTTTTCATCGAAGAGGGGAGTTGGTACCTGCTGGTCCACACGCACTGCAAGCACCTGCAGCCCGACAACCGCTGCGCCATCTACGAGACCCGGCCCCAGATCTGCCGCGACTACTCCATCGATAACTGCGAGTACGAAGAAAACTACGTCTACGAGCGGTACTTCGAAACGGCCGAGCAGATCGAAGAGTACGTCGAGGCGGTTCTGCCCAGCAAGGACCCCGGCCGCTTCCGCAGCCCGAGGCCGCCCCTGCTGCCCGTCCTCAGCTAGCGGTGCGGCATGAGCGCTAAACGCATCGAGCCCCGCACGCTCAAGGGTTTCAGGGATTTTCTGCCCGAAACCATGATCCCCCGCGAGCGGCTCGTCGACACCGCCCGCCGCGTCTACCGCTCGTTCGGCTTTGCCCCCATCGACACGCCGGCCCTGGAGTACCTCGACATCCTCACCGGCAAGGGGGGCGAGGAAACCGACAAGCAGCTCTACAAGTTCCAGGACCACGGCCAGCGCTGGGTCGGATTGCGGTTCGATCTCACCGTCCCGTTTGCCCGCTTCGCCGCCCAGCACTTCGATCAACTGGGGATGCCCTTCAAGCGATATCACATCGCCACGGTCTGGCGGGGCGAGAACACGCAGCGCGGCCGCTATCGCGAATTCATGCAGGCCGACTTCGACACCATCGGCACGCAGTCGGCCGCCTCCGACGTCGAGACCGCCCTGGTCATTCACGACCTGATGCGGGCCCTCGGGTTCGAGCGGTTCACCATCCGCGTCAACAACCGCAAGCTGCTCACCGGGCTGTTGGAAAAGCTGGACCTGGCCGGGCAGTCGGGCTCGATCCTCCGCTCGCTGGACAAGCTGGCCAAGATCGGCCGCGCCGCCGTGGCCGAAGAGATGGCGGCCCACGCCGGCGCCAGCCGCGAGCAGGCCGAGCAGGTGCTGCGCCTGGCCGATCTGCAAGGCACCAACGACGAAATCCTGCGGGCCGTGGAGCCGCTCGTATCCGGCAGCGAGGCCGGCCGGCAAGGCGTGGCCCGGCTGGCCGAGCTGTTGTCCGCCGCGGCCGCCGGCGGCGTGCCCCGGGAGCGGCTGCGGCTCGATGTCTCGATTGCCCGCGGGCTCGATTACTACACCGGCACGATCTACGAGACGTTTCTCGACGACCTGCCCACGATCGGCAGCGTCTGCTCCGGCGGCCGATACGACGACCTGGCCAGCCTCTATACCGCGCAGCAGTTCTCCGGCATCGGCGCGTCGCTGGGCCTCGACCGCCTGCTGGCGGCCATGGAAGAGCTGGGCATGCTGCCCAAGTCCTCGACCCCCGCGCAGGTCTTCATCGCCTACTTCGTCGAGGGCCGGCTCGACGACTACCTGCGGTTGGCGGCCCGGCTGCGGGCGGCCGGCGTGGCGGCCGAGCTGTTTCCTGATGCCAAGCGGCTGGGCCAGCAGTTAAAATACGCGGAC
Organism: Pirellulales bacterium; assembly: GCA_040901675.1. Classification (GTDB taxonomy): domain Bacteria; phylum Planctomycetota; class Planctomycetia; order Pirellulales; family JAICIG01; genus JBBDNX01. The sequence goes on along the minus strand of JBBDYJ010000034.1, from coordinate 17,092 downwards.
CGCCGCGGCTTCCGGCTGGCGCTGATTGCCGGCGAGGACGAGCTGGCGGCGGGCCAGTGCCAGGTCAAGGACCTGGCGACCGGCGAGAGCCGGGTGCTGCCGCTGGACGACGAAGCGGGTGGGGTCGTCGGCGCGGTCCAGAGGCTGCTCGCCCAAGGGGGCTGAATCATGGCCAACCGCGAAAACCATTACGAGGCGGCCTTCGAGGAGTTCTTGAGGTGGCGCAAGATTCCTTACGTGGCGGTCGACGAGCGCCGCCGCAGCCTGATGGATCAGCTCTCGATCAAGAGCCTCGACTTCATCGTCTCGTCGTCGAAGGAGCGGATCTGGCTGATCGACGTCAAGGGCCGCCGCTTTCCGTCCGGCCTGCACAAGCAGTATTGGAAAAACTGGTCGACGCGCGACGACCTGGTGAGCATGGCCAGTTGGGAGAATCTGTTCGGCGACCGCTTTCGGGCCTTGTTTGTTTTCGCCTACAATATCATGGGCGACCGCTCGCCGCTGCCGGCCGAGCAGTTGTTCGAGTTCCGCGGGATGCTGTACGGCTTTGTGGCCATCCGGCTGCAGCAATACGCCTTTTACGCCCGGCAGCTCTCCCCGCGATGGGACACCGTGATGATGCCGGTCGAGCGCTTCCGCGAGCTCGCCCAGCCGATCCAGAGTTTTTTCTAACCGGGGCCAGTGGTCGGTGGTCGGTGGATAGTGGTCAGTGGACGGTGGGCAGAATCGTGGGTGGCGGGTGGCTGGGGCAAAGCGATAAGCGTGCCCCAGTGATTATAAGGAGTGACGGATGAACTTCCTGCGGATGCTTCGTAATATGCTCGTGGCCTTCACCGCCGTTCTGGCGGCCTGGTCGCCCGCGGTGGCCTGGGCACAGACGGAGGTCGCCGAGGCGGACAAGAGCTACGTCGGTCCTTACTTTCTGGTGGTGATGTTGATCGCCTTTGGGTTGATCATCGTCTGCAAGTCCGCTCGTCGCCGCGACGAGGTGAAGCCCATCGAGCAGCCCGCCGGCCCCAGCGAGTGAAGTCGGGAAGGGGCAGACGGGAAGGGGAGAAGGGGGGAGCGGGGGAAGGGGTGATGGGGGGAGGAGGGAATCCCGACAAGGGGACACGGCGACAAGGCGACAAGGAGAACGAGAAGGGGGGATCGCCAGAATTCCGGCCGGTGTCGCCCCGCGTTCTATTCTTCCTTCTGCCTTCTGCCTTCTGCCTTCTGCCTTCCTCGCTCCCCTTTCCTCTTCAAGAACTTCGGTCCTTCCAGCGGATGGCCGCCCGCCGGCAGCGAGCGGCCGAAGAAGGCGGCCGTTTCCCGCACCACCGAGAGCTGCTCGGCGGCCGTGAGCTCGGGAAAGATCGGCAGGGCCAGTGTCTCGCGGGCCGCCCGCTCCGTTTCCGGCAGGCTGCCGGCCTTATAGCCCAGGTACGCGAAGCACTGCTGGGCGTGCAGCGGCACGGGGTAGTAGATCTCCGTGCCGATCTTCCGCTCGGCCAGGTGTTGCCGCAGCGCGTCGCGCCGGCCGTCGAGCACGCGGATCACGTACTGGTTCCACACGTGCCGGCAGTTCGTCGCGGCCGAGGGGCGGCCGATCACGTCGTCCAGGCCGCAGCCGCCGAACAGCTCGTGGTAGCGGGCGGCCAGGCCTTGTCTCAGGCCGGTCCAGCGGTCGAGGTGCTTTAGTTTCACGTTGAGCACGGCGGCCTGGATGCTATCCAGCCGGCTATTGATCCCCAGTTGCTGGTGGTGGTACCGCGGCTCCATGCCGTGCACGCGGAGCAGCTTCAGCCGGGCGGCCAGCGGATCCGAGTTGGTGGTCAGCATGCCGCCGTCGCCGAAGCAGCCCAGGTTTTTGGTCGGATAGAAGCTGAAGCAGCCCACGTCGCCGATAGCGCCCGCCCGTTTGCCAAAATATTCCGCGCCGATCGCCTGGGCGGCATCCTCGATGATCGGCAGGCCGTGCCGTTCGGCCACGGCGGCCAGCGGCGCCATATCCGCGCATTGTCCGTAGAGGTGGACCGGCAGGATGGCCTTGGTTTTCGGCGTGATGGCCGCCTCGACCAGTTCCGGCGCCAGGTTGAAGTGGTCCGGTTCGATATCCGTAAACACCGGCTTGGCGCCCAGTCTGGCGGCTGCGGCCGCGGTGGCGAAGAACGTATAGCTGGGCATGACGACTTCGTCGCCCGGCCCCACGTCGTGCGCCATCAATGCCAGCAGGAGCGCATCGCTGCCCGAAGCGCAGGCGACGGCATGTTTAGCCTGGCAATAGCCGGCGATTGCTTCTTCGAGTTGTTGGCAATCCGGACCCAGCACGAAGCGTCCCGACTTGCAGACGCGTTGGACGGCCGCCAACAGTTCTTCTTCGAGTTCGGCGAACTGCCGCTGCACATCGACCAGCGGCACCCCGTTCGTAGTGACCGGATTCATCCGGTCCTCGTTTGTCGTGGCCCCATTTATGGGGTCCTTCGTAAAGTGTTGCTCATCCCGGCGCGCGGCTCGACTGAGCTCGCCGAAGTCCGGGACGTGAGCCGGCTCATTCGTAATGACCGGATTCATCCGGTCCTCTTCGCAGTGCCCCGGATTCATCCGGTCTTCTCTTCGCTTGGCATCCATGCCATCTTAATTCCTGCTGAAGGCTGTTCGTAGTGACCGGATTCATCCGGTCAGGTCCGTATTGCGTAGCGGAATTCGCCAGAATTCCGGCCGTATCGTTCGTAGTGACCGGATTCATCCGGTCTTAGGCCCGCGGCCATGCCGCCGCGTCCGTTCGCCTTGTCGCCTTGTCCCCTTGTCGGCATTCCCCCATCCCCCCTTCCCCCGCTCCCCCCTTCCTTTGTGCGTTCACGCACAAAACGGGGCGGCTATGAATAAGCCCGCCATGATTTCCAGTCAATAGCACGCCCCTGGGCGGCGCCTGCTGGCATCGCGATTTGGCCCTCGCCCGGTAGCGGGATTCGCCAGAATCCCGGGCCGGTCGGGGTCGCCGTAGCGGGAATTCGCCCGACTTTTGGGCGGTGCCCCGGCACCCGTCCTATTCTTCCTTCGTCCTTCTGCCCTCTGCCTTCCCTGCCCCCTTCACCTTTGTCCGCAACCCTTCTAAAATGAGGCCCTTAGGGACGATAGCTGCTTCGTTCTTCCGCCCTTGTCCCCGTAGCTCAATTGGATAGAGCGTCGGCCTCCGGAGCCGAAGGTTAGAGGTTCGAGCCCTCTCGGGGATACTTCAATTCCGGATATTCCAGAGGGCCTGATGATGCGCTGTCCGGGGCGATTTCAGTTTGGAATGCGGACGCTGCTCCTGGCCATGTTGGTCCTCGGAGTGTCCCCTTGGCTTGTGGTTCGCTACCTGGAGTGGCGCGAAGATCGAGTCTGGAACGCCATCGACACGGCAATATACGAGCGAGACCAGGCGCTCAGTGATTGGCGAAAGGTTAATTCGGCACTGATTCAGCACGAAACGGATTCCGCGACCGCAGCCGAGGCAGAGGCCCGGCAGCGATACTTCATAGCGAGGCAAGGGGTCAACGATGCCCAGGCAGGGCTTTATACGTTCTACGATGGATCCTCAGAGGATATTGAACGGGCAGTCGAGAGCCGAAACGGCAAGAAGCCGCTTCGGAAGCGGGCCGCACGGTCGCCGTCGGCCCGATCCGGTAAACCGGCCCCTGCAAGATCGCGGCCAGCGAGTTACGTCGCGCCTCCACCGGCTGAACCTTCATCTTCGGCTTCGTGAGCGCTTTCTCTGGTGACCGGTCAAGCGTCCACCGCATCGTCGTTGATCCGCGGGTTGCCCGGATAGGGGCGGATGGAATCGATGGGCCGCATCTCGATGCGCACGGGAACCTCCGGCACAAGGGCTGTGCTGGCGGCTCCGAGATGCGGAGCGCGGCCCCGGGTAACCCAGGGCGGCGGATCGCGGTGCCAGGTCCGACCGCGAACTCTAACTGCAGTTTAGGCGATTCGGTGGAGGAAAGGCTAGCGGAGTCGGCGTTGTCAGTGGCGGCGGTTCCAGCCGAGCCATGCTCCTGTTGCGGCGAGAAGTGCTCCGATCGTGGCGAATAATTGCCACTGATCGCGAGTGCTTGCTCTCATGGAATACTCCACCGGTAGGAGCAAGACCAGGAGGCCCGCTGCAATCAGGCCGATCACAGCACCATCAATCGCCGTTCTCATGACGCCTGCGCGGGATTCCACAGCCCAGAGGATGGCCACCAGGGATGCAAAGGCGAGAAGGCCAAGGTCCATGGCTGTGATTCTACCATCCGCGCAAAAGAAACGCCCGCCCGTGGCGGACCCTCTAGCGATAAATCCGACATCGCGGCAAGGCCTGTCGCAACTTGTCGCAACCCTCATCGGTTACCTGTGTGCCACCCAGCGCAAGCTGTACCAGGCTCTTCAGCCCCGCCACGTGCGCAAGGCCGGCATCGGTAACCTGTGTGTCCTGCAGCCAAAGGGATCGCAAGCTCGTCAGCCGGGACAAATGCGCAAGGCCGGCGTCGGTGACCTGCGTGTCGGTGAGGTCAAGCACTTGCAGGCTCGTCAGCCTTGCCAGGTGAACCATGCCGATGTCCGTGATGTACGTGCCGTCCAGGGTTAGCCATTGCAAGCTCGTCCGCCCCGCCAGATGCGCCAGGCCGGCGTCGGTGACCTCCAGGCCACTCAGGTGCAGCTCTTGCAGGCTCGTCAGCCCGCCCAGATGCGCCAGGCCGGCGTCGCTAACCTGCACGTCGATCAGGTCCAGCTCTTGCAGGCTCGTCAGCCTCGCCACATGCGCCACCCCGGCGTCGGTGACCTGCGTGCCACTCAGGTTCAGCTCTTGCAGGCTCGTCAGCCTCGCCACATGCGCCAGGCCGGCGTCGGTGACCTGTGTGCCACTCAGGTTCAGCACTTGCAGGCTCGTCAGCCCTGCCAGGTGACCCATGCCAGTGTCCGTGACCTCCGTGCGGTCCAGAAGCAGCCATTGCAGGTTCGTGAGCTTGGCGGCGTGGGCCAGGCCAACGTTGGTGATCTGGCTGCCACCCAGGTCGAGCCCTTGGAGGCTCGTCAATGCGCTGAGGTGCGAGCATGTCGCATCGGTCAATACGCGGACAGCCACTACGTCGGCCAGATAGTCCACGCCCAGAATGCGATACAGCCAGTCAGGGCCCGGCAATTCTCCGTCCACCGCGGGCGACGAAGATTCCTCGAAGTCATACCGTACCGTGCCCCCCAACTCGCGTATCGCGGCCACCGCTCGCCGCTGCCGCTCGGCGGGGACGACCACCAGGGCCAGGCCGACGCCCACGATGGTCACCACGACCAGCAGCGTCGAGAGGCTGAACTGGCGCCACCGGCGGCAGCGCTTCGGCGGTTGACTTGGCTCCGGTCGTTCCATGCCGGTCATTCTCGGTTTGCGGCAGGAGGCTGCAACATGATGCGCCGGTGCCGTCTGGCCACCGCCCCGTCTCCGTCCGTGGGGATGCTCTAGTGACGAACCTGACAGTCCGGAAGGGCCTGTCGCAGCTTGTCGCAACCCTCGACCGTGACCTGCGTGTTACGGAGGTCCAGTTCGCTTAAGGTCGTCAGCCCTTCCATGCGGGCAAGTCCAGCGTCGGTGATCTGCGTGTCGTTCAGGTACAGCTCTTTTAGGCTCGTCAGCTCTTCCAAGTGCTCCAGGCCAGCGTCGGTGACCTGCGTCTTGAACAGCAACAACCTTTTTAGGCTCGTCAACCTGGTCAGATCCACAAGGCCGGCGTCCGTGACGTGCGTGTCACCCAGTTCAAGCCCTTGCAGGCTCGTCAGCCGGGCTAGCTGCGACAGGCCAGCATCGGTGACGTGCGTGGCCCACAGGTGAAGCTCTCTCAGACCCGTCAGTCCGGCCAAGTGCGCAAGGCCGGCGTCGGTGATCTGCGTGTGATTCAAGTATAGCTCTTCGAGGCTCATTAGCCCCGCTAGGTGCGCCAGGCCAGCATCAGTGACCTGCGTGCGACGCAGTTGCAGCTCTTTGAGGCTCGCTAGGCCCACCAGATGCGACAGGCCAACATTGCTGACTTCCGTGTAATCCAGGTCCAGCTTTTGCAGGCTCGTCAGCCCCGCCAGATACGCAAGGCCAGCGTCTGTGACCTGAGTACCGGCCAGGTTCAGCCCTTCCAAGCTCGTCAGCCTCGCCAGGTGCGCCAGGCCAACATCAGTGATGTCCGTGTAATCCACGTGCAGCTCTTGCAGGCCAGTCAGCGCGCTCAAGTGCGAGCACATCGGATCGGTCATGCCCGATGACCTGACGTACACAACGTCGGCAAGATAATCCACGCCTAGAATCCGACGCAGCCACTCGGGACCCGGCGGGTTGGCCGGGCTTCCATCGGCCAGCTCGAAGTCATAACGTATTGAGATTGAGCCCCTCATCTCGCGTATCGCGGCAACCACGCGGCGCTGCCGCTCGGCGGGGACTACCACCAAGGCCAGGAGCAGGCCCACGATCGTCACCACGACCAGCAGCGTCGAGATGCTGTACTGGCGCCAGCGCCGGCGGCGCTTCGGCGGCTTGATTGGCTCGGGGCTGTCCATGGCCTCATTGTCGGGTTTGCGGCAAGGACCGGCAACAAGGTTCCAAAAGCTGGCTGTACGTGCCTCCGCTCGCTAAGCTGAACGCATGACCCCCCCCTTCCAGTTCCGCCTGCGGACGATGTTCTGGCTGGTGCTGGTGGCGGCGGTAATTTGCGTCGCGGGACTGCCGCTGGGCCGGATGTTGTTTTTTCCGCTGTTTATTGACTGAAGTTACCGTGGCCGTGCCCGACCATCCCGACGACCGCCAGGCCGAGAACCCGTACAGGGCGCCGGGGGATGGCCAGGCAATCGTCGATCGCCCAGGTGCGCCGTTGGGAAGCAAGCTTTTTGCGGCTCTTTGCTATGCCGTTGCCGCGGTGGTCGTGCCCGTGGGAGCTCTTGGGCTGATTGCGGTCATAGCCGATAGTCCAGCGGACGACGCTGTAACCTGGAGCAGCGGCGGCGTTGCGACGGTGTTCCTCGGCATCGGAGCATGGCTTGTATGGCGGGGCAATTGCGCACGCCGGGAGACCCCCGTGCCAAACCCCTAGGTACGAGAAGGGTATGGCACTCGGAGAAGCAAACTGTCTAGTTCATCTCGCCGACTTCTATATCCTCGGAAAATCAGTCGAGAAGGACCACAAGAAGGCACGGATGCTGTACGAGCAGGCAGCAAACTCCGATGATTTCTGCGCCAAGTCGGCAGGCCAAGACCGGCTCGAGCACTTCGCGGAGTTGGAATCGATTCTGCAGCACGACTGCTAACACAGGTAGGCGGCACTGTCGGCCCCGCCGGTACGTCCTTCGAGACCGCGCTTCTGGGCGGGCCTTGTAGCGGCTGCGGCCGACCATGATCACCCCATCGGGGTCGACCACGACCGGCTGGCGAAAGCGATCTGGCGTGGGCGAACAGGTCGCTGTTTGCGGTAGTCGCTGGTATTATGCCGGCATGGCCGAACGCCGCTGGTATCGACTGCATTGGGGCACGTGGATTGGATTGCTCCCGGTCGCTGCGGCAGTACTTGGCCTGAGCTTCGTTCGCGAATACCGTGCGAGCGACGGCGTTCTCGTTCATGTCGATCCGATCCCTATTTGGTTCTTGCCAGTAGTGGCGGCCATCATGCTCGCCCCGACGGCATTCGTGCTGGAGCGATTCTTCCGCAAGCAAGGTCGATGGTACCAGTGGAGCCTTGGAAGTGTCTTTGTCCTTGTGGCGGTCGTCGCGGTCATAACCAAGGTGTCCGCCGATGATTCCTCCATCTCGTCGCTCCCGGTTTCTATCTATTCCGTCCCTCTCTACTTGGCGCTCCTCTTCGCCTACGGCTGCTACCTCTACACCGTGGGCTGGCTCGTGGTCCGCCTCATCGGCTGGCTATACAAGCGCGCTTTCCGCGGCCGCCGGTAGGCGGCACTCGCCCCAAGGCACGGGTCGCCAGCGACATCCCGACGCGCCCAGCGGTCCCGCCGGTAGGACCCCGACACCGCTCACGAGGCTGGCGCTGTGGTCAATGCAGTATCGCCGAAATCAGGAACCATAATGCCCCAATTAGGATGAACAACGCATTCATGACTATGATCAGCCATGGGAACCTGTCTAGCACCTCGCTCTGCCATTCCAACAGGCGTATCCAAGGCTCAACCCAGAGAATCTGCCAGATTGTGACAATGGTCACGATGCCGCCAAGAACGAGCGCAAGCACGTCCCCTTGGAAGCCGATCCAGAGCACAGAAACAGCGACAAAAAGGAGGAAAAGCGTGAGGAGGATTCGTAAGATTGGGCGATTACGGCATTCGCCCGCCCACCTCTTCCACCCCTCACTCGTTACTCGCGCAACGTATTTGTACTTGATGGTCGTAAAAAGTAGGAACGCGATCATAAGGATGCAGGCGATCAGGTCATTGATCTCGCGCTTATCCATTCAACTACCTCCTGAGGCAAACCCCCCAGGCTAATTCTATCGCGAGTTGCGCCAAGTCGGGCGGGGTAGTCTCGTTCCTCGGACTTGGCTTTCCGGCGCCCTGAGTCGCCGCAGAGCAGCCGGTGGTCGCCGAGGATCCACAGGTCGCCCGGCTGCGTGGTCGCCTCGTCCGGCGGCGCCGGCACGTCGTCCGGATCGCACCGGCCTTCCTGAAGGCCGGGATCGAGCAACCCGGCCAGTTCGTCCGGGTCAAAGCCCAGGAGCCCCAAATCGAAGTTCATGGCCTGCAGATCCGCCAACTCGATCGGCAGCAGGTCGAAGTCCCACTCGGCCAGTTGGGCCGTCTGGTTGTCGGCGATCCGGTAGGCCTTGATCTGCTCGGGCGAGAGGTCCTTGGCCACGTGGACCGGCACCTTGGCGAGCCCAAGCTTCTGGGCTGCCTTATAGCGCGTGTGCCCGACGATGATCACGCCGTCGGCGTCGACCACGATCGGCTGCCGAAATCCAAAGGCTTTGATGCTCGCGGCGACGGCGTCCACCGCGTCGTCGTTGATGCGCGGGTTGCCCGGATAGGGACAGATGGAATCGATGGGCCGCATCTCGATGCGCACGGGAACCTCCGGCACAGGGCTGTGCTGGCAGCTCCGAGATGCCCAGCGCGGCCCCAGGGTTCCGGGGCGGCGGATCGCGGTGCCAGGTCAGACCGCGAACTCTAGCTGCAGTTTAGGCGATCAGGTGGGGGAAAGGCTAGTGGACCCGACCGAGCGTAGTGGAATCGTTTGAAATGCGCGAAATGGGCACTGGCTTCATCCTGGGATTCGGCACCGGGATGATGTTTCAGAAACACGCGTGCCGGAGCGCTAAGACCCGCTGTCAAACGGCGCGATCTCTCTTGCATGGCGGTCAACCTCGCAGCCGCTTCTATGGGCTTCCCGTTGGAGACGTTCCAGTTGCGGCATTGGGGCAAGGATCATGACAAGTCCGGGCGACGGAGTTGCAACGCATTGAGGCACCTTGCCGCGTTGTGTGACAGGACAGCGACAGATTCGTATCCTTTCAAGAGCGATAGGACCTGCTCTTCTGGCATTGGTATAGGCCACCCCATATTCAAGTAGCACCAAATAGCGGCCAACGCGTTCACGCCATGCGTTCCGAGCACTTCTGGTTCACGGCCGGCCAGGTCGGCAATGTGCATCAGCACGCTAAATGTACGTCCATCATGGTACAAGAACTCGGAAAGAATGCACACAAACCGGTGGCGTCTCATTGGTTGCGTCCAAGGAGGGCCAGCTTGCCTAGGCTCAGAAAACATTTTTCTCGTAAGATCGAAATAGAAGGCCTCATCGGTTGGCCACTCATCTAGCTTCGGGGTGCGCCTTAGCTTGTGTAACTCATGGTCCGGTATAGCTGCGAATCCTGCGAGGAAATGGTTAATATCCACGTTTATGGTCCTCAACGTGATGCGGACGCTCTAGCGAACAACTGAACAAGTCGGCAGGGCCTGTCGCAACCTGTCGCAACCCTGATCCGTGACTCGCGTGCCTCCCAGCAGCAGCAATTGCAGGCTCGTCAGCCGGGCCAAATGCGCCAGGCCAGCGTCGGTGACCTGCGTGTTGGCCAGGTACAACGATTGCAGGCTTGTCAGCCCGGCCAGGTTCGCAAGGCCGGCGTCAGTGACTTGCGTGTTGTTCAGTTCCAGCGATTGCAGCTTCGTCAGCCCGGCGAGCTGCGCCAGGCCAGCGTAGGACACCTGGGTGTCGTCCAGGTCCAAGTATTCCAGCCTTGTCAGCCCGCCCAAATGCGCCAGGCCGGCGTCAGTAACTTGCGTGCCCGCCACGTATAGCCGTTCCAGGCTCGTCAGCCCGGCGAGGTGCGCCAGGCCAGCGTCGGTCATCTGGGTGCCGTTCAGGTGCAGCGCTTCCAGCCTCGTCAGCCCGGCCAGATGCGCCAGGCCAGCGTCGGTCATCTGGGTGTCGCGTAGGTGCAGTAATTGCAGGCTCGTCAACACGCTTAAGTGCGAGCACGTCGCATCGGTCATGCCCCCTGCCGAGACATAGACCACGTCGGCAAAATAGTCCACGCCCAGAAGCCGAGACAGCCAGTCGGGGCCCGGAGGCTCGTTTGGTGACCCATCGTCATACGTTACCGTGCCCCCCGCCTCGCGGATCGCCGCCACCGCTCGTCGCTGGCGCTCGGCGGGGACAACCACCAAGGCCAGGAGCAGGCCCACGATCGTCACCACGATCAGCAGCGTCGAAACGCTGTACTGGCGCCAGCTCCAGGGGCGCTTCGGCGGCTTGATTGGCTCGGGGCTGTCCATGGCCCCATTGTCGGGTTTGCGGCGTGGGGCTGCAATCATCCCTCTTGGGTGGTGCAGGATCGGGTCAGCGGGCTGGCCACCCGTGGCGCGAAAAGCCTAATAGCGATGCCGCCGCACACCTGGCCGCGCACGCTGCAATCGATGAAAACCCTCATCAGTAACACCTGAATTCTCCAAGTATACTTTCTCTAGCTTGCTCAGTGCTTCGAGGTTCTGGAGGCCGGCGTCCGTAACCTTTGTCCCGCAAAGGTCGACAGACCGCAACTCCTTTAGCGCTTGTATGTGCAGCAGACCGGCGTCGCTGATGTGGGTTTGTGACACATTTAGAACTTCCAAGCGCTTAAGAAGAGCGATCTTCGATAAACCCACGTCTGTGACATTAGCAAATCGAAGGTTAAGGTTCCGAACCCTCGGCAAGCTCCTCAGGAGCACCAAGTCTTCATCGTCCACTTCAGCGTCAACAAACGTAACCGCCACCACAGGGTGAAACATGTCAACCCCCAGCACCTTAATGAGCCAATTTGGGCCCGGCGGACCGGACACGGCTTGCTTGGGTAAATCTCTTTGATCATCCCACTCGTACTCATAAAAGCACCACCCACCCAATTCGTCGAGTTCCGCGACGGCAGCACGCTGTCGCCTGACATCATTGACGTAATCTCCAAGCACGACTCCAACAATGGTGATGAGCAGCAGCATCGAACGCATGCTATATTGAAGAATCCGGCTGTTGTGCGCAACGCGAACCATTTCTGTGGCTCCCCAGCATTGGGTCCCAAGAACGCGGCCTTACAGAGATTTCCAACTAGTTCAAGACATCTCTATTTGATCTTCAATCTTCGATAATCTCCAACTCCCCCGGTATTTCCTCCGCATCAGTACTCCAGTAGATTTGCACCTTGGATCGCTTGCCGCTCGGCCCGAACGACACCTCGGCGGAATACCCATGGACGCCGGCGGGGTCGTACTCTCCCCAGTGCCAGCGCCCGTTGTGGAACCTCGCCACGTAGGTGTCCGGCGAAAACGGCCGCTCGCCCCATAGTTCGTCGCATCGCTCGTTTGCCAGGCGCGCCGCGAGCGCGGCTGCCGCGCGTTGGTCGGGAGTTGGTCGAACGGGAGGCCGCGCGCCCGTCCGCCCCTCGTCCTCGCGCCGAGCAGCATCTGTTGGCCTTGACGGTTGAGGCCGTACGCCGCGCACCGGGTGGGCCGATCGAGATGCAAGCACCCATAGGCTAGCCGCACTAAACACCAGCCCCATCACCAGCAGCGTCGAGATGCTGAACTGGCGCCAGCGCCTGCGGCGCTTCGGCGGCGTGATTGGCTCCGGGCTGTCCATGGCCCCATTGTCGGGTTTGCGGCGAGGGGCTGCAATCATCGCTGCTTGGCTGGTGCAGGACCCTAGGAATGCCGCTCCCGCCTTACGTAGAGCCATCGAGCCAGAACACCGCCGACGAAGGCGAAAACTAACGCCCAGAGCGTGTGTCCGATTTGTAGAAGACAGCGCCACGCGGCGATTACCTTTCGATGAATATATACTCGACCGCCCTCCTCCAAGTTCCACGGCTCCAGCGTTGCTTCGGCCAATTCATCCAGACCCCAAGTCGTGGCAAGAATGCGTCCATCCGTATTCGGCTCAAGCTCGTTTTCGAGGCAAACCCACACGAGCAGCAAGTAACCCCAGCCCAGAATCGCGAAGCCCAGCCAAAATAATCTGGCGGCTGCCCCGCAGCAAATGGCGGCCAGGACAGCGCCGAACAGCAAGAGGATGGCGGCCGTGAAGACAGCCATCGCCGAGCCTTGAACTGGGTGCGACAATGCCGCACAACCGACTGCGGCAACTGCCACCGCTCCCAGCAGCGTCAGCAACGAGAACTTCATTGCCTGTCACTCCTTCGCTTTTAGCCCTCGGTAGCCCCGCTCATTCATCGGGTGCCCGCTCACCGCTTCCGATTCAACCACGACTCAACCGCGGCCCGCTTATCCGAATGTGCCATTGCCGCCATTGTCTGCCTTGCGGCAAGGGGCTGCAATCCGCTTGGCTCCCGCCCGGGTCCGGCGGGCGGCCTTGCCTCCCGCACGGATGGGGTTCTTCTTTCCCGCACCGCCGACGCCCGCTAAGCTTGACCCATGGCCCGCCCCTTCCAATTCCGCTTGCGCACCATCTTCTGGCAGTGCTTGCAGCACAGGGAACCGTGGGTTAGGGATGATAGTCCAGCTTCGGGGCTCACGGGCGGGTGATTTTGCCGAGTGGCGAGGAGGAAGGTATGTCGATTCAGCCATGGAATGAGTCGGGACGCGTGTGGGAAGATGACCACGGGCTGCTGGACGACGAGCAGGTGGCAAAGTGTCAGCGGGCCGACGTAGCCGAGCCGCGCTCGCCGGTGCCGACGCGGATGATCAGCAATGGAGAGTACATGCCCGCGCCCCAAACCCAAGAGCAGCGAAGTGTCGAGTCGCGACTGGACGAGCTGGCCGAGCGGGCGAGCCGGCGGCTGGGCATCAGCCGGCGTCGATTCCTGGCCGGTTCGGGCGGCATAGCGGCCGCCTTGTTGGCGATGAACGACGTCTATGGACACTTCTTTGCCGTCGGCGAAGAAGAGCTGCTCGAACCGGCGGCCCATGCCGCGGCCGCTGGGCCCAAGGACCTGTTCGTCTTCGACGATCAGTTGCACATGGTCCGCGGCAGCCGCCCGTCGCCGGCCGCGCTGCGAGCCATCGCGCAGGGTCCGAGTTCGGCTCCCCGCGTCAAGTCGAACCCCTACAACGACCGCGGGCAGAAGGACGAACTGGGCGAGGTGTGGAGCAATTGGAATCCGGCACTCGTCGGGCTGCCAATCGATCCAGGCTACGCCCACATCACGCAGTTCATCAAGGACGTGTACCTGGACAGCCAGGTGACGATCGGTCTCTTGTCGAACGTCACCGCCTCGATGGTGCAGGTCGAGGGCGAGCCATCGCGGCCACCAAAGAATGCCGAGGAGGCCCAGCGGGGCGAGATTCTCACCGCCGCTCAGACCGCCGCCGCTCGCAACTTCGTCAACAAGATTTCGGGCTCGACGCGGATGCTGTGCCACGGCTTGCTCTACGTCGGCAAAGGGAATCTAAAGTTCATCCAGGAGCAGATCGACCAGAACGAGCCCGATTCGTGGAAGGGCTACAACATTTCGAACTCCGCCAAGGTAGATGACGACCCGGCGAGCCTGATGCAGCAATGGCGACACGACGACCCTGACGTGGCTTATCCGACCTTCGAACTGATCCAGAAGAACTACGAAAAGCTCAAGGACAAGCGGCCGGGCTTCAACAACATCTGCGTCCACAAGGGCCTGGCGCCGGGCCCGGCCGATCCCAAGCGCGGCCATCCCGACGACCTGCCCAAAGCGGCCCGAGATTGGCCCATGCTCAACTTTATTTCCTATCACGCCTGCATTCAGCCGAACTTCTTCTTGGCAGATGCGCTGGAGGAAGTCAAAGCAGAGAAGCTGCGCGGCGGCGTGCCGAACATCAGTTGGACGACGGAATATGCCCAGCTCGTCGCCGATCTGCCGAACTGCATTGCCGAGATCGGGACGACGTGGGCCTCGTCGGTGGTGACGTTCCCGACGATTGCGGCCCACATTCTCGGTCAGCTTTTGAAATTCCTGGGCGAAGACCGGATCGTGTTCGGCTCCGATTCGGTCTGGTACGGGTCGCCGCAATGGCAGATCGAGGCGCTGTGGCGATTCCAGATTCCCGCGGCGATGCGCGAAAAGTACGGCTATCCCGAGCTCACCGAAACCGCGAAGCGGAAGATCTTAGGATTGAACTCCGCCCGCCTCTATGGAATCAAGACCGTGGAAACCGGCGCGTACAAGGATATACCCAAGGACTACGAAGCGCGGATGACCGCCGAACTGAAAACCGTGCTCGAGTTTGGACAGTTGAGGGCCGACAACTTGACTCGCATGCGCGAAACCTACTTGGCGCTGGCGATTGAGCCGGAACACATCCGGTATGGGTGGATGCGGGCGACGTCTTGAAACCAATACACCGTGCTAAGTATTTAGCATCCCGCTCTTGACAGCCGTCGCCGGGTTGCTAATATTTTAGCAGCCATGAGCCGCGCACCCGCCCACACGCTCAGCCGCCGCGAACGACAGATCATGGACATCGTGTACGCGCGGCAAGAGGCCTCGGCGGCCGACGTCCGTGCCGGCCTGCCCGACCCGCCCAGCTACTCCGCCGTGCGGGCCCTGCTGGCGATCCTGGTCGACAAGGGGCATCTCAAGCACCGCGCAGAGCAGGGGCGTTACATCTACGTCCCCACCCGCCGCCGCGCCCAGGCCGGCCGCTCGGCGCTCCGCCGCGTGTTGGACACGTTCTTCGAGGGCTCGCTCGAAAAGGCGGTCGCCGCCTTGTTGCAAGGGTCCGACGCCAACCTTTCGGAAGAAGAACTCCAGCGCCTGGGGCAACTCATCCAGCAAGCTCGAAAGGAGGGACGCTGACATGTCCCCGTTTCTGACGCTCGTTTCTTTGTCCGGGTTGCTGGACCTCGCGCTCAAGAGCGCGGCCGTCATGCTCCTGGCTGTAGGCATTGCCGCGCTCTTGGGCAAGGCCTCGGCTGCCCGGCGGCATCTGTTGTGGTGCCTGAGCGTGGCGAGCTTGCTGCTCTTGCCGGCCCTGTCGCTGGCGCTGCCGGCGTGGCAAGTGGCCTGGCTGCCACAGTGGACCACCGAGCCGGCACGGCTCGCAACGGCCACCCAGCCAACGCAGCTCGCAAGAACGGGGCAGACACCCGAAACGCAAACAGGCGCCATCGAGCCGGTCGTTACCGCGCCGACGTCGGTGACCGTCGCGCCACCTGATTCCGCTGGGTCGACGGCAGCGACCGAACCACTGCCCGCTACGAACATCCTGGCGGCGAATCCCCAGCGCGGTCCTTTACCGTGGCTGGCCATCGGCTGGGCGACGGGCGCGCTCCTATCGCTCGTTCCGCTGGCGGTTGGTCTATGGCAACTGGCTGCCTTACACCGCCGCTCGCGAGTCATCGGCGATCCGTGCTGGCTGAAGCTGCTCGACGAGTTGCGGCGGCAATTGGCCGTGCGCCAAAGTGTTGAGCTTCGCCAATGCGAAGCGGCCCTTGCGCGGGCCTATCGTCCGCGGCGTTGTGCTCGATCATTCGGGCGAACCCTTGCAGGATGCCGCGGTCTTCGCCGTTGGCCCGACGCTGTTGAACCTGGCGGCCGGCCAGGCCTGGCGCCATGACGGCAATGACGAATATGCCCGGCCTGTGCGGACCGTTAACAGGGCCGCTTCGAACTACCCATCGGCGAAGCCAAATCGCTGGCCGTTTCGCACGTCGTCGCGTTCGTACACGGGGCTAGTTCTTCCCCAACGACGCGACACGCGCCAACGTGCCGAACGTTGCGGCCGCTGTTCTCCCTGGTATCATATGCGCATGGCCGAACGAAGGTGGTATCGATTGCATGGCGTTACGCTGATCGGGCTGTGCATCGTTTGTGCAGCACTGGCGTGGTCTGACTGGTGCGGTAGAAAACGCATTCATGTCTATGCGACAGGCACGACCGTGTCCACTACGGTCTATGGATGGCCGTTCACCCACATCGGCTACAACCTGCAAGAGTGGTGGTCCTGTCCATGGCATAACTGCCCGTGGTGGAACTGCCGGGCCTTGAACCTGGCCATCCAGCTCGCCGCCATCGCCGCAGTGGGCTTCGTATTGGAGACATGGCTTCGATCAAACAATCGATTGCAAGTCAGGCTGCTGACGCTGTTGATCCTTACTGCCGTTTTCTCGGTCGTATTTGCTCTCGCCCAATTTGAGCGGCCGACGCTCGTCGGCTGCGAATCCGACCCGACTGGTTCTGTAATGCACTGGCCGGTGCAAGTGCCCACCCTCTTCGCCCTCGGCTGTACGATCTACACCGCGGGCTGGCTTGTGGCCCGCCTCGCTCCCCGCTCTGTCTCGGCGCTGCGATCACTGGTTGCCCTCTGCTTCAAGGACTAGGCCATGGCCGAACGCCGTTGGTATCGACTGCACTGGGTGACGTGGGGGGCCCTATCCTCGTGTGCGGAAACGTCGCTGTGGCGGCAAACATCGGAGATGCCGTGGGGCTGCGATTACGTGAGCGGTTGGCCTGTTAAGATGCTTTCCAACTGGAGCATCGGCGGCCCCCACCTCAAGGTCCATACGCCCGGATTGATCCTGAACTTCGTCGTAGCAGCGGCGCTATTGGCTTCAACGGCCCTAACCCGGATCGTAACCGTTCACGGGCTTGCCCATGATTCTACCGCGGCTACGGGCGTAGCGGGAGCCGGCAGGATGGGCGAAGAC
>JBBDYJ010000033.1:0-21546 GCA_040901675.1 Pirellulales bacterium | reverse complement strand
CTCCCGCTACGCCCGTAGCCGCGGTAGAATCATGGCCAAGCCCGTGAACGGTTACGCGCCAGGAAATGGCCGAGGCCGTCCGGTCGGGCGAAGACGCGAGCGACGTAGCACGCAGGTACGGTTTAACCTTCGGCACCGTGTGGTTGGCTTGCCGGGAGCATCGCCTCCGATCCATGTCTCGGCGGGAACGGGCCAAACGGCGCCAGGAAATGGCGGAAGCCGTCCAGTCGGGCGAAGACCCGAGCCGCATCGCCCGCAGGTACGGCTTACGCTTGGGCATCGTACTGGAGGCTTGCCGCGAACATGGAGTGCAAGCCGGGGCGAACGTGGAACGGGCCAAACGGCGCCGGGAAGCGGCCGAAGCGGTCCGGTCGGGCGAAAGGCCAAGCCGCGTGGCCGGCAGGCTTGGCTTAAGCGTCAGCACGGTTCGGGTGGCTTGCCGGGAGCATGGCGTCGAAGTGGCCGCAGTGCATCGAAAGCCGCCCGGTCGCCCGTTGCGAACCAGAACACTGCGGGTCATCGGCGAGATCATGTCGGGCCGTTCTCCATCCGATATCGCCAGGCGGTTCGATTTGGCGAAAAGCCAAGTATTTCGGATCAGAAGGGAGGCCGAAAGCTGCGGATTGTTTAAAGGAGCCGAGCAGGCGGTGGCCCGCTATCGATCCGCGGAACGCCAACTGGCGAAGAAACGCGCCACACCACTTAAGCAAGAGGCTTTCGAAAAGCGGGTACGCCAGTTGCGACACTCGGCGGGTCTCTCGATTCAACAGGCTGCCGCCGCCGCCGGTGTGTCCGAGTCGTACTGGCAGATTCTGGAGACAGGATCGAAGAAGGGGCGCATAGCGAATCCGAGCAGGTCTCTGCTGATTGCCATGGCGCGAGTCCTCGGCGTTGCACCCTACACGCTTCTATAGCCTGCCTTGGAAGCACGTCCTGAGCGACATGCCAACTCGCCTCGCGACCGGCTTGGTCCCCAGGTTGCTACAACAGCTCATCGAGCTCGTCGACCAGACTGCCGAAATGCGCCAGCGCCGTGTCGACCGGCGCAGGCTGGCGCATGTCGACGCCGGCGTCGCGCAGGAGGTCGAGCGGGTCCTTGGAGCAGCCGCCCTTGAGAAAGTTGAGGTAGTCGGCCAGCTCCTGCCGGCCTCCCTCGGCGACCCGCTTGGCCAGGGCGATGGCGGCCGCCATGCCGGTGGCGTACTTGTAGACGTAAAACGCCTTGTAGAAGTGGGGGATGCGGAAGCACTCCAGCGACAACTGCTCGTCGAGCGTGAAATCGGGGCCGAAGTACGCTTCGAGCAGATCGCGATACACGCTTTTGAAGCGGTCGACGGTCAAGGGCTCGTTCAGCTCAGCCAGCTCGTGCGTGATCTTCTCGAACTCGGCGAACATCGTCTGCCGCAGCAGCGTGGCCCGGATCGAGTCGATCTCGCGGTTGATGAGGAAGGCCCGTTCGCGCGAGCTGCTGGCCCGCGACATCAGATGCCGGCTCAGGAGCTGCTCATTGAAGGTGCTGGCCACCTCCGCCGCGAAGATCGTGTAGCCGTAGTATTGATACGGCTGGCTGCGGGCCGAGTAATAGGAGTGCATCGAGTGGCCCGCCTCATGGGCCAGCGTGAACACGTGGTCCAGCACGTCGGCCTGGTAGTTCATCAGGATGTAGGGCGCGCCGTCGTACGAGCCGCTGCTGAAGCCGCCGCTCTGCTTGCCTTGGTTCTCGTAGCGGTCGCACCAGCGGCCCGACAGGCCCTCGGCCAGCACACGGCAGTATTCTTCGCCCAGCGGGCGCAGCGCCTCGACCACCACGTCGACCGCCTGCTTCCAGGTGTGCCGCTTTTCCAGGTCAGCGAGGATCGGCACGTAGGTATCGTAGTGATGGATGTCGGCCAGGCCCATCTTGCGGCGCCGCAGGTCGTAATAGCGGTGCAGGGCGGGCAGGTGGCGGCGGACCGAGGCGATCAGATTCTCGTACACGGCGGCCGGCACGTTGTCGGGAAACAGCGCGGCCGCCAGCGAGCCGGAGAAACCGCGCGCCCGCGCGTGGAACACGTCGCGCTGGATGGCGCCGGCCAGCGTGGCGGCCAAGGTGTTCTCGTGGGCCGCAAACTGCTGATAGTACTGCTGGAAGGCGGCCCGCCGCACGGCCCGGTCGGGCGAGTGCAACAGCGCGGCGAACGAGGCGTGGCTCAGCTCGATCTGCTGGCCGCGCTCGTTGGCGATCAGGCCGAACTTGAGATCAGCGTTGTTGAGCTGGCGGAAGATCTGGGGTGCTGCCTCCGACATCTCGCTCTGCATGGCCAGCAGTTTTTCTTCGCGGTCGCTGAGCGTATGGGGCCGATAGCGGAGCAGCCGCTCGAGCAGGAGCCGGTAGGGGGCCAGCTCGCGCGAGGCGAGGAACTGTTTCATCCGGCGAGCGGGGATGGCCAGGATCTCCGGGCGGAGGAAGCTGGCTTGCTGGGCGGCGCGGCTGGAGGCGTTGCGGTGCCTCAAGAGCATCCGCTGATAGTCGCTGTTGGCGGTGTCTTCGGCCGACTTGAGAAAGGCGTAGGTGCCCAGCTTTTCGCCTTCGCGGTCGAAGCGGGTATCGAACTTCAGGCAGTCGGCCAGCGTGCGGGCCGAGTCGCCCAGGCGGCCCTGGTACTTGGCGTAGCCGGCGATTCGTTTTTCCCAACGGGTGAAGGCCCGCTCCCAATCGGCATCGGAGGCGAACAGCGTGGAAAGGTCCCACTGATCCGCCGGCTTGACCTCGCTTCGGCGGGGCACCCTTTTGACTTTGACGGCGGTTTTGAGCATGGCTTACCACCGCAGGATGGCGGTGCCCCAGGCGAGGCCGGCGCCGAAGCCGCTGATCAGAATGCGGTCGCCTCGCTTGATGCGGCCCTGGTCAAAAGCTTCGTCCAGGGCCAGCGGAATGCTGCCGCCCGACGTGTTGCCGTAGCGATCGAGGTTCAGCATCACCTTGCGGCGCTCGATGCCCAGGACGTCGGTGGCGGCATAGATGATGCGGATGTTGGCCTGGTGCAGCACGACCAGGTCGATGTCGCCGGCTTTCATCTGGGCCGCCTCCAGCACGTCGGTGATCGACTGGTCCAGGAGCCGCACGGCCCACTTGAAGACGGCGCGGCCGTCCATCTGCATGTATTGCAGGCCTTGCTCGAGCCGTTCGCACTCGATGGGCATCCGCGAGCCGCCCATGGGACGGCTGAGCAGACCGGCGCCGGAGCCATCGGAGCCCAGGGCATACGAGACCAGGCCCTGCTCTGGGCTGCCCGGGGCCAAGAGCACCGCGCCGGCGCCGTCGCCGAACAAGGGATAGGTCCGCTGGTCCTTGGGATTCAAGACGCGCGAATTGCAGTCGGCCCCGATCACCAAGGCCCGCCGGCTGCAGCCGGTGGCGACGAATTGAGCGCCGGTGATCATGGCGTAGACAAAGCCGGCGCAGGCGGCTTGCATGTCGACGGCCGGCGCGCGGATGCCCAGCCGGTCCTGCACCAGGCAGGCGGTGGCGGGAAACGACATGTCGGGGGTGAACGTGCCGACCAATACCAGGTCGATTTCGTCTGGGCTGACGCCGGCCCGGTCGAGACAGCGTTGGGCGGCACGCACGGCCAGATCGCTGGTGGCCTGGTGGGGAGGGGCATGGCGGCGCTCGCGAATGCCGGTCCGCTGCACGATCCAGGCGGAGTCGAAGCCGAGCGAAGCGTGCAGGTCGTCGTTGGTGACGACCGGATCGGGCACGTAGCTGCCGGTGGCCAAGACCTGCACGCCGGTCAGCTTCCGCAAGGGGGCATGATAGTTGGAAGGCGTTTCACTCATTATGGTCACCGGCCGGCAGGCGGCGTGTCGATCCAACGCCGCTGGCGATAAGACTCCAGCACGGCGTCGGCGACGAGCTGGGCATTCAGTCCGTCATAAAAACTCGGAACCGCCTGCCTGCGGGCAACGATGGCGGAAACGAACTCCCAGACCAGGTCGTAACGAAACACGGTGGCCGGCTTTCCCTGGCTCGGATCGCGCGGACTGCCGGAGGGTTTTAAGAACTCGGCGGGCACCGGCTCGGGAGCCAGGTCGCGGCCGCTCTTGCCCAGTAGTATTGTATTGGGCTCGTGCAGCCGGTACACGGCCGAACCCTCGGATCCGTTGATTTCGGCCCACTCGTGCCCGAACCCATCGCGATGGTAGCCCTTGGCCAGCGTGGTGCCTTCCCAGACGCCGACCGCCCCGCCGGCAAACTCGCCGATCAGGCTCGACCAGTCGTCGACGTTCGACGGTTCGCAGGAGCGGCCATCCGGCGTCGTGGTGCGCGGCGCAAAGCGGGCCACGGCGCCACAGACCCGCGTGAGCGGACCCAAGAGGTCGATGGCAAAGTCGATGCGGTGGATGGTCATGTCGAACAGGTCGCCGGCTCCCGCCAGATGCTGGTATTGCCGCCAGCCCCAACTGGTCTCGGGCAGGTCCAGGAACCGCTGCGAGCGGAAATGCCGTGGCTCGCCCAAGGCGCCGGTCGTCACCAGGTGCTTCATGTACCGCATGGCGGGGGCAAAGCGGTAGGTGAAGGCGGTCATGTGGACCACGCCGGCGTCGCGGGCCGCTTCGTACATCTGGCGGACTTCGCCGGCGTTCAGCCCCAGCGGCTTTTCGCACATCACGTGCTTGCCGGCACGGGCGGCCGCCACGGCGATCGGGCGGTGGGTGAAGTTGGGCGTGGCGATGATCAGGGCGTCGATGTCGCGGTCGGCGCAGAGGGCCTCGGCGTCGGTGCTGGTTTTTTGCACTCCCCACTCGCTGCGCCGCCGCTCGAGCAAGGCCGGATCGGCGTCGCAGACGGCCACCAACCGCGCGCGCGGGTCCAGCGCGATGGCCGGAACGTGGTGATAGTCGCTGACTGCGCCGGCACCGACGATGGCGATCCGCAGCGGTTGGTCTGATTTGACGGCGGCCATTTCTGTACACTGAAAGGCGAACTGCCAGAGGCTTCGCCGCGGCGCGCTTTTGCGCGGGCAGCGTCGATACTAAGCTCTGGCGCCCCAGAGGATTGAACCCGACAGCCTAAGGCTTTCGCGAAGGCTCCACAAGGCCGGCGCGAGGCCATTTTTGCCGGGCCGCCGTGAGTGTGCGAGCATGTGCCTGCTGGTCATCGATTGGAAGCTCTTGCCGGAGGCGCCGGTGTTGGTGGCGGCCAACCGGGAGGAGGCCTTCGACCGGCCGGCCCTGCCGCCGCGGATCGTGAAGGGGGCGATTTTCACGGAGGAGCGCAGCCGGCGGGGGGATCAAGCCGGCTCGGTTGCTCCCCGGGTGCTGTGCGGTATCGACCAGCGCGCGGGCGGGACATGGCTGGGGGTGAACGAGCACGGCCTGCTGGTTGCGGTGACCAATCGCCGTGCCGCGGCTCGCAAACAGCCGCTGCGTTCACGTGGGACGCTCTGCGGAGAGCTGCTCGATAGTCCGGGGGCGGAGGAAGCCAGCCGGCGGGCCATGGAGGAGCTGGCCCGGGGCTGTTACGCGGGGGCCAACTTCGCCTGTGTCGACTTTGAAAGCGGCTGGGTGATCCACGCCGGCGACCGGCTGGAACGGATCGAGCTGGCGCCGGGGCGGCATCTGATCACCAACCAGGACCTGAACGACCCGGCCGACGCCAGGCTGAGTCTGGCCCGGCGGCTGTTCGACCAGCAGGAGATTGGCTCGGCGGCCGAGTTTCTGGCCACGGCCAGGAGAGTTTGCAGCCATCGTGTGGAGGGTCCTGCTTCGGGGGCGTCGATCGTGCTGCGGACAGAGGCCGGGGGCACGGTATCTTCGTCGTTGATCGCCTTGACCAGGCGGCCGGAGGAGGCCGTGTACTTGTATGCGCCCGGCCCGCCGGATATTACGGCGTACGAGGATTACTCGCATCTCGTCAAGGATTTGCTTGCTAGCCTGCCGGGGCAGTGGTAATCTCATGGTCAAGTCCGCCGCCTGAAGAGGCACTTTTCGCGCGCGGGCGCGTCACGTTCGTGACGGTTCGAAGTAGACGGGGCAGCGAGGATATGCGTCCTGGCCTGATCTCGCTGGCACATTTCTCAACAGTTCTCTCAAAGTGGCGCTTTGGCATTCGCCTTTGAGCTGAAAGGAGGAGTCCGCTTCTCGGTTGTATTCGTTTCGGATTGGAACAGAGCTATAGGAACAGGAGACGTGTTATGACCAGGTTCAGACGAGCCAGTTTCGTTTTGGCCTTTGCAGGGGCGGTGCTCGGGCTTGCCAGCAGCGCCAGAGCAGACAACAAGAACGCGGATGCCGGTGCCTCCGGACCGGAAGAGAGAATCAAGGCGGCGCTGGCTGAGCCGACCGAGTTGGATTTCATCGATACGCCGCTGAACGACGCTATCGACATCCTGAAGGCCAGGCATGGAATCGAGATTCAGTTGGACACCCCGGCGCTGACCGGCGCCGGAGTTGGCTCGGACACGCCACTCACCATGAGTGTAAGGGGCATCACCCTGCGGTCGGCGCTGCGCTTGCTGCTCGATCAACACGAGTTGACCTCCGTGATCCGCAACGAAGTGCTGCTGATCACGAGCAAGACCGAGGCCGAGGGACTGCTGGAAACCAAGGTGTATCCGGTCGGCGACCTGGTACGGGCCGAGGATGACGGCCTGGTCGTCGAACTGAGGCCCAATTTCGATAATCTGGTCGAGTCGATTACTTCGTCGATTGGACCCACCTCGTGGGACGAGGTGGGCGGACCGGGATCCATAGAGCCTTTTGCCAACGCCGACGCCCTGGTCATCTCGCAGACCGACGAAATCCACGAAGAAATCGAGAAACTGCTGGCCTCGCTGCGCAAGACGCGCGAGAGGCGCGCTGTTCAGGTGCGAGACCAGGAACAGCCACGGCCCGACGACACCGCCCTGACGCTGCGGATCTATCGCCTGCCGGCGGGCTTGAAGAGCAGCCCGTTGTCCGGCGCGCCCGCACCAGCGCCGTCCCAGCCAGCCGAGCAGCCGAAGGCGGCCCCCGGCGCGCCGGGCAGTGCGACCGTCCCGCCCGCGGTCCAGCCGCAATTCGGCGGCGGTGGTTTTAGCGGTGCTGCCGCGGGTCAGGCGGCCCGCGAAGGCACGCCGGCCGAGGAGTTGGCCAAGGTGATCCCCACGGTCATCGAGCCGGAAAGCTGGCAGATGGCCGGCGGCCAAGGCGCCATTCACGCCGTCGCCGGTTCGCTCCTGGTCAGGCAGACCGAGAAGGTGCACCGGCAGATCCGGCGGTTGCTGATGGCCCTCGAGTAGCGGGCAGGGATCCGCCTTCAGTTCCTCCGGAGGCGGACTTGCAGGCACATGGGGCGGGGGGCAGCCGATTGGATATTGGAATAGAGTGATGCGCCGGTTTGAGCGATTGGTTTTGGCGTGCGCTTTTGCCTGGGCGGTGGTCGGCTTGGCACTCGCGGTCGCTGGGAGCGAGCCGGACGGCAGACGCCCGCGATGGGAGGCGGTCATCCGGCAGGCGCTGAGTGAACCCACCGAGTTCGAGTTCGTCGACCGGCCACTAACCGACGTCGCCGCCGAGCTCCAGGACAGGCACAAGATCCAGATCCAACTGGATCGCGCGGCGCTCATGGATGCGGGCGTTGGCGAGGACATGCCGATCACGGCCAGCCTGTCGGGCATTTCGCTCGGCGCGGCATTAAAGCTGATGCTGCGCGAACATGAACTTGCTTACGTGATTCGCAACGAAGTCCTGCTAATCACCAGCCAGACAGAAGCCGACGGCATGCTCGATACGCGGGTGTACCCGGTTGGCGACCTAGTCCGGTTCTCTGGCGATGAAACGTCCGCCGAGTGGAGACCAGATTACGATAGTCTGATCGAGGCAATCATTTCGACGATCCCGCCATGCGGTTGGGATTGCGGTGGCGTCGGGTACATCGAAGAGTTCGCGAATTGCGAGGCGCTGGTCATTTCGCAAACGGCTGAAGAACACGAGCGGATCGAAAAGCTGCTGGCTGATTTGCGTGCTACCTGCGACAAGCAGGCGGCCTACGGACCACACGATCGGCCGCGAGATTTGACCTCCGAGCCCGAACCATCTCCAGCGCAGGCAACGAGCAAGAATGCTCTGGATGAGAAGACCAGTATCGACTTCGTCGATCGGCCGTTGACGGAGGTGGTGGACTACCTCGAGAGTCGGCACAAGATCGAGATCGAGCTCGATCGAAAGGCGCTGCTTGACGTGGGCGTTGACAACGCCGGAATTAGGGCGCATCTCTCGGGGATCTCGCTTGGGTCTGCCCTGGAGCTGATCCTCGGGCCGCTCGAGCTCACCTACGTCATTCGCGACGACGTTCTGCTGATCACGAGCAAGACCGAGGCGGAGGGGATGATGGAAGCAAGGGTGTACCCGGTGGCCGACCTGGTGCGACCGCCCGACGGCTCGTCGTTCATGGAGCCGAGCCCGGATTTCGACAGCCTGATCGAGTTGATTCTGTCTAGTATCGAGCCGACGAAGTGGTCCGAGGGCACAGGGCCGAGCAACGACGTACAGGCCTTCGACAACTGCGGCGCGATCGTCATCCTGCAGACGGCCGATGTCCATGACCAAATCGACAAACTTCTGATGGCACTTCGGGAGGCGAGGCGCAACGCGCTCGCCGACCAGCGAGGCGTCCAACCAGCGCCAGACAACGGCCTCACGCTCAAAGCGTACCGCGTGCCGTTGTTTTGGCTTGCCGATCAGTCGGAGGCGGAGCAGGAACTCGTCCACGCGATTCCCAACGTATTGGAACCTGCGACCTGGCAAACAGCCGGCGGCGCGGGCACGATCCGCGGCGCCGCGGGATTGCTCTGGATCGAGCAGACCGAAGCGGTTCACCGGCAGATCGGGCGGCTATTGGCGGCCCTCAAGTAGGGAGTGGGCACCGCGTTCGGCGGGCCACCGACACGACTGCCGCCCGCTTCGCGGGCTGAAAAGAGATTCGTTGGGGTCGCAAACCGGGGGCTTACGCCGCCCGGCTATTGACTATCGCCCGCTTCGCGGGCTGAAGCGGGCGGTGCTGCGGCGGGCTGACCGGCTGTCGAGCGTCGGAGCGCTGCGCGGAAAACGCGGCGCAGCGCGCAGACGGTTGGAGTTTTATAGAGGGCCTGCATGACCAGCCCCGGACGGGGCGAAAGTCAATAGCCGGGGTGCGTCAGCCCCCGGTACGCGCCACCGGCAACGTCGTAAAGCCCCCGAAGGGGGCGACAGTGATCGTGGCGCGAGTTCGGCCCCGAATCACGTGGGGTCCAGATGTTCGGCGCGTCGTCGAGGTTGCCATCAGGTGCGTGACGCGTATCCCGGTCAGCGCTGGCAGCGTCCCCGGAGCGTACTGTCGCCCGCTTCGGGGGCTGGAAAGAGATTCGTTGGGGTCGCAAACCGGGGGCATACGCACCCCGGCTATGGACTATCGCCCGCTTCGCGGGCTGAAGAGGGGGGTGCCCTAGAAGTCATGCAGGCGTTCCAGCGAGCAGGGTTGCCGGACGGCCTGGGAAGGCCGTCCCACGTTTGGGCCAGCACCCGGAGTCGTTGCTCTAGATGGCAGGGAAGGCCGTCCCACGTGCTTGCCAGGACCGCAGATGCTCCTTGGTTGCTCATGCGCCGCGCCTGAGGCGCGGGGGTGGAACGAGTTGGTACAAGTGGGCGTTGCCGAGCTTGCCGACGGTTCGGGCGGCACCGGTCTGCCGGAAACAATAGGCAACCCGCTGGGCGACGTGCCGCGCGACGCCAAGGGCCTCGGCCAGATGGCCGGTGTGAAAGGATTTGGGCAAGGGGCGGCCAATCAGGCCGCACAGGTCGGCGGCCGTGCGGAACTGCCGGCTGGCAATGACGCGGCAGAGCTTCTGGTCCTCGACCACAAAGTCGCTGGCCCGGTGGCGGCGACGCCGCCCGTGGCCGGGGTAACGCCATTCCTCGATCTCGACCAACAGCACTTCCAGCGTCAGCCGCGGATGCGGAAACACCGCGGTGAAATAGACCAGCTCGTCGAACAGGTCGACCAGCGAGCCGCGCTTGGGACTCAGACGGCGGGCCACCACGGGCCCGTTCTTCCGCACGCGCCTGACCAGCAGCTTGCCGGCCACGATCGGCTTGACCAGGCGGACATCGTGGTTGCCGAGCAGGAAGCGGACCTTGTCGCGAATGGCCGCCAGCGAGCCGTGCTGGATCTCGATCAGCTCGTTGCCTGCCACCACGTCGATCCGGTAGCTGCCATGCCGCGCCTCGACCCGCGCCGCGCCGCCGGCATAGAGCTGCTTGAGATCGCGGTGCAACGAAGTTTCCATCGGGTGACGCTTGGCGCGTTGCGGGTGGCGGAGGAACGGGACAACCAGCCATTCCACCGAAGGCCGTTTCAGCGATCAACTCAAGACGGCTACCGACGTTTCCCCTTGTCTCCTTGTCCCCTTGTCTCCTTGTCGTCATCCCCTTCCGCGGGCGGCTCGAGGTTGAAATCGCGAATGGTCAGCAGGCTCGAAAACGGGCAGCCGACCTTGGTAAAGGCCTCGGCGGCGCCTTCCAAGCGGTCGATGATGGCAACCGCGCGGGTCACCACCAGGCCGAACTCGCGGGCCCGCTCGATGGCCAAAAGCGACGACCCGCCGGTCGTGACCACGTCTTCGACGATCACCACGTGGTCGCCGGGCTGGACCGGACCCTCGATGTATCGCTGGGTGCCGTGCCCCTTCGGCTCCTTGCGGACCAGGAAGCCCGACAGCCGCAGGCCGTGTACGCCGGCCAGCGTGACCACGGCCGAGGTGATCGGATCGGCGCCGATCGACATGCCGCCGACGGCCTTGGGGAATTGATCGGCGAGCATTTCGAGGATGCCTTCGCCCACCAGCCGGGCACCGGTCGAGTCGAGCGTAACCTGCTTGGCGTCCAGGTAGTAGTTGGCCTTTTTGCCGGAGGCCAAGGTGAAGTCGCCGAACTTGAGTGCACGGACGCGCACCAGATCAATCAACGCCTGCTTGTTGTACACCGCCTGGCCTCGCTGCGTCTGACTGCCAACCGCCCCGAAAAAACCGCGGCCCCAAAATCGTTTCTATACCAGCGAAGCGGCCCCTGAGATAGCCGCCGCGGCGGCTGCTAGCGGCGGATCAGCACCCGCGACCCCTCGCACCGGCCGGTGCGATGGGAGAGGATGTCGAACACGTCCTGGATGTCGGCGGGCGACAGGCGGATGCAGCCGCGCGACTCGGCCTGGTTGATGCTGGCCGGATCGTGCGTGCCATGCACCCAGATCTGGTTGCCCAAGTCCAGGGCGAATTCACCCAGCGGATTGGCCGGGTCGTCGGCGTCGATAACGCGGTCCGGGCCGTAGTAGGTCGGGTTGGCCACCTTGTTCAGGACAACAAACTCTCCCTCCGGCGTGCTCATGTCCTGGCCGACGCCGACGTTGAAACGCCCGGCATAGCGGCCGTCGAGGAACAGCGTGAGCCGGAACTGGTCCAGGTCGATCACGGCGTCGAATGGTCCGCGGACCACCTTGAGCAGCTGGCCGGGCCGGAGACGCTGCGGGTCCGAAATACCGTTGATCTTGGCCAGCAGTTGCCAGGGCACCTGGTAGGCCTCGGCAATCCGCTCCAGCGAATCGCCGGGCTGGACCTGGTAGGCGGGCTCCACCAGATGCTCGCGCGAATAAATTACCGTCCCGGCCAGGCCATCGAGCAAATCGATCAAGTCGGCCTGCTCGTTGGTGGTCAGCCGGGGATCGTCGAACCACTGGGACAGCTCGGACAAGGCTTCGGCCAGCCGGCCCTGATCCAAGAGGGCCTGCGCCTCGGCGGAGACGGATCGAAACTCGCTGCCGGCGGCCGTGGCGGGCTGCTCGCCGTTGTAGCCAGCGGGCACGGCGGCTCCCACGGGATCGGCCGGGTAGCGATCCGTGGAAGGATAGCGCTGGCCGGCCTGCGGGTCGTCAGGACCCCTGGAGCGGCCATGAACTTCGGTAGCGGCTGGCTCGTATGCCGACGCGGGAGTTGTAGTAGTCGGGTAGGTGGGCGCCGGGGATTTGTTCTTCGGAGCCGCTGAGGGCGAGTAGGGCGGCGCGCCGGCGGCAGACTCGGCCGGAGTATACGGGGGCGCCGTGGACGATTCGCCAGCACCGGAGGAGGCTGCCGGTGGGGTCCCAGTTGGCTGCGAAGGCACGTTCCCGGCTACCGGCGCGGGCATGGCGGGCATCTCGACGTGCGGCTCGTGCTCCCACTCGCCGGCCTCTTTGGGCGGGTCGCTGGGCGGCTTGCCGGTCACGGCCACGTAGACGCCGTAGGCCGCGGCCGACAGCAAGACGGACAGAAATACAGTCTTGAACGAGCTCACGATTGCCCTCCATGGCAACGCCGGGCTTGGATTTAAGCGGCGGATGATAGTCCAAGGCCCGAAATCGTGCTAGAGGAGTGGGCGGCAGCAGAGGGCGGAAGGGAGAAGGCAGAGGGCAGAAGGGAGAAGGGAGAAGGCAGAAGGGAGAAGGCAGAGGTCAGAGGTCAGAGGGCAGAAGGGAGAAGGCAGAGGGCAGAATAAAGGTTAGCTGCCAGCTATAAGGGGGAAGGAGACCGGCCAGTCTGCCGTACTTGCCTCTTTTACCCTTCACCCTCCAATTGCCGCTCTCCACCGGCCTGGGTGCCGCGGCCCGCTTCCTGGCGGAGGCGGGCGCGGATGTCGGCGAGACGGCGGCCGAGCTCGATCTCGAAACCGCGGTCGACGGGCCGGTAGTACTCGCGCTCGACGCCCAGGTAATCCTGCGAGGCAATGCCGCCGGGTGCATCGTGGGTATATTGATATCCCTCGCCGTGGCCGAGCCGGCCCGCGCCGGGATAGTGGCTATCGCGCAGGTGCACGGGGACGGGCAGCAGCCGTCCCTCGTTGACGTCGCGGCGTGCTTCGGCAATGCCGAGCGTGGCGGCGTTCGACTTGGGGGCGCAGGCCAGGTAGGTCACGGCCTGGGCCAAAGGCAACTGGCACTCGGGCAGGCCGACGAACTCGCAGGCCTGCATGGCGGCGACGGCCACGACGAGAGCCTGAGGATCGGCGTTGCCGATGTCCTCGCTGGCGGCGATCACGATGCGGCGAGCCAGAAAGCGCACATCCTCGCCTGCCTCCAGCATGCGGGCCAGCCAGTACAGGGCGGCGTCGGGATCGCTGCCGCGGATGCTCTTGATCAGCGCGCTGGCGGCATCGTAGTGAGAGTCGCCGTCGCGGTCGTATTCGATGGCCTTGCGCTGCACCGATTCCTCGGCCAGGGCCCGATCGAAAACGAGCGGCCGGCGGTCGCTGGACAAGACGCCTACTTCGAGCGCTGCCAGGGCCCGCCGTGCGTCGCCGTCGCTGACTTCGGCCAGGAAATCGAGCACGTCGTCGCCGATCCGCACATCGTGGTTGCCCAATCCTCGCTCGCGGTCGGCCAGGGCCCGCCGGAGCAGGAGCTTGATGTCGTCGTGCGACAGGGGCTCGAAGCGGAAGACGCGGCTGCGGCTGACCAGGGCGCTGTTGATGGCGAAGAACGGATTCTGGGTGGTGGCGCCGACGAGGATCACGACCCCTTCCTCCACGTCGGGCAGCAGCACATCCTGCTGCAGCTTGTTGAAGCGATGGATTTCGTCGATGAACAGCAAGGTTTTTTGGCCGCTGGCCGAGAGGCGGTCGCGGGCCTCGACGATCACTTCGCGGAGCTCCTTGACGCCGCTGGTGACGGCGTTGAGCTGGTGGAAGCGGCTGCGGCTCTCAGTGGCCAGCAAGCGTGCCAAGGTGGTTTTGCCGGTGCCGGGAGGGCCGTAAAAGATCACCGAGCCAAGCCGGTCGGCCTTCAACAACCGGCGCAGCAGCTTGCCCTCGCCGAGAAAGTGCTGTTGGCCGACGAACTCGTCGAGCGTGGCCGGCCTCATGCGGGCGGCGAGCGGCTCCGCCCCGCGGCGGTTGGCAGCTTCGCTGGCTTCGAACAACGACATGGCGGCTCCCCGGCCGGGCGGCGCGTGCAAGGAATAAGGCTCCTGCCGCATTGGAGCAGCTTGGGGCCCGGCATGCTATGATTGTGCGGCGTCTGTCGTCAGGCGGCGAATATCTTTGTGACGCCTAATTGTAAGGTTCTTCCGCAGAATCTGTGGGTGGGTTCGGTTAAACAATGAGCTTCTGCGGGATCTGCAGGTGTAGGTAGAGATCGAAAGTACGGGTTCCTCTTCTCTGCTCGGGGAGATGTTGGTGCCGGGCATTGACTTTGAAGCCGTGCGGTCTGAAGTGTCCATGGCCCAGGTCCTGAAACTGTTGGGGTTTGTCCCAGGGCGGAGCAAGGGGGATCAAGTGCGAGGACCTTGTCCTGTACATCGGTCCGCGTCGCCACGAAGTCGGCCTTTCTCGGCAAATCTTGGCGAAAACGCCTATCGCTGCTTCCGTTGTGGTTCCGGAGGAAATCAACTGGACCTTTGGGCGGCAGCCACCAAGACAAGCGATGCAACCGTTGACCTTTGCGAGAAGCTTCATTTGGAGCCCGTGGATTCATCGATGGTGAATGGTTCACGCGGCCTTCCCGAAGACACCGGCGAGCAGAGAAGAGGAACCCGTACTATGGCGCCGGAAAACCACCCGTGGATCCAGGCAGCCGTTTTTCGAGGTCGAAATCTTAAGAGGGCTTGATACGCAGCGCAGCTCGGGGAAAAAAGGGGCTTCCATGCCAGAAATCGTTAAGAGATCACCCACGGATTCTGCTGAGGAGGCAATTGTAATATCGCGATCGACTTGCACCAATTCAGCCGACTGCTCATGCAACGCGCGCTAATCATCGTTCTTCTGCTGGTTTTTGGCCTGGTGGGCTTTGTTCCCTTGCCGGGCATCACCATCGCTTTCAGCGGAGAATCTTTTGTCGCCGGGGACCACCAGGTCATCATCGAGTACGGCTATTCCCGATGGAGCGGCAGGCTGCTCTACGCGGTCGTTCAGACCTGGCCAAAAGACGCCACGGTGATCGAGAAGCAGAACGATCCACGAGTCGGAAGGAATTTCTTTGAATGGACCATGGTTCGCGATCATGATGGCCGCATGAAGCCCGTCGGCACGAACGGCGAGGTGTACTTTTTTGAGGCGGCGCGCCTCAAGACCCTGCGCGTTCGGATGACCGAGTCGGAAGACACCGCGTGGATCGGCAACTCCACGACGATCGACGAGGTTTGGGCCTGCTTCCTGCCTTTTCGAACGGAATAACTGGTTGTACTTTGCATAACCCGGAAACGGAATGAATTCCGTTCTACTACATAACCGCCGGGCGTGGGACGCGCTGGTGAAGAACAAGCAGCGGTTCACCACGCCGGCCCCCGACGACGACGTGCGCGACCCCTTCGCCAAGATCGACGGGGCGGGCTGGCTGGGCAACATCGCCGGCAAGCGGCTGCTGTGCCTGGCCGGCGGCGGCGGCCGGCAAAGCGCGCTGTACGCGGCCGCCGGAGCAATCGTCACCGTGGTCGACATCAGCCCCGAAATGCTGGCGCTGGACCGCCAGGTGGCGGCGGAGCGAGGGTTCGATATCCGGGTGGTCGAGGCCTCGATGGACGACCTGGGCGCCTTGGAAACGGCCGGGTTCGACGTCGTGATGCAGCCGGTCAGCACCTGCTACGTGCCCGACGTGCTGGCGGTGTACCGCGAAGTGGCCCGCGTCACCCGCGGCGGCGGAATCTATATCAGCCAGCACAAGCAGCCGGCCAGCGTGCAGGCATCGGTGGAACCTGGGCCAGGGGGTTACGAGCTGCGCGAGCCGTATTACCGCAGCGGCCCCTTGCCGCCGGTGGTCGGCAGCCCGCACCGCGAGGAGGGGACGCTCGAGTTCCTGCACCGTTGGGAAGAGCTGATCGGGGGCTTGTGCCGCAGCGGCTTCGTGGTCGAAGACCTGCTGGAGCCGGTGCACGCCGACGGCCAGGCGGCCACCGGCAGCTTCGGCCACCGCAGCCGTTACCTGGCGCCTTACGTCCGAATCAAGGCCCGCCGACTGGCCAATGCTGCCGCTCCCCAAGGCGCCAGGCAGGCGGCGTTGTGGACGCCGGAATCGGATTGAGGCTCAAGCCGGGACGGCAAGCTGGCCGAAAAGAGGACCCCATAAATGGGGTCACTACAAGCCCACCTTGCAGCGCAGGGCCGGCTGGGCAAAGATGGGTGCCAACGGCCCGCAAGCCCTTGGTCGCCCACGATCCCCCCCGAGTTCTGCTCGTGCCCAGCCCGTCGCTGCAGGAAATCTGTTCGCTTTTCGGTCAACCGGTGGCGGGCAATCCGACCCAGTACATGATCGAGAAGGCCTTTGCCCAGCACGGGCTGGAGTGGCGATACCTCACATTCGAGGTGGCGCCGGAGGAGCTGGGCGACGCGGTCCGCGGCATGCGCGCCATGGGGTTCCGGGGGGGCAACATCACCAAGCCGCACAAGGTTGCGGTGGTCGAGTTTCTCGACCGGCTGAGCGACGCCGCCGCCTTGATGGGTGCCGTGAACTGCATCGTTCGCGAAGGGCCGGAGCTAGTCGGCGAGAATACAGACGGCAAGGGTTTTTTGCAGTCGCTGCGAGGGGTGGTCGATCCGGCCGGCCGGCGGATCGTGCTCTTGGGAGCCGGCGGCGCGGCACGGGCCATTGGTGTCGAGCTGGGCTTGGCCGGTGCGGCCGCGATCACCGTCGTCAACCGCACGGCTGGACGAGGGCAGGAGCTGGTCGATCTTTTGAACGCAAAGACGCAAACGCCGGCCGCGCTCGTCGTGTGGGAGCACGATTATGAAGTGCCGGCCGACACCGAGATCCTGGTGAACGCCACCAGCATCGGTTTGAACGACCCGGAGGCCCGCGTGCCGGTCAGCCTGGACGGCACGTCAGACGGGCTGGTCGTGGCCGACGTGATCGCCAGCCCGCCCGACACGCGGTTCCTGGCCGAGGCGGCCGCCCGCGGCGCCACGACGCTCGACGGCATGGGGATGATCGTCAACCAGGGAGCGATCGCTTTCAAGCTCTGGACCGGCATCGAGCCGGACGTGGCCGTGATGCGCGAGGCGGTGGAGGAGTTTTTGGGACTGTAGGGCGCTGGGGCGCCTATTCTCGACGCTTGTACGAGATGGACATCATCGCAGCTTCCTCGCCGTCCGGTCCCGTTGCGAACATGGTCCAAACGAACGAGTCCTTGTCCTTGTAGTGCGTCGTCATCTTGTACTTGGTCGGCTTGCCGTCCGGCCCGGGGCCTTCGCCGATCATCGTGAGCACCTTCTTGTCCTGGTCGAACGTGCCCTCGCTGATCATCGGGCTGGTGGACATGGAATCGACCCACACGCTGACATACTGCTTCTTCGCCGGGTCGTAGGTTTCGAGGCCTTTGCCGGTGAAGGCCTGGCCGGCAAAGTCGCCCTGGAAATCATTGACAAGCCACAGTCCGCCGAGCTCGATTTTCGAGGTCATCGTCCCTTTCGACTCCTCCGTCCCAGCCATGATGGTCCCGTCCCAGGTGCCCTCTAGCTCTTTGAGCCTTTCGTGTTCCGGTCCAGGCTGCGGCGGCACCTGGGCCTCGGCCACCGGCGCCATCAATAACGAAACCACGAATGAGATCCACCATCGAGTTGGCTTCAGCATGGTTGCTCCTTCATGAGGAATAGGACAGCGGCGGAAACATCTCACGATTTCTTCAAGTCAAGATGGCATGGCGGCGGACTCTTTGCAAGATACACGCCTGCTTGCTCAATCCGGCACGACCGGTTGCTGCTGAGTGATGCAGTGAAAGGCGCCCAGCCCCCAGGCCAGCTCGACGGCCCGCATGCCCATCACCCGACGGCCGGGAAATAGCCGGACTAGCAATTCCCGCGCCGCCGCGTCGGCCGGATCGCCGAACGCCGGCGCAATCACGAGGCCGTTGGCGATATAGAAGTTCATATAGCTGGCCGGCAGGCGGCGATCGCCGTAATAGACCGGCCGCGGCATCGGCATGGAGATCAATTCCAAGGACCGGCCCTGTTCGTCGGTGGCCATCCGGAGCCGTTCGAAATTGTCGCGAAGCGGCCGATAGTTCTCGTCGGCCAGATCTTCTTCGACGGCCGCCACGACGGTCCGCGGGCCTACGAAGCGGGCCAGCTCGTCGATGTGGCCGTCGGTGTCGTCGCCGGCGATTCCCCGGCCGAGCCAGATCACGTGGCGGGCCGCCAGGTAATCGGCCAGGTACCGCTCGACCTGCCGGCGGTCGAGATGCGGGTTGCGGTTGGGGTTCAGCAGGCATTGCTCGGTGGTCAACAGCGCGCCTCGGCCGTTGACGTCGATGGCGCCGCCTTCCAACACGATGCCCGGTTCATAGCGCCGGTATCCGAGCATTTCGGCAACGAGCCGCGGCACCTGGCGGTCGAGATCGTAGGGCGGGTACTTGCCTCCCCAGGCGTTGTAATCCCAGTCGACCAGCGCCGGCGGACTGCCGGCCGGGCCAATCAGAAAGATCGGACCGTGGTCGCGGGTCCAGGCGTCGTTAGTGGCAATCGGGTGCAGGTGAACCGGGTGCCTTGGCGAGCCAGCCGCTCCGGACCGATTCAAGAAGCCGGCCAGCAACAAGTTGGCTTGCTCGAACACGGTGCCCTCGCCGGCCAGGACATGCACCGGCTCGACCAGCGAGAGTGCTGCGACCAGTTCAGTCCAGATCGCCGGAATCGGCTCGAACTGGCCGGGCCACGTCTCCGGGTTGTGCGGCCACGAGAGCCAGGTGGCGGCGTGCGGCTCCCACTCGGCCGGCATGCGGTACCCCAAGGCAGCGGGGGTGGCGGCGGGGCCTGGCTCGATGGATGAGTCGGAGGGCATGATTGGCGGCGGCCGTATCAGTCGAGGTAGCGCTTGACCAGATCGCCGTAGGCGTCGATGCGGCGGTCTCGCAGGAACGGCCAGTGCGTCCGCACCACGTCGATCTGGTCCAGATTGCACTCGACCAGCAGGGTCTCCTCGACGTCGTGGGCGGCCCGGCCCAGCACATTGCCGTTGGGATCGGCCACAAACGAGGCACCCCAGAACTCGATGCCGCCCTCGATTCCGGTGCGGTTGACGGCGGCCACGAACACGCCGTTGGCGATGGCGTGGCTGCGCATCATGGTTTCCCAGGCGGAGTGCTGGCTCTGGCCGTACTCGGCCTTTTCGCTCTCGTGCCAGCCGATCGCGGTCGGATACAGGATCACCTCGGCGCCCGTCAGGGCCGTGAGGCGGGCGGCCTCGGGATACCATTGGTCCCAGCAGACGCAGGCGCCGACCCGGGCAAAGCGGGTGTCGCAACTGGAGAAGCCCAGGTCGCCGGGGGTGAAGTAGAACTTTTCGTAGTAGAGCGGATCGTCCGGGATGTGCATCTTGCGATACAGTCCGGTCTGCCGGCCGTCGGCGTCGAACACCACGGCGGTGTTGTGGTACAGGCCGGCGGCGCGCCGCTCGAAGAGCGAGCCGACCACCACCACCTGGTTCTGCCGTGCGGCGGCGGCCAAGGCCTCGCTGGTTGGTCCCGGGATCGGCTCGGCCTCGGCAAAGCGGGCATGGTCTTCCTGCTGGCAGGGGTACAGGCCGGCGAACAGCTCCTGCAGGCAGACCAGGTTTGCGCCGGCGGCGGCCGCCTCGGCGATTCGAGCGACAGCCTTGTCGACGTTGGCCTGCTTCGACTCGACGCAGGTCATCTGCACGAGGCCCAACGTCAACTTGGACGAGCTGCGGCCGGGTTTGGCTGGAATGCCTGGTTGCTGCGGGGTGGTAGACTGACTCATGCCTGGATGGTACCAAGTCGGTGCGGCTGGAAAAGGGTGTTTGATGCAGTCGAGTCAATCGGTTCCCGGATTGTTCATCAGCGGGACGGGCACGGGCGTCGGCAAGACCTATGTCGCCGCGATTGTGGCCCGGGCACTGGCGGCCCAGGGACGGCGGGTGGGTGTGTACAAGCCGGTGGCCAGCGGGTGCCGGGCGGGCGAAGCGGGGCTGGTGAGCGATGACGCGGTGATCTTGTGGGAGGCGGCCGGACGCCCCGGCGAGCTGGATCGGGTCTGCCCGCAACGGTTCGCGGCGCCGCTGGCGCCGCACCTGGCGGCCAGGGCCGAGGGGCGGCGGGTGGATCAGGAACTGCTGCGGTCGGGCCTCGACTATTGGCTCGAAAGATCGGACGTGATGCTGATCGAAGGGGCGGGCGGGCTCTTGTCGCCGGTCGACGACGACGAATACCAGGCGGATCTGGCGGCCGATTTCGGCTTCCCGCTGGTGATGGTGGCGGCCGACGTGCTCGGGACGATCAACCAGACGCTGTCGGCATTGGTGGTGGCGGCCACGTTTCGGGATGGCTTGGACGTGGCGGGCGTGGTGTTGAATCAGCCGAAGGCACCGCCGCACGATGCGAGCACGGCGAGCAACTACGCCGAGCTGAAGGCCCGCGCGGTGCCGCCTGTGGTGGCAACAATCGGCTGGCAGGCGACATCGCCCGATGAGCCGGTGGATTGGTACGCGTTGGCCAAACAGCGGCCTATGCCGCTCTAATCGTCACCGATTTGTTAACAAGCGACGCTGGGTACGCTGGCCGAGACGGCCGGCTCTACCCGCTAAAGCGTGTCAGTCACCTGGAATGTACTCAACGCCTACGATCGTCGGCCCATCAGTGTTAAACCTCCAGGGGCTGTTATCCAATCCATTGTCGAAATGGTATTCAAGGAGTTGACGCGTCTCAACAGTCGGCTTCCCCGCAATCTTTTTAAGATCGTCAACGGAAAAGTGTATCGGATTCCATTCTAGCATCAGCTTGCCGAACCGCGCTGCTTGCTCAAAGGCCCCCCGCCCTGTGACGCTCGCATCAATTCCGCTGTAGCGCTCGCTGAGAACCTGAACAAACGCGGCCTTTGCCTGCGCGCGACTTTCCTGGGTCTCAGCATCACGATATTGTTCCCGAAGCGCTTCGGTCGCTTCGAAGTCATCCGGAGACTGGGCTGGCGCACCACCGGCAGGCAGTTCACCTCTCGGCGCACTCTCGGAGCGCGGACCAATGAACCGCACGGCCCGGATCGTTTCCGCCTGAATTGCAAATTCCCAGCGTCCCCCGCCAGACTCCCCAAGCTCATAGATGATAGCCGTATCGGTATCAACCGTCGGCTTACCACAAACGGACTTTACGTCCTCATTCGAGAAATGAATGTGGTTCCAGTCCACCATGACTTTGGCGAACTGCTTTCTACTTCTGGACCCGTCTCCCCCTGCCGCATGAATATCAATTGGACCGTAGCGCCGATTTAGGTATCGGGTGAATTCCTCCGCCGCGCGTATCGAATCGCGACGCGTTTTCGCATCAATGAGCTGCTTTCGTGATACTGCACTCATCTCGGTCTCCTTCGAGTCGGCTTCACGCAGCCCATTATCGCTAAGCGCTTCGTCGTTGTTCTTATCGAATGCCGGTGTTTCACTGTACCCGCAACCGCACAACCCGCATCCGTTCAAGACAACTAGGCAGCCCAGTGCCGCACAGATGTGCGATTTTCTGCCGCTTCTTCTGCTACGACGCCTAGGGAACGCCCGAAGAATAACTTCGGTGTTTCGCGAGCGTCATGATAGTGCCG